>NZ_JBYRRL010000002.1:0-1550071 GCF_058833805.1 Streptomyces sp. B8-7 | reverse complement strand
GCAGCAACCAGGCGGTGGGGGTGGTGGGTTGACGTTCAGTCACTGAAATATGACGTTTCATCAGGTTTGGACGCACCCGGGAGACTCTTGATCGTCTTCCCCAGGCTCTGCCAGCAGATGCACCCTGCCGCTGTCATCGCGATGCCGAGCCCGCCAGGACTCTGCCGACGGTATGAGAGGACTGGACCATGACCGAAGACGGATCCGGTGCGCAGCAGCGCGCAGGCGTCGAGCCGGCCAGAGTGAGCCGGACCGCCGCGGTGCAGCGCCTCCTCGAACTCGATGCCCGAGATGAGCTGACGCCCGCCCATGTCCGTCTGGTGGCACAAGCGTTGGGGCGTTCCGAGCGGACAGTGCGGCGGTGGTTGTCCGCCGCGCGGGCGGAAGACCGGTACGGACGCGTGCCAGCGGCGCGGTTCACGGTGACAGCGGACATGCGCACGCTCCTGGCCCGGTGGGGCGGCAACGCCTCCCGCGTCCACGCCGAGCTCGTCGAGCGGGCTCGCTTGGATCCTGCCAGCGGGCCGGTGCGGCAACCCTGTACCGGTGGATCCAGCAGGGACTGATGGAGGATCAGGTGACAGCGGGGGTCATACAGCCAGAGCTGCGGGCCATCGCGGCGTCGTCGTCTGCCGCACTGACCCGGCCCATCGAGCCGACCAGGCCGTGGCGGACGGGAGCGGCAACCAGCTTCCGTGACCGGAACTGCTCGGGTTCAAGCAGGCGTTGCGACCACCCCTGATCGGTGTGCACGAACGTGTCGGCGGCACAGTCGCGGATCCGCCCGGTGGCGGCCGGGGCACAACTTGCCGGAACCGCCCCCGTCAAGCGTCGTCCTTCGGGACGGGCCTCCGGTTCGTGCGGCGGAAGGCGGCTCGGTGGGCGCTCGGGCGGTGGCCGGTGTGGCGGGCGAAGAGGGCGGCGAAGGTGCCGGGGTCCCGGTAGCCGACGGCCGAGGCGACGGCGGCGACGGTGTGGTCGGTGGTCTCCAGGAGGTGGCGGGCGCGGCGCACCCGGGAGGCCTGCAGATGAGCCAGCGGGCTGCGTCCGGTCTCCTCGGCGAATCGGCGCAGCAGTGTGCGGGTGCTGACCGAGAAGGCGTCCGCCAGTGCGCCGAGGTCGTACGGCTCGACGAGGTTCTGGTCGAGTCTGCGCATGACCAGCTGGGAGAACTCGCCGCCGGGCTGGGGTAGAAGCCGGGGGTCGACGTACGGGGTCTGGGAAGTCCTCGCGTCGTCGACAAGCGCCACCCGCGCGGTGGTCCGGGCGACCCGGTCGCCGCTGTGCCGACGGACGAGGTCCAGCGCGAAGTCGTACATGGCGCTGAAGGCGGCCGTGGTCGTCACACCGGTGTCGGTGACGACCAGGTGCTCCGGCCGGACGTCGGCGCCCGGGCAGCGTCTGGCCAGTTCGTCGGCGTGCAGCCAGGACGTGGTGGCCCGGCGCCGGTCGAGGAGCCCGGCGTCGGCGAGCAGGAAGGCGCCGACGCAGAGGGAGACGACGGCGGTGCCGGCGGCGGCCTGTGCGCGGATCGCCTCGGTCTCGGGGGCAAGCCGGGCGAGGCGTGTGCACAGGTCCGTGCCCGGGCCCGGTTCGAATCCGGGAACGACGAGGACGTCGACCTCGCGCAGCGGACGCACGTCCAGGCTCGCGCCGCCGGAGGCGGTGACCCGGCGGCGGGGCGAGACGATCGACACCTGGTAGCCGGGCGTGTCCGGCCCGGCGACGTGTGCGGCCATCGTCAGCAGATCGGGGACCCCGTAGACCTCGGACGCGAAGCAGCCCGGGTAGGCGAGGACACCGACCCGCAGCGCATCCGGTCCTGGGTCCGGGCTCACGTGCTCCTGTGTACGCCTCATCGCCTCCGCCACCGTCCTCCCGTACGTCCGTCGCCGGCCCGTACCGCGCGTCGTCGTGTGGCGAGATTACCCCTGGTCTTGGCGATCCGGCCCCTCAGCGGGTCGGCGGGTGCCGGGCCATGCTTGCCCCATGACCGACGATCCGATCACCGACTTCACTTGCCGTGACGTGTCCGTGGAGGGGGTGGTGAAGCAGGTGTACGTGGCCGGGGCCGGGCCCGCGGTCGTGGTGCTCCCCGAGATGCCGGGCATCAGTCCGGACGTCCTGCGGCTCGCCCGCTGGGTGCGGGACGCGGGCTTCACCGTCCATGTGCCCTCCCTTTTCGGAAGGGACGGTGCCTTTCCCACGGTCGAGGGCGGCCGGGAGGTCGTCCGCCGCGCCTGTGTCAGCGCGGAGTTCCGCGCCTTCGCCGGGGGCGGCACCAGCCCGGTGACGGTGTGGCTGCGCGGCCTGGCACGCCAGGCCCACGCCGCGTGCGGCGGGCCCGGCGTGGGTGCGATCGGCCTGTGCTTCACCGGCAACTTCGCCCTCACCATGGCCCTGGAGCCGGCGGTGATCGCCCCGGTGGTCAACCATCCGTCGCTGCCGCTCGACGACCCCGGCGGGCTCGAACTCGCCCCGGAGGACGCGCGGGCGGTGCGTGACCGGCTCGCCCGCGACGGGCTCACCGTGCTCGCCTACCGCTTCGAGGGCGACCGCTGGTGCACGGGGCGGCGCTTCGCCGCCTACCGCGCGTTGCTCGGCGACGCCTTTGACGGGCGTGTCCTCCCTGACGGGGCCGCCAACCCGTCCCCGCCGCCGTTCTTCGCCGATCTGGTCGGCACACCGCACAGTGTCGTCACCGCCCACCTCGTCGACGAGGCCGGCCACCCCACGGTCCGGGCCCGCGACGAGATCCTCACCTTCCTCACCGGCCGCCTGCATCCGCCCGGGGAGTGACACGCCCGGCCTCAGCCACGGGGGGAGCGGTGGGCTCGCGTGCTCGACCGTCGCATGTCGTCGGTGCTGGCCATCGCGGCAGCGGCCTTCCGTGATGAGCCCGGACGCCTGTCCCCCGGAGGTACGGGCTCGGTACAGGTGAGATCGCGTGTTCAACCGTTGCCGGCGTGAGCTCACCGGGCGCGACGACTCCGACGGGGATGCCGGGCCGTCGGCGCGGTGTGGGCGGCGGGCCGGGCTCAAGCGCCCCTGTGCAGAAGGCGCGTACCGGGTTCGGCGGGCGGTGATCCCTCCGCTGCGGTTCAGAGGGCGTCCAGGACCTCCTGCGCGGCGCGCTCGCCGGAACGGACGGCACCCTCGAGTTTGCCGTTCCATGACGCGGAGGTCTCCGTCCCGGTCCAGTGGAGCCGCCCCGTCGGCGCCGCCAGCGCCGGGCCGTAGGCCGTCCAGACGCCGGGAGTGAGGTATCCGCCGTATGCTCCCCGGGTGTACGGGTCGTCGCCCCACGACCATTCGTGGTACGAGCTCGGCGCGCGGGCCGCCGGGCCGAAGTAGCGGGTCAGGTCGGCCAGGACGGCGGCCCGGCGTTCGGCCTGCGACGCCGGGGCCAGCCGACGGGCCTCGGCGCCCTCGATGAAGGCGGCCAGCACGCCCGGCGTGCCGCTCGGCGGGGAGTTGTCCGCCGTTGCCCGAACCGCGCCCTGGTCGCTGACCACCTTCCCCGACAAGCCGTCAGCCGCCCAGAAACGGTCCGGGTACACGCAGTGCGTCTTGATCACCCAGCCCATGGGCATGCGCTGGGTGAGGTGGTCCCTGGCCGCGGGAAGGGGCGGCTCGTAGCGGATCCGGGCCGTGAGAGCGGGAGCGGGGGACAGCACCGCGCGGGACGCCCGGATGGTCACCGTCCGGGTGGTCAGCAGCACTCCGGCGCCGTCCTCCAGGACGGCGGACACAGGCGCGTCGAGCAGCACCGGCTGCGGCAGTTGGGCGGCCATACGGGCGCTGAGCTGCTGCGCACCGCCGACGAAGCGGCGTTCGGGGCCCGGATCCCGGTCGGACACGAGCCGGGTGATCTCATGGGAGCCGGAACGGACGATCGCCAGCGCGGCCAGCAACGAGGTCCGGCCGGGGCCGCCGCCGAAGACGCCTTCCAGGCAGCGCGCCAGCCCTGCCCGCGCCGCCGGATCCTCCACCCGGGCGTCCAGCCAGTCCTGGAAGGTGATCCCGTCCCACTCCTCGGCGTCCGGTGCCGCCCAGGGGCGCCCCGCCGGCAACTGCCCGGCGAGCCGCGTCAGATCGGCGGCGGCCGTCCGCAGCGCAGCGGTGGATTCCTGCGCCCGTTCCCGGAACAGACCCGGCGCGGTGCCGCGACAGCCGTCGTGCCAGTGCACGGTCAGGCCTGCGTCCCAGCTCGGGAACAGCTTCACGCCCAGAGTGCGGGACAGCTCCACGACATGGTCCTGACCGGGGCTCACCCACTGGCCACCGTGATCGATGGCGACACCGTCACGCGTGGTGACGGTATAGGTACGTCCGCCCACCCGGCGCTGGGCCTCGACGACGAGCACCGACACCCCGGCCGCCGCCAGCGCGCGGGCCGTCCGCAGACCGGAGAGCCCGCCGCCCACCACCGCCACGTCGCAGGAGAACTCCTCACGTGACACAACCCCAGCATGGACCGGCCTCCTGTGGTGCACCAGTCGGGGCGACGGAGCCTGTCAAGGCCGGACCCACCGGGGGTTTAACCGCCCTTGACGCCGGTCCGCGGCCCGCCTGCTCTGTCTGGAGCGCCGCCCCCACCCGAAGGACGGGGACACGGCCTCAGCCTCCACAAGATCGTGACTCTGTTGCAGACCGCGCCGACCGGCACCCGGTCGTTCACCGGCGGCGCCTTTCCGCAACCGGCCCGGCGGCGGTGGTCACCGACCGCTCGCGGTGGTGGCCGTTGCGGGCCACCGGACGACGACCGGCCTCGTCCCGTTCGCCCGCCGAATCGGCTCCGCAGTGGTCGACTTCGGCATTCGGGGCTGCGGCGGGCATCCGAGACGCGTCCTCCTGGACGATGTCGTCCATCGGGGAGCCGCTCCGGGTGGTGCCGTCCTCGTTGACCATGCTCGGCACGGGCACGCCTTCCCGACCCGCGCTGCAACGCGCGCGGGCCTGCTCGATGGCCGGAAGTCGATCACTCGGGAAGGTACGCCCTCCGCGTTCCGCGAGGTACCCCTCCCGACGGTTCCCGGACCGCTCGCGGACGCGGTCGTGGACGGTCGACCTGCGCGTCAGTCGGCCCGAAGGCCCACTGCCAGGGTCAGTTCAAGGACCCGGTGTGGCGATGCGAGATCCGGAAACAGCTCCCGCAGCTGCGACATCCGGTACCGGACTGTCTGGGGATGGACGAACAACGCCGCCGCCACCTCGTCCCGCCTGCCCTGGTGCAGCAGCCACGCCCGCAACGTCTCCTCCAGCCGTTGTGCGGTCGCGGCAGGCAAGGTCTGCAACGGTGCGAGGGCACGGGCACGCAGGTCTGCGAAGGCGTCCACGTCGGCGCTCAGCACCAGCTCGGGCAGATGCTCCTCGGTGTCGCGGATCTCGGAGGAGAGGGAGCGCGCGCGTACGGCTCGTGCGTACGAGGCGGACGCACGAGTCCATGGCCGGGCCGGGCCGACCACGGCGGTGCGGTCGGTCAGCTGCCGCAGGAGATGTGATCGGTCGGCATCGGGGACGAGCAGCACTCCGGTGGCGTCCGGCAGATCGTCGAGGACGAGGGTGCTCGGGTCGAGCCCGCGGTAGGCGGGCCTGGCCTGGGCCGTCGGCAGCAGGACCGCGGTCAGCGAAACCGGAGGCTGCCACCCGGCCCGCTGAGCAGAGGCCAGCAGCACGTCCGGGTTCGCGCCGGCGAGGAGGTCGCGGGCCAGGTGTTCCAGGTGGCGCTCGTGGGCTCTGCCCCGTGCGGCCAGTTCGTCGGCGTGGCCCGCGGCGCTCGCGGCGGAGAGCTCGTCGATGTAGGCGAAGGTCAGCTCGGCGAACTTGGCGACCTCGGCGGCGGGCAGCCCTGCAGGTACGGCACCCGCTGCCAGGCATCTCCAGGCCACGCGGGCGCCGACGCGGTAGGCGCTGAGCAGGGCGTCCATCGAACGGCCGTCGCGCACCTCGCCGCGGCCCAGCTCGTAGGCCGCGTCACCGGCGTCGCCGCCTGTGGCGTTCCCGCTCGCGAGGTCCAGGTAGTGCCCCAGGGCGGTGCGGACGGCTCGGCGGATGGTACCGCCCATGCGGCCCGAAAGGGCGTTGGCGTAGGGGGGAACCTCGTCGATGATCGCCTGGACGACCTCGTCGGCGGTGGTCTTCAGCGCGGCCCGAAGCGCGGTGACCGTCGTCTCGTCCAGGGTCAGTTCGCTGGCCCTCCGGATTGCATGGCTCACGGTTTTGTTCCCTGCGAACAATTCAGCCGACCAGATTTGCGTCCTGTGGTCAGGACTTTACACCCTGAGGTGCAGCAAGCTGGAGTCATGACGAGTGCAGCCCTTCGCAGCAGGGCGTGGAAACTGCTGGAGATGGTCACGACGCCGCTGCTGCCGTCGGACTACCTCGACCTGGTCAGCCCGCTGCGTGCGGGCGCTGACCTGCGCGGACGTATCGAGGCCGTGCACCCCGAGACGGGTGACGCCGCGACGGTCGTGATCAGGCCGGGGCGGGGCTGGCGCGGCCACACCGCCGGTCAGTACGTGCGGATCGGGGTCGACGTCGACGGCGTGCGCCTGTGGCGTGCCTACTCCATCACCTCGCCGACGAACCGCCGGGACGGCCGCGTCACGATCACCGTCAAGGCGATCCCGGACGGCAGGGTCAGCAACCACCTGGTCCGCAGGGCGGCACCGGGCACGCTGATCCAGCTCGACCAGGCGGCCGGTGACTTCGTGCTGCCGCAGGCCAGGCCCGCCAAGGTGCTCTACCTGACGGCAGGCAGCGGCATCACGCCCGTGATGGGCATGCTGCGCGACGTCGAGTTCGACGACGTCGTCATGGTGCACTGCGCGCCGCAGCCGCACGACGTGATCTTCCGCGAAGAACTGCACGACCTGGTCGCGGACGAGAAGCTGCGGCTCACCGAGGTGCACACCGACACGGACGGCATGCTCGACATCGCCCGTCTCGACGAACTCGTGCCCGACTGGGCCGAGCGCGAGACGTGGGCCTGCGGGCCCGTGGGCCTGCTCGACGCCGCCGAGGAGCACTGGGCCGAGCACGGCGTCCCGGCGCGCTTGCACACCGAACGCTTCCGCCCCAGCGTCGTCGTCGCCGGCGACGGCGGCGAGGTCACGTTCAGCGCCACCGGCAGGACCGTCGACGCGGACGGTGCCACGCCGTTGCTGGACATCGGCGAGGAGGCCGGCGTGCTCATGCCGTCCGGGTGCCGCATGGGCATCTGCTTCGGCTGCACCACACCGCTCAAGGCGGGCGCCGTCCGCGACCTGCGCACCGGCGAGATCACCGAGGCGGAGCCGGGCGTCCTCATCCAGACCTGTGTGTCCGCCGCCGCGGGCCCCTGCGACATCGAACGGTAGGAAGCACATTGACCGCCATCGACCCCACCGCTCACCTCACAGCGGAGCAGATCGAGGAGCTCGGCCGCGAGCTGGACGCGATCCGCGACGAGGTGCTCGCCAGCCGTGGCGAGAAGGACGCCGCCTACATCCGTAGGGTGATCTCGGCGCAGCGCACGCTCGAGCTGTGCAGCAGGGGTGTGCTGCTGTTCTCGATCTTCCCGCCCGCGTGGCTGCTCGGCACCGCCGGGCTGTCCGTGGCGAAGATCATGGACAACATGGAGATCGGCCACAACGTCCTGCACGGCCAGTGGGACTGGATGCGGGACCCGAAGATCCACTCCACGACCTGGGAGTGGGACCACGTCTCGCCGTCCGATCAGTGGAAGCACTCGCACAACGAGCTGCACCACCGGTACACCAACGTGATCGGCAAGGACAACGACCTCGGCTACGGCATCATGCGCGTCGACGAGGACCAGAAGTGGCACCCGTTCCACCTCGGCCAGCCGCTGTGGAACTTCATCAACGCCTGCTTCTTCGAGTACGGCATCGCAGCGTACGACCTGGAGCTCGGCAAGAACCTGCACAAGCGCCGCCGCAAGGACCCGGAGTTCCGCGCGCGGGCCAGGGCCGTGGGCCGCAAGATCCGCAAGCAGGTCCTCAAGGACTACGTGGTCCATCCGCTGCTGTCGGGTCCGTCGTTCCTCACCACGCTCGCCGCCACGTTCACCGCGAACCTGATCCGCAACATCTGGTCCCACTCGGTGATCATGTGCGGGCACTTCCCCGAGGGCGTACAGGTCTTCGAGCGCCGGTCGATCAAGGGCGAGACGCGCGGCCAGTGGTACCTGCGCCAGATGATGGGCTCGGCGAACATCAGCGGAAGCAGGGCCATGCACTTCATGACCGGCAACCTGTCGCACCAGATCGAGCACCACCTGTTCCCGGACCTGCCGAGCAACCGGTACGCCGAGGTCGCGGTGAAGGTGCGCGCGCTGTTCGAGAAGTACGAGCTGGAGTACGTCACCGGGCCACTGCCCAAGCAGGTGTTCTCCGCATGGCGCAAGGTCTTCCGGCTCTCGCTGCCGAACAAGAGGCCCAAGGCCAAGACTCCGGACCACGAGCAGGAACTCGTCGCGGCCTGACCTGCCGGTGTTGGTTCGGAACCCTCGGCCGTCCCGCGGCACCGCCGGGTTCGGTGAGATCCGTATCGGACGGTGGGCGGACCGGCGGACACGCACGGAGGCGAGGGCGCGACGCCGATCTGGCGGAAGGCGCTCTCGTCCGGTGGCGGAGCGGGCGGTAGCCGCGCCCGCCACCGGGCCGCGCAGGTGCGGATGAGCCGCATCCGCGTCAGGTCACCTGTCGGGGCGCGGAGTCCACGGGTGCGGAGACGATCCGGCAGCGCGGCATCCGCAGGGCGGCGCGGCGGGGCGTTGACGGCAGGTGGAGCGGGCGATCCGCAGCATGCGCAGGGACTCCGGCATCGGCCGGGACGCCCCGCTCATCCGGCCGGACCATCCGGCAGTGGCTGATCACCGCCGTCCGACCCCGCTCGCGTGACGGCCACGCCCCTGCAGGCGCGGCGCCGCCGCGCGGAGTGCCGGAGCGTCCTATGGTGAACCGGTGCGACCTGTGCCCAGGTGGGCCTTGCTTTCCTCGGTGTGCGCGCCCGTCCTGCTGATCGCGGGCTGGACGATCGCGGCGCTCCTCGAAGGGCCCGCCTACGACCCTGCCGCCCAGACGATCAGCGTCCTGGCAGCCTATGGGGCACCCGGATTCTGGGTGATGACCGCAGCGCTGCTGGCCCTGGGCATCTGCCACTTGCTGACCGCCTGGGGGCTCAGTGCGGCCGCGCTCGCCGGACGTGTGGCGCTGGGCGGCGGCGGAGTGTCGGCCTTGGTGGTGGCTCTGCTGCCGGCACCGAGCAGCGGGGGCTCCCTGCGTCATGGTTCGGTCGCCGTCGTCGGCTTCGCTCTCCTGGCGCTCTGGCCTGTTCTGGCCGCTGATCGCAGCACAGCGGCCCCTTGGGGGCTGCGGCCCGTGCCCTCCCTCGCGGCGACCGCCGTGATGGGCGCCGGAGCGGCCTGGTTCGTGATCGAGATGCATCGCCAAGGTGTCGCCGGCATCGCTGAACGCCTGGTGACATCCCTTCAGTCGCTGTGGCCCTTCGTGGTCGTGGTCTCCTGCCTCTGCCGCCCTGACTCGATGTGCAGCGAAGACACCCCGGACGCAGAGCGCTGACAGGCTGCGGCCGTCACACCGTCCCCCTACCCGGACGAGGCCGCTACCGGGAAGGGAGTTGACGTCCACTCATCTCCGGGCCCTCACTCCGGCGCCAGGCCGAACGCCCGGATCAGGTGGGAGCCCGTACAGCACGTCTCAGGACGCAGCCGGTGGCTCCGGGCTCAGTCCGAGACGTTCACCTGTGACTCACCGTCGTCGCGCCGCGCGCGTCGGACGGCCGCGGCCGCGCCCATCGCCGCGGACCCCAGCGTGAGCGCGGCGCTGACGAGCTGAATGAAGGCCAGCCAGGTGTCTGTCATGTGTCCCCTCCAGTTGGTGATGAGGTGCCGGCTCCCGGCCCGGAAGCCTTCGTAGCAATGCTGTCGCCGCCGCGGCCCCGGCGAGCATGGTGCGTAGGGTTTGTGAAGGCCGCTCCGCGCGCAGTGATGTCGAAGAAGGCTCTGACAGGGGGTCATGCCGACTGCGGCGCCGGGTAGGGCGCGAACGGTGTGCGAACGTGGGGAGGTGGGGGGTGCCGGGCTTTCGCAAGGACAGATGGCCTGCCACGGGGGCGGTGCGCGCGCTGCTGGAGTATCTGGACGAGCTGCACCGTGAGTCCGGGCAGCCCTCGTACGCGGAGATCGGCCGGGCGGTCGGGCTGGCTCCCAGCACGCTGTCGCCGTTCTTCACCGGGACGCGTCTGGTCTCACGGGGCAATCTGGAGCTGCTCGCCGAGTTCCTGGGCGGGGACTCCGCCCGAGCCGAGCGGCTGCGGAAGAGGGCGGCGACCGAGTGGAACACGCGTCCGCGTCCCGCTGTGGGGGCTCCGGGCCTCGCATCCGGCCGAAGGGCGGACCTCCGGGAACTGACCGGGGTGATCGAGCGGGAGGCGATGCGGACCGGGCTTCCGCGGTACCTTCCCCCGGGCTCCGATCCGCTCCGGCTCCACCAGGCCATCCGCGTCAGCATCGGGCTTCGGGAGCACACGTGGCCAGGACAGGTGTCCGGCCAGGCGCACGATGGCGTCGCCGCGCCGGCGGTGAGCTGGACGGAGCTGCTGGCGAGCCACCGAAGGGTGATGCTGCTGGGGGATGCGGGGCTGGGCAAGTCCTGGCTGGTGCGCACGGAGACCGTGCGCCTCGCCCGGGCCGCCGGTCGGGCTGTGGCAGCCGGAAGTCCTACCGACGAGGTGCTGGTCCCTGTGGTGGTGCGCGCCGACGAGGCGGTCAGCGCCGGGGCCGCCGACTTCGAAGAGGCGCTGCTGGTCTGCCTGGCATCGCGATACCACCTGTCGGACGCGGCCCGCGAGGCGCTGTCCGCCCAACTGGCGGCGGGCAGTGCCGTGGTGATGATCGACGCTCTCGACGAGTTGCCGGACCGCGCCTCCCGGGCCCGCCTGGAGCAGCTGCTGGCCCCATGGGCCGACAGCACGGCGAACATCCTCGTGGTGACGAGCCGGACCGCAGGCTACACCGGGCCGCCGATGCACACGCGGGGAGTCGCCGAGGCCGAGTTGCAGCCCTTCACGGCCCAGGACGTGGACGCGCTGGTAGGAGCGTGGGGGCTGCCCGCCGCAGCGGAGACCGCGCTGCGTGAACGCCTTGAGCGTGACCCGGTGCTCGCCTCGCTGGCCCGCGTCCCGCTGATGCTGTGTCTGCTGTGCGCGCTCGCCGACGACGGTCAGGAACTGCCTCACCAGCGCAGTGCGATCCACGACCGTGTGCTGCGGCGCTTCCTCAGTTCCGAGAACCGCTGGCCGAGCGTCCCCACCGCCGAGCCGGTCGAGGTCGACAGGTACATCGGGGTACTGGCGCCGCTCGCGTACCGGTTCGCCTCATCCCCCGAGGGCTGGGTGGACAGTATGTCCGCACGCCGTATCATCGGCGAGCTGCGCTCCCTGGGGCCCGCTCTGGAGGAGCTGGGGCTGGACGCGGTGAGCGCGCTGCGGGAACTGTCCATCACCGCCGGAATCCTGGTGCCCGCGGGGAGTCAACGCGAGGGACGGGACCCGCCCTACCTCTTCGCGCACCGTACGATCGCCGAGCATCTGGTGGCCATCCACCTGTCCCAGTGGCCCGAGGCGGATCTGGAATCCCAGATCTTCCACGACCTGTGGCTGGCGGACGAGTGGCGGCCAACCGTGATCACGACGGGTGCTCTGCTCGCCCGCCAGGGAAGAGCGGACGTGACACGCCGCTTTGTCACCGCGCTGCTGGAACAGCGGGACGACCCCTTCCACTTGGGCCTGTTCACCGCGGCCCGCATTCTGACCGAGCTGCCCGACCCGTCGATCGTGCCCGCCGCGGAGCGCGCGGCCATCTGTGACCGGCTTCTGGTGCTCCTCACTCAGCGCGTCGACCAGGAACCCACCCTCGAGTTTCTTGAGACCTATCTTGCCAGCCTGCCCGAGGAGTTCATCAAGGCGGTGCTGGATCTGCTGCAGAGCGGGGAGGAGTCGGTCAGGGCGAGCGCCGCCGTGTGCCTGCTGGCCGTTCGGTCACCGGAGGTGACAGCGGCGCTGGCCGGGCTCCTGCGGCAGCCCGGGCTGATCGGCTCGTCGTGGACGCGTGTCGCGGATTCCCTGCTGCGCAACGGGCGGTCCGAAGCCGTCGACGGGCTGCTGGACCTGCTGGACGATCCCATCACCGGGGGACTCCTCGGACTCGGGGAGGTACTCGCCTCCACGTCGGACGAGCGCGTCACCGGCCGTGCTCTCGCGCGCCTCAGCGCTGCTTCGCCGGCTGTCCGGGTCAACGCGGCGGCAGCCCTTGAGTCCCGGCACGACGATCCCGAGGTCGTCACGCATGCCGTGCGGCTGGCTGCGGAGGACGACGAACTGGCCGTCCGTCTGAGTGCGCTGGAGATCCTCACCCGGAGTAGCGACCCCCGTGCCACAGCGGCACTCCGATCGCTGAGTCTGGACCCGCTGACCGTCGTGGCAGACCATGCCGCGAAGGCGATCGCGGCGGAATCACCGGGCCACTCCGGGCCCGGCGCGGACGCCGCCGACGCGGTCCCGCCTGCCGTCGTTCTGCCCGAAACGCCGGCAGAACTGGTCGCGCTGCTGGACGACGAGAACAGACGCTTCGCCGCCGCGCTCCAACTGCGCGGCACAGGAGGCGCGGACACGGCCCGCGCGCTTGCCCAGGCGTTGTCGAGCCCCGACCCGGCCACCGTGCTCGCAGCCGTCATCGCTCTCGGGGGCAACGACACCGATGACGCACTCGTGGCGCTCATGGGACAGATCACGCATGAGCGGCTGGAGGTTCGCCAGGCCGCGCTCGACGGGCTGGCGGACCTCAGCGGAAGGGTCCGCGGGCACCAAGCCGTCCGACTGGCCGACGGATTGGCCTCCTGCCTAGAAGACCCCGACCCGTTCGTCGCCTCCGGGGGAGTGAGGGCCCTGCCGGAAACCGCGCATCCACGCATCATCGACACACTGATCAGATGTGCGTGCGACGAGCGGAGCCAGGTTGCGATCGTCGCCGGGAAGAAACTCGCGAAGATCTCGCACGAGAGCGTCGTCACTCGGATCGCGCAGCACCTTGAGGCCGGACACCCTGATGCCGGGGAGCAACTCTACTGGGCAGCCGAGATGTCTGCCAGAAAGGCATGGCCACGCCTCCCCGAAGCGAGCAGGCGGGAAATCAAGAGAGCACTGGGCGCATTCACCCGGTCCTTGCGGGACCTGCCCGCATCCGTACTCCCAAGAGGAGCGTTCGATCAGGCGCCCGCCGATCCCCCGGACCCGCAGGGCGGCGCAAGGAATCCGAAGTTCGACACGGCGGAGCCCGTCACCCTGCTGATACGTGGTCGGAATCTGAACGGCCAGGAGGTCTACTCCTACATACGACTCCCCTTGTACCGAGTGCGCAATGTACGGGAAGCCCTCAAGTCCGGCGCCGCGTTCGTACCGGGCCATTACGGAGAAGTACTGGCCGCGGGCAGAGGTCACCCCTCGCCCGAGGTGGTGGAGGAAATCGGGCGCAATCAGTACATGATCTACTACGCGTGAAGCCACGACGAGGCTTTCGGGCGTGCGGAGTGCACCCGGCACGCAGGGCGGGCCGCTCTTGCGGTGGAACTCGTGGTGTCCGGTGGCCGTGACGGTTCTTGGCCGTTGCGGTACGACGGCGTCAAGCTGCCGGTCGGGCGGATGTTCCACGTCGGCCGCACGGTGCAGGGCGTGTGGAGGCTGCTGCGCCGGCACGGCTGGTCGCATGGCCGGAACGAACTTCGGCGACCAGGAGAAGGCCGCTTTCGAGACGGCCCAGGCTGTCAGCCCCGGGGCCTGAGCACGGCGGACGCCCTCACGCATGCTCCGGGCCGTCGCGGCGCATACGATGGGCGGAGGCGTACGGGCCCAGATCGGCTTCACGACTCGGGCAGCCCGCGCGGGGTCGTTCGCCTGCCGCGGCCCGCTCGCTCCCGTTCCTTCCGCAAGGGCCGTTAGGGTCGGGCCCATGGCTTCCATGGATGTCTCCCTGCGTCCCGTGCACCCCAGCGATCTGCCCGTGTTCTACCGGCACACGAACGATCCCGAGTCGAACCGGATGGCCGCGTTCACCGCTGAGGACCCGGCGGACCGGGCTCACTTCGACGCGCACTGGAAGCGCATCCTCGCCTCGCCCGACGTCGTCGCGCGCACCGTGCTCGCGGACGGCGATGTCGTCGGGCACGTGGCCGTGTACGGTGACCCGGGCGAGCGGGAGGTCACGTACTTCATCGATCGCCACCACTGGGGGCGGGGCATCGCGACCGCGGCGCTGCGCGGGCTGCTCGCCGAGGTCCCTGAACGCCCGCTGCTGGCCCGGGTGGCGGCGGACAACACCGGATCGGTGCGGGTCCTGGAGAAGTGCGGATTCAAGGTCGTCGGCGAGGACCGCGGCTTCGCGAACGCGCGGGGAGCGGAGATCGACGAACTGGTGCTGCGGCTGGACGGCTGATTCTCCCGGCGCCGGTCGTCGTGGCCGGGCGCTGCGCGGACCGCTCCGACGTCCGGGCGCGGTGACGCTGGTGCCGAACGCCGAACGCCGAACGCCGAACGCCGCAGTCCGCACGCCGGTCCGGACCGCGCCGGCCACCGGGATCGACAGCACCTCGCTCAGGGCCCTCCTGCGGAGTGCCGACCGCCTCACCTCCACCGCCGTGATGCCCAGGTCGGTGATGCCGGGGGAACAGCAGTACCTTCAAGGCGGTCATGGAGTCTGCCACGGCCCGTGACGGCCACGGGGCCACGGGGTCACACAGCATCCGGGCTGCTTTCGGGCAACTTGCAGGCCCGCACCGGCAAGACCGGCAGCGACCGAGCGCGACGACCCACACGTCCTGCGACAGAGCCGCCCTTCACACGTCGCCGACAGCTCTGAGATCTGTCCGACCGGTCGGTCCGCTTCTCGAAGGGGCGCGGATAGAGTTGCGTCATGCGCATCCTGCGGACACCTGACGAGCGATTCAGCGACCTGCCGGACTACCCCTTCACCCCCTTCTACACCGAAGTGGCGGCCGGCGACGGCAGCGATGACACGCTGCGGGTCCACTACGTGGACGAAGGGGCCGGCGCCTCCGGCGAGACCGTACTGCTGCTCCACGGCGAGCCGTCGTGGTCGTACCTGTACCGGCACATGATCCCGGTCCTCGCCGGGGCGGGCCACCGGTGCATCGCGCCCGACCTGGTCGGCTTCGGCAGGTCGGACAAGCCGACGCCACGCTCGGAGTACACCTACCAGCGTCATGTGGACTGGGTGCGCGAGACCGTGTTCGACCGTCTCGACCTGCGTGGAGTCACGCTGGTGTGTCAGGACTGGGGCGGGCTCATCGGGCTGCGCCTGGCGGCGGAGCACCCCGACCGCTTCCGCCGTCTGGTCGTGGCCAACACCTTCCTGCCGACCGGGGACCGCGATCCGGGAGAGGCGTTCCTCGCGTGGCGTGACTTCAGCCAGAACACCCCGCGATTCGATGTGGGGAGGGTCGTGGACGGCGGGTGCCGGACCGATCTGCCTCCTGAGGTCGTCGCCGCCTACAACGCCCCGTTTCCCGACGAGACGTTCAAGGAAGGAGTGCGCCAGTTCCCCGTGCTGGTGCCGGTGTCCCCCGATGATCCGGCGTCGGCGTCCAACCGCCGCGCGTGGCAGTCCCTTCAGAAGTTCGACCGCCCCGTCCTGTGCGCTTTCAGTGACCACGACCCGATCACCCGCGGTGCTGATCAGGTCTTCCTCAAGCTCGTCCCGGGCTGTCAGGGCCAGCAGCACGCGACGGTCGAGGGGGGCGGGCACTTCCTCCAGGAAGACCGGGGAGCCGAGCTCGCGGACATCGTGAACCGCTTCATCGCCGGCACCTGACCGTTCGAGCGCGTCTCGGCGGGCGGCCGGCACCCGCGTGCGCACGGGAGGCTTTCCGTGCCGGTCCGCCCCTCGGCGGAGGCCGATGTGGCCGCCCGCGTCCGAGTCCTCGCCGGTGTCGACGCCGCTGCACGTTGCAGGGGCTCTCGATCCGCGGGGGCATCGCGGTGCGGGCCGCGGCCCGGCTGGGTCAGCGGAGTGACCGCGGCCACCCGCACGCCGTGGCGGAGTGCGTCGACCCGCCTGCAACGCACCGGTCGTGCATCATGTCCCCCGCGCACCACGAATCCTCGTGCACCGGACGGCGCGGTCAGGGAGGGACACGGTGGACATGCTTGCGGCAGCCGGCGGCATCGGCGGGACCACAGCCGACGTACTGATGTACGTCTGGTTCGCCCTGGTCGTCCTGTCCGCCGTGTACGTCGCGTTCGACGCCTACACCAAGAACCCCGAACTCACCGTGATGAAGTGGGGCTGGGTCCTGGTGACCCTCTACATCGGCCCGGTCGGCGCGGCGCTCTACGTGCTCTCGTGCAAGGAACCCCGGCCCGGTGACCACGAGTCGTTCACGGCGCCCCTGTGGAAGCAGGCCTTCGGCTCCACCACCGTGGTCTTCCTCGCGGCCGGGGTGCTCCTGGCCGGAATCTTCGGCGGCCTCGGCTGACCACGACGGCGCCTGCTCGTCGTGTCCGGACGTACGGCTCCGTTGTCCGCGGCGCCGCGACGGTGCCGCCGGTGCAGGTGCACGAAGCGCCCGCGTCCTCCGCCCGGTCAGCGCGCATGCCCCGGCGGCGGCCCGTCCGGCTCCCGCTCGTCCTTCCCGGGGTCACGGTCGCTTCGCAGCCCCCGGCGGCGCGAGCGACGAGCCCGGTCCCGCCCGGTCGGCGGTCGATGAGTGGCCGGGGGCGGTGGGTCTGCCTACGTTCGTCCCATGGGCAGCGAAGGCGCGAGCGAGTCGCGGGACACGGCAGCGGTCGAGGACGTCGCGCACCTGCTGGTGCGCTGTCTGCAGGCCGAGGGTGTGGAGTACGTGTTCGGGATTCCGGGCGAGGAGAACTTCCGGTTCGTCGACGCGCTGAACGACTCCGGGATCCGGTACATCCTCGTCCGTCACGAGCAGGCCGCCTCGTTCATGGCGGAGATCTACGGGCGGCTGACCGGCCGCGCCGGGGTGTGCTCGGCGACGCTGGGACCCGGTGCGATCAATCTGCTGCTCGGCACCGCGGACGCCATGACCAACAGCTCCCCGATGGTGGCCCTGGCCGCACAGGGGTCGCTGCGCCGCATTCACAAGGAGTCGCACCAGGTCATCGACCTGGTGTCGATGTTCGCTCCGGTCACCCGGTGGTCGGCCCGCATCGAGTGTCCCGACGCGGTGCCGGAGATGACCCGCAAGGCGTTCAAGACCGCGCAGAGCGAGCGGCCCGGAGCGGTGTTCCTGGCCGTGCCGGAGGACATCGAGGCGGAGCGTGTCGCCGAGCCGTCGGCGCCCCTGCAGATCGACACGGTGCACACCGACGCCCCGTCGCCCTCCCAGATCTCACGTGCCGCGGAGGTGATCGCCGCTGCCCGGCGCCCGGTGGTGCTGGCAGGTCACGGTGCTGCCAGAGCCAAGGCGTCAGCCTCGCTCGTGCGGTTCGCCGAGCGGCTGAACATCCCGGTCGCGACCACGTTCCACGGCAAGGGGGTCTTCCCCGACGACCACCCGGGCTCTCTCGGCGCGGTCGGATTCATGCGGCACGACTACAGCAACTTCGGCTTCGACACGGCCGACGTGCTGATCTGCGTGGGCTACGAGATTCAGGAGTTCGACCCGGTCAAGATCAACCCGAACGGCGACAAGCGGATCGTGCACGTGCACCGGTTCCCCGCCGAGGTGGACGCCCACTACCCGGTCGCGGTGGGCGTCGAGGGCGACCCCGCACAGGCGCTGGACGCCCTCGCAGCGGCACTGCCCGCCGGGCTCACCCACGACCTCGCAGGCGACGAGAAGATCCGGACGCTGCTCGACGAGGAACTCCGGTACGGGCGCGGCAACGAGGCGTTCCCCTTGGTGCCGCAGCGTGTCGTCGCCGATGTGCGCACCGCGCTGGACCGCCACGACATCGTCCTCGCGGACACCGGCGCCGGGAAGATGTGGATGTCCCGCCTCTACCCCGCCTACGAGCCGGACACCTGCCTGGTCTCCAACGGCTTGTCGACCATGGGGTTCGCCCTTCCGGGCGCGATCGCCGCGAAGCTGGCCCGGCCGGACCGGCGGGTACTGGCGATGACCGGCGACGGCGCGTTCCTGATGAACTCCCAGGAGCTGGAGACCGCGGTTCGCGAACACATCCCGCTGGTCGTCCTGGTCCTGGTCGACGAGGAATACGGCCTGATCACCTGGAAGATGGAACTCGAGATCGGCCGCCACAGCCACACCCGCTTCACCAACCCCGACCTGGTCGCCTACGCCGAGAGCTTCGGCGCCCGGGGCTACGCGGTCGAGGCGGCCGACCAGCTCCTGCCGGTGCTGCGTCACGCCTTCGACGAGGACGCCGTCTCCGTGATCGCCTGTCCCGTCGACTACGCGGAGAACCTGCGTCTGACCGACCGGCTCGGCAGTCTCCACGGCCCGTTCTGACCTGTCGCGTGGAACCCGGCACAGTGCGGGGAGGCCTTCGGCCGCCTGGAGCCTCCACTCTGCCCCATGCCTGAGGGCGGCAGGCGCGGTCCCGGTCCTACAGGGCGAAGACGCGGCGGGCGTTGCCGGACAGGAACAGCTCGCGCGCCTCCTCGTCGAGCTGCAGCCCGTCCAGGTGTTCCAGGGCCTGGGCAGGGGTGATCATCGGGTAGTTCGTGCCGAAGAGAACCTTGCGGCGGCCCCGGCCGGCCAGGTAGTTCACGAGTTCGGCAGGGTAGCGGCGAGCGGTGTACGCGCTGGTGTCGATGTAGACGTTCTCGTGCTTGTCCGCGACCGCGATCATCTCCGTGGTCCACGGATAGCCGATGTGCCCGCAGACGACGGTCAGCTCCGGGAAGTCCAGTGCCACCTGGTCGATGTAGGGGATCGGCCGCCCGGTCTCCGACGGCTTGAGCGGGCCGGTGTGGCCGACCTGGGTGCAGAAGGGGATGCCGAGTTCGACGCATTCCGCGTACAGGGGGTAGTACAGCCGGTCGGTGGGCGGCAGTTCCCACAGCCACGGCACCACCCGCAGGGCCACGAACCCCAGTTCCCGTACCGCCCGCCGCAGTTCCCGCACCGCCGCCATGGGCCTGGCCAGGTCGGCGCCGGCCACCCCGCGCAGCCGGCCGCCCGCCTCAGCGACGAACCCGGCCACCTCGTCGTTGCTGATCAGCGCACCCTGCGGCCCGTACCAGGCGGCCGACAGGCCGATCTCCACGTCCGCTGCCCTCAGCGCGGCCAGCGTCGCTTCCACCGGCAGCGCCTCGTCCGGGAGCCCACGCCCGGTCCATCTCCGCAGGGACGCGAACACCTCGTGCCGGGAGTGGCGCAACGTCGGATGCTGCATCCATACGTCGATCACCGGCATGGCTCTGGCCCCTTCTCCCGGCGGCTGGGGCGAACTGCCCCCTCAGCGTCTGAGCGATCGCTTACCTGGACTCTAGTGAACTCGCTGCCGCGATGTCGACGGCAGGGGGCCGGTTCGACGGGACATCCGTCGGCCAGGCTGATGCGGTACCGGATCTGGCGGAGGCCGCCGGACCCCTTCGCGGGCGGCCGCTCGCGCACGGCAGCCCGGGAGGAGCTGCGGGCTCGGCCCGTGCGGGAGGTTCCTGCCGGCCGGCGCACGCCCGGTACCGTGCCGAGCCCACGTCAGATGACGGCGGCGATCTGGCGTACCGGGTGCCCCAGCGTCTCCGCGATCCTGGCCGACTCGTCTTCGGTCAGCAGACTCCGGTCGGGTCGCCAGACCGCGATGGCGAAGCGTGAGAACCCGCACGGCCCGTCGAACTCCAGCTCGTCCAACGACGTCTCGGCTCGGCAGCACGGAACGACGGCGGACAGGGTGGTCAGGCCCTCCGGAGCGCTGTGCGTCACGGTGAGGTCCGCCCACCACCCGTGATCGATCGACGCCCCGCAACGCCGGCAGCCGATCCGTGTCAGGTTCGCTCCGGCGTCGATGACGCGCACCAAGTCGTACCAGCTGACTTCGACTTCGGTGGCGAACCCCTCGGGGGTGGTGGGCAGCAGTGCGGCAGCCACCTCGGCCGCACGCTCACCCGCGTCGAGACCGGGCTGCCACCAGGGGTCGGCCGGGACGATGTACAGCACGTGCAGACCGGTGTCGTAGGGGTTGCTCATCACTCCATGATGTCGCGGGTGTTTCGACGTGCATCGCCGGGCTCTGGGTCAGGCGCCCGCTCCGGTCCTGCTCGGCGGCCCCGTCGGGGCGGGCGGGATCGCGGAGGGGGCGGTCGCCCGTGTTCCGGCGGGCCGGGGCCGCTCAGCGCAGTACGGCCGCCAGCAGGTCGGCCCCCAGCGCTGTCAGGTCGGGCAGATTGACGGTGTAGCGGACGTAGCGCCCCTGCCGTCGGGCTGTGAGCAGGCCCGCGCGGCGCAGCACGGCGAGGTGGCGGGAGACCTCCGGGGGTGAGAGTTCCCAGGCGTGGGCCAGCTCACCGGTGGTGTGCGGGCCGCGGGCCAGGGTCCGCAGCAGGCGCAGCCGTACCGGGTGCGCGAGTGCCTCCAGCCGCAGCGTGACGGTTTCCAGCGACACCGGCTCCGACGGGCTCGCCTCGGCCACGGGGTACTGCACCACCGGCTGCCACCCGGGGGCATGGACCACCACCAGGTGCGGGCGGCCGAAGACGCTGGGGAGGAAGGTGATCCCGCTGCCGTGGGCGGTGGCCGCGTTGTCCTGGAGCTTGTCCACGACGATGCAGTCGCCGTCGGGTGCCAGGGTGACGGCGCCGGAGACCGATGCGAGTGCCGCCCCGAGGCCCTGGCGCTCCAGCAGGTCGTTCTTCAGGCGCACGTCGGTGGCGAGCTGCACGGCCGCGCCTTTCCAGGCGGCGTCGAAGAACGCCTCGGCGCACTGCTCCAGGGTGTCCCGCACCCGCGCCCGCACGGCGGCCGGGTCCGCGAGCAGCCGTTCCGCGAAGGCCTCCTGGAGCGCGCCGCGGGCCTGGGCGAGGTCCAGGGCCCGGTCCCGCGCCGTCGCGTCGGCGAGCGGCGACGGCGCGGCGAAGTGGACCCGGTTGCTGCCGCAGGTGGTGATGAGTGCGGCGGTCACATAGGTCTCATCGTCGATCCGGTCCACATCGTCCAGCTCCTCGGCGAGGGTCGGCCGGGGGCGGGCGGGGACCAGGAAGTCGGCTCGGGAGGAACGCCAGAGGAACTCCGCCTCGCGGAGCCGTTCGGCCAGCTCGGGCCGAAGGCCGGCCCAGACGTCCCCGGCCCAGCCGGCGAGCTGCGGGTGGTGCCCGGGTTCGGCCAGCACGTGCAGCATCGCGGTCAGCTCGGCCAGCGGGGAGGCGGCGAACCGCAGTCGCCCGGACGGCAGGCCGCCGATGTCGATCCTCAGGGTCATCCCCTCATCATCGCTGGTCGTGCGGGCGGCGGCCGCGTCGATTGACGGTGTTCGTCAACCGGCGCGGCCGGCCGGGCGGCCGCACGCACTCTTGACGCCATGGCAACCACCACCAAGATCCGGCCACGCGCCCTGGTCCGTGCCTCCGGAGGCCCCCGCTATGCCGTCGCCCTGGCCGTGGACGCGCTCGGCACCGGCCTGCTGCGGCCGTTCCTGCTGCTCTACGGGGTGGCGGTGCTGAGGCTGTCGGCGCCGGCCACCGGCATCGCCATGACGGGCGGCGTCGTCGTGGGCCTGGCGTTCCTGCCCGCCGTCGGCCGGTGGCTGGACCGGGGCGCACGCAGCACGGTCGTGGCAGCGTCGATGCTGGTACGGGTCGTGGGCGTGGTGCTGCTGCTGGCCGCCCCGGCGGGGCACGTATGGCTGTTCGCGGCGGCGGCTCTCTTCCTCGGCATCGGCAACCAGGCGTGGCCGGCCGCCCATGCAGCCCTCGTGGCCACGGCCGCCCACGGCCGAGAACGCGACGCCGCTCTCGCGGGAGGCCGCGCCCTGCGCAACGCCGGCCTGGGCGTGGGCGCCCTCCTCGCCACCGCGTGCCTGGCGGGTGGCACCGCGGCGTTGCAGGCGCTGGCAGCCGTCACGGGGGTCGCCTATCTCGCCGCGGCGGTCCTGGCATGGTCGGTCCACCTGCATGCGCGTCCTGCCGCTGCTCCGGCCGAGGACGGGGCGGGCGGGCCCGCGCCTCGGATGCGCGTGCTGCTGGCCGCCAACGTGGTCTACGTCTTCTGCCTCAACGTCCCCGAGATCGCTCTGCCCCTGGTCCTGGTGACCCAGTTGCACGCGTCCCCGGTGTGGTCGGCTGCCGTCTTCGTGGCGAACACGGTGCTGGTGGTCACCCTGCAGGTGCCGGTCACCGTCCTGACGTCCCGCTTCTCCCGGCGTGCCGTGCTCGCTCTGGCCGGCGTGGTGCTCGCCGCTTCCTACCTCGGCTTCCTGGCGGCCACGTCGCTGGGACACCGCTGGAGTGCCGCGGCCGTCGCCGCGGTGTCCGTGGTGTGCACCGTCGGCGAGATCGTCTACGCCGGCAGTGCCACCGCGCTCGTCACCGCCCTCGCCCCGGCCCCGGTCCTGGGACGCGCTCTCGCCCGCTTCCAGCTCTCCACGGGGTACGGCCTCGCCGTCTCCCCGGCGGCCATCACCGCCCTCGCCTCCCGCGGCGGGGCTGCGCTCTGGGGCAGCCTCGCCGCTGCGACACTCCTCTCCGCCTCCGCCGTCGCCGCCGGCACGGACCGGAGAACCGGGCCCGGCGGTCGCTCCCGTCCGGCGTGGGCGGGCCTGCGAGCGCGAGACCCCCGGCTGCGCGCTGCGCCACGGTGCCGGAATGCTCAGCCTTCCCTTCCCGCCCTTGGAACCCGGGGCCTCGGGCACCAGACTCTCCCTCATGACAGCCACCACTGAAGAACGCTGGGAGCCCACCCACGGCGCCCCCTACCACCCGGTCCCCTACCGCCCGGAGCGCATGGAGGCCGCGGAGTCCGTGACCCGCTCGGCAGAGCTGCGCGACCGGATGCGACAGCGGCGCACGGTGCGCCGGTTCTCCTGCGACCCCGTGCCCGAGCAGGTGGTGCGGGACGCCATCGCCTGCGCCGCCACGGCACCGTCCGGTGCCCACCAGCAGCCCTGGACCTTCGTGATGGTCCGGGATCCGGAGGTCCGCAGGCGCATCCGCGAGGAGGCCGAGCGCGAGGAGCAGATCTCCTACGACGGCAGGCTCGGCGAGGAGTGGCTCGCCGCCCTGCGCCCGCTGGGCACGGACGCGGTGAAGACGCACCTCACGGACGCCCCGGCGCTGATCGTGGTCTTCCAGCAGCGCTACTGGCTGGGCGAGGACGGTGCCAGACGGAAGCACTACTACGTGGACGAGTCCGTGGGCATCTCGGTCGGCATGCTGCTGTCCGCGCTGCACCTGTCGGGCCTGGCCGCGCTGGTCCACACGCCGAGCCCGATGCGCTTCCTCTCCGAGGTGCTGGGACGGCCCGAGAACGAGAAGGCCTTCGCGGTGATCCCGGTCGGCTATCCGGCGGAGGACTGCCAGGTGCCGGACCTGAGGCGGAAGGCGCTCGACCAGGTGATGGTGGAGGTCTGAGAGGCCGTCCGCCCGCGTTCCGGGCGTGAGCCGGTGTGATCGGACAGGGGCCCCGCCCGGGTGAGCGTGGCGGCATCGGCGCGCGACGGCAGGACCTCCTGGCAGCCCGGCGCTGCGAGCCGGCCCGGTCTTGCGGAGGTCCTGCCTGACGCGGTCCTGCGCGCGGACGTCCCTCGCGTCCGGCTCCCGCGTGACGATCGCCTTCGGAAGGCGGATGACTTCTGAGCATGTGACAGAAGTCACATGCCCTGGTCGTGGCGTCCTCACGGCCGAAGCGACGGAGCGGGCCAGGGCGGCACCGCCTTCATTCGCGACCCGGGCGGACGCGAAGCGGCCCGGTGCGCCTTCGATTTGACACGACGTCGGCGCCCGGCCCCGGCCGTCGCCCCACGGACCGGTCCGAGAAGCGTCGCGACGGACCTCGGCTGCCGTGCCGCCCGCCCCGCACGACGAAGTGCGACCGGGAAGGGGCTGCTTCATCAATTCGGAGCCGCTCGCACCCTGTTCCCGGACACATTCCTGCTGAACTGAACTCCGGGCCGTAACGCGCCGCTGCTGTCGAGCCCGCGCAGGGCGCGGTTGAAGCCGCCTGGTGCGTTGCGCTGCCATCGCTTGCGGAGAACACTGAGTTACGTGAGGGCGCCACCGCCGTTACGTCGTTCCGGTGCGAGACGCCGGGTCTTTCAGAAGGGAGTTGAAAGAATTGGGCGCCAACATGACGATGACCACCCGCTGTACGGTCTCCCTGGGCCGGGAGCACGTGCGGATGGCCATCATCGTCGTCGTCCTCGTGCTGTGGATTCCGTTCGCGCAGGTCCACGGAGGCACGACACCGATAGACGCACTCGTCGCGCGCATCTGAGGAAGGGGTGAACCCCAGACGGGGCAGCCACCGGGGCCGGTGACTGCCCCGTCTGCTTGTCAGGCTAGCGCAGGATCGACGAAGTCTGAAGACGCTTCCACCAGCGGCTCGGCATCATTCTTGAAAACCACGGGGTAACAAGGGTCGAAGCGGCCGCCGATCCCACGATTCGAAGATTCCGGCGGAGTGTTCCGGCAGCGTCGGAACCGTGGTACCACGAAGGCCGCTTCACACCTGCAGGAGCCTGCGGAATGCGTCGCTTCCATGTTCTCCGGCTGCCTCGACGGGATTTCCCCCCACCTCGATCCAGGAATGGAAGCGGCAGGGGTCGAGGGCCGTGCCGATGCACCACCCCACCCGGCGCCTGCTCAGAGCCAGGGTCATGAGCGAGGCGAGCGAGGTCTCCAGGCATGCGGCGCGTCCGGGGTAGAGGGCGGCGGCACGTCGCACCGCGGCCAGGGATGCCGCGCCCTCCACGACGGTGGCCTCCCGCCGGCACCAGTGGTGCTCGGTCCATCGCACCGTCCGCACGAGCACCCGGAACGGCAGACGGATGAGGAGCAGCGCTGCGACGAGCCCGATCAGTGCGAGGGCGAGAGTGCGCCGGGCCGGCATCCCTGCTGCCCCGGGCGGCGGTGACGCGGGAGCAGCCGCCATGGCGATGTCCGCCCCGGCAGGGCCGCATGCCTCGTCGGCGGGGACGGGCACGTCGACGTCGGTGCGCTGTGGCGCCTTCGCGGGAGCGCCGTCGCGAGCGTCGCGGGATCCGGTGGCCGGCTCGTACCCGGGGGCTGCGAGCAGTCCGCGGCGGACGAGGGCGTCGGCGAGCCGGCGGGCGTCCTCCCGGATCCGGTCGCGGCTGGGCTCGGGAAAGAGATGCGCCGTCCTGCGTACGCCCGCCTCGAAGTCGCGGCTGCGGCGCCACTCCTGCCACAGGACTCGCGCAACGGGGTTCATCGCGAAGCAGTGCCCGGAGCGGGCGTCGAGCAGCACGGCTCCGCCGTGGGCAGCGCGGGTCTCACGGACATGGGCGGGCACCTCCAGCCGGGTCATCCCCTCTCCCCTCCGGTGAGCCGTCTCTCCAGCCACACATCGGCCCCCAGAAGCCGGTTGAGGGCCGGGAAGGGAGCGGTCAGGCCGTTCACGGCCGCGTCGAGCGAGGCGGCGATCCGTGCGGGCTCCACGATGCCGAGGTCGCTGAGCGGGGACCGGGCGAGCCGTGTCCGCAGGGACGCTGCGGCCCGGCGGACGCCGTGGTAGTCCTCGGCCGCGTAGTTCCCCTTGGAACGCCGGTTCAGCACGTCGGCGGGAACCGCACCGGCCAGCGCGGCACGCAGGAGCGGTTTGACGGCGCCGGGCTCCGTCTTGCGGGACACGGGCAGACGCATACAGGCCTGCACGACGTCACCGTCGAGGAACGGCGCCTGCGTCCACACCCCGAACGGGCGTGCCATGTCGACCAGTTGGCTCTGCACGGCTGCAGAGGTACGCAGTTCGCAGAGTGCCGCCCGCATGCCGGGGCCGGGTCCCGGCCGGTCGCGGCGGGCCTGCGCCGCACGCTCGGCGGCGAGCTCGGCGAGCCCGCGGCGGGTTCGTGCCGTCAGCCACTGGGCTTCCGTCCCCGCAGGTGGCCACCAGCCGACCGCGTCCAGCCACTGCGGCGGGTGCGGCAGCGGCCGCTCCAGGTCCGCGGCGAGCTGGTGCAGCGCCCGGTCCAGGGGGGTGCCGGCCAGGCGCAGGGCCCGGTGGGCGACCCTGGCGGGCGACACGCGGCGCAGCCGGCCCCACGCCATTGCGCTGCGGGCGAGTCGACGCGGGCTCAGGGACGCCGCCACTTCGCCGAGATGTGCCGGGGGCGCGCTCAGCAGGGCGTCACCGCCTTCTCCTGTGAGATGGATGCCGGACCCCTGGCCCGCGATGTCCGTGAGGCGCAGCCGGAGCCGGGCCACGACCGCGGTGGCCGGGTCGGGCTGGTCGGCGCGTCCCCGGCCGGCCAGTCCGGAGTACGGCAGTGTCGCGTCATGACCCCGGGTGAGGTGGAGCCGGATCGTGGTGGCGGCAGAGGCGTACCTCCGCGCGTGTTCCAGGTCGCCCGCCGGGGCTGCCGGCTGGTGGTAGACGAAGGAGTCCAGCGGTGCGCGGACCGCGTCCGCGGCGAGAAAGGCCAGCGAAGTGGAGTCCATGCCCCCGCTGAAGTCGCTGGTGATCCGGGTCCCGGTGCGGGCGCGCAGCGCGATGCCCTGCTTCAGGGCTGCCCGCAGGCGGGCCGCACTCTCCTCGAAGCACGCCTCGTCGTCGGTCCCGAGCGTCGCATGGGTCCACCGCTGCGGGGTCCGGTCGCCGGGGCCGATGCGCAGCGCTTCGCCGGGGCCCAGGCGGAGGACGCCCGCAAAGGCCGTCCGCCCTGCGGTCAGTTCGGGCACTGCGGGGCAGACGATGTGCGCGGCGAGCGCCAGGGAGTCGGTGGCCTCGCCCCGTCCCGCCAGCACCGCCGCCGCCGTCGCCCGTGTGGAGACGACCGTGCGGCCGCCGTGCTGCGCGTAGTAGAGCGGGAACTGCCCGGCCAGGTCCGTGTATGCGGTCAGGCAGCCGCCCTTGTCCAGGACCAGCAGCAGATAGGCCCCGGGCCACCCGGTCAGCCTCTCCCATCGTCCGTCCCGCACCGAGAGCGCCAGGTCCTGCCGCATGCGTTCGGGGCCGGCCAGGCACTGGCCGACGGTGAGAACGGCGGCCTGCGGGCAGGCGGCGGTGCGCAGTTCGCCGTCGTGCCAGGGGCCCCAGGACCACAGTCGTGGACCGGCCGGCCACACCGGGGACGCCGGGGCCGGCAATGCAGGCCCGGCCGGCCAGAACCCGGCGACGGCCGGGCCGGGCGGCAGCGGGGCGGTGAACCTGCCGGTTTCCGCTGCCGGTCCGGGTGTTCCCGCGGCGGCGGGCATGACGGTCACGAGGCCTGCCTACCAGTAGTACTGCGCGTTGGCGTCGGCGTTGCCGCTGGGGGAACTGCCCAGGGTCACCTCGCGGACGTGGCCGAGATCGATGAGCACGGGGGACGCATAGGCGTTGTCGTCGCCGGAGGCGGCCGGCCCATCGGGATGCGGTTCCTGGCAGCGGTCCGCCCGGGGGGCGAGCACGAACTCGGGAATTGCGTCATCTGTCATGGGAGCCGCCTTGAGTCAAGGGCACAGTTGCCGCGGAGCGCGGAACGGGACACCGGACGTCGCTTTTCCGGTGCCCGAAGTACCCCCGCAGTGTAGCCACGCACCTCTTCGGGGCAGCCGATATCCGGAAAGGCCCCGGCCCTCCGGCGGCTTGGCGCCTTGCGCCCGTGCACGTGGCGCCTGTCTGCGCCGACGCGGACAGGCGCGCCGTCGGCGGTCACCGGCTTTTCCGTTTCGTCGGACCACGCGCTCCGATTCGAATCCACGCCGGGGGATGTCGACGGGGAATTCTCCATTTCGAAGGAACGAGTCACGGAAAACGCCCGGGACTCGGATCGCGGGCGCCATCGACCGGCGCGAAGGCCGTCCGGCGGCCTGCCCGTGGGGCGTTGTCACGCCGGTGCCTCCCGATGCCGGCGCCCGACGGCTATACGGCGGCCGGAGGGGGGCTCTCCTGGCCGCGCAGCCCCAGGACGAGGGCTCCCTGGGCCTCGGCCTTCGTCTTCAGTTCGCTCAGTTCGAGGGCGAAGCCGGAGCGTTCGGACACGGCGCCGGGGAGCGCGAAGCGGGGCAGGGCCTCCCGGCAGCCCTCCAGCAGCAGGTCGCACTCCGTCAGCTGACCGCCCACGACGACCACATCGGGATTGAACAGATTGCACAACTGGGCGAGGAAGCGGCCCAGTGTGCGCCCTGCGTCGCTGATCACCCGCCGGCACACGGGGTCGTCCGCATGGGCGGCCCGGATGATGTCCTCCAGGTGCTCGAAGTCCGGCGCGCCGGACCTGGGACGGGCCGCCCGCACCTGCTGCAGGAGGGCTTCGGCACCGATCACCGTCTCCAGGCAGCCGCGCCCGCCGCACTGGCACATCGCGCCGTCGGGTTCCGCAGTCAGGTGTCCGATCTCCCCGGCCATCCCGCGCCGGCCCCGGAGAAGGAGGTTGTGGACGATGATCCCGGCTCCGATACCGGTGGACACCTTCACGTAGATCACGGTCTCGGCGTTCTCGCGGGTGCCGTAGGTCTGTTCGGCCAGCGCACCGAGGTTGGCGTCGTTGTCGATGTATGCAGGGACACCGAGCCAGTCCCCCAGGTCCCGCGCAGGGTCGTCCCCGGGCTTCCAGGGGTGCAGGACCGGTCTGGTGAACTCGTTCGTCCGCGGATTGATCATGCGGGGCACGGCGATGCCGAGCGAGAAGACATCCCGCAGGGTGCCGCCGGTGTCTCTGACCGCATCGCGGACCATGTCCTGCACGTCGGGTCTGGCGCGGCTCCAGCCCTTGCCGACGCCTTCGGAGTTCACGCGGCCGGCCGCCGCGTAGAAGTCCTTGTCGAGCCGCCGCGCGACCACCGTGACGTGGTTGAATCCGAGATGTACGCCCACCCCCACCGAGTCCGTGGGGAGGAGGCAGGCCTTGCCGGCCCGCCCGCCGTCCGGCCGGGCGCTGCTCACGAGGCCCTGCTTCTCGAGTTCCCGTACCGCGGTGCTCACCGTTGCCGGTGAGAGCATGGTGCGACGTGCGATACCGGCCTGCGTGTCCGCCTTGATCGCGACCGCGAGCAGAACCTTTCTGCGGTTCTCCGTGCGCTTCGGTGATCCGGCCAGGCCGCTGAAGAACTCGCGAATGTCAGGCATGAGGCTCCCCCCGCCGTCGCCTGCCGTCGCAGATTGACTGCGTTCTTTGCGAATCGTAGCAGCACGGTCTTCGAATTGAAGGAAGGACGGCTTCGATCGTCCCGGCGGCACCCGCGGCGGACCGGCGCCCATAATGCGGAAAAGATCAGCCCCGCCGACCAAGAATGACCGAAAATGCCACTGCGGGGGCATGTGGTTCAAATTCCGGGATCGAAAAAGATCGTTCAGTGGGATCGACGGACGTGATCCCACGACTCTTGTGCGACCGGGGGCCGAGCGGCCGGTCCCGGCGGCGTCGCATGCCGGTCCCGGCCGGTCCACGGCACCGGACGGCGCGCGTCCGTCGACCACGCCGAGCATGTCGTACGGCGGTTGTCCTCCCTGCGGGGGTGTGGCCTTCCCCAGGGGTGAAACACCGGGTGGCACCGTGGCTCCCGGGGAGCGGCATTGCGACGATCGATGGCCCGAACGCCACCACGCCGCAGCTGAAGGACCTTTCCATGCGCAGCACCCGTCTCGTTGCCGCTTCTCTCGTCGGAGTCGTCGCCTCCGGTCTCGTCGTCCCGGCCGCGGCCCGGGCCTCGGCCGCGTCCGCCTCGTCGTGGGCCGGTGGCGCACCGGCGCCGGCCCCGCACTCCGCGCCGGGGCGGTCCGTGTCGGATGACCCTGCGAAGGGCCTGACGCTCACACTTCCCGCGCCGCGCGGCCGCTACGCCACCGGTGAGTCCTTCTTCCGGCTGGTCGACGACGGACGGGCGGACCCGTGGGTGCCCGGACGGCCCTACCGCGAGTTGATGATCAGCGTCTTCTACCCGGCGGGGCACACCGGCGGCCGGCCGTTCACGCACCAGTTGCCCGCGGCCGTGGCCGCCGCGGTCGGTCCGGCGGTCGAGGGGAGCCACGGGCTGCCCGCCGGGCTCGTGGACTGGGCCGCGACCAGGACGCACTCGGTCGAGGACGCCCCGATGGCGCCGGGTCGCTTCCCGGTCGTCCTGTACTCGCCCGGCGCCGGGGATCCGCGGGACTGGAACGTGTCGCTGGTCGAGGACCTCGCCTCGCGCGGCTTCGTGGTCGTCACCGTCGACCACACCGGGGAGGCGCCGGCGGTGCAGTTCCCGGACTCCCACGTGGTCGGCAACGGACCGCTGATGGAGGCCTGGGCGAAGGCGTTCCGGGACGGCACGACGACGGCCCTCCTCACCAAGCTGATGCACGCCCGCACGGCTGACACCGAGCTGGTGCTGGACCGGCTGCCGAGCCTGCCGGACCGGCTGACCGCCGGCATGGACCTGGACCGGATCGGCATGTTCGGGCACTCCGCCGGCGGGTTCACGACGGCGAACGCGATGTACGGCGATCCGCGGATCAAGGGCGGCATCAACATGGACGGCACCCTGGAGTACACCGCCGAGCCCGACGGCACCAACCTGAGCGAGGTCGCGCTGCACGGACTGGACCGGCCGTTCCTGCTGATGGGCAGCGGCTCCGCGGCCGGCGGGGGCGACGTGCGCCGCGAACCGTCCTGGGCGTCGTTCTGGCGCCATCAGCGCGGCTGGAAGGCCCACGTCGTGCTGGACGACTCCGCGCACGCCTCGTTCACCGACGCCGAGGCGCTGCTGCCGCAGCTGGCCGGCCGGGTACCGGCCGCGACACTGACCGCGGCGGTCGGCACGGTCGACCCGCACCGGGCGGTGGCGGCGAACCGGGCGCTGGCGGCCTCGTTCTTCGGCCGGTTCCTGAAGGGCTGCGGGGGCCGTCTGCTGGACGGCGGTCCGTCGCGGTACCCGATCACCTTCGTACGGTAGCTGCCGGCCCCTCACGGCGGCGAACGCGGCGGAGCCGTGGGATCGGTGAGTCCCGTTCACCTGAGCGGTCACCGGCACCACGCTCCCGACATGTGCCGGGTGACAACGGCGCTGAGCGTGCGCACGCCCCGTGTCGAGCCGGGGTCGACGCCCGTGAGTTCGCGGACCCGGCGCAGGCGGTAGTCCAGGGTGCGGGTGTGGACGTGGAGCGCCTTCGCCGCGGGGCCGCGGTGCATGTCGTGGCGGTAGTACGCGTCGAGGGTTGCGAGGAGGTCGGGGCCGCGCTCCAGACGACGTGCCACCGTGCGGAGCCAGTCGTCGGCGAACGGCACGTCCGTGACGGCGAGTTCGACGAACACGTCCGCCAGGGTGTGCGGCCGCGCCCCGGCCGGAGCCCGGTGGAGCGGGGCTGCCCGGCTGATCCGCCGGGCGCGGTCCAGAGCGTCGGGCAGCTCCGGCAGCATTCCGGTGGCCGTACCGACGGCGCAGGGGCAGCCGAGGGAGCGGGCGAAGTCTCCTACGAGATCGGACAGGTGGCCGGGGGCGAGATCGGGCAGGAGGCCGGGAACGCCGTGCGGCGGTGCCTCCCGCCCTCCTGCGGCGCCGGGGGACAAGGGCAGCAGGGCGATGAGTTCACCACTGCCGTCACCGCCCTCCGGTCCCCACACGACGGGGACGCGGTGGCTCTTCGCCAAGGCCCCGATCTCGTCCTCCAGAAGACGGTCGGCGGCGGGCCGGTCCGGCAGCCGGAACACCGTCACCGCGCAGCGGTCCGCCAGTTCCATGCCGACGGCCGCGGCGAGTTCCGCCGAGACCGGGTCTGCCTTCAGCAGCGACCGGGCCAGCAGGGCGACCTGCTCGGCATACGGAACCCGGCGGCACAGTGCCCGTATGAACCCCCGGCGGTAGGCGCCGATGCCGCGTTCGCCCTGCGGGGTGAACCAGGCCATCATGCGCAGGAGATCGTCGACACTTCTTCCGTGTTCGTCCTCGGTCGCCTCGTTGATCTCACGCAACATCAGTGCGGTATGCAGGTGCAGCACCCGCTGTCCCCCGTCGAGCGACATCCCGGCGCCTGCTCGCAGTTCTCCCACGGACGCGATGCTGTCGAGGTCCTGTCCGCTCAACTCGCTGTTGTCCAAAGACAGTTCGACGGTACGACGCCGCAGCCACATCGCGTACTCCAGCGTCTCGGCCCGTGCCCGGGGGTCCTTGTCCAGGAACCCGAACTCCGCGATCTCCCGTGTGTACGTCTCGACCTCGCGGAGGGCGTTGGCCGTCGTCCGCCGGGCCAGCTCGGCGAAGAGGCTCCCCATGGACGCGAGCATGGCATTCAGGGCGAACGGCCGACAGACGAGATCCGGACGGCGTTCATCACCGGGCACAAAGCGCGGGCAGCGCGTCGACGCGACGTTTGTCATCTTGCGCAAAATTCCCGGAACCGGGCGCTCTCGCCGACTTCCGCGCTTGTGCAGGAGACGTGAAGCGGCCTTAATGGGAAGCTCCTGCCAGCCGTGAGAGGGCGCCTCCGGAACGACTCCGGCATGATCGGGGTGACCGGGGTGACCGGGGTGACCGGGCCAGGGGAAATACCGGCCGGGCTCTTTTGGCGGCGCTCACCCAGAAACGGGAGGGGAAAAGCGATGAAAGCAGACACGAGAAGGAGAATCGCGGCGTCGGCCGCGGCCGTGGTCACGTCGACGGCGCTCACGCTCGGGACGCCGGGCACCGGTTCGGCAACCCCCGCCGCGCCCGGCCTGCGCGCGTTCGGGATCAGCGGCGACGGCACCCTGATGGCCACCTTCACGACCGACCGGCCGCAGGTCCTCGACTGGGTCAGGGTCGTCAACGGCCTCGGCGGCGACACGGGCCTGGTCGGGATCGACTTCCGGGTGCAGGACGGCCTGATGTACGGGGTCGGCAACAAGGGCGGCATCTACACGATCAAGACCCCGCCGGTCACCACCGACGTCGTGGTCACCAAGGTGTCCCAGCTCCAGTACTCGCTGAGCGGCGCGAACTTCGGCGTCGACTTCAACCCGGCGGCCGACCGCCTGCGGGTGATCAGCGACCACGGCCAGAACCTGCGGCACAACCTCAACGACCACAGCACCATCCAGGACGTGAACCTCACCACCCCGCCGCTCGAGGGCACGACCAAGGGAGTCTCGGCCGCCGCCTACACGAACAACGACCTCGACGCGGCCACCTCCACCACGCTGGTCGACATCAACACCACCAGCGACCAGGTCGTCCTCCAGTCCCCGGCGAACAACGGCACGCTCGCCGCGACCGGCAGCCTCGGCATCGACGCCGGGATCAACGCCGGCATGGACATCTACAGCACCCTGTCCGGCGGGAAGACGGTCGGCAACGCAGCCTTCTCCGCCCTCACCCCGTACGGCGCCGGCACCCCCTCGCTGTACAGCGTCGACATCCTCACCGGCGCGGCCACACCCATCGGCCGGTTCCCGCTGAACATCACGGACCTGGCCATCTCTCTCACGGGGTCCTGAGCTCCGGCCGCCGTCCCGCACTCGCCGCGGCCCGGCCACCGCCGGACCGCGGCGAGCCGGCCCGCCCGCGGTGATCCCCGGCTCCGCGGCCCCGGGCGTCCGCGCCCTGTTCGCCGCCCGCGCGAGACACCGCGACGGCGTTCCCCGGAACCCCTCCGGGTACGGCCGGTGGCGTCGCCCCCGGACATCCCTTCCCGGATCACCGAGACCGGTTGCCGGGGGACCCGGCCCCAGGGATCAGGCCCCTCTCGCGTAACCCTCCACGAATCCACACTCGATCAGAATCGAGCCTCTTCTGTCATATGGCGATTCGCCATTGCCAGGAAACTGTCATTTCTGAATGCAGGTCGACACGATCAACTCCTCTTTCTTTCACTGCGGGATACCCATGGCTGGCGCGGAAAGAAAAGTCCACGAGGAGGGGTTGCGTACGCCCGACGGGCGATAATGTGATTCCTCGACCGGACAGGGGATCCGGGTTCTGCTCTCAGTCATGGCGGCCTCCTCCTCGGGCCCGGCCGGCCGTGTCTGGCGTGGACGCAGCAGCGGTCGTCCGCCGTCCGCCTCGACGGACCGGCCGTATCGGGGGGTGCGAAACAGGTGCATGCGAACAACGGGGCGACATTCCTCGCGGCCGATCTCAGAGCCACGCTTCGCGTCGCGGACCATCTGGCCACGGGGCCCTGCGGACCGGACGGGCCGGATGGACCGGACGGACCGGGTGGACCGGGTGGACCGGACGGACCGGGTGGACCGGGTGGACCGGACGGACCGGGTGGACTGGATGGCGAGGACGGCGGCGTGGGCTCCGCCCGGGCGATACCGCCTCTCGGGGAGCGCATGGCCGCCCTGGCGGCCGGAGCAGGCCCCCGCCCGGCCCACCGGGACTGGCGCTCGGCCTGGCAGAGCGTGCTCGCCGAGAGGGACTCCCTGCTGACCCGGGCCGGCCTCGGTTGGGCGCTCACCCGCTTCGCCTCCGGCCTCTTCCCGACGCTGGACATCCTGGAGGTCGGCTGCGAGGGCCTGCGGCTGAGCCGGCTCACCCATGCCCCCTTTGCCGCCGCGCCGGAGCTGACACGGCTCGCCGAGTCGTCATGGACGGCGGTGCCCCCCGCCGCCGGGGTGCTCCCACCAGAACGGGCCGTACGCCTGTTCACCCTCGCGGGCGGTTCACGGCACGCACCGGCCGGCCTGGACAAGGCGCTGCGCGAGTCCCTGGCCTCGTTCGTCCGGGCAGGCCACCGCGGCACCGCGGACCCGCTGCTGCTCGCGGTACGGGCCACGGGCTGGGGGCCCGTGGAACGGGCGGCCGAGGCGGTGCGGACGGAGGCGGGGGCGCTGCTGTCCCTGCGTCTGCCCACGCGCTGGCCCAGGGCACCGGAGGACCTGGTGGCCGAGGTTCCGCTGCGCGCCACGGTGTGGCTGGCGGCGGCCCGGGTCGACGGGGGCTCGGGCACGGTCGGCCTCGTGCGCCGCCCACTGTTCCCGGCGGGCAGCCGCGCGGACGGCCGCGGCACCGCTCCCGTGGTGCACATCCCGGTCACCGCTCCCCCGGACGAGACGGCCGGCGGCATGAGTGTCGCCGCCGTCGTCACGGCCGGCCCCGGCGAGCCGCCCTCCCGGTGGCGGCCGCTGCGGGTCGACCGGCTCGGACTCCCGCCCGGTTCCCACGTCACCCTGTCCTATGCACTGCGCGGACACCAGCGGGTGGAACTGCGGCACGCCGGGCACCACGAGCCCGAGCCCACTTGCTGGGCCGACCTGGCCGCCGCGACCCCGCGGCGGCTCCCCCGGGCCCGCCCCCTCGACCTCATGGTCGCCGTGGAGGTCGCCGGACCCCAGGCCGACGGCGGCGCCGCGGTCGAGGAGCGGCTGCAGGAGGCGGCAGCCGTCGTCACCGCCGTACAGGACGCGGTCGGCATCGAGGACGCCCTCCGGGTGGGCCTGATCGGCTACCGCGACCACGACCCGCTGCACCGCACCGGCGACAACGACCCCGTGGTGCACCGACTGGACCTGTCGGCCGCGCCGGAAGCGGTGCACGGCCTGGCCTCCTGGCGCCCCAGCCCGCTGCGGCACGACTTCGCCACCGGTCTGGAGCACGTACCCCGCGAACTCTCCGGCCGGCGTCATCTGTGGCGCCCCGGCAGTCGGCGGGTGCTGCTGGTCGTCGGCTCCCGCCCGCCGCATCCCCCGGTCCGGCCGCCCCAGGTACTGCGGCGCGGGGCAGCGGTGCGGATCTGCCCCGACCGGCTGGACTGGCAAGCCGAACTCGACGGGGCGCGGCACTACGACGGCCTGGCATGCGTGGCGGTCGTCGACGAGCCGTACTGGATGGACCACCTGGCGGGCGAACCCCACCTGGCGCACTGGGCGAACCACGCCTGGGGCGAGTTCGGCACGGAGGGGCGGTTCACCGCGGGGCACGACCCACGGGTGATCGCCGCCGCCGTCGCGGCCCCGGCCCTGAGCCTGCCGCAGGACGGTCCGCCGATCCGCCTGGTGGTCGCCGCCGGCGCGGCCGACGACTGGGTGCGGACCGCCGCCGGCTGACGAGGACCCATCGCTCACCCGTCCGGCGCGCGCTCGCGGACCGGACCACCACCGCAGGCGGACGCGGTCCGCCGACCGTCAGGCAGGAGCACATGCATGGTCGACGACGAGACGCCGCCCGAGCGGGCCGAGAAGGGCGAACCCGACCGCGGGCAGCGGGACCGGGAGCAGTCACCGCTCGACATTCTGGGCCGGTCCACCCTCGTGGGACGCAACGCGCTGCCGTGGGCACCAGCGGCACCCGCACCCCCTGCCGCGCCCGCGTCCGGCGCAGAGCTCACGCCGCCCCGCCCGCGAACGGAACCGCCGGGCCCCCGCACGGACAGGGCGCGCGCCCCGGCAGCACCCCCCGTCGAGTCCTCACCGCTGCCCGGCGTCTTCCTGGAGCAGGCCGTCGAGCCGGAGGCTCCGCCTGCCGGCAAGCGGGCGGGAAAGAGCGGCCGGACGTCACCCGCCTCCCAGGCGGACGTCTCCGCGGCCTCCCGGCAACGGTCGGGCCGGGCCGTCGCGCCGGAGTCCTCGATCACACTCTGGGGTGGCAACAGCAGCGGGAAGTCCAGCCTGCTGGCCGCTCTGACCCAGGCCGTCCAGGACCCCCTGTACGGCAGGTGGGCCCTGTATCCCGAGGACCACACATCGCAGGCGGTGCTCGACAGGCTGGAGCGCAGCCTCTACCGGAACCGCACGTTCCCCAGTGCCACCATCAGGCCGGAGGGCCTGATCCGCTTCACGCTGGCCGGGGACCTCGGCGGTACCCGCTTCTCACAGGCCAGGCGCAGGTTCCTCCGGCGGGGCTCCGGCAGCGCCCTGGACCAGACCGAGTTCCAGATCAGCGTCCGCGACATGCCCGGAGAGGCGTTCGACCTGCACTCGGACACCGGGAAGCAGTACGGGGACGAACTGATCAGGGATCTGAGTGACTCCCGTGCCATGGTCTACGTCGTCGACCCGGTCCGCGAGTGGCTGGTCAACGGCGAGGACGGCCCGTTGACCCACGACACCCGGCAGAGCGCCGACTTCTTCAGCGGGGTCCTCCGCCGGGTGGCCACCGAGATCAACATGCGACGACAGCGGCAGGGCAACCACCTGCCGCACAGCATCGCCGTGTGCATCGCCAAGTTCGACGACGACCGCATCTTCCGCCTGGCCTGCGAGCAGGGCAACATCCGGGTCAACCCGCGTACCGGGCAGCCCCAGGTCATGGATGCCGAGCGGCTCTACGACGGGCTCTGCCGCGCCATCCCGCAGAGCAGTCTGCCCGAGATCCAGAAGCTCATCGGCCAGTACTTCGCGCCGGAACGCATCGGCTACTTCGCCTGCTCCGCGGTCGGCTTCTGGGTGGACCCCGACCGGGGGTTCGACATCGAGAACCCGTCTCTGATCAACCACGCCGAGGACAGCGTCCGCTTCCTGGCCGCACCGCGGCCCGTGAACGTCCTGGAGCCGTACCTCTTCCTTCGCGGATTCGGCCCCCCGAGTCCCTGAGCCGGCGACCGACAGCGCACGAGGAGGAGCACACCATGGCACCGGGGCTGACCGCCGACTGGGCGCTGTGGGGCAAGGTGCCCCGCACCACCCGCGGCTACGAGGTTCTCGCCGCCCATCCACCAGATCTCCATGGCGCGTTCAACGCCGCCATCCAGCACTGGACGCCTGGGACACCGTCCTCCGGCGACCGGCTGCCCTGGATCACCATCGGCTGCACCCCGGACGGCGAGGGCGACGGCAGGGTCGGAATCTTCCTGCTGGACGTGTCGAGCGACTTCGACATCACCAACCGCCCCATCCACCGCATCAGCCACTTCGCCGTGCCCTACCCGCAGATACGGGAGGCGGGCATCGGCTGGTGGGCCCTGGCAGGAGCGGCCCGCAGCGCAGCCGAGCACCTGGGCGACACCCGTAGCGGCCCCGTCGAACTGCGCTTCGGCGAGACCGAGTTGCTGGTCGACGGTGTCGCCGGCCACATCACCCCGGGCGTGTCGGCGACCACCCGATGGCTGGCGGCCGCCGCGGCGTATCTGCTGGACGGCCCGGTGGCGGTGGCCGCTGACAGCGGCTACGAGCCGCTCGTCGTGCTGCGCACGCTGGACGCCGTGGCCGCGCTGCTGCCTTTCGGAGTCCGCAGCACGCTGTCCGCGGCCACCTCGATCTCCCCGGGCGCCCGGGTGCCGATGCGCCTGTTCTGGGGAGACCCGCTCGGCGCACCCGGAGTGACGAACCTGCCGCTGAGCGGTGAACTGCCGCACCTCGGCGGACTGTCCCCGCAGGCACGCACGTACCACGACCTGCTCCTGGAGAACTGGACCGAGCACGGCGGCGACGCGGTCGTCCGCCATCTGGCCGAGGCACGCGCACCACTGGACATCACCGCCCCGCACACGCCCGCAGACGCCCTGGAGGTGCTGGCCCAGCTCAACCCGGCGCTGGCCGCCGCCCAGGACATCAACGAGGGCCGGCTCGTACCCCGCGAGCGGATCCGTCATGTGCTGCTCGGCAGCCGGCAGATCAGCAACGGACCCCTCGGTATCCTGACCGGCCACGCGCTCGCGGACCCGAACCCCGATCTGGAGGCGGTGGCCCCCCACCTGTCCGAGGACGTCGTCTCCCAGGCCTTCCGGACCCAGCTCCGCGACGAGCTGCTGCACGACCGGAAGGAGGCGGCGCTCGCCTCCTTCGAGCAGATGCGCACCGCCCGCACCGCGGCCGGGCTGGACCTGGATCCGCTCGACCAGATCCTGGCCGGGGTCATGGCGGAGACCCTCGCCGACCGCGCGCCGGGAGACCCCGACCCGGTGACCGGATGGCTGCTGCCCGGCATCGCCCCGTTCGCGCAGGGCAGCATGGACCTCACCCAGTCCATGCTGCGCCAGAGACCGGGCCTGGCCGGGCGGCTGGTCCGCACCCTGTACGACCGGCCCGAACCCGCCCCGCTGGTACGGGCCTGGCTGCACTGGCTGTGCGACGAACCGCACTCCCGCCGGAGGGCGGAGATCGCCGGCAGCGCCGAACTGCCGGTGCTGCACGCCATGCTGAGCTCCGGCCCCGGCACCGGCCTGGCCGAGGCCGGCCGCAGGTGGGCGGCCGGCCAGCCCGGCGCGCCGGCCCTGCTGCTCGAAGGCGCCGTCGTCTGCGGCCACGGGGACGACGTGCTGCGACACCCCGGCTTCCTCGACACGCTGACCGGTCCGCTCACGCGTACGGCCACGGGGGAAGACGCCACACAGGTGCGGAGCCTCCTGACGCGTGCGCTCGAGCGGCCGCCCTGCGGGCTTCGGCCCGGGACCGCGGCACGCTGGGACGTACTGTGCGCGCTGACCGGACTGCCCCCGTCCGGGTTCACCACCGTGGTCGCGGCGCCGCCGCCTCGTGACACGAACGGCCCGGGAGACGGAGTCCTCACGTACGCCGCCGACCGGGTCGTCACGTACGCCGCCGCCCTCAGGGCGGAACTCGACACGAAACTCCTGCGCAGGCACGCCACGGACATCGTCCGCAGCCTGCTGGCCGGTGTGCTGGCCGTCGACCCGGACACCGGGGCGGGGCCCGGCCCGGCCGGCCACAGCCTGACCCTGTGCATCCTGGACTGGCCCGATCCGTACATGCGGCTCGTCCTCGACGCCGTGCAGCGGCTGGCCACCGGGACACCGCACTGGGCCGAGACGGAGAAGGACGCGGAGTGGCTGGACCAGCTGACCCTCCGGCTGCCCGCGCTGCGGCCCGCGCTGGTCCTTCGTGAGGTGCTCCGTCTCGCGCAGCGCGCGACGGACCGGCCCGAGGACTGCGAGGCCCTGGCAGCCAGGGCGGGCGCCGCCCAACGCGCCGGGGCCGACAGAGACCAGCTCTGCACGGCCCTGGTCTTCTGGGCCGTGTCCGGCCGGGGCCGGATCGGGGAACGGACCCTCGCCGTGTTCGATGCCTACCAGAAGGACCAGACCCACTTCATCGGGGCGGGCCATGCCGCCCAGGAACGCGCCGCCCTGGAGAACGCCCTCATCGGCCTCGACACGGACCACCCGGTCCTGAAGCACTACTGCGACCATGCGATCGGCCGGCTGACGCGGGCGGACTCCAGGGCCGCGGACGAGATCCAGCGACTCGAGGAAGAGCGCTCGGTCCTCGCCCACCGGATCAAGCGGTTGCACCAGCTCAGGGCCTCCACCGCCCACCTCCGCAACTGAACGCCGCACGCCTCAGGGGGACTCACACCTCATGCTCACCAGCCGGACAACGGCCCGCCGCGCCGTGCTGCTCTCTCTCGCCGTCCTGACGGCTGTCCTCGGCGCGGTGACCGCGCCGGCCGCGGACACCCCGGTCACCCGCGAGGACATCAACCGCTCGCTCAGGGTCGACGACGTCCCGGCGGCCTATGTCGTCCTCGTCGACGCCTCCAGTTCCATGCAGGACGAGGGGCCCGACGGAATACCGCTCTACACCACGGTCAAACGCCGGCTCGCCGACTTCCTCGGTTCGCTCACGCCCGCCGACCAGGTGGCCGTCATCACCTTCGGGCGCGCCACCAGCGTCGTGCACCCGCTGTCGCCGGCGGACCGTACGGGCGGCCTGATCGACAAGGAGCTCCCACGCTCCGCCACGGAGTCGGCGAGCAACCACGGCGACGCGCTGAACGCCGCCGCCGAACAGCTGGAGCGGACCACCGCCCCGGTGGGGGCCGTGCTCATGCTCACCGACGGCTCCGTCCACGCCCCGGGCACCCCCTACGCGCGCCTGGGGAGCCCCGCCTGGCAGGACCTGAAGAAGCGCTACACCGCACTGGGCACGGACCGCCAGATCATGGGCTACGGACTGCCGCTGGCCGAGGGCACCGGGGTCTCCGACATCCTCGGCAGCGCCTTCACCATGCCGCGCATCCTGCCGGTCGACCCGACGGCCCTGGGCTCCCAGCTCGACGACGCCAAGGAACAGGTCCGCAAGGAGAAGGCGCTGAGCGTGCTGGGCACCGACCGTGGCCGCGGCGTGACCGTGTCGGTCGGCGGCGAGGGCGTACGCCCGGCCTCCGAGGGGAGGTTCACGGTGGACACCGGGCGGGGCACGGGGTCCCGCAGCCGCACCCTGCAGGTGACGCTGGAATCCAGGACCCGGCACGTACCGCTGACGGTCCGGCTCTCGGCCGACGGCGGCACGGGGTCGGCGCGGGTCAGCGGGGGCGGTCCCGTCACCCTGCGCCCCGGCGCCCGCAAAACCGTGCGCGTCCAGCTGACCTGGCGTCAGGACGCCGAGTTCGGCCTGTTCCCCGGCTCCGGCGACTTCCGGTCGCAGCTGGTCCTGCGCGCCGATGTCTCCTCGGAGTGGACGACGGTGATCCGCGGCTCCTACGGGGACGGGAAGTTCTCCCCGGGGGGACCGGTCCTGACCGAGGTGGAGCTGCGCGGCGCGGTGCCCGCCCACGCACCCGGGTGGCTCTATCCGCTGGTGCTGCTGATGCTGCTGCTCGGCTCCGCGGCGGCCCTGCAGGTCTACAACCGGCACAACCAGCGGCTGTCCGGGCTGCTGGTCGTCACGGATCTGCGGTCCGGCGAACGCGAGACGCTTCCGCTTCACGGCCGGAGGGTCGTCCAGCAGACGGACGCGGGACAGGTGCATGCCCGGGTCACCGTGCGCGGCCGCCGGAGCGCGGGGCGTGCGGTGCTCCGGGTGCGCTGCGAGCGCGAGGTGCCGGGGCGTGGTGAGCCGCTGACCGACACCGGTACCTGCGAGCTCGGCAAGTCCACCGTGCTGTGCGGCATCGGCTTCTCGCACGAGACGGAGAGCGTGCCGGCCGGGTCGCGGTGAGGCGCCCCGGCCGCCCGGAGGCCGCCTGGCGGAACGGACGCGCACATCCCGACACCGCCCGGCCCGGACGCCGGCACGTCTGCGACACCGTCCGAGGCGCCGGGGTTCCGGCCGCCCGGAGAGCCGGCCATGAGCGGTTGCCGTGCTCTGCCTCCTCGGCGCCCGCCACGGCCGCCGGAGCACGGACACCCCGGCGGCCGTGAGTGACACCGCCCGCCCCTTGAGTGCACCACAAGGCCGGGAAGACGGTCCGTTTCCCGGCCGCACCGCGCTCGTGGGCATCCCGGAGGCGTACCCCTTCCTTCGCAGATCCGACCCCGCGAACCCCAGAAACGGCACCCGTAGAAGGAGGAACACACCATGGCACCGGGGCTGACCGCCGACTGGGCGCTGTGGGGCAAGGTGCCCTACACCACCCGCGGCTACGAGGTTCTCGCCACCCATCCGCCGAGCCGCAGCGGCGAGTTCAACGCCGCCATCCAGCACTGGTATCCGGGAACACCGTCCTCCGGCGACCGGCTGCCCTGGATCACCATCGGCTGCACCCCGGACAGCGCGGGTACGGGTACGGGTACGGGTACGGTGGGAGTCTTCCTGCTGGATGCAACGAGCGACCGCGACATCGTCCACCGTCCCGTCCACCGGATCAGCCACTTCGCCGTGCCCTACGCGCAGATACGGGAGACAGGGATCGGCTGGTGGGGCCTGGCGCGGGCGGCCCGCACCGCGGCCGAGAGCCTGGGTGAGACCAGTACGGGCCCCGCCGAACTGGCCTTCGGCGAGAAGGACCTCCTGGTCAACGACATCGCCGACCACATCACCCCGGGCGTGTCGGCGACCACCCGATGGCTGGCGGCCGCCGCGGCGTATCTGCTGGACGGCCCGGTGGCGGTGGCCGCTGGCAACGGCTTCGAGCCGCTCGTCGTGCTGCGCACGCTGGACGCCGTGGCCGCGCTGCTGCCTTTCGGAGTCCGCAGCACGCTGTCCGCGGCCACTTCCACGTCCCGGGGCGCGAGGGTGCCGATGCGTCTGTTCTGGGGAGACCCGCTCGGCGCACGCGGAGTGACGAAGCTGCCGCTGAGCGGCGAACTGCCGGACCTCGACGGACTGTCCCCGCAGGCACGCACGTACCACGACCTGCTCCTGGAGAACTGGACCGAGGACGGCGGCGAGGCGGTCGTCCGTCATCTGGCCGAGGCACGCGCACCACTGGACGTCACCGCCCTGCACACAACCGGCCAGGCGCTGGAGGTGCTGGGTGCCCGCAACCGTGAGCTGGCCGCGAAGCAGGCGCTCACCGACCTCACCCGCGGTCTGCGCGCCGCCCCTCATACGGGCGACGAGACGTCCGCCGGTCTCACGGCCCGGGTCTTGCCTGACGCGCACGCCGATCTGGAGGCGGTGGCCCCCCACCTGTCCGAGGACGCCGCCTCCCAGGCCTTCCGGACCCGGCTCCGCGACGAGCTGCTGCACGACCGGAAGGAGGCGGCGCTCGCCTCCTTCGAGCAGATGCGCACCGCCCGCACCGCGGCCGGGCTGGACCTGGATCCGCTCGACCGGATCCTGGCCGGGGTCATGGCGGAGACCCTCACCGACCGCGCGCCGGGAGACCCCGACCCGGTGACCGGATGGCTGCTGCCCGGCGTCATCCCCTTCGCCCCAGGGAGCATGGGCCTCACCCGGTCCGTGCTGCGCCGGAGCCCCGGCCTGGCCGGGCGGCTGGTCCGTACCCTGTACGACCGGCCCGAAGCCGCCCAGCTGGTACGGGCCTGGCTGCGCTGGCTGTGCGACGAACCGCGCGCCCGCCGGAGGGCGGAGATCGCCGGCAGCGCCGAACTGCCGGTGCTGCACGCCATGCTGAGCTGCGGCCCCGGCACCGGCCTGGCCGAGGCCGGGGCCGCAGGTGGGCGGCCGGCCAGCCCGGCGCGCCGGCCCTGCTGCTCGAAGGCGCCGTCGTCTGCGGCCACGGGGACGACGTGCTGCGACACCCCGGCTCCTTCGAGGCCCTAATCCACTCCGTGCGCACCAGGGCGCCGGTGCACGGCGCAGCACCCGAAGGGCCGTTGGGGCGTGCGCTCGCGCGGGGGCCTGGCGGACTGCAGCCGGAGACCGCGGCCCGCTGGGACGTACTGTGCGCGCTGACCGGGCGGCCCCCGTCGGGCCTTGCCGCCATGGCGGCGGCACCGACGGGTGAGAGCGGCCTGGAAAGCCGGGTCGCCGAGTACGCCGCAGCTTTGAGGTCGGCGCTCGCGACAAGGCCTCTGCGCCGGCATGCCGAGGACGTCGTCCGCCATCTGCTGGCCGGTGTCCTGGTCGTCGACCCGGGCACCGGCGAGGGACCCGGCCCGGCCGCCCGCGGTCTGACGCTGCACATCCTGGACTGGTCCGGTCCGCACACGCGGCCCGTCCTCGACGCCGTGCAGCGGCTGGCCACCTCGGCACCGCACTGGCACGGCACGGACGACGACGCGAAGTGGCTGGACCACCTCGCCGACCGGCTGCCCGGGCTGCGGCCCGCGCTGGGCCTGCGCGAGGTGCACCGTTCCGCGGTGCGGTCCTCGGGCACGGCCGAGGACTGCGACACCCTGGCCGCCCGGGCGTGCGCGGCCCGGCGTGCCGGGGCCGACACCGAACTGCTCTGCACGGCGCTGGTGTCATGGGCGGTTCGCGACCACGACCGGACCGGGGAGCGCCTCCTCGCCGTGTTCAACGCCTACCAGGTGCAGTGGTCGGCGTACGCCGGGGCGGACCGCGCCGCGGAGGAACGGCGCGCTCTGGAGTCCGCCGTCGCCCGGGCCGACACGGACCGCCCGGTCCTGAAGCACTACTGCGACCACGCCATCGGCCGGCTGACCCGGCAGGGCTCGGACGTGGCCGACGAGATCCGGCGGCTCCAGGAGCGGCAGTCGCTGATCGAGGACGAGACCAACCGTCTGCACCGGCTCAGGGCCTCAGGCGCCCGCACCCGTACCTGAACGACGCACGCCCCAGGGGGGATTCACACCTCATGGCCACGAACCGGACACCAGTCCGCCATGCTGTGCGGCATCGGCATCGGCATCTCGCACGAGACGGAGAAGGCCACGGCCGAGTCGCCGTGCGCGGCCCGAGGCGATCGTCCGAGGTCCGGCCGGCGCAAGGGGCGCAGAGATGGTGACGCCGCTCGACCCGGACACCGATCCGCCCGAGGCCGCGGGATTCCGGCTGCTCGGAAAGCTCGCCACGGGCGGTTTCGGCAAGGTCTACCTGGGCCGGCGCTCCGACGGCCGCGAGGGCACCGACACCCTGGCGGCCGTGAAGGTGCTCAAGCCGGAGTTCACCGGGGACGCCCAGCACATGCAGCGATTCCACCAGGAGAGCAAGGCGCTGAAGCGCTGCGAGGGTGCCCGCATCCCCGAGTTGCTGGCCCTCGACTTCCGCGTCGGCGAGCGGCCCACCCTGGCGACGCGCTTCATCCCGGGCCTCTCGCTCTACCGCATCAGGGACGCCCACGGCCCGCTGCCGCGCGACGCGGTGCACGCGGTGGCCGCCGATCTGGTGGACACCCTCCGCACCGCGCACGACAAGGGGCTGCTGCACCGGGACCTGCACCCCGGGAACATCCTGCTCACCCAGGACGGTCCGTGGATCATCGACTTCGGGCTCACCCGGATCAGGGGCCAGCGGGTCACCCTGGCCGCCGGCACGGTCATGGGCCATCCGGAGTTCTGCGCCCCGGAACAGATCCGGGGCCTGGACCGGACCGGCCCCGCGACCGATGTGTTCGGCGTCGCGGCGATCCTGCTCTACACGCTGACCGGCCACGCCCCCTTCAGCGGCGAGCAAACCGGCCATGCCCTGCTGGTCCGCCGGCTCACCGGGATGGAGCCCGACCTGTCCGGGCTGCCGGACGACACGACCGGCCGGCTGATCCGCGCGTGCCTCGACCCCGACCCGGCCGCCCGCCCGGGGCTGGACGAGATCGCCGAAGGCTTCGGCCCGCCGGGCACCCTGCGGCTGCCCAGGGAGGCGGTCCGCAGCCTGGCCGCCCACCGTGCGCAGCTTCAGGACTTCCTGGCCGCGGCGGGCAACACCACCGGTCTCACCGTGCCGTTCCGCCCGGGGCGGCGCAGTTGGAGTGTCCGCGTCGGGGAGTGGCCGCAGAGCGTCGCGGCCACCGAGGACGGCGGTGTGGTGACCGCCGACGCGAGCGGTGCGGTGTGCTGGCTGGAAGCCGCGACCGGGGCGGAGGTGGTCCGCCGCACGGACCTCGCCGCACCGGTGCAGCTCTGCGCGGACGGCGATGTACTGGTGGTGTGCGACGCCGGGGGCCGGCTGGAGTCCTGGAACAGCCGGGACCGCCGCATCTGGTGGTCCCGGCCGGCGGGTACCGCCGCCGGCGCGGGCGTGCTGCTGCGCCGGCAGAGCGTGTTCCTCGGTGAGGCGAACGGCCGGCTGCACCACTTCGACGCGGTGACGCGTCAGCTGTGGTGGGCGACCGGTCCCCTCACCGGCTGCGCGGGTGCCCCCGCGCAGCCGGCGGCGGCGGGGGCCCGTCACGTGTACCTCTCGGTCGCGGGCAGCGGGGAGGTCCTGTCCGTCGACGACCAGGACGGCACGCTCACCTGGAAGTCGCCGGTGACGCTGCCCGCCCCGGTCCTCGCCGCGCCGCTGCCGCTGGAGGAACATCTGGTGATCGCGGACGGCGAGGGCACCCTGCGCTGTGTGTCCGCCGCCGACGGCACCGCCGCCTGGGAGGTGGGGCTGGGCGCGCCGGTGCTGGCACCGCCCGTGCGAGTGGCGGACACGGTGGTCGTCGGGGACGCGGCCGGCACGGTCCACTGCCGCAGCGCGGCGACCGGCGAGCGGGTCTGGCGCACGCCGCACCCGGGGCAGGAGGAGTTCTTCACCCTGTGCACGGACGGCACCGTCGTCTACGCGGGCGGGTGGGGCGGCCGGCTGCATCTGCTGGACGCGGCGGACGGGACGCCGTTGCAGAGCTTCGACCTCGGCGGGCAGATCACGGCCACGGTCTGCGGCCCCGGTGGCACGAGTGTCCACACGGCGTCGTCCGGCGGGATGCTCCACACGCTGCCCTCGGCCGCACCGGACCCCGGTCGCGGCGCGTCCGGATGGAGCGGCTCGCCGCGGAGGGCTCCCTCGTCGCCGGCGGCTCCGGGGCAGGCGCCCGGCCCTCGGGCCCGGCAGGGCCGTCTGCCTCAGGCCGGGCCATGACCCACGACCGCCCGTGTGCCCTCTCCTCGACGAGGTGAGACATCGGCCACGTCAGCCGTCACCGGCCCTGTCTGCGCACCGGGGACGGCACGGTCCGCGCACGGCGGGCCGTGCGCGGACTCCGGCGGCCGGTCCTCTCCCCCCCCCAGTCGCGGCGACGGCGGTGTCGCCCCCCGCGGGACGGGCGTCATGCCCGCTGCCGGGCCGGTAGGGGCGGTCAGGCGAACAGCGCCCAGCCCTTGACGACGGCCAGCACTGCGCCGACCACGGCCAGGAGGCCCCACACGATGCGCAGGTGGTCGGGTGTGAAGCGGGGGCTGGGCGGGCCGCCGGGCGAGACCATGCCGATGATGTCGTACACCCGCAACGCGAGATTGCGGTAGTCGAGGGCGATCAGCGAACCGAGCACGAATATCGCCACGGCCCATACGAAATGAAACATTGGATCTCCGAGTTCCAGGGTCCGGGCGGGTGCCGCCCTGCGCGCGGAAGGCGCGGCGGCACCCGCCCACCGTACTTGTTACCAGGTCCAGAGCTTGGTGACGCCCGTCACGCCGCCGCCGAAGTTCGCATCGACGCCGGCACCGAGCCCGAATCCGACCTGACCGGTGTGCACGATGTCGCCGCGCGAGTTGCGGGTGCCGAACGTGCCGCGGTGGCTCACGGACACCATGAGTCCGTCTCCCGCGCTCACCCCGACACCTGCGGCCTCACCGCGGACCTGGTCGAAGTCGTCGGCGTTGCTGTTCATGAACCCGAGGGTGCCGCCGGCGCCCACACCGACCGTCTCCTCGATCGTGCCGCTCAGGCCGTAGTCCGTCTTCCCGTCGGGGCGGAGCGTCCTGATGAAGCAACCGCTGACCTCCAGGCCCATGCCGAAGGCGCCGCCCACGCTGAGACACACCCCGGAGGTGTTCTTGTACGACAGAACGTAGTCGAGAGCGTCACCGGCCCCGCTCTTGGTGTTCTCCCATGCGGCCTCCCAGTTGCCCTTCTTGATACTGCCCCAGACGCCGTCCTTCTTGCGCTGCTCGGCCGCCTCCTTGTTGCGCTTCTCGGCGAGGGCCTTCTCGCGGGCGGCGGCCTGCTGGGCGGCGCGCTTGCGGGCGGCGGAGTCGTCGATCAGGTAGTGGGTCGGGTTCGCCTGGTAGGCGGCGTACCTCTTCTGCGACTCCTTGTCCTTCTTGGGGGTCTGCTTCCAGACCCACTTGCCGCCCTGGTAGGTGTAGCCGGCGTCCATGCCGCGGTCCTTGGCCCACTGGTTGTCGGCCGAGACACCGCCGTCGGTGGGGCCCAGCGGCCTGCGGCCGTCGGGGTCGGACATGGTGACCGGCGAGTTGCCGGCGTAGCTGTAGCCGTTGAGGGACTGGGGCTGGCCGACCGCGAGGAGCGGGTCGACGCTGAGGAACTGGCCCGTCGCGGGGTCGTACTCGCGGGCGCCGATGTGGGTCAGGCCTGTCGTGCCGTCGGCGGTCTTGCCGAGGAATCCCTTGTCGGTGGGCCAGTCACCGCCGGTGGCGGTGCCGCGGTGGGCGCCGAAGGGCGTACTGCGGCGCTTGACGACGGCCTGGGTGTCCGAGGTGATGGCCAGGGACTGAGTGCCGTGCTGGTCGCCGGCGACGTAGAAGAGCTTCTCGTCGCCCGACCGGTTGGTGCGGACCGCGAGGGCCGTGCTGCCGGCTCCGTAGGAGCGTTGGGCCCAGGTGGTGCCGTCGGCTCGCAGATGCAGTTCGGTGGTGCCGGCGTAGAGCACCCGCTCGCCGTCGCCGGTGGCGCGGATCAGCAGGTTGCCGTCGGCGTCGTACACGTAGTCGGTGTCCGTGCCGTCCGCGGAGACCTTGCTGAGCCGGCCTTCGTCGGACCAGGTCAGTGTCTGGGTACCGGCGCCCGGGGCGGCGGGCCGCCCGGTGGTGTTCCCGGCCTCGTCGTAGGTGTAGGAGCCGGCCGGGTCGGCGCAGTCGGTCGGGCTGGTGCCGGTCAGCGTGTGGGGCTGGTCGCCCTGGTAGCAGTACGCGGTGGTGGCCGTGCCGGACGCCGAGTGCTCGGTGCCGGTCGCACGCTGCCCGGCCGTGTTGTAGGTCCAGCTGGTCCAGTACGGTGCGGGGCCCGCGAGCGCGGCGGCGGAGCGGTCGTCGGAGCAGTCGCGTGACGCGGGGGTCCAGGCCTGCGTCAGCCGGCGGTGGCCGTCGTAGGCGAAGCACTGCGTCTCGGCGCTCTCCACGCCGCCCAGCGTCGTGGGGTCGGCGACGGAGGTGACGTTGCCGGCGTCGTCGTAGTCGTAGGTCAGGTCCTGCAGCATGTACGCGTGGGTCTGGTCGGTGACGTGGCTGCGCAGCAGTCGTCCGGTGCCCTCGTCCCAGGTCTGCGTGATGTACACGTTCCTGGCGCCGGAGCCGCCGGTGCCGAGGGTGAGCTGCTGGACCCGGCCGGTGGCGGAGTAGTCGGTGGCACGCAGGTAGCCGGTGGCACCGGTCACCGTGGAGATCTCCCCGAGGCCGTCGTACCCGTAGCCGACGGTCTCGGCGGGCAGGCCGCCCAGCGCCGGCGTGGTGTAGTTCTGCTGGGTGCCGTCGATGTTGTAGTACGTCTCGAAGTCCAGCTGCCGCGGGGTACCCGCGCCGACCAGCGGGTCGCCGGTGGGCAGGGTCAGTCGTGTGCCGGTCGGCCGGGACAGGCTGTCGTAGGCGGTGACCTGCTGGGTGTAGGCGTCTCCGTCCTTGCCGCCCTGATAGCGGATGGCGGTGTCGGGCAGCCCCTTGAGCACGCCGTCGTAGGTGCGCGCGGTGAGCTGGTGGGCGTCGGTGCGGGAACCGCTGTAGGTGGCGGTGACGCGGCCCAGTTCGTCGTAGTCGGTGAGGACCGCCCGGCCGCGGGCGTCGGTGACCTTCGTCGGCCGGTCGAGGGCGTCGTAGACGGTGGTGGTCGTGCCCGCGTCCGGGTCGGCCGTGGTGGTCCGCCGGCCGAACAGGTCGTAGCCGTAGGTCCACTCGGCGCCGTCCGGGCCGGTGATGGACGTCTTCCTGTCGTCCAGGGAGAAGGCGTACTTCACCGAGACGTGGCCGGCCGTGACGCCGCCGCCGTACTCCGGGTCGGCGGGGCTGGTGCTGCCGTACTCCCGGGTCTCGACCGTCCGGCCGCGTACGTCGACGATGTTGCGGGTGGCGGAGCCGCCGGCGACCGCCGTCGTGGCGGAGGAGTCACCGGTGTAGCTCGTCGTGGTGGTCCACTTCTTCGCTCCGAACACGTACAGCGACGTGGCGGTGGTGCGTCCCGCGCCGTCGTAGGTGATCTCGGTCTGGCGTGGTGCCTCGCCGTGGTCGGCGCGGGCGTACGTGCCGTTCGGTGCGGTGTCGTCGTCGTAGATGTCCGCGTACGTCTCATAGGCCTTGCCGCGTGAGTCGTAGCGGGTGTCGGTGAGGATCCGGCCGCCGCGCGGGGACGGCGACTGGGTCTGCAGCTCGCGCAGCATCGCGTCGTACAGCTGGTAGCCGGTGTGGTAGGTGGTGCCGTCGGCCTTGAGCGTGGACGTCGACACCCAGGAGGGCGTGGCGTTGTCGAGGTGGTACCCGTACGTGACGCTGGCGGCCTGTCCGGCGCCCCTGGAGCGGTTGGGCTGCCAGAGGGCCGTCAGCCGGCCGAGTGCGTCGTAGGTGCTCTCGGTCTTCTTCAGGTTGGCGTCGTAGGAACGGGTGGTCACCCCGCGGCGGGGGTCCAGGAAGGCGACCGTGCGGAACCCCTTGGGGTCGGTGGTGATGGTGCGGGTCAGCGGGCCTGCACCGGCCGGCGTGTAGGCCGTGGTCGAGGTCCGGCCCGCCGCGTCGGTGCTGGACACGGTGCGTCCGAGCGCGTCGAAGGTGTCGGTGCCCAGCGTGGACCAGGCGTCCGGGTGCCGCTCGCCGTCCCCGTCCGCGGCGGCCGGGTAGGCGGCGGCGCGGCCGGTCCAGGTCACGTCGCCCTTGGTGGGTGCCTGGTCGGCGCTCCAGGTGGTCGCGTCGGTGTCGTCGTAGGCGAACGCGGTGTCCGAGAGGACATCGCCGCGGCTGTCGGAACCGGCGGGGAGCTCCAGGCCCGAGTCCGCGGTCGCGCAGGTCGCGGCCACCATGCGGGTGCGGGAGACCAGGTCGAGCAGGCCGGCGGAGGCGTTGCGGGCGTACCAGGTGCGGGTGCACGTCTCGTCGCCGCTCCGGGTGTCGTCGCCGCTGTCCTGCTCCGTGGCGACCATGCCGTAGGCGTCGAAGGTGCGGGTGGTGCTGGTGGAGCGCCACGTCTTCGGCACCGTCAGGTACGTGTGGTGCGTGGTCTTCGCCGTGTTCACCAGGCGGGCGACGGCGTCCGGCGCGCCGGGAACGCTCTGCCGGGCGGTCTCCTTCGACCACGGATCGTTCACGGTCGCGGTGATCGCGGTGTTCCCGTCGTAGGTGACCTCCTCACGCAGGCGCCCCTGGTACTGCTCGCTGTCCTTGATGGTCGCAGCGCCCAGGTCGGGCGAGGTGAGCGGGGCGACGCTGACGGAGCGGGTGGAGCCGTCCTTCTTCCTGTCGCCGTCCATGCCCTGCAGGTACAGGGAGATGCGCTTGGTGCGCGCGCTGCCGGCGGCACCCGAGTACACGGTGACGGTGCGGTAGCCGCGCCAGTCGGACCAGGTGCGCTGGTCGGCCGGCGTGAACGGGGTGTCGTTGTACCGCCAGGCGGCGCCGCTGTAGGTGTAGGAGTTCTCCACCGGCTCGTTGCCGCCGGTCGGGTCGGTGGTGACGACGGCCAGCACCCGGTACTTGTGGAACCAGTCGACGGACGCCTCGGCGGCGCCGTTGATGTTCCAGTACTGCGGGTAGCAGGAGCGGGTGTTGGTGTCCTCGGCCGCGCCGGAGATCTCGCTCGCCGTGCACTCGGGCGAGGACAGCGTCACGGTGGTGATGGCGCCGGTCTCCGAGGTGACGGTGGAGATGCGGGGGCGGGTGAGCGGCAGGATGTCGTCGACGGCGTCCACCCGGTTGGGGCGCATCTGGTAGGTGAAGGTGACCGGGTCGAGGGGGAGTGCGGTGCCGGCCTTCGCGGTGCGTCGCAGCGAGGTGAGGGCGAGGACCTGGTCGGAGCTGTCACCGATGTCGCCGCCGTCGAGGTACTGCTGGGTCAGGGTCCAGGAGTCGACCGGGTCGAAGGAACCTCCCGCGGCGTTCCAGGAGTAGGTGTCGATCCCGGTCAGGCGCTTGCGGGTGAAGAAGGACGGCGCGCTCGCGTAGCAGTCGCCGGCGTCCTTGGCGCAGATCGCGTCGAAGGGGACGTCGGGCCAGTTCTCGGCGGTGTCCTCGGTCAGGGTCGAGCAGTCCGAGGCCGTGCAGCGCTCGGTGTAGGAGAAGGTGACCTTGGCGTCGGCGTCGTCGGTGAACAGGGCGTCGGCGCGCAGGCCGTAGTCGATCTCCTTGAGGTAGCCGCCGCGGGTGTAGGCGGCGTTCGCGGTGCCCGCCCCGTTCCTGGCGTAGTGGTTCGTCTCCTTGGCGTACCAGAGGGTGACCGCGTTGCCGTGCGGATCCTGGATCTGGTCGAGGTTCCAGCGCCAGGCCTGGGTGAGCGAGCGGCCGGCGAAGGCGGAGCCCTCGCTGTATCCGGGTTCACCGGCGTCGTCGCCGAACACCGGTACGGTCCAGGTGGAGTTGGTGCGCTCGGAGCCCGCGCCGGCCAGCTTGTCCCGGCCGAACACGTAGCGGGTGCCGTCGCCGGTGACGACGGTCCAGTACTCGCCGTCGTCGTCGCCGTTGTCGGCGCCGGTGGAACGGGTGACCTGGGAGGCGTCGTCGCCCGCCAGGTGCCACCGGCCGGTGTCGTCGTCCTTGACCAGGCGCGAGGAGGAGCCGTTGAGCACCAGGGTCGCGTTGTCGTACTTCCAGCACAGGTCGTCGACGCCGCTGTGGCCGTCCTGGGCGCAGCTGCCGTAGGACCGCTCGATGTAGGAGTCGGTGAGGGTGAAGCCCTCACCGACCGTGGTTCCCTGGTTGTTGGTGCCGGCGGTGCGGCCGTCGACGCTCGACGAGTCGTAGGACAGCGACAGTTCGGGGACGGGGCCCGCGGCGGCGGGCGGCAGCTCGAAGTCGTGGGACCAGGTGAAGGCGCCGGAGCTGCCGCCGGCCTGCCAGGAGGACGACTCGGCGAGCGGGGTCGCCGCGTAGTCGCCGGTACCGGAGGCGGACTGGCCGCCGCCCGTGCCGGAGGCGGTCACGGCGAGGACGGTGGCACCGGACACGCTCTGGGTGGACGCTCCGACGCCGCCCGCGGAGAGCGGCACGGTGGCCGTCAGGGTGTGTGCCGTCACGTCGTTGGCCGACTCCAGCGGGGTCCGGGTGCGGCACGCCTTCTTCTTCGGGGTGGTCAGGGAGCAGGCGGGCAGCCGCACGATGTGCAGCCGTCGGCTCCAGTCGCCGCCGACGGCGCTGGCGAAGGAGCTGTAGTCGAGACCGAGTTCGGCGTTTCCGGCGGTGTCCGCGGTGGCGGTCAGCAGGACGCCGGTGATGCCGGCCCTGCGGGCCGCCTGCTGGTCGAGGACCGCGATCTCGGCCGTGCCGGCGGCGGTCTTCGACTTCCCTGTGGCCTTGGCGGGGGTGAGGGTGACGGGCAGACCGCCCGCGTCGGTGCCCGCCCGCCTGCCGGGGGCGAGGCGGACGCCGCTCACGCCGGGCGCGGGCCAGGAGGCCTTTCGTTCGGCGGTGGCACGCCGGGCGCGCGCCGTGTCGGCGGCCTTCTCGGCGGCGACCCGCTTGCGCGTCTTCGCGGCGCCGGGGGCCGCATCATGGACCCTGCTGACGTGCTGGTCCGGCACGTCGGGGCGGCCCAGTGCCTCGGCCGCGGCGGCGAGGGGTGCGAGGCCCGTCGGGACGGCCAGCGCCAGGGCGAGGACGGTGGTCAGCGACCGCGGTCGCGACAGCCGTCCCCGCCACGCTCTGGTGCGTGGTGTGGCTATGCCAAGTCTCATGTGTCTTCCCTGGTCGATCCCTGCTCAGGGGGTGGGTGAGGGGTCTTGCGGGCCGGCCGGGGCGGGCCCGGGAGACAGGCCGGGCCGGCGGCGTCGGCACACCGCCGGCCCGGCCCGGGGGTCCGCGCGGGTTCACCCGGCGCGGAGCCGGTCAGTCGCCGACCGTCTCGCCGATCTGCGTGGCGGAGGCCATCGCGCCCGCCCACAGCCGCACGTCCGAGATGCTCGCGGGCAGGTGGTGGGTCCAGGCGCCGCTGTCGAAGGCCTGGCCGAGTGCGAAGTCGCCGCTGCCGGTCTTCGCGGTGAAGGCCGTGGGCTCGCCGTTGCGGTTGGCGCTCAGGTAGAGGCTGACGGTGCCGTCCTGCGCGTCGAACACACCGGTGAGCCGGACCGTGCTGTCCAGTTCGGCGGGCTTGTCGGAGGCGACGGAGCTGAAGGTGCCGTCCGCGTTGAGCCGCCCGAAGTGCCAGAGCCCGGAAGGCACCGTCTTCTCCTCGAACGTCTCCTCGTCCAGCACGGTCTCCTTGCCGGTCAGCTCGAACCACAGGCCCCAGGCGGAGCCGTCCGCGGTGCGCTGGCCGAGGACCTGGCCGACGGTGCCGACGTCCTGCGCGGCCAGCCGCGCCCCGTCCAGTGCGACCGCTGTGGTCACGGTGAACGAACCGGTGTCGTCCACCAGGGGGCCGGCGGCCGTGGCCGCGCCGTCGGTGCCGTCCAGCACGATCGATCCGTCCTGCAGCGTGGCGCCCCCGGACAGGGTGAGACCTCGGCCGTATCCGGACGCGGTGTCGGGGACACCGGTGCCGTTGCCGGCCGCCGGGTCCCAGGCGGCCGTCAGCTCGGCGCCGTTGAAGCCCTGGCTGGTGGCGAGCCGGGCGTCGTCGGCGAGTTCGCCGTCCGTCAGGGCCCGCTGCCAGGCGCTCACCTCGTCGATGGAGCCCGGGAAGTAGTCGGTGTAGTTCCCGCGCCACAGCACCCGGCCGATCTGGAGACCGCCCGCGGCCTGCCATGACGGCTGCACCGTCTGGGTTCCCTGGAGCTTGCCGTTGACGTAGAGCCGGGTCTGCCTGGCCGGTGCGTCGTAGACGGCGGCGACATGCGTCCACACGTCGAAGGAGGCGGGACGGCCGGCGACGATCATCTGCTCGGTGATGTTGCCGTCGGTGGCGTCCTTCGGTGAGGTGCGCAGCGTCCAGGTGCCCTTCGACGCCATGTAGGACAGGTAGAACCCGCTGTAGAAGCCGCCGTCCTGGCCGAGGACGGTGCGGTTGCCGGTTGCTCCCGCGTCGAGCTTGGCCCATGCCGAGACGGTGAACGAGGCACGGGTGTCGACGACCGCGGTGCCGGTCGCCGCGTACCCGGTGGCGCCGTCCAGTGCGAGACCGCGGTCGGTGACCGGCGTGACCAGCGGGCTACCGGCGGCGTCGCGGGTCAGGACGCCGCGGCGGCCCCGCTCGTCGCGGGTGGCGCCGCCGGTGAGCGTGGCGTCGTGCCGGGTGGAGCCTTCCGCGGTGCCGGAGTCGGTGGCGGCGCCGTTCGGCTCGTCGAAGTGCCAGCGGCCCACGGGGCCGTCCCCGGCCTCGACCAGGAAGTCCACGACCGACTGCGCGCCGGGCCCGGTGGAGTCCTTGGCGCGGACCGCGAGGCGCTTGGTGCCGGCGGTCTCCGGGGTGACGGTCACGGTCGCCGGGACGGTGCTGCCCGCGCTCGTCCACTCGCCGTCCGGCTCCAGCCGGTAGTCGAAGCCGGTCACGTCCGCGTCCGCGCTGTTCGCGGCCAGGGTGAAGGACGCGTCCTCGTCCGGACCGCCGTGCGCCTCGCAGGCGTCGGCGGTGCACTCGGTGTACGGCGAGCCGATACTCACCTGCGGGGCGTGCGGTCGCTCCGCGTCGACCTTGAAGTAGCACCAGCCGGTGGTGGAGGCGTTGGAGGGGCCGGACAGGTAGGAGGAGCCGCCGTTGTAGTAGGAGCGGACCCAGGCCCGGTAGCGGTAGAGCTTGCCGTCGGCCAGCGACGGCCAGTTCATGTTGAGAGCCGTGCCGTCGCCGACGTAACCGGAGGAGGGCCGCAGGTCGCCGTTTCCGGCCGGGCTGTCCACCCAGGTCCCGGCGCCGTCCTGGTAGTCGATGTCGAAGTACACCTTCAGCTGGGCGCTGCTCTCGCCGCCCGACTCGGTCTGGGCGGTGGCCATCAGGTTGGGCGTCGGGTCGGAGACGATCTGCGGGTCCGCCGCGTCGGTCTCGCACGCCGGCTTGCCGTCGGCGTTCAGCCCGATGCCGGTGGGCTTGGCGGGCAGGCCCACGTAGTCCACGGCGAGCACGGCGTCGTTCTTGAAGCGCTTCCAGGCCGAGGTGTCCGACTCGTCGTGGGCGCGCAGTTCCAGGGTGAGCCGGGAGAACTTGCCCGCGGCGAAGTCCTTCACCGTCGGGGTCAGGTTCTCGTTGGTCTCCGCCGGGTTGTCGTTGAACTCGATGGGCGCGGCCGGCTGCGAGGGACTGCACGCCGAGCCGCGGCCGGCCGACACGTACCGGTCGACCATCCAGTCGAGTTCGCTGGGGCGCGAGGACCAGGTCGTGGAGGAGGAGATGTTGTTGGTGCGCACCAGGTCGACCCAGCGTGCGTCGCACGTGAACGACCACGTCTCGGTCGCGCGGAAGGTGGCGTCCAGCACCTGCTTGCCCTTCAGGCTCGCGGGCGAGAACTCGAAGTACAGCCGCTGCGTGTAGCCGGGACCGCAGTAGTAGCCGCTCCAGGTGCCGCAGTGGCCGACGCCCATGCCCTGGCCGTCGGAGCCGTTGCCCCAGCCGTAGGACTCGTAGCCGTCCGAGCGCAGCAGGGTGCGCTCCGACTCGCCCCAGGTGACGGTGGGGTCGATGTAGATCGGGTACTCGTCGGCCTTGGTGGCCGCGACCAGGGAGCGGTCGGGGACCACGGACAGGGACGTGGCCGTCACCCGCGTGTCCATGACCGCGACGTCGTCGTCGTGGGCGGGCTGCTGGGAGCGGTCGACCGCTCCCGCGCCGGAGGTGCCGGATCCGTCGGCGGCGCCCGGGGCTCCGCGATCGTCGGAGGTGCCGCCGGCTCCGGGCTGGTCCGTCGCGGCAGCGGTTGCGGACGCCGGCCCGGTGGCGGACCGGGCCAGGGAACGCGCCCGGGGAGCAGTCGCCGCGGTGGGTGTGACGGTCGTGGCCGGGCCGTCGGTCTCCGCTGCGGCTGCCGCGTGCGGGGACGGGGCCGCCGTCGTGGCGGGTGCGGCGGCCGCGGGACCGTCCTCGCCCGCGGAGTTCCACATCTGGGCGCGTGGGGCACGGAAGACGGTGCGTCCCTGCGCGTCGACGGCCGCGAGGCTGCCACCGTCCTGTTCACGGACCATCAGGCCCGAGGCTCGCAGCCCGTAGTCGATCCGCTTCAGTTCCGGGTCGGCGGCCGCCTGCGGGGTCTTGACGACCAGCACATGGCGGAAGCCCTCCAGCGTGGCGGTCACCTTCAGGTCGACGTCCGGAAGCACGTCGGGGTACAGCGCGCTGCTGCCCTCCAGCTCCGGCTCCGGCAGCCTGCCGGGCCAGGCCAGGCTCAGCGAACGCCCCTGCTCGGAGATCCGCACCAGGTCGGAACCGGTACCGCCACCGGAGAACGCCATGTCGACAGCGGCCGCCTTCGGGGCCACCGTGCCGTCGGCGCGGCGCTCCAGTGTGGCGTCGGGCCGCTGCCAGCCGCCCCCGTCCTTCGGCACCCGCACCGGCACGGTGGAATCCACCAGCCGGAAGGAGTAGCCGTCGGGATTGGCATACGTCGTCTCGTACGCCGTGCGCTGCCCGACGACCTCCACGGGCCGGCCACTCTCCTTGGCCGCGGCCGACGCCTTCTGCTCCTCGGTCTGCGGAGCCGTCCGGCCCGCGGCGGCCGCCGCCGGTACGACCGCGCCCTGTACTCCCGCGGCCGCCGCCATGGCGATCAACGCGGACAGCACCCGTCCGCCGGCTCGTCGTCCACCGCCGCGTCGCGGACGCGGCACACCCCACCCCATTGATTTCCACCCCGGGTTCACACAGATCTCAAAAATGACCCGTGCACTAAAACCCGCAGGTCAGTACCACCGCAAGCAGATCACGGGGAGGGATATTTCGGAAATTCAACGTTCGATTCCGGACACTCCGCACGGGTGCCGCACCGTGCGTCGGCACACCCTTCTCCGACGTCGCAGGAGTGCGCGTGAAGCCCTGACGGTGGATAACCTCTGTACGCGACGGACCAGTTGCCTTCCCCGTCCAGGTCATCCCGCGCTCAGCGACATCTTCCGGCGATCGGCCAAGCCCGATCGGCAGGATGTGACGCAACCGAGACCTCCGGTGTGGGCGGATCGCGTGCACGGCTCCGGCGGCAGGGGCGCGGCCGGAACTCGGCACAGGTGTGCGACCCGTAGAACATGGGGGGTTCTCCCCCATGCGGGGTCGGCACCCGCCGTACGAGGATCGGGCGTGCCGGTGAAGCAGCCGGTGGAGCGGACCGGACGGCGGGGAGGGACGATGGCGGCGGAGGCCGGATCGGGGCGGGCCGCGGCCACGCTGTCGGACAGCGGGCGGTGGTGGGAGGCCGGACTGGTCTCCGGGGACGCCGGGCGGGGGCGGCAGGAGCGGCCGGACTGGGCCGCGTTCGCCGAGCAGGCCGCCGACGCGGCGCCGGTGGAGGCCCTCGCACCCGAGCGGGACCATCCCGGGCTGAGCGGTTTCGCGTGGGTGCTGGAGCCCTTCACCCGCTGTGCCGGGGAACGGCTGGAGCGGCGTCTGCCGGCTCCGGCGCGGGTCCACGTGGACCTGGACGCCGTCCGAGGAGACCTGGAGCGGCAGCTCGGTGCCCGGCTGGCGCGGGCCGCGGCGCGCACGCTGGTGCTGGAACTGCACGAGGCGCGCACCGCCGGGCGGCTCGACGGGGACGACTCCCGGGCCAGGTTCCGGCACTTCCTCGGACGGGCCGCCGCCCGGCGCGGTCTGACGGACCTGCTGGCCGGACGGCCGGTGCTGGCGCGGATCCTGGGACGGGCGGCACTCGACGCGGCGGACGCGACGGCGGAGGCGCTGGAGCGGCTCGCGCACGACCGCGACCGGCTGACCGGCGGGCTGCTGGGGCGGCCCGGCCGGGACCCGGGGCCCCTCGTGGGGGTCGAGCCGGGCGCGGGCGACGGGCACCGGGGCGGCCGGGGCGTGATGCTGCTGCGCTTCGCCGACGGAACCCGGCTGGTGTACAAGCCGCGGCCGCTCGCCGTGCACCGGCACTTCAACGACCTCCTCGCCTGGTTCGGCCGGCTGCCCGGAGCCGTGGACCTGCGCGCCCTGCGCCTGCTCGACCGGGGCACGTACGGGTGGGTGGAGTTCGTCGAGGCCGGGCCCTGCGCCGGGGGAGCCGAGGTGGAGACCTTCTACCGCCGCCAGGGCGCCCTGCTGGCCCTGCTGCATCTGCTGGACGGGACCGACCTGCACCACGAGAACCTGATCGCCGTCGGGGCCCACCCGGTGCTGGTCGACGTGGAGACCCTGTTCCACCCTCCGCTGCCCGGCGCCGAGACCCGGGACCCCGCCGCCCGCGCCCTGCACGACTCGGTGTACCGCGTCGGGCTGCTGCCCCAGCTCCTGGTCGGCGACCACGGCGCCCTGGACGTCTCCGCCCTCGGCGGCGGCCGCGCGGCGGTGTCGCCGGTGGACCGGGCGGACTGGGCGGACGCCGGCACCGACCGGATGCGCCTGGTGCGCAGGACCGGGCGGCTCGGCGAGTCCGCCAACCGGCCACGGCTCGCGGACGGTACGCCCGTCGAGCCCGGGGCCCACGTCGAGGCGCTGTGCGCGGGGTTCTCCGCCGCGTACACGGCGATCAGCGGTGCGCGGGACGAACTGCTCGCCGCGCCGGGCCCGCTGGCCGCCTTCGCCGACGACGAGGTGCGGGTGGTGCTGCGTCCCACCTGGGTGTACAGCATGCTTCTCGACGAGACGACCCATCCCGGGCTGCTCAAGGACGCGGACGAGCGGCAGCGGGTCCTCGCGACCCTGCGCACCGGCCGGTTCGGCGCGCTCCCCGGGCCCGGCCCGGTGGAGGAGGAGATCATCCAGCTCTGGGCCGGGGACGTGCCGTTGTTCACCGCCCGGCCGGGCGGCTCGCAGCTCCTCGGCGCGGGCGGCCTGCCGGCCGGCGGGACCGGCCTGCCCGGGATCGCCCGGGTCACGGCGAAGCTGGCGGCCCTGGACGCCGTGGACCGGCAGGACCAGGAGTGGATCGTGCGGGCCGCGATGGCGACGGCCTGCTCCGAGCCCGCGCACCGGCCCGCCGGACGGCGCCGCCCCCCGACCGCGCCGCTCGCCCCGGAACCGGAGCGGCTGCTGTCGGCGGCCCGGTCGCTCGGTGACCGCCTGGTCTCCCTCGCCTACCGGGAAGGCCCCCGCAGCAACTGGATCGGCCTGGAGCTCCTGGACGACCGCTACTGGCGGATCGGCCCCATGGCCGCCGACCTGGCCGACGGCTACAGCGGACCGGCCCTGTTCCTGTCCCAGCTGGCAGCCCTGACCGGAGCGGGGCACTACGCACAGGCGGCCCGTACGGCGCTGGCGCCGGTACCCGCGCTGCTCGAAGCGCTCGCGGCCCGGCCCGACGACCTCGGCGCGGTGGGCTCCGGGGCCTTCTCGGGCCTCGGCGGCATCGCATACGCCCTCGGCGAGGCGGCCCGCCTGCTGGACGACCCGGACCTGCGGGCATCGGCCTCCGCCGCGCTGCGCCTGGCGGCCGAGGCGACCCGCACGGAGAGCGGTCTCGGCCTGGCCACGGGTGCCGCGGGCGGGCTGGCCGCGCTGCTGGCCGCCCACGGGGCCGGCGGCGGGGGCGCCGAGCGGGAGACCCTGCGGGCCGCCGCACGGGCCTGCGCCGACCGGCTGGCCGCCGCCGACCTCACATCCCTCGGACGGTCCTTCACCGGCGGGACGGCCGGGGTCGGATGGGCCCTGCTGCGCTTCGCCGACACCTGGCCCGCCATCGGCGCGGGGGGCACCGGCGCCGTCGAGCACCACCGGAGGGCGGGGCTGGCCGCACTGCGGGCGGCGGTGGCCGGGGACGCCCGGGACGACGGCGGGGCCCGGGCGTCCGCCTGGTGCCGCGGGCGTGCCGGGATCGCGCTCGCGGTGCTGGACGCGCCGGGCGCCCTGGACGACCCGCGCCTCGCGGACTGGGCCCGCAGGAGCGCCGGGGAACTCGGCCGGGACCGCACGGCTCCGGACGACAGCCTCTGTCACGGCGAGGCCGGGCTGTGCGAACTGCTGGCACACCACGCACTGCCGGAGGCACGCCGTCCCTGGGTCCGCCGGGCCGGAGCCCTGCTCGCGTCCGTCGAACAGGCCGGCCCGCGCAGCGGCGCCCCCGGCGGAGTCCCGCATCCCGGCATGCTGACCGGCCTGGCCGGGATCGGACACGGCCTGCTGCGCGCGGGCTTCCCGGAGCGCGTGCCGTCGCTGCTCCTCCTGCGGGCGGCCGGGCCCTGACGCCCGGCTCGGCACGGCGCGCGGGCCGGGACCGGGACGACCCGGCCGCCGGCCGCACCGCCGGGCGCCCATCCCTGCCGCACCACCGCACCACCGCACCACGCACGGCCCGGCACGACCACCACTTCCGCCCACACGAAGGATGAGAGGCGAGCGACCATGCAGATCACTGACTCGGTGAGGTACGTCGACGGCGGAGCGGGTGCGGAGGCCGCGGGCCAGGAGCATCCGGTCGGAGAAGTCACCCTCGGCGCGGGCGGCGCTCTGGGGCGGCGCAGCCGGCTGCTGAGGTCGGTGGAACCCGACACGGCCGACGCGGTGGACATGCCCTTCACCACCGGCACCATCACGCTGGCCTGAGGGAGTGCGCACCCGCCCCCGGCGAGGTGCCGGGGACGGCGGCCGGACGCGGGAGGCGGAGGCCGGGGCGCTCCCCGGCCCTCTGCCGTGTGGCAGAAGGATCAACTAGCCTGCGCACATGCGTGCGATGTCGTCGGTCATCATGGGGCGGGACGCGGAGGTCGGGCTGCTGGACAGGGCCCTCGACAGCGCCGCCGGGGGCACCGGACGGGCGGTGTTCCTGCTCGGCGAGGCGGGGATCGGCAAGTCCCGGCTGGTCGGTGAATGCGCCCTGCACGCCTATGCCCACGACATGGCGGTGCTGCGCGGCCGTGCCACGTCCACCGGGCTGGTCGTGCCCTTCCGGCCCCTGGTCGAGGCGCTGTCCTCACGGTTCAGGGCGGCCGGCGCCCCGGACGACCCCGAACTGGCCCCCTACCGGCCCGCGCTGGCCGGACTCGTGCCGGAGTGGCGGTCCGCCGCGGCGGCGTCCGGCTACGCGATCTCGCTGGTCGAGCTCGCCGAGGCGCTGCTCAGGCTGCTGGCCGTGCTCGGCCGCGAGCGGGGCTGCGTCATCCTCCTGGAGGACCTGCACGACTCCGACACCGAGACGATCGCGGTCATGGAGTACCTCGTCGACAACGTGGCCGACGTGCCCGTCCTGCTGGTCGGCACGCTCCGGCCCGACCCCGGCCCCGCGCTGGACCTCGCGCTCGCCGCGGAGCTGCGCAACACCGCCGAGCTGCGGGAGCTCGGAGCCCTCACCGAGGACGCCGTACGGGACATGGTGGACGCGTGCCTGGGCGCCTCACCGGGTGAGGTGCCCCCGGCCGCGCACCGGCACCTGGCCCGTCGGGCGGGCGGCAACCCCTACCTGGTGGAGGTGCTGCTGGCCGACCTGCTGGACACGGGGCGCCTGAGCCGGTCCGGCGGCGGATGGGTCCTGGCCGAGCAGGACGAGGCGCCGGTGCCGAGCGGCGCGGTGCGCAGCTGGGCCCGCCGGCTGGACCGGCTCGACGAACCCGTGCGGGAGCTGCTCCTCGTCGCGGCCACGCTCGGCGGCCGGTTCTCCGTCGAGGCGGTCGGCGCCGTGACCGGCTTCGACGACCGCGCGCTCTTCGCCCACCTGCGGTCGGCCTCGGAGGCCGGGATCATCGCCCCGGACGGGGCGGCGCACGACCGCTACACCTTCCGCCACGTCCTGACGGCGGACGCGCTTCGGACCTCACTGCCCCCCGCGGAACAGGCCGCGCTGGCCCGCCGCGCGGCCACGGCCATCGAGCAGTCGGCCGTCGAACTGTCGGGCGAACAGCGTCAGCTGGTCGCGGCACTCCGGCTGGCCGCGGGCGACACGACGACCGCCTCCCGCCAGTTCGCCCAGGTCGGACGGCAGATGCTGGACGCGGGCGCGTCGGGCTCGGCGGCCGTACTGCTGGAGCGCGCCCGCGGCCTCGCCCCCGACGAGGAGCGCGACGAGGTGACCGTGCACCTGGCGATCGCCGAGGCCGAGGCCGGCCGGCTGGACGCCGCCTGCGCGCTGCTCGACGACCTGCCGCCGGCCCCCGCCGGATCCCGCGCGGCGGAGGAGCGGGCGCAGGCGCACACCCAGGTCGCCTGGGTCGCCACCATGGCGGAGCGGCCCGGACAGGCACGCCGGCGGATCCGGGCGGCCCGCTCCCTGCTCGGGACACCGCCGCGGCCCGAGCAGGAGGCGGCGCTGGTGGTGGTCGAGGGGCACCTTCTGCTGCTGCCGGAGCGGGACGGCCCGCACGGACACGGGCGGCTCGAGGAGGCGGAACGTTCCGCCCGGCGTGCCGCGCTCACCGCGGAGGAACGCGGCCGGCCCGTGGTGGCCTGCCGCGCCTGGCAGTTGCTGGCTCTGCTGTCCCGCGAGCGGGGATTCGACGAGGCCGACGCCTGTCTGGTGCGGATGCTGGCCGTCGCCGACCGGCACCGGCTGGCGGTGTGCCGGGCCGAGGCACTGGTACGGCTCGGCACCAACGCCTTCATGCGGACCGGCGAGGCCGCCCGGCTGGAGTCCGCCCGGCAGGCGGCGCACGAACTCGGCTCGCTGGCCCTGCTCCAGACCACCGACGGGCTGCTCGCCATGCAGAGCGTCCTGGCCGGCCACTGGGACCGGGCCGGGGACATCGTCGAGCGGTCCGTGGAGGCCAGCGCCCGCCTCCAGAACCTGTCGGCCCACCGCTACCTGCTTCTCGTCGACGCCACCCTCGCCGCCCACCGGGGGCGGACCCGCCAGCAGGAGCGGGCCCTGGCGCGGTTCCGCCGGGCCGGCGGCGAGGAGTCGATGCTGGTGCCCCTCCAGCGCGGACTGTGCCAGGCCGTGGGTGCGCTGATGGCCGAGGACCGCGCACGGGCGGCCGCCGAACTCGACGCGGTCGCGGCCTGGGAGCGCGAACACCCCAGCTTCTTCTACCTCAGCGGCAGCCACGGGCTGCGCCCCCTGCTGCGGGTCCTCGCCCGCGACGAGGGCGGCCCCCGGGCCCTCGGCGCGGCGCTGGCCTCACCGGGCGGGCAACTGGCCTGGAACCGGATGTTCCTCGGCATGGCGCAGGCGCTGCTGCGGGGCCGGGACGGCGACGAGGCGGGCGCCCGGCGCAGCGTGCGGGAGGCCGCACGCGCGGCGGAGGCGTTCCCGCAGGCCTGGCATCTCGCCCTGCGCCTGACCGCCGAGGGGGCTCTCGACGACGCGTGGGGCGAGCCGGTCGCCTGGCTGCGGACCGCCGAGGAGTACTTCCACGGGGCGGGCGTGCAGCCGGTCGCGGGGGCCTGCCGGGCCCTGCTGCGGCAGGCGGGCGTCAGCGTCCCCCAGCACCGCGGAGGCCGCGAGCGGATCCCCGCGGAGCTGCGTGCGGCCGGCGTCACCCCGCGCGAGTACGAGGTGTTCGTGCTGCTCGCCGAGCGGCCCGGCAACCAGCAGATCGCAAGCCGGCTGTGCATCTCCCCCCGGACGGTGGAGAAGCACATGGCGAGCCTGATGGCCAAGACCGGCAGCGCGGACCGCTCCGCGCTGTGCGCGCTGTCCGCGCAGCGGGCGCAGGACCAGGAGCCGCAGACCAGCAAGGCGCCCACGCCCCGCTGAGCGCTCCGCCGGGAGTCCTGCGGCAGGACGCCGGTCGGCCGCAGCGCCGTCGTGGCCGCTCGCGCGGTCGCCCGCCGCCCCTGCGGGGCGCCGCCGTACCGCGGGGGACGCGCCCGGTGCGCCGGGTGCCGCGACCGGCGGAAGGGGCGCGTCGCGGCCGCCGTGGGTGGGGGCCGCCGGCCCCGGTATGGGGGACCCGCCCCCGGACATGGGGGGTCGTTCCCCCACCCCGCCCCCACGGGCGGAGGGAGTCTGCGGGCCCGGTACCGATGTGTGGCGGGACGATCCGGCGGACCATCGAACGGCCGACTCCCTTCGCCCCCACGGAGGTCCGCCCGATGCCGCGTCCGTCCGCGCAGCCCGCCGTGTCACCGCCCGCGGCGCCACCCGGTGCCCTGCGGTTCTCCGTCCTCGGCCCGCTCGCGGTGCACGGGGACGGCCGCCCGCTGCCCCTCGGCCCGCTCAAGCAGCGCGTCGTGCTGGCCGCGCTGCTCGGCTCCGCCAACAGCCCGGTCTCCGTGGACGCCCTGACCGACGCGGTGTGGCCCGAGGAGCCCCCTCGTACCGCCCGGAAGAACCTCCAGGTGTACGTCAGCGCGCTGCGCGCCCTGCTCGCGGACGACGACCGGGACCGCCCCCGGCTCTCCCACACGGGCGCCGGCTATGTGCTGCGCGCCACCGAGGACGAGCTCGACCTGCTGCGGTTCCGCGCCCTGGTGCGGAGCGCCGAGGGGCGGGATGCGCGGGCCGCAGCCCCGCTGCTGCGGCAGGCCCTCGACCTGTGGCAGGGGCCGCCGCTGGGCGGGGACCTGCGGCGCTCGCCCCGGCTGGCCGAGGAGGCCGAGCGGCTGGAGCTGCGTCATCTCACGGCGTACGAGAGCTGGGCGGAGGCCCGGCTGCGGCTGGGCGGCGCGCCGGCGGTGGCCGAGGAGCTGCGCGACCTGGTGGAGCGGCATCCGCTGCGGGAGCGGCTGCGGTCCGCGTGGATGTGCGCGCTGAGCGCGTCCGGCCGGCAGGCCGAGGCGCTCGCGGTGTACGACGACTACCGGCAGCTGCTCGCCCGGGAACTGGGCCTGGAGCCGAGCGCCGCCATGGCGGCGCGCTACCGGGCGGTCCTCGCGGGCGGGGAGGAACCGGGGGCGGACCCGGACACCGGTCCGGCGCGGGCTCCGCACGGCCCGGGCCGGGGTGCGGCCGCGGCCGCGCTGCCGCCGGACGTCGCCGACCTGACCGGCCACGGCGGTGAACTGCACGACGTCCTCGACCTGCTGGCGGACGACGTCGGCGGCGGTGTCGTGCTGCTGTCCGGGCCGGTCGGGTCCGGGAAGACCGCGCTGGCCGTGCGTGCCGCGCATCTGCTCGACGACCGCTTCCCCGACGGGCGGTTCTGTCTCTCCCTGCGGGACGCGGACGGACGGCCCCGGCCGCTGTCCGCCGTGCTCGCCGAGGCCGGCGCCCTCACCGGCCGGTCCGCGCCGCCGGCGCCCGAGGCGTGGCGGGCGTGGGTGGCCCGGCGGAACGTGCTGGTGATCCTCGACGACGTGCCGGACGAGAGCGCCGTACGCCCGCTGCTGCCGTACGGCGGACGGGGCAGGGTGCTGCTCACCGCGCGCGGCCAGCTCGGCGGGCTGGCCCCCGTGCACCGGCTGCCGCTCCCTCCGCTCGGCACCGCGGAGGCCCTGCAGCTGCTGTCCGGGCTCATCGGCCCGGGCCGGGTGCGGGCCGACCGGGAGGCGGCGCTGCGGATCGTGCGGGCCTGCGGCGGGTCGCCGCTGGCGGTCCGGGTGAGCGGGATGCGCCTGGCGGTCCTGCGCCATGTGCCGCTGCGGGAGTTCGCCGACCGGCTCGCCGACCCCGCCGCAGCGCTGGACGAACTGACCTCCGGGGACGTCTCGGTGCGGCGGTGGCTCGCCCGCGGCTGGGCGGCACTGCCCGAGGGCTGCGGCCGGGACGCGGGCCGGCTCGCCCTGGGCACCGGGGACGGCCCGTTCGGGCTGACCGAGGCGGCCGAGGCCCTCGGCTGCGACGAGCGGCACGCCGTGCGGGTGGTGGAGGGGCTGATCGAGGCCGGCCTGGTGACCTCGCCCTGTCAGGAGGTCACCGCGCACGCCGTCCAGTACGAACTGCCGCATCTGATACGGCTGTACGTGCACGGCGTCCGGCCTGCCGCGGACCCCGAGGTCCGGGGCTGACCGGCCCCGGCGGAGTCCGCCTCAGCGGGCTGCCGGGCCGGGATCCGCCGGGGCCGGCAGGCCCACGTGCCGGGCCAGGAAGGCGAGGCACTCGGCCTGCAGGGCCGCCGAGCGGGACGCGGACCGGTCGCCGTGGCCCACGCCGCGCTCCAGCCGCAGCAGAACCGGCCCGGCGCCGGTCGAGGCGTGCTGGAGGGCGGCGCACATCTTGCGGGCGTGCAGCGGGTCGGTCCTGGTGTCGCCGTCCGCGGCGGTCAGCAGCACCGCCGGGTAGGCGGTCCCGGGGGTGACGCGGTGATAGGGGGAGTAGCCGTACAGCGTCGGCAGCATCTGCGGATCCTGCGCGCTGCCGTACTCGGGCGTCCAGCTGGGGCCGAGTCCGGACAGCTCGTAGCGGACCATGTCCAGCAGCGGCGAACTGCACACCACGGCCGCGTACTTCTCCGGCTGCTGGGTCAGGGCCGCGCCGACCAGCAGCCCGCCGTTGGAACCGCCCATGACGGCGAGGCGGCCCGGCTCGGTCCAGCCCTCCTCGATCAGCCGGTCGCCGGCGGCGGCGAAGTCGTCGAAGGTGTTCTGCTTGTTCCGCCCGCTGCCGGCCCGGTGCCAGGCCTCGCCCTCCTCTCCCCCGCCGCGCAGCCCCGCCCAGGCGAAGACCCCTCCGGCCCTGACCCAGGCCAGGACCAGGGCCCGGTAGCGGGGCGACATGGTCCGGCCGAAGCCGCCGTACCCGGTGAGCAGCGCCGGGCGCGGCACGTCCGGGCGGCCGGCCGGGGAGATGACGAACATCCGCACGGTCGTGCCGTCGCGGGAGGGGAAGGCGACCTGGCGGGTGACCGCGCCGCCGGCGCCCGGCGCGTCGGAGGCGTCGCGCTCCCAGCGCGTGACCGCACCCGTGCGCGCGTCGAAGCGGAGCACCCGCGGCGGTGTCACGAAGTCCGTGTAGGCGAAGTAGGCCTCGTGGCCGCCGGGGACGGCCGAGAAGTCGCCGACGGCGCCGGTGCCGGGCAGCGGGAGGGTGGCGATCCGGCGGCCCTCCACCAGGTCGTGCACGGTCACCTCGGCCACCGTGTCCCGGGTCCAGGCGACCAGGCCGAGCGGGTGCTTCAGCTCCGGGCCGGACAGCACGACGACATGCGTCAGCACCGCGTCGGGCCGCTCGGGCACCACCTCGCGCCAGGCGCCGGGGCCGAGCGGGAGTTCGGCCGGCCGGCAGGCGACGACCCGCCCGCGGGGGGCGCCCCGGTCGGTCCGCAGCCATACGGGATCCCGCGGACCGCTGCCGGGCACCGCCCTGAGGCGGGTGGCGGCCGTCCTGCCCTCCTGGACCGGCAGCCACCGGGGGTCCTCCGGCGGGCCGGCGTGCAGGTCCGCCAGGTAGAGGTCGGTGCCGCGTCCGGTGCCCAGGGTGGCCGTGACGCCCAGCCAGCGGCCGTCGGGGGTGACCGAGACGCTGTAGAACTGGGTCCGGTCCCGCCCTTCGCCGAAGACGAGGGCGTCCGTCGCCGGGTCCGTGCCGCGCCGGTGCAGGTAGACCCGGCGGTGGTAGCGCGCCTCCCCGGGGCGGGCGCGGGGGCCGAGGTTCCTGACGTAGTAGAACGCCTCACCGCCGGGCAGCCAGGCGACCGACGACCTGCGCACCCGGTCCACGGGCCCGTCGACAACCTCCCCGGTGGCCACGTCGAGCACCTGGAGCAGGGAGTCCTCCGTGCCGTCCCGGGACACCTGGAAGGCCAGCAGGGCGCCCTCCACGGAGGGTTCCCAGGCGTCGAGCACGGTGCGTCCCGAGGGGTCGAGGGCCGCGGGGTCGAGCAGCACCCGCTCCTCGCCGCCGGCCTCCGCCACCACCAGCACGGGGTGCTCCTGGCCGGCCCGCTGCCGCAGCCAGAACATCCGGTCGCCGCGGACCTCGGGGGATCTGGTGCGGTCGACGGCGTCGATCGCCGCGACCTGGGCCTCCCACCGCCCCAGGTCCTGCCAGGACGCGCGTTGCGCCGCGTAGAGCGCGTCCTGCTCGGCGCCCCAGCGGAGCGTCGCGGCGGACGTCGCGTCCTCCAGCCACCGGTAGGGGTCCGGGACGCGCAGCCCGTGCACGTCCTCGACGACCTCCTGCCGCGGGGCGTCCGGGTGGCGGCGGGCCTGCGTGGTCACGGGATCCTCCCTCATCCGTCGACGGGTCAGAGTTCGTCGGAGCGGTTGACGACGCAGGCGGAGAGTTCCTCCTCGTCCTCGCTGTGGGCGACGACCTCGATGCCGTCGTGGTCGTTCCCGGCCGGTTCGGGGCCGGCGGCGGGACGGGGGTGCTCGGGCATGGTCGTCCTCCTGGGGCGGCGGCGTCCGACGGACCGGACGCGGGTGAGAGCGGCGCGGGTGAGAGCGGCGCGGACGGACGCACGGGTACCGGAGGCGGCGGGGGCCTGCGCGCCCGCGGCGCCCTCCGTGGCGGGCAGGGCGGCCCAGGCGAAGACGCCGGCCGCCACGACGACCAGCCCCGACACGGCGAAGACGGTGTCGACGGGGCCGAAGCGGAGGCCGCCCAGCGAGCCGTCGACGTCCCGCAGCACCGACCCGGCGAGCCAGCCGGACAGGACCGCGGACAGCATGGAGGCCAGCTTCGTCACCGGGTAGAACACCGCCATCACCCGGCCCCGGTAGTCCGGCGGCGCCGCCGCGAGCAGCAGCGGCGACATCGCGGTGTTCAGCACGGTGAGCGGAACGGTGAAGACGAAGAGCAGGGCGACACCCCCGAGGAAGCCGGTCTGCCGGGAGTACGCCATCAGCAGCACCCCGCTCACCAGCAGGCCGAGCCAGGTGGTCCGGCGTGCCCCGAGCCACTGCACCACCCGGCCGCCGCCGAGCGCGCCGGCGATCCCGCCCGCCCCCATCGCCATGCCGAGATACCCGTAGAGGTGGGCGTCCGCATGCAGGTTGTCCGTGGTGAAGAAGACGTTGAGGGTGCTCAGGGCGCCGACCCCGAACTGGCCGATCACGGCCAGCACCAGCAGCGCCACCAGGAACCTGCTGCCCGCGAAGAACCTCAGCCCCTCCATGAACTCCCGGCGCAGACCGGGCCGGTACCGCCCGGCGGGTGCCCCCGCCGCGTTCTGCGCCGCCGGTGTCCGGATGGCGCGGATCGCGACGTACGACACCGCGTACGTCAGGCCGTTGAAGAGCAGGGCCCACTGGAGGCCGGCGGTGAACAGCAGCGGGGCGGCGAGGGGAGGTCCGACGATCCAGGCCGTCTCACCGGTCGCCTGCGCGATGCCCGCCGCGCGGGCGCGGTCCGCCTCCCCGGTCACCAGGTCCGCGAGGACCGCGAAGCGCGCCGGGGCGAAGAACTGGCCGGCCGAGTGCAGCAGCAGGACGGTCGCGTACACCAGGGCCAGCCAGACCCCGTCCGCGAGCGCCCCGGCCGGCAGGAAGGCGACGGCCGTCAGCACGGCCACCACCGCCCCGCGCACCACCTCGGTGCGCAGCATCGTGGCGCGCTTGTCCCACCGGTCCACGAACACGCCCGCGAGCGGTCCGACGACCAGCACGGCCACGCTCGACGCCATCAGGATGCCGCTGACCGCCATCGGCGCCCACGGCTCGTCCTTCGCCAGCACGGTCGCCACCCACAGCACCAGCGTCGTGCTGAAGACCGCGTCGCCGACGGAGGAGACGGCCTGGCCGAACCAGAGCCGGGTGTAGTCGCGGTTGATCAGTGTCGGCAGCCGGCTCATGACGGCCTCGGCGAGGAGACGATCAGTGCCGTCATGGCGGTGACCAGGGTCGTGTGGTACGCCGTGCGGAAGAACTCGCCGGCCGTCGCCGACGCGGGCGCCGCCAGTGCCGCGGACCTCCCCGGGATGGCCCCGTCGGACCGCTGGGCCCGGGTCAGGCACTCCACGGCGGCGGCGCCCTCGGGCGTGCCCAGCGGATCGCCGCCCAGGACGAACTGGGTGAGGACCAGCTCCGCGGCCAGGTCCCACTGGTCGTGCGCGACGCAGTGGAGCAGCATCCGGCGCACCAGGTCCCGCGCGTGCGCCAGCGCTCCCGCGCCGAGACCGGGCGCGGTCCGCCCGAAGTCGCCCGCGTAGAAGCCGGTGTGGGTGAGGGCGTACGCCTGCGGAACGGTGAGCGGGGCCCCGTCCGCGCCCCCCTCCCCCGGCCCGGCGGCGCGGAACGCGACGAGCGGACTGTGCGGAAGCAGTTCGGCCAGCGGCTCGACGCTGTGGCGGACCCGGGCCTTGTCCGCGTAGTAGCGGACCTCGACGCGCTGGTACGGGGACTTGTCCCGCGGCGTGAGGAACCCGGGGTCCAGCCGGCCGAGCGAGGCCCGGACCTGGGTGCCGTCGATCCCGTCGGGCGCCAGCGCGGCGTGGATCAGCCGGTACGTGGACGCGTGCCGGGGGACCTCCTCGAACAGCCGCGGGAGGCCGGGGTCCTGCCAGAGCCTGCGGACCAGGTCCGTCGCCCCGCCGAGCGCGGCCGGCGGGTCCGGGAGGCGGGAGGCGCAGTGGCAGAGCAGCGCCAGTTCCAGCGCGGCCTTCGCCTTCGCGTGGGTCGCCGACCGGGCGCTCGCCGAGAACGGGTCGAAGAACTCCAGGTTCCCGTCCAGCCAGCGCAGCGCACCGGCCGAGAGCCGCTCCAGGGATGAGGACATGTCTACAGGCGCCCCGTCTCGTGCAGATGGTCGAGCAGGGCCGTGTCGACGGAGTCCCGGAACCTCGCGAGCGTCGCCGCGTCCTCGTCGAAGCGGTAGAGGTCCTGGCAGGCGATCCAGCGGTCACCGGTCACCGCTTCGGGAAGATAGCCGTCGGTGACGGTGCCGACCTCCCAGTCGGGCTTGCCCGCGGTCTCCCAGCAGCTCGCCAGGGTGCCGTCCGCGCTCACCACCGCGCCGTAGCGGCCGTCGGTGTGGCCGCAGGTGACACACGTCTTGCGGGCGCCGGGCCGGCTCACCGTGAACCCGAGGTCGAGCGCCCGGCGCTGCCACCGCACGAACGAGTCCGCCAACTCGCCCGTGTGCAGCAGGCTGTTGGCGTAGCCGACCCCCACGTCGCCGATGCGGGCGAAGTACAGCGTGCACCGGGCGGGGTCGAGCGCGGCGGCGAGCCGGTCGATCAGCGCGTCCACGCCGTGGAAGGTCTCCTGGGAGACGTTCACCCGCAGGGTCCACCGGATCGGCGTCTCCTCGGTCGCCCGCACCAGATTGCGGACGATCTTGTCGAAGGTGGCGCCGCCGTCCGCCCGGCCGATCCGGATCCGGTCGTGGTCGTCACGGTCCCCGTCGAAGGTGACCTGGACGGACGTCAGTCCCAGACCGGCGAGCCGGCGGGCCAGGGACGGGGTGAGCAGGGTCGCGTTGGAGATCATCCAGGCCGAGGTCGGGGCCAGCCGCGCGGCCCGCTCCAGCAGTTCCACGCAGCCGCGCGGATTGAGCAGGGGCTCGCCGCCGAACAGCAGGATCCTGAGGCTGTCCAGGCCCGCGGCCGCCATCCGCCGCTCGGTGAAGCCGAGGATCGAGGTGATCGTCTCCGAGGTGAGGCGGCTGCGCCCGATCCGCGGCGGCCGGCTTCCGCCCCCCTCGTCCTGGGCCGTGTTCTGGAAGCAGTAGCCGCAGCCCAGGTTGCAGTGGGTGCTGGTGAGCACGGTCAGCGCGTACGCGCGGATGCCGGGCGCGGTGAGCATGCCGCTCTCACGCAGCCGCTGCTCCGCCCCGGGACGCAGGGCCCCCTCGGCGGTGACGTGCCGCCCGCTCAGGCGGGCCACCCCGCCCGGACCGAGGAACCACCAGTTCCGCGCGCCCTTGAGCAGACGCGCCCCGGAGGGGAGCGCCGCGGCGCCCTCACGGTCCGCCCCCGGCCGGGCGCGCACGGTCCGGCCGATGTCCAGGACCCCGCCGGTCCCCGCCGCCGCGCCGGTGCCCACCGCTCGGTCGATGCTCATCGTGCCTCCCGCAGGGGTGCCGCGCCGGTCAGGGAAGGTGTCCTCGCACGGCCGCCGTCGACGATGAGCGTCATCAGCGCCACCACGAGGGTCACCTTGTAGGACGTGCGGAAGTACTCCACGGACGTCGCCCCGGCCGGGGGCCGCTCGGCGGCGCACCGGCCGGGGACCGCCCCGTCGGGAGCCTGCGCCCCGGCGAGCATCCGCAGCCCGGCCGCGCCCGACGGGGTCCGCCGCGGATCGGCGCCCAGGCAGTGCTGGGCGAGCAGCAGCTTCGCGACGACGTCCCAGTCGCCGACCGCCACGCAGCGGTCGGTCAGCCGTTCCACCACGCGCAGCGCACGATCCCGGTCCTCCCCGGTGAGACCGGGATCGCGGAAGCCGAAGTCGCTGAGGTAGAAGAGCGTGTGGGCGACCAGGCAGCCGTCCAGGTCGGCCGCCGGCAGGGTGCCGGCCCGGGGCAGCGGGCTCGCCTCGTACAGTTCCCCGTACGACGCGAACCGGTGTCCGGCACCGGCCATGTCGGCGTAGAACCGCGCCTCCAGCTGGAGGAACGGCGGCTTGCGGCCCGGGGTCAGATAGCTGCCGCCCGTCAGCCGGGCCAGCACGGCCCCGGGCGCCCCGGTGGCGGTGCCCGCCGGTGCCAGCGCCGCGTACATCAGCTCGAACTGCCGTGTGTACCTGCGCTCCAGAGTCAGCAGCTGGGGGAAGTCGGGGCGTCGCCAGACCTGTTCGACCACCGCGGTCACCGCGGACAGGGCGGGGTCCGCGGGCGCGCACCTCTCCCAGTAGCGGCGCAGCATCGCCAGCTGGAGGAGCGCCTTCACCCGCGGTGTCGCCGGCAGTTCGGCGTGCGCGGCCGGGGTGTCGAGGTAGGCGGCGTGCAGCCCGATCCACCGCCGCGCGCCCGCCGACAGGCTGGTCACGGCCTCATCGAGGCCTGCTGGTCGCGTACTCATACTTCTCCTTCGAGGAAGCGGCGGCTCCGGCAGGGGACGAGGCTGAGGCCCCGGCGGGTGACGGGGTCGCGGCGGCCCCGGCAGGCGGCGCGGCGGCCGTCCCGGCCGGAGAGAGGGCGGCGGCCCCGGCCACCTGTTCGACGGCGTCGGCCGCGCCCGCCGCGCCGTCGGCCGCGGCCAGCCTGCCGCCGAGCGCCCGGGCGCGGTCGCGCAGAGCGTCGCTGCGCCACGCGGACTCCAGCAGCGCCGAAGCCGCAACGGACGGGCTCCTGGGGAAGTGCACGGCCACTCCGGCCCGCAGGCAGGCGCCGGTGAGCAGGGGCTGTTCGGAGCCGTTGGGCGACAGCGCGAGAGGCAGCCCGCGCAGCAGGGCGGCGAGCACCGGGGCTGAGGTGCCGTTGCTCAGCACCAGCCCGGCGCGGTCGACGAGCGGCGCCATCCACCGCTTGCGGACCAGCAGGATGTCGGCGTCCGGGGCGGGCCGCGGGTCGGTGGACCGGCCCTGCTCGACCACGGCCTGGAACCGGCCGCCGGTGAACGCCTCGTTGAGCCGGGGCCACAGGCTCTTGCCCTCGAAGAACCGGCCCAGGTGGACATAGACGACGGGCTTGCCGGACCGTGCCAGGTGTTCCTCGACGGCCTCGACCTCCGCCGGTTCGGGCCTCGGCTCCCAGGACAGCGGCCCCACGTGCCGTACCCGCCGGGGCAGACGCGCCCCCGGAAACTCCAGCTCCGGGTCGCCGCGCAGCAGCAAGGCGTCGCCGAGCAGCGGCTCGTCCCCCCACCGACAGGCGCGCCCCGCCAGGCCGGTCTGCTCCCGCAGGTCGGTGTAGAAGCGCAGGCAGTCGCGGGTCCGGCTGGCCCGGGTCCGGCCCAGCTGCGGCTCGTCCTCGCCGCCCGCGCGGTAGTCCCACAGGTGGACCGAGAGCCCGACCACCACCACGGGGATGTCCAGGGTCTCGGCGGCGAGCAGGGCCCCGGTGCACAGTACGGAGGTGACCAGCGCGTCGGCACCCGTCTGACGGGCCGCGCGGAGCGTCGCCCGGTACTGCGCCGGACCGGAGGGTCCCCACCAGGTGGCGGAGAACGCCCGGCGGCCGCCGAAGTCCTCCGCCGCCGCGAACGGCAGGCCGGCGTCGGCGGCGACGGTTGCCGCCGTGGACCGGCCCAGTACGTCCACGTCGTGGCCCCGGCGGCGCAGTTCCCGCCCGGCCGCGATCGCCGGGTAGAGGTAGCCGCCGTCGCTGAGCGGGCAGAGGAGGATCTTCACGACGTGCGCTCCCTCGGCTTCCTGGGGTCCGTCGCCCTGGTGGCCGCGGGCCCCCGGTCCCGGGCGGGATGTGCCGGGAACCGGGGGGCCCGCGCGGTGCTCAGGGCTCGATGACGAGGTGTCAGTTGAGCTCGCTGGAGTGGTTGACGACGCAGCCGGCCTCGGCCTCTTCGTCCTCGCTGTGGGCGACGACCTCGATGTCCTCGTTCTCCGTCGGCTCGGGGTTCGTGTTCTCGGGCATGTGCTCCTCCTTGGTCGACGGCGTCGCTGCGCCGGCTGAGCAGGAACCTACGGACCCGCGGTATGGGAACGCCTGGCCGCCGGCTGGGCGCCGGTATACACCGACGCCGCCGGCCGGATCGCCCCCGCCGGCCCTCCGCCCGCACCGTCCCGCCACGGCCTTCCGGTGGCGCCGGCCTGGTGTTCAACCGATCCCCAGGCGTTCGTGAACCGGAAGCGTGCCGCGCCCGGGCATGCTCCGGGCCATGCCCCGCGCGCGGCACGAGCACGCGGCGGCCGACCCCAAGGAGGCGCCATGGAGCTGGCGGAGCTCATCGGACTGCGCCCCGTGCCGTGCGGCGGTCTCCTGGTGGCGCTGACCCGCCGCTGCCCCATGAGCTGCGCGCACTGCTCCACCGGATCCTCGCCGTCCGCCGCCGAACGGCCCGATGCGGAGCAACTGCTGCGCTTCGTCGACTCGTTCGGCACCACCGACCGCCCCGAAGCGGTCATGCTCACCGGAGGCGAACCGCTGCTGCTGCCCGGACTCGCCGCCCGGCTGGCCGGCCTCGCCCGGGCGAAGGGCGCCCGCGTCGCCCTGCTCAGCGGGATGTTCTTCGCCCGCGACGGACGCGTCCCGGACCGGATCATGCGGGCGATCAGCGCCCTCGACCACTTCTCGGCGAGCATGGACGTCCACCACGAACGCGAGGTCCCGCGCCCGCACGTGCTGAGCGCCCTGCGCGCCGTGCTCGACGCCGGGACACCGGTCAGCGTCCACCTCACCGGCAACGGCCCCGACGACCCGTACACGGCGGACGTCGTCGCGGACGTCCGCCGCGCCTTCGGCGGCCGGGTCCCGCTGCTGGTCAACGAGATACGGCCGCTGGGCCGCGCGGCCGCCGCGGGTCTCGTGCGGAGCGCGCCGTCCGGTGCCGGGGGCTCCGGACCGGCGCCGTGCACCCTCGCCGCCTGGCCGGTGATCACCTTCGACGGGACCGTCACCGCCTGCTGCAACCAGTGGACGGTGGACCGGCGGCCCGTGCCCCCGCACCTGCGCCTCGGGCACATCGCCGACGACGACTGGCAGACCGTCCGCGCGCGCTCCCTCTCCTCCCCGGTGCTGCGCGTGCTGCGCGCCGCGGGACCGCTGCGGCTGCACGAGCGCTCCGGCAGCGCCGCCCCGGCGGGCTACTGCCGCGCCTGCCACGCGCTCGCCGACCGGCCGGACCTGCTCGCCGACGCGGCCCGGGACGCCGGCGGCCGCGTCGGGGAACTCCTCGACCGGCTCAGCGCCCGGCAGCAGCTCGCCGCCGGACCCGCCGCCCTGGTGCGCCGCATGGGCTGCGCCCCCTACGCGCACCTGGTCGAAGCACCGGCCGCGCAGCAGGCGGCCGGCCGGTGACCGCCGCCGCGTCCCTCGCGCTGAGCACCAAGCTCGCGCCCGCGGACCCGGTGCTGCGGGCCGCGACGGCGGCCCTGTGGCGACCGGACGGACTGCGCCGCCGCTACCCCCGCTATCTGGCCGCCATGCACGCGCTGGTACGGGCCTCGGTACCGCTGCTGGAACGCGCCGCGGAGCGGTCCGCCGAACGGGACGACCCGGCCTCACGGCGCCTGGCCGCCTACTGCGCCCGGCACGCCGAGGAGGAGCGCGACCACGACGCCTGGCTGCTGGAGGACCTCGCCGCCGTCGGCGCCGGCCCCGCCGCCGTGCCCCACCCGGTCGTCGTCGAACTCGCCGGGGCGCAGTACTACCGGATCGAGCACGAGCACCCCGTCGCCCTGCTCGGCTACATCGCGGTCCTGGAGGGCAACGCGCCGGGTCCCCGGCTCGCGGACCGTCTCGCCGAGACCACCGGATGGCCGCCCGCCGCGTTCCGCACCGTCCGGGAACACGCCGAGCTGGACGGCGGACACGTCGACGACCTGCACCGGGAGCTCGACGCCCTGGCGCTGCCCGCGCACCGCCAGACCGCCGTCTGCGTCAGCGCGCTGCACACCGCGGGTCTGCTCGCCCGTCTCTTCCTCGCCCTCGCCGCCGACTGACGAAAGGACACCGACACCCGTGACCGACCATGCCGCGCCCCGGCCCACCCTGGAGGCCCTCACCGCCGCGGGATTCGACGTCGACGCCCTCAGCGAGGAGCAGCTGGAGGTGGTGGCGGCGCTGACCCCCGAGGAACTCGCCCTGCTCGTGGACATCAGGGGCCGGCTCGACGCGGCGGCCCCCGAGGTGCAGGCCCACGCCGAGGTGGCGGGCGGCGCCCTCTTCTGACCCCCGCCGCCCCGTCCGACCCGGAGGAACCCATGTCCTGCTCCTCGTGCCGGAGCGCCACCCCGCCCGGCGCCCGGTTCTGCCCCTCCTGCGGCAGCCCCTGCGCCCCCGGCCCGGTCACGGCCAGGCCGACCGGCCGCAAGGTGGTGACCCTCCTCTTCAGCGACCTGGTGGGGTCCACGGCGCTGTCCGGAGCCCTGGACGCCGAGACCCTGCGTTCGGTGACGCTGCGCTGGTTCCATCTGATGCGGCAGCGGATCGAGGAGCAGGGCGGAACGGTGGAGAAGTTCATCGGGGACGCCGTGATGGCCGTGTTCGGCGTGCCGACCGTGCACGAGGACGACGCCCGCCGCGCGGTCGCCGCCGCCCTCGCCATGCGGGAGGCCCTCGACGGGTTCAACGCCCGGCTGGAAGGCGCCGTCGGCGTCCGGCTGGAGATGCGCATCGGTATCAACACCGGCCAGGTGGTGACGGGTTCGGCCAGCGAACGGCAGGCCATGGTCTCCGGCGAGGCCGTCAACATCGCCGCGCGGCTGGAACAGAACGCCGCCGCGGGCGAGATCCTCCTCGGCCCCGGCACCCTCGCGGCCGCCGGTCCCGGGCTCCGCACCGCACCGACCGGCCCGCTGCTGCTCAAGGGCAAGCGCGACCGGGTCACCGCCCACCGCCTGCTCGGCCTCGACGAGGAGGACGGCCCCGAGGCGCTGCGCCGCTTCGACCTCGCCTTCGTCGGACGCACCCGCGAACTGGGGCTCCTCGACGCGGCCCTGGACGGCGCCACCCGTGCCCGGCGGACCGCCCGTGTGCTGGTGGCCGGCGAGGCCGGACAGGGCAAGACCCGGCTCGTCCGCGAATGGCTGCACCGCACGGCCGCAGGCGCCGGCGGCCTCCGCCACGGCGTCGGGCGCTGCCGCGCCCGCGGCGAACAGCCCAGCCTCGGACCGCTCGCCGACGCGGTGACCGGCCTGCTCGGCGCCGGCCCCGTCCCGCACTCCCCCGAACTGGAGCTGCTCCGCAAGGGCCTGCTCCTGGACGGCACCCCCACCCCGTCGCCGGCCGACACCTGCGCCGCGCTCGCCAGGGTCCTCGCCGACCTGGGCGGCAGCGGGCCCGTCGTGCTCGTGCTCGACGACTGCCACTGGGCGGCGCAGCCCCTGTTCGACGCGCTCGACCGGTTGCAGCGCACGCTGACCGACGCGCCCGTGCTGATTGTTCTGCTCACCCGCCCCCAGCTGTTCGACGTACGGCCCGAGTCGGCGCCCGGCGCCGTCCTGCTCGGCGGTCTGTCCGACGCCGAGGCACAGCGGCTCGCGGCCAGGCTGACCGGAGGCACGGGCGACGGCGAACCGGACGAGCCACTGGCTCCCGCGGTCCTGGCCCGGGTCGGCGGGAACCCCCTGCACCTGGAGCAACTGCTCCTCGCCGGCGGGCCCGTCGACGCCGACAGCGTGCCGCTCCCGCTCCAGGCTCTGATCGGCGCCCGGATCGACGCGCTCGACCCGCCCGAACACCGCGCCCTCGGCCTGGCGTCCGTCCTCGGCGGCGAGTTCACCGCCGGGGAACTGACCGCCCTGGCCGGACCCGCCGAGCAGCTGTGGACCGGGTCCGGGCTCCGCTCCACCCTGCACCGTCTGGTCCGGCACCGTCTGATCCGCCCGGACGGCGGGGCCTTCCGCTTCGCCGGAGGCCTGATCCAGGAGGTCGTCTACGCCAGCCAGTCCAAGCAGGACCGGGCCGACCGGCACGAACGGGCGGTGCGCCTGCCGTCGGTACGGGCGCGCGGCAGGGCCGCGGTCGGCGCCCACCTGGATCAGGCGTACCGCTACCGGGCCGAGCTGGGCGCCCAGGACGCGCACACCGACGGGCTGCGGCTGCGCGCCGCGGACGCCCTCGCCGAGGCCGGCCGGCTGGCCCTCGCCCACGCCGACCCCGTGTGGGCCGCCGACCTGCTCTCCAGGGCCGCCGACCGGTACGGCCCCGGCGAGCCCGGCAGCACGGCGACCCGGCGGCGGCTCGGGCAGACGCTGCTGGACCTCGGGCGCGGCCCGGAGGGCCGGACGCTGCTGGTGGAGGTGCTGGCCGAGGGCGCGGACCCGGTCGAGGAGGCCCATGCGCGCCTCGCCCTGGCCTTCGCGGGCGGGCCCGCGGGAGAGACCGGGTCACCCGCGGACACCGCAGGTGCCGCCCTGCCCGTCTTCGAGGCGGCGGGCGACGAACTCGGCCAGGCCAGGGCCTGTCTGCGGCTGGCGCAGCGGGCCCAGGAGCAGGGCCGGCACGGGGCGGCCGAACAGCTGCTGGCCCGGGCCACGGACCACGCGGTGCGCGCCGGCGCCGAGCCGGAGCGGGCCGCGGCCCTCGGCGCGCTGGGCGTCTCCCTGTGGCGCGGCCCGCAGCCGGTCGCGGACGCCCTCATCCGCTGCCGGACGCTCCTCGACGGCCAGGGACCCGACCGCAGGGCGGTCCGGCTGACGCTCAACTGCCCCCTCGCGGTGCTGCTGGCCCTGCACGACGACCCGGCGGGGGCCCAGGCCTGTCTCGCGGAGGCCGAGCACCTCGCCAAGCGGCTCGGCTACGCGGAGGCCGAGGCCTTCCTGCCGATCTTCGCGGCGACCGTGGCGGAGCTGGCGGGCCGCCGGGAGGACGCGCTGGCCGGCCTGGAGCGGGCCGCCGGCGCCGCCCGCGGCCTGGGCGCCGCGGCCCTGCTGCGCAGCGCGCTGCTCGACACGGCCCGGCTCCGGCTGGACCTGGGCGAGCCGGGCGCCGCGCTCACCGCGCTCGCCGAACTGGACGGTCTGCGCGCGGGGCCGGCCCGGCCGCACGCGGAGGCGGCCGATCTGGACGGTCTGCGCGCCCGGCTGGCCGCCGGCCGCGGTGACGCCGCGACCGCCGGACGGCTCTCCGCCCGGGCGCGCGCCACCGCGGCCGGCACCGACTCGCCGATCGTGCAAGGCCTCGCCGCCCTCGACCACGCCCGCGCGGCCCTCGACCTGGAGCGGCCGGCCGAGGCGGCCGAGGCCGCGGCGCGGGCCCGACGGTGCTTCGACGCCAAGGGGCATCTGCCCGCCGTACGCCGGGCCGAGGCCGTGGCCGCCCGCTGCCGCGGCCGGTCCCCGGAGCCCCGCCCCGCCGCCGTACAGTCCACCGGAGCCGGACAGGAGGCACCACGATGACCACCGCGCGACCACCCGCGCCCGCCCTCACCTGGGGTCTCAGGGGCCGGGGCCTCGCGGACGTGCCCGTGGAGGCCGACGGCCCCCCGGATCCGCCCGAGGGACGTCTCGTCGGCGGCACCGGCCGGGGCGTGCGCGTCTGCGTGGTCGACTCGGGCGTCGAACAGGACCATCCGATGATCGGCCCGCTGGCCGGCTCGTGGCGGGTCGTCAAGGACGACGAGGGGATCCGCGTCGAGGAGACGGACGAGGGTGACGCCTGCGGCCACGGCACCGCCTGCGCCGGCATCGTCCGCCGTACCGCGCCGGACTGCGAACTGACCAGCGTACGGGTGCTCGGCGAGCGCTTCTCCGGCAGCGGGGACGTCCTGCTCGAAGGGATCCGGTGGGCGGTGCGGCAGCGGTTCGACGTGGTGAACCTCAGCCTGTCCACCAGCCATGAGCGGTTCGCCACGGAGCTGCGCCGGCTGGCCGACGAGGCGTACTTCCAGCGCACGGTGATCGTCGCCGCGGCGCACAACACGCACGTGGAGAGCTTTCCGTGGCGGTTCTCCTCGGTGATCTCGGTCGGCAGCCACCAGGAGAACGACCCGGACCTCCACCTCTACAACCCCGAGCCGCCGGTGGAGTTCTTCGCTCCCGGGCAGCGCGTCGAGGTGGCCTGGCTCGGCGGCACGTCGATCCGCAGCTCCGGCAACAGCTTCGCCACGCCGTTCATCGCCGGGCTGTGCGCACGGATCCTGTCCAGCCGCCCGCTTCTGACGCCCTTTCAGCTGAAGAACGCCCTGTACCTGTCCGCAGCCAACGTCCATGTCCATGGACGCCGGTGACGACCGGCGCCGGAAGGGAACCCCACATGGCCCAGACGATCACCTCCGTCGCCTCACCGACCTCCCGGCCGGACCCGGCCCTGGCGGAGCTGCTGCAGTCGGTGGTGGACACCGCACGTGCCCTCTTCGGCGCGCAGGCCAGCTCCATCCTGCTGCTGGACGCCGCCGCGGACGAGCTGGTCTTCGAGGCCGTCTCCGGGCAGGGGCAGGAGTTCCTGGTGGGCCGGCGGTTCGCGGCGGGCCGCGGCATCGCCGGGTGGGTCGCCGCCGCGGGAGAGCCGATGGTGGTGGACGACCTCCACCGCAGCACCGCCTTCGACCGGGACATCGCCGAGTCCACCGGCTACGTCCCCGACGCCCTGATGGCCGCCCCTCTCGTACGCGGCCACCGGGTCCTCGGCGTCCTGGAGGTGCTCGACCCGTCCCCGCAGGCCCGGTCCGGCCTTCCCGAGCTGGACCTGCTGTGTCTGTTCGCCCGCCAGGCCGCCGTCGCCCTGCACGTCCTGACCACCCGCACCGCGCAGGCGGCGGCCCCGGCCGACCCCTCCCGCGACGAGCTGCTGCACCTCCTCTCGAAGGCCCGGCGCCTGCTGGAGGAGTGAGGGGCCGGCAGAGCGCCGGGCGCCGGGGCGGGCGCGGCCGGCGCCGGCGGACCGGCGGACCGTCCCCCCACCGGGCCGGGCGGCGGACGCCGCACGCGAGGCGGCCGGCCGGGACCTGCCCGCCGCCCCTTGCGGGACAGCGGGCAGGCGTGCCGCCCGCCTCTCTGACATCGTTGTCGGAGCGTGCTCTGCGAGGGTGCGGCGCGCTACCGCGCGAGGCGGGCCCGCCGGGGGGAGCAGGGCGTGCGGCGACGCGCGGGTGCCCTACGGCGTGTAGACGGCGTCACTGCCGTACAACTCCCTGGTGAACGCCGAGACGTCGGCACTGCGGTCGGAACCGTCGAGGTTGTACGTCAGATAGACGCCGTATCCCTCGGCGACGGTGCGGCGGGCGAGGTAGGCGGACGTGTTCCGTGAGGTGCGGCCGATCTCGACGGCCGCCGGAGACAGCTGCGCCTTGGGCAGTGCGACGCCGGGAACCTGCCAGGTGCCGTAGTACGGGTTCCAGGCGTAGTCGAACGCGGAGGAGATGTCGACGCCGTCGTAGGACAGGCGCGAGGCGGCCGGGCCGATGTTGTAGAGGCTGATGATCTTGTCCGGCATGTTCGCCCGCAGCGCCGTCACCAGGTGCACGAACGAGCTGTCGTTGGGCTGGGCCGTGCCGTTGTTGCCGTACTCGGCGTACTCGTCGTCGAAGTCGACGCCGTCGAGACCGTACCGGGCCACGGCGTCCGACATCTCCCGCGCGAACGCCGAAGCCGCCTGCTGGGACGTGAAGTTGGCGAACCCTGCACCCTGATGGTTGCCGAGCACCGAGAGCACCACCTTGATGCCCTGCTGCTGCAACGGCCGTATCTGCGTGGCCGCGTCGTCGAGGACGCGCTGCACGTTCTCGTTGAAGTACAGGTACGCCGACTTCGTGCTCGTGTCGTAGTTGATGTTCGCCGCGAAGATCACGGCGATGTCGAAGGCGTTGCCACCGCCCTCGGCGAGCGTGTACTTGCCGACGTTGAGGATGCTGTTGCTGTTCACCTCGACGTAGGCCACCGAGGTCGGCCCCGGCTCGGCGGGCGTGGGGGCCGGCTCGGCGGGCGTGGGGGCTGCTGTCGCCCCGGTCGCGCCGAAGGCGAGAGCCGTGACGGCCGAGAGCGCGAGCACGGCCGCCCGCGCTCTGTTCCGTACCAGAATGAACATCGTCGGTCGATCTCCCATCGTGTGGCCGGCGCCCGGTTCGTTCGCGCGTGCCGAGCGGGCTCCGCGAGCCTTGACCGCTGCGACCGGGCGCCGTGAACCGTGAGCGGACTCTTCACCACTTCCCCGCGGGACTCACCACAACCTCCTTTTCACACAGGTGAGTTGCCCGGAGCGACAGGAGCGGCGAGGAGCCGGGGCCGCGGCCGCCCCGGCGCCGTGGCGCACCGGGTGCCGGTGCGCCACGGTGCCGGGCGGGCTGTGCGGCAGCGTGTCGCCGGTGCTCAGTTCCGGGCCGTCGACGGCTCGGGCCCGCGGTCCTCGTTCCAGGTGTACAGCTTGTCGGGGTTCACCATCATCCACAGACGCGTGATCAGGCCGTCCGTCACGTCGATCGCGACGACGGCGACGGTCGTACCGCCGTCGGTGCGGACCGCGAGGCCCGGCAGGCCGTTGACCGTCGTCTCGGCCAGCTCCACGCCGGGGTCCTTGCGGAGCAGCCCCGACACCAGCCGGGCCACCTTGTCGCTGCCCACGACCGGGCGCAGGGACGCGCGCACCTTGCCGCCGCCGTCGGAGTGCGACTGCACCGCGGGATCGAGCAGTGTGACGAGTGTGTCGAAGTCGCCGGTCTCACACGCCTCGCGGAAGGCGGAGACGACACGGCGGTGCCGGGCGGGCGGGTCGTTGCGCGGGCGTGCTGCGTGCAGGCGGCGCCGGGCCGAGGAGGCGAGCTGCCGGCACGCGGCCGGGGTGCGTCCGACCGTGCCGGCGATGTCGTCGAAGGGCACCCCGAACACGTCGTGCAGGACGAACGCGACCCGCTCGGCGGGGGTCATCGTCTCCAGTACGACGAGCATGCCCACGCTGATCGACTCGTCCAGCGTCACCCGGTCCGCCGGATCCTGCGAGCCGCCGCGGCCTCCGCCGGCGCTGCTCCACCGCGGGCTGTCCCGTACCGGCTCGGGCAGCCACTCGCCGACGTAGCGCTCGCGGCGGGCCCGGGCCGAGGTGAGCTGGTCCAGGCAGATCCGCCCGGCCACCCGGGTCAGCCAGGCGAGCGGCGATCTCACGGCCTTCTGCTCGTGCTCGGGCAGCGCGTACCAGCGGGAGTACGTCTCCTGGACGGCGTCCTCCGCGTCCTGCACGGTGCCGAGCATCCGGTAGCAGAGGCTGATCAGCGTGTGCCGTTCGGCGAAGAGGGACCGCAGGGTGACGGTCCCGTCGGGGCCGCCGGGCGCCGGGGCGTCGGGTGAGGTCATGGCGTTCCTGGAGAAGGGGCGGGCAGGGGTCCGGACCTGATCATCGGGCATCGTGTCACTCCGGGGCAGTGTCGTCGAGCCACTGGTCGAAGGTCTGCGTGCCGCGGGGCCCGGCCCCGGCGGGGAGCAGGGCGCCGCCGGTCATGGCCGCTCCGGCGGCGCCGGGGAGCCTGACCGGGATGAGCAGCCGATGCCGTGCCCGGGCGCGCCGCAGACGGCGCGCCATGTCGACGAGCTGTTCCTCCCGCGGCCCGGCGAGCTCCGGCGCCTCCTGTCGCGCGGGACCGGTCGCCACCTCGACGAGCCGACGGGCGACTTCGCGGGCGGCGACGGGCCGGCAGCGCATCCGGGGCACGAAGGCGAGGGGGCCGGGTACCTGGCCGAGCACCTGCCCGGCGAACTCGTGGAACTGGGTGGCGCGCAGCACGGTCCAGGGGATCCGGCTGTCCCGGACGAGCTGTTCCTGGTGGAGTTTGGCGCGGTAGTAGCCGTAGCCGGGGACTCGGTCGACGCCCACGATGGACAGCGTCACATGGTGCCGGACGCCGGCCTTCTCCCCGGCGGCCAGCAGCCGGCGGCCGGCGGTGTCGAAGAACGCGGTGGCGGTCTTCTCCCTCATACTCGTCACGTTGGTCACGTCGATGACCGAATCCACGCCGGCGAGGGCCGCGTCCAGCCCGCTGCCCGTGAGGAGGTCCACGCCGCGGCTCCGCGCGATGGTGACCGGTTCGTGTCCGGCGGCTGCGACGGCGTCGACCACGTGACGTCCGACAAGTCCGGTTCCGCCGGCGATTGCGATGCGCATGATGTCCGTTCCTTGGTCCGAGCGATGGTTCTGCGGTGTGGTTCAGCCGCCGGTGCGCGTGGGCCTCCGCGGCGCGGGTACCGGTGCGGACGCTGCCGGGATCAGCAGAGCTGCCGAGACCAGCATCAGGGCCCCGAGGCCGACCACGTTGAGGATCTTGTCCGTGGTGCCGTACACGTGCAGGTGCAGCATGTGGTAGGTGAGGTGCAGGGTGTTGAAGACGAGCCACGCCAACCCGGTCGTCTGCACCAGGCGGTTGCTGTCCACGGCACGCAGAGCGGAGGCGGTCAGGGCGGCCAGCGCCAGGTAGAGGGCGCCCGTGTCCTTGGCGAGGTGCTCGTTGTACGGGCCCAGTGGGGGCAGCCACCTGCGGCCGAGGCCGGGGAAGGCCTCGTACCACTGCTCGGGGAAGAAGTAGGCCCAGACGCCCACGTACAGACCCGTCCCGACGAGTGCGACGAGGGCGGCCTGCCTCAGCGATTTCACCTTCATGCCTTCCTGACGACGCGGCGCTCATCCGTGTGAGGTGCGGTGACGCAGATCACGGCGGGTACGCCGGGTGCGCGGCGCGCCGGCCGTCGGCCGGGCCTCCCGCCCGGCGCGGCGGCGGAGCCGCGAACCGTCCGGGCGCCGGTGCCGGGACGCACCCGCGGTCCGCCCGCCCCCGCCGGACGGTGTGCGACGTCGTGCCCTGCCCGGTGGCGGGGCCGGTCGAGGGCTGGTAGCTGTGGAAGGAGGGGACACCTCCACCTGAACATCGCGCACCCGGAGGAGTCGGTACGGCCGTGCACGGCCTGGAAGGCTGATCGGTTCCCCCTTCCCGCGCCAGCAAACGCCCATCTCCGGCTGTGAATGTACGGAGTGGTGGTCATGCCGCAGGTTCTTCACCCGCCCAAAGTCAAGATCGTCACAGGTCCGCCGGAGGCCGGCTTTCTCCGGGAGGCGCGGGCACGGGTGCGGCGGCCGTTCGCCGCCCTCCGGTGGCGTCTGCGCACCTGGTGGCTGGTCCACCGGGGCGTCACCCACGCCAGACGGTGGTGGAACCCCTTCTGGCACACCATGCTGATCCTCCTCTTCTGGGCTCTCGCTCTGGCGCTCGCGGCGTGGACGGTCAGGGGTGTGCTCATCGCGTTCTTCTTCAACGAACCGCCCCCTCCCGGATGGCTTGCGCCCTGGGGGTTCGACCCGGACGCAGCGTGCAGCCGTGTCGGCACCTCGTGCGGAGCCGTCACCGGTGTGGTGATGCCGGTGCTCCTGCTGGGGACCTCGACGTTGGGGTTCCTGGCCTGGCGGCTGTGGCGGATCCGCCGGTTCGCCACGCGTCGGGCGAGGACGGAGCCCAGCCGCTTCGTGCAGACCGCGGGCAGTCTCATGGACGAGGTGGTCGGTCGCGACCAGCTCTGCAACGCGATCATGAACAACCTGCGGGACAGAAGGGCCCGGCGTCCCCACGTCGTCGTCGGCAACGTCGGGACGGGCAAGACGGCGCTCCTGGTCCGTCTCACCGAGAAGCTGGCCGCCAAGGGGGCCGTGCCGGTCCCGGTACGGCTGCGCGACGCCCAGGACGTGCTGGACTTCCACGACCTGGCGTACCGGCGCTTCGGCGACATCGTGCGGCCGAAGGTCCGGTCCGGGGCCGAGGCGGACCGGATCTGGCAGTGGCTCCGGCAGCGGGCGGACAAGATCGTGGTCCTCGCGGACGGCTTGGAGGAGGCCCTCAACCACCCCGGTGTGCGGGGCCAGCGCGACAACCTGATCCGTGAGGCGATCCGCAGGGCGGACGAGGACGGACTGCCGGTGGTCATCGCCTCCCGGCCCCACGACCCGCTGCGCGGGATGCAGTCCGCCATCTCGGAGCTCGAGCCGCTGAGCGTCGAGGCGGCGCTGCAGTACATCGCCCGCGGCGGCACCTGGCGCTCCGACCCGACGCTGCTCGACCGGGTCGTGGAGGTCGCCAACATGGCGGAGTCCCCTCTGTACCTGCAGATCGCCAAGGACCTGCACAGCAGGGATCTGCTGGAGCCGCTGTGGACGGGGGACGGGGTGGAGCCCATGCTGCACGACAGCTGGGCGTTGCGCGCGGATCTGCTGAAGCACTGGGTCTACGCGCTGGTCGACGGGGACGTCCACCCCGAACTGCCGATCGACCGTGACACGAGGCAGGCGGTGGTGGAGTACGTCTCCGCGCTGGCCTGCATCGGCCTGACCTCGGACCGCGCCGACGTGGAGCTGCTGGAACTCGCCCCCTCCGCGGCCGCGGGCCGTAACGACGGGCCAGGCAACGGCGGCAGCGAGGCACGGCCCGCCTCGAACGAGGAATGGAACAGACGGGTCGCGGGGAATCTCGACAAACAGATGGGCGAGCTGCAGTGGACGCCCCGGCTGCCGGAGCCGGACTGCGGCAGGCGGGACGGTCCCGGCGGCTCTCCGCCTTCGGGGGGCGGGCACAGCGGTGGCGGGAACGGACACCGGGAGGGCCCCCGGATCGACGTGCGGCTCGCCGCGACCTGGGGCAAGCGGATGGGGCTGGTGGAGCAGGACGGGGAGAAGGTCCGCTTCCAGCACAGCATCATGCAGGCCTACCTCGGCTCCCGGTTCCTGCCGGAGGTGCTCGACGAGGTGAGCGAGCAGTCGGCGGGCCGTTCGGGCCGGCACGGTGCAGGGCGGGCCGCGGACGGGCGGCCGGACCAGCCGGAGCACCGGCTCACCACAGCGCTGCACAACGGCGGACGGGAACTCCTCATCGCCCTCACGCTGTACTCGCGCTCGAAGATCGGGCAGCAGGAGCTCTGCGACGGCGGTCACGATCGTGTGGAGGCGCCCGGGACGTGTCCGGTCTTCACCATGCGCAAGCTGTTGGAGGAGGAGGCCGCGGCGCTGCTGGACGCAGCGGACGACACGGAGAAGGCGAGCAGCCGATGGGGTGCACGCGGCTCCGCCCCCGAGGTCCCCGACGACCGGGGCAGTCCCCGCCTGCGGGCGCTGGAGATCTACGGCACCGCCGTGGAGATCGACAGCGTCGAAACCGATCCCGAGCAGCACGCTCTCCTCAAGACGGTCAAGGACAACTGGAAACGCCTCGGACGGGGCGAGGATCCGGCACGGCTCCGCGAGGCGAAACTCACCTTCGTGGGCCAGTGCGGAGCGACGGCACGTCGTGTGGCCGCCCTTCCCGGTCGTGCCCGCATCCCGCAGGCCTACCGGTACCTGGCCGAGATCTGCCCCTGCGAACCGGACTACCGGGTGCGCGCCGCGATGGTGAAGGAGGTGGGCGCCGGCGGCGAGCCCGCGTACCGGGCGCTGTGCGCCTGCCTCGGCAGACCCCGCTCCGTGGTCGCCCCCGAACGTCCGTGCGGCGATGGTGAGCCGGAGCAGGCCGATGCGGACGGAGCCGAGGAGGAACTGCGGAGGAGGAAGCGAGCCGAGCAGCGGGCGGCCGAGGAGGAGGCCCTGCTGGAGAAGCAGAACTGGCACTGCAACACGATGGGCGCCTGGCTCCTCCCCCTGCTCGTCGACTCCGCCATGATGTCGCGTCACCTCGGCAGCCCGCGCGACGATCTGGAGACGTGGGTCCATGTCGCGACCCACGAGGCCGGGCCCGGCTCCCCGATGAACGACGACCCGGCCGGCGCCTCCAGCGGCCTGGGCGTGGCGCTGGCCCAGGGCTTCAAGTACGCGGCCAACCGGCGGCTCGGCCCGCAGTCCGACAGGCAGGCCCGGGAGTTCCTGGCCAAGCAGGCCGAGGAGCTCCTCAAGCGCAGCACCTTCTGGTACACCCGTCTGACGCTGCTGCATGCCCTGACCCTCTGGGCCCTCCCCGACGACGTCAACGCAGACCAGCCGATCCGCGGGCACGGGGCGGATCCCAAGGGCCAGGTCGAGGAGTGGCTCGCGCTGGACGACGGGGAGAGTGAGCATCCGCTGGTGACGGCGGCCGGCCGGCTGGCGGTCCGCGCGCTGCAGTCCCGGCGCCCCGAGCGGTTCCTGTGGATCGACGAGGCCGGCGTGGCCTCCGCGGTCGGCACCGAGGTCGGCCTTCCCGGGGAGCAGCGGGCCCACAACCTCTGGATCCCGCCGTCGACCGGGTGGAGCACCCTGGATCCCATGGCCCAGCAGTTGCTGGCGGACGTACTCCTGCTGATGGTGCTCGGTGAGCGGGGATACCGGCCGAAGGACCTGTTCCGCATCCTGGACCACTGTTCCCGGGAGCGGACGCAGATCCCGTCCTGTATGAAGAGGGACCGCACCCGGCTGGACCCCGTACGGGGGGCGGAGCACACCTTGCAGCCCGGGTCCAACTGCACGGACGAGTGCCGGCTCAGGTTGTGCCCCTACCCGGCCAAGGTGGAGTACCTGAGGGCGGAGTTCAGCGAGGTCTTCTGCCTGCACCAGCGCGACCTGCTGCGGGGATGGCAGCCCCGGGCATGGATCTACCTGCGGTTCCGGCGGGAAGCCCGGTGGCAGCGGAAGGTGCCGGTCGCCGGTATGCGCCGGTTCTGGGACCAGATGGCCGACCGGGCACGGGACGCAAGACCCGACGGCGCGGACTCCACGCGCCGACGCGTCCCCATGTGACCTGTCAGGCTCCGACTAGGCGGTGCCGTCCAGCAGTTGGGCGCGGACGCCGCCGCGGGTGCCAGATCGGCCGCCTGACGGGAGGTCGTGCGGCGGCGCTGCGGCACGGCGTCGCCGCCGGGGCTACCCTGCCTGTCACACGGTCCGGTTGCGGGAGGGGAGGGGCCGCGGTCATGCGCCACGAGCACGGTGTCGGTCTCCCGGCGGAGTCGACGAGCTTCGTCGGGCGTCGCCATGAGATCGAGCAGGCCCGCGGGATGCTGTCACGGACCCGGCTGCTGACCCTGACCGGCCCCGGGGGCATCGGCAAGACGCGGCTCGCCCTGCGTCTTGCGGACCGGGTGCGCCGTGCCTTTCCCGACGCGGTCCGGCTGGCCGACCTCGCGGCCGCGGACGACGAGGAGGGTCTCGCCCACACCGTCCTGGCGGCCTTCGGGTGGGAGGACGCCGGAGGCCCGGCGGCGGAGGCGTTGGCCGGCCGTCTCGGCCGGCGGCGGGCCCTGCTCGTGCTGGACAACTGCGAGCATCTGCTGGCCGGGTGCGCGGCGCTCGTTCGTACGCTCCTGCGGGCCGCGCCCGGGCTGCAGATCATCGCGACCAGCAGACAGGCGCTCGGAGTGAGCGGGGAGTGCGTGCTGCCCGTGCCGCCGCTCGCAGCGCCCCGGCCCGGACCCGCCGGAACCCACACGGTCCTGCAGGGCGGGGCGCTGCAGTTGTTCGCCGAACGGGCCGCCGCCGTGCTCGGCGAGTTCGCCCCGAGCCCCGCCGAGGCCACCGCCGCGGCGATGATCTGCCATCGCCTCGACGGGATCCCCCTGGCCGTGGAGATGGCCGCCGCGCGCCTGCGCGTGCTCAGCTGCGAGCAGGTCCTGGAACGCCTGGAGGACCGGTTCCGCCTGCTCACCGGCGGCTGCCGGGGTGCCCTGCCGCGTCAGCGGACCCTGCGGGCCACGCTGGAGTGGAGCTTCGACCTGTGCACGCCCGAGGAGCAGTTGCTGTGGGCTCGGCTGTCCGTGTTTCCCGGAAGTTTCGACCTTGAGGCGGTGGAGGCGGTGTGCGCGTTCCCGCCCGTCGCCCGCGAGGAGGTTCTGGACCTGGTGGCGGGGCTGGCGGACAAGTCGGTCCTGTCCCGCGAACAGCTTCCGCACCGGGTGCGCTACCGCATGCTCGACACCCTGCGGCACTACGGGAGGCTTCGGACACGGGCCGCCGAGGAGGAGCAGACCGTCCGCCGTCGGCACCGCGACCACTACCACGCGCTCGCCCTGCAGGCCGATGACGCGTGGTTCAGCGCCGACCAGGCCTTGTGGTCGGCCCGCCTGCACGGTGAACGCCCCAACCTCCGCACAGCCATGCGGTTCTGCCTCGACGAGGCGGCGCAGACCTCTGCCGGCCTGGAGATGGCAGCGGCCCTGTGGAGCCACCGCCTGGGCGCCGGGGGTCTGGCCGAGGAGCGCCGCTGGCTGTCACAGGCCCTGGAGTCGGCCGAGGTCCCGACCATGGCCAGGGCCAAGGCCGTCTGGGCGGACGGCTGGCTCGCCCTGCTGTGCGGTGACCCGGCCACCGCCCACGCCCGGGTCGCCGAGTGCCGGGTCCTCGCCGAGCGCCTGGGCGATCAGGCCTTCCTGGCCCACGCCGACCAGCTCACCGGTCTGGCAGCGCTCTTCGAGGACGACTTCACCCGCGCGCGGCCCCTCCTGGACAAGGCTCTGAGCGGATACCGCGCCTGCGGCGATCTCGCCGGTCAGTGGACCACTCTCTTCCTGGTGAGCCTGGTGTCGTGCCTGGGCCAGGAGCCGTGCGCAGAGCGGCTGGCCCAGGAGTGCCTGACCATGTGCGACACCCACGAGGCCCGGTGGTCGCGGCCCTACGCGCTGTGGGTCCTCGGTCTCCACCACTGGCTGCGCAAGGACACCGGTGAAGCGGTCCGGCTGCTTCGCGAAGGGCTGCGTGCCACCGTGCCGGCCCACAACCGGCTGGCCCTGGCGCAGTGCCTGGAAGTACTCGCCTGGGCCAGAGCCCGTGAGGGCCACCACGCCGAGGCCGCCGAACTCCTGGGCGCCGCGCACGGCGCCTGGGAACGGGTGGGGGCCAGCCTCCCCGGCATCGGCCGTCTGCTGCACCACCGCACCGCGTGCGAGCAGGTGCTGGCGGAGCACCTCGGCCAGAAGCGGTTCGCCGCACTTCAGCAGTCGGGAAGCGCGCTGAGCGCCGAGCAGGCCCTGGCCCGGGCCCTCCACGACACCTCTGGAGCGGTGCCGCAGGGCGCAGACCGGTCGGCGGCGTCCGACCGCACGCCCGGCACGCCGGCGACCTCCCTCACGCCCCGCGAGCAGCAGGTCGCCGTCCTGCTCGCCGAGGGTCTGACCGACCGGCAGATCGCCGCCCGTCTGGTGGTGTCGGTGCGCACGGCGCAGGGACACGTACAGCGGATCCTGCGCAAGCTCGGCTTCACCTCCCGCGCCCAGGCCGCCGCGTGGGCCCGCACCCCGGCGGCGGATCCGCCGCGCCCGTAGGCCGGCCGGAGCCGGGACACGTCCACCGGTCCGGGCGGCAGCCGCCGGCAGACGCCCGACGTACCGGCCACGGCCGGTGTCCGCCTCCGGCGCGCCCGGCCGCCGACGCGATCGGGTACGGCAACCGCCCGGCGGGGCCGCTGTGGCGGCCGGGCGGCGACGAACCCGCGCGAAGCCCACATCGCCCCGCCGCCCCGGACCGTCCCGCCCGCGGCGCGCTCCCCGGACGCCGGGGCCCGGCCGCCGCATCCGGGCACCCGCGTTGCCGCCGGGCAACGCAGGTACCCCCGCAGGTACTTCTCCCCTGTGCCGCTCCCCCGCCGCCCGGAGATGCTTCGCCGACGCGCTCCTCCAGGCACCCGGGAACCGACCGGGAGCCCGAGGGGCGGCCGCGAAACCGACTGAACAGCGATCGCCGTCCCCGCAAGCGGTGGTCCGCGCGCCCGGCGTCGCAGGACGCGGGCAGCCCGGCCACGGCAGTGCCCGGTACGGCACCCACGGCAGGCCGCAAAGGAAGACACACATGCACACCATCACAGCCCTGGGGGTCCTTCCGGACCGAAGGCGGCGCACGGCACGGACCCGGCACCTCACTGTACTGTCGATCATCCTCACCGTGATCGTCTCGGTCCTGACGGCCGGTACGTCACCCGCGCAGGCGCGGTCGGGCTGGGCCGGCTGGACCTCACACCGGTGCGAGCTCGACGCCACCGGCACGGCGCACGACTGCGTCTTCACGGCGGCCACCGACCGCGACACCACCGGCCTGGTGATGGACGTGCTCGAGGACAGCGACCGGACCGGCTCCTGGCTCAACGCCTATCCCCTCAACAACGGCTCCAACCAGACGTTCTCGCTGCGCCCCAAGGGCGACGGAAGCTTCCAGATCAGGACCTCCCGCGGCCTGTGCCTGATGCCCGGCTGGTGGGACGCGACGTGGCGGCTGCGCCCCGTGGAGCAGCAGCGCTGCGACGGCTCCGAGAAGTGGCAGTACTGGTACTTCGAGCCGGGCCCGGCCAAGGACGCGAGCCCCTCGTTCATGATCCGTAACGCGGCCGACGGCCAGTGCGTGGACGTGGCCTGGCGCGCACTCACCGCCCGATGGCTGAACATGTGGCCCTGCCACGGCGGCGACAACCAGCTGTGGGGCAGCCGCTTCTCCGGCGGCGGCGCCGGCTTCACCACCGACTGGGCGGCCGAGTACGCGCTGACGAGGTGCGACGCCGACGTGGCCGCACACGCGGCGAACCCCTACTGCAGCTACCGCCAGACCCAGGCCGCGGTGACCGGGAACGACGCCGAGGTCGCCCTGTGCCTGGTGGCCCAGCACACCGGTGCGGACATCCCCTCCACCACGGTCGACTACAAGGTGACCACCAGCACCTCGACCATCACGACCGACTCCATCGCCAACGGGACCAAGGAGACCGTGGCGGTCAAGCTCGGTTCCTCCACCGACTTCTTCCACATCGACCTGACCGCCGAGGTGTCACAGCTCATCACCCACTCGGTCCAGACGGGCACGACGCACACCGAGGAGAAGACCTACCGCGCGGTGGTGCCGGCAGCGCCCGCCCACTCCACGACCTGGGTGAAGGCGTACCCCGTCACCAAGACGTACACGGGCAGGTTCGTCTTCGCCAAGGGCAGCTGGGACGAGTGGACCTACGACACCGACGCGGAGATCACGGTCACCTACCCCGCGGGATCCGGCGGCACCATGATGTACGACTCCGGCGTCACACCGGACCGGTTCGACCCCGGCACCGGACGCTGGCACCCCCGGCCGGCCTGCACCAGCGACGGACCGACCCTCGGCATGACCTGAATCGCCGTCCGCAGGCCGATCACGGGGCGTGCCTCCTCGCCGGTCCGGCGCCCCGTGGACGCCGGCCGGCCCTGCCGGGGCCTTCCGTCACGGATCCCGGGAGGGTGACGCGGTCCGCTCGACGTCGAGCTCCAGGAAGTGGGCCGAGCACGAGATGCACGGGTCGTGGTTGCGGATCGCCCGCTCGCACAGCAGGGTGAGCTCGGCCTCGGAGTCCTCTCCGCGGTCGAGCCCGGCCTGGACCAGACGGCGCAGGTCGTCCTCGATGGCGCCCTGGTTCTGTGCCGTCGGGGGGACGAGGCGGGCGTCGGTGACGCGGCCCTCCGCGTCGAGTGCGTAGCGATGGTAGAGCAGGCCGCGAGGCGCCTCCGTGGCACCGTGCCCGACGCCGGCCCGGGCGGGCACGTCCACGTGAGGACGGGGCGGACGCTCGTAGGCGGCGATGATCCTCAGTGCCTCCTCCACGGCGTACAGGACCTCCACGGCGCGGACGAGGATGCTGCGGTAGGGGTTTCTGCAGACCTCGCCCCGTCCGGCGCCCGCTTCCCGCGGGCTCAGCGGGGGATCGCCCAGTCCGGCCTCCCGGGCCGCTTCCCGGGCCGTCGGGGAGAGCAGGTGCCCGCTGAGGGCGTAGCGGGCGAGGGACCCGGTGAGATGCCGTCGGCCGTCGAGGCGGGAGTGCAGGGCGGTGGAGTGCGGCACCTGCTCCTCGGTGACGCGGCGGGAGAAGTCCCGGAGGGGGAAGCCGCCCGGCGCGAGTGCCGGGTCGTACGGGAGCACGGCCGGTACGCCGGACTCGATGGCGTAGGTGCCGGGCTCGGCGAGGGCCAGCAGGTCGACGGCGCACTCGGCGTCGGGGAAGTCGAAGCCCGCGACCCACCGCACGGTGTCCCAGGCGTCGTCCAGGGCGGTGCGCAGACGCTCCGCCAGCGGGCGGAGTCCGGCGCGGGTCGGGGTGCGGTGGAAGCCGCCGAGGCGCACGTTGACGGGGTGGATCGCGCGTCCGCCGAGCAGTTCGATCACGGCGTTGCCGGTCTGTTTCAGCCGCAGTCCGCGCTCGACGTGCGCACGGTGGGAGCGGGAGAGGCCCACCACGTCGTCGTGGCCGAGGAAGTCCGGGGCGTGCAGCAGGTGGATGTGCAGCGTCTGGCTCTCGATCCACTCGCCGCAGTACAGCAGGCGGCGCAGGGCGGCGAGCTGGCCGTCGACGGTGACGCCGCACGCGTCCTCGACGGCCCGGCAGGCGCTCAGCTGGTAGGCGACCGGGCAGATCCCGCAGATGCGGGAGGTGAGGTCGGGGGGCTCGGTGTGGGCGCGGCCCCTGAGGAACGCCTCGAAGAACCGCGGGGGTTCGTAGATGCCGAGCCGGGCCTCGGTGACGGTGCCGTCGTGGATCCGCAGGTGCAGCGCGGTCTCGCCCTCCACGCGGGTGAGGGCGGGGATGCGCAGGACCCGGGACCGGGTCGCGGGCTCGCTCATCCGGGTCCTTCCTCCTCGACGGCGGTGAAGGCGGTCACGTTGAAGGTGTGCAGGAACCTGCCGACGTCCTCGTCGCTCATCCCGTCGCGGTGCAGCAGCGGCACCAGCGCGGGGAGGTTCGTCGTACCGGCCGGTCCGAAGCAGCCGTAGCACCCGCGCCCGTAGGTCGGGCACAGGGCTCCGCAGCCCGCGTGGGTCACCGGGCCCAGGCACGGTGTGCCGTGGGCGACGGTGACGCAGACGTTGCCGCGCTGCTTGCAGGCGAAGCAGACGGCGTGGTTCGGGATGCCGGGTTTCCGTCCGGCGAGGAAGGCGGTGATGACCTCGATGAGCTGGCCGCGGTCGACGGGGCAGCCGCGCAGCTCGAAGTCGACGGGTACGTGGGCGGAGATCGGGGTGGAGGTCGCGAGGGTCTCGATGTAGTCGGGGCGGGCGTAGACCGTGGCCAGGTACCCCTCGACGTCGGCGTAGTTGCGCAGCGCCTGGACGCCCCCGGCCGTCGCGCAGGCGCCGATGGTGACGAGGTGGCGGGAGTCGGCGCGGACGCGCCGGATGCGTTCCAGGTGCTCGGGGGTGCTCACCGACCCCTCGACGAGCGCGAGGTCGTACGGGCCGGGCGCGATCGTACTGGACGCCTCCGGGAAGTGGGCGATCTCCAGTTCGTGGGCGATGCCGAGCAGTTCGTCCTCGCAGTCGAGAAGGGTGAGCTGGCAGCCGTCGCACGAGGCGAACTTGAACACGCCGAGCCGGGGGCGGGAGGGCGTTCGAGGTGTGGCGGGGGTGGTCATCTCACAGTTCCCGTACGGTGAGCAGGGGCTCGGCCAGGTCGTGGCCGACGACCGGGCCGTCGCGGCAGAGCAGCAGGGGCCCCAGCTGGCAGTGCCCGCAGTGGCCGGTGGCGCAGCGCATGTTGCGTTCGAGGGAGAGCTGGATGCGGTCGGGGCGCACCCCTCGGTGGATCAGGGCACGGGCGGCCGCGCGGATCATCACCTCGGGGCCGCAGACGAAGGCGGTGGTGTCCGCCGGGATGAACGCGGCTTCGCCGAGCAGCGTGGTGACGACTCCGACCCGGCCGGTCCACCCGGCGGAGGGCCGGTCGACCGTGGCGGCGCCGAACGGGCGCCGCCAGGCGGGGAACTCGTCCTGGTAGAGGAGATCCCCGGGGGTCCGGGCACCGGCGAGGACGTTCAGCCGCCCGTACGCCTGCGGCTCGGCGAGGACGGCCTCGATGAGCGGACGCAGCGGGGCGAGTCCGATGCCTCCGGCGAGGACGAGCAGGTCGTGGCCGTGGGCGGCGGCCGTGTCCCAGCCGTTGCCGAAGGGGCCGCGCACCCCCACCGAGGCACCCGTCTCGACCTCGCACAGGGCGCGCGAGACGGCCCCGACGGCGCGCACCGTGTGCTCCAGGCGCCGGCCGCCGGGGAGCCGGGAGACGGACACGGGGATCTCGCCGACGCCGAAGGCGTACACCATCGCGAACTGCCCGGGCGCGAAGGGGGCCGGCGGCTCCCCGACCGGCTCCAGTGTGAGGGTGACCGTGTCGCGGGTCTCCTGCCGGCGGTGCACGACGCGGTGGGGAAGCGGAGTGAGGGTCATGGCGTCGGTCCGCTCTCCTTCGGCCCGTACAGGTCGAGCAGCCGGGTCCGGGTCGCTCTCAACCGCTCTCCGATGGTCCCGGCGACGGCGGTGACCAGAGCCAGGCCCAGTGCGGGGTGTTCGGCGCACAGGTCGCGTACCGCGGCCGCGTCGAACTCCCAGGCGCGCACGGGGTCGCGGGTCCCGGCGCCGAGATGCCACTGCCTGGGCGGGCACAGCCACGACCAGCCGAGCAGGCCGCCCGGGCCGACCGTCTCCACGACGGCGGGCCCGCGGCCGGGCACCTGCACGTCGAGCGCGACCGTTCCGGTGCGGATGATCCAGAAGCGGTCGGCGTTCCCGCCCTCCTCGAAGATGCGTGCGGCACCGGGGAAGGCCGCGTCCCGGGCGAGGGACATCAGCCGTGCGCGGTGTTCCGCGGGGAGTGCGGCGAGCAGGTCCCCCCGCTCGGGCCCGTCCGTCCCCCGGCTCACGGGGCGGCCCGGTCCTGCCGCGCCTCCCGGTGCAGGGCGTGGGCCTCCTCGGTGAGGTCGATGCCGGTGGGGCACCAGACGATGCACCGGCCGCAGCCGACGCAGCCGGAGCTGTCGAACTGGTCGTGCCAGGTGCCGATCTTGTGGGTGAGCCACTGGCGGTAGCGGCTGCGCGGGGTGGCCCGGACCGGACCGCCGTGCAGGAGCGAGAAGTCCAGGTCGTAGCAGGAGTCCCAGCGGCGCCAGCGTTCGGCGTGGTCACCGGTCAGGTCGGTCACGTCCTCGGTGGTCGTGCAGAAGCACGTGGGGCACACCATGGTGCAGTTGCCGCAGCTCAGGCACCGGGAGGTGACATCGTCCCAGCGTTCCGCCTCCAGGGTGTCCCGCATGAGCCCGCGCAGGTCCACCGGCGGCATGGACCGGCCCATGCGTTCCGCGGCCCCGCCGACGGCGGTGACCGCCGCCGTCCGGGTGGGCTCGTCGGCGCGGCGGTGCGGAAGTTCCGCGAGCACCGCGACGCCCTCCTCGCTCCCGCTGCGGCACCAGAAGCGGTGGCCGGCGGTGTCGGTCACCTCGGTGAGGGCGAGGTCGTACCCGGCGTCGGCGGCCGGCCCCGTCCCCATCGACACGCAGAAGCAGGTGGCACCCGGCTCGGTGCACTCCACCGCGATCAGGAAGGCACCCGTCCGCCGGGAGAGGTAGGCCGGATCCCGGTACCGGCCGCCGCTCATCACGCGGTCCAGGATCTGGATGGCCCGCAGGTCGCAGGGCCGCACGCCGAGGAACGCGTACGAGACGCGCCGGGGGTTCTCCTCGCGCACGGTCAGTGCGCCGCCGGGATGACGGTCCGCGGTCCACTGACGGACGCGTTCGGGGTGGAGGAACGACTTCCACGACTGCGGCCCCGCACTGTGCGCGAACGCGGCCCCGTCCGCACGCCGGCGGACCCGGTAGCGCCCCGCCTCCAGCTCGACCCCCCAGCCGTACGGCAGCGCCTGCGCGGATTCGAGCTCGTCGAGCACGATCGCGCCGTCGCGCACGGTGGGGCCGATCACCGTACGGCCCCGGCGCTTCAGGACACTCACCAGCGCGTCCAGACCGTCCCGGTCCAGCACCGCCTCGACTCCGTCGTGGGAGACCGCCTCGGCGTCTGAAGTATCGGTCATCCGCTGCCCTCGGCCTTCCCGCCGCCCGGCCCCGGGACGACGGGCAGGGGCTTGAGCCACAGTCCTCGTACGGGGCCGTCCAGTGTGCACTCGGTCCCGGACAGGGTGTCAGGTGCACGGCCACCAGGGACGAAGCCGGGTCGGCGTGTCCCGTCAGGTGCACCGGTCCGGACGCGGCTGCCGCGGCGGCCGCCCGCCGGCTCTCACCCGGAGCGCGGGCCGCGTCCCGATGCCCCGCGGTGCCGCTCGACGTCCGCCTCCACCCGCCGGGCCAGGCGCGGCACCGCGCATGCCACCGCCGCGGTGAGCCCCGTCCCCGGCGAGCGGTCCGCCCCTTCGACCGCGTGGACGACGAGCCGCTCTGGGCGGCGCCCCAGGCTGTCGGCGAGGCGCAGCGCCTCACCGAGACCGAACCCGTGCGTACTGTGTCTCGCCGGCGCGGTGGCCCGCAGGACGCCGTCCGGGGCCGCACACCACCGGTGCGTTCGCCCCGGGTGTGCCGCGGGAGGGAAGCAGGCGTCGACGACGACTGCGAGGCCGGCGTTCTCCCAGAGTGCGATCAGCCGGCCGGGGTCCCCGTCGCACTGCGCGAACACGGTATCCGGAGTCTGCGGACGCCGGGCGGCCCGCTCCCTCAGCAGCGCGACCACGGCCCACCCGACCCCGTCGTCCCGCCGGAACTCGTTTCCCATCCCGATGACCACCGCACCGCCGAACGGCCTCATCCGCCTGCTCCTCACTCCGGCGCACCGGCGCACCGGCGCGCGGGTCGCGTTCGGGTGCGCTGTCAGGGACCAGGGTGCCCGCCGCCCCGAAGGCCGGCGGGCGACGACGCGCGGGCCCGCCGGGAGGCGGGAAGGACCGCGCCGTGGGGCGCCCGGGTTCCCGTCCGGCACGACGCCGGAGCACCACGCCCGGGGTCGCGGCCGCGGCCGTGGCGGGCGGTGTACGGGCGCGCGCCGGTCTGCGGGGTTCCGCCCGTGGGAGGAGGAGCGCCGACCCGCGGTCCCGCGCGGGCCGGCGGCACCGCGAAGGGCGTCTCGCGGCGGCCGCACGGGAAGGCGGCGGGAGCGGACCGGCTCCGGGAGCGGGCCTGCGTCCCGGTTGCACCGCACCCGTTTGCGGCGATCGTGGAACCACGGCCCGGGGAACACGGCCCGGGGAACACGGCCCGGGGAACACGGCGCCGAGGAGCTCTCTCGCCGGCCGAGGCCGCCGGCCGCGCGCCCGCGGGTGCGATGCGGCGGCGGACCGGAACAGGTGGGCCGGGGACCGGCGCCGGACGGCGAGCCGTGCACCGGTGCCACCGGCGTGACCGCCCGTCGGCCCGGGTGCGCCCGCCCGGCCCGTACCCGCCCCGCGGCGCGGGCGAGGCGCCCCGACGAGACAGGACGAGGTGGCAGGACATGCCCATCACCCCGCACATCGTCAGCGATGTGATGACCCGGACGGTCGTGGCCGTGGCACGCGACACGCCCTTCAAGGAGATCGTCCGGACCATGGAGCGACGGGGAGTCGGTGCCGTGCCGGTCCTGGAGGGCGAGGGGCGCGTCATCGGCGTCGTCTCCGAAGCCGACCTGCTGCCCAAGGAGGAGTTCCGCGACAGCGGCCCGGACCTCCACGCGGAGCGGCGACGGCTCTCCGACGTCGCCAAGGCCGCCGCCGTGACGGCGGCGGAACTGATGAGCACCCCCGCCGTCACCGTCCCCCCCGACGTCACCCTGGCCCGGGCGGCCAGGACCATGGCCGTCCGGCACGTCAAGCGGCTGCCGGTGGTCGACGGCGAGGGCATGCTCCAGGGCATCGTCAGCCGCGCCGATCTGCTCAAGGTCTTCCTGCGGCCGGACGAGGACATCGAGGAGGAGGTCCGGCGCACCGTGGTGTCCTACCTCTTCCCGGAGTCCAGCCACGCCCTCCACGTCCGCGTGCACGAGGGAGTCGTCACCCTGCGCGGGCACATCCGCGACACCTCGCTCGTCCCCGTCGCCGTGCGCCTCGTGCGTGCCGTGGAGGGGGTCGTGGCCGTCGAGCCCCGCCTCACCGGCGAGACCGCCGCCGCAGCCGGACCGGGGAAGCCCTCACGCCGGTAGGCCGAAGGGCCGGGCCCGGACGGGGAGGGTCCGCCCCGCGGCGGTGGACGCGGGGCACACGGCGGCTGCGCGCTCCCGGGCCGCGGGGGTACGCGGCCCCGGCCCACCCGGTCGGCCCCCGGGCGGCCGGGGAGACCGGGTGCGCGCCGGAGCCGTGCTCCGGCGAGGGGGGCGGCTGTGTGCGGGCCCCGGCGGACGGGCGCCACGTCGTCCCGGTCCGGCCGGCACACGTCTCAGGGCGGCGTGCCGTCCGCATGGCGGAGTCCCACGATCTCGCCGTCGCGCCTGGTGGCACCCGGGGAAGGGCCTTCGACCGACGCGTCGGTCGCCGAGTCGGGCTCGCATGATCGCCGGCGTTTCCCGAGAATGCTGCTGTAGCCCGGCGTGCCACGCACGAGGTGGCCACGCGCGAGATGAGGCATCCGGTGATCCGGGCCGGCCCGACAGCACCCGGCCGGCCGGACCGCCGGACCGCGGCTCGAAGGCGGGTCCAGCACCTGCACGACCGGGTGTCCACCAGGAACGGAGAGGCGACATGCAGCACCGTACGGTCGCAGACCTCATGACCCGGGACGTCGTGCGGGCGCGGCGCGACATGCCGTTCAAGGAGATCGTCAGGCTGCTCGCGGAGAACGGCGTCACCGCCGTGCCCGTGGTCGACGAACTCGACCGTCCCCTGGGCGTGGTGTCCGAGGCGGACCTGCTGCGCAAGTCCTCCGCCCAGGCCGACCCGTCCGGCCTGACACCGGTCCCCCACCTGGAGGAATGGGAACGTGCCAAGGCCGAGGGCGCGAGGGCGGAGGAGCTGATGTCGGCTCCCGCCGTGTGCGCGCGCCCCGAATGGACCGTGATCGAGGTGGCTCGCCTCATGGCGGACCACCACGTCAAGCGACTGCCCGTGGTGGACGAGGCGGACCGGCTGCGCGGCATCGTGAGCCGCGGGGACCTGTTGAGGATCTTCCTGCGCCGGGACGACGCCATCCGCGACGAGATCACCGGCGACGTACTGCGCGGAACGCTCGGGCCTGCCGCCTCGGCGGTGACGGCCGAGGTGCGCGAGGGGCGGGTGGTCCTGGGCGGATCGGTCGACAGCGGGGCCCTGATCCCGGTGATCGAGCGGCTGTGCCGGAGTGTGGACGGCGTGGTCTCGGTCTCCGGGCGCGTCGCGTCCCCGGCCGACGGCTCCGGCGTGTCCCGCGACGGCGCCTGAGCCCCGCCTCTCGGGCACGTCCTCCGCTTATCCTCCTGGTGTCTGATCCGGCAGCGGCCAGCCGGTCTCCCATCGGGTGCCCCGCCCGGCCGGGGGCGCGGCCCCGCCCCGGATGTCGCGCTCCGCGACGTCCACCAGCTGCCGGCCGAGGTCGTGCATCGCCCTGCCCGCCGCCAGTTCGTCACCGATCTCCGGCACGTCCGTGTCGGCGGGGTTGCGGTGTGCGGCGCCGTGCCCGGTGAGCTTCGTGGTGCCGGTGTCCAGCACCACACGCGCCCTGGTCGTGTTCTCCTCCCCGAAGAGATGGAGGCGGACCTTCCATTCGACGGTGCGCGACATGGCGTTCCTCCTCGTCCCGGTGCGGAGCGGGGTGGTCCGGACCGGATGTGCTCGGCTCGGGGGTTCGCCGGCCGGTGTCCGGGGCCCCGCTGCTCCGCCCCCGTGTCGCCGGACCGGGGGCGGAGGAAGGGTGGGCCTCCGCCGGTCACCGCCGGCCCCCACCCCGCCTCATCCGCCCCTCACTCTCCTGTCCGCTCATCCACATCCGCTCATGTCCGCTCACGCTCGCTCATGTCCGCTCATGTTCACTCACACGGAACGAGTGCCCGCTCACGTCCGGGGCACGAGCGCGACCGGGCACGGCGCGTGATGCAGCACCGCGTGATTGACCAGACCCAGCTGCAGACCGACGAAGCCATGCCGCCTGCGGGCTCCGACGACGAGCAGATCAGCGTCGGCCGCCGCTTCCAGGAGCGCCCGTCGCGCCGAGCCCTCCACCGCCTCGCTGCGCACCGGCACGTCCCGATACCGCTCCGCGGAGTCCCGCAGCGCCTCGGCAAGCACCTCGGCCGGCGGGCGTCGCAGAGCCTGGAGAGCGTATCCGGACAGGCCCGGAGGCCCTGGGTTCCCGACCGGGACACTCCAGGCGTGCACCGCCACCAGCCGGCAGCGTCGCACGTGCGCCTCGCGGAAGGCGAACTCCACGGCCGAGGCGCTGCCCTCCCCCTCCTCGACGCCGACGACGATGCTCCCGAACCGGCTGCCGCGGTGCTCCACCCCGCCGCGCACCACGACGACCGGGCAGGCGGCGTGGGCCGCGACGGCCAGGCTGACCGAGCCCAGGAGCATCCCGGCGAGGTCTCCGAGTCCCCGGGACCCGAGCACCAGCGCGAAGGCGTCACGCCCCTGGCCGGCCAGGGCGGTCGCCGCGTCCTCGTGGAGCACCTCGCTCGACAGCCGAACGGTGGGAGCCCCCCGGCCGGCCCGTTCCGAAGCCGCGTCGATCACGTCGGACGCCTCGCGGTCCCCGACCGCCGCGTGCAGGAGACGGAGCGGCACCCCGTGCCGGACCGCCTCACCGGCGGCCCAGTCCACCGCCTCCAGGCTCGGCTGAGACCCGTCGACACCGACCACCAGGGGAATCGTCACCGCTCCCGTCTCCTCTCCGTGCCGGGTTCCGCGCGTGCCGGGTTCCGCTCGTGCCGGGTTCCGCTCGTGCCGGGTTCAGCGCGCACCGGATCCGCTCGCACCGCGCTCCGCGCCTGTGGTCCCTCCGCATCAGGTCCACATGCGCCGAGGGAGGGACTGGGGTACTCCTCGAATGAGAGAACGCACCTCCCGGCAGGCCGACGCCGTCCGGACCTCCACGCCACCGGACGCGTACGCCGTCGTCCACCGTCGTCCACAGTCGTCCACCGTCGCTTCCAGCTTCCTACGAGACGGAGCCCGCCGCCATGGAGCCAGTCGTCACCCCGGGCCCCGGGGGCTCGCCCGAGAGCGTTGCCGCGGCCGGCCGGGCCCGCAGGCCGGGCCGGACGGCGCAGGCTCCCCCCGCGCCGGATGCGGGCCGCCGAGGACAGCGGGCCGCCGGTCGCCGGCGGACGCGAGCATCGTCCAGGTCCGGCGCCGCTCCTGGGTCCGGTGGCCCAGACCGGCGCTCCTCACCCGTGCCGGCCCGTCGCCCTCGTCCGACATGACCGACAAGGACTTCCGCGGGGCACCGGCCCGGTCGGCGCCGCCGGACGAGGCGTACGCACCGCCGTCCGGCACCCGGCGGGACGACCCGCCGCCGGCCCGTGCGCAGGTGTGCGAGACGCACACCGCGATCGTGTTCTTCGCCGGTGACCGCGCCTACAAGATCAAGAAGCCGGTCGATCTGGGCTTCCTGGACTACGCCACCGTGTCGGCCCGCCGGGCCGCGTGCGAGCGCGAAGTCGCTCTCAACCGGCGCTTCGCCCCCGATGTCTACCTGGGCCTGGGAGAGATCCGCAGCCCCGGTGCCGCGGAGGCCGAACCGATGGTGGTGATGCGCCGCATGCCCGCGGACCGCCGCCTCTCCCGGCTGGTGCGGGAAGGGGCGGCCGTCGACGAGGTACTGCGGACCGTCGCCCGGCACCTCGCCGCATGGCACGCGGACGCGCCCCACGGCCGGGACGTGGCCGAGCAGGGCACGCGGGACGCCCTGTCCGCACGCTGGGAAGCCGGCTTCGCGCAGGTCCACGCGCTGGCCGAGGACGGCTTCGTGCCCGACGGGGTCACGGAGGCCGAGCGGCTCGTGCGCCGCTACCTCGCCGGCCGCAAGAAGCTGTTCGACGCCCGCATCGAGCAGGGGCGGGTGGTCGACGGCCACGGCGACCTGCTCGCCGAGGACGTCTTCTGCCTCGACGACGGGCCCCGCGTGCTGGACTGCCTGGAGTTCGACGACCGGCTCCGCTACGTCGACGGTCTCGACGACGCCGCCTTCCTCGCCATGGACCTGGAACAGCTCGGCGCCCCGCAGGCGGCGGCGTACTTCCTCGCCCGGTACAGCGAGTACTCCGGCGACCCCGCGCCCTCCTCCCTGTGGCACCACTATGTGGCCTACCGTGCCTTCGTCCGCGCCAAGGTCTCCCTGATCCAGGCACGCCAGGGCGCGCCGGGCGCGGAGACGGCCTCGCGGCGGCTGCTGGCGGCGACGCTGAGCCACCTGCGCACGTCCGCCATCGGGCTGACCCTCGTCGGCGGGCTGCCGGGCAGCGGGAAGTCCACTCTCTCCGGAGCCCTGGCCGACCGGCTGGGAGTGACGCTGCTCAGCAGCGACCGCCTCCGCAAGGAACTGGCGGGCATCCCCGCGGAGCAGCCCGCGGCGGCCGGCTACGGCGAGGGGCTGTACACACCCGAGTGGACCGCCAGGACCTACGCCACCCTGCTCGACCGCGCCGCCGCCCTGCTGTCCTGCGGCGAGTCCGTCGTCCTGGACGCCACCTGGTCCGACGCGGCACAGCGTGACGCGGCCCTGCGGCTGGCCCGGCGCACCAGCGCCGACCTGGTGGCCCTGCACTGCCATGTGCCGGGCGACGTGTCAGCGGCCCGCCTGTCCACGCGTGGCGCCGGACCGTCCGACGCCGGGCCGGACACCGCCACCGCCATGGCCGCCCGTGAACCGCCGTGGCCCGAGGCCGTCGCGGTGGACACCGGCGGCCCGCTGGAGTCCGCGGTCACCCAGGCCCTGGCAGCCGTGCGCCCGTGGGGCGGCGGCCAGGCCCCGGTCTTCCGCCGCTCCCGCCGGGAACCGGACTAGAACCGGACTGGACCCGGACCAGACCTGGGCTGGACTCGGGCTGGACTCGGACTGGAAGGCGCACGGCCGCGGGCTGCCGCGAGCACCGGTCGCCGCGCCGCGCGTGGCACCGTGGTGAGCCGCCGCCCGACGGGCGCCGGACGGGCCGGACGGGCCGGACGGGCCGGACGCCGGAGACGGGTCCCCGTACCGGAAGGGCGCGGAACGGAGCCCGACGCGACACCGGTCCCTTCGCGGGCCGAGCCCACCGCCGGCCGAGGCGGCCGTCCGGGACGGGATCCCGCGCCGCTGCCCCGTCTCACGCCGGAACAACGATGACGGGGCAGTCGGCGTGATGCAGCACGCCCTGGCTCACCGAGCCCAGCAGCATGCCGGTGAACCCTCCACGCCCCCGGGTTCCCACGACCAGGCCCAGGGCGTGTTCCGAAGCCTCCGCGAGCACCTGCACCGGGTGGCCGCTGACGACCTCCTCGTGCAGGTCCACCTCCGGGTGCGTCGCGGTTCGACCCGCGACCGCCTCCGACAGCACACGGCGGCACTCCTGCACCGCGGCGTCCTCGTCCAGCACACCGAGGAGCGGCGGATGTCTCACGTACAGGGCCCTCAGGACCGCTCCCCGCAGGGCCGCCTCCTCGAAGGCCACATCCACCGCGGCAGCCGAGTGCGGACTGCCGTCGACGCCGACCACGAGGTACGCGGGCTCCCGGGTGGCGGGCTCCCGCTCCGGCTCCGGCTCCCGCTCCCGCTCCCGCTCCGGCTCCGGCTCCGGCTCCGGTACGACGACGACCGGGCAGGAAGCATGAGCGGTGAGCGGCAGCGCCACCGAGTCCAAGGAGAACAACTCGCGCCGTCTGCTGAGGCGCCAGGATCCCACCACGACCAGCACGGCCCTCCGCGCCTCCTCCCGCAGGACCCAGGCAGGCTCCCCTTCGGCCAGCAGCGTCGACACCTCCACATCGGGCCACCGGGACTCGACCAGGCCGGCCGCCTCCTTGAGCGCCTCGTCACCCGAAGCGTGCAGCGCCTGGTTCCACTGCTCCCAGGACGGCCGCACCTCACCCGACCGGTACCCGCGGGTGGGTACGCCCTGGGCGAGGACGAGCCGGAGCGGCAGGCCACGCCGGTCCGCCTCGTCGGCGGCCCAGGCCAGCGCCAGCCGCTTCGCAGGATCGGGGTCGACGCCCACCACGACCGGCCTGCGCCCGTCCGCACCCGTCATGACGCCTCCAGGAGGTCTCCGCGCCGCCCGTCCGCTCGTCGTCCTTCCAGCCTGACCCCTGCCGTCCCGCCCCGCCACGTCACTCGATCGCGGGCCCGGTGCGCCACGCCGCAACGCGGCACCGGGCCGTCCACCGGCCGGCCGTCTTCGTCGGTGACACCGCGGAACGGATGCACCGCACCGACCCCCGTGCCGCAGGCCGCGCACACCTCGGCCTCGTCGTGGGCACCGGACTGCGGGGGCGGCGCATCGGCACCCGGCTCAGCTCAGCACACGCTCACCGTCTCGACCAGGGCCCGGGGCCTGACGCCGCGGTGCTCCACGGAGCCGTCGAACCTCGCGGCCCGACGGGTCATCCGCCGCGCCGGACATCCAAGCGTCCACCGTGTCTTCCGCACCGCCACGGTGCCGCGGCGGTAGACACGGCCCCGCTCCCGCAGGACGGTCCGCCGGTTCTTCCCGCGGACCGGGTGCGCGCCCGGCGGCCGGCGGGCGGACGCCGTGGACGAGAGCCGGGCGCGGGACGGTGCCACCGCGTTCTCCGGCGCCCGGACCTGCCCGTCAGGGCCGGGCGGCACAGGAGGAGTCCGCGGCCCGGCCTCCCCACGGGGTCCCGCGCGGTGCACGCGACGCCGCGCGGCGCAACGCCCGCCTGCGGCCGGGGAGTTGCACGGCCGTGCGGGTCCGCATCACGGTCGGCGCCCCCGGGTCCGCCCGGCGTGGTCCGCCGGGCCGCGGATCCCTTCTGGTGGAGGGCGGCGGCCGCACCGGCGTCCTGTGAACCGCCTCACCCCGCACCGTCCGCCCGAACCCCGCGAACCGCCGTGGCGACGGCGTTCACACCTGTCCACGCCGCTCGTTGGCCGGATACGTCAGTAAACTGTCATTGCAGCCAGTACGACTTGCGACACAGACTGTGACCGTGCTGGAGCGACGTGTTGTTGTGGTGGTGTACGCGGGCGCGATGGCCCTGGACATCACCGGACCGATTGAAGTGTTCGATACCGCGAACCGGCTCCTGGGCCCCGCGGGCACCCCCTACCGGACCGAGTTCGTCTCCGCCGACGCACCACTGGTGCGCATGAGTTCGGGGGTGGTGGTCGGGGCCTCGCCGCTGGAAGCGGGGCAGGGGCCGATCGACACGCTTCTCGTACCCGGCGGCTGGAGTATCGGCGACGCGCTCCGGGACCAGGGGCTCGTCTCCTGGATCGGCCGGGCGGCGGCACGGTCGCGCAGGGTCGCCTCGGTGTGCGGCGGGTCCTTCCTGCTGGCCGAGGCGGGCCTCCTCGACGGCAGACGGGCCACCACCCACTGGGCGTACGGCGAGGCGATGGCGTGCCGCTATCCGGGCGTGACGGTGGACGCCGAGTCGATCTTCGTCTGGGACGGCCCCTTCGTGACCTCCGCGGGCGTGTCGACGGGCATCGACATGGCACTGGCTCTGGTGGAGGCGGATCACGGATCGGCGCTCGCACTGGAGACGGCACGCTTCCTGGTGCTGTTCCTCAAGCGGCACGGCGGGCAGTCCCAGTACAGCGCCGTGCTCGACGCCCAGTTGGCCGACCATCCGCCCATCCGGGCGGCACAGGAGTGGATCCTGGACAACCTGGACCACCCGCTGCCCGTGGCCGAGATCGCCCGGCAGGCCAACATGAGTCAGCGCAACTTCGCCCGGGTCTTCCGGCGCGAGGTGGGCACGACACCGGCCCAGTACGTCGAGCGCACGCGCATCGCCCGCGCGCGGGAACTGCTGGAGACCACGGACCTGACGATCAGCCAGATAGCGGGCCGCTGCGGATACGCCGCCACCGAGACGTTCTTCCGCTCCTTCGGACGAACCCTGGGACTCACCCCCAGGGAGTACCGGCACCGCTTTCAGGTCATCGCGCCGTCCGGCCTCATCGACCGGCACCACGAGAGGGAGGGGAGCCCCGCATGACCAGCGCCACCGGGGAGTCACGCGCGGCAGGAACGGTACGCGTGGCCGACCATCTCGCCGGGGAACTCGCCCGGGCCGGCGTCACCCATGTGTTCGGCGTCGGCGGCGCGAACATCGAGGACCTGTACGACGCGGTGCACCGCGTCGGCTCCGTCCGCGGCGTCGTCGCCAAGCACGAGTTCTCCGCCGCCACCATGGCCGACGGATACGCGCGAGTCACCGGACGCCTCGGCGTGGTCGCCGCCACCTCGGGCGGCGGGGCGATGAATCTCGTACCGGGTCTCGCGGAGGCGTACGCCTCCCGGGTACCCGTGCTGGCCCTGGTGGGTCAGCCGCCGACCGGGCAGGAGGGCCACGGGGCGTTCCAGGACTCCAGCGGCAGGGCGGGCTCCTTCGACGCGCGGGAGGTCTTCGCACCCGTCTCCAGGTTCTGCGCCCGGGTCGATGACGCGGGCTCGCTCACGGAGCTGCTGCCCCGGGCAGTCGCGGCGGCACAGTCCGGTCCACGCGGACCGGCCGTACTGCTGCTGCCCAAGGACGTGCAGCAGGCGCGGATCCCGGTGCCCGCCCGCGACACGGCCCCGGCACCGGACGGCCGGACGGCGGAGCCCCCGGCGCGGCTCGACGCAGCTGCCGTCAGCGCCGTGTCGGACGCCCTTGGCGGGGCCTCTCGCGTCCTCGTCATCGCCGGGGAGGGCGTGGCCGCCGACGACGCGCGGGAGGATCTGGCCGAACTGGCCCGGTGCCTCGGGGCATGGGTGGCGGTCACCCCGGACGCCAAGGACGTCTTCGACAACCACGACCCCCGATTCGCCGGCGTGGCCGGAGTGATGGGCCACGCCAACGTCGAGGACTGCCTGCGGCGGGCCGACCTGTGCCTGCTGGCCGGCACCCGGCTGCCGCTCCTGGCCCGCGGCGGCCTCGAACAGGCCCTGGCCGCCACCGACGTCGTCAGCCTCGGCCCCGAACCACCGTTCGTGGCAGGCATCGCACTGGGCGGGCCTCTGCGCGACACGCTGCGCGCGGTGACCCTCCGGCTGCCCTCGCGGCCGCGCCCCTGCCCGCCGCACGCCGGCCCCCTGCCCACCGCCCTGCCCGGTCCCGTCCTCAGGGGCCGCGAGCGCATCGTCCCGCAGGCCGAGGCGGTCGCCGCGGTGCAGGCGGCACTCCCCCAGGACGCACACGTCTTCGTGGACGCCGGCAACGCGGGGGCCGGCGCGGTCCACCTCCTCCCGGCACCGCGCCACGGCCGCTTCGTGGTGGCGGTCGGCATGGGAGGCATGGGCTACACCTTCGGTGCGGGCATCGGTGCCGCGCTCGCCACCGGCCGGCGCACCTACGTCCTCGCCGGCGACGGGGCCTTCTTCATGCACGGGATGGAGGTGCACACCGCCGTGGAGTACGACGCACCCGTGACCTTCGTGGTCTTCAACAACAACGCTCACGGCATGTGCGCGCTGCGCGAGGAGTTCCTCCAGGGCGGCGTGCGCGGCGACGACCTGTTCGCCCCGGCCGACCTCGCCGCCGGAGTGGGCGCCGCCTTCCCGTCGCTGGCGGCCACCGGAGCCGTGGACGCGGCGCACCTGCGCACGGCGCTGCTGCGCAGCAACGCGGGCGGTGGGCCGGCGTTCGTCTCGGTGGCCTGTGACCCCCGGGAGATCCCCCCGTTCCTTCCCTTCCAGTCCTTCACCGAAGCCGCCACGAACAAGGAGGGTTCAGATGAGCGAGGAGTCGTCCACGTTGGCTGACATCCCCGGCCTGGTCCGGATCGAGACCACCGGCAAGGAGGAACTCACCGCCCACTGCATGGAGCTCACCCACGCGGTGTACCCCCACCACCAGGTCTACGGGCGGTACTGCACCATCCACGAGTACGTCGACTGTCCGCCGGAACAGGCCTACGACTACCTGCGCCAGGGCCACCACCTGGAGGAGTGGACCTGCAGCCTGCGGGACTTCGCGCCCACCGGCACACCGGGGCTGTGGGCCGGTCACGACCGGCTGGAGGACGACACCAGGATCTACTGCAGGGTGGTCGCCGACCCCGGGGCCATGACCGTGGACTACCACTGTTCCTGGGACCAGGGCGAGAAGCTGTGGATGATCTACCTGATGCGTGTCCTCCCCGCCCGGCTCGTGCTCGACAGGCCGGGTTCCGTGATCACCTGGACCAACTGCCGGCACCCCTACTACGACAGCAATCCGCACCCCGAGAAGGCACCGCGCCCGGACCGGCCCTGGGTCGGCGACTACTGGGACCTCTTCTACGCGGGGCACACCCTGGAGATGAACAACCTCAAGGCGATCCTGGAACACCGCCACCGCAACGGCCTGCCGGTCAGCACGGCCCCGGCCAGGGCGGTGGCCCGGTGACCACGGTCAGCCTCACCGACGTGGCGAGCTATCTTCCCGGCGAGCCGGTTCCCGCGGAGTTCTACACCGAGTACCCCGGAGCCGAGGACAGGCTCCGCAACCACCCCATGTTCAAGGTCCCGCCGCTCCGGCACCACGTCGCCCCGGACGAGACGAACGCGGACATGATCGAACGCGCCGTGCAGCCCCTGATCGAACGGCACGGCGCGGCGGAGATCCGGGCCGTCGACGTGCTGCTGGTGCACAGCCAGTTGCCGGACCTGCCCTTCGTGGGCGCCGGGACCGAGGTGGCGCGCCGACTGGGGCTGAACCCGGAGTGGCTCGTGGACGTGGCCAACGCGGGCTGCGCGTCCTTCGTGTACATGTTGAAGATGGCCCGGCAGATCCTCACCTCCACCGACGCGAGAACCGCGCTCATCTGCAACGCGCAGAGCGCCGCCGGACAGTGGTTCACCCAGTCCGAGGTGCGCAGACTCGCCCAGGCCGCGATCCCGGGCGACGGGTGCGGCGTGGCGTTCGTGACGACGTCGGCCCGGTCCCCGGTCCTCGGCGTGGAGACCCGGCACATCGGCGAGTACGCCGGCGACATGACCGTGGCGGTCGACGACGGCCGCAAGTACTGGGAGCCGGGTGAGTCCCAGCTGCGGATCGGCTTCACCGACGCAAGCGTCGCCAAGGTCCTGGCACGCGGGAACCGCCTCGTCCCCGAGGTGGTCATGGACCTGTGCCGGCGGCTCGGGGTGGCCGGCACCGACCTCGACGTCCTCATCACCAACCAGCCCAACCGTACGTTCCTGCGGAACTGGCGCGAGGCGCTGCAGCTGCCGGCCGAACGGCACCTCAACACCTTCGACACCTGCGGGAACCTGTTCGGAGCGGCGATCCCGGTCACCCTGGACCGCGCGGTCGGCTCCCGGCAGGTGGCGGACGGCGACCTGGTGGTGCTCGGGGGGTTCGCCCACGCGGGCGACTTCGCGGGTGCCGCCGCCGTGCGCTGGCACGGCGGACGGGACTGACCCGCGGGCGTCCCCCGCCGCAGCGGTCCGCCCGGACACCGGCGACGGCACCGGGAACACCGGCCGGCCGCGGAGCCCGCCCTCGGCGGCCGCCGCGTCGGTCCGGGTCCCGGCGCCGTCCCTCCCCGCGCGTCAGCGGCCCGGTCCCCGTCTCCGCTTCCCGCGCGGACCGCGAGCCGGACGCGGCGAGGCTCCTGACGGCCCGGCTTCGCGAAGCCGGGCCGTCACGCGCGTACGCCGCTGTCCGGACCCGCGACGGCCCGAAGGCCGGTCGCGGGTCCGGTCACGCCGTGGAGCGGTCACCCGGCCGGCGCCGGCCGGGCCGCACTCACGCGCTGCTCGCCGTGCCGGCGCTGCTGAACGTGCCCGACGGGGTGGAGATGGAACTCCCGGTGCCCGCGGTCCCGGCGGTGCTGCCGGGTGCGTGCTCGGACGGCAGGACCTCCAGCTCCGGCCGTTCCTGGGCGAGGTTCAGGTCGAGGCCCGCCGGCGGGGCCGGGCGGTCGACGTGGGTGATCTCGGGCATGGTTGCCTCCTGGACGGGTGCCGGTGGGCGGTCGCCCACCGGCGGGTGATGTCGTACTGAGCCGGCTCGGCCGGCTCGGCCGGTCCCGTGCGGCGGGCCGGGAGGACCCGGGCCGCCTCAGGGGGTCAGTGGCTGCCGGCCGTGCCGGCGCTGCTCAGCGAGGCCGCCGGGCAGGACGCGCAGCTGATGCTGCTGGCGCTGCCCAGAGTGCTGCCGGGCGCCTGGGCGGCGGGGAGCGGCTCCAGCTCGGGCAGCTCCTGCTCCAGGACGAGTTCGAGGTCGTGCGTCTGCGGCACTTGGCTCTCCTTCTTCTGTGACCGGTTCTGTTGTCCGCGGCTTGTTCCGCGGCTTGTTCCGCGGCTGGTTCTGCGGCTGGTTCCGGGGCCGGGCCGGTGCCGGCCCGCTACTTCGAGCTCAGCGTGCTCGCGGTGCCCCAGGTCATGGCGGGGCAGGAGCCGGAGCCCACGGTGGCGGCGCAGGAGACGTTGCCGGCGGAGTACTCCTCGGGAAGCACCTCCAGTTCCGGCAGTTCCTGCTCCAGGCGCAGATCGAGATCGTTCATGACGGTTCTCCTTATCGTCGGTGGATGAGCGGGGGCGGCTGCGTGTGCGGTCAGCCGGAGCTGCTGGCCGATCCCACGCTGCCGACGGACCCCGCGGGGCAGGAGAAGGATCCGGCGGTGCTGACGCAGCCGGCGGAGGAACCGGCGGAGTGGGTCTCCGGCAGCACCTCGATCTCGGGCGCCTCCTGTTCGAGGCGCAGGTCCAGGTCGTTCATGTGCCACGTCCTTTCCGATCGTTCCGATCGTCGTGATGGTGGTGATGGTGGTGATGGTTGGGGTGGTGGTGATCGCCGTGGCCGCCGTGACGGCGGGGACCGCGGCGGTCACCGGGATCCGGTCGGCAGCGACCGGAACGGCGCACGGTGTGCGCCGGGTCTGGGGCCCGGGTCCCGCGCCGGCGTGCGGCGGCGCTGCCCCGGGCGCTGGGCGCCGGTCACGGCCACGGGCACGTGCGGGGTCCGGTGCGGTGTCAGGTGCGCAGGGGGAGGTCATGGCCGGCGTCCCGGGCGGCGCGGCCTAGCACCGCTTCCTCCAGCGGCAGGAAGCCGAGCCGGTTGAGGGTCATGTGCATGTGCATCAGCAGCAGCCGGGAGGCGACCGCCTCCGGGTCCACGGCCAGGGCGCGCTGGACCCCGTCCAGGACCCGGCCCGCCGACCGGACGAGAGGTGCCGCCGGATCGGCGGCCCGGGCGCGAGCGGTGCGGCCCAGCCGGGCCGCGGACTCCCCCGCCCGCTCCAGCGCTGCCGCATCGCCGCCCAGAACGCCCGTCCAGTGCTGCCAGTGCAGCCGCCAGACACGGTCACGCTGCTGCGGGCCGAGGCCACCGGTGCAGGCCCGGAGGAACTCCACCGCGAGCAGGGCGCGCGCCGTGCGGTCGGCGCCGGTGGCCGCCACGGTGGCCAGGCACACCCGGCTGCTCTCCTGGAACACCTCCTCGGCGATCTCTGTGGCGGCGGGTGAGCCGTAGTAGTGGTGCTCCCTGCCGTACACGCCGAGGGACAGGCGCCGGTGGCCGCGCCGGACGGTGAAGTCCTCCGCCGCCGGATGGAGCCGGTGCACCTCGCCCGGGGCGGCCCGAAGCGGGCCGGACCGGCGCCACAGTTCCCGGCCGGCGGTCCAGCACGCGTCCATGGCGGCGGGCGGCCCCTGGAAGCGCAGCCGCAGGTGCGGTCCGCCGGCGTCGGCGTAGCGGATGAAGAACCAGCGGGTGGCGCCGAGGCGCCGCGCCGCGGCCACCCACTCCGGGACGACGGTCTCCAGCAGGAGTTCCCCGTCCTGGTGTCCGGTGTGGTGCAGGCGTGCGTACAGCCATTCCGGTGTGTCCATCTCAGGACCCGCCCGTCGTCGGGGTGGTGCGGGCGACGTGCAGGCAGTGCTCCACCACACGGTGCCGCCCGCCTGTCCGTCCGGTCGGGTCCGTGCGGTCCGGCAGGCACTCGGTGAAGACCACCGGCACCCCGGGCCGTTCGGCCAGCCGCTGCAGCGCCTCCAGCCCGACCGGGGACGCGAAGGCGACCCACAGCGGCTTGCGCAGCACGTCGCGCCGGGGGGAGCCGTTCTCGCAGCGGACGTAGACCTCCGCGGGCATGCCCCGGGCCCGTCGCCAGCCGTCCACGCGTTCGAGGAAGTCGGGCCAGTCCTCGCCCGGACCACGGCGGGGGACCTCGGCGCTCCCGTACCGCCAGTGGGCCCGGCGCACCACCGCGCGCCCGACGCTCCGCCGGGGGAAGGCCCCCTCCCCGCGGCCGGCCGTGTCGTCGCTACGGGACCCGTCGGCCTGCCCCGGGGGCAGCCACCAGGGATCCGCCAGGGTCAGCAGCACCCGTGCCGCGCCGGCCACCAGGTGCCGGGGCACGGTTCCCAGGTAGACGGGGGCGACCGGTCCCGCGCCCCGGCGGCGCAGTTCCAGCGCGTGCCGGTCCGGGTCGTGCGCGAGTTCCAGCTCCGTCACCGGGGTTCCGGGCCCGTACGGCCGCGCGGTGCCCGGCCAGAACAGGGCGGGCAGCAGTCCGCCGCTGTCGGCCTGGAGCGGGTTGGCCTCCCTGGCGGGCACGAACTCAAGGCACTCGGCCCGCGGGTACAGCGTGGCGGTCCAGTCCCGCAGCCGGTCCGCGAACCCGGTGCCGTCCGGCCCGTCGATCAGACGGTGGAACCGGGCGGCCAGGGCTCCGCAGCCCGAGGAGATCTGGTTGACCACCACCAGGGTGCCGCCGTCGGAGCCGCGGGCGTACTGGTGGAGGACCGACACGGAGGGCAGGCAGCTCGACCGGCCCGGCCGGGCCGGCCGCGAACCGGCCCGCGGCCCGGGCGGCGGCGGTCCGGGCTGCGGGGGTCCGGGCTGGAGCGGTCCGGGCTGCAGCGGTCCGGCGTCGGCGAGCTCCGCGCAGAAGGCGAAGACGTCCTGGCACACGCCCCCGGCACCGAAGCGGGCGACGAAGGCGTCCGTGACGGCCTGGTACTCGTCCGAGATCCTCAGGGACGCGCAGGCGTCCGCGGCGTGCCGCAGCACCGCCTCGCGTGTCTCGCCGTCCGGCGGGGCGGCCGTGATCGCTCCGGCACGGTCCTCGTAGACCGGCGTGACGGCGTTCAGCGGCCATTCGTCGGGGGCGCCCAGCTCCCGCAGGGCGGCGGCAAGGGCGGTGCGCAGGCCCCGCAGGGCCTCGTGACGCCCGGACGGGGTGCCGTCCGCGATGCGTGCGAGGTGCCCGGCCGCCTCGGCCAGCCGCTCGGCGGCCGTCCGGCCGGGGCCGTCCGGCGCGGACGCCAGCAGGCCGGCGAGCCAGCCCAGCAGACGGTCCGGCGGGCAGGGTTCGTCGACATCGACCATTCCGCTCGCCAGACGGCGCTCCAGCCGGGCCTCGGGCAGCCGGCCGAGTGCCGGGGAGCGCGCGGGATCACCGAGAACGGACCAGAGGTCGGGGCGCCGGCGGGCGTCCACCCGCTCCTGGTGGCACCAGGCCCAGCCGTCGCCGGCCGACAGCGTCGGCACGCTCAGCAGGGCGGCGCTCCGCGTCCCCCTGAGGGAGTCGTTGAGCCGCCACACCAGCCGGCCGCGCACCTCCGGGCGGGTGGCCGCCGCGTGCAGCAGGACCCGGCGGACCAGGGGGTGCAGACCGACCCGGACCCGGTCCCCGTGCGCACGGCCGGGCACCACCACGTCCGTGAACGACGAGAGCGGACTGGCCTTGAGCGCGGTGCGGACGGCGTAGCCGTAGGCGGTCACCCGCTCACCGCGGTCCAGCTTCCGGTCCTTGGCCGTCCGGGCGAAGAACACCGGGGAGAGCACGGACAGGCCCCGTGCCACCACCGGCTCCGCCATCAGGGCGCGCAGAGCGCGCTCCTGCGCCGCCCGGGTCCCGGCCACCGCCTGCCGCAGGTCCGACCGGTGCGTTCGGAGCCGCTCGGCGCGGTCCGCCCAGCGGTGCAGCGCGGAGCAGTCCTCCGGCGTGCCGTGCAGGGCGCCGGTCACCTCGGCGACCAGTGCGGGGGGCACCGGTACCGGGGTGGCCGCGTGCGCGGCCCGGCGCCATCGCAGGGCGGCCCGGCGGCCGGATGCCGAGCCCATCAGCGGCACGGCCGCGTACAGCAGTTCCGACACCCGGGGACCCAGGGTGTGCAGGTCCGCGCGGGCCGCGGCCAGGTCGTCCAGGAGTCGTGCGAGCGGCTCGGCGGCCAGGGGCGCCACGCACTGCGCCGGCAGCCCGGCCACCCGGTCCAGGGCCGGGCCCTCGGCCGGTGCGGGGCCCGCCGTGTCCACGAGGTCGCTCCCGAGCGCGGTCCGGGTCACTGCGACCACCCCGCGAGCAGGACCAGCGACCGGGTGACGAAGACCGCGACGAGCAGGGCGTAGAGCAGGCAGACGAGCCCGAACAGCTGGTACCGGACGCGCTGGGAGCGGCTGCGGGCGGCGAGCCAGCTCGGCGGCGCCTGCCGCAGGACCCGGCAGCGCAGTGCGGTCAGGGCCCGGGAGCGCAGGTTGACCGCGCCCGACGCGGACTCCAGCGCGTGGTAGCCGTCGGTCGGCAGCAGCGGGTTCAGGTTGGCGAGCAGCAGGCCGAGCTGCAGCCAGACCATGACGACCGCGAGGTGGGCGGTGCCGCCGCGGCCGGCGAGCGCGAGCACGGACCAGCCGCCGAGCCACAGCACGTCCAGCGCCACCCCGGCGAGGGCGATGGCCACCCGGGGGCCGCGGGTGCGCAGCCGGTAGGCGTCGGTGCGGTCCACGTAGGCCGCGGGCACGAGGTAGAAGAGCAGTCCGATGCCGATCTCCCTGACCTTCACACCGTAGAACCGGCAGGTCACGGCGTGGCTCAGTTCGTGGAGAACGGTCTGCACGATCATGGACCCGGCGATCAGGGCCCATCCCGGGCCCAGGCCGGACAGGCGCGGCCCCTCGGCCGCGGCCGGCGAGGCGACGACCGCGCCGGCCGCGACCAGGCTGCCGACGGCCGCCACCGCCCACAGGCCTGCGAACACGCGCGGCGCTCGGTGCAGTACCGCGGCCACGGGATCCAGTGCGGCGGACACGCCCGGACCCACCAGGGCCCGGCGCGGCAGGTGACTGCGGCGGGCGAACCGGACGGCCGCCTGCTCCTGCCCCGGGGCGGGCGGAACGGTCAGCAGCCCGGCCGCTCTCAGCTCGCCCAGGAAGTCCAGCACGACCTGTTCGGCCGTCCCGCCGGTACCCGGCTCGTCGGCGCGGACCGCGCGGCAGGCGAACTCCCGTCCGGTCATGCTGCCGTCCAGCGCTCTGAGGACGGCCGCTCCGCTGCGGGAGAGCCGGGTGTAGTGGCCGTTGACCGGGTCGTAGGCGAGGAGTTCGCCGTTGAGGCCCTCGGCGATCTCGATGTCCGGCCGGGCGGCGGGGTGTTCGGTGTCGAGCCAGCGGGAGGGCGGCGGGCCGGCGGTCGCGCCGGCCGTCGGTGCGGTCATCGCGTGCCGCCGTCCTCGGGCGGCACGGGCCGCCTCGGGTGGCCCAGGGCCAGGCCGAGGAGCTGGGCCCGGCCCGCCCCGTCCAGGCCGAGGTGGGTCCGGCCGGCGGCGCTCAGCACACCCGCGAAGACGGAACCGACGGCGCCGTCGCACAGGGCGGCCAGCCACACCGAGTGCGCGAAGGCCGCGCCCCGGGCCAGGAGCAGGCGGTGGCCGGTCGCGCCGTACCGTGCCGCGGCCGCCGCGAGGTCGCCGTGCACCACGACCACGGCCGGGGCCTCGGCGAACTCCAGCTGGAGCACCAGGGCCTGCAGCGGCGGCAGTTCGCCGGGCTCCGGGGTGAGTGCCCGGCGGGCCGCGTCGTAGCGGTGGATGCCCCGGGGGAGGTCCGTGACGTCGTGGGCGAGGACGGCGGCGACGGGTGCCGGCAGTCCGGGGAAGGCCGGCCGCCACAGGCGGGCGTCCTGCTCCTCGGCGTACCGCAGGGCCCGGGTCAGCAGCGTCGCGTCGAGGGGCTCGGCGGACCAGGCGCGCACGGCTCCCCGTCGGCGCAGGGCGTTCACCGGGCTGCCCGGCACGGGTGCCGGCACGCGGGGCGCGGGCACCGGCGCCGCGGGTGCTCCGGGCGGTGCGGTGGCGGGAGGCGAGGTCAGCAGGTCCTCGGTGAGACGACCGATGTCGATCAGCGGCATGAACCGCTCCCTTCCTGACGGAGCCGCACGGCTGCGGTGAGGAGTGCGGGACCGCTGGCGCCGGTCACCGACTCCCGGTGGGGCTGGAGGGGGCCGGGGTCGAGCAGGCCGACGGCTGTTCCGGTGGCCGCGGCGACGAGCGCGAGCTGGGCCAGTGCGCAGCCGGTGTCGAGGTTGCCGACCCGGTAGGAGAACGGTCCGTACTTGCGGGCGACCCGTCCGATGTCGGAGGCGAGCACCAGGAACACGTCCGGTTCGCCGGAGGCGTCCTCGGCCGGCGCGCCCAGGGCGGCCAGCAGGGTGGACACGTGCTCGGTGTGGGGGTGCATGGCGGTCAGGGCGTGGGCCGCCGCGTCGTAGTAGTGGACGCCGTCGGGGAGCCCCGGTACGCCGCGGAGCACCGCGTAGGCGTGGCAGGAGCCGAGGTTGCCCCCGCTGGGGGACCAGCGGTTGACCCGGCCCGGGTCGGTGGTCTCGCCGGCGTCGCCGGGTGCGCGCAGCCCGGCGGTGAAGCGGAGTACGGCCGCGAGCGCGACGGGCCAGGGCGCCCGCTCGTCCGCGGCGGCGAGGGACTGGAGCGTGGCCAGGTCCATGTCGGGCAGCGGACGCCGGGGGTTGCTCGGGTACCGCAGGTGCTCGAACTGCAGTCCGACGTTCTCGGGGCGGAAGTGGTGCTGGTGGGCTTTGGGGTTGACCAGGTGCCGGGGCGGGAAGCCGACGGCGTGCTCGTAGTGCAGGGGTGCGGCCGGCGGGGGGCCGGTGCGCTCGGCGGACGTGGGGTAGCACGTGCGGCAGCCGGCGTCCGGGGTCAGCTTGTACAGGCCGGTGCTCGCGTCCGCCAGGTCCACGACCACCTGCCCGCCGAGGGACTGGGCCGGTTCGTTGCGCAGCAGCAGCGCCCGGAGCTCCTCGGCGATCAGCCCGGCCGCGACCAGCGAGGACGGTGTGGGGGCCGACGTCCACAGCAGGGCGTCGCGCTCCGGGCTCACCGCGGCCCGGGCACAGCGCGCGCAGGCCGTCGCCGTGGGGTCGGCCAGCGGGCCGACGAGGACGCGGCCGTCCCGTTCGTCCACCAGCAGCAGCCGCAGGCCGCGGTCCGCGGCGGCCTCGGCCATCCGGTCGACCGTCCCGGTGGGAGCGGCCAGGTCGACGACGATCAGGGTGTCGTTCGCCAGGGCGTCCGCGGTGTCCGGCGTGGCCTGGGCGACGTCGGCGATGCCGAGGTCCAGGAGCGCCGCCCTCAGCGGGCCCCGCCAGGACTCCCGGACCGCGAGGCGGACCTGTGCCCGCAGGGCGGCCCGGGCCATCAGGCTGGAATGGGCGTGCACGCGGCTGCAGTCCAGGGTCCGGGACATCCAGATCGCGGCGGACGGGGACGGCCCCGTCCCCTCCGGCAGGGCGACCGCGTGGGCCGCGTCCTCCAGGACGCCGCCGAAGTAGAGCGTCGCCACGGCCTGGCCGACGGCGTGGCGGCTCCAGCCGGTGGCCTCGGCCAGGGCGGCGTGGTCCCGGGTGCCGTCGAGCAGGGGGAGCAGGTTCCGCCGGAGTACGGCGGCGGACGCCCCGCGCAGATGCTGGCGTTCGGCGGCGCCGTCGACGACCACTCCGTCGGGCGTGTCGACGATGTGCAGCCCCCGGCAGAGCTGCGGGCGTTCCGGCACCCGGAACTGCGGATCGCCCTGCACGGCGGCGGCCAGTACGGCGGCGGGGGTGCCGCGCCGGCGGGGGTCGCTCGCGAGCGCGTTCACCGTGCACCCCCGGGCTCCGCCGCCAGGGACCCGGCCAGGTCCTCGGAGAGCCTGCGCCAGCCGTCGTCGGGGGCGACGGGAGGTCCGCACTCCGGGCAGCCGTGGACCCCGACGACCGTGTCGGCGAACAGCGAGCGGGTCAGCACGTTGAAGAACACCACGTGCCCGGGGAGGGTGTCGCGGCCCGCCCGGTGGCGGGACACCAGGTCGGCCGCGACGCCGGCGGCGATCATCGCCTGGGCGTCGGTGTGGCCGGTGACTCCGTTCTCGGGCGCCGCCTCGAACGACGTCTCCAGCGCCCGCGACACCTCGCGTCCCTGGTCGTGCTGCGCCCTGCGCCGCAGGTAGCAGGAGTAGCAGGGCCCTTCGCCCGGCACGACGAGCGGTCCCACCCGGATCACCGGGTACTCCTGCACCACGGGGAGCCAGGCTGTCCCCCAGGCCGTGTGGAGCCGGGCGACCCGGGCCAGCAGCGCGGGCTCGTGGCGCCAGAGGGCGACGACGCGGAACCCGGCGGGGGACCACTCGGCGGAGCGGTGCCCGAGCACGTCGGCGGGGGAAGAGCGCCAGCCGGCCGTTGCGGACAGGTGGTCGGCCACGCTCCGGCCGAACGCCCCGGTCCACAGGACGTGGGTGGGTTCTCTGGTGAGCGGCACGGTTCTCCTAGGCGAAGGGCTGGGGGTGGGGGTTGAGCCCGGGCTCGGGACGGGCGGTGAGCCCCATGGCCTCGGGGGCGTTGTAGAGCCGGGGGTGGGCCAGGTAGCGGTTGCGGTGGACGAAGGACAGGGGCATCAGCTGCGGCACGACGACGCGGACCGAGCGCAGTCCCGCGTGGCGCGCCTCCGAGGTGGTCAGCTCGACGGCGATGACCTCCGCGCGGATCGAGTCCAGCCGGTCGACCAGCCACGCCAGTTGCCCGGCCGGGTCGGTGGCCCGGGCCCGCGGCAGGTCGGCCGGTGTGCGGGTGGGGCGGGGGCGCCGGAGGAGGAAGTCGAAGGCTTCGCGCCGTTCGGGACGTCCCATGTGGAGGGCGCCGTGCAGCACGCTGGTGAAGTCCCGGGGGTCCGCGGGCACCTGGTGCGGCGCCTGGAGAGCGATCCTCGACGAGGCCGCCTCGCGGTAGATCTTGCGGATCACGTCGACGGGATCGGGTCCCGAGGCACACATGACCAGCTGGCTCAGGGAGTCGTGGTGGTCGCTGAGCACGACGGCGTACACGGTGGGGACGCCGACGTCGGTGGTGGCGTCGTAGAAGCGGTACTCCACGAAGCTGTCGCGCACCAGGTCGCGTTGGGCCGTGAACGCCGGGTCGTCCGCGACGTCGATCTCGGGCAGTTCCAGACGCTGGAGCCACACCAGCGAGATGGCGTCCCGCTCGACCGCCTCGCAGATCCCGTTGACGAGGGCCTGGCGGACGTCGGAGTGCACGGCGCAGCCGGTGGAGATCGGGTTGGCGATCCGCTCGCCGATCGCCTCGTGGGCCGTGAACAGCCAGACGTAGGTGGCGGGAACCCAGACCGGGCGGCTCCTGGTCAGGGACCAGCCGCGCACCCAGCGCTGCGGCAGGGAGGGGTCGGGGTCGATCAGCCAGTTGGCCTCGTCCGCCAGTTCGGTGGCCGAGCAGCGCGGGAGCGCCTCCAGCGCGACCGCCTCGTCACCGAGTTCGTCCGCCGAGGCCCATCGCACCATGTGCGGCTGGTAGAAGGCGTTGGTGTAGCGCTCGACGGCTTCGGCCACGCTGATCAGCCGTGCCCGCTCGGGGTCGGTACCGCCGCCCGCACCGTCCAGCCCCTGGGGCCGGGCGGGCGTGTCGGACCAGAGCACGGTGGGGTCTCCGATCGAGGAGACGAAGACCGAGTAGCCCGGCTCGCCCGGGAGCGGAGGCAGCCGGGCGGAGCCGCGCACCGGCCGGACGGCCGGCCCGCTGACCGCTTCCACTCTCCTTAGCCCGTCCGGTGCGCCACTGTCGCGGCTGCTGCCGTGGCCGTCGTCCCGCACTGTCGGCCTCCTTCGCGTGAGACGGTGGGGTGGCTCCAGACAACTCCTCTGCGGCTGGCGGGACATCACACGACGAAGGTGAAAAGCGCTCGGCCGGCGATCACCCTCGCGGGGTGACGGCCGTCACCCGGCTGCGGGCGGGCACGTGCGTACCGGGGCGGCGGAGGCGGCGGCCGTGCCGGCGGTACGAGGGGCAGGCCCGGGGTACGGAGGGGCACAGCGGGCACCCGGGGCGCGGGCGCCCGCGGAGCACGCCGGACCGGGGAGCACATGAGGCCGGGGAGCACGCCGGACCGGGAGGCGCGCCGGACCGGGGTCCGGGTCTGCGCGCGCAGCCGCCCGGCCCGCTCCCCGGCTCCGCGGCAAGGCCCTTACGACTTCTCCTCGCAGGTCCGCTCCTCGCAGGTCCCCCGCGGCCGGCGCCTCCCGGCGGCATCCGGGGCGGCCACCTCCACCCGGAGCTGATGATCGATCAACTTCCCGGGTCGAGAGGACTTTTCAGCGGAATCGCACCCTTCGGCGTTCCTCCACACCCGCACCGGGGAGGAATTCCCCCGACGGCTTCGAGGCTGGGCAGGGACATTGTCCCGCGTTGCCGGGTTCGGGACCTGTTGTGGGGGCCATGCACCTCAGATAAAGCTCAATAAATTGCGGTTCACCGAAGGCCGAGGAGAGGTTCCCGGTACGCGCACCGGCCGCCGGAATCCCCTTGCACCGCCTCCCGAGCGGGCAGCAGGTGCACAAGCGTGACGCAGGCCGCATGCCTGACGACAAGGAGTGACACATGGAGGATATTCACCTTTCGGCAATCGACCGGCCCGAGAGGTATCAAGCGGCGGGGAAAAAGCGGCATTTCCTGTGCGTCTCCTTTGAAACATGGGTGAATCTTGAACGGAAATGGCGACTTGGAACACCGCCCTCCTTTCTTTGCACAATGAAAAGTGCGGAACGGGCGCGGAGTGACGGCGCCTGCATTATGTTTGCCCGGAGATGAGAGTGTCGGCGGATTCGGGGTACGGCAGACCGGCCGCCGCAGCGGTGATCACGGTGCCTGGCCCTGATCGCCGCTAGGCATGCAGGAGAGGCAGCAATGGTCGGGCAGAAGGACAAGGACGCAGCACCACTCGGTCAGCCGATCGTGTCCGCGAGGCTGGCACCACCCCTCCTGGGCCCCTTGCTCGACCGGCCCAGGCTGTACCGGAGACTCGCCACCGGGGTGGGGGGCCGCCTCACCGTCGTCATCGGACCCCCGGGTGCGGGGAAGACGGCGCTCCTGTCCTCCTGGGCACGCTCCGATGTCAGCATGCGCAGCAACACCGCGTGGCTGACCCTGGACGCGGAGGACAACGATGCCACGCGGCTGTTCGCCCATCTCGAGGCGGCCCTGGCCCGGATCGGCGTGACGTCCTCCGGGACCGCCGCACGCCGCACCTTTGAGCACCCGGACGGCGACCTCAACGTGCCGGCTCTGCTCAACGCGGTCACCGACTTCCAGGCACCCATCGTCCTGGTGCTGGACGGAATCCACGAACTGCGCACCGGACCGGCGCTGAACGCGCTGCTGCAGTTCACCCGCTACGCCCCCGGCTTCCTGAGTGTCGTACTGGCCTCGCGCAGAGAGCCCGAACTCCCCCTGCACAAACTGCGTGCCCTGGGCGAACTGACGGAGATCCGGGGCTCCGACCTCGCCTTCACCCCGCACGAGGCAGCCGCCCTGTTCCGCGAACACGGCGCGGACGCCGGCGAGGAACGCATGACCCGGGTCATCGAGTGCTCCGGCGGATGGGCGCTCGCCGTCCGCTACGCCGCCGTGCACCCGGTACGCGACACCAGTCACCAGTCCTGCCTGGAAGGCTGGTCGCAGGCCGTCCGCTCCTGCTCCGACTTCCTGATATCGGAAATGCTGGAGCCGCTGCCGGTGGAGCACCAGGACGTCCTGTTGCGCACCAGCGTCCTCACCGGCTTCAGCGCCTCACTGGTGCGCGCGCTGACCGGGCGGACGGAGGCCCATCGCATCCTGCGCATGCTGGCCACGGACTACGACCTGCTGGACCGCGACGACGAGTGGACCTACCGCCTGCCCAACCCGCTGATCCGGGGTGTGCTCTCCAGGGAACTGACGGAGCGCCACGGCTGGGACGAGGTCGTCCGCCTGCTGCGGACGGCCGCCGACTGGCACGCCGAGGCCGGAGACCCCGAGAGGGCCGAGGAATACGCCCGGGCGGCGCAGACCCACGCGGTGCGGCCGGACTCCCCCTCCGGCCTCGTCCTCCCGCCCGTGCTCCCGCCCGTGCTCGCGGCCGGCGGGGCCGGCGGGGACGGCAGGGACGGCAGGGACGGCGGGGATTCAGCCCCGGGCCGGGACGGCGGCGCGGGGGCGGCTCCCTCCGTTCCCGCGGACACGTTCGCGCGCCGCCCTTCCTCGTTCGCCCCGCCTCGGCCCGAGGGGGCTCCCCCGCACCTCGCGGGCGACGTCGAGCCCCTCACCCCGACCGAACTGGACGTCCTGCGGCTGCTGCCGCGCGGGCTGACCCTGGAGGAGATCGCCGCCCTGCGCCACGTCTCCCTCAACACGGTGAAGACACAGGTGAGGGCGATCTACCGGAAGCTGGGCGTGAGCCGTCGGCGCGACGCCCTCGCGGTCGCCGCGCGGCACGGCGTGATCTGACCGGCCCTCCGCACACGGTGCGGCAGGCCGGCCGCACGCCGCGGTCCGCGAACCCGCGTCCACCGGTGCGGCCGCCCCTGCCGCCGTCCTGCGGCAACTCCGCCTCGTGCGGCGCCCGTTGTCATAGCGTGGGCCCCATGGCGCTGCATCACCACAGTGACAGTCCGTGGCGGGTGAGGGTGGACGACCTGGACGGCACCCCCTGCGGCGCCGGTGTGCTGCTCGACGACCACCATGTGCTCACCTGCGCGCATGTGGTGCGGCACACCGGAGCGGGCCCCGAGGGCACCGCGTGGCAGGTGCGGATCAGCAGCGTGGCGTGCCGTCCGGAGTGGACCCGGCACGCGCGGGTCGCCCCGGGGACATGGGTCCACGAGAACGGCACACAGCGCGGTGACGTGGCGCTGCTGGAGCTCGACGGGCCGGCCGGATGCGGCACCCGCACGATGCTGTGGAAGACACCCGTCTCCGGCGGCGCCGTGCGCGTGTACGGCTTCCCCCGGGCCGAGCCGTTCGGGATGGGCACCGACGCACAGCTCGCCGGGTCCGGGGGCCGGCAGGGCGAGTGGGGGCTGCTGAAGCGGGTCCGGCCGGGCGATCCGTGGATCGAGCAGGGGTATTCGGGCGCGGGCGTGATGGCGCTCGGCGGCGAGTTCGACGGGCGGGTCATCGGCATCGTCGTGGCCGACTTCGTGGACGGTGACACGAAGGCGGCCTGGATGCTCCCGACCGAGACGGTGCTGACCTACCTGCCGCGGATCGAGGAGCTGGGGTTCGCCGGCGGCGACCCCGCCGACCGGCTGGGCCCGTCGCACGACGGACAGGCCGGGGACGTCCTCGGCGACCCGTTGCGGCTGGCCCTGACGCAGGAGCTCACCCGGCTGCTCCACGGCAACTGGTCGGGCACCGTCGTCGTCGGCACCGGCGGCACGACGGCGGTCGGCGACTCCTGGCTCGTCCGCCTCGTCCGCACGTCGGACCCGGCGGCCAGGGCCACCGTCTCCGACGCCGAACTCACCGGCACGCCAGGCGACACGGTCCTCGGGCTGGGCGCCATCGACGCCGCGTACGACGCGCGCGGCAGATCGGTCGCGGACGTGTGCGGCTACCTCGCCCGCCGGTTCGGGCTCCCGGGCGGGGACGCCCGTACGGTGGCCTGGCAACTGCTGCGCCGCAGACCTCCGGCCTGTCTGGTGATCGGCGGCGTCGACCGGGCCCGGGACCCGCAGGCTCTCGCGGCCGATCTGCTCGCCCCGCTGGCCGAACGGGCCCGGTCGCGGGGCCTGCGGCTGGTACTGGGCTTCGAGGGCGTGCCCCCGGAGGACCTCACCCGTGACGTCTCCCTCGACCCGGAGCCGATCCGCGGATCGGCCGTCGGAGGCGTCACCGCCGCCGCTGTCCGGGAGGCCGTGGGACGCCTGGCGGCCGAGGAGGACTCCGCGGAGGCGCTGGAACGGGAGTGGGGCGTACGCTTCTTCGCCGCGCCGCGGATGCCGCCGCGCACCGCGCCCCGGCTGCGGGTGCGACTGGCCGTCGCGCGGGCCACGGAGCCCGGTCCGGAGCTCACCGCGGTCCACGAACGGGCCGTGGCGGCCCGTGCCGAGGTCGCCGGCTTCGGCCGCGACCTGCGCCGGCTGGTGGGAGCCCATCAGGACCTCCGCACGACCCTGGAACTGCACCGCGTACGCGCCGCCCGGTACTTCGGCGAGGAGGACCCCCGGCTCGCCGGACTCCACGCCCCCGCGGCCCGCGCGCTGCACACCGTGCCGATCGATCTCAGGGCCGCCCGCCGGTCGGTGGGCCGGTACGTCGACGAGGTCAATCGCCGTATCGAGGAGGAGTGACGGTGGACAGGTGCAATCGGCCGGACTGCGGCCGCGGAGAGATCGACGGGCAGAACTTCTGCGGCGCCTGCGACCGGGAGCCGCTGGCACAGGGCCACGCCGCCGTGGAAGTCCCCGCACCAGAGCCGGTGGCGGATCCCGGTACCGGCGTGACATCCGTACGGCCGGACCCCTGGTACGGCCTCGGCCTCGTCGACTCCGATCCCGGCCCCGACGCGCCGGACCCGCCGACACCGTCGGCCGGCCCCGTCGCCGAGGAGCACCGCCACTGCGCGGCCTGCGGGCAGCCGGTCGGCCGCGGCCGCGACGGCGCGCCGGGCCGCACGGAGGGCTACTGCGCGGCCTGCGGCCACCGGTTCGACTTCGGCCGGCCCCAGGCCCTCACCATCGCCGGCCGCTACGACGTCGAAGGCGTCCTCGGTTCCGGGGCGTTCGGCGCCGCCTACCTCGCCCACGACCGCAACCTCGCCACCCACGTCGTCCTCAAGGCCCTCAACCGGTCGGTGGCCAGGACCGCCCTGCACGAGCGGGACGTCCTGACCGGCCTCCGGCACGACAACATCGTGCGCATCCTGGGCTTCGAGGACGAGGGGCCGCATCTCGTCCTCGAGTACGTCCCGGGTGCCCCCCTGGCGGCCGGCGACGGAGACCGGCTGGAGACCCTGCTCGCGCACGGCGTCCGCGTCCTCCAGGCGCTGGACTACCTCCACGCCCGGGGCCTGCTGCACTGCGACGTCAAGCCGCTGAACATCGTACGGTTCCGGGAGCAGAGCCCGTCGGGCCCGCTGGACCGGGTGCGGCTCATCGACTTCGGCGCGGTACGCCGAGTGCGGCAGGAGGGCCCGGTCACGGCCTACACCACGGCGTACGCACCGCCGCCGGGCGACCCCGAACGCCTGCGCCCGACAGCGGGCTTCGACCTCTACTGCCTGGGCGCCACCCTGCTGGAGGTGTGCCGCGCCCGCTGGACGGACCGCTCGGCCCCGGGCATCGACTCACTGAACCTGCTGCTGGAACGGGCCACGGACACCGAGCGGCCCTGGCGGCGGTTCGTGTCGGCACGGCAGTTCGCCGAACAGCTCAGCGGGGTCGTCCGGCAGGTCGTGGCGGCGCCGCCGGCACCTCGTCAGGTGGCGCGCTCGTCCGCCCTGTTCGGCCCGATGACCGAGCCGCTGCACGGGGGGCTCGGCGCGGCACGGCCGCTGGACCACTGGGTCCGGGCACGGCCCGGCGAGGACGCGACACTGGCCATGCAGGCGCCGTTCGCGTCGCCGGCGCCCGGCGACATCATCGGTGCGCTCCCGGCCCCGCTGTCCGATCCGGACGCCCCGGACGTGGCGGACTCGACGAGACGCGCTCTGGCCGAGAGCCGGAGCGCCCTGCGCAGACGCTCCCCGGACCTCGCGGAGCGGGCGCTCGCTGCGGCGGGGCTGCCGGACTGGCACTGGCTGCACGCCTGGTACTCCGGCCTGATCGCCCTGGCCCGCGCGGACGCACGGTCGGCCACCTCGGCCTTCACCACCGCGCGCAGGGCCGTTCCCGGCGAGCTGGTACCGCAGCTCGCCCTCGGCCTGTGCGCCGAGCTGCGGGCGGACCTCGCCGCCGCCCGCTCGCACTACGGCGCGGTCTTCGGCACCACCCCCGCGCTCGGGGCGGCCGGCTTCGGCCTCGCCCGGATCCACCTGCTGGCCGGCGAGCGGACAGAAGCCGTGGCCACCGCCGTACGGCTGGCACAGGAGTTCCGCTACGAACGGGAGGCGCAGGTGGCAGCCGTACGTCTCAGCGTCATGACCCTGGACGGGCCGGTCTGCCCGGCACCGACCGCCGAGGACCGGGAGCGCGCCGAGGCGGGACTCGCGGACCTCGACGTGGACCGGGCCGCGCGGGCGGGGCTGCGTGCCGAGATCCGGTACGCGGAGTTCCGGCACGACCGGGACCGTGAGCGGCTGTCGCACGCGATCCGCGAACTGGGCCCGCACGCCCCCACCGAACGCGAGTACGTGGCGCTGGTGGACCTGGCGAACCGGCTGCGTCCCCCGCTGCGGTGGCGACGGGCCGGACGACGCGGAGGAGGAACGGGTCGTTCCCGTCCCGGAGGAGCCGACGGAGCACTAAGCTCTTCATACGCTGAGTAGATGGTTCATCACAGTCCGACGGGTGCGCGGCGACGCGATCGGGTGGTGCCGGTGGGGGACAGGTCATTTCGGGGGCTCAGGTTCGCACTGGAGCTGGACGCCGTCCCGGAACTCGCCTACGACGAGCAGCGCGCGGACGCCCTCGTCACGGTCACGGGACACTCCGCCGAAGACGCCTCCCACGACGTACCGGGCGCCGAGATCCTCATCATGGACCGGTCGTTGTCCATGAACGGAGGCAAGCTGGACGAGGCGAAGCGCGCGATGTGCGCGGCCATCGACGCTCTGCGGGACGGCACGCGTCTGGGCGTGGTCGCGGGCAACCACACGGCCGACGTGATCTTCCCGGCCGGCGGGGGTCTGGCCAGGGTGGACGCCGCGGCGCGGGAGGACGCCAAGCTGCGGGTCGCCGGCCAGTCGGCCGAGGGCGGCACGGCGATGGGCCAGTGGCTGAAGTGCGCCCGGGAGCTGTTCGCTTCGGCCGCGCCGGGCGCCGTGCGCCACGCCGTCCTCTACACGGACGGCAAGGACGAGCACGAGACCGAGGACGAGCTGGCCGCCGTCCTCGCGACCTGTGCGGACCGGTTCGTCTGCGACGCGCGCGGGCTGGGCGACGACTGGCACTACGCCGAACTGCTGCGGATCACCGAGGCGCTGCACGGCACCGCCGAGGCGGTCCTCACCATCACCGACCTCACCGGGGACTTCAGCCGTCTCATGCGTCAGGCGCAGCGCATCCTCGTGCCCCGCGTCTATCTGGGCCTGCGGCTCAACCACCGGTTCCAGCTCGCCTTCGTCCGCCAGACCCGCCCGGTCGAGGCCGAACTGACGGCCCGTCCGCACGACGACGAGATCCACGTTCCGCTGGGCTCCTGGTCCCCGGAGACCCGGCAGTACCAGGTCTCCCTCCACGTCGACCCGCACACCCTCACCCCGGACGAGAAGCTGCGCGCCGCACGCATCACCCTGCACGCCGAACGCCCCGACGGCTCGCGGCCGCAGTGCTGCGAGCCGGCGGCCATGGTCGTACGGCGCCTGTCGACACCCGGCTTCGGCATCCCCCGCCCGGCCGGCCTCACCCGGGTCGAGAACGAACGCGAACTCGGCATGGCGATGCGCGCCTGCGCCGACGCCCATCTGCGCGGCGACCGCTCCCGCGCCGACGACGAACTGCGCCTCGCCACCGGCCTCGCGGAGGACCTGCAGGATCTCCCGCGCCTGCAGCTGCTGCGCGCAGTGGCGGCCACCGGCCCCGACGGCCGGCCGAGGGTACGGCGCGACGTCTCCCGCGCACAGATCCAGAAGATCGGGGTCGACTCCACGAAGACGGCGGGCCCGCCGGCGGAGGCGGCCGGATCCCCGGTGAGCGATGCCCCCGAGCAGGTACGCGTCTGCCCGCGGTGCGGCACGGCGGCGGTGTCCGTCTCGGCGAGGTTCTGCGAGGAGTGCCGGTACCGGTTCGAGGAACCAGGCGTGCCCGACGGCCCGGTGGATGCCCGGTGAGCGGGGTGGGGAGGTCCCTGCCCGCACGGCTCGGGGAGGTTCACCCGGTCACGGTGCTGCGCTGGCTCAGGACCGGCGTGCTGGTGACGGTGACCATGACGGCGCTGCTGTACGTGGTGGTGTCGACTCAGGCCGGGAACCAGGCCGCCGCGGCCGAGCGCACGGACGCGGCCATCGAGGACATCGACGCCGCCTACGACGCGGCCGCGCAGGCAGACGACGCGCTCAACAGCGTCTCCGACACCCACGCGGAGCATCTGATCGGCACCGGCGCGGAATTCACCAACGCCACCGCCCGGGTGAGCAGCCTGCTCACCTCGGCGGCCGAGGGCAACGCCGCGGGCCGCCGCGGTCTGAACCACATCCAGTTCGTGCAGGGGCAGTTGACCACCTGTGTGCAACGTGCTCACACAGCGGTGCGCGACGAGTCCGGTATGGACGAGGCCCGCGAGGAGCTGACCCGGGGCCGGCAACGGGGCAGCGACGAGAAGCACGTGAGGTTCACCGGAGGCCTGCAGGCATCCCTCGTCGACCTGCGGGTCCTTCAGGAGCACGCCGTGGCGGAGCGGCGCGCGTCACGCTGGCTGGACCCCGCCCTCTTCTGGCCCCTGCTCGTCGGCCCGGCGGCCGTCATGCTGGCGCTCGTGTGGTGGAGCGGTCGCATCGTCGTCCGGCACTACCGCCGCTACCCGAGCCCGGCCCTCGCCCTGGCCTGGCTGGCCACCGCGGCGGTCGGCGTCACCACCGGCGTGCTGTGCTCGCTCGACCGGTCCGCGGCGGCCGATCCGCCGGCGCCGGACGCAGCAGTGGCGATCGTGCTGCCCCTGCTCGCGACGGCCGGAGTGCTCGCCCACCTCGCCTATCGTCCCCGGCTCGCCGAGTACAGGTTCCCCCGCTCATGAGAAGAACGACGGCCGCCCTCGGGCGCGGTGTCCTGGTCCTCGCGCTGCTCCTGGCGGCGGCCGGATGCGGGGCGTCGCACAAGCGGGTGACGATCATGGTCCCGTGGTCCGGCGACGAGTTCCACGCGTTCCACTCCGTCATCCGGGCGTTCGAGAACGACCGGCACATCGAGGTCGACGTACAGGTCACCCGGGATCTGACCCAGCAGCTCGACGCGGCGGTGGCCGCGAACGCGCCGCCGGACCTGGCGGTGCTGCCGAGCATCGCCGCGGTGCACCTCTACGCGGGGAAGCAGCTCAGGCCCCTGGCCGTCGACACCGGGACGTTCGCCGAGCCGTTCCGCGGGCTGGGCATGGACGGAGAGGAGGTCTACGCCGTCCCCGTCAAGGCGGACGTCAAGAGCCTCGTCTGGTACGGCCCCGACGTCGCCGGGCCGCTGCCGAAGAACTGGTCCGGCTTCCGGGACCGCCCCGAACGGTGGTGCCTGGGCCTGGAGTCCGGCCCGACCTCCGGCTGGCCCGGCGCCGACTGGATCGCGGACATCCTGCTGGCCGAGGCGGGCGTCGGCGCGTACCGGAGCTGGCTCTCCGGCGGCACGCCGTGGAACTCGCCTGCGGTGAGGAACGCGTGGACCACCTGGCGGGCGCTGGTGGGCAAGAGCCTCGACGGCGCCGCCGAGCTCCCGTTCCGCACGGCCACCGCCGGCATGACGAAGCCCTCGCCGACGTGTTCCCTGAGCCACGGCGCACTGTCCGCGACGGCGTTCGAACAGCGCGACGTCGAGCGCGGCAGGTACCGGCCCGTGACGGCCTTGCAGGAGGTGCTCCAGGTGTCCGCGGACTACGTCGGCAAGTTCACGAGGGACGGCGACCCGGGCGACACCAGCGCCGACCGGCTGATCGAGTACCTCGCGAGCGCCGAGGCCCAGCAGGCCTGGGTCAACACGCCCGAGAGCTACGCGCTGTCCCCCCGCGAGGACGTGACGGACTACACGAACAGCACCACACAGCGGGACCTGGCCGCGATACTCCGCTCGGACATCCCCGTCTGCTTCACGGCCGCCGACGCCATGGACCCGGACGTGTCCGCCGCCTTCTACCGAGCCGTCCTGGACTTCGCACAGGGCGAGGAGAGGGACCTGGCGGGACTGCTGGACTCCCTCGACAACGTCCAGTCGGAGATGGGCCGGCCGGACCCGTCCCTGACCAGGCGGCTCTGCCGCCCTTCGACCTGACCCGATCACCCGCAGCCGCCTTCCAGGTTCCAGGAGCCGCCATGCCGGACGCAGTCCAGTTCACCCTCTCCGACGGCACCGTCGTCCTCGTCGCCCCGCCCGCCCGCTCCGGCACCGGCGCCGTGGGGCTCGGCACACGGCTGGAGAGTGCGGCGACGTCACTGCGTGAGGCACTCGCGCCGATCACCGCCGCCGCGTCCGAGGTGATCGGCGGCTTCCGGTCCCTGGCCGAGCGGCCCGACGAGGTGGAGGTCACCTTCGGGGTCGTGCTGGACGGCCGGCTGGGTGCCGTCCTGGCCGGCGCGAACGCCGGCGCTCATCTCGACGTCGCCCTCCGCTGGAGCGGCGGCGGCGCGCCGGCCGCGCCCCCGCAGGACGCCACCGCCTGACCGCGCCCGGAGGCTCACCGGCCGGCGGCGTTCCCCGCCTGCCGCCCCTGCTCTCCGCGCCGCGCCGCGGGAGCCCTCCCTGACGCCTCGCCAGAAGAGCCCCGGGCCCGGCAAAACGCCCGTCCGGCCGGACTCGCGCACACCCCGGCGGACCGACCGGCCCGCCTCCGGGACCGCCCGGTCCGAGGGGAACAGGCTCCGCCGCACCCCTTTGACCGCTAATCGGCTTCCGGACACACGGCGTTTCCTCTACCTTCCCGGACATGAGGATGGCATGGGCACGTCACTTAGCGATCGTCCTCGCCGCGGCGGCGGCCCTGCTGATGACCGCGCCGCCGGAGGCGTCGGCGCACGAGGAGCGGAACGTCGTCCTCCCCGACGGATCCGGGAGTGTCCCGGCGTACCGTGGCGGGGAGCCGGACCTGCTGGTGTGCAAACTCGGCGCGGCCGCCTTCGAACGGCGCATCGCCCGCTTTCCCGAGGAACTGCGCCGACGCAACCTCCGGCTCCACCGACGGTGCGCCCGGGAGGGGTTCCGCCACATCCAGCAGGCGGTGGACGCCGTCGACCGGCCCGGGATGACGATCGCCGTACTGCCCGGCCGCTACGAGGAGGAGCCCTCGCAGCCGGAGCCCACCGGTGCGTGCGCCCGCCTCGACGCACCGCGCGCGGCCCTGGGCTACCAGGTGCTGTCGTTCGCCCAGCAGAAGCAGTGCCCGCACAACCAGAACCTGGTCGCGGTGCTCGGCAAGCGTGACCTGCAGATCGAAGGCACCGGCGCCGGACCGCTCGACGTGGTGGTGGACGCGGGCTACCGCAAGCTCAACGCCATCCGCGCGGACTCCTCCGACGGCATCGTCCTGCGCAACCTCACCGCCCAGCGCACCACCTTCAACTCCGTGTACATCCTCGCCACGGACGGGTTCGCCATCGACCGCGTCCTCACCCGCTGGAACGACGAGTACGGCTACCTCACCTTCGCCAGCGACCACGGGCTCTACCGCGACTGCGAGTCCTACGGCAACGGCGACTCCGGCATCTACCCCGGCAGCGCCTCGGACATCAACGACGGCCGCGGCTACGACGTGCCGCGCTACGCCATCGAGATCACCGGCTGCCACAGCCACCACAACCTGCTCGGCTACTCGGGCACCGCCGGCGACTCGGTCTGGGCCCACGACAACGAGTTCGACCACAACACGGCCGGCGCCTCGATGGACAGCGTGTTCCCGGGGCACCCGGGGCTCCCGCAGAACCACGCCCGGTTCGAACGCAATCTGATCCACGACAACAACGAGGACTACTACCCGTACGTCGCCGACGGCACCTGCGCCAGGCCGCCCGCCGAACGCGGCTACGAGCAGGGAACCGTGTGCCCCCAGACGTCGGTGCCGCCGGGCACGGGAGTCATGGTCGCCGGCGGCAACCGGAACCTGTTCGAGGACAACTGGGTCTACGGCCACCGGCGGACCGGCTTCCACCTCAACGCCGTTCCCGCGTTCGTCCGCGGCGACGACGCATGGTCCCACCAGAGCGACACCTCGCACCACAACCGCTTCCACGGCAACCACCTCGGCACGGCACGGGACGGCACCGAGCACCCCAACGCCACGGACTTCTGGTGGGACGGCCAGGGCCGGGGCAACTGCTGGCAGGACGACGCCTCCGGCAGCGACCCCCGGACCCTGCCCAGCTGCGGAGACCGGCCCGGGCAGCTCTCCGGCGGATCGCACCGCCTGCTCGGCGAGCCCGTGAAGACCGCCCAGCTGATGGTGTGCTCCGACTACGACGTCAGGGCGCGGCGGCTCCCGGCCGGCTGCGACTGGTACGGCGCCACGGGCATCGAACGCATCGAGGTGCAGATCGCCCTCGCACTGGCCGCCGTCCTGGCGCTGGCCGGCGGCATGCTGTGGTGGCGCAGACTGCGCCGGCACCGCTGGGCCACCGCGGCCGCCGTGGCCGGGGCCGCCGGCCTGGCCCTCGACGTGGCGGGAGAGACCACCTCCCTGTCGGCGTCGTTGGTCCCCCCGTCCGCACTGCTGCTCATCGGGGCATGGTGGACCGTCACCGGGCTCGCCCTGCGCGGCCGCAGTCCCGCGTTCGGCTGGACGACGGTGGCGCTGGGCCTGCTGACCCTGCTCGACGCCTTCGACCAGGCGGTGCTGATGATTCCGTGGACCCCCCTGAGTCCGGCCTGGCTGCGCGGTCTCCTCGGGGCGGTCTGGGTCGTCTGGGCGGTGGCCGCCGCGGCCCCCCGCCCGGCTGAGCGCCGTCGCAGGAGGTCCGCGGCCGCGGCCACCGCCGAAGGTGCCGCGGCATGAGCCCCTTCCGGACCCGGCACCGCGTCACGGCACTCGCCCTGCACACCGCCCTCCTCCTCACCCTCTGCACGGCCTGCATCGACCGGCCCCGGACCCACCACCGGCCGGGGACCGGCCACGAGGTCGCGACCGCTCCGGCGGGCAGCCTGCTGCCGGCCGACGGGGCCCACCCGCACGACAGGCTGCGGCAGGTCCCCCGCCAGGAGGCCCCCGCCGTCACCCTCACCGTCCGGACCGACGCGGAGGACGGCTGGAACATCCGGGCGGACGTCAGGCGCTTCCGCTTCACGCCGGACAGCGTGGGCGGCGCGGCGGTCCGCGGCAGCGGCCACGCTCACCTGCTCGTCGACGGCAGGAAGGTCGCCCGGATGTACGGACGATGGCACCATCTGCCGGCCGGCGCGGTGCCGCCCGGCGCCCGGACCGTCACCGTCCGGCTGGTCGCCGACGACCACACCGCCTGGGCTGTCGACGGCCGCCCCGTCCAGGACAGCGCACCGCTGCCCGGAGCCCCTCCGGGCAGCGGGACGCCGCCGCAGGACTCACCCGAGCCGGACCACACCCTGGCGGTGACGATCGAGAACGGCGCGGTCACACCCGCGCCGGGCCGCCTGGCACTGCGCAAGGGCCAGTCCCTCGCCCTGCGCGTCACCAGCGACACCGACGACGAGCTGCATGTCCACGGTGCGGAGCGGTCCGCCCGGCTGAGGGCGGGCCGCACCACCACCCTGTACGTGGTGATGGACCGGACCGGGCTCTTCGAGGTGGAGACCCACCGCTCCCGGCTGGTGCTGACCCAGCTCGCGGTCCGTTGACCCGCCTGACGGACCTCGCCCACGGCGTCGGCACCCGGCACGACCTGCCCGTGCCGGCCTTCCACGCCTACGCCGGAGCGCTCGCCGCCCTGCTGTTCTCGTTCCTCGCGCTGGGCCTGCTGTGGACCGAGCCCCGCTGGAACGGCGACGACGCCGGCCGCCCGCTGCCCGGCGTCCTGCAGCGCGCGGCGCGTTCCGCCGTCCTGCGCCGCGCCCTGCAGGGTGCGGGTCTGGCCGCCGCCGCGGCCGTCCTCCTCGGGCTCCTGTACGGCCCGGACGACCCCGGCCGCAATCCGGCCCCCGGAGCCGTATACGTCCTCCTCTGGTGCGGACTGATCCCCGCCTCGCTGCTGCTCGGCCCGGTATGGCGCCTGCTCAACCCCTTGCGGACGCTGCACGCCCTGATGTGCCGTGCCCTGCGCCGGCCTGCCGCCGGGCACCGGGCCGGTCTGGTCCGGCGCCTGGGCCACTGGCCGGCCGCGGCCGGGCTGCTCGCCTTCACCTGGCTGGAGCTCGCCTCCCCCGCGCCTGCCTCCCGTGCCGCCCTGCTGGCCTTCCTCCTCGGCTACGCCGCCGTGCAGCTGACCGCCGCAGCCGTCTGCGGGCGCAGCTGGTTCGACCGCGGCGACGCCTTCGAGGTCTACTCGTCGCTGCTCGGCAGGCTGGCCCCGCTGGGACGCGCAGCCGACGGACGGCTCGTCGTACGCGCCCCGTTGCGCAGCCTGGACGCCACGCCGGCTCCCCCCGGCCTGGTCGCCACGGTCTGCGTGCTGCTGGGCGGCACGGTGTTCGACGGCATCAGCAGAACCCCGCCCTGGACCGCCCTCGCGCAGACGTCCCCGATCGGCCGCGCCGCTACCGCCACGCTCGGCCTGCTGGCCGCGGTGGCCGCGGTCGCCCTGCTCTACGCCTCGGCCGTCGGCGCGACCCGTCTCGTGGCCGGACCGCTGCCCCGCCCCCTGGGGGCGTTCGCGCACTCGCTGATTCCCGTCGCCGCCGGGTACCTGGTCGCCCACTACTTCACCCTGCTCACGACGGAGGGCCCGCGGACCGTCGCCCTGGCGGTCGGGGCCGGCGGGCCGGGCGGGCCGGCCGCCGCGGACCCGCCGCTCTCCCCCACCGGTGTCGCCACCCTCCAGGTCACCGCCGTCGTCACCGGCCACGTGCTCGGCGTCGTCGCGGCACACGACCGGGGCCTGCGCCTGCTGCCCCCGGCACGCGCCGTCCCCGGGGAAGTCCCGCTGCTCGTCGCCATGATCTGCTACACCCTCGGCGGCATCCGGCTGCTCGTCGCCTGAACCCGCGCCGACGCCGGCGTACCGGGCGGGCCGGGCGGAGTCCGCTGCGCCCCGGCGGCGCCCCGGCCGGCCCCGGGGAACGGTGCGGCCGGCCACGGCGGCGCTGCGGCCGGCCGACGCCATGGCGACGCACCCGCACCCGGAGCTCAGCGGTCGAGGGTGCGCATCCCCGCTTCGTCGTACCGCTCCCCCGCCGCCTCCGGCAGCTCCGACGCGATGCGGGCCAGGTCCTGTGCGGTCAGCACGACGTCGGCCGCGGCGGCGTTCTGCTCCAGGTAGGTGCGGCGCTTCGTGCCCGGGATGGGCACCAGGTCCTCGCCCGCGGCCAGCACCCAGGCGATGGCCAGCTGGGCCGGGGTCACGTCCTTCTCGGCGGCGATCTCCTTCACCTTCGCCGCCAGCCGCAGGTTGGCCTCCAGGTTGGCCTCCTGGAACCGCGGGTTCGCGCGGCGCCAGTCGTTCGCGTCCAGCTCGTCCGGGGTGGTGAACCGGCCGGCCAGGAAACCGCGGCCGAGCGGGGAGTACGGCACGAACCCGATGCCGAGCTCCCGGCAGACGGGCAGCACCTCCGCCTCCACGTCCCTCGACCACAGCGAGTACTCGCTCTGCACCGCGGTGACCGGGTGCACGGCGTGCGCACGCCGGATGGTGTCCGCCCCGGCCTCGCTCAGCCCGATGTGCCGCACCTTGCCCTCGGCCACCAGCTCCCCCAGCGCGCCGACCGTCTCCTCGATGGGCACGTTCGGGTCGACCCGGTGCTGGTAGTACAGGTCGATGCGGTCGGTGCCCAGACGCTTCAGGGAACCGTGGACCGAGCTGCGCACATGCTCCGCGGAGCCGTCCTGCGGGCCGACCGTGCTCATGTCGCCGGGTACCGCACCGTCCATCCGGAGGTTGAACTTCGTGGCGATCACATACTCGTCGCGGTGCCCCCGGATCGCCTCGCCGACCAGCGACTCGTTGGTCAGCGGCCCGTACACCTGCGCGGTGTCGAGGAAGTTGACGCCGAGGTCGAGGGCGCGCCGGATGGTCGCGATCCCCTCCTCCTGGTCGGCGGACCCGTAGAAGGCGGAAATGCCCATGCACCCGAGGCCGATCGCCGATACCTCGAGATCCCGCAGACTGCGCTTCTGCATGCCGTGTCCCAGCCTCTCTCATCCTCGTTCTTCGGCCGAACGGCACGAAGTCCTCCATCCGGCGGCGGAATCCGCCGCCCGCACCCCGTGAGGCATGCCGGGCAGCGGGCCTCACGCGGTGTCCACGACGCTACGACCTGGAGCACACTCCAAGGCAAGTCGGCAGCGACCGGGCCCGGCCGGGCGGGCCACCGGGCCGGCGCAGCCGTACTCGTCCGCATGTCTGGGCGCGGCCGGCTCGCTCAGTGGCCCGTGTACGTGAAGCCCGCCCAGAAGTACGGGTGCGCGTAGGGCTGCGTCCCCGCCCACAGCAGCCGGGGGACGCTCCCGGAAGGGCCGGGGCCCACGGCGTCGGGGAAGCGCTGCCGAAGCTTCTCGTTCGTGCTGTCCCTCAGCCACAGCTGCGCCCGCCGCAGCGCCGTCGAGGGCTCCGTGCCGTCCTCCCAGTACGCGTAGAAGGCCGCCATGAGCAGGTTGGTCGCCTCGTCCGGCACCTGCCACTGCGCGGCGACGACACCGGCGGCGCCGATGACCAGGAACGCGGAGGACAGACTGACCGCTTCATGGGAGGACTGGACCCCGGAGACCGTGGTGGAACAGGCCGACAGCACGCACAGCCTGGCATCGATCCGGGTGTCCATGAGGGTGCCGAGCCGGAGGTGCTGCCCGCCGGACAGCCGCAGCGAACTCTCCAGAGGGCGCAGGTGTGACACGACTCCGTGGCAGGCGAAGTGCAGCACGTCGCAGGCGGGCAGGTGCTCCAGTGTGCGGGCCGCGGTGGCCTCGCCGCCCCGGAGGCGGACGTGGTCGGGGAAGCGCCGCAGCGCGGCGGTCATCTCGGCATCGGTGCGAAGCGGCGCCGTGTCCGGTTCCGGATCGTCCACGGCGAGCAGCCGGGCGGCCGGACCCGGCGCACCGCGAACGCGCCGGACCGCTCGGGACAGTGCCCTGGCATTGGGCGCGTAGGTGACGCGGACCAGGTCCAGGGCGTAGGTGTCGCCCGGCGCGGGCCGCAGGTCCGCGGACGCCCGCGCGGCGTGGAACGGCAGGAACGACAGCGTTCCCGCCGGGATGAGCGTGATGGCCCGGTGCCCGGCCATCTCCTCAAGGACCGGCTTCATCACGGCCGTCCAGAGCGCGGCGCTGATGACGCCGAGGGCGGGCAGCGCGGCCGGCCCCGCAGCGCTGAGCAGGCCCGCGGCGAGAAGGTCGGCGTTCGCGCTGTTCAGGGGCAGTCCGACGTGCCCCGGGCGGTCCTTGCCACGCTCGATGGTGAGGGCCAGACCACCCCAGGGCGTGGCGAGCAGGTACACGAGGGGCCGCACCTCGGCTGCGGCGCGGATGTCCTGCAGACCCGGCGGCTTGAGGAAGTCGCGGAATCCCTCGACCTCGCGGATCTCGTCGATGAGCGTCTGCAGTTCCTCGCGACGCCTCTTGAGCGGCTCCGCCCACCGGCCCGCCGTGGCGGGGGTGCCCGGCCGGCGCAGGCCCTCGTGCGAGGTGCCGAGGAGCGCCTCCAGCTCCGCGATGGCGTGCGCGTGATCGTGGTAGCGGCGAACGAGGTCGCCGCGGCCGGCGTCCTCCAGCCCGCTCAGGTCGGCGGGTTCGCGTTCCAGGGCCTCGGACAGCATCGCGGCCAGTCCGCGCTCGGCGATGACCGCGGCCGAGGCCGTGTCGCCGAGCTGAACGTAGGCGTACGCGCCCAGGCAGCTGAGCCGGCCCAGCTCGGCGGCGGCGGCTTCCTTGTGGGCGCGCACCAGCTGGGTGCGTACCGAGGTCTCGTGGTGGGCCAGGCCGAGCACGGCGGCCTCGACCGCTTCGGCCCAGGCGCCGCGGTCACCGGCCCATCGGGCCCAGACCTGGGCTCCTCGTCGGAGCGGGAAGCCCTGCTCGACCGCGGTCCGGCAGGCCGAGCGCAGGGTTGCCGACGCCCGCGCGGCATCCTCCTGCGAGCCGTCCCGGGAGTACCTGAGGGTCAACGCCTCACCGAGGGTGGCCAGATATCCGGGCAGCAGCGCCGACGCCGTCGTCTCGTGGGAGACGCACCGTTCGGCCAGGGTGATGGCCTCGTCCAGGTCCTCGGGGGCGCGGGTCCGCCCGTACCGGCGCATGAGCACGGCTGCCAGGTTGTGCAGGGGACGTGTGCCGACCTGCGGGGTGGGGCGGCCGTGCAGCGCGTCGCGCAGGGAGGTGATCGCCTCGTCGAGCATGGCCGGGTCGGGTGCCAGATCGTCGAGTCTGAGCTGTGCGGTGGCCAGGTCGACGGCGCGGCGCCATCGCAGGGCCGACCGCGGGTGGGTCGCTTCCTGCAGCCTGCGGTAGAGGGAGACCGCTTGCCGGAGAGAGCCGATGTCGTGGAGCTGGTGGCCCCGGTTCTCCAGGGCGATGGCGAGCTGCCTGGCGAGTTCGGGGTCGGCCTGTTCCTCGTGGCCGGCCCCGAGAACCTCGATCGCCTGGTCGAAGCAGAGGAGTTCGCCCGTCGCGATCCCCAGCGTGTAGAGCGCGTTGCCGTACTGCATGACGAGGTGCGGTTCCGGAGGGTTCCCGGCCGTCAGCTCCCGGAGGATCGCGACGGAACGGTGGAGTGCGGCGACGTCCCCCGTCGCCTCGTAGAGCACGCCGAGGCAGAACCCGTGGACCTGAGCCGCCAGCGCCGCGTCGCCTGTGCCGGCCCCGGCTTCGCGTGTCGCCTGGAGGATCTGCACGGCCCTGTGCACGAGGGCGACGTCTCCGGTGTGTTCGAAGAGACGGACGAGCAGGATGGCCGTGCGGCAGCGGCTGCCGCACGTGGCGCCGTCGACCTCCGCGAGCCTGTCGGCGATCAGCGCGTGGACCCGGCGTACCGGGAGGGCGTTCTCCCCCGCCGCGTAGCCCTCTTCCAGGAGCGTCTCGCAGAGCAGGTAGACGACATGCTCATGGAGCTCGCTGCCGCCGGGCGCCAGCTGTGCCGCCTCACCGAGCAGAGTGACGGCGGCCGCCGCGTCCCCCACGTCGCGCCGGTCCAGGAGCAGCAGGGCGAGGTGGTGGACGGCCGTCAGCCGGCCTGACGGACCGCAGTCCTCGACTGCTTCGCGGCCCAGTGCGATGGCCCGGTCGAGGGAGTTCCGGTCGCGCGTCGCCCCGTAGTGGAGGTCGAGCACCCGTCGCACGCTGCCGCGGACCTGGGAGCGGTCGTCCCGGCCCAGTTCCCGGGCCGCGGCGAGGTGCCCGAGCGAGGCCTCCGCGAGGGCGAGGGCACGGTCGAAGTCCTCGGCTCGCCCCCTCGTTGCACCACGCGCACGGGCCCGGTGGGCGAGCGCCGCCGCCAGCAGGCTGTGGACCAGGGCCTGCGCGTCGGGCGCCGCGTCCTGCGCGAACTCCAGGTTCCCCAGCAGCTGCACCGCTTCGTCGGCGTCCGCCAGGGACACGGCGCTCCTACGGTGCGTCAGCAGCGCGGCGGCGAGGTTGTAGGGGAGCAGATCCAGGAACCGGGGCCGGCAGCGCCGCCACAGCTCCCGCATCTCGTGGACGATCCGCCGGCGGAGTGCATCGGGCACATCGCGTCCGCCGAGGGTCGTCGCCTCGGCGGCCAGCACCAGGACCCGCACCCTGAACTCCTCGGTGGCGCACGGCCATCGGGGATCGTCCAGCAGCCCGGACACTGCCCGCGCGGCGCTCTCGGCCCGTGTCCCGGTGGCACGGTGGCTCTTGACGGCCTCCGTCAGGGCCAGGCACCGTACGGCCATCGCGTCGTCCGCCATGCCCGCGACACCGGACTTCTCGGCGAAGGCCCCGTCGATGCCTTTCTCCAGGCACACTTCCACCAGATGCTGATGCTGGCGCCAGGCCCGCGCGCCGCCGTCCTGCCCCTCCGCCTCGGCCTTCGCCGCGTTCCGGGCGAGTACCTCCGCCACGGCCCGCATGCTCTCCGGGTGGGCCAGGAGCAGGGCCCGCGCATCGGTCCAGGTCTCCGTGCCGCACAGCTGCTCCGCCAGTGACCGGGCGAGCTGTCCGGGCTCCGGCACCGGGGAGCAGGTCTCGTCCTGCGGCCGGCTCGGCACCAGGCCGCGGTCCAGATCGGCCAGACAGACGCGGGCCGTCTCCGCCACCCGGGGCACGGGAGCGCCCACGCAGATCTCCCAGTGGCGACGCGCCTCCCGGCGCCGCCCGAGGTTGGCCAGCGCCGAGCCGAGATCGAACCGGGCGCGCCATGCGTGCTCGGGGTGGTTTGTGGCGAGGGCCGCTTCGAGGGCGTGCTCCGCCTCCTCGAAGCGTCCGGCGGTGAGGAACAGTTCACCGATGTTGGTCAGGGCCCGGGCCTGCTGATCGGAGTCGGGCATGTCCGCGGCCGTGCGGTACGCGGCGAGCGCGTCGCTCACCCTGCCGAGTTCGGCGCACATCAGGCCGAGGTTGACCGCCGAGTCCGCCAGCCCCTCGGCGATGGCGATCCGGAAGGCCGCCTCCGCGGATTCCGGGTCGCCGGTCCTGCTGAGCAGATTGCCCAGGTTGTTGGCGGCACACGCCCTGGTGGAGGGAGCGGCCTGCGCGATCGCCTGCCGGTACGCCCGTTCCGCTCCGGCCCGGTCACCGCGGTCGGCGAGGAGCACGGCCAGATCGAACGCCGCCTGACCGCCGGAGGCGCCCTCCTCGCGAGCCGCGAACGACAGCAGCTCGACGGCCCGCTCCGGCTCGTCGCTCACCACCAGCATCGCGAGCGCCTGGGCGGCGAAGCCCGATTCCCGGGTTCCGGCGGCCACCGCGCGTTCCAGGGCGGAGACCGCCGCGGCGTCGTCTCCCAGGGCCCGGTACGCGGAGCCGAGGTAGATGTCGGCGACGGTCCGCTCCTCCCGGCCGCCCAGCGTCCGCGCGCGGTCGAGCGCCCGGACGGCCTCCTCGCTCTCCCCCCGGTAGAGATGGAGCAGGCCCATGTTGCTCCACTGTCCGGCTGTCAGGGGGTCCAGGTCCGCACGGGGTTCGAGCCCGCAGGCCAGCCTGACCGCCGCGGCCATGTCGTAGCCGTCGAGGAGCAGGGTGTGGGCGGCGACGAAGTCGCCGACGTCGTACGGACCCAGCGCCAGCATGTCGGCGAGCACCGGAGCGACCGCCGCGGGCTCGTACTGCACCGTCACACGACGGCCGGGTCCGGTCACGGTTCCTCCCCCGGTGGACGACTCCACGCACGATGTCGCCATCGTCCCTCAACTCCTCGCCGGACACACAGGGTTGTGATTGACTTGTCCGGGGGTGGATGAATGTGAGCGACGACCTTCTGATCACCGCCAGGACAGTCCGCGGACACCTCGGGATGCTCCTCGGGGCCGACCGGGCGGAGCAGATGGACCAGCTCCTCGCCTCCCTGCTGGTCCGGGCCGTGCACGGCGACGACGTCGACGAGGCACTCGCGGCCGCCTTCTCGGCCGACGCGACCCTGCGCGCCTTCGCGTCGGCCGTTCTCGCCGATCCGGCGCACCGCCCGCCCCGCGTCCGGGAGGTGCGGCTCTTGGGCGACGGCGAGATCGTCGACGTCGACCGGTTCCACTGCCCCGAGGGCGACGTCATCTGGTACCGCTTCGACGTCGGTGAACACATCCCCGAGTGCCCCACCCATGGCGCGCGCCTGCGGCGCGCGGAAGCCGGCCCCGCGTGACAGGCACGTTCTGGGAGTCGGTCGGCGGCAAGCTCGCCGACCGGTGGGCGGGCACGGCCGGGCCGGCGCTGGTCTTCTGGGCGGGCGGGCTGCTCGCCTGGCTGCTCGGCCATGGCGGCTGGGACAGGCTCGCCGACCGCGGTGCCTGGCTTCAGCGTCAGTCCGCCGCGGGGCAGATCGCGACGCTCCTCGCCCTGCTCCTCTGCGTGGTCGCGAGCAGCGTGGCGGTGGGCTGGGCGGTCGAGGGAACCCTGCGGCTGATCGAGGGCTACCTTCCCCGGCCGCTGGCGTTCCTGCGGCCGTTGCTCCTGAGGTGGACCCGGCGGTCGGCACGGCGCGTCCTCACCGAGCTCCGTCAGCTGGCGGACGAGGTCGCAGCAGAGCGCGCCACGGCGGAACAGCGGGCCCGGTTCCAGCAGCTGGACCGCCGCCGCCGGGACTGGCCCAGCCGGCCCGACCGCTACATGCCGACCAGGGTGGGCAACATCCTCCGCGCCGGGGAGAGCCGCCCGGCGGACAAGTACGGCCTGGACCCGGTGGCGGTCTGGCCCCATCTGTGGCTGCTTCTGCCCGGCCAGACGAGGCAGGACCTCATCGCGGCACGGACGGCTCTGGACGGCGCGGTCGCCGGCGTCCTGTGGGGACTGCTGTTCTCGGCCTTCACGGTCTGGACCCCGTGGGCCCTGCCGGTGAGCGCCGCGGGGGTCACGGTCAGCCGCCTCCTTCTGCTCCCCGCCCGGGCCCGCGCCTTCGCCGACCTGGTCGAGGCGGCCGTCGACCTGTACCGGACCGACCTGTACCGGCAGCTGCGGTGGCCGCTGCCCGCCAGTCCGGCGGCGGAGAGGGCGAGCGGGCGTCTCCTGACGACGTATCTGGTGCGCGGGACCGATGCGCCGCACCCCGCCTTCACGCCCCCCGGCGCGTCCTGAGCGGCTCCGCCGGAGCGCGTCCGCCGGGCAGGACGAGGGCCGCCCGGCCTCCCGTGTCTCCTCCGGTCGGGGGACGGCCGGTTCCACCGGCGCGGTGGCCGGCCGGCGGTGGACGCGACGGGCTCGGTGCGAGCGTGGAACGGCCCCGCCCGACCGGCCCCGGGCGTGTCGGCGCCGCCGTCCGGTCCCCTGCCTGTGTCCATGTCCGCCGCAGGGCCGGGCGGATACCGGTGCTCCGCACGCGTGACGCGCCCCTCGCTCCCCGCACGCCGCTCCGGGTCCTGCCCGGCCGCATCCCCCCTTCGGAGAGGCGGTACCGGCCGGCGAACGGTCCGATCGGGGGATCCCGGCCGTGCTCGCGAGCCCGTTTGCTCGAAGTGCACAGCGCCGGGCCGGCGCAGCGGACACGCACCGGCCGGCGACGAGTCAGGGGGCGGTCAGGAGGCCGGAACGTGAATCTTCCCCGGGTGGCGGTCATCCACTCGCCTGCGGGCAGCGCGGACCTGAGCGACATCGAACGGTCCGCCGCCGGTGTGTGCGAACCCGTCCTGCTGTTCACCGAGGACGTCGCGTGCGCCCACGGCGACGTCGTCGACGCGGCGGAGCGGCTCTTCCCGGTCGCGGTGTCCCCCGCCTCGCAACTCGCCCGCACCGCCGCCTCCCTGGCGCTCACCGGGGTCACGACCTTCCACGACGCGCATGTCCAGGACGCCGATGACGTGGCACGGGCGCTGGACCTGCCGGGGGCGCCGGCCGTCCGGTCCCCGTGGGACAAGTGCGTTCAGCGACGGCGCCTGCTGGCGGCGGGACTCACCGGGGTCCGCTGCCGCCGGGTGGACCGCCTGCGCGACTTCGACCGCGCCGTCGCGGAACTGGCTCTGCCGTGTGTGCTCAAGCCCCGGCGCGGAGCCGGCGGGTCCGGGGTGGCCTTCCTCCGCGACCTGCGGGACGTCGAGTACCAGCGGGCGGCACGGACCCGCTGGGCCGGACTGACCCTGGAGACCCTGCTGCCGCGGGGTGCTCATCCGGTGCGGCCGGACTGGCTCGCCGACTTCGTCTCGGTGGAGACGGTGAGCGGCGGCGGCACTCACGAGACGGTCGCCGTGTTCGACAAGCTGCCGGTCGAGGTCGTCCCGCACGGAGGCCGCGACGGCGCCGACGCCGTCAGCGTGACCGGGGACGTCCTGGCATCCCAGCTGCCCGCGGACCTGCACGACGCCGTCTGCGGATACGTGCGGGACTGCCTGGAGGCCCTGGGAGTACGGTGGCGCGTCACCCACACCGAGGTCCGGCTCACCCCGCACGGCGTGGACGTCATCGAGGTCAACGGCCGGGTGGGCGGGCACCTCAACCGGCTGCTCCGTCTCGTCGGGGGCACGGATCTGGTCCGGTCCGCGTTCTGCGTCGCGCTCGGCACGCCCCCGTCGCCGCCCGGCGCGCGTGCGGACGACTACGTGATGGGGTACTTCCCTCCCTTCCCGGTCCGAGCCGGCCGGGTGAGGTCCCGGGTGACCGCGGCCGCGGTCCGCGGGCTCGACGGCGTCGACGGTGTCGACGAGGTGGCGACGGCCGGTGCGGCCCGGGAGGACTCCGGCCACCGCATGGCGAACGTGACGCTGCGGGCCGCCACCCCGGAGGGGCTGCGCAGGAAGGCGTCCGGCGCGGCGCGCGGCCTTCGTGATCTCTTCGCCGCCGACGCCGCCGGCGCCGCCCACATCGCGGGAGGAGCCGGCTGACCGCCGCCGCAGGCCTTGCGCCTTCCTCCGTGGAGCGGGCTCACGGCCCGGCCTCCGCGCCGCGGGCGCAGGGTGCCTGCGGCGCGGAGCACGGCGCCGGTAGGGCGTCGTTCCGCAGGGCGTCCGGCGCTCAGGCGGTGTGTGCCGTCAGGGCGTCGATGATCGTCGGCCAGAGCTCCCGGGGCCGGTCGTGGCCCATGTCGGGGACCAGCATGAGTGTCGCGCCGGGCACCAGCTCCGCGGTCCGCTTCCCGCCGCTGGGGTCGATCAGGGTGTCGTCCAGCCCGTGGATCACCAGGGTGGGCAGCCGAAGCTCACGGAGCGCCGCCGCGCGCGAGCCGTCGAGGATCATCGCCGCCAGCTGGCGGCCGACTCCGGCCGGGTAGTGGGCGCGGTCGTAGCTCTCGGCGGCCTGCTGACGGAGCGTCGCGGGGTTGCCGTAGCGCTTGGAGGCCCACACGAGTTCCCGGTCCGCCGCCGCGATGTATCCCTCACGGTCCGACGGCCTCGGGCTGAAGAGCACGGCCTGCGCCTCGGCGCTGGACCGGCCGTACTCGGGCTCGCCGGTCGAGGACATCATCGAGGTCAGGGTCAGGACCCGGTCGGGCCGGCTGGTCGCCATCGTCTGGGCGATCATGCCGCCCATCGAGGATCCGACCACATGGGCACGCTCGATCCCTAGGGCGGTGAGCAGCGCGAGCCCGTCGTCGGCCATGTCCCGGAGCGTGTAGGGCGCCATCGCGAGGGCGGACGCGACGTCGTTCGCGCTCACCGCGGCGATGAAGCGGCCCAGGTCGACGGGGTGGTCGTCGAACCTGGTGGACAGTCCGCAGTCGCGGTTGTCGTACCGGATCACATAGCGGCCCCGCCCTGCCAGCGCACGGCAGAAGTCCTCGTGCCAGCCGGTCATCTGCGTGCCGAAGCCCATCACCAGCAGCACGGCTGCGTCGGAGGGGTCGCCGAACGTCTCGTAGGCGAGGGACACGGAAGGGGAGGTTTCAACAGTCGGCATCCAGGGAGCCTCCCACCGCCGGCCGCGGTGTGCACCCGATTATCGGACACGTCGTGCGGTGGCCCCCCGCGGGCGCCTCGCCACCGCCGGTGCGGCCTCCGCCCGGCCGCCGGGTCACCGTCGCGCGGCCGGGGCCGGGCGGCCCGGGCGACGGGGCGGCGCGGGCGACGGGGCGGCGCGGGCGGCAGGGCGGCGCGGCAGACCGGCACCGGGCGCTGGGGCCCTGCGGCTTCCGCCCGGACCTCACGCCCGGCGCCGGCCGGCGTCCTCGTCGCCGTCGGGTCCCTCCCCGTCGTCACCGCGTCCGTGTCGTCACCGCGTCCGTCCGGACCTCGGGGGTGTGCTGCCGCCCGCCTCGCGGAGGGTTCTCCCGGCCTCGGGAGCCGCCGGCGGGGTGCCCCCGGAGCGGGGCCGCCTCAGCCCTTGACGACGCCGATCCTGGGCGCGGGCTCGTAGCGGTAGATCAGGCCGAAGTTGGCCTTCACGGCCTTGCCCCAGGAACCGTCGCTGACCATCTTCGTGAGGGCCTTGTTCACCGACTCCACGGTGGCGGTGTCGCCCTTCTTCACACCGATGCCGTAGTTCTCGTTGCTCAGCTTCAGACCGACCAGCTGGAACTGGCCCTCGTACTGCTTCTGCGCGGCGAAGCCGGCCAGGATCGAGTCGTCGGTGGTCACCGCGTCGACGGCCCCGCTCTGCAGGCCGGCGAGGCACTCCGAGTAGGAGGTGTACTCCTTGAGCTGGGCGTTCGGCGCGATGTCGTTCTTGACGTTCTGCGCCGAGGTGGAACCGGCCACCGAGCACAGCTTCCCGCCGTCGAGGTCGCGGCCGTCCTTGATGTCGGAGCCGGCCTTGACCAGCAGGTCCTGGTGGGCCAGCAGGTACGGGCCGGCGAAGTCGACCTTCTCCCTGCGCTCGTCGGTGATCGAGTAGGTCGCGACGATGAACTTGACGTCCTCCCTGGTCAGCGCGTTCTCGCGGTCGGCGCTCTTGGTCTCGACGAACTCGATCAGGGCGGGGTCGTAGCCGAGCTCCTCGGCCACGTATCTCGCCACGTCGACGTCGAAGCCGGAGAACTCTCCGCCGGGCTCCTTCAGGCCCAGCCCCGGCTGGTCGAACTTGATGCCGATCCTGATCGTCTCGCCGCTGTGGGACCCCGAACCGGCGCCCTGATCATCGTCACCCATACACGCCGTCGCGGTCACGGAGAGGACCAGCACTGCCGCGGCCGCGACGGGAACTCTGTGGAGCTTCATGGTGAACTTCCTTTGTTGATCAGGTGTGTGATCAGGGCGATGCCGTGGGGCGGGATCACGTACGAGGTCGCGGGCACGACGAGGCCCGTGCCGCCGGATCGTCGACGCGAGGTCTCGGCGCCACGGTGCGCAGCACCGGGGAGGGGTCCGCGCGCAACCTCGCCGGGAGAACTTCCGTCTCTACGAGAGACATCCGGTTCGTCGCGGATGGCGGGAAGCCCGATCCGCGCCGGTTCCGGGGAAGGTGAGGGACCTACGGAGAGTCCGGCACCGCCGGCCGCGCTGTGCGCGGCAGCCCCCGCCTCCCCGGCCCCGGTGCTCCGGTCATCGCCGTACGACTCCGTCCTCCTCGGCTGCGGAGGACAGTAGGGAGCCGGGATGACCAGCGTCATCAGATTTGAGCTGGATTTGAGCATCACGATTGCGCACGCACGTAACTACTCAGCGGTAGGAACGCGCTCGGTGTCCTGTCTCTGCGATGTGTGGGCAGTCCCGCACTTCTGCAGGCATGTGCGGCTGCGTCCGGGTCGTGTGTAGGCAGCTTGCGGAGAGTGCCGGTCTTGTGCAGGTACGGCGGTCACGGCGATTCCACGGTCGAAGCGGCTGGTCGGCGCCGTACCGGAGGCCTGGATGGGTGTGCGCGAGGTGTCGGCGGATGCCGGTCGAGCCGGAGTACGTCGGCGCGACCGGCATCCATGAGCACGGATCTTCGGGACGTCTGTGGCCGGCCCGGTTCGAGTCCGTACGGCCCGAGCGCCGGTTCCCGGCTTTCCGAGGTCAGGGCAACTGGTGCCGCTGGTATTGGTCGGCGACCTGCGGCAGGCCGGTCCACGGTCTCCGCACAGGTGCCGCGGCGCCGGATGGAACGCGAGCCGGAGGCCGAACACGGACCCGGGATGGTGCCGCTGCCGTCGCGCACAGCCTTCCACCGGCTGCTGAAGACGGTCGCCTCCGGCCGTCACACATGGGGTTCGGCCCACCCGCCGTTCGCTGCCCAAGCAGCCGGACGGCATGTTCGGCCGGCTGACCGCGGCCCGGCCGGGCGAGGTGATGGAGATCGACTCGACTCCACTGGATGTGCTGGTCGTTCACGACGACGGCACGGTGGACACCGTCGAACCGACCGGCATCGTGGACATCGCGACCCGCACGCCGGCCGCGGCGGTGCTGCGGCCGTCGACGAAGGCCGTGGACGCCGCGCTGCTGCCGGCGAGGGCGATGACGCCGGAGCCGATGCGGCCGGGCTGGGCGGATGCTGTGCGGATGTCCCGCTCGGTGCTGCCGCACGCCTCGCTCATGGTTCTGGACGAGCGGCTGGCCCAGGCGGCGGCCGTTCCGGTGATCACGCCGGAGACGATCGTCTGTGACCGGGGCAAGGCCTACATCTCCGACACCTTCCGCTCGGCCTGTCAGTCGCTGGGGATCTCCTTCAGCCGCATGTCGAGCGGACGCTGGGCTCGGTGGCCTCGATGTCCGTCCAGCACCTTCCCGGCCACAAGGGACGCAGCACCGAACAAGCAGCTCGCCGGCGGCTGCGTCCTCGTCCGCGCCGGCCCCTTCCCCCCTCAACACCGAGTGGCGGAGCACAAGCATCGAGGCCACAGCCAGACCGGTCGAGGGCCTCTTGCCCATTACCTTCTTCGTAGCGCCCGGCCAGCCTCTGACGACTGTCCTTGAATCGGTTCGAGGATCCGGTCGAAAACGCGTACTGCATGATGGACGAATGAGTGATCGCGAGGAACTGCCGGCGGCAGTGGACACGGAAGCACTGCTCACCCTGGCCCAGGGGCACCACGAGCGCACCGCACGGAGTGCAGGCACTCGAGATGTCGGCGGCCACCTGGTGAAGACCTACTCCCTTCAGGCTCCAGGCCGCACGGTGACGGAACAGGACATCGCCGCCGCCCTGCGGATCGCCGCGGCACACCTGGAGCTCGGCCGCACCCGCGGGTCGCTCGGGCTCGCTGTCCTGATCATGCATGCCGGCGGCGACGGCGACTACGTCCTGGTACACAGCTGGATCGAGGGGTACATGTCCGACCTGGCCATCTTCACCGGACCGGCCGGACACCCAGACCAGCTCCGCCCGGGCCGCACCGGCCTTGCCCCGTGTGTCTGGGAAGCCGCCGTCCTGGCCCACGAACGCGACGCGTTCTCACTGCATGTCCTCGACGGCAGCGGCCCGATCACGAAGCGCCTTGCCGCCTGGGGTGCGGACACCCTGACCGGAACCATCAAGTGAACAACGCCCCGAACGTGCGGCATGCACGCCCCGACGATCTGCCGCGCATCGCCGAACTGGCTGCCGAGCACGCCGCCTACGAACAAGCCTCGCCACCCGCCCCCGACCTCGCGCACCGACTCAGAGCCCTGCTCTTCGACACCCCGACACCACGGCTGCGCTGCCTGGTGGCAGAGCTGCCCGACGGAGAGGTCGTCGGCTACGCCACCTGCACGCCCGAACTCTCCACCTGGGAGGGCCGCGAATTCCTCCACATGGACTGCCTCTTCCTGAACTCCGACAGCCGGGGCTCCGGTCTCGGTGCACTGCTCATGGATGCCGTGACAGCCGAGGCACGCAACCTCGGCCTCACCGAGATCCAGTGGCAGACACCCGTCTGGAACGAAGGAGCCGTCCGCTTCTACGACCGCCTCGGCGGGAACTCCAAGGCGAAACTCCGCTACAGCCTCACAGTGCCAAACTGACCTGACCGGCCCCCTCGACAGACACCACGGCTGCGGCTGCCTACCGTTGATCGGGACACCAACCACCCGCTCTGTCCCACTCAACCGTAGGCACCGCAGATCAGACCCCCGCCCTGCCCACAGTTGACTGGGACAGGACACTCGGGACCAGGTCCGTCGCAGCCGGGACCGAACCCCGCCGGGGCAGGGTTGCCGGACCGGCGCCGTTCCCTCGCCCGGCCGCGTGATCCCGGCCGTGTGGTCCCGCCCGGGCGAGGCGACGCGGGTTCCGCCCCGGACGGCCCCGCTCCGAGCCGGAGAAGCGGCGGGCCGGCCGGAGGAGGGCAGGCCCGAGGCGGGCAGGCCCGAGGCGGTGACGCCGCGGGCCCGCCCCACGGCTGCCGCCGCGGCCACCGGGACGGTGCCCGGCGCTGAGAAGGGACGGGCTCCTCGCCCGGTGCGGATGTCCGGCCCGGTGCGGCCTCGTGACGGGGCCGCACCGGGCGGGTGAGCGGGCCGCCTACTCGGCCGCGCGATCGTGGCCGTCGTGGAGGCCGCCGCCGCTTCCGGAGCTCCCGTCCGTCGGGGAGGAGTCCACCGGCCGGGTGAGCGGCCCGAGGTCGTACGCGTAGTGGCCGACCGCGTCGGCGATGACGTCGACGTTGACGTCGAGCGCACGCATGTCGATGTTGTCGATGTCGTCGCCGGGGGCGTGGTAGTTCACGTCGTACGCCACGCCCGCCCGGCCGCCGAACTTCGCCGCCTGTGCCTCGGTCTTGATGCCCTCCGCACCGGTGAAGGTGCCGCCGGAGGGGATGCCGGCCTCGATGAACGGGCCGTAGTCGGAGCGGCCGGTGAAGTCGGTGCCCTCGTGCGGGATGTGCTTCGAGTCGAGGAAGTCGTTGATCCCCTTCTCCAGCTGGGCCGAGCCCTCGGGGCCGGGACCGGCGCCGGTGCCGTCCGAGTCGTCGCCGTCGTAGACGAAGTAGGCGGCGTTCGGCGAGGCGATCATGTCGAAGTTCAGATAGAGCTTGATCTGCTTCCTCTGTTCCTCCGTCAGCGAGGCGACGTAGTCCTCCGAGCCCAGCAGTCCGAACTCCTCGGCCGACCACCAGGCGAACTTCACCTTGTTCTCGATCTTGTGCTGGGACTTGGCCAGCTTCAGCGCGACCTGGAGGATGCCGGCCGAGCCGGAGCCGTTGTCGTTGATCCCGGGGCCGTCGGAGACCGAGTCCAGGTGCGCTCCGAGGAAGACCGTGTCGGCCGCGTCGCCGCCGCGAGTCTCCGCCACGACGTTGAAGGTCTTCCGGTTCTCCCGGAGCTCGCGTATGTCGAGCGTGACCCGCACCGGGCCGTCGGCCGCCTCGGCGGCCAGCGCCTCGCCGTCCGCCTGGGTGATGCCGCCGGTGGGGATCCTGCCGAGCGCCGGGTCGCCGATCGTGCCGTTGAGCGTGCCCGCGGTGTTGTTGTAGACGACGGCGCCGACCGCGCCCGCCGCGTGGGCGTTGGCCTGTTTGAGGGCGAAGGTGCAGCCGCCGCGCTTGATCAACGCGATCTTGCCGGTGAAGGCGCCGGCGGCGAAGTCGCCCGGCTCGCAGCCGTGGGTGTTGTCGGCGTCCACGGGAGCGACGGCGATGTCCGCGGTCACCCCTTCCTCGGGGCCGCTGGCGGTGTACGTCATCAGCTGGATCGGGATGTCGCGCGGCGCGGGCGAGACCACCGAGAGGGACTCGGCGATCTCGTCGGTGAAGACGAAGTCGAACTCATGGCGTGACACCTTGTAGCCGACGGCCCTGAGCAGCGCCTCCACGTAGGCGGCCGACTGCTGGTGGCCCTTCGAACCGGCCACCCGGGTACCGCCGTTGTGGTCGGCTATCGCCTGAAAGACCCTCAGATGGCGGAAGGCGCCCACGGCCGTGGACTGCTTGACGAGCTTTCTGGCCAGTGCGTCGCCCCGGTGGGACCAGCTCGGATGCTCGGCCCTCGCGGTGGCGGGGCCGGCGACGAGCAGGGGGGAGACCAGTGCGGCGGCGGCCAGGGTGGCGGTCACCGCCGCGCTACGACGTGCGGACATGGAGGTCCTCTCACGGCAGGTCGACAGACGGATCGACGGTACGGGAGAACTGCGGGAGAACTACGGGAGAACGCGGTCGAGGCACGTTAACCCTGCGTCTGCCCGCTGCCAAGAACACCTCGGCGCCGGTGTCGCCCCGAGCATGCGAGCGGGAGGTGACCGAGCACGCGCACGCAGGCCTCGGCGGCTCGCTGCGGCGGGAGTCGCGGTGCGACCCGCCGGAGGGGCCGTCCGGTTCCCGGAGCCCCGCCTGCTGTGGGGCGGCAGCCGAGCGGCTCATCGGGCCGGGCGGTCGCCCGAGGAGGTCCGCCCCTGCCGTCGCGTGGTGCGGCCGTGCAGGACCAGCGCGCGGAGCAGGCAGGCAAGCGCCGCGACGGAGGCGACGGTGCGGGCGGTGTTCCAGGCCACCCAGCGCTCCTCGAAGGCGGCCCGCACCGCGGCGGCGTCGCCGAGGGAAGCCGGGTCGCCGGCTGCGGCCAGGTCCTCGTTGAGCGGGACGTTGACCCCGAAGGTGATGCCGAAGGCGGTCGCGTACAGGACGAAGGCGGCGGCGGTCCACAGCAGGACCGGCCTCGCGCCGCGCGGGAGGTGCAGCACCACGGCCGCCCCGGTCAGGGCGAGCGCACCGAAGAAACTGGGGGCGAACCACCCGTTCCGCACCGTGGCGTTGATCCACTGCATGGTGTCGATGAACGTACGGTCGTCCACCCGTGCCAGGCCGAGCATGACCGAGCAGGCGTAGGCGTAGAAGAAGCCCGCGATGAGCCCCATGGCCAGCGTCGCCGCGGCCAGTACCGGACCACGGGCCCGCCGGGCGCCGTCCGCGGTCCTGGCGGCCGCAGGAGCGGACGTCGTGCGCGGTGAGGGAAGGGACAGAGGCTGCGACATGGAGGGCCTCCAGAGCCGACTAGAATCGAACCAGTGAGTACGCTTTTAATCGTACCCATCGGTTCGGATATTGGGAACACCGGAGGTTCACATGGCTGCGGAGCATCGCCCACGCCGGGGCCGCCCCAGGTCGGGCGAAGGGGAGCTGCGGCGTCAGGCCGCGCTCGACGCGGCACTCGCCGAGCTGCGCGAACACGGGGTCGCGGGCACCACGATGCAGGCCGTCGCCCGCCGTGCCGGTTCCTCGAAGGAGAGCCTGTACACCTGGTTCGGCAGCCGCCAGGGGATGCTCGCCGCGCTCATCGAGCAGCAGGCCGAGCAGGTGAACTCGGCGGTGACACGGGCGATCAGCACTCCGGCCGACCCGCAGGCCGTGCTCACCTCCGTCGCCGAGAACCTGCTGACGCTGCTCGTCGGTGACGTCTCGGTGGCCCTCAACCGGGCTGCCATGACCTCGCCGGAACTCGCCGGACTGGTGCTGCGGCACGGCCGCCACGCGACCGGCCCTCTTGTCGCGGCCTTCCTGGGCCGCCTGTCCGACGAGGGACACCTCCGCATCGACGACCCGGAGGAGGCGTTCCAGCTGCTCTACGGCCTGACGGTCCGCGACCTCCAGATCCGCGTCCTCCTGGGCGAGCGGGCGCCCGGCAGGGAGGCCGTCCGCGCCCAGGCCCGGACGGCGGTGGAGCGCTTCCTGGCCCTCACCCGCTGACCCCCGGGCAGTGAGCCCCGGCGGGCAGCACGGCGGGACGGCAGGGTGCGGTCCGACCCGCCGGGCACGGCAGCAGTCGTACCCGGCGGGCCGGTCCGGGGATGCGCCGGGGCGTCAGGGCGCCATCTCGTACGCCCCCGACAGGGCCTCGACCCGCTGCCAGACGCGGCCCGAGCGCTCCCCGTCGACGACCGGGCGCCGGACCGCTCCGAGCGCCCAGCTCTGCTGCTCCTCGGTCGCGGAGTCCTTGCCGTGGAGTTCGACGGCGTGCGCGGAGAAGTCCCGCACCAGGACGGCGAACAACTCGTCCAGGACGTCCTCGTCGAGGCTCGTCAGGGCCGCCTGTTCGAGGACCAGCTGTCCGTGGACGACGAGCGCGAAGAGCTGTCCGACGGCCAGGAGGAGGTCGAGGTCCCGGCTCTGCGTCTCGTCCGGGGCGGCCGTGAGCACGAACTCGCACAGGGCGTCCGCCTGTTCGCGGAACCGTACGACGTTGGGCAGGTGGGCGTACGCGTCGAAGGCGGGCCTCCAGTCGTGGAAGCGCACCGAGCCGAGGCCGCGGGCCGGCCCCTGCCGGAAGAGGAAGACGTCGTCGGCGGCGTCGAGGCGGGTCGGGACGGGCTCGTAGGCGACCGGGTCGAGCAGGTGGTGGCGCATGAACTTCAGGATCAGCGCCAGGTTGACGTGGACGGTGCCCTCAAGCTTGGGCAGGCCGCGGATCTCGACGGCGGCCTGGGCGAAGTAGTTGTCCTTCTCGAAGCCCTTGGCGGCGATGACGTCCCACATCAGGTCGATGACCTTCTCGCCCTCGGTGGTCACCTTCATCTTCGTCATCGGGTTGAACAGGAGGTAGCGGCGGTCGTCGGGGCCCGCGGTGCGGAAGTAGTCGACGGCGCGGTCGCTGAACAGCTTCATGCCGGCGAGCCGGACGTACGCGTCGGTCAACTCGCGCCGCACGTGGGGGAAGGCGGTGACGGGACGGCCGTAGAGGATGCGGTTCTGCGCGTGCGTGACGGCCTCGTACATGGCGTGCTCGCAGATGCCGACCGAGGCGGTGCACAGGTTGAACTTGCCCACGTTCACCGTGTTGAGCGCGGCGTCGAAGGCGGCGCGGCCGGTGTGCAGGACGTCTTCCGGGGCTATGGGGTAGTCCTCCAGGCGGAACTCGCTGACGTACTTCGACGAGTCGACGACGTTCTTGACCAGGTGGTACGCCGGGTGGCGGCGGTCGGCGGCGAAGAAGACGTAGCCGTCGGGGCCCTCGACGTCGGTGCGGCGGCCGAAGACGGAGACGAGACCGGCGGCGTTGCCGTTGCCGATGTAGTACTTGGAGCCGGTCGCCCGGAAGCCGCCCGCGCCGTCGGGCTCCAGCAGCATGTCGGTGGAGTAGATGTCGGCACCGTGCGCCTTCTCGGACAGGCCGAAGGCGAACACCTCGCCCCGGGAGAGCAGTTCCGCGGCGCGCTCACGGGCGGCGGGGTTTCCGCTCTGCCAGACGGGACCGAGGCCGAGGACGGTGACCTGCCAGGCGTACCAGTAGTCGAGGCCGTAGAAGCCCAGGATCTCGTTGAGGGCGGCGATGCGGGCGGTGTCCCAGCGCTTGTCGCCCTCGCCCGCGCCCGCGGCGGAGGCGGGCGTGAGGAAGGTCGCGAAGAGTCCCTCCTCGGCGGCGAAGGCGAGGAAGTCGCCGAGCCAGGCGCGACTCCGGTAGTCCTCGGTCAGCCGGCGCCTGCCCCGCCCCTCGAACCAGTCGACGGTGGCGCGCAGCAGCCTGCGGGTCTCCGGGTCGAAGTGCGCGGGGTCGTACGTCCGCGGGTTGAAGAGCAGCGCATCGGCCATGAGTGCCGCCTTTCGGCTGGGAGGGGTGAGGGCGGGTCCGGACACGGGACCCGGTGCGCCTGCTCGGCCGGTCAGCGAGCGGGGCCGAAGCGGGCGAGGGTGGCGAGGCAGTCGTCGAGCCAGGCGATCATCATGCGCTCGTACGCGATGCCGCCGCGCAGCACCACGTGCTGGAGCTCCCGTTCGGCGTCGAGCGGTCCGTCCGCCGCGGGTGTCCCGAAGTCACGGGCCTCGCCCGCGAGGTAGTGGGCCAGGCGGTCCGTGTGCGTCTGCCGGTGCCGCTCGACCTCGCCGATCAGAACGGCCGGGTCGGCGAAGGCGGCGCCCCGGATCTTCACCGCCAGGTCGTGCCGCACGCTCTCGGGCTGGGTCGGCTCGTGGAGCCAGGCGGAGAGCGCGTCCCGGCCGGGCCCGGCGACGGAGTACTCCTTCTTGTCCGGCCGCCCGTACTGCGGGACGTCCCGGACGTCCACCCAGCCGTCGCTCTCCATGCGCTTGAGCACGCGGTAGATCTGCTGGTGGGTGGCGGTCCAGAAGTACCCGATCGACCGCTCGAACCGTCTGGCCAGCTCGTAGCCGGAACCCGGCTTCTCCAGCAGGGAGACGAGGATCGCGTGGTCGAGCGCCATGCCCGCCATCCTGCTATGCACCTCGTTGCATAGCAACGCCGCGACGGTGAGACACGGCTCACCCGGCACGGGCGGCCCGCCTCGGGGCGCCACCGCCGGCCGGGCCGGGACCCCCTTCCGCCCGGCCGGGGAGCCGGCGCGCACGGAGCCCGGCACCGGCCGCCGCACAGGGTCCGGCACGGCGGCCGGCCCGAGCCGTCCGGCCGGGGTCAGCCGCGCCGGCCCCAGTCCAGGCGGTCGGCCAGCCCCGCGGCGGCGAAGGCCGCCGCCAGGTCCTCACGCCCCTCGGTGAAGTGGGCCCAGCTGTCGTAGTGGACCGGGACCACACGGCGGGCCCCGAGGATCCGCGCGGCCTCGGCGGCCTGGGCGCTGTCCAGGACGAGGCAGCGGCCGTCGAACAGGACGGGGATGCGCGGCGCGCCGGCGAAGAGGACGGCGGTGTCCACCGGGCCGAAGCGGCGGGCCGTCTCCTCGACCGCGTCGAGCGAGGCGTTGTCGCCGCTGACGTAGACGGTGGGCAGCCCCTCACCGGTGAGGACGAAGCCCACGACCTGGCCGAGGAGGCTCTCCACCGCCTCGCGCGGGCCGGGTCCGTGGATCGCCGGGACGCCGGTCACGGTGAGCGTGCCGCCGCCGGGGCGCTCCAGCACGACGGACTCCCCGTCGTGCAGACCCTTGGCGTTCCCGCCGATCCGCTGTCCGCCACCGGGTGTGGTGAGAGTCAGGGGGACATCGGCGAGCAGGGCCCGGCCGGAGATGTCGAGGTTGTCGGCGTGCTCGTCGTGCGAGAGCAGGACCACGTCGACGGGGCCGACTTCGGCGGGGGTGGCGGCCGCGGGGGCCGTCTTGGCGAGGCGCGGAGGGTAGTCACCGGGGCCGTCGAAGGTCGGGTCGGTCAGGAAGCGCAGGCCGCCGTACTCGAACACGGCGGTCGGGCCACCGAGGACACGGACCGGGAACTGACCGGGAACTGCCGGGAGAGAAGACGCGGCGGAGGACACGACGAAAGACACCTCACGGATAGAGTCGCTTGAACCGTGAGATGACCGTAGTCGCTTCTCACGGATACGCGCAAGCCTTAACATGAGAGCCATGGATGAGCCGGTGATGGAAGAACCCGTACTGCCGCCCGCGCAGGGGGAGGAGGAACACCTCTCCCTCGCTCTGGCCAACAGCGCGGTCGCGCTGCCCGGCGGTCACACGGTCGACCTCCTGGGCACTCCCGCGCAGGCGAACCGCTGGCTGACCGGACACGGGCTCGCCCCCGTGGACATCGGCATGCAGGACATGTGCGCGGCGCAACTGCGCTCACTGCGCGAACAGATCAGGTCCCTGCTGGCCGCCTACGCCGCGGAGGTTCCCGCCCTTCCCGCCGCCCTCACCGCCGTCAACGACGCCATGACCCGCGTCTCCACCGCCGCCGTGCTGCGGTGGGACGACAGGACCGGCCCCTACCGCGCGGCACCCCACCCCACCACGAAGATCGTCGACCACGCCCTCGCCGCGCTGGCCGCCGACGCCGCCGACCTCCTCACCGGCCCCGACGCCCAGCGGCTGACCGCCTGCGGCTCCGCCCCCTGCAACCGCTACCTGCTCCGCCACGGACGCCGCCAGTGGTGCTCCACCCGCTGCGGCGACCGGGCGCGCGCCGCCCGCGCCTACGCCCGCCGGAGCGGCTGACACCGCGGTCTTGGGGGCCGCACCGGGCGGACCCTCGGACCTTGGTGCCCGGTCCGCCAGGCACGGCCGCGCGGCGGGTGGCAACCCCGTGCGCGGCGCCGGGTGAGGCGTCCGTGCAGAGCATGCCGCCGACCGCGGCACCCCGTACGGATCACCGGCTGGTGCCGCCCCGTCAGCGGGAGAACGGCCGCCGCAGGCACCCTCCCCCGGGTGGACGCCACGCGGAGAAGGACGCCCCCTCAGTCCTCTTCCGCCAGCAGGCGGCGTTCCTCGTCCCGCCATGACTCGTACTCAGGCGGCCGCACGCTGTCCCAGTCGACCGGGTCACCGGCTTCGGGCGGCGGCATGATCCGTCGCATCTCTTCGACGGCCCGGTGCATCGGCACTCCTCAACTGACCTCAACGAGCTGTCGGTCGGATCGGCGTGGTCATCGGGTCGGGACCTCCATCCCGGTTCGGGAGTCCACGACGGTGCCCAGATTCTTCCATCCAGAGGGTGTGTTCATGAGGTTCGGCACGTAGCGCACGCCGCTGGAGACCTCGCCCTGGTGGGCGTCGGGGTCGGTGCCCGCGTCCTCCGTCCAGCCGGCCAGGACGGCGGCGCGTACGATGCCCTCGGCGCCGGTGAGCAGCACCGTGCCGGAGTCGTCCAGCGTGGCGGTCAGCCCGGTCAGGGCCAGCGGGAACACCCACTCGGTGGGGGCGGTGCGGTCGTGCAGGGTCGGCAGCTCCTTGACGGTGTCGCTGCCGGCCACGAAGGAGAGGTCCGCGGCCGGGCCGGCCTCGCGGTAGGTGACGGTGCTGCCGTCCGGGACGCCGGCGCTGTGGGCGGCGCCCCGCAGGCCGAAGGCCACGGCCGTTCCGTCGCAGACCTCATCGATCCCGTTCCTCACAGAGAAAGCACAAGTGGGCGAGAACGTACGTGCGATCGACGATCACGTCACGAACGCGACGTGAACACACACCGACGGAAGCGCCAAGTCCACCTTGCGGCCGGCGCTCCCCCCTGACCGGGCATCACATCCGCACGGGTTCCGCTGCCCGGTGCGCGAGACCCGCCCCCCGCAACCGGACCGCGCCCGTCCCTTCCCGAAAGCCTCACCCCCCGTTCCGAGATGATCGTATAAACAACTTATCGATCACTGTGGGGCATTGTCGGGCAGATCCGCCTGATGCCCCTTCGGTCGGCCTACGGTGCTGGTCACGAGGCGGGGACCAGAAGCCGGTTCCCGTTGCAGCAATCAAGGGGAGGCGCCGATGGCGAGCGTGGAAGTGTCGCTGAAGGAGCTCATGACCGGGGTCGAGGGCGCGCTGGGAGCGGCCGTCGTCGACTACACCAGCGGCATGGCTCTCGGAACCCTGGGCGGTGGCAACGACCTGGACCTGATGGTCGCGGCGGCCGGGAACACGGACGTGATCCGGGCCAAGGTCCGCACCATGGAGCACCTGGGCCTGAAGAGCCAGATCGAGGACATCCTGATCACGCTCGGAGGGCAGTACCACCTCATCCGGTTGGTGACCGGCCGGAACGGCAACGACCTGTTCCTCTACCTCGTGATCGACAGGTCCAACTCGAATCTGGCCATGGCCCGCCATCAGCTCAAGCGGGTCGAGTCCCAGCTCGAGGTCTGACCTGCCCGCGCCCGGGCCGACTTCTGCCCACCATGTGAAGACTTCTTCAAGTCATCACATGGGAAAGGCCCCAACTCGCGAACGGAAGTCGCCCGGGCCGAGGGAACATGAGCAACGAGGAACCCACGGCGCGGCCGCTTCGGGCGCGGCCGCGCCGTGGGCAGCCATCCGGACACGGCAGGAAGAGCGACATGCGAGTCCCTCTGTATCAAGCGAAGGCGGAGTTCTTCCGTATGCTCGGGCACCCGGCGCGCATCAGGGTCCTGGAGCTGTTGCAGCACGGGCCTCTCCCGGTGCGGGACCTGCTCGCCGACATCGAGATCGAGCCGTCCAGCCTCTCTCAGCAACTGGCCGTCCTGCGCCGCGCGGGCATCGTCGTGTCCATCCGCGAGGGCTCCACCGTCAGTTACGCACTCGCGGGCGGCGACGTGGCCGAACTGCTTCGCGCGGCCCGCAGGATCCTGACCGAACTGCTGGCCGGGCAGAACCAGCTCCTGGTCGAACTGCAGCAGACCGACACCGGCCGGCCGTCGGCGACTCCGGCCGGCCGGCCGGCCGAGGGGCGCGCCCGCTAGGGCGTGTTTCGAAAGTAGCGTCGTCTGCCCGAAGGGCAGGTCTGGCGGCGTCTGGTGCGTGCGATCGCAAGGCGGAGGGTCGCCCCGATACTGGATGTATCGGGGCGAGCCCGACAACGCGGCGAGCGTGCGTGCCAGACGCCGCCAGGCAGGCGGGACTTTCGAAACACGCCCTAGGTAGCTGGTGTTAAGCGGGGCTTCCTGGGCGTGCGGTGTCGTCACTGGGGCGTCAGGGGCGTGTCGCCGGGGCGGTGCTCCGGGCGGCCCGTGGCCTGGTCTTGAGGCTGTTGAGGGTTTGGTGCGTCCGGGTGCGGTCGTTCGTGTGTGCCCTGGGCCTTGCTGGCCGGTCAGCCGGTGGCGATGGCCCAGTTTCCAGCGGCTGTGGACATGATTCCGAGCACGCCGAGCCGCGCGATGTTGGCGGCGGCGGCCAGCAGGGAGAAGTCGGCGGCGACCTTGGCCCGCCCCCGCACCCGGGCCCGGCGTCCGCCGTGTCGCCGCCGCATGAGGTGGGCGATCTTGCGTTCGACCTTGGGCCGGGTGGCCCGGTAGGTAGCCAGCCAGGCCGGGTCGGCGCTGCGTGCCCGGCCGCGTGCCAGGTGTTCCTCGTGCGGGCCGATGGTGATGACGCGTCCGTCCCTGGCGGTCGTGCACTGGGCCGCGAGCGGGCAGGCGGCGCAGGCGGCCTTGAAGCAGGCCGCCCCACGGCCGTCGGACTTCGGGCGGATGGGGACGGTCACCTGGTTCGGGCAGGTGACCTGCCCCGCCCCCAGGTCGACGGTGAAGGCGTCCTTGGAGAACCGTCCGCCGGGCGCGTTGGCGGCCTGCACTTTGACCATCACCTCGACGCCGGCCCCGTCCAGCTCGGCCAGCAGCGGTCCGGTCCCGTAGGCGGCGTCGCCGTAGACCTCGGCCCGCTCACCCGCGGCCCCTTCGTTCGGGGCGGGCGCGTTCAGGACGTCGGCCAGCAGCTCGGCGGCGGGCTCGGCGTCGCCGGCGTTGCCCGCAGTGACTGCGGTTGCGGTGATGACCTCGCTGTCGGGGTCTTCGGCCACGTGCCCCTTGTAGCCGTCGAAGGACCGGTTGACGGTTTTGTGCCCGTGCCGGGCCTCGGGATCGACCGTGGAGATGACCCGGTCCGTGGCCACCTTCCGGGCAATCCGGAACACTCCGTCACCGTCCTGGTCCAGGTCCTGGCCGAGCACGGTGGCCAGCAGGCGCGCGGCCTGGTCCGCCTCCGGCTCCAGCACCCGGCCCTCCAGCACGGCCAAGAGCGCGTACCCGTCCCGGGCCCGCGAATCGATCAGCGCCTCCCGCTCACCGGCGTCCGTCCAGTCGATGACCGGCTTGGCCGTGTCGGTGTAGGCATCGCCGCTGGTCAGTTGCGCCCGCAGCTCGGCCCGCAGCCCGTGATCGGCCGCCCGCAGCAGGCCGCGGACGGCCGAGCGGATCAGCGTGATGGTGTCCTGCGTGGCCACGGCGTCATAGACCGGAGCCGAGTCCAGCACCCGCCGACGACCCACCAGCCCGGCCTGGGCGGCCACGTCCACCGTCCGCTCGAAGATCCGGTCCGGGCGGGCGGACGCGGCCAGCCGCGCGCGCATGTCCACCAAGACGGTGTGCACGAACCCGGGATGATCGAAGTCCAGCCCGCCGGCGGCGTACTTCCAGCGGACATCGAATGCGAACCGCTCGACCGCTTCACGGTCGGACAAGCCTTCCAGGCGCTGCAGGACCATCACGACCGCCACGATCACCGGCGGCACCGACCTGCGGCCGTCCTCGGCGAACAGATCGGCGAACATCTCATCGGGGAACAACGCCCGGCACTCGCGGTGCAGCACCGCGTAGATCGAGTTCGGCGCCAGCCGACCCTCGCAGAAACCCGCCGTGGAGGAGAGCAACCCCGGCTGCATCGGGGTCCGGCCCACTGCCATCGCTCAACCTCTCCCCACACCCAGCGACCAACACCAAGCAGCCTGGCACACGTTGAAGAACCGACGCGAGCTCACACGATTAACACCAGTCACCTAGGGCGTGCTGCGAGGGAGGGCGCCGCGGTCGGCCCCGAGGCGGCTGCCGTCGTCCTCGGCGCCCGTCCCGCCCCGCACCGGTACGGCCTCGGGTCAGGCGCGAAGGTCCGGTGGCGGGCGGGCCGCCGGCCGGTGCGGGCGGGTGGTCACCGGCCGGTGAAGACCGGGTCCCGCTTCTCCAGGAACGCCCGCATGCCCTCCTTCTGGTCGCAGGTCGCGAACAGGGCGTGGAAGACCCGGCGCTCGAACAGCAGCCCGTCGCGCAGGCCCGTCTCCAGGGCCCGCTGGACCGCCTCGCGGGCGGCGAGCACGGCGGGCCTGCTGTGCCCGGCGATGGTCCGCGCCGCCTCGGCGGTCTCCTCGGCGAGCCGGTCCGCGGGTACGGTCCGGGAGACCAGGCCGGCCCTCTCGGCCTCGGCGGCGTCCATGGTGCGACCGGTGAGGATCATGTCCATGGCCCGGGCGGCGCCGATCAGGCGGGTCAGGCGCTGCGTTCCGCCGATGCCCGGGATGACCCCGAGCCGGATCTCCGGCTGTCCGAACACGGCGGTGTCGGCGGCGATGACGAGATCGCACATCATGGCGAGTTCACAGCCGCCGCCGAGCGCGTACCCGGCCACCGAGGCGATCTTCGGAGTGCGCAGGGCGGCGAACGCCTCCCAGCCGGCGAAGTAGTCGTCCGCGGCCATCTCGGGCGCCGTCCGGGACGCCATCTCGGAGATGTCGGCGCCGGCCGCGAACGCCCGCTCGGAACCGGCGACCACGAAGCAGCCGACCTCCGGGTCACGGTCCAGCGGCGTCAGGGCGTCGACGAGTTCGCCCAGGAGCTCACTGCTCAGGGCGTTCAGCACGGCCGGTCTGTCCAGGGTGACGGTGACGACCCGGTCGTCGCGGTCCACGCGGAGGGTGCGGTACTGACGGTCGGTCATGTCCGTGCGGTTCCTCTCAGGAGTCCCAGATGGCGCCGTAGGCGGGGATGCCGAGCCGTTCCAGGCCGTGGACGACCTGCCAGGTCAGCTTCTTGTTGGAGATGCAGATCACGGCTTCGGCGCCGAAGTCGCGGTAGGCCGCGTAGGCCAGGCGCACCATGTCCGGCTTGCCGTGCTCGGAGGTGTCCCAGACGACCGCGTCGGGCTGGGCGGTGAGGATCTCGTCGACCAGCGCGTCACCGTACGTCGCCCGGGGACTGCGGGTCGCCCACACCAGGAGGGAGGGCACCTCGGCGGCGAGCAGATGGGGCAGGCACGGCCCGATCCCGCTGCCGGTCGCGACGTAGACGACCTTGCGGAACAGGGTCTCGATGTTGGCGACACCCGCGGTGGTGATGCCCTTGACCCAGACGTGGGAGGGCAGGTCGTCGATGAAGGCGCCGGTCCAGTCGCCCGCCCGGGACACTGTCAGCCGGAACCCCCGCCGGCCGGGCGCGGGTACGTTGGCGAAGGAGTGCCACTCGGTCAGCGGGCTGCGGCTGATGGCCGTCGAGGAGCCGGCGAACGGCGTCTCACCGTGGTCGAAGTGGGCGATGGCCACGTGCCCGGAGGGCCGTTCGATCCGCACCGGGACCCGGCGCAGCCGCAGCCAGGGCAGGGCGACACTGAACGTGACCACGGCGAGCAGCCAGACGGCCGGATCGGTCAGCGGGGACCGGCCCGCCGCCCGCAGCGACAGCAACGACTGGGCCCAGAACAGCGCGAGGGCCGCCCATCCGCCGAACCGGTGGGTCCGCTCGAACAGGTCGTGGCGGCGGGCCCGTACCGGCGGCAGGGCGATCACCACGACGACGGCCAGCAGGGCGACCAGCAGATACGAGACCGCCAGTACCGCCGCCGGGGCGCCTTCGGCCGTCAGGGCGGCGGTCTGGGCGAGGAACAGCACGGTGCCGGCCAGGGCGCCCCCGACGTGCAGACCTCCGAAGTGGTAGACCTTGCCGAGGGTCCAGCGGATCCTGAGCGGCCAGTGCAGGGGCGCGGCGACGGCGATCCGGAACAGCAGGTTGATCACGTACTGCTGGCGGACCAGGACCGCGAGGGTGAAGTCGGTCAGCGCCAGGCGTCCCAGGGTGTGCGCGTCCACCGCGCCCCGGGCGTGCAGGACGCCGAGCACCACCAGGTCGGCCGCCACGACCAGGGCCGCCAGCCGGTTGTGGTGCATCAGCCGGGGGTGCTTCCAGATCCGGCGGACGAGCGGGGCGGGCGGGGGCAGGCGGACGTCCTGCGGCAGGACCTGCGGCTGCGGCGCGCTCATCGTCCGGTCTCCGGGACCCGGTGCTCGGCCAGGTGCAGGAGCGCCGCCTTGTCGATCTTTCCGCGGCTGGTGCGGGGCAGGTCGGCCAGGACCCGGACCGTCTCCGGTACGCAGTAGTACGGCAGCGCGCGGGCCACGGCCCGGCGGGCGGCCTCGGGATCGAGTCCGGTCCCCGCGGCGAAGGACACCAGCGTGCGGTCGTCGACCTTCAGCGTGGCGGCGCGCCGGCATCCGGGCAGCGCCTCCAGGACGGCGGAGACGGCGTCGAGTTCGACGCGGAATCCGCGGACCTTCACCTGGTCGTCGGTGCGGCCGAGGATCTCCAGTTCGCCGTCCGCGGTCCAGCGGCCCAGGTCGCGGGTGCGGAACATCAGGCGGCCGGGCCCGAGGAACGGGTCCGGCAGGTACCGCTCCCGGGTGAGGGCCGGGTCCCCGAGGTATCCGGCGGACACACCGTCGCCGCCGGCCCACATCTCGCCGGTCTCGCCGGCCGGTACGGGGCGCAGGCGCTCGTCGAGCACGTACACGGTGTTGTTGGGGGTCGGCCGGCCGATGGTGAGTCGCGGGGCGCGGCGGCGGTGCCGCTGCATGGTGTTGACGATGGTGGTCTCGGTGGGGCCGCAGGAGTTGTAGAAGGCGCAGTGGTCGGCCCAGCGGTCGGCGAGGGCCCGCGGGCAGGGCTCCCCCGCCACGGCGACGACCTTGACCGAGGGACAGGACGCCGGGTCGATGTCGCTGAGGATGGTGGGCGTGGAGATGACCACGTCGGCCCGGCGGACCGCTGCCGCGATGTCCTTGCCGCGGATGACCAGGGTCGCCCCGTGGGTGAGGGCGCCGAGGATCTCCCAGGCGGCCATGTCGAAGGCGATGCTGAGGATCTGCGCCACCCTGGTGCCCGGTCCCATGCCCAGGTCGCCCGGTTCGGTCAGCAGCAGGTTGCACACGTTGCGGTGCGTCACCACGACGCCGTTCGGCGTGCCCGTGGTGCCGGAGGTGAACAGGACGTAGCAGGCGTCGTCCCCGCTCGCGGGCCGGACGGGGACGAACGGCGGGCCGTCCCCGTCGGCGGGCCGGGCCATCACGGTGTCGACGGCCGTCACCCGCACACCGTCGGCGGCCGGGACCAGGTGGGCGTGCTCCGCCGTCGTCAGCACCACGCGGGCCCGGGTCACCGCGATGATGTGCCGCAGCTGTCCGGCCGGGCAGACCCGTACGTCCTGCGGTACGTAGGCGGCTCCCGTCTTCAGCACGGCCAGCAGTCCGACCAGCAGGGGGATGCCCCTGCTGGTGAACAGCGGCACGTACTGGCCGGGACCGACTCCGGCGCCCGCCAGCACCGAGGCCAGGCGGTCGGCCTGGCGTTCCAGCTCCCCGTAGGTGATGGACTCCCCGAGGTGTTCGGCCGCCACCGAGTCCGGCCGGAGGGCCGCCCGGGCCGCTATCGCCCGGTGGACCTGGTCGCAGGTGAGGCCGACGGCGGGGCCCCGGCCGAAGGCGGGCAGCGCCCGTGGAGCCGGCGCCCGCCCGGCGCGGGCCACCCGCTCGCCGGCCTCCCCGACCCGCTGCTCCGCCGCTCCCGCGGTTCCGCTGCATATCTGCTGACTCACAGCCGCGCACCCTTCTCGCCCGGGATCGGACCGCGCGTCGGCGCGTCCGGCTGCCTGACGGCAACGCAACGCAGTCCACAAGCCGCCGCCCCGCCGGGACAAGCCGTACCGGCGGGGCGTCACACTCACGTAAGAGTCGCGGATCCGTCCGCCGGACGGCACCGGCGGCCCCATCCCCCTTTGGTGCAGCGGCAGTTGACAGGCCAGGGGCGGAGAGCGGGCCGAGCGCCGGCGGCGTCCCTGCCGGTCAGCGGCGGCGGACGGCGTGCCGTGCGGCGAGGACGATCTGGAGGGCGGCGGCCGGACGCAGCCACGCCGGGCGGGGCCGTTCGGGCATGGCGCCGCGGTGGAGCGCGAGGCCGGTGACGGCGACGACGGGCAGCACCCAGGCGGCGACGGCCGCGACCCGGACGGCGCGGCGGGGCTCGTGGCGCAGGGTGAACCACGTCCAGAACGCGGCGTCGGCGAGGGTGTCGGCGTAGTCGCCGAAGGGGGTCGTCGTGCCCTGCCGGCGGGCCAGGCGCCCGTCGGTCACGTCCAGACCGACCGCCAGGACTCCGGCGGCCCGGCCGGCCCCGCCGGGCAGGGCGGGAAGGTTCGCGCGCACCAGCGTCACGACGTCCGCGGAGGTGAGGCGGGTGCGATGCTCCAGCAGCCCCAGGTGCAAGGCGGCGAGACCCCAGCCGGCGGCCACCCAGCGCCGCCCGGGCCGTCGGCCGGCCGCGCACGCGTACAGCAGTCCGTGCAGGGCGGTGAGCTCGGTCAGGGCGCGGGGGCGGCGGACGGCCTGGCGCAGCGACCGGTGCGCGGCGCGTGCGAGGAAGCGCGCGACGGTGCCCGGACCGCGGCCGTGCTCACGCAACCCGGCGAGCAGCGCGTTCGTGGCGGCCCGGCTGTCGGTGGTCCTTGAGAGCGACTCCACGCTCCTCCGTTCTCCTCCGCGGGGATGCCTCTCAGGGTAGGCCCGGCGCGCCGGGGGTGGGGGGAGCGCGCCCGCGGCCATGTGCGACGGCCCGGCCCCGCCTCGTAGGAGAGACAGGGGGAAGACGGTAGAGACAGGGGGAGAGTCGTCGGGAGACCGGGACGGACGGGTGGAGAGGTGGCGGCGATGGTGCGGATCGGTGCGCTCACGGCGGCGGCCGCGGCAGGCGTGTGCACGGCGGCGGGTGCTCTGGGGGTGGTGACCGGAGCCGTGACGGCGGATCTCGGGGCGGGCCGGCGGACGCGCCCGCTGGGGCCGCGCGGCGTCGACGTCGCGGCACCGCGCGAGACGGTCTTCGAGGTGATCGCCGAACCCTACCTGGGCCGGACGACCCGGGCGGTGCGCGAGAAGGTCACCGTGCTGGAGCGGGGCAGCGACCTGGTGCTCGCGGCGCACCGCACCCCTGTCGCGGGCGGGCGGCTGACGGCGACGACGGTGGAGACGGTGCGGTTCGTGCGGCCGGAGCGGGTCGAGTTCCGTCTGGTGCGCGGTCCGGTGCCGGCGGTCACCGAGACGTTCGAACTCACGGAGGAGCCGACGGGTACGCGCCTGATGTACCGCGGCGAGCTGGGCACCGACCTGTGGGGCCTCGGCCGCTGGTGGGGCGGGGTGGTCGCGCCCCGCTGGGAGGCGGCCGTCGCCGCCACGCTGGCCGCCGTCCGGCGAGAGGCCGAGCGGCGCGCGGCGCGCGGCTGAGCGAGAGGGAGGTTCCCTGATGGAAGAGGCCCGCGAGACCGGGGCGCCCGCGCCCCGGGGCAGGACGGACCGCGACGAGGTGTTCGTGGAGTTCACCAGGTCCGTCTGTCCCCTGTGCAAGGCGTCCGTCGACGCGCAGGTCAACATCCGCGACGGCAAGGTCTATCTGCGCAAGAGGTGTCGCGAGCACGGCGAGTTCGAGGCCCTGGTCTACGGGGACGCGGAGGAGTACCTGGGCTCGGCCCGGTTCAACAAGCCCGGCACCCTTCCCCTCGCCTTCCAGACCGAGGTGCGGGACGGCTGCCCCAGCGACTGCGGGCTGTGCCCGGAGCACAAGCAGCACGCCTGCCTGGGCATCATCGAGGTCAACACCGGCTGCAACCTGGACTGCCCGGTCTGCTTCGCCGACTCGGGCCACCACGGTGACGGCTACTCCCTCACACGCGAGCAGTGCGCACGCATGCTCGACGCCTTCGTGGCCGGCGAGGGCGAGGCGGAGGTGGTGATGTTCTCCGGCGGGGAGCCCACCATCCACCGGCACATCCTGGACTTCGTCGACCTCGCCCAGGCCCGCCCGATCAGGAACGTCACCCTCAACACCAACGGCATCCGCCTGGCCACCGACCACCGCTTCGTCGCCGAACTCGGCCGGCGCAACCGGCGGCACGGCAGGTCGGTCAACGTCTACCTCCAGTTCGACGGTTTCGACGAACGGACGCACCTGGTGCTCCGGGGACGTGACCTGCGCTCGTTCAAGCAGCGGGCGCTGGACAACTGCGCGGAGCACGGACTGACCGTCACCCTGGTCGCCGCCGTGGAGCGCGGGCTGAACGAGCACGAGCTGGGGGCGATCACCGAGTTCGGGATCGACCACCCCGCCGTGCGTGCGGTGGCGTTCCAGCCGGTCACCCACTCGGGCCGGCACGTACCGTTCGACCCCCTGCAGCGGCTCACCAACCCCGACGTGATCCGGCTGCTCAGCGCCCAGCGCCCCCGGTGGTTCGCCAAGGGCGACTTCTTCCCCGTGCCCTGCTGCTTCCCGGCCTGCCGCTCCGTCACCTACTGCCTGGTCGACGGCGAGCCGGGCGACCGCACCGTCGTCCCCGTCCCGCGCCTGCTGAACGTCGAGGACCACCTCGACTACGTCACCAACCGCGTCATGCCGGACCCCGCGGTCCGCGAGGCGCTGGAGAAACTGTGGTCGGCCTCCGCGTTCATGGGCACCGCCACCACCGAGGAGAAGCTGCGGGCCACCGCCGAGGCCCTGGACTGCGCCGGAGCCTGCGGCATCGACCTGCCTGAGGCGGTGAAGGACCTCGCCGACAGGGCGTTCATGATCGTCGTACAGGACTTCCAGGACCCCTACACCCTCAACGTCAGACAGTTGATGAAGTGCTGCGTGGAGGAGATCACCCCCGACGGACGCCTCATCCCCTTCTGCGCGTACAACTCGGTCGGCTACCGCGAGCAGGTCCGCGCGCAGCTGTCCGGCACTCCCGTCGCCCCGGTCGCCCCGAACGCCGTGCCGCTCGCCGGCCGCCTGACGACGACTCCGTACGGTTCGAAGACCGCCGGCGTCCCCGGCCGGGAAGGAGAACCAGGGTCATGACGGGGTCGCCCGGCGGTGAGGAGCTGAAGGCGTGCTGCGCCGCCGCGTACTCCTCCGACGTCGCCGTCCTGCTGCTCGGGGAGTCGTACCATCCGGGGGGCGCGGCGCTGACCCGCCGCCTCGCGGACGGACTCGGCCTGCCGCCCGCGGCGCGGGTGCTGGACGTGGCCTCGGGCCGCGGCACCACCGCCCTGCTGCTGGCCGACGCCTACGGCGCCGTCGTCGACGGGGTGGACTACGCGCCGGCGCACTCCGCCCTCGCCCGGGACGCCGCGCGGGCGGCCGGCCTGGCCGGCCGGGTGCGGTTCGCCGCCGGGGACGCGGAACGGCTGCCGTACGCCGATGCCGTCTTCGACGCCGTGGTGTGCGAGTGCGCGCTGTGCACCTTCCCCGACAAGGCGCGCGCGGCGGCCGAGTTCGCCCGCGTCCTGCGGCCGGGCGGCCGCCTCGGCGTCACCGACGTCACGGCCGACCCCGCCCGTCTGCCCGCCGGACTCACCGGCCTCGGCGCCCGGATCGCCTGCGTCGCCGACGCCCGGCCGCTCGGGGAGTACGCCGGCATCCTGGCCGGTGCGGGCCTGCGCACGGTGCGTACCGAGCGACACGACGGGGCGGTGCTGCGGATGACCGACCGGATCGAGGCCAGGCTGAACCTGCTGCGTATGACGGCTCCGGACCGGCTGTCCGCCGCCGGTCTCGACGTCGGGGCCGCCCCCGCCGTGCTGGCGGCCGCCCGGGCGGCGGTCGCGGACGGAGCTCTCGGCTACGGGCTGCTCATCGCCGAGCGCAGGCCTCGGTAGCGGGGCCGTGGGTCAGGGAGCGTGCCGTCCGCCGGGCGGCTTGGGCGGCAGACTCGCGGCGAAGGCGTACCCCCGGCCCACCCAGTCGGCCAGGGCGTCGTCCTCGGCCACGGCGGACGCGGCCACCACGACCCAGCCCCGCATCGGGCGCCCGGTGAAGTCGAAGGGCCTTGCTCCGGGCCGTGCGAGGGCGGTCTCGGTGGCGTCGGGGCCCACTCGGACCATCAGCTCGTCCCCGATCACCCCGACCGCCATGTTGCCCTCGTGCAGGAACGCCAGCCCGCCGAACATCCGCTTCTCCGTGATGCCGGGGTCCGTACCGAGCGATGCGCGGACGCGTTCCGCCAGTCCCTCGTCGAACGCCATGGCCCTTCTCGCTCTCGTCGGCGTGCCGGTCACCTGCCGCTCCGGGTCCCCGGGCCGGCGGTGCGCGGAGCGCACACCGTGCGGTCCGCCGCCGTGCGTCCGGCGGGCGTCCGGCGGGCGCACGGCGGGCGTCCGGCGGGCCGTTCCGGGGCGACAGGTCCATGAACCCATCCCGGCCCGTCTCCGGCAACCGGACACGGCGGAGCGGACCCGGCACGCCGGCGGGCCCCTCCCGCGAGAAGGCTGCGCGGGCCGGACGACCGCGGACGGCCGCGGACGGACGCGGACGACCACGGACGGACGCGATCAGCGGGGTCGTGCCTTCTTCGTGCCGAGCCGCTCCGGCGGACGTCATGCAACCGTAAGGCTCCGGCCCGCCGCTCTCCCCGCCCGCCACGGCTACCCTCACCACCAGTCACGACCTACAGGAGCCCTCGTTGCGCCCTCGCACCCTCCTCCCGGCCGCCCTCGCCGCCGCCCTCCTCGCTCTGACCGCCTGCGGCTCGGACGACGGCTCCGCGTCCGCCGTCGACGCGGGCGGCGCACCGTCGAAGGCGTCCGCCCCGGCCGGTTCGCCGGCCGGCTCCCAGGACGGCGGCAGCGGTTCGCGAGGGGCGACGGTGCCCGAGACGCTGGACTTCACCGCCACCACCGTGGACGGCAGGCCGTTCGACGCGAAGTCGCTCGCGGGCAGGCCCACGGTGCTGTGGCTCTGGGCACCGTGGTGCCCCACCTGCAGGGGGCAGGCCGCCGAGACCGCCAGGGTCGCCGCCGGCTTCCGGGGCCGGGTCGACGTGGTCGGCGTCGCGGGGCTGGACGACAACACCGCCATGAGCGCCTTCGTCTCCGACACGGGCACCGGTTCCTTCCCCCATCTGTCCGACGAGAACGGCGAGGTGTGGAAGCGGTTCGAGGTCACCCGGCAGAGCTACTACGTACTCCTCGACGCCGGTGGCAAGACCGTCTACCGGGGCGTTCTCCTCGGCGGAGCGGGGCTCGCGGACAAGGTCGCCGCCCTCACCGGGTGACTCCGCCATGGCCGGCCTCCCCCTCGCTCTCGCGCTCGGCGCCGGAATGCTCGCCGCCGTCAACCCGTGCGGCTTCGCCCTGCTCCCCGCCTATCTGTCGCTGCTCGTGCTGGGCGACCGCACGCCCAGCCGTACCGTCGGCGTCGGCCGGGCGCTCGCCGCCACCGCCGCCATGACCGCCGGATTCGCCGTCTTCTTCGGCGTCTTCGGCCTCGTCGTCCAGCCCGTGGCCGGCCGCCTCCAGCAGCACCTGCCCTGGTTCACGATCGCCTTCGGCCTGGTCATCACCGCTGCCGGGGCCTGGCTGCTGGCGGGCCGCCGGTTGCCGTCCCCGGCGCCGGGGCTGCGCCGCGCCCCGGCCCTCACCCGCTCGGTGCCCTCGATGGTGCTGTTCGGCATGGCGTACGCCACCGCCTCGCTCGGCTGCACCATCGCCCCGTTCCTCGCCATCGTCGTCTCCGCGTTCCGCAGCGGTTCCACCGGTGAGGGTGTGGCCCTGTTCGGGGCCTACGCCGCCGGAATGGGCCTGATCGTCGGCGCGGCCTCGCTGACCGTCGCCCTCACGCGCAGCACCGCCGTCACCCGGCTCCGCCGCCTCGGCCGGATCGCCCCGCGGCTCGGCGGCGGCCTGCTCCTCCTGGCCGGCGGGTACGTCGCCTCCTACGGCTGGTACGAGATCCGCGTCCAGGACGACCCGGCCACGACGGACCCCCTCGTCGAGGCGGCCGCCGGCATCCAGCGGACCGTCGCCGAGGCGGTGGACTCCGCCGGTCCGGCCGTGCTCTTTGGATGCTTCGCGGTCCTGCTCCTCGCGGCACTGCTGCTCCGACGCCGTCGGCGCACGCGCGGGGGCACCGGCCCGGAGGCCTGAGCGAGCCGGCGCGCAGGGACGTCCCGAGGATCACCCTCACCGGCACAGAGGACCCGCCCAGCAAGGGAATCAGAGACCTGAGGGCCATCCGGAACGGGCGCGCGAACGGCTTCAGCGGGTGCCTGGACCCGCTCCGGGCACGCGGGGGCAGCCCGGTGCCGACCACGCCCCGACAGTCCCTCACCCGCCGGTCCAAGGCTTTGAGAAGACGGCTGTGACCTGGCATTCTCCCTGATTCCGCCTAGGCTTGGGCGGTCCGCCGGGCGCTGCGGGAAGGGCTTGTGCGAGGGGCTTGTGGGAGGGGCTTGTGCAAGAGGCTTTTGTGAACGGGCGGGACATGAGGTACGACGCTGCCCGCATCGAGGTGCTGGAGGGGCTGGAGGCCGTTCGGACGCGGCCGGGGATGTGGGTCGGCTCGCTCGGCGAACGCGGGCTCCACGAACTGGTGTTCGCGGTCGCCGAGCGGGGGGTGAAGCAGGCCCTCCTCGGCAGCGGCGGCTCCGTGGAGGTCACCCTCACGCCGGACGGCGGCGTGCGCGTCGCCGACGACGGGCCGGGAGGTCCCTTCGAGGCCACGGGGGCTCTCGGCGCCCCGGGCCTCGAAGCGGAGCTGACCACCCTCTACGCCGGAGTCGAGCCCGACGGCCCGCTCAGAGCTGCCCTGAGCCGTTCCGGTGCGGGACTCGCCGTCGTCAACGCCCTGTCGAGCCGGCTGACGGCTCAGGTGCGGTACGGCGGAACCCGCCGGGTCCAGGAGTACGCGCGCGGTGTCGCGGTCGGCCCGCCCGCCACTGTGGGCCCAGCGACCGGAAGCGGGACGACCATCGCCTTCCGGCCCGACACCGGGATCTTCGAGACGACGCGGTACTCCTTCCCCGTGCTGGCCGAAGGCCTCCGGCAGGTGGCGTCCCTCGACCGGGACCTGCGGATCTCGCTCACCGACGAACGCCCCGGGCAGGGCAGCCGGGCGGTGCTGTTCCGGTTCCCGGACGGAGTGCGGGAGGTGAGTCGCCGCCCGTGAGGCGCAGACCGGTGCGGACCCCCACACCGACGTCACCGGCTTCGAGCGGGTGCACCCGCGGACGGAGGGCATGCCGGAGCGGGCCGCGGAGGTCGTCGACCGGAGCCTCCGCGGCACCCGCGCGGGCCGCGGTTCCACCCCGGCCGATCCGGGCACCGTACCGCCGCCTGCGACGCCTCACGGCCGGCGTTCCCGGCGGGGTCCACAAGGCCTCAGGTCTGCGTGCCCAGCGGCAGCGTCACCTCGCGGTCGCGCACGGGCGGCAGGCAGCCGGCGGTCTCGCTGCACGCCCCGTACGTGAGGAACACCTGTGCGCCGTCGACGCCCTCGACCCGGCCGGCGGGCAGTTCCAGAGTGACCGGCCCGTCCTCGTAGACCGGAACCCTGGCGTCGAGACCGGCCGGGCGCAGCACCCTCGGCTCCGCGTCGGCGGTGGCCGGTCCGGTGGCCCGCAGACCGCCCTCGACGCGGATGCGGGTCGGTATGCCGATCCCGTCGACGCCGCCGTCCGGGAGGCCGAGGCTGTAGAGGTGAAACCCCTTCTCCTCCGGCCGCAGTTCCGCCAGGACCCGCAGACCGCCGTCGCGGGGCTCCGCCCACACCCTCACCGCCACCCCGCCGGCCGAGAACGGGTCGGCGGCCGCCGTGGCCCCGCTCTCCGCCGGGCCCGCGCATCCGGCGAGTGCGGCAGCGGCGGCCGCCACGAGTGCGCGACCGGTCCCTGCGCGGCGGGACCGGAACCGGACGGCTACTGCCATCGCTTCAGGAACTCCTCGACGTCAGCGGCCGACATCGTCCGGGCCCCGGCGAACTCGCCCCCGTTGGTGGCCACCTCGACCCGCCCGGACGCGGGGTCCAGGACGGCCAGGGCGGGTATGCCGCTGGTGCGCAGGTCGACGTAGCGCTCGGCCACGTCGAGGTTGCGGTCGAACTCGCCCACGTCCACCTTCACCAGGTGGTACCCGGCCAGCAGTGCGGACGGTCCGGGCTCTTCGAACAGGGTGCTCAGGACACGGCAGTCCAGGCACCAGTCGGCGCCGAAGTCGACGAGCACCGGACGGCCGTCCTGCTTCGCCGCCTTCAGGGCGGCCGCGATGTCCGCCGCGGCGTCCGCGTCCGGGTCGTACTCGGGGGTGTCCTCCGCCTCGGGGGTGTCCTCCGCCTCGGCGGATGCCTTCCCGTTGTCCGGTGACGCCGAGGGCACCGCGGTCGCGGCCGGCTCCTCGGCGGGGACGGCCGGGCCGCCGTCGGCGCTCCGGGGGGTGGCGCCGGCCTCGCCGTCACAGCCGCTGACGGCCGGCAGGACGAGTACGGCCAGTGCCAGTGCCGCGGGAAGCAGGGGACGTCTCACGTGACTCCTCGTCGGTTTCTTCTCGGTGTCCCGGGGCACTGGTGGGCGCCGCCGGTGTCCTGGGGGTTCTGCCGGAAGGCGGCAGCTGCGCCCGCAGTTTCGCACACGGGCCGGCCCGGCCTGCCGCCGGCCGCCGCGGCCTCGCCCCGTGACAGCCAGCTCTCCCCGACGGAGCGGACCGCCACGGCGGGGTCGGGGCGGGGCGGGCCGCTGTCCGGCGGTGACGGCGCCGCGCCCCTTTGGGTGCGGGCCCCGGCGGCGTCGCCGACGACCACCCGGCCGGTGACCGGGGTCAGCGGCGGGCTGTGCCCGTGATCCGGGCGTACCCGATGATGTGGCCGGACATCGTGAAGGCCGCGACGGCCGGCGGCGTGGAGGCCGGCAGACCGAGTTCGGGCACGTCGAGCGCGTACACGGCGATCTCGTAGTGATGGGTGAGGTCACCGCTCGGCGGGCAGGGCCCGAGGTAGCCGGCGTCGCCGGAGTCCCCGGTGCCCGCGACGGCGCCGTCCGGCAGGCGGGAGTCCACGCCGGACTCGCCGGCGGGGATGTCCCAGACGAGCCAGTGCCGGAAGCCGGCCCCCGTGGGCGCGTCCGGGTCGAACATCGTGATCGCGTAGCTGCGGGTGGTCTCCGGAGCGCCGCTCCACGACAGCCGGATCCGCCGGTTGTCGCCGGTGCAGCCGAACGTGTCGGCCCAGGTGTCGGCGGGGAGGGCCTCGCCGTCGCGCACGTCCGGGCTGGTCACGGTGAAGCGCCGGGCGGAGTCGGGCACGCCTCTGCGGACCCGTGAGTATCCGTAGCCCGGCGAGGCGGTCGGGGACCCGGTGGCCGGGGCGGAAGCGGCGGACGACGCGGCCTCGGTGGACGACGCGGCCTCGGTGGACGACGCGGCCTCGGTGGACGCGGTGTCCTCGCATCCGGTCACGGTCGTGAGCACGGTGCCGACGGCGACGGCCGCCGCCACGCCGGTGCGCAGGGACTTCTTCATCGGATCCTCCTGGACCTCGGGGGCTGGCGGACCCATGGTCGGAGAACGGGCGGGCAGGCCGGGACGCCCTGCCGATGCTGGTACGCGCGGTACCACCCCCCGCGGTGGACAAGCGGGCCCGCCGCGCGGCGATGATGTGGCGTGGTGCATCGTCGAAGAGAGCGCAACGAGGAACTGGCGCAGTTCCTGCGGGCCATGCGGGCACGTCTGCGGCCGGGCGACGTGGGGCTGCCGGACCTCGGCCGCCGCCGCACACCGGGGCTGCGGCGCCAGGAGGTCGCCCAGCTGGCGGCCGTGAGCGTCGAGTGGTACGTGCGGCTGGAGCAGGGACGGGCCGGTGAACCCGGCACGGCGGTACTGGACTCCCTCGCCGGGGCGCTGCGGCTCTCCCCCGTCGAACGCCGGCACCTGCACATGATCGCCCGCGGCGAGGCGCCCGCGACCCGCCCCGTGCAGCTGCCGGTGAGCGGTTCCCTGCGCGTCCTGATGGACGGAATGCCTCTCCTGCCCGCCTACGTCGTCGACTTCAGGCTCGACGTCCTGGCCCGCAACAGCGCCGCGGAGGCACTGTTCGGCGAGGACTTCGGCACCGGCGACGCGGACAACCTGGCGCGGATGCTGTTCCTGTCGCCCCGCCTGCGCGCGATGCAGCTCGACTGGACGCGGGTGGCCCGCGAGACCGTGGGCCAGCTGCGGACCACGCTCGCCCATCACCCCGACGATCCGCGACTGCTGGGGGTCATCGACGAACTCCGGTCCTCCGGAACGGAGTTCGCCCTCTGGTGGGACGACCACACGGTGCGCCAGCGCGCCCACGGCACCAAGCGGATCACTCACCCTTGCGCGGGCGAGATGACCGTCCACTACGACACGCTGGCCACGCTCGACGGGACCGGGCAGTGCCTGATCGTCCTCACCCCGGCCGACCTGTCCGCCGAGCGGTGTCTGCGCACGCTGCTGGTCGACCGCGCCGGCTCCTTCGGCGGACCGGTGCTGCACGCCCTGCCCGCGCAGGACCGGCAGCCCGAGGCACTCGGTGCGGTCACCCGGTCCGGCCCGGCCGCCCACCACGGGCCCGGCCACCACGAGCCCGGCCACCGCTGACCCCCGCCCCGCCCCGCCGCACCCGGGCCGCACCGTGGAGGCGCCCGCCGCGCCGGGGCGACCGAGCGCAGGGCGTCGCCCCAGCGCCGTCCTCCCGGGTCCGGGCACGTGACCTGCGCCGCGGGACGGCTCGGCATCGCCCGGCCCACTGCAGCCGCTCAACGCCGAACGGGCGACCGTCCGGCTGCCTCCACTCACGCTGCGCACGGATCTCGGCGGCTTCGCCCGCATGTGGGCGCGGCACCTGCGCACCTCCGGCTTCGGCCACTCCGGCAGCTCGGACACGGAACACCTGGTGACGGGCGGCCGTACCTGACCGGCGAGAACATCGTCCGGTGGAGCGACGAGACGATGACCGCCCAGGAGGCCGCCGAGAGGTTCCAGGCCATGTGGCGTCACAGTCCGGGCCACTACAAGTCCCAGACCAGCAGTTCGTTCACCGAGGTCGGTGTGGGGATGTACCACGACGACTCCGGCTGGTGGGGCGTGCACAACTTCCCCGACGCCCGCTGACCGGGCCGGCGGGGCACTCCCGCATGCCGGCCGCGGGAGCACTCCTGCGGCCGGCACCGCGGCCGACCCGGACGGGGCCGGGCCGGCCGCGCGGGGCCAACACCCTCGGCAGGGGGGCCGGATGGTACCGGTGAAGTGACGGCCGTCGCCACCCGTCCGGCCGGCCGGGTCGGCCCAGGACCCTCCCGCGGGAATCGCCCGACTGCGGCCTCCGCGCCGGGCTACCGTCACAGACGCCGCGTCGTCCACGATCACCCTGCGGAGGAATCCTGTGCCCTCGCCCTGCGACCCCCGGTACGCTCCCGTCGGCGATGTGGGTGCCGCGCTGATGATGATCGACTCTCAGCTCAAGGCCGTCTACGACGGCAGGTCCGAGACCGATCCCGAACAGGCCCAACTCAACGACCAGTTCACCGCGTCGATCGGCCCCGACGGAGCCGACGACCTGCTGGACGGTGCGTGCACGCTCATCTACATGTTCATGCAGTGGCTGCGCATGGCCTACGAGGACCACGACAGGGACGTCATCGAGTACGTCGTGCCCAGCTTCGTGGCGTCGATGCGCCTGATGCCCAGGAGCGTCCGCCCGGAGGTCATCCCCACCATGACCGGTCTGGTCGTCGCGGCCGGCACCGGTCTGAGCCCCAGCCTGTGGCGGCAGCAGTACGGCGACTGGACCAGGGACGAGATGAACCCCCTGGAGGCCACCGCCCTGCTGCTCGCCGAGCACATCAACCGGATCACCGACGACCGCGACTTCGCCACGCGCATGATCTCCAAGGCGCTGTCCGCCGCGACGGAGGACCTCGGCCCGGCCTGAGCGGGCGGTCGCCCCGGCCTGCCCCGGACCCCTTGACCCGGCCGGCCCCTCGGCGGTGCCGGAGCGACTCCCGTGCGGTACGGCCACGGTCGCCCGGCCGCCGCCGCTGCGCGGGGGCGCCCCGGAACGGGGGCGGCAGGGAGCCGGGGAACTCGTGTGAAACATTTCTGCGGGCCCACCGCATCAGAGAGGTGTAGGCATCGCAGCGCACGAACAGAGTTGAGCAGGGGGACCGACGTATGAGACAGGGCCGGGCCGAGGAGTACGCGGAGTTCGCGGCGGCGCGGACGGGGCATCTCTACCGGTCCGCCTGTCTGCTCACGGCCGGCGACACACACCTGGCGGAGGATCTCGTACAGGAGACACTGGGCCGGATCTACGTCCGCTGGGGACGGATGTCCCGGATCGGCAACCCGGCCGGGTACGCGCAGACCGTGCTCACCCGGGCCTTCCTCGCCCATCAGCGGCGGCGCAGCAGCGGGGAGCGGGCCACGGACGTCCTTCCCGACCTGCCCGCGGCCGGCCACGGCGACGCCTCGCTGCGGCTGACCCTGCTGGCCGCGCTGGCGCGGCTGCCCGCCAGGGACCGGGCCGTCGTCGTCCTTCGGTACTGGGAGGACCGGTCGGTCGAGCAGACCGCCGATGTGCTCAACGTCAGTTCGGCGGCCGTGCGCACCCGGTGTGTACGGGCCCTCGGGCGGCTGCGCGAGCTGCTCGGCGAGGACCTCACGGAGTACGTCAGCTCCTGAGCCCCTCCCCCGCTGCGACGCCGCCGCAGCCGGTCCGCCCTGTCTCCTCTCCTCCCCTCCGCGTCACACCCCCGGCCACTCCCCCTCGCCCCGCCCCCTCCCTCGACCCTCACAGTCACACCTAGCGGAAACGGTGGTTCGCCATGCCCGAACACCAGCACCAGGACGCCTTCGAAGACCGGTTCGCCGCCGCCCTGCGGGAGGCCGGCGGAGGCTTCGACGCCGACCGGACCGCCCTCGCCGCCGCCGGGCAGCGGCGCGGCCGGCAGCTGAGAGCCCGGCGGCGCGTCGCCGTGCTCGGCGGCGCGGCCGGGATCGCCGCCATCGGCGTGGGCGGGGCTCTCCTGCTCGCCCCGGGAGACGCCGCGGACCCCCGGTTCTCGTCCACGGCGGCCGGCCCGGCCTCCCCCGCCTCCGCCTCCGTCTCCGCCCCCGGATCCGCCTCTCCCTCGGGCTCCCCGTCCGCCTCCCACACCGCCTCCGGCTCGCCGGGCGCCCCCGCCGGGGAGTACTCGGGGAACGACATCCTCAGGATGCTCAAGGACCTGTTGCCAAAGGGCGAGTTCAGCCAGGAGCAGGCGCGGGGGACCGCGGAGGAGCTCGGCGCGAGCGCGGGGCTCGTGTACGACGACGGCAGGGGCGGCGCCGCGATCGCGCTGGGCCTGAGCCGGGTCGAGCCCGGCGGCGAGCAGGCGCGGGAGGCCACCCGGTGCCCCGACAAGGTGCTCGTCCCGCACGACAGCTGCACCAGCAGCCGGCTGCCGGACGGCTCGGTGCTGATGCTCTTCCAGGGCTACGAGTACCCGGACCGCCGGGTCGACACCAAGTGGTGGTCGGCGGACCTGGTCACGGCGGCGGGACAGCACGTCTCGGTGAGCGAGTGGAACTCCCCCGCGCAGAAGGGCGAGCCGGTCAGCCGTGCCGAACCGCCGCTGTCCCTGGACCGGTTGAAGGAGGTGGTCACCGCCGAGGGGTGGCGCGCGGTCGTCGACGCGCTGCCCGGGCCGCCGGAGACCACGACGACCCCGACCGCCTCCTCGCCGGCACCGGACGGCTCCGTCGGTGAGACGCTGGCCTCGCTGCTGCCCGGGGACGTGGAGGTCGTGGGCCGGGGCGGGCAGGAGGACGAGTACGCCTACGTCGTCGTCGACGACGGCAAGGGCAGGAGCCTGGTCCAGATCAACGTCCAGCACGGCATGGCCGATGTCGCGGACGAGTTGTTCGGCTCCGGCGAGACCCTCCCCGACGGTACCCGGGTCGCCACGCGTCGGGGCGCCGGCGACGACCGTGTGCCCGGAGTCGTGATGTGGACCGTCGACACCCTGCGGCCCGGCGCCGACGGCTTCCGTGTCGTGATCAGCGCCTTCAACAACGGTGCCGCGCACGCCGAACCGAGCCGCGACACTCCCGCGCTGACCCTGCAGGAGCTGCGGCGGATCGCGCTCAGCCCGGAGTGGGACGCGATGCGCTGAGGCGGGCCGGCCGGCGCGTGCGCCGCACGGGTGACGGCGGGTCGGCCCCGCCCTCGCGGGCCCGGGCGAACTCGGCTGTGGCCGCTGCCGGCGCTCGGGGTGCACTCGCCCCTCAGCGGGCGTACTCACCGTCGTCGTAGGCAGGGGACTGCCGCGCCTCGACGAGCGGATCAGGCACGGCGGTCCCCGTGGAACGGAGCCGGTGCGCCGGGCGCCACGCGACGCCCGGCGGCACCCTGTGACGCCCGGCGGGCCCGGCGGCCCCGGTCCGGGCTGCCGCGGCCGGCCCCCAAGGAGCGACCGGCCCGGCCGGGCCGGTCCTCTGGGCGCGACCGGCGCAGGGGTCAGTCGCGGCGGTACTGCGCCGGGGAGTCCCTCGTCGCGGGGTCCTCGTAGGAACCGGCCCGGCCCCGGTCCACGTGGAACGTGGTCAGCGTCGTGACCGGGGAGTCAGGGTCGCGCCGGTCACCGATGACCCGCAGGTGGGCGCTGAAGCGCTCCGGGGTGACGTGGTGGACGTCGTAGCCGTAGCGGTTGCCCTCGAAGTACTTCAGGTGCGGGTTGGCCGCGCCCATCACGGGTCCGTTCCGCTCGTTCCAGTCGGGCGAGTAGGCGCCCGACGTCACCGAGTGTGCGGTGAACTCCGTACCGACGACCGGCGACGAGACGTCGTCGAAGTCGGTCCGGACGTCATCGACGAAGGCCGAGTGCCAGTCGCCGGTGATGACGACCAGGTCCTCCATGCCGGAGCGGTGCACATGTCCGAGGACCTCCTTGCGTTCGGCGAGGAAGCCGTCCCACTGGTCGGTGAACATGTACGGGCCCCCCGGGCTGCGGCGCAGCTGGCTGAGCATGATCGAGTTGGCCCAGACGTGCCAGGCGTCCGGAGCCCGGTCGATGTTCTGCTTCAGCCACTCCTTCTGGGGGGCGCCGAGGATGGTGCCGTCGGACAGGTTCTGCGCCGAGCGGTACGAGCGCAGGTCGAGCACCGTCAGCTCCAGCAGGTCGCCCCAGCGGCGCACCCGGTGGATCTCGGGGTCGGGGAGGGCGAAGGCGGCTCCGGCGGTGTCGCGGTGCGGCATGTTCTCGTACCACGCCTGGTACGCGGCGGCCCGCCGCTGCATGAAGGGGGCCCCGCCGCCCGTACCGGAGTAGTCGTTGGCGACCTCGTGGTCGTCCCACGTCAGGAACCAGGGGTGCGCGGCATGCGCCTCCCGCAGGGAGCGGTCGCCCTTGTAGAGCGCGTGGCGGCGCCGGTAGTCGGCGACCGTGAACACCGCGGCGCCCTCGTGGTCGCGGACGTGGTCGGCGGGGACGCCGCCGACCTGGCCGTGTTCGTAGATGTAGTCGCCGAGGTGGACGACGAAGTCGACGTCCTCGCGTGCGATGCCGCGGTGGGCGGCGAAGAAGCCGTCGTGGAAGGCCTGGCAGTTGGCGGCGGCGAAGCGCACGGCGGTCACCGGGCCGGCCGGTGCGGTCCTGGTACGGCCGGTCCGGCTCTGCCCGCCCAGCGCCCTGAAGGCGTACCAGTAGCGGGTTCCCGGGCGCAGCCCGCCCACGGGGACGTGGACGCTGTGACCGAGGGTCGCGGAGGCGGGGGCGGTTCCTCGCGCGACGACGTGCCGCAGCCGTCGGTCGGTGGCCACGACCCAGTCGACCTCGACGATCTCGGGCAGGTTCTGCTCGGCGGCCAGCGGCTCGGGCGCGAGCCGGGTCCACAGCAGAACGCTGTGGGGCTGCGGGTCGCCGGAGGCCACCCCCAGCGTGAAGGGCGCCGGGTCGTAGTCGGCGCCGAGGGCCTCGGCGGCCTCCAGGGCCTGGGCGGGCGTCAGACCCGCGGCCAGCGGCCAGACGGCGCCCAGGGCTCCGGCGGCACCGGCCGCCTTCAGCAGTCCGCGTCGGTCGAGCCGGGTCATGCGCGTCCTCCCGCGGACAGGGTGAGCGATACGGCGTCGGCGTAGCCGTCGTTGGAGGTGCCGCCGGTACGGGTGAAGACCAGCAGCACGCGCGCGGTGCGCGCACCGGGCGGCACGGTGGCGGTCGCGGTGCGCTCCACCAGCGCGGTACGGGACAGGCGTTCGGCCGCCGTCACCGGGCCCAGCACGGAGAGGGCGACCGGCGTCCCCCGGACGTCCCGGAACTCCACGGACAGCCGGACGCCGTCCTCCTGTCCGGCGTACCCGCCCAGCCATCCGGCCAGCGTGTACCGGACCTGCCCGGCGTCGACGGCCCGCCGGCCCGTGCTTCCGTGTGCGGGCAGGGCGACGTCCTGGACGAGCGCGGTACGAGGGCTGTTGCCGCCGGAGAAGAAGCGGCTGCCCCGCGCCGGCGGTCCGGCGTCGTCGGGCCCGGGGTATCCGCCCCCGAGCGTGTACGCGATGAGCGCCGGCGCGCCCTCCCGCACATCCCAGCCGGCGACGTCCGCGACGGGTTCGGCGGACCCTCCGGGCCCGCTCTCGGCGTCGCCGTTGACTACGAGATTCACGCAGGTCTCCTCGATCGAAGGTGATGGGGAACCATGCGCACATCGCAGCAGCCGGGGGTGAACCGGGGGCGACGGTGCGGGTAACGAAGACGGCAAGTTGTCCAGACAAGTTCGGGGCGGTGAACCTCCGGACCGGTCTCGGCCGGCCCGCTGGCGTCATCACCCCCTCCGCACACGGCCTCCCGGACGACCCCACCCGAGCGCCGGTCACCCGGCACCCGCACCGGAGCGCCACCCGGGCCGTCCCGACGGTGCCCTGCTCACTCCGACAGACCGTCACCTCGCCGGGCCCTGAAGCCGGTCGGCAGTCCGGGGCGCGGGCGGCCCGGCCGCGGGCCCGGCGCCGGACCCCTGGTCCCGGGCAGCCAGGAGAACTTACTGCACCTATATTGCAGTTGCTTGAACAGTGCAGAAGGAGTGAGTGATGGGCGGACCGGTGGTCCTGGGAATCGAGTCGTCGTGCGACGAGACCGGCGCGGGGATCGTGCGGGAGGGCAGACTCCTCGCACACGTGGTCGCGTCGAGCATGGACGAGCACGCCCGCTTCGGCGGCGTCGTGCCCGAGATCGCGGCCCGCGCGCACCTGCACGCCTTCACCCCGGTCGTCCGCGAGGCGCTCGACCGGGCCGGTCTGCGGCTGGGCCAGATCGACGCCGTGGCGGTCACCACCGGGCCCGGCCTCGCGGGGGCGCTCCAGGTCGGCCTCGCGGGCGCCAAGTCCCTCGCCTACGCGGCGGGAGTCCCGCTGTACGGAGTACACCACCTCGCCGGGCATGTCGCCGCCGACACCCTGGAGCACGGTCCGCTGCCCGAGCCCTGCGTGGTGCTGATCGTCTCCGGCGGGCACACCTCCCTGCTCCTGGTACGCGATCTGGTGCGCGAGCCGATCCTGCATCTCGGGGACACCCTGGACGACGCGGCCGGCGAGTGCTTCGACAAGGCGGCCCGCATCCTGGGCCTGCCGTACCCGGGCGGACCCGCCGTCGACCGGGCGGCCCGGACCGGCGACCCCCGCGCGGTCGCCTTCCCGCGCCCGCTCACCCGGCCCGGCGACGACCCGTACGCCTTCTCCTTCTCCGGCCTGAAGACGGCCGCCGCCCGCTGGGTCGAGCGGTACCGGCTGCGCGGCGAGGAACCCCCCGTGGCCGACGGGGCCGCCGCCCTCCAGGAGGCCGTGGCCGACGTGCTGACCCGCAAGGCGCTCGCCGCCTGCCGCGCGTACGGCGTCGGGACGCTGGTCGTGGTCGGCGGCGTGGCCGCCAACTCCCGTGTACGGGCCCTCGCCGAACAGCGCTGCGCCGCCGCCGGGGTCGAACTGCGCGTACCGCCGATGACGTTGTGCACGGACAACGGCGCCATGATCGCGGCCGTCGGCGACCTCCTGGTGCGTTCCGGGGCCGAGCCCGCCCCGCTGGAGCTCTCGGTCGACCCGTCCGCGCCGCTGGAGTACGCCTCCCTCACCCCGCTGCCGGCCGCCGCACTCCGGGCGGCCGGCTGACCCGGGCGACGGCGGGCGCCGGTCCCGGCCGGGGTGAGCGCGGGCACGTTCGCGCCCGTGCCCACGCCACGACGTCTCACCCCACGACGTCTCACCCCACGACGCTTCGCCCCGTGACCTCTCAGCCCATGACGACTCAGCCCGTGACCTCTCAGCCCGTGACGGTGAGCGGGGCGTACGCGTCGGGGCGGCGGGTGGCCAGGAACGGGAAGAGTTCCAGCCAGTCACGGCGCGCGTCCACGTCGAGGTCCGCGACGAGGACGGCCGGTTCGTCGCGCGGGGCCTGGACCAGGACCCGGCCGTACGGGTCGACGATGAACGAGCTGCCATAGAAGACGAGGCCGTTCTCGGCGCCGATGCGGTTGGGCACCACCATGAAGGTGGCGTTCGCGATGGCGTTGCCCGTGATCACCTTCTGCCAGAGCGGCTGGGTGTCGAAGCCGGGGTGGCCCGGCTCGGACCCGATCGCGGTCGGATAGACGAGTACGTCGGCGCCGGCCAGGGAGTAGGCGCGGGCCAGCTCCGGGAACCACTGGTCCCAGCAGGTCGGCAGCCCGATCCTCACCTCGTCGACCCGGACGGGGGCGAAGGCCTCGTCGCCGGGCGGGCCCTGCCGGAACCAGTGGTCCTCGTAGTAGCCCTCGGAGACGGGGATGTGCATCTTCCGGGTGCGGTGCGCGAGCGTGCCGTCGGGCGCGACGAGGATCGCGGTGTTGTAGCCGAGGCCGTCGTCCTCACCGCCCGGGGCGAGGGCCTTCTCGTACAGCGAGGCGTGGACGTACAGCCCGTACTCGCGGGCGGCCTCGGCGGCGAAGGCGAAGGTCGGGCCGGTCAGCAGGTCCTCGGGCGCGGCGGGCGCGGGGTGGTCGGCCTTGCGGACGACGGCGAAGTAGGGCGACAGCGTCAGCTCCTGCAGGCACACCACCCGCGCCCCCTCGGCGGCCGCGAGGCGGATGCCCTCGCGCAGGGCGGCCCGGTGCTCGGCCGGGTCGCTGTGCCAGCGCTGCTGTACGGCGGCCACGCGCAGCGGGGCGCGGCCGGCGGGACGGGTCCGGGCGGGAGAGGCCGGAGCGTTGTACGCGGTGATCAGACGCATGGGGACATCCAGGAGATCGCAGGGGACGAGGGACGACGGGACGGCTCGGTACGGTTTGGGATGGTTTGGGACGGCCCGGTGGGACGGCTCGGACAGGCTCAGGACGTCGGACGGGCTCGGACGGGTTGGGGCAGGGCGACCGGACCGGACGGGGTGACCGGGCCGGGACGGCAGACCGGTCCCACGCCCCTCCGGCCGACGGCCGGGGCGGCGCACCGGTCAGGACGACGGCTGCGCGTCGCGGCAGACGCCCCGCCCGACGGGTGGCGGCGGCACCACACCGCGCGGCACGACCGCACGGGCCGACGCCCTGCCGGAACGTTCCGGCAGAAGGGAATGTACCCACTGCCGGAACGTTCCGGCAAGACCCGGCTCGAACGTCTAGACTTCCGGACGTGACCGCCCGCCCCGTGACCCTCCTCGACGTCGCCCGCGCCTCGGGCGTCTCCAAGAGCACCGTCTCCGACGCCCTGCAGGGCTCCGGCCGCGTCGCCGAGGCGACCCGCGCGCACGTGAGGGAGGTGGCGGACCGGCTCGGCTACCGCCCGAACAGCGCCGCCCGCCGACTGCGTCGCGCCAGCACCGGGGCCGTCGGCCTGCACCTGCCGCAGACCGCCACGCGGCTCGACTACTACATGAACCTGGCCTTCGGGGTGGTCGCGCGGGCCCAGGAGGAAGGCCTCGACGTGGTCCTCCTCGCCCCGGCCGGCAGCACCCACGGCCCCTTGGCCTCACGCGTCGACGGGCTGCTGCTCATCGACCCCGAGGTCGGCGACCCGGCCGTGCCCGCGCTGCTCGACGCCGGTGTCCCCGTGGTCACGGGCGAGCGCTACCTCGGCCCCGCGCCGGTTCCCACCGGAGCGGTCGTGTGCGACAACTCCGCGTCCCTCGCCGCACTCCTCGACCACGTCCGCGACCGCGGGGCCCGCCGCCCCGCCCTCCTGGCCCCCGCGGACACCTCGGCCTGGGCGGCCGCCCTGCACGCCACGGCGCGGCAGTGGGGGCACGCCCGGGGCCTGCCCGTGGAGATCCGCACGGTCTCCTTCGCGGCGACCGCCCGCGAGACCGAGGAGGCCACCGCCGCACTCCTCGCCTCCGCCCCGGACACCGACGCGGTGATCTGTGCACCCGACGGAGCCGCCCCAGGAGTCGTGCACGCGGCCGCCTCCCTGGGCCGGAGGGTGGGCGAGGACTTCCTCGTCGCGTCCTGCGTGGACGGCACGGCCTGCCGCAGCGGCAACCCGCCCATCACGGCCGTCGACCTCCGCCCCACCGCATACGGCCGGGCCTGCGCGGACCTCCTCTGCGACATCCTCGCCGACCGCACCCCCCGGGACACCGTGCGCGCACACGAGTGGGCCCTGGACATCCGGGCGTCCACCAGCGGTTGACGCAACAGGCCACGGCACCGCAACGGGGGCTGCCGCTCAGCCATGACGCCGCCCCGCGCGGGTCAGCGGCCCTGCCGCCACACCGAGCCGCCACCGGCATCGGCCTCCCCGCACCCCGCCCCCTCGCAGCCGGACCGAAGCGAAACACCCCGACACCGGCACGCGCGGCACACGCACGGGGGCTGCCGCCTTCCGCCGCGAGTCGGCTACCGGAGCGGCACACGATAGCGAAGGCAGACGACTCCCGAACCGAGGACGCGGGTCTCGACGAGTTCGAGATCCACCCGGCGCTCGTCCCGGGCGAAGAACGGAACGCCGCCACCGACCAGCACCGGGTGGACCCTGGGCCGGTACTCGTCGATCAGCCCCAGCGCGGCCGCTCCGGCGGCGAGAGTCGCGCCGCCGATCGCGATGTCGCCCTCCCCCGGCTCCGCCCGCAACCGCCCGATCTCCTCGGCCAGTCCGCCGACCGCAAGGCGGGCATGGCCCCGCACCTCCGTCAGCGTCCTGGAGAACACCACCTTGGGCAGCGGCTTCCAGAGGGCGGCCCACTCGAGCATGGCGTCGTCGAGCGACGGGTCCTGGTCGGCGGTCTCCCAGTACAGCATCGTCTCGTACAGCCGCCGCCCCATCACATGGACGCCGACCTCGCGCAACTCGTCGGTGTAGAAGCGAAAGGCCTCCTCATCAGGAGCCGTCCATCCGAAGCCACCGTCCGGCCCGACGATGTACCCGTCGAGCGAGACACCCATCGAGCAGGTCACCTTCCGCATCGGCCGTCCTCTCGCCACCGGGTTCCACCGTACGGCCGCCGGACGCCGGAGCTCGCGGCTTCTGACCCGATCAGGTGACGATCCTCGACCAGAGAGGACAAGGCTGCTGGACTACTGGCCTGCCCCACCACCGACCACGGGCGCATTCCCGCCCCCGTCTCCGGAAGGACCCTGGTCGGCCGACCTCTCTGTCGATGTGAGCTACCGTCTCGCCGCGGCGCACAGCTGAGCCGATGTCAATCGCGGAGCCGACCGATCAAGCTCACCTCACTGCAGCGCTCTTATTGATCCGAAACTCTTGCTCTGCGGAGCCCGTTGCGGCATCGGAGCAGGTCGCAGCGTCGCATGAAGAAACCCGAAGAGTTCGGCTCAATATGTCTTCACCCGCCCGGACGGCGCTCCGGTCGAGGGGTCCACCCTCACCCGGCACTTCAACAACCTGCTCCGCCAGGCCAGACTCCGCCTCATCCGGTTCCACGATCTCCGTCACTCGGCGGCGACCCTCCTCCTGGAGCAGGGAGTGGAACTCGTCGTGATCAAGGAGCTGTTGGGCCACGCCCACATCGGCGTCACCGCCACCGTCTACGCCCACGTCCGGCTCCGCCTCCAACGCGACGCCATCGACCTCCTCGGCCACGCGCTCCGAAACCCCGCCGAGATCACCGGCAAGCCCAACGACGGCGACGAACCACCCCTCGTCGGAGCCCCTGTCCGCTGACGTTGCCGTCAACTACTGCCGTCAACCACCCCAGAAGCCCCGCCAGGACGCACCTGACGGGGCTTCAAATTTGCTGCAGCTATCCAGCAAAAGGGTTGCGGAATCGGGCAGAGTTCACAGACTCGGCCGCTTGCCAAAGTACGGTCTTACCACTCTGGCCAACTTGAACTGGATTGCACGCAGAGTCCGAATGCTCGACTCGTCGCTAAATCCTGTGGTTGTCGTCCATTCGCATCCCGAACCAGCAAGATCGCTAACGAAGACAATCTCTACGGCCAGCAATACGCGCGCCCAATCGACCGGGGCTATCGGAACGCTTTCTCCGAGTTCGGCACGCAACCTGCCGCATTGGTCGAGCAGATCCTGCACACCTTCGAACCCCATGCCAACAGCGAGCTCATCGCCGCATCGAGCCGGACCACCCCATTCCAGGAGTGCGCGCCGCAGCCAGGCGACCTCGTCCGCGGTGAGCAGGTCACTCGCCGCTACAGGAGTTTCAGGCATCAGTTCAACCCGTCCCAGTAATCGTCAATCGTCGTCGGATCTCGGCGGAAGATAGTACCGCCATCCGGATGCATCGGGTCGTGAATCACGATCGTGGACCCGTCCTTCCCCTGATACGCTCTCCGCCCGCCGCCCAGCGATTTCGTACGGGCCGGATTCTGCATCACGTCCCGGGCGAGGTCGCCAATATCCTTGGGCGAATGTCCCGGAAAGTCACCGGCATGCTTGCTTCCCGCGTGACCGTTACCGATGTCCGCAGCATCTTCGATGCGTTCCTCAGGGGTACACCAATCTGAATTGTGAACGAGGACCGGCGTCCGCCCAGCAAGTACATAGTACGTGTGCAGGTCGTCAACCGTGAGGTTGTACGTGGTGGCGTACAGAGTGTACGAGCGGTTGCCTGTGACGATGACCGTTTCGCCGTCATCGGTGAGGAGCGTCATCCCCGGGAGGAGATCACTGGCATCGACCCAGTCACGCTTTGAGGGTGACCAGAAGGGGTGCTCGTAGGTTGCCGTGAGCTTCTCTATGCCGTTCTCGGTGGCGATGGAAAGTTCGTTGAAGTGCTTGTCATCCTCGGTGATGATCAGATTCGTGACTTCGCGAGGCCCAGTTTCCCCGGTCTCCGGGTCGGTTGCGAGAACCTCGTCTCCGGGCTCGACATCTTCGATGTCTTTCGAACTGCCATCAGCCATCAGAACTTCCGTTCCGGCGAGGAAGCACTTCTTGCAGCCCTTGCGGAACTTGTCCAGCCAGTCCTTGAAGGCTTTAAGCCCCTTCTTCTTCACTGAATCGGGAACAAGTTTCAGCCATTTCCCCGCAGGAACGTCAGCCACAGTGGAAAGACAGTGCGAGTTTACACCGACATCATCCCAGCACTTCTTCCATTCCTGAATATTCGGCAGAAAGAAGCCAATGACTGCGAGAGCCTTTTCTTGTGACTCCGTGTCGTATTCTTTGAAAACAACCTCCTCCCCAGCTGACGGCAGGTCACTACCTATCGTATAGGTACTGTGGACGTCTCCCTCGGCGTCCAGGACAAATTTCGTCACTTTGTAGTGGTAGTTCCAAGTGCCATCGCCATTCGGGGTCATCCAATCCCGGCGGGTCGTATGAGAACTTTCCTCGTAGCATCCGAGTTCGCACTCGGTGATGGGGCGGAGCCCATCCGGGTCACTCATGGCGACCGGATTGTTGTTCGCGTAGGAATACCCGTTGATCTGCTGAGGATCTGCGGGGTCCAGGATCGGGTCGACGGATATGAATCTGCCGGTCTCGGGGTCGTACTCGCGGGCCCCGAGGTGGGTCAGGCCGGTGGTTGCGGTGTCGTCGGTGCCGCCGACGTAGCCCTTGGTGCCCGGCCAGACGCCGGTCGTGCTGCCGCGGGTGCCGCCGAACGGCAGGGTGCGGCGCTGGGACAGGCTCAGGTCGGACGTCTTGACCGCCAGTTGGCCGGTGCCGAGGTGGTCGGCGATGGTGACGGTGATCGAGCCGTCGTCGGACTGGACCGCCTGGCTGCCGTCGCCGAGGTCGATGTACCGGGTGGCCTTGGTCTTGGTGGCGCCCTTGGGCAGTACGACCTCGGCGTTGCCGACGTAGAGCGTGGTCTCGTTCGGTCCGCGGGCGATCAGCCGGTTGCCCTCGGTGTCGTAGACGTACTCGGTGACCTCGTCGGGCTTGCCCTCGACGGGCTGGGTGACCTTGCTGACGCGGCCCTCGGCGTCCCAGAGCAGCTTCTGGGTGGTGCCGCGGATCACGCGGTCGGTGGTGTTGCCGGTCTGGTCGTAGCGGTAGCTGGTCTTCGAGGCGCCGGAGGGCCCGGTCTCGTTGAACTCGGTGAGCGTGTGAGGCTGCGGCCCGCCGGCCGGCGGGTAGACGTAGCTCCGCTCGGTGTCCTTGGCGGTGTCGCCGCCGAGGTCGTGCCGGGTCTCAGCGGTGCGGTTGCCGACCTTGTCGTAGGCGTAGGAGTGCCAGTACGGCGCCACGCCGCCCAGTACGCCCGCGGAGGGGGTGGCCGAGCAGCTGGTGTCGCCTTCGGTCCACGCCTGGGTCAGGCGGCGCAGGTGGTCGTAGGTGAAGCACTGGGTGTCGGTGCCGTCGCGGGAGACGTCCGCGATCGACAGGATGTTGCCCGTCTGGTCGTAGCCGTAGGTGCTGTGCCGGTCGACTCCGGCGACGTCCTGCCGGTCGACGCGGGAGGTGGACAGGCGCTGGGTGCCCCACTCGTAGGTATTGGTGACCCAGGTCTTCCTTGAGCCGCTCGCGCTGGTCCCGTAGGCGTACTGCAGCGGCTTTCCGGTGAGGGAGTACGTCGTCTCGGACTTGAAGCCGTCACCGAGGAGCGACACCGGCCGCAGGGCCGAGTCGTAGGTGTAGGAGTACGAACCGCCGGGAAGCGAGCCGACCGCCGAGTAGGAGACACCCGCGACCAGGCCGGAGATGTGGTAGCTGGTGCTCGCCTGGTAGGTGCCGGCCAGGGCGCCCTCGGACGACGGGATCGTCACCGCGGTGCGCATGGGCCGGTACAGCTGGTCGTACATCGTGACCCGGCTCGTGTACGCGGCGCCGTTCACATATCGGGTGGCCGAGGTCAGCTGCCCCTTGGCACCGAAGATCGCGTCGTACGTCCAGGACGCGCGCAGGGGGCCGGAGGCGCCGGCGTCGCGCAGCTCGGTCTGCCGGCCGAGCTGGTCGTACACCCGGTACAGGACGCGGTCCTCGGCATCCCTCGTGGTGACGAGCCTGTTGCGCTCGTCGTACGTGCTCAGGGTGATGCCGTGATCGGGGTCGGTGACCTTGGTCTGGTTGCCGAGCAGGTCGTACTCGTACTCCCAGTTGTTGCCCGCGGGGTCGGTGACCCGGGACAGCCTGCCTGCAGGGGTGTACTTGTAGGTGGTGGCGTCGTAGGGAGCGGTCGCGCTGCGCGAGTGGTGCTGGCGCAGTTCGACGGCCTGCCCGCGGGCGTCGGTCAGGGTGGTGGTGGCGGTGCCGCCGGGCGGCGGGATCACGGTGGTCCGGTCGCCCGCGTAGAGGGTCGTGGTGGTGCCGAGGTCGGCGCCGCCGTCACCGTTGCCGGCCATCTGCCGGGTCGTGGTCTCGCGGTTCAGCCCGTCGTAGACGTGCCGGATCTGCGTCTCCACGCTCAGGGCGTCGGCGGGCTCGAACAGGCTCCGGTTGGGCGCGCCGGTGGTGTAGTAGGGAGCGAACTCCTTGCTGACGAGGCCGCGTTCGTCGTAGAACGTGTCGGCTGTCAGCCGTCCGCCGTCAGGCCCGATGCTCTGGGTCTGGCGGGCACGGAGGAGACCGTCGTAGAGGGTGTACGAGGCGATCTGGGCGCCGCCGTTGTTGAGGGTGAGGCTGCGTACGGCGGCCGGTTCGCCCTCCTCGATGAAGTAGTCGAACTCGTAGGACGGGGTCTGTCCGGTCTTCCGGTTGGGGAGCCACACCTTGTCCGCGCGGCCGAGCGCGTCATAGGTGAGGTTCGTGACCTTGCCGTTGGTGTCCTGCTCCTGGCTGGGCAGGCCGCGCAGGGGCTCCAGGGTGGTGACGGTCGACTGTGCGGAGGTGGCGTCGGACGCCTTGGCCCGGGGTGTCGTGGTGGTGACCGTGGTCGGGAACCCGGAGCCCGGAGAGTAGGCCACGGTGCTGGTCAGGCCGTCGGTACGCGTGGTGCGCACCGGCGTCCCGCTCTCGGTGGCGGTGACGTCCGCGGTCAGGTCGGTGGCCGACAGTGAGCGGCCGTAGAGGTCGAACGTGGTGCCGGACTCCCGGTAGGTGCCGGTGACGCCGTCGTGCCGGACGAGCGTGGCCGTACCGGTCACGTCGCCCTTGGTGGGTGCCGCGCCGTAGGCGCCGCCGTCGTACGCGTTGCGTACGTCGGAGATGACCTGCTTGGTCCGGTCGGGAGTGGTGCCGCAGGACACCGCGACGGTCTCCACCCGGGAGGTCCGGTTGAGGAGGTTGGCGCCGGTGTTGGCGGTGTAGGTGGTACGGGTGCAGCGGTCGTCGCTCGTCGTGGAGGTGTCGCCCCGGTCGTCGACCTGGACGACCCGGCCCGCGACCGTGTCGTACGTGGTGGCGACCGAGGTGGTACGCCACTTGCTGCCCGCTCCGTCGTCCAGCGAGACCCATGTCCGGGACTCGGCGGTGCCCGTGAAGTTGGCGGTCAGCGTGCCCCAGGCCCGTACCTTCTGCGCCGTCTGGTGGTACCAGGGCCGCTGGACGCTCTTCCCGAGGATCCTGCCACCCGGGCCGGAGTAGGTGACGGACTTGTAGGCGAAGCCCGCCGCGGACGCGTGGTCGGTGATGGGGTCGCCCTCGCCGGAGCCGAGGGTGACGCTGACGGACTTCGTGCCGCCGTTCTCGTTCAGCCGGTCGCCCTCCATGCCACGCAGGAAGTAGCTGTCCGACTGCGTCTTCATGGCGGCGGCCCCGCCCTGTCCGCCGGTCTTGACGCGGACGTGGCCGTAGCCGCGCCACTGCGACCAGGTCTTGTTCTTCTCCTTGGTCAGGCCGTCATCGTCGTCGTAGTGCCAGGCCGCGCCGTCGAGGTACTCGTAGGCGGTCACCGCGTCCGGCGCGCCGCCGGTGCGGTCGGTGGCGGTCACCGAGGTGACCACGTACTTGTTGAACCAGTGCTGTTCGGGCGCCTCGGTGTCCGAACCGCCCAGCAGCTGGGGGAAGCAGCGGGTGGTGTTGGTCTCCGGCTTCGGCAGGGAACCCGCGTTGCAGGCCGGAGCCGAGTAGTTGACGTCGATCTGCCCGCCGGCCTCGTCGGCGATCGTGGACAGACGTGCCTTGACGAAGGGCGCGTAGCCGTCGCCGGTCTTGTCCAGCCGGTTCTCCAGCTGGGTGTAGGCGAAGGTGGTCTTCGGGAGGGTGACGGAGGGTGATGCCGCGTGGCCGGTGTGCTGGACGGAGTCCAGCAGCAGCTGGTAGTCGACGTCGGCCTGGCCCCAGCGGTGGGCCAGCTTCCAGGAGTCGACCTTGTGGTAGGCCTCCCCGTCGAGGACCTGAGCGGTGACCTCGGTCAGTCGCTTGCGGGTCCAGAACGTCGGTGCGAAGCGGCCCTTGTCGCAGTCGGTACCGGCCTCGCAGTTCATGTCCCACGGCGTGTCGTACCAGTAGTACGAGTCCGTGGAGATCGATCCGCAGGTGGTCCGGGTGTCGGGGATGCAGCGTTCGGAGTTGGTGAACTCCATCTTGGCGAGCGGCTTGTCGTAGAAGGCGCGCAGTCCGTACTCGATGCGCTTGAGGTATCCGCCGCGCACGTACGGGGTGTCGTCGGCCGCCTTCAGGTTGCGGCCGTAGGAGTTGGTCTCCTTGCCGTAGTAGTAGGTCATCCGGTTGCCGTGCGTGTCGATGACGGCGTCCAGGTTCCAGCGCCAGGTCTGCTGGCACCATGAGGCGGCGAAGGTGCTGCCGTGGCACGGCTCGCCCTCGTCGTCTCCGAAGACGGGCACGGTCCACGACGAGTTCGTCTCGTCCTTGCCTGCGGCCCACCCGGAGGGGCGGTTGTAGCCGAAGTAGTAGCGGATGCCGTCGGGGGTGGTCACCCGCCAGTACTCGCCGTCGTTGTCGCCGTTGGCCAGCGTCGTGTTGCGGAAACGCCGGACGACGGTGCCGTCGTCGTTCTGCAGCCTGTACTCGTCGGCGGTCCCGGTGGGGACGAGTTCACCGCCCTTGCCGTCGAAGGCCAGGTAGGCGTTGTCGTAGCCCCAGCACAGGTCGCCGGGCTTGTTGACGCCGTCGTCGGCCTTCTGCCCGTCGTCGGCACACGGCTTGTAGCGTCGCTCGATGAATCCGGGTGAGAGCTCGAACCCGTCACCGGCCCACGACGACTGGTTGTTGGTGTTGCCGGTGCGGCCGTCGATCCGGCCGGAGGAGTACGACAGGCCCACGCGCGGAGCGAGTCCACCGGGCACATCGGGTGCCGGCATGTTGTACGACCAGCCGAAGTCACCGGTGTTGAGCCCGGTGCTCCACGTCGCGGACGCCGACAGGGGGCTCGCCTTGTAGTCGCCCGTCCTGCCCTCGTCCTCGGCGACCGCGGCCAGCACGGTGGGCGCGCTGCTGCGCACGGAGACGCTGCGGGCGGTGAGGGTCTGCGCCTCGGTGTCGTTCTCCGTGGCGACCGGAGCGGCCGTGCGGCACTTCGCCTTCTGCGGAGTGGCCAGTGCGCAGGAGGGCAGTTCCACCAGGGTGAGGCGGGAGGCGTAGCCGCCACCGAACGCCTCGGCGAAGTCCCCGTAGTCGAAGGTGGCACCCACCGTGCCCGTCGACGCCTTGTCTCTGGCTTCAAGGGTGAACAGCACACCCTCGACGCCTGCCTTCTCCGCCGCCCGGTGGCCGATGACCTCGGCCTTGATGCGGCCGCCGGTCGCGGACCTCGTGCGCTTCGCCGGGGTGTTCAGCCGGAGGGGCAGGTTCTTGGCCGTGACCGCCGGACCGGTCTGCGCGGCGGGTTCCTTCAGCGTGACGACGGCCGAACCCTCTTGCGGCCACTTCGTGTGCGGTGCCTGCCTGGGGGTGCGCGGGCCCTTCTCGACCGTGCGGGGCTTCACCTTCGCGCCGGACGTGCCCGTCACGGGCTTGTCCGGGTCGGACACCGCGGGCCGTCCCTTGCCGGCGGCTTCGGCGGCCGGTGCGATCGCCGTCGCCTGCAGCAGCGTGGCGACCATGACGACGGACGTACCCAGAGCGACTCTGCGCCCCAGTGATGCTGTTCTTCGCCTTGCGGTCGCCATGCGCCGCAGGACGGTTGCGCGCCGTGGGCGCGATCTGGCGTACATGGGGCATCTGCTCCTCATCAACGGGCGCCCGGCACTGGGCCGTCAGGCGCGGGACGGTGACAGAGATGAATCGGGGAGAGCGGCAACGGAGGTGACGGAGATGGAGGGAGACCGGGGAGTGGCGGAGTCCGGGGGTGCGCCCCCCCAACTCCCCCACTCGTCAGGTCACGTACTCGGGACTTCGGTCGGCACGTCGAAGTAGCTGGACGCCAGCTTTGCCACCTGACTGTCCGTCAGTGCACCTTGGAATGCCCACACGTCGTCCACCAGGCCGGGGAAGTACGAGCCGGCCGCCGATCCGGAGCCGGCTCGGCCGATCTGCAGGGAGGAGGCCTTGAACGCGAGCACGTTCTCCGACCAGGGCACCGCGTCCTCGCACGAGGGGTCGTCGGCTTCACCGTTGCCGTCCGCGTCCGTGCAGGACACTTCGCTCAGGTTGCCGTTGACATAGAGGCGGGCCTGCTTGGCGAAACCGTCGTAGACCAGGGCCAGGTGGTTCCACTGGCGGACGTCGTAGAACTCGGCGTTGTCCACCTCGACGACGGCGGCGTTGGTGTCGTTGCCGTCCGCCACGGTCAGTTGCCAGCGCCCGGGGTGGTTCCCCGTGGCATCGTCGTCCGGCACGAACCGCACGGTGAAGGCGCTCCGGCTGCTGCCTTCCGCGCCGGCCAGGGCGACGGCCTCACTCGGCAGGGCGGCCGCCTGCGCCCACGCGGTCAGGGTCTCGGCTGCGGCGGCGGGCGGTTGTACGTCACACGCAGGAACGCCTTGTCGGAGAACCGCTTCCACGCGTAGCCGTCGGTCTCACTGGCGGCCCGCAGCCCGAACGTCATCGTGGGTTCCCGGTCGTCGGCCGCCGCTTGCACCGCCGGCTTCACGTCGAACTCGGCGTCGGCCGCACTGCAGCCCGAGTAGCCGTAGGCGAAGGGCTCGGACGCCAGCTTCTTCGTCCAGAATCCCGACGCGTTCTGTGAGTTCCAGGTCGTGGTGGTGGAGATGTCCTTCGTCTCCCACAGTTCGACATGGCGGGCCGAACACGAGGCGGACCAGGTGTTGCGTACGACGAACTCCGCCGACAGGACGGTCTTTCCGGCGAACGCCGACACAGGGATCCGGTAGAAGAGTCGCTTGGTGTCGTTCGGCCGGCAGTAGCTCCAGTTGCAGAACCCCATGCCGGCGTCTGCGTCGCCGTTGAACTTCCACTGCGGCGACGACGCCCAGTACTTGGACGCCATCGTCCACGCCGCGGCACGCGGCGCGTACCACTGCGGGTCGATGAACACCGGGTACCGGGTGTCCTTGCCCTTCAGCAGGTCCTGGTCGGGGGTGAGCACCAGTTCGTCGTCCCCGGCCGGGACCTCCACACCGACCGGCGCCCTCCTGCCCGACTCGCCGGATCCGGGCCCGTCCGAGGGGCTGTCCGCAGCCGCCGCCCGGAGGCGCGACTTCGACGCTGTCGAGGACGCCCCGGTGCTGGAGTCCCACATCATCGGCTTCGGCGCTTCGAACACAGCGCCCCGGGCGCCGACGTCGACAGCCTCCAGACCGCCCTCGGGGGTCTGCTGGACGTCCATGCCGTCAGCAGCCAGCTTCATGCGCAGCTCGGACAGTTCGTCGCTCTGCGCCGCCTCGGCCGACTTGACGACGAGCAGTTGAGTGAACCCGTCCTGCTGCGCCCCCATCTGCAGATCCACGTCCGGAAGCACATTGCGGTACGTGGCGGTCGAACCCTCCAGGTCCGGCGCCGGGAGTTCACCGGGCCAGGACAGTGCGAGCCTGCGGCCCGCCTTGGTCATCGCCACCAAGGGCGTGTTCCCGCCACCGGAGAACTCCAGTTCGACGGCGGCCACCTTCGGGGCCACCGCCCCGTCCGCAGTCTCCGTCAGGTCCGTGTCGATCCGCTTCCACGCGCCGCCGACCCGGGCCCGGACCGGCCGCAGGTACTCCCGCGCCTCCAGATTCCCCTCCGGAGTCGCAAACACCTCACTGGTCGCACCCCGCAGGGAAGCGACCTCCACCGCCCGCCCGGAACGCCGGGCCGCGACCAGAGCCTCACGCTCGGAAGGAGCCGTCGCGTCAGACTGATCAGCAGTCAACTCCGTTGCAGGCGACCAGTTATGAGCAGAGATCGGCACCATACTCATGGCCAGGCCGGCTGCGATCATCACCCCCGTCGCCCGGCTGACGCCTCGCACGCGAGACCACACCCTGCACCACCCCCGTCACAGATCAAACATTTCGCAACGCGAAGGTAGCTGCCTCGTAAAGATTCGGCGATCACGGAAAGCGGGCAAAGCCGAACCATTCCCCGAGCGGGCGGAGTTGCCTTGATCACAGTCGGGCACGCTGCACGCCGCCCCAGCGCCCGCTCACGGCGGAGGTTGCGTCAGGGGCCGTTCCGAGCAGCCCAGATGGGGGCCGGCTCCACTCTCGCTCCACTCGGACGGCTCCCTGGCCGGCACGCCGGTGGCAAGCGGAGTGCGCGCCGGCTCATCTGGTGACCGGCCCCGTGGCGAGGGCGAGCCCGGCGAGGACGAGCGCGGCGCATGCGGTCACCGTCAGGCCGACGCAGCGCAGGCGGAGCCTGCGGTAGCGGTTCTCGTACTCGGACCGCAGCGAGTGACACCGGGCGGCGACGCGTTCGAGGTCCTTGCGCGCGTACTGGAGGCTGTCCGCGACGTAACGCTGCTGGATCTCCCGGCGCTGGGACGTGGTGAGCCACTCCAGGGGCAGCAGGAACGCCCGTGCCCGTCGTTCGGCCTCGGCGATCCTGGCCTGCCAGAGCAGGTATCCCTCGGCCTCCGCGGCGAGTTGTGCTCGGCTGTGCTGCGGGAGTGGCTCGCTCACATGCGCCCTCGGCTGCTCAGTGCCGCTGCCCGCGGGCCTCGGCCTCGATCATCGCGGTGTCGGGGTGGTGCAGGTCGAACGCCGGGGACTCGCTGCGGATCACCGGCAGCGTCTCGAAGTTGTGGCGCGGCGGCGGACAGGAGGTGACCCACTCCAGCGAGCGGCCGTAGCCCCACGGGTCGTCCACACCCACGGGCTTTCCGTAGCGTGCCGTCTTCCACACGTTGTAGAGGAACGGCAGCATCGACAGGCCGAGCAGGAAGGAACCGATCGTCGAGATGGTGTTCAGGGTGGTGAACCCGTCCGCCGCGAGGTAGTCGGCGTAGCGGCGCGGCATGCCCTCGACGCCCAGCCAGTGCTGGACCAGGAACGTGGTGTGGAAGCCGACGAACAGCGTCCAGAAGGTCATCTTCCCGAGGCGCTCGTCCAGCATCCGGCCGAACCACTTCGGCCACCAGAAGTGGAAGCCCGCGAACATCGCGAAGACGACCGTGCCGAACACCACGTAGTGGAAGTGCGCGACGACGAAGTACGAGTCGGAGACGTGGAAGTCCATCGGCGGCGAGGCCAGGATGACACCGGTCAGCCCGCCGAAGAGGAACGTCACGAGGAAGCCGGCGGACCACAGCATCGGTGTCTCGAACGACAGCGAGCCCTTCCACATGGTGCCGATCCAGTTGAAGAACTTCACTCCGGTCGGCACCGCGATGAGGAAGGACATGAAGGAGAAGAACGGCAGGAGCACGCCGCCCGTGACGTACATGTGGTGCGCCCACACCGTCACCGAGAGGCCGGAGATCGAGATGGTCGCGGCGATCAGGCCGGTGTAGCCGAACATCGGCTTGCGGGAGAAGACCGGGATGATCTCGCTGACGACGCCGAAGAACGGCAGCGCGATGATGTACACCTCCGGGTGGCCGAAGAACCAGAAGAGGTGCTGCCACAGCAGGGCACCGCCGTTGGCCGCGTCGAAGACGTGGGCGCCGAACTTGCGGTCCGCCTCCAGGGCCAGCAGGGCGGCCGCCAGCACCGGGAAGGCCAGCAGGACCAGGACACCGGTCAGCAGCACGTTCCAGACGAAGATCGGCATCCGGAACATCGTCATGCCCGGCGCGCGCATGCAGATGACCGTGGTGATGAAGTTGACCGAGCCGAGGATGGTGCCGAAGCCGGAGAAGACCAGCCCCATGATCCACAGGTCTGCGCCGACCCCGGGCGAGCGGACGAAGTCGGACAGCGGGGAGTAGGCGAACCAGCCGAAGCTGGCGGAGCCGTCCGGGGTGAGGAAGCCGGCGAGGGCGATCAGCGAGCCGAACAGGTAGAGCCAGTAGGCGAACATGTTCAGCCGTGGGAACGCCACGTCGGGCGCGCCGATCTGGAGCGGCATGATCCAGTTGGCGAAGCCGGCGAACAGCGGCGTCGCGAACATCAGCAGCATGACCGTGCCGTGCATGGTGAACATCTGGTTGTACTGCTCGTTGGAGATGATCTGCGTCCCCGGGCGGGCCAGTTCGGCCCGCATCACGAGCGCCATCACGCCGCCGACCAGGAACAACACGAACGACGTAGACAGGTAGAGCGTGCCGATCGTCTTGTGGTCGGTGGTGGTCAGCCACGTCACCACGACCTTGCCGGGGTGCCGGCGCCGGACGGGCAGTTCGTTCTCGTACGCGTCCTCTACCGGGCCTGCGCTCCCAGGTTCGTTGAGGGTGCTCACAGGTTGCTGCTCTCCCATGCGTGTGGCCGGACCGTTCCCCGGTCATCGTTCCGCCCGGGGCAGGGGTACGGGGGCAGCCGGAGCGCGACACGCGGGCCGGTACGTCGACGTCACCCCGACGCAGTAGCGGCGGGGAGAGAGGTGTCCGCGGGGAGGCGGCCGCGGCGGCGGCGCACGGCCCCGGACGGCGGGGGAGCGCGCCGTCCGGCCCGCCCCTGCCGCGCCGCTCCGCGGACCGTCCGGTCACTGCTCACGGGCGGTCCGGCCACCGCCTGTCTCCCGGGCCGTCCGCCGCCGTACGCCTCACGACTCGCCCGGTTGCTCCTCGGCAGGGCGGATCAGGCGTCCGGTGAGGCGGCTCGGCTCGATCATCACCCACATGTCGCGCTCGCCGCCCGCCCACGGGGTGGTGTGGGCGCGGTCGGTCAGTGTCCGCAGGGCGTCGGGCTCGGTGACGGCGCGTGCCGGTCCGACGGCCAGCACGCTCCAGCCCTGGCTCAGCACCCCGTCCACGTGGTCGACCTCGAAGGCGACCTCCGTTCCCGCGGCCAGCGCCGGGACCGAACCGGGTGCGGTCCGGAAGGCGATCTCCTCGTCGACGACCTCGTAGTTGACCGGGACCACGGCCGGGCCGTCCGGGGTGGTCACCGCGACCCGCCCCACACCGTGGGTGGACAGCAGCGCGCGGCACTCGTCGGGGCCGAGGCTCCGCATCTCGGGGTGCAGCAGTGCCGCGCTCTGGCCGGGCGCGAGATCGACGGCTCCGCCGCGCAGCTCGGAGACGCTGGTTCCCAGTGCGGCGGCCAGGCTGATCAGGCTCGCCATGCTGGGGTCGGCCGACTGCTCCTCCAGGTACGCCAGGTACTGCGGCGCCACTCCGGCACGGCGGGCCGTCTCGGCGCGGGTGAGGCCCTGCCGGGCGCGCGCGGCGGCGACACGGCGGCCGAGGTCCCCGGGTGCGGGCGCGGCCTCTCCGGGCTCCGGCACGTCGGCGCCGGCGCCGCCGGGGCGCCCCTCCGCCGCCGGGCCCCGACCGGAGGACGGGTGCGTCTCCGGTTCCCGCCCAAGGTGCCGGATGTGCGCGTCGGGCCCGGGAAAGACCAGCGACACCTCGTCGGTGTCCGACCAGCGCACGTCGTAGGGCGGCGTACCGTCCTCGTGGTGGAGCCCCACGATCTCGCCATCGCGCCTGGTGGCCCCGGTGGCCGGGCTTTCGACAACAAGTTGATCGCCGAGATGAGCTCGCATGATTCGCCACCGCTTCCTGAGGATGCCGCTCTCACCCCAACGTGCCACGCGCGGCCGGCGTTCGCGCGCGGGAGGGCGACAGCGACACGGGGACCGACCCGGCCACCGGCGAGGGCCGGCGTTCGCGCGCGGGAGGGCGACGGGGCCGATCCGTGGGGCCGTCCGGCGACCGGGTCCGGTCCGCTCGTGGGCGGGCGGCCGCGACCGCCCGCAGCGCGTCGGCGACCCCGGCGGGCAGGGGACGGTCGCACGGAGGGCGGCCGCTTCCCCGCACCGCCGTCACCGCCGTGCTTCCCCCGCAGCGGAGGACGGCTCCCCCCGCCGCGCGACCGGGTCCCGGGCTCGTGTCCGGGCTCGTGTCCGGGCCTGTGTCCGGCTACGAGGACTCGTCACCGGGGCGGGCCCCGTCCGGTGCGGCGCGGCCGGCGGAGCCGCGCCGTCCGCCGCGGCGGTCGGCGCCGCGCGCGCCCGCTCCGGCGGCCCTGCCCGCCGACCCGCCGGATCGCGCCCGACGGCCGGAGCCGCGTCCTCCGGTTCCTGCCGCGTCGCCGGACGCCGCGGCCCCTGCCGCGGCCCGGCGGTCGGGGTTGCGGCCCCCCGACCTGGCGGGAGCGTCAGCCACCGGTTCGCCGCCGCCGGGACGGCGTCGCCGGCCGGACCGCCGTCCGGGCTTGCCGTCGGACTTCCGGGGCGGGCGGGACGCCGCCGGTGCCGCCGGCTGGGGGACCTCGATGGTGACGGCCACGCCGGACGGCTCGCGGGCACCGGTGATGACGGCCAGCTCCGCCGAGCTCGACGTGACGCGGGACGTGCGGGGGCGGATGCCGGCGTCCGACATCAGCCGGGTGACGTCCCGTTTCTGGTCGGGCAGCACCAGTGTCACCACACTGCCGGAGCCGCCGGCGCGGGCCGTGCGGCCGCCCCGGTGGAGGTAGTCCTTGTGGTCGGTGGGGGGATCGACGTTCACGACGAGGTCGAGGTCGTCGATGTGTATCCCCCGCGCCGCGACGTTCGTCGCGACCAGGGCGGTGACCTGCCCGTTCTTGAACTGCTCCAGGGTCCGGTTCCGCTGCGGCTGGGAACGTCCCCCGTGCAGGGCGGCCGACCGGACACCGGCCGCCAGCAGCCGCTTGGCGAGCCGGTCGGCGGACCTCTTGGTGTCGAGGAAGAGGATGACCCGGCCGTCCCGGGCCGCGATGCGCGTGACGACGGCCTTCTTGTCGGTCTCGTCCGGCACATGGAGCACGTGGTGCTCCATCGTGGTCACCGCTCCGGCGGACGGGTCCACGGAGTGCACCACGGGATCGGTGAGATACCGCTGCACCAGGCGGTCGATGTTGCGGTCGAGGGTGGCCGAGAAGAGCATCCGCTGACCGTCGCGCCGTACGTGCTCGATGAGCCTGGTGATCTGCGGCAGGAAGCCCATGTCGGTCATCTGGTCGGCCTCGTCGAGCACCGTGATGCGTACGTCGTCCAGCACGCAGTCCCCGCGGTCGACGAGGTCGTTGAGCCTGCCGGGGCTGCCCACGACCACTTCCGCGCCGCGCCGCAGCGCGTCGGCCTGCCTGGTGAGGGAGAGTCCGCCGACCACGGTGGCCAGCCGGAGGTCGACCGCCGCCGCGTAGGGGGTCAGCGCCTCGGTCACCTGCTGGGCGAGCTCCCGGGTGGGCACGAGCACAAGGGCGAGCGGCGCCTTGGGCCTCGCCCGCAGTCCGGCCGTGCGGGCCAGGAGCGCCAGCCCGAAGGCGAGGGTCTTGCCGGAGCCCGTACGTCCCCGGCCCAGCACGTCACGGCCGGCGAGCGAGTTGGGCAGCGTGGCGGCCTGGATGGGGAAGGGCGTGGTCACGCCCTGCGCGGTGAGCGTCTTGAGCAGCCCCGCGGGCATGTCCAGGGCGGCGAAGTCCTCGACTGCGGGGAGTGCGGGTGTCGTGTTCTCCGGCAGCCGGAATTCCCTCGGCGCGGGCACGGACGACGGGGGTGACGAGGCGCGCCGGTTCGGCTTCTGGGATCTGCGGGACATGCAGGGGGTCTGCCTTTCTGGGAACAGCTCGGAAACAGCACAAACCGGGGTCCGCACCATGACGGTGCGGACCCCGGTGAGCGGATTCGCGTCCGGCGATCAGGCGGGGACGATGTTCTCCGCCTGCGGGCCCTTCTGGCCCTGCGTGACGTCGAAGGTGACCCGCTGGCCTTCCAGCAGCTCACGGAAGCCCTGCGTGGCGATGTTCGAGTAGTGGGCGAAGACGTCGGGGCCGCCGCCGTCCTGCTGGATGAAGCCGAAACCCTTTTCGGCGTTGAACCACTTCACGGTTCCCTGTGCCATGGCAATCTCCTTCTGTAGGCAGAGGCCCCATCCGGAGATCCGGAAAACAGATGCGCCCGAGGGAGAAACATTCCCGTCGGGCGCACATAAGTTTCATGGGTACCACAACTGCAACACCGAAACCGTAGCACAGGCGGAGGGCCCCGGCATGGCCGACGACACGCGCCGACGTCCTGCCGGTCCCGTCCCCCGGCCATGCCGCGCGACTCCGTCCGGGCCGCGGCCGGACACCGCCGCCGGACCCCGCGGCCGAAGACCGCGGCCGAAGACCGCGACCGAAAACCGTGTCGGGAGTTCGGGAGTTACGGCCGCGTCGTCGCCGCCGCCTCCACCAGACCCCGCATCACCCGCAGGTCCTCCCCCATCTCCGGATGCCACTGGACGCCGAGGACCCAGGCCGGAGCGGGGAGTTCCACGGCCTCGACCGTGCCGTCGGTGGCGTGGGCGGAGGCGACGAGGCCCTCACCGAGGACGTCCACGCACTGGTGGTGGTAGGTGGGGACGGCGGCCTCCTCCGGCACCAGGGCGGCGTACCGGGTGCCGGGCACCGCGGTGACCGGATGGCTGCCCATGACGCCGACGGCCTCGGTGTGGCCGTCGAGGTGCTGGACCAGGGTGCCGCCGAGGGCGACGTTCAGCAGCTGCATCCCCCGGCAGATGCCGAGCAGCGGCGTGCCGGCGTCCAGGGCGGCGCGGATCAGGGCCAGCTCCCAGGCGTCCCGGGCGGCCGCGGGCGGGCCGGTCCGGGGGTCGGGGGCGGCACCGTACCGGGCCGGCTCGACGTCGGCGCCGCCCGCGATCACCAGGGCGTCGAGCCGGGCCACCGTGTCGGCGGCCGCGCCCGGCGCGTCCGGGGGCAGCATGACCGCCAGACCGCCGCTCGCCCGGACCAGCTCGGGGTAGGCGGCCGGCAGCAGCGCGGCCGGCAGGTCCCACACGCCCCAGCGGGCCTGGTCGAGGTAGGTCGTCACGCCGATGAGCGGCTTGGACACGGAATCCTCCGGAATCCGATACGGGTGCGGACACGAGTACGGGCAGGTACAGGCAAGTACGGGCAAGTACGAGCAGGTACAGGCTGATACAGGCAGGTACGGGCAGGTACAAGCAGGTACAGGTCGGACAGGGACAGAGGTACGGGGGACGAGTATGAGCACCGACCCGAGCGCGGGGCCGGACACGAGCGCGGGGCCGGACACGGATACGGGGCCGGACGCGGGTCGCCGCGCGGGTGGGGGCGGGCTGCGGGTGACGGCCGGGCGCCGCGGACGCGGGTGGCCCGAGGTGCCGCGGGGACGCCGTGGCCCCGGCTCCGCGGGGGCGTACGGGTGCCCGCCGCCGGGAGCGGGCGTCCGCGCCGCCCCGCGCAGGGGCCGGGGTCAGCGTTCCAGTTCGGCCTCGGCCGCGGCCAGCGCCGCGAACTCCTCCTCCGGGGCCTTCGCGACCAGGCGGTGGCGGCTGTAGAGGGCGAAGTAGCCGAGCGCGACCACGTACACCCCCAGTGCGATGAACGCGGCGTCCTTGTCCACCAGGAACGTCGCCACCAGCGCGGAGAGGGCGAGCACGAGGGCGGCGGAGGAGGTCGCCACGCCGCCGGGAGTGCGGTACGGGCGGGCGAGGTGGGGTTCCCGGCGGCGCAGCACGATGTGGGAGAGCGCCATCAGGGCGTAGGAGATGGTGGCGCCGAACACCGCGATGTTCAGCATCCGGGCCCCGTCCCCGGTGCCGGCGGCGAGGGCGAAGCCGAGCGCGCCGGGGATGAGCAGGCCCAGGTAGGGCGACTTGCGGCGGCTGGTGAGGGAGAGGAAGCGGGGCAGGTAGCCGGCCCGGGAGAGCGCGAAGAGCTGACGTGAGCCGGCGTAGATGAGGGAGAAGAAGGAGGCGACCAGGCCTGCGAGGCCGGCGTAGTTGACGAAGCGGCTCAGCGCGGTCGGTTCGCCGTCGCCCTGCAGGGCGACCACGAGGGGGTTGCCGGCCTCCTGGACGGCGGCGGAGCCCCGGGCGCCGGTCGCGGCGAAGAAGGTCACCACGGCGAGCAGCACCAGGACGCCCATGGACAGCGCGAGGGCCCTGGGCATCGAGCGGACCGGGTCCTTGGCCTCCTCGGCGGCCAGCGGCACACCCTCGACGCCGAGGAAGAACCACATGCCGAACGGGAACGCGGCCCAGATGCCGAGCAGCCCGAAGGGGAGCCAGGAGTTCGCGCCGACGGCGGAGGTGTCGACGGGGATGTCGTTGAGGCCGTCCACGTGGAAGTCGCTGAGCGCGCCGAGGGCGAAGATCAGCAGGGCGGCGACGGCGACGGCGGTGACGATCAGGCTGAAGCGCAGGGCCTCGCCCACGCCCCACAGGTGGATGCCGATGAACAGGGCGAAGCAGGCGAGGTAGACGGGCCAGCCGGACTCCAGGCCGAACAGGCCCAGGGATTCGACGTAGTCGCCGATGAAGATGGAGATGGCGGCGGGTGCCAGCACGTACTCGATGAGGATCGCGGTGCCGGTGAGGAAGCCGCCCCACGGGCCGAGCGCCCGGCGGGCGAAGCCGTAGCCGCCGCCGGCGGTGGGCAGGATGGCGGAGAGCTCGGCGAGCGAGAAGACGAGGCAGGCGTACATCGCCCCCATCAGGACCATGGCGACGGCGAGTCCGCCGAAGCCGCCCTTGGACAGGCCGATGTTCCAGCCGGAGAAGTCGCCGGAGACGACGTAGGCGACGCCGAGTCCGGTGAGCAGCAGCCAGCCCGCGCTGCCGCGGCGCAGCGTGCGCCGTTCCAGGTAGTCGTCGGCCGGGCCGGGCCGGCCTGTCGTGTCGGAGGTGGTGTCCGAGGTGTTGTCCAGCGTCATGGCAGCGTTCAGCTCCCCGCTACGGGCCCAATGGATTGGAGCCATACCTTTGCGGCCGCCGAGCGGCAGCGCAAGCCCCCTGCGTCACTTTCGGGTGACGCGCACCCGGCCGGAACGGGCCGCGCACCCCGGCCCCGGGGGGCCGCGCACCCGGCTCAAAAGGCCGCGCGCCCCGGCCGCCGGGGTCGCGGACGCGACCCGTCACGACAGGAAGCCGCGCAGCAGGGCGGCCGTCCCCGCGCAGTGCTCGCGCGCCACCTCGCGCGCCCCGTCGGCGTCGCCCTCCAGGACGGCCTCCACGAGCGCGGCGTGCTGATGCTGGGAGTGCTCCAGGTTGCGGACCAGCAGCGGAATGCAGTCCAGCAGGTCGTTCACGGTGGCGCGGACGGCCGCGTACTGCGCGGTCAGCGTCGGTGAGCCGGACAGTTCGGCGAGGGTGAGGTGCAGCAGCGTGTCCTGGCGCCGGTACTCGCCGAGCGGGGCGTCCTGGGTGGCCGCGAGCGCTTCCCGCAGCCGCCGCGCGCCCCCGTCGTCCAGGCCGTGGGCGGCGCACAGTCCCGCGGCGCCCACCTCCAGGACCTCGCGGAAGCGCAGCGTGTCCTCCATGTCGACGGCCGCGATCCGGCGGCGCAGCTCCGCCTCTCCTGCGGTTCCCGGCCGCTCCCGGACGAACGTGCCGCCGTAGCGGCCGCGCCTGCTCTCCACCAGGCCCTGGTCCTGCAGTACCTTGAGGACCTCGCGCAGCGTCACCCGGCTGATGCCCATCCGGTCGGCGAGCTCCCGCTCGGCCGGCAGGCGCTCCCCGCCCGGCACCAGGCCCAGCCTCACGACCTGCAGGATCTGCTCCAGGGCCTCCTCGAAGCCGTTGCCCGCCCGCACCGGGCGCAGCACGGGTGTCAACCGGTCCGCCGGATCACTCGATGTGGCCACCTTCTCGTTTCCCCTTCCCAAGCAATGGTCTTTCCCAATACCTTATGGCTCCCGGCAGGCCGAAGGAGGAGAAATCCCGTGGCAGACCGCACACCCCCGCTCTCCGTCGACGAGCTCCGCACGCTCGTCGCGAGCGGTGAGATCGACACCGTGATCCTGGCCTTCCCCGACATGCAGGGACGGCTGCAGGGCAAGCGGTTCGCCGCACCGTTCTTCCTCGCCGAGGTGCTCGACCACGGCACCGAGGGCTGCAACTACCTGCTGGCCGTCGACACCGAGATGAACACCGTCGACGGCTACGAGATGTCCTCCTGGGAACGCGGCTACGGCGACTTCGCCATGCACCCCGACCTGTCCACGCTGCGCCGCGTCCCGTGGAACGACGCCACCGCCATGGTGACGGCCGACCTCGCGTGGAGCGACGGCACCCCCGTGGTCGCCGCACCCCGGCAGATCCTGCGCCGCCAGCTGGACCGCCTCGCCGCCCACGGCTTCACCGCCCATGTCGGCACGGAGCTGGAGTTCATCGTCTTCCGGGACACCTACGAGCAGGCCTGGGACGCCGGATACCGGGGCCTGACGCCGGCCAACCAGTACAACATCGACTACTCGGTGCTGGGAACCGGCCGGATCGAACCCCTGCTGCGCCGCATCCGCAACGAGATGGCGGGCGCCGGGCTCACCGTGGAGTCCGCCAAGGGCGAGTGCAACCCCGGCCAGCACGAGATCGCCTTCCGCTACGACGAGGCGCTGGTCACCTGCGACCAGCACGCCGTGTACAAGACGGGCGCGAAGGAGATCGCCGCGCAGGAGGGCTGCTCCCTCACGTTCATGGCGAAGTACAACGAGCGCGAGGGCAACTCCTGCCACATCCACCTCTCGCTGCAGGACGCCGAGGGACGCAACGCGATGGCCGGGGACGGTCCGGACGGGATGTCGGACGTGATGCGGCACTTCCTGGCCGGACAACTCGCGGCGCTGCGGGACTTCTCGCTGCTGTACGCCCCCCACATCAACTCGTACAAGCGGTTCCAGCCGGGCTCCTTCGCACCGACCGCCGTGGCCTGGGGCCACGACAACCGCACCTGCGCGCTGCGGGTCGTCGGCCACGGCCGGTCCACCCGGTTCGAGAACCGGCTGCCGGGCGGCGACGTCAACCCGTACCTGGCGGTCGCCGGACTCGTCGCCGCCGGCCTGTACGGCGTCGAGCAGCGCCTCGAACTGCCGGCCGCCTGTACCGGCAACGCCTACACCGGCGACTACGCGCACGTCCCCACCACCCTGCGGGAGGCCGCCGAGCTGTGGGAGAACAGCGAGATCGCGAAGGCCGCCTTCGGGCCCGAGGTGGTCGCCCACTACCGCAACATGGCCCGTGTCGAACTCGACGCCTACGACGCCGCCGTCACCGACTGGGAGCTGCGCCGCTCCTTCGAACGCATGTGAGGACCGTCCCTTGGAACGCACCCTGCTCCAGGTACTGAACCCGGCGACCGAGGAGGTCGTCGCGACCGTCCCGGCCGCCACCCCGGCCGACGTGGACGCGGCCGTGGTCCGCGCCGGGGCCGCGCAGCGCTCCTGGGCCGCCGCCGCGCCCGCCGACCGGGCCCGGGCACTGCGCCGCTTCGCCTCCGTCGTGGACGCCCACATCGAGGAGCTCGCCCTGCTGGAGGTCCGCGAGGCGGGCCACACCCTCGGCAACGCCCGCTGGGAGGCGGGCAACGTCCGCGACCTGCTCGACTACGCGGCCGGCGGGGCGGAGCGCCTGACCGGGCGCCAGATCCCGGTGCCCGGCGGCCTGGACATCACGATCCTCGAACCGCTCGGGGTGGTCGGCGTCATCGCCCCGTGGAACTTCCCCATGCCGATCGCCGCCTGGGCGGCGGCGCCCGCGCTCGCCGCCGGCAACGCCGTCGTCCTCAAGCCCGCCGAGACCACACCCCTCACCGCGGTGCGGCTGGCGGAACTCGCCCTGGAGGCAGGGCTGCCCGAGCACCTCTTCCAGGTCCTGCCCGGCGAGGGGCGGGTGGCCGGCTCCGCCCTCGTCGAGCACCCGGGCGTCGCCAAGGTCGTCTTCACCGGTTCCACCCGGGTCGGCAAGGAGATCATGGCCAGGGCGGCCGGCCAGGTGAAGCGGGTCACCCTCGAACTCGGCGGCAAGAGCCCCAACATCGTCTTCGCCGACGCCGACCTGGAGGCCGCGGCGGCCGCCGCCCCCATGTCCTTCCTCGACAACAGCGGCCAGGACTGCTGCGCCCGGACCCGCATCCTGGTGCAGCGCGGCGTGTACGACCGTTTCCTGGAGCTGCTCGCGCCCGCCGTGGCGGAGGTCGTGGTCGGTGACCCGCTCGACGAGCGCACCCAGATGGGCCCGTTGATCTCCCGCGCCCAGCTGGAGCGGGTCCGCGCCTACGTCCCCGACGACGCCGAGGCGATCCGCGGCAAGGCGCCCGGGGGGCCCGGCTTCTGGTTCCCGCCGACCCTGCTGACCGGGGTCGCGGAGGACGCGCCGTGCGCCGTCGAGGAGGTCTTCGGCCCGGTGGCCGTGGTCCTGCCCTTCGACGACGAGGCGGACGCGATCCGGCTCGCCAACGCCACCCCCTACGGCCTCTCCGGCTCCCTGTGGACCCGCGACGTCGGCCGCGCCCTGCGCGCCTCCCGCGCGGTCCGGGCGGGCAACCTGTCCGTCAACTCCCACTCCAGCGTCCGCTACTGGACCCCGTTCGGCGGCTACGGCCAGTCCGGCCTCGGCCGGGAGCTGGGCCCCGACGCCCTGACCGCCTTCACCGAAACCAAGAACGTCTTCATCAGCACGGAGGCCTGAGCCCACATGACCGACACCGCCCGCGAGAACATCTGCCGACGCCTGGTCGGCCGTACCGCCGTCATCACCGGTGCCGGCAGCGGCATCGGCCTCGCCGCCGCCCGCCGTCTCGCCGCCGAGGGTGCCCACGTGGTCTGCGGCGACATCGACGAGGCGGCCGGGAAGGCCGCCGCCGAGGAGGTCGGCGGGACCTTCGTCCGGGTCGACGTCACCGACCAGGAGGAGGTGGAGAACCTGTTCAAGGTCGCCCACGACACCTACGGCTCCGTCGACATCGCCTTCAACAACGCAGGCATCTCGCCCCCCGACGACGACTCCATCCTGGAGACCGGCCTGGAGGCGTGGAAGCGCGTACAGGAGGTCAACCTCACCTCGGTCTACCTGTGCTGCAAGGCCGCCCTGCCGTACATGCGGCGCCAGGGCCGGGGCTCCGTCATCAACACCGCGTCGTTCGTCGCCGTCATGGGCGCGGCCACCAGCCAGATCTCCTACACCGCCTCCAAGGGCGGCGTCCTCGCCATGTCCCGTGAACTCGGTGTGCAGTTCGCCCGCGAGGGCATCCGCGTCAACGCGCTCTGCCCGGGCCCGGTGAACACCCCGCTGCTGCAGGAGCTGTTCGCCAAGGACCCCGAGCGGGCGGCGCGCCGCCTGGTGCACATCCCGGCCGGCCGGTTCGCCGAGGCCGAGGAGATCGCCGCCGCGGTCGCGTTCCTCGCCAGTGACGACTCCTCCTTCGTCAACGCCACCGACTTCCTCGTCGACGGCGGCATCGCCGGGGCCTACGTCACTCCGCTGTAGGCACTGGGCCGCAGGTGGCCCTCCGTCGGCCGGACGCCGTCGAGCACCCGGCCGACGGGCGTGACGGGACGGCGCCGGCGCCAGGGCGGCGGACTCCCACGGCAATCGGCGACCGCCCCGCAGGGCGGTGCGGGCCCGCAGGGGCCGCGGGGGCCGCGTCGGCGCCGGACCGGCTACCGGGAGCCGTAGGGCAGCAAGGCCATCTCGCGGGCGTTCTTGACGGCCCGGGCGATCCGGCGCTGCTGTCGAAGGGTCACGTGGGTGACCCGGCGGCTGCGGATCTTCCCTCGGTCGGAGATGAACTTCCGCAGCAGGTCGGTGTCCTTGTAGTCGATGCAGGTGATGCCGGCGGCGTCGAGCGGGTTGACGCGGCGCCGGGCGCTCTGGCGTCCGGCGTTCTTGGTGCGGGGCATGGCAGGCGGGTCCTCTTCTCCGGTCTTGCGGTGCTCCGGTCTTCCGGTGCTCCGGTCTTCCGGCGCTCCGGTGCTCCGGTGCTCCGGTGCTCCGGTCTTGCGGTGCGCCGGTCTTCCGGTGCTCCGGTCTTGCGGTGCTTCGTCTTCCGGTTCTCGGGTGTCGTCAGTTCACGGGGTCGAGCAGTTCGTCGAAGGCGTGCGGGAGCCGCTTCCAGCCGTCGCGGCCGGCGGCGTACTCGTCGTCGGTGAGCAGACACGAGTCGAGCACGGCGAGCAGGCCGTCGCGGTCCAGCCCGGGCGAGGTGAAGGTCAGGTGCTGGCAGCGGTCTCCGTGTTCCGGGTGCCAGTCCACGCAGGCGGCGAGGCGGCGTTCGGCCGGCACCATCTCCCACGCGGCATCCGGCAGGGCCGCCAGCCAGGGTCCGGCCGACTCCACGCACAGCGCGCCGCCCGCCGCGTCCCACGACAGCAGGGTGTCGGGGCGGTCCGCCAGCCAGAAGCGGCCCCGGCTGCGGGCGGCGGCGCAGACCAGGTCCTCCAGGACGGCGTGCAACCGCTCCGGGTGGAAGGGGCGTTCGCGCCGCCACACCAGGGTGCCGACCCCGTGCTCGTCCTCGTCCTGCGGCAGCAGCGCGCAGGCCGGGTGCACCCGGGCGGCGGCCGCGGTGACATCGAAGCCGGCCAGCAGGGCGGCTCCCAGCGTGCCACCGGTCCCGGGCACCTTTCGTGCACCCGGGGTGAGCTGGGCCAGCAGCGCGCGGTCGGTGTCGTCGGCGGGCTCCGCGCCCACCCCGGCCTTCCCGCCCTCCCCGGGGGAGGCGTCCTCCACGAGGGCGATCAGCGTGGGGTACTCCAGTTGGCGGGAGAAGGTGTCGCCGACGGTGCGCTGGTCCGTCGGCGCGGCGGCGAGGCCCACCTCGGCGAGGTCGTCGCCGTTGGACAGACAGGGCAGCACGAGGGCCGGGTCGACCACGGTGGCGACCCCGGTGAGCGCCAGCGGTGCGCCCGCGGCGGCCACGACCGCGGCCATGGCCTGCGGCTCGACGGAGTCCCAGAGTTCCACCACGGCCAGCCGGTGCCCGCCCGCGTCGGCGAGCCTGAGCAGTTCGGGCAGGAGGTCCTCGCGCAGCGCGCAGCAGGCGCAGTCGTTGACCAGGGGCGCGCGGCCCCCGCCGAGCAGCCCGGTGGCGTCGCGCACGGTGCGGTGCGCGGTGCCGTCCGCGGCGGACGTCAGGTCGTGGTGCAGGGCGACGGAGCCCGGGACGGTGCGCAGGATCTCCTCGACGGCGGCCCGGCGGGCGTCGGCGTGCAGCCCGGCGACGAGGGCGACCGGCAGCCGCCGGCCGTCCCCGCTCACCGCCCGCTCCGTCCGCGGCCGTAGCGGCGTGCGAAGCGCTCGACGCGGCCCGCGGTGTCCAGGACCCGCTGGGTTCCGGTGTAGAAGGGGTGGCCGGCCGAGGAGATCTCGACGTCGACGACCGGGTAGGTGTTGCCGTCCTCCCAGACCACGGTCCGGTCGCTGGTGGTGGTCGAGCGGGTGAGGAAGGCGAAGCCGGCGGCCCGGTCGCGGAAGACGACCGGGTGGTAGCCGGGGTGGATTCCGGGCTTCACGGCGGTCAGCGCTCCTCTCGGAAGTCGACATGGCGCCCGGCGACCGGGTCGTACTTGCGCAGGGTGAGCCGGTCCGGATCGTTGCGGCGGTTCTTGCGGGTGACGTAGGTGTAGCCCGTGCCCGCGGTCGAGCGCAGTCTGACCACGGGACGGAGTTCGTTGCGTGCCATGGGCGCCAGCGTACACGAGAGTGGTTTTCATTTTCATTAAGGCTTAGAGTGGTGCCCTCCACGACCCCGAGGAGGACAGGCATGTCAGCTCACTGCCAGCTCACCGGCCGGAAGCCCGGCTTCGGCCACCACATCTCGCACTCCCACCGGCGCACCGGGCGCCGCTTCGACCCGAACATCCAGCGCAAGCGCTACTGGCTGGCGAGCGAGGGCCGGCACGTCCGGCTCTCCCTCTCCGCGAAGGGCATCAGGACGGTCGACGTGATCGGCGTCGAGGCCGCGGTGGCGCGCATCCGCGCCCGGGGAGGGAAGGTCTGATGGCCAAGAAGAGCAAGATCGCGAAGAACGGGCAGCGGCGCCTCGTCGTGGCCCGCTACGCCGCCCGCCGTGCGGTGCTCAAAGCCGTCATCGCCTCTCCGCGCGCCTCCGACGAGGAGCGCGCCGCCGCCCGGCGGGAGCTGCGCCGGCAGCCCCGCGACGCCAGCGCCACGCGCCTGCGCAACCGCGATTGCGTGGACGGCCGCCCGCGCGGCCACCTGCGCGCCTTCGGGCTGTCCCGGATCCGGGTGCGCGAGATGGCCCACGCGGGCGAGCTGCCCGGTGTGACCAAGAGCAGCTGGTGACCCCGACTCCGCTCCCGCACCCCACCAGGCCGTATCGCGGACCGGGTCCGGCCGCCCGGCGCGGCGGACCTCTCCGCACCGGGGCGCGGTGACACCGCCCGCCCAGAAGCCCGCCCGGACACCCTCCCCCGCCCCACCGCACCCACGACGCCCCGCAGTGCCGCCCCCGGGCGCACTGCGGGGCGTTGCCCGTCCGCACCCCGTGAGGGACGGACGGGCGGGTGGCGGGGTGACCAGAGGCGGCGAACAGGCGGCGCCGGCCCGTGAGGCGCCGCGGGCGCGGAGCGGTGCGGCCGAAAATACCCTAGGGGGTATTTGACAACGCCGGGAAAGGCCCCTTACCGTCGAATGACGAAATACCCGTGGGGGTATCAGGGAGGGCGGTCGCGGTCGTCCTGCTGCTCGCGGCCGCCCGGAACCGGCTGGCCGGCCTGCCGACGGCCACTCCCCCGCCGCGGGCGCCGGTGCGCCGGCGACGGCGTGGCCGGCACACCGGCTCGAACACCCCAGGGTGTGTCCCTGCTCTGTCTTGGAGGTCTTGCGTGTTCTTCTCCCAGTACTACCTCGACTGCCTCTCCCAGGCCTCGTACATGATCGGCGACGAGTCCACGGGCCGGGCCGTGGTGGTGGATCCCCGCCGGGACGTGTCGGAGTACCTCGCCGACGCCGAGGCGCACGGGTTCACCGTGGTCGCCGTCATCAACACGCACTTCCACGCCGACTTCGTCGCCGGTCACCTGGAGATGGCCGCGCGCACCGGCGCGTGGATCGGCTACGGCCGGCGCGCGGAGACGGAGTACCCCATCCGTAAGCTGGCCGACGGCGAGACGATCAGCCTGGGCGAGGTCACGCTGGAGATCATGGAGACGCCGGGGCACACTCCCGAGTCCATCAGCGTCCTGGTCCGCGAGAGGGCCGACGACGCCGTGCCGTACGGCGTGCTCACCGGTGACGCGCTGTTCATCGGCGATGTGGGCCGCCCCGACCTGCTCGCCTCGGTCGGCGTGACCGCCGAGGAGCTCGGCGCGTCGCTGTACGACAGCGTGCAGCACAAGCTCATGGGCCTGCCGGACGAGGTGCGCGTGTTCCCCGCCCACGGCGCCGGCTCCGCGTGCGGGAAGAACCTCTCCGCGGAGAAGCAGTCCACCATCGGCGAGCAGCGCGCCACGAACTACGCCTGCACGCCGATGTCCGAGGCCGAGTTCGTCGCCCTGGTCACCGCCGGGCAGGCCGCCGCCCCGGGCTACTTCGCCTACGACGCCGACCTCAACCGCCGCGAGCGCGAGCTGTACGACCCGGCGTCGGCGCCCCGCCCGCTGACCGCACGGGAGTTCGCCGGACGCCGCCGTGCCGGGGCCGTGGTGGTCGACGCCCGTGACCCGCAGGAGTTCGCCGCCGGGCACCTGCGCGGCGCGCTCAACGTGCCGGCCGACGGCCGGTTCGCCGAGCAGGCCGGAACCGTCCTGGAGCCCGGAACGGAGCTGCTGGTCGTCGCCCCGGAGAACCGCGAGGAGGAGATCGTCACCCGGCTGGCCCGCGTCGGATTCGACCGCGTCGCCGGCTATCTGCGCGGTCCCGACAGTGCCCTGCCCGCCCTGTCCGAGGAGATCACCCCGGCCAGCCGGCTGACCGCCGCCCAACTGCGCACCGCCCTGGCCGGCGACAACCCGCCGGTCGTCGTCGACGTCCGCAACTGCGGCGAACGCGGCACCGCCGGCTTCATCGAGGGCGCTCTGCACATCGCTCTCGGCGAACTGCCGCGCCGACTGGAGGAGGTGCCCGCCGACCGGCCCCTCGTCCTGCACTGCGCGGGCGGCCACCGGTCCTCCATCGCGGCCAGCCTGCTGCGCCACCGGGGCTTCGCCGACGTCTCCGACGTCCTCGGCGGTTACGCGGCCTGGGCCCTGCTCGACGCGCCCGCCGCCTGATTCCCGCAGCAACCCCCTCCCCCGTACCCGACCACCCCCGTACCCCCGGGCCGAGCCGCCTCCGCTGCGGCCCGGCCCACCCGACCACGGAGTTCCCATGTCGCTCGACGCCCCCCGCACCGCAGGTCTCAGCCCCGCCGCCCTCCAGCAGCTGGCCGAGGAGGGACGTGCCCCCCGCCTGCTGGACGTGCGTACGCCCGGCGAGTTCCGCACCTCGCACATCCCCGGTTCCTACAACGTGCCCCTGGACACCCTCCGCGAGCACCGCACCGAACTGCGCGAGCACCTCGACGAGGACGTCGTGCTCATCTGCCGCTCCGGCGGCCGCGCCGCCCAGGCCGAACAGGCGCTCGCCGAGGTCGGTCTGCCCAACCTGCGCGTCCTGAACGGCGGGATGATGGCCTGGGAGGCGGCCGGGGCCCCCGTCAACCAGGGCGAGCCGCGCTGGGACCTGGAGCGTCAGGTCCGCCTGGTCGCCGGGGCGATCGTCCTCGTCTCCGGCGTCGCCGGACTGTTCGTACCGGGGCTCCACCTCATCGGTACGGCCGTCGGGGCCGGGCTGACCTTCGCCGCGCTCAGCAACACCTGCGCGATGGGCATGCTGCTGTCCAGGCTTCCGTACAACCGCGGCCCGCGCACCGACATCCGCGCCGTGGTCGCGTCCCTGCGCGAGCGGCCGTAGACACGGTCCGAGGGCGTCTCGGACCGCAGCGCGGTCGCGGCGCGGTCGCAGCTCGGTCGCGGCGCGGTCGCGGCGCGGTCGCAGCTCGGTCGCGGCGCGGTCGCAGCTCGGTCGCGGCGCGGTCGCGGCACACGGCAACGGCGAGCGGCCTCCGCGTGGCGGGGGCCGCTCGCCCGCGTGGCCGGGCCGCGTGGCGATCACCTGCCGCGGGCGCTCAGGCGTTCTCGGCCTGGAACATCCACATGTGCTTCTCCAACTCGGCGGTGAGGGCGATGAGGAGGTCCTGGGTCACCGGGTCGGGCTCGTCCGTCGCGCGGATCCGCTCGCGCATGCGGGCCGTCACCGCCTCCAGTCCCCGGACCATGAGCCGGACGGCGTCGTTGTCCTTGATCCATCCCGTGGGCACGTCACCGAACGGGGCGGCCTCGGCCACCGCCCTCGCGCGGCCGTCCGGGTTGAGGCCCAGCGTGACCGCGCGCTCGGCGACGGTGTCCGCGTGCACCCGGGCGGTGGCCACGACCTCGTCCAGCTGGAGGTGGACGCTCCGGAACCGGGGGCCCACGACGTTCCAGTGGACCTGCTTGGCGACCAGCGACACCTCCACCAGGTCCACCAACGCCCCCTGCAGTGCCTCGCCCAGGACCTTCAGGTCGGCCTCCGGCACGGAACTCTTCACCACGGACATGCCTGCCTCCACTCCTGTGTGTAGCTACCCCGACAGCCCCACGCTGCCACAGGGCATGGGGCCCGTCGCCTCGAACGCGGCGACCTGCTGACGCGCCGCCGCGGGGCGACCCGCCGTGCTGCGGCCGCCCCTGGCGCCGGGTACCCGGGCAGCGCCGGGGGATGCCCCGCCCCGGCACACGGCGGGAGTCGCCGCACCTCGGCGGAGAGGCCCGGAGCCCCCGCGGGCACCGGGGCTCACGGGCCGGGACCCGGGGCCGGGACGTGAGGACCCGGTGCACGGACGGGGACGCGGAACGGGGAACAGGGCGTCGGCGCGGGGAAGCAGGCGCACGCTGCAGGGTGCGGGGCACCGGCGCGCCGGAATCGGCCACTGTGCACCCGAGTGTCTCGTTGAGTACCCGGGGTGGTATCGCTAGCGTGCCGCTGGTGCCGGCCCCAGCGGCGGGTCGGCGTCGGCCTCGCGGCAACCACGACGACGTCTTGTGATGGGGTGCTATGTCGGTGTCCTACGGTGGTGACACGGCGGTACGGCAGCAGGCCCACGGGCGTGATCGCGGCGGGCGCGTCGTGGTGAAGTGGCTGACCACCACCGACCACAAGGCGATCGGCACCCTCTACATCACCACGTCCTTCGTGTTCTTCCTGGTCGCCGGTGTGATGGCGCTGCTCATGCGGGCGGAGCTGGCCCGGCCGGGCATGCAGATCATGTCCATGGAGCAGTACAACCAGGCGTTCACGATGCACGGCGCCATCATGCTCGTCATCTTCGCCACGCCCCTGTTCGCCGGCTTCGCCAACTGGATCATGCCGCTCCAGATCGGTGCGCCCGATGTCGCCTTCCCCCGGCTCAACGCCTTCGCGTACTGGGTGTACCTGCTGGGAGCGCTGATCGTGCTGGGCTCCCTGCTCACGCCGGACGGGGCTCCGGCCTTCGGCTGGACGGCGTACTCTCCGCTGTCGGACACCGCCCGCTCGCCGGGTCCCGGGGCCGACCTGTGGATCATGGGGCTGGCGTTCTCCGGCTTCGGCACCATTCTCGGCTCGGTCAACTTCGTCGCCACCGTCATCTGCATGCGGGCGCCGGGGATGACGATGTTCCGGATGCCCATCTTCACCTGGAACGTGCTGCTGACGGCGGTCCTGGTCCTGATGGCCTTCCCGGTCCTCACCGCGGCGCTGTTCGTGCTGGAGGCCGACCGCAAGTTCGGCTCCCACGTCTTCGACGCGTCGAACGGCGGCGCGCTGCTGTGGCAGCACCTGTTCTGGTTCTGGGGACACCCGGAGGTCTACATCATCGCCCTGCCGTTCTTCGGGATCGTCACCGAGATCTTCCCGGTGTTCTCGCGCAAGCCCGTGTTCGGCTACGCGGGGCTGGTCGGGGCGACCATCGCGATCACCGGGCTGTCCGTGGTGGTGTGGGCCCACCACATGTTCGTCACGGGTGCCGTGCTGCTGCCCTTCTTCTCGTTCATGTCCTTCCTGATCGCGGTGCCGACCGGGGTCAAGTTCTTCAACTGGATCGGCACCATGTGGAACGGGGCGCTGTCCTTCGAGACCCCCATGCTGTGGTCCGTCGGCTTCCTCGTCACCTTCCTGTTCGGCGGGCTGACCGGTGTCATCCTGGCCTCGCCGCCGATGGACTTCCACGTCTCCGACTCGTACTTCGTCGTCGCGCACTTCCACTACACCGTGTTCGGCACGGTCGTCTTCGCGATGTTCGCGGGGTTCTACTTCTGGTGGCCGAAGTGGACCGGCCGGATGCTCGACGAACGGATCGGCAAGATGCACTTCTGGACGCTGTTCGTCGGCTTCCACAGCACGTTCCTGGTCCAGCACTGGCTGGGTGCCGAGGGCATGCCGCGCCGCTACGCCGACTACCTGGCGGCGGACGGCTTCACCGCACTGAACACCTTCTCGACCATCGGGTCCTTCCTGCTCGGCGCCTCGATGCTGCCGTTCCTCTACAACGTGTGGCGCACCGCCCGCTACGGCAGGCGCGTGGAGGCCGACGACCCGTGGGGCTTCGGCAGGTCGCTGGAGTGGGCGACCTCGTGCCCGCCGCCGCGCCACAACTTCGTGACGCTGCCCAGGATCCGCTCGGAGTCCCCGGCCTTCGACCTGCACCGACCCGAACTGGCCCTGCTGGAGCACCGGCACAACGCCGGGCAGCGCGACGCCGTGGCACCGCCGGACCCGTTCCGCGACGACCGCGGGTAGCGCCGGGCGACGAGCGGGGAGGGTCGGGACGCGTGGGGCGCCGCGTTGGGGACGGGCGGCGACCAGGTAGCGGCGGCCGGCCCGGAGTCGGTCGGCCGGGTCGTCCGGGCAGCCCTGGCCCGGTGCAGCCGGCTCGGCGGTTCCCGGACCCCACCGAACCGACGCTCACCGCGCCCTGACCGTCAAAGGCTCGCGGTCCGTTCGGGTCCTTGCGGACGGAACGAACCGGCACGCACCGGGACCGTCCAGCGGCCTCCGGTACGCCTTCCGGTGTCAGGACAGCTTGGTCAGCTGCGCAGCGACGAGGGCAACGGGCAGGGCGAAGTCCGCCGGGGCGCCGCTGTCGGGTACTGCGCCGAGGTAGGCGACTCTCTCCCCCTTGCGCAGGACCACCGCCTTCACGGGCGTCTTCACCCCAGCGCGCTCGACGACCGCGCCGAGGGCCATGGCCTGGTCGGCCCCCTCCGGCGCCAGCTCCAGGGCAACCTTGCCGAACCGGCGCTTCTCCCCGTCCACCGTCGCGGTGAACCCCTCAGCACACTCGTCGACCGACGCGGCCAACGCGTCCAGCGCCGCCTGCGCCTGATCGCCGTCGTACGCCCCGAGGGTCACGGTCACGACCGCTCTCCCGCCGGTCGCCTCCCGCGAGACCACTGCCGCGGGCTCTCCTACCGCCAGGCCCGAGAGCACCTTCGCGGCAGGGCCGCAGACGTCTTCGGCGACCTGCGGTTCTCGTCGGGCGGCCGATGCGGTCACGCTGTAACCGTCGGCGTCCCCGCGCGCGAGCGCCGCAGCGTCGAGGTCCCCAGCGTGTGACGCGGCGCTGGTCGCCGGAAGGGGCTTCACCTTCGCGCCACCGCCCGAGCCTCCCCCGCTCACGGCGTCACACGCACTCAGCGCACAGACCGCCGCCACGACTCCTGCCGAGACCCGCCCCACAGCCTTCACCGGCACACCCCCACACCCGCCCGCCTACCGACTGGAAGCTACCACCGGCATCGTGAAGGTCTCCCTGCGCCCCTGAAGACTCACTCACCGAGAAGGCGAACTCCGAGCGGGTCGGGCTCAGGGGCTCTTGCGTGATCGAGGTCTGTCTTCATCCGGTGAGGCCGAGGGCGGCCAGGAGGCAGTGCCCTTGACGGCCCTGCCCACGACAAGTCGACCGGCGACGACGGCGACGATCCGCCACGGTGTGCAGCCACCGTCCACTGACGTTGCCGTCGAGTCATGAGGTACGCGGATGGCGGTGGTCTGACCGCTGTGGGGCGGGCGAAGCGTGAGGCGGTGCGCTTCGAGGCCGCGGAGATGTTCGAGCAAGGGGGCGGCCCCCGGAGGTGGCCCGCAGGTTACGGGTGTCGCGGAAGTCGGCCTACGCCTGGCACGCGGCCTGGCGGGACGGCGGCAGATCAGCCCTGGCCTCGAAGGGGCCTGGTGGCGTTCCGTGTCAGCTCAGCGATGACCAGACCGAGCGCCTGCAGGTCGAGCTGGAGGCCGGCCCGGCGGCGCACGGCTGGATGGAGGACCAGCGGTGGACCCTGGCCAGGGTCGCGGAGCTGATCCACCGCCTGCTCGGATACCGGTACACCCCGCGCGGTGTGTCCTACCTGCTGCACCGGCTGGGCCGGTCGCCGCAGGTGCCCGTCCACCGGGCCGTCGAGCGCGACGAACAGGCCGTGGAGCGGTGGCGGACGGAGCAGTGGTCACGGGTAAGAGGACGGCCCGGCTCCTGGGCGCGTGGATAGTCTTCGAGGACGAGGCCGGCCAGGACCTGAAGCCCGGCAAGGGCCGGACCTGGGCACCTCGAGGGCGGACTCCGCTGGTCAAGGTGACCGGGAAGGGATCGGGCCGGGTCCTGATGGCCGGGATGATCTGCGTCAGACCGGGCCGCGAGACCCGCCTGATCTACCGGACGCAGACGTACCGAGGCCGAACCGGCGAGAAGAAGGGCTTCCGCGCCCGCGAGTTCCCCGGCCTGCTGACCTCAGCCCGTCGGCAGCTCGGCGGTGCCCCCCTGATCGTGGTGTGGGACAACGCCAGCACCCACCACGCCAAGGCCCTGCGGGAGTTCTGCGACCGCAACGGCGACTGGCTCACCATCATCAAGCTGCCTCCGTACGCACCCGACCTCAACCCCGTCGAAGGGGTCTGGGCCCATCTGAAGAAGCCCCTGGCCAACCTCGCACCCCGCGCGATCGACGACCTCGCCCCGCTCGTGAAGAACCGCTTACGCAGCATCCAACGCCGACCAGAGATCCGCGACGGCTTCATCGCCGGGACCGGACTGAGGCTGGAGCCCCCGTAACCCTGTCACCCCACCCTTTCAACCTCAGCGTCGCTACTGCCGTCAGCGGCTTCGGTCGCACGGTCGCGTTGCCGCTGGCGTGGTGTCGGCGCAGGGGGACTCTACTGCCATGCGCCGGGTTCGGCGCGGACGAGAGCGCGGACGGTCTGCTCGTACAGCTCGTGGCCGCTCTGGGCGCAGTGCCCGGCGATCCAGCGGGTCAGTTCGTCCGGGGTGGAGCAATGCTCAAGACCTGTGGATCGACCCCGGGAGGAACGCGGAGGGCGTACCTTCCCGAATGATCCTTTGATGGTCACCGAGTAGGCCCGCGTTCGCAGCGCGGGTCGGGAAGGCACGCCCGTGCTCAGCGTAGTCAATGCCGATGGTTCGACCGAGTCCGGCTCCCTGATCGACGAGATCGTCCGTGAGGGCGCCCGGCGGATGCTCGCCGCCGCGCTGGAAGCCGAAGTCAACCAGTACATAGCCGAGTTGGCCGCCGAGACGGATGAGGCCGGGCGTCGCCTGGTGGTGCGCAACGGCCGCCACCGGCCCCGCACTGTCACCACCGCGGCCGGTCCCGTCGAGGTCACGGCCCCGCGCGTGAACGACAAGCGGGTGGATGCGGCCACCGGCGAGCGGATGCGGTTCTCCTCGAAGATCCTGCCGCCGTGGTGCCGCAAGTCGCCCAAGGTCAGCGAGGTGCTGCCGCTGCTCTACCTGCATGGACTGTCCTCGGGGGACTTCGTGCCCGCGCTGGAGCAGTTCCTCGGCAGCTCGGCCGGGCTGTCGCCGGCGACCGTGACCCGGCTGACGAAGCAGTGGAGCGACGACCACGCCGCCTTCCAGCAGCGCGACCTCGCCGAGTCCGACTACGTGTACGTGTGGGCGGACGGGGTGCACCCCAAGGTCCGGCTCGGGCAGGCGCACTCCTGCGTCCTGGTGCTGATGGGTGTGCGCCTGGACGGCACCAAGGAACTGATCGCGCTGGCCGAGGGGCTGCGCGAGTCCACCGAGTCGTGGGCCGACCTGCTGCGCGACTGCCGCCGCCGGGGCATGCGCGATCCCGAACTGGTCGTCGGCGACGGCGCGATGGGTCTGTGGAAGGCGCTGGCCGAGGTGTTCCCGGCTGCCCGCCACCAGAGGTGCTGGGTCCACAAGGCCCGCAATGTCACTAACGCCCTGCCGAAGTCCGCACAGCCGGGCGCGACGAAGGCGATGCAGGAGATCTACAACGCCGAGGACCGAACGCACGCCGAGAAGGCGATCGAGGCGTTCGCGCGCACCTACGGCGCCAAGTTCCCCAAGGCCGTCGCGAAGATCACCGACGACCGGGAGGAACTGCTGGCGTTCTACGACTTCCCGGCCGAGCACTGGATCCACCTGCGGACCACCAACCCGATCGAGTCGACCTTCTCCACCGTCAAGCTCCGCACCAAGGTCACCCGCGGGGCAGGCAGCCCGGCCGCGGCCCTCGCGATGGTGTTCAAGCTCGTCGAGTCCGCCCAGGCCCGCTGGCGCGCGGTCACCGGAGCCCACCTCGTCGCCCTGGTCCGCGCGGGCGCCACGTTCGAAAACGGCGTCCTGGTCGAGCGCGCAGAGACCGCCGCTGCCTGATCACGCGTCACCCGAACCACAACTCTTGACAATTGCTCTCCGGGGTGTGCAGCGTGCCTGACGTGGCGCCGCAGTTGCGCTCATCGCCCGTGACACAGACCGCCTCGAACGCTGGCAGGGCCACGGGGTCGGGGACGGTGGTCACGTGGTACTCGCGGAAGCGGTAGCGGCCCCGAGAGGAGTTGCGTTCTGGTGCGCCGCCCTTCGGAGAGTCAGGCATCCTCGGCCGCCTCTTCCTGATCGGGGATGCGCTGTCCGCGCGAGTCCGCGACCCTGAGCGCGTCCGCCAGGGCTTCTACCAACCGGCAGGCCAACCAACGGTATTCGCTCGCCGACAGAGCCTTCGCACCGGGCGCCGTGGTATCGCGGGCGTACTCCAACAGCTCTTGGCCCATGGTGAGCTGTACCGTCTCGATGCTGTCGGCGAGGGTGGAGAGGTAGCCCCGACCGTCGCTGCTCAGGTAGCAGGGCTTCCCCTCCGGGCTGGTCCACGGCAGTAAGCGGGGACCTCCCCCGCCCGACGCGGCGTCGTACAGCTCTCTGCGACGCATGCGGTCGGCTTCGCTCCTGGGCTTGGTCACTGGGCACCCCCGGCATGGGTCACTGACGGTGAACACACTGACCGTAAGCACTGACTGGTCGTCACCCCAGGCGGTAGCCATGGCAGTTCGCGACTCTTGATTCACGAACTACCACGCTGCGCTGCATCTACCCGACAACGCCCAGATAGTCAGCCATTTCGCGCATCTCCGTCGTGAGGGTGCGCTTGCGCTTGCGCAGGATCTCCTGCATGGTCTCGGCGGCCCCGTTCTGGTGCCGCAGCCACTGCGGGGCGGCTTCCCTGGCACGGGTCAACTCGTCCATGGCGGCTGACAAGTCGCCGGTCCGGGTGTGGGCGCGCGCCACATCGAGGGTGAAGCGGTTCCCGTCGTTGGTGCTGGGCCCACCCAGGCGCTTCCATGCCTTGGGCGACAGCTCCTCCTGCTCGCCTGCCTTGCGCACCACCGCGCGGGCGTCGCCGATGACCAGGGAGTCTTCGAGTGCCTTGACCGCGGCGGTGACCGGCCCGAAGACGGACCAGTGCCGGGAGACGTTGCGATGCGCCGCCCCCACAGCGGTTGCGGCGACCCGGGCGGCTTGGCGGTACTCCTTCGCCTCGTCGGGACGGTTGTTCCTCGCGGCTGCGGCGGCGGCCTCCATCGCCAGGCCGCCCCACACCGCGTAGTGGTCCGGCTCGGCCCCGGTGATCTTCGGCTCTACAGCGTCCATGCTCTGGGCGGCGACCTGTTCCGCCTCGTCCAACCGTCCCTGCCGCACCAGCAGCCAGCACATGCAGCCGACACCGGAGCCCGCCGCAAGTATGTCTCCGGCCTGACGGGCGTCCATGATGGCGCCACGTACAGCGGCATACGCGATGTCGTACTGCCGTACCTGGGTGAGGTAGGTGCCGGCCAGACGCAGCGCTTCGGCGCGGGCCAGCAGGGCCTGCCGGTGCTCGTCCCCGCTGTCGTAGTAGGTGACGGCTTGAGCTGCATCGCGCAGCAGGCCCGGCAGTTGAGCCGCGATGCTCTTGTAGCTGTCGGAGAAGTAGAGCGCCCGTGCGTCTTGCAGCGTCCGCCGGAAGGTGCGCAGGTTCGGTTCCTCGGCCACGACCTCGGCGTCCTGGTCCACGAGCCCGACGGCTGGGGTGAGGGCGGCGCGGAGCTGGATCAGGTTGACCCGGTTCGGCTCCTCGGCCTGCCCGACGGGTTCCGGTGCATCCGAGGCCATCAGCGCGGACGTGGTCACCCCCAGCGCGCGGGCAAGCGTGTGCAGGGTCTCCATGCGGATGGTGCCGCCCTGCTCGGCCTTGCGCACGGTGCCCGGCGATACGCCTGCGGCGTGGGCGAGTTCCTCTTGGCTCATTCCCGCGCGACGCCGGTACTTGCGGACGTTGTCAGCCAGCTCCGTGGTCATCAACTCACCACCTCCCACTCCACGGTACGCCCGGCCGGCACATCAACCGGGGTGATCCGACAGGCACCCTCCCACAAAGGTGCCCCACCACGCGGCGGGCCGGGCTCCGGCAGGACCGGGGCCTGAGCGGGTGGGGTCCCTCGTCGGTCGGGCAGCTTCGCCGGACCAGGGTTCTCCGGGAGCCGCCACGGATCACCTCGTGACGCGTGCGCTCGTCCTTGGCGGCCCCCGGGGGTTCCTGGTACGCCTCCGGTGACCGGACGGCGAGGGACCCCACCCGCGACCCGCGACCACTCACCACGACGAAGCCGCACCCGCACTCGGCCCCACTGCCCTCAGGCGGCGGGGATTTGAGACGGGCGCAGCGTCAGAGTGGGCTGCCGACCTGGGTCCACGGCCAACACGAGGGCCCTCCGAACTTCACCGATATGCTGTGCCGTTTCCTCGACCGTGAAGCGTTCATCCGTGACGCGCGGAGGATTGACGTGACCGTAGGCACCTTGCGCAGCCAATTCCACGCCGACCCCGAATGGATGAACACACAGGATTCTCGCATCAACGACGCTCCCGACGAGGTCGAAGCCGATCTCACCCCACTCCGACACGGGAAGGTCGTGGATATCCCGCCCCTCTACCATGGAGCCCACAACTGTTCCCTTCCTATCGTCAACTTGTTGACGAGGTCAATCTTTTCATGACATATCTCCCGGTCTTTCCCTGGGCCACCCTCACAATCGAGACCTGTATCGAAATGCTCCTCGAAGTCTGAGCGATTGAAGGTGAGCTTGGTGTAAATACAAGAAGCTCGCGCAACTCGCCACGTGAGACACCCTCTCAGTAGCGAGTAAACGAGTTCTCGAACTCCGCAAATGTACTAGAGATCAGATTCGTATCGAGTTCTCCATTGACCCATCGGAGCAAGAACTCAGTGCACGACAAATCGAAGAATTCCCAGTCCCCGTCATAATCTTGGACTGCAATTCGCCGACCGGCCGGAAAGGAGCCCTCCTTAGGCACCACCCAGTAGATGTACTCACCGTCACCGGTGCTTGCCCAGGCAATCAGCCTGTCACTCTCCCGATCAATCTCCGGAGGGATCTCTTCCCCAGCGCCCCAGAGAAGCTCCAGTGCCGTTTCCCGCTCAACCGCCCAGGACGCAAGATCGTAAGGCTCCCCTTGCCTTCGGGGTGAGTGAATCCAAATATGTCGGTCGAAACTCCCACCTCCGAACGTATCGATCATTTCTCGATAATCATCTGGAAGGAGGGTGCGAAGCTCTACAGGGACGCTGCTCCAGTCCACCTCACCCGGAGCCTGCGGGTACGAGACGTTTGCCCATCGCGCCAACTCTGCTACAGACACTTCGGGGTCACCTTTTCCTATTGACGATCGTGACGTCCAGAGAGAATCCTGCGTTTCCACGCGCAGAAAGCGTAACCCCCAAGGGAAGCGGATTACTTCCAGAGTAAACCGGCGTCGCCCTGTACAAAATATTCTCACCTGCTTTGACAGCATCACGAACCTGTAGCTCGAACCCTCGCATCACTGGAGAATTCGCATACGCGTGCATCGTGACGAAGTTTCTCTTGTCATTGTTCACTCCTCCCAGCACTGCCGCCAACAAGTGCGCGCGATTGTACCCCTGTCCGCTCTGCCAACCGGCTGGGTCAACCGAAGGATTTGTCTTGCCTCCGATATTGCTAGGAGTGAGCATCGCCTCGACACCGGTAGCGCGCCCATGCTGATCCAGGTCCCCGTAGGTTGCGTTGCAATTGTGGACCAGGACCGGCGTGGCGCCCGCCAGCACATAGTACGTGTGCCGCGTGGCTCCATCTACCTGCTTTTATGCAGGTCAAGCGCAGTTTGCTGGTCCGGTGACGTGCGTGGGTGTCTGTGGTTGTCCGGGGTTGTTGCCGTCGCTACTGCCGTCAGACGGTTCAGCCCAGGTACGGCTTCTCGCGCTGTTCCAGGAAGTGCTGGAGCCTGAGTCGTTGGGTGTGGTGCATCGGCAACTCCTCGATCTCTTCCGGCGGTACGAACCGGACTTCGGTGGACTCGTCGGAGATTGCCAGCCGGCCGCCGGTGATGCGGGCGGTGAAGCAGACGTTGAACTGGCGGCGGACCTCGCCGTCGGTGTAGGCGATGATGTGTTTCGGGTCGGTGTAGGTGCCGACCAGGCCGGTGATCTCGACGTCGAGGCCGGTCTCTTCCTTGACCTCGCGGACGGCCGTGCCTGGCAGGGAGTCGGTGAGGTCCATGCCTCCGCCGGGCAGGGCCCATAGGTCGTTGTCACGGCGACGCTGGAGGAGGATGCGCCCGTGGTCGTCGGTGACGACGGCGGATGCGGCGACGACCATGTTGTTCGGCTTGGGGGCGTTCGGGTCGTCGTAGTACTCGGTTCGCGCCACGGTCAGCCTTCCTCTCGTACGGAGGTTGCCGTCGCCCATACGGCGTCGAAGCTCTCCGTGTAGGTGTCGAACATGCCGCTCTCCTGGTGTCGGCGAAGATGCCACACGGGGGCGGCGTAGGCGTTGACGCCCCAGACGTGGGCGTTGACGAGTTGCTGGTCGTCGGCGCGGTAGAGGGAGTTGTAGAGCGTGGTTTCGTGGGTGCGGACTTCGATGCCTGGGGTGTTGGCGAGCGGCCTGTAGTGCATGAGCGCGAGGCGGCAGCGGGATTCGATGCCGTGGCCGAACCGCTCCTCCTGGCCGCGGGCTTGGACGTTGTCGCTGTCGGCGTCCCCGATCGCGATGCGGACGGTGCAGCCTTCGGCGGCGCGTTCGGTGAGGAGTTCGTTCAGCCGCGGGTACGCCTCGTGGAGGAAGACGGCCGCGTAGACGAGGATGTCGATCCGTTCCCGGGCCTGGGCCATCAGGTCGGTGAACGTCGAGACGGGGAGGTCGGCCCGCTGTTCGTAGAGCGCGACCAGTTCGGGGCTGATGGCGCGGGCGGGGCGGGCCTGGCGGAGCGCCGGCCAGAGTGCGTGCACGTCTTCTCCCAGGGCCTTGGCCGCCTGGAGGGCGGTGGCACGACGTGGGATACGCCCGAGGTTCACCCAGCGCTCGACCGACTTGGGGTCGACCTCGACCTGCTGAGCGAGTGCGGCGTACGTCCAGCCTCCGGCTGCCATGACGGCTCGAAGTCTCTCGTTCGGCACGAGTCTCCCCCTTCGTCCCAGGACGGCACTAGGGACGTTCTACACGGTGCAGGACGTCCCGAAGTGGGGTTTGGTGGAGGTTCCTTCGTCCCGGTGACCGGCGTGAGGATCGGTGCCGACCCTGCGGCACCAACAGGCCCAGGGGCACGCATCAACGCCGCCGAGGAGCGTCACCGTGCGAATGAGCACCACCCCATGTGTTCCCGCCCTGCGACTGAACGGCCGGTCGCGCGCCGCCTCGCCGGGGTGGTCACGATGACGGCCCCCACCCCTGATACCGGCGAGCACACCGTCTCGCCCGATACCGGCGCCCTGGTGGTCGACCGGCGGAACGGCAAGGTAGGCGTGGTGATGGGGCATGTGGGGCCGTACGTGCAGCTTCGACCGCCACACGGTGGCCGGGAGTGGGACGTGCCGCCCGAGGACGTTCGCCCACCGGCTCCGACGGAGGAGTTGAGCGCGAAGGTGGCCGTGGCCAACCGGAGGTGGGGACGGTGACCCCTCGCTCAGTCCTGCGCTACGAGACCTGGACGCTCCAGCCCGACCGCGAACCGGACGCGGAGCCAGTCCTGTACGCGATGCAGTGCGCCGTGGACGGAGAGACCTCACCGACAAGCAAGGACTTCGCCGAACCGCAGGACTGGGTATTGCGGCACTGCGGCCAGAACCCGTCCCACCACACCTACCGGGAGATCATCACCCGCCCTTGGCGGGCCTGGCGGCGGACATGACCCATCCCGCTCGCTCAGGAGCCGCACCGCGCTGACCTACCCAACTCCCGTCCCTGCCGGGCACGGCCGATCGAGGCTCCCCCTCCTCGTCAGCCCTGGCAGGGGCGGGCCCTTACGTGCGTGCCGTGCCCATGGCCATGAGGTTCTGGCCTCAGCCGCAGAAAGTCAGCCACGACGGCGGGCGCGCCGACCGATCACCCGTCACGTGTGTCTCGCTCGACCCCGCACCGGCATCAGCCCAGTTATCTCCATCGTCACGGTCCCAGCCAGGCACAACGGCCGCGTTCCGGGCGACAGCTCCGCCGGGGTGTCGACGCCGCACGGTACGAGCTCGCCGGACGGCCTCTCGGGAACCCAGTCGGTCTGCTGCTGAGCGTTCGGAGAGCGGGGCTTCCGATTGACAGTCCGGCCTATGCCTCTGGGCCCTGCGCGCCGAGTGGTCGGCGGCCGTCGCCAGCGGGGCGGCAGACAGGAGCGGGCGGCGGTCACCGACCGCCGGCGCGCGGCGGCCCGCGTCAGCGGGACGCCCTTGATCAAGTAAAGAAACTCTGAACAGCTCACCACTGGTCGATCTGCCAGACTGTGGATCAGGGGCGCTGCTGTCGACGCTTCCTCGACTCGGCCAATGCGGTCTCCAGCTTCTGGCTCGGCGACACGTCCGATTCGGTGCCGTCGTCGTGGAGGGGTGGCAGGAACAGGCCGCGTCGGCTCTTCTCGCGTTTGGCCTTCCGGCGCTCGTTGAAGACTCGCTGGTGCTGCTCGCGGATCGTGACCCATCGCTGATCCAGCTCGGCTTCCCGTGCCAGCAGCTCGTCATCAGTGAGGTCGGCGAACTCTGCGGCAGCCGCACGGGCCTCGCGGGCGATCTCGTCTCGTAGCAGGTAGTTCGTGATCGGTCCATGGTGCTTCCCTGGCTCCGGGGCCTGGCGCACGAAGACACCGCGCCCCTTGACCGCGTACACGAGTCCAGCCTGCTTGAGGTGCCGGTAGGCGTTCTGTGCGGTGGAGTTGGCGACCTTGAACCGCTCCTGGATCTCACGTGCCGGGGGGAGCTGGGAGCCCGGAGGGTAGGTGCCTTCGAGGATCTCTCGGCGGATGATGTCGGCGACCTGGGCGTAGGGCGGTCGGGCGTCTTCGTTGCGGATGACGTCGGCCGGCCAGTCCGATCCTTCAGTGTCGGCGTCCTCGTGGTCGCCATCGGCTCCTTCGCCACTCCCGCCGACGGAAGTGCTGACGTAGCTGCCCCGGCCGAGCTGGGAGTACACCAAGCCTTCCTGCTTGAGCACGCGCAGGGCGTTCTGGACGGTGGAGCTGTAGACCCCGAACCGGTCACGCAGCGCGTTGGCCGAGGGCAGGCGCTCGCCGGGACGGAACTCGCCGTTCAGAATCGCGTCCCGCAGGGCCTCGGCGGCCTGGAGATACGGCGGCCCGGGTCGGCTACGAGGCCACCACCTGGGGCACCTCGCGCTCCTTCTTCCGGCTCGGCTGGAGCACGGACATCGAGGACGCCACCGTCTCCTCCGCCTCCATCAGCCTGCGGGAGACCTACGCCTGGTCCTGCGAGAGCCGTGAGATGCAGGTGTGGCACACCGGCAGCATCTCCTCCTCCACCACCTGGAACAACCAGCCCTCCTGGCTCAGCAGGATCGGCACCAAGTCCTTCGCCCACGGCTACAACTCCTCCTGCCCGGACGCCTATGTCGCCTACGACGCCAAGTCGATCGCGCAGGACGCGGCGGACGGCGGCTGGCACTCCCTCACGCTCGGCCTGCGGGCGACCGACGAGTCCTCGCCGTACCCGTGGAAGAAGTTCAAGGCAGAAGGGGAGAGCGCACCCAAGCTGACCCTCGTCTACAACCGCAAGCCCGCCGCGCCGACCGCGCTCGACCAGACGCCGGGCGCCCTGAGCTGCGACCGCACCTCGCCCGCCCAGCACATCGGCAAGCGCGACCTGGTGCTGTCGGCGAGGTCCTCCGACCCGGACGACACCTCCGTCCGGCAGAACCTCAAGTACCTGCACTTCCAGGTGTGGCGCAGCGACGACAGCTCCGTGAAGGTGGTGGACGAGAAGGCACTGGTGGACAGTTCGGGGAAGGCCTCGCTGACCGTGGCCAAGTCGAAGTTCACCAACACCAAGACCTACCGCTGGCACGTCCGCGCCATCGACGCGAGCGGGGCCGCCTCCGCCTGGGCACCCACCACGAGCCCGACGTACTGCCACTTCCTCTACGACGACGACGCCCCGAACCCGCCGGAGGTCACCTCCACGGACTTCCCCGCGGCCGACGCGGACGGCACCGTCTGGTCCGAGGTGAAGTTCGGCCCCTCGGGTGCGTTCACCTTCTCCCCCGACGGGGAGTCGGACGTGGTGCGTTACGAGTTCTCCTTCAACACGGCCAGCTACGGCGGCTCGAAGGTGGTCTCCCCCGGACAGTCGGTCACGGTCCCGCTCAAGCCGCACTTCGCCGGACCCAACGTGCTGTACGCCCGTTCCAAGGACAGCGCGGGCAACGTCTCGGCCGGCACCAAGTACTTCTTCTACGTCACCCCGCGCGACAAGGCGGACGAGCCCGGCGACGTGTCCGGCGACACCTACCCGGACCTGTTCACCGTCACCTCGGACGGCAACCTGCGCATGTACCCGGGCAGTCAGGTCGGCGACCTGGCCACCGGTCTCGACGCAGCCCACCGCGACGGCACACTGCTCAACGTCCTCAAGGGGTACGACGGCCACTGGAAGGACGCGGCCGGAGCGCCCGCCCTGATCGCCCACGGGCAGGACGTGCGGCCCGGTGACGGCTTGACCGACCTGTTCGCCCGGATGCCGGACGGCGAGCTCTACGTGTACGAGGGGGACGGCTACGGCAGCGTCGACATCACCCGGCGCATGACGGTCCGGCTGCCGGACGGCGCGCCCGACCCGGCGACGTTCACGCAGATCATCACCGGCGACTACAACCGTGACGACCGTCCCGACCTCTTCGCCACCACCGAAGCCGGCGGCCTGTGGGCCTTCACCGGCTACACCGGGGCCACGTTCAGCGCCGCGACCGAGATGAACGTCACCGCCTGGGTCAACCGCGATCTCGTCTCCCTCGGCGACCACAACGGCGACGGCGCCCCCGACTTCGTGTGGCGGTCCAACTCCACCGGCAAGGTCTGGCTGCGCTACGGCAAGCCGGCCGCGTCGGGCGGCTCCACCATCGCCTCGCTGTCCTTCGCGGGCGACTCCCTGACCGGAGCGGACGCCACCTATGCGACCGGCTGGACCGCGGACGTCGTTCCGGCCACCCACCTGTACGGCACACCGGATGTCAACGGCGACGGCGTTCCCGACATCTGGGCGCTCACCGGCGACGGCAGCATCGCTCTGTACGCGGGCGGAGCGAGCACCATCGGTGCCGCCACGACGGTGATCTCGGCGGCCAGCGACTGGGACACGAACAAGCTGGCCTTCGGCTGAGCCGTCCGCACCGGACGGCACCGGACGGCAGCGGGCCCCTGTGGTCCCGCCCGCGGGGCCCGGACGGCCCCGGAGCGTGCCCTGACGGGCGGCCCGGGGCCGTCCGGCGTTCCCCGTGCCGGGTGTCCCCGGGCCCGGGGAGAGGTGGGTGCCCGGTGCGGGCCGCCCGGCCGAGGGCGGGGCGGGGAGCACGGTGAAGCGGTTCAGCCCCCCGGGGGGCGGCTGTGGGTGGTCAGGCCGGTGAGGACCAGGTCCAGCCAGCGGGTGCGGGCGGTGGCGGGCTGGTCCGTGGGGGCGGTGGAGAACAGCAGGTAGATGTCCTCGACGGTGACGTCCTGGTGGATGTCGCCGTCGGCCTGTCCGGCCCGGATCAGGGCGGCCAGTGCCGCTGTCCCGCGGGCCTTGGCGTCCTTGTCGAAGTCGGCCCCGAGGGCGTGCGCGGCGGCTTTGACGGCCCGGTTGGTGGCGGTGGCCTCGACGATGCGGCCGAGCAGGCCGGTGATCTCGTCCAGGGCGCGCGCTCCGGCCTCCTGGCGGGCCCGGGCCGCCTCGGCGGTCGCGGCGACGTGACTGACGTACTCCTCGACGACCGCGGTGACCAGGTCCTTCTTGGTGGGGAAGTGCCGGTACAGCGTGCCGACGGCGACGCCCGCGGTGGCCGCGATCTCGTCCATGCCGACGTCCGGCCCCTGGCGGGTGATCTGCTCGCGTGCGGCGTCGAGGATCTTCTTGCGGTTGCGGACGGCGTCGGCACGCGGCGCGTGCGTCCGGGTCATGGTCACTCCTCACCCTGGGGCGGCCGGGCTTGCGCGAAAATGAACGATGGTTCATGATGTATCTGAACCAAGGTTCATGTTACCCCTTCCGGCCGGACCGGAAGCGGGTTCACCCCGGACCGGGACGCCTCAGAGCGGGGGCGCTCCCGTGGCGCACCGGTTCTCCGTGGGGACGGGAGCGGTGCGGCTCGCAGGCCCGGCGGCGGCCGGCTCAACCCCCTGCCGCCGCCGGGCCCGGCGAGACCTCCCGCGTCCCCGGCCCCTCCTTCCTCCTTCCTCCTTCCTCCTTCCTCCTTCCTCCTTCCTCCTTCCTCCCTCCTCCTTCCTCCCTCCTCCTTCCTCCTTCCTCCTTCCTCCGACGTGCACGTCCGCCACCGGCACTTCCGAACCTCCCAGGTGGGTACCTCCATGTCTGATACGGCCGTAAAGGCTTCCTCCTCCCTCGCGCCCGATCCGGGGCGCTGGAAGGCGCTGGTGTTCATCGCGCTGGCGCAGTTGATGGTGGTGCTGGATGCCACCATCGTGAATATCGCGTTGCCTTCGGCCCAGCGGGATCTGGGGATCTCGGACGGCAACCGGCAGTGGGTGGTGACGGCGTACGCGCTGGCGTTCGGTGGTCTGCTGCTGTTCGGTGGGCGGATCGCGGATCTGTGGGGGCGCAAGCGGGCGTTCGTGATCGGTCTGGCCGGGTTCGCGGCGGCGTCCGCGCTGGGCGGGGCGGCCACGACCGGGGCGATGATGTTCGGTGCGCGGGCCCTGCAGGGTGTGTTCGGTGCGCTGCTGGCGCCGGCGGCGCTGTCGCTGCTGGCGGTGATGTTCACCGACGGCAGGGAGCGGGCGAAGGCGTTCGGTATCTACGGTGCGATCGCGGGCGGCGGTGGCGCGGTGGGCCTGATCCTGGGCGGGTTCCTGACGGAGTACCTGGACTGGCGGTGGACGTTCTTCGTGAACATCCCGTTCGCGGTGGTCGCGGCGGCGGGTGCCTGGCTGGTGATCCGTGAGCCGGAGGGCGGGCGCAACCGTTCTCCGCTGGACGTGCCGGGTGTGGTGCTGTCGACGCTGGGTCTGGTGGCGCTGGTGTACGGCTTCACGCGGGCGGAGTCCGACGGCTGGAGCGATGCGGTGACGGTGGGGATGTTCGTGGCCTCGGCGGTGCTGCTGGTGTCGTTCGTGGCGGTGGAGGCGCGGGTGAAGGCGCCGCTGCTGCCGCTGCGGGTGGTCACCGACCGTACCCGTGGCGGGATCTACCTGTCGCTGGGCCTGGCGATCATCGCGATGTTCGGGCTGTTCCTGTTCCTGACGTACTACCTGCAGATCGTCAAGGGCTACTCGCCGGTGAAGACCGGGTTCGCGTTCCTGCCGATGATCGCGGGCATGATCACGGGTTCCACGCAGATCGGGGCGCGGCTGATGACGCGTACCGCGCCGCGGCTGCTGATGGGGCCGGGGTTCCTGGTCGCGGCGGTGGGCATGCTGCTGCTGACGCGGCTGGAGACCGGTTCGTCCTACGCCGCGCTGCTGCTGCCGTCGATGCTGCTGCTGGGTCTGGGCATGGGTACGGCGTTCATGCCGGCGATGTCGATGGCCACGACCGGGGTCAGGCCGCAGGACGCGGGTGTGGCCTCCGCGATGGTCAACACCTCCCAGCAGGTCGGCGGTGCGATCGGTACCGCGCTGCTGAACACGATCGCGGCGTCCGCGACCACGTCCTACCTCGCCGGCCACCTCGGCTCCGCGGCCGGCCCGTCCCAGCAGCAGCTCATCCGGCTGGAGGGCATGGTGCACGGCTACACCAGCGCGATCTGGTTCGCGGTCGGCATCCTGGTCGCCGCCGCCGTGATCGCCCTGACCCTGGTCAACGCCGGCAGGCCCGGCAACAGCCCCCTGGCCACCGGCGAGGACACCACCGAGGACACCCCCGTCCCCGTGGTCGCCCACTGACCCGACCGGACAGCCGGCCCGGACCCCGCCCGGTGGGGCGCGGTTCGGGCCCGCCGTCGTCTCCCGCCCCGCCCGTGACGCACCCGGCACGGGCGGGGCGAAACCGTGTGTGGCCGGTCTGGCGTCCTGGGCGGGACAGCCGGTGACACCGGCGAGGTCTGGTGAGACTGGTGAGAGGGGACGCGGGGGTGGGTGCGAGGGCGGCGCGGTGGCGGCGCCGCGCCGGGTCGCCGGACGCGGGCCGTGACGGGGTCGGACGACGGCGGTGGGAGTGGGCGGGCGGCGCACGCGGGCGGGTGATCCCGACGGTGGCCGTGCTCACCGCCGGGCTGCTGGCGCTGCACGCGGAGGTGCCCGGCTCGGCGGGTGGTCCGGGCAGTCTGCTGGAGACGTTCCTGCCCTGGCTCGGTCTCGTGGTCCCGGCGCTGCTCGTCGCGGCGCTGCTGCGCCGCTCGACGCGCGCACTGCCGGCCCTGCTGCTGCCCGCCGCGGTGTGGACACACCAGTTCGGCGGACTGCTCCTGCCCCCGGCCGAGGCCGGCGCCCGTGATCTGGTCGTGGTGCAGCACAACGTCAGCGACGAGAACGCCGACCCGGAGGGCACGGCCCGCGCTCTGGCGGCCACGGACGCCGGTCTCGTCGCGCTGGAGGAACTGCTGCCGCGGACCGAGCCGGTGTACGCGCGGGTTCTCGCCCCCGACTACCCGTACCACGCGGTGCAGGGCACCGTCGGGCTGTGGTCGCGGTATCCGCTGACGGGGACCCGGCTGGTCGACATCCGGCCCCGGACCTTCACGGAGGGCTGGGACCGGGGCCTGCGGACCGTGGTCCGCACCCCGTACGGCGACATCGCGGTGTACGTCGCGCACCTGCCGTCGGTCCGGCTCGGAGCCGGGGGCCTCACGTCCGCCCCGCGCGACGAGAGTGCCGCTCTGCTGGGCGGGGCGGTCGCCGCCGAGCCGGTCCGTACGGTGCTGCTGCTCGGCGATCTCAACGGCACGGTCGACGACCGCGGGCTGGCCCCGCTGACCTCACGGCTGAACACGGCCCGCCGGGGCTTCGCCTTCAGCTTTCCCGCGGCCTTCCCCATCGCCCGCATCGACCAGGTGATGGCCCGCTCGGCGGCCGTCGTGCACCTTCGCGCCCTGCCGGCGACCGGCAGCGACCACCTGCCGGTCGCCGCCCGGGTCAGACTGGGCTGAACCGGCCGCCCGCATCCGCCGGACACCCCCTGCCGGACACCCCCTGCCGGACGCCGCCGCGCCGCCCGCCCGGCGGGATCCGGCTGCCCGGCGCCCACCACACCCGGGGCCGGCTCTGGCCCGGTCCTGGCTCGGTGTGGTGTCCGAGGGCGCCGAGGACCGGCCCGGCGACGGCGTCCCAGAGCCAGTCGGCACGTCCGAACTCCGTGGACAGCGTACTGAGTTCACCCGCCCGGCGGCCTGGGAAACCGGAGCGCCTCTATCCTGGCTGCCGTCCCTCCCGCTCCCGCCGCCGCCCTGCCCGGGCCCCGCCGCGCGTGCACCGCGCCGGCGGCTCCGTCCCGGGCCCCGCCGGGGTTCCGCCCCGCGTTCTCACCGACAGGATTCCGTGTGTCCGCTGACCAGCCGAAAGCGCCCCTGATACCGCGTCAGAAGCCGGTCACGGTGCGGACGCGGCGCGACTGGTGGGTGGCCCTGCGCAGGACGCCGGCCGCGCTGTGGCGGGCGGACGCGACCGACTGGGCCGCCGCACTGACCTACTACGCGGTGCTCACCGTGTTCCCCGCGCTGCTGGTGGCGCTGTCGCTGTTCGGCATCGCCGACATCCCCGGAGACTCCCACCTCGTCGACCGGGTCGCCGCCGTCGTCCCGGTGCGGGCGCGTCCCGCCGTGCTCGACGCGCTGCGCAGCACGGCCGGCCAGCAGACCCCGGCCCGGCTGCTGGCGGCGTTCGGCTCGGTCAGCGCCGTGTGGTCGGCTTCGAGCTATCTGAGCGTCTTCCGGCGTGCGCTGCACCACATGAACCGGGTCCCGGACCGGCGGCCGATGTGGAAGAAGGCCCCGCTGACACTGATCGCCGCACTGGTGCTGCTGGCCCTGCTGGTGTCCAGCGCCGTGGTCCTCGTGCTCACCGGGGACGCCGCGCGGGCGGCCGGCCGGATCGTCGGAGTGGACGCGGTCGGCGTCGCGGCCTGGAACGTGCTGAAGTGGCCGCTGCTGGCGTTCCTGGCGACCGTGCTGGTGCTGGTGCTGTTCCGTTCGGGCCAGGTGTCGGCCTACGGTCTGCGGCACCGGGCCGTCGGCGGACTGCTGGCCGTCGTCCTGTGGCTGCTGGCCTCGGCGGTGTTCACCGTGTACAGCACCTGTGCGGGGACCTTCGACCGGCTGTACGGGTCACTCGCGGGGATCGTGGTCTTCCTCGTCTGGCTGTGGATATCCAACGTCGCCCTGCTGACCGGGGCGCAGTTCAACGCCGAACTCGCGGTGGTCAGGCGCCCCTGACCGGACGCCGGGCCGGCAGCCCGCGTCGCGCTCGGACGGCCGCCCCGGGACCGGGCGGACGCCGGCGGGTACGCGGCCGGCCGGGGGATACTGCGGCCGGCCGGGGATACGGGGACGCCGGGCTCGGGGAGCGGCGCCCGGGTGTGCGGGGTCGCGGTGCGGGCAGACGGGTGGGCGGCGGTGGTCGAACGGGGTTGCCGCCGGGGGTTGTCTGGACAGACATCTGCGCAGGGGAGACCCTTTTTGCGGGAGCTTGCCGGAGCCTCTTTTGCGGGAGCTTGCCGGAGCCTCCCGGGAGTTGTCTGACGGTGTCGCCGGGCGTCGCCCGGCTTCGAGGCGGAGGTGCCTTCTCGGTGGACTGGTGGGTGTGGCTCGTCACCGTGGTGAGCGTGTGCGCGGCCGGGGCGGGCGCCCTCGCGGGCGTCCAGGCGAGGCGGCGGTCCGGCGGGGTGGTGGTCGTGCGGCGGGCCCGCCTCGACGGTGAGGACAGGTCGGCATGAGTGTGCTGATGCTGGCGTCGCAGATCACCCGGCGGCCCGTGGTGACGCTCGGCGGCGAGGCCGTGGCCCAGGTGAGGGACGTCGTGCTGGACGGACAGGCGGGCCGGGTCGCGGGGTTCACGCTCAGCGGCCGCGGGCTGTTCTCCGGGCCGCAGCACCGGGCGCTGCCCTGGGAGGCCGTGACGAGCCTGGGGCCGCACGCCGTGATGATCTCCGACGAGTCCGCGCTGCGGCCGCGCGACGAGGTCGCCGACGCCGCCGAGGCGAGCGGTGGCGACGTTCTCGGGGCGCGGGTCCTGACGGACGCCGGCGCCGCCCTGGGCCAGGTCGCCGACGTCGTGGTCGAGGTCACCTCGTCGCAGGCCCGGATCGCCGGATACGAGATCACCCCCGCAGCGTCCCTCGGCCGCCGCGAACGCACCGTGTTCATCCCGCTCGACCGGACCATCGCGGTGTCCGGTGAGGCACTGGTCGTCCCGGCCGTCGTCGCCGACTACGTGTCGGGCGACCTGCCCTCGCTGGAGAAGGCGATTCCGGCGTTCCGCGGCCGCGCCGGTGCGAAGGCCGGCGGAGGGGCGGAGGACCGCACCGGAGCGGACGCCGCCCGTCGTGCCGAGCCAGAGGCCGAGGCGGACAACCAGGGCCACGTCGACGGCGACGCCGGGGGAAGGGAGGCCTGATGCTGCTCTCCGAGCTGGCCGGCCGGCCTGTGATGGACACCGAGGTGGCGCATCGCATCGGCCTCGTCGACAGTCTGGTGATCGCCCCCGGCCCGGCCCGCGTCGTGGCGCTGCGGCTCAAGAAGACCAACGGCGGCGGCACGTTGCTGACCTGGCGGTACGTGCACGCCGTCGGCCCCGACGCGGTGATGGCCCGGGTCGATGCGCGCGAGGGCGACGACGAGGACCTCGCCGAGCACGCGGCCGGCTGCCGCGACCTCCTCGGACGGCGCGTCCTGACGGACCGCGGCGCCGAGACCGGTCAGCTCCGGGACATCGACTTCGACCCCGAGTCGGGGCGCGTCGTGGGCCTGCTCACCGCCGCGGAGACCCTCGCCGGTGACCGGCTGCTCGGCATCGGCTCGTACGCCGTGGTCGTCCGGGCGGGCTGACCGCCTTGCGCCTCCGCCGGCCGGGCCCCTGGACCCGGCCGTCCCGTTCTCACCGGAGCGGACCGCCGCCGGCTCCCGGGGCGCCCTCCGCCACCAGAGCCGCCACCAGCCGCCGCAGGGCGGGCCCGGGGTCGGGGGAACCCGCCCAGCCGGTCATCAGCAGGTGATGGGTGGTGCCGACGAGGGCGAGGGCCACCATCTCCGGGTCCGTGCCGTCCGCCACCCGGCCGAGTTCCTTCTCTGCCGCCACATAGCGGGCGACGGCCTCCTCGATGGCGCCGAAGCCGGGTGCTCCGCCCTCCATGGCCGCGCGGAAACGCGCCGCGGCGGCCGGACGGCTCAGGGCGAGCCCCGACAGCGCGGGGCCGCCCGACTCGAACAGGGCGAGGACCACCGCACCGAGGTTGTCCGCCACCGTGCCCAGCCCCACGCGTCCGGTCAGCGCCCGGGCCTCGGCGGCGGTCCGCGCGAACCGGTCCAGGCACAGCTCGGCGACGAACTCGTCGAACCCCGTGAAGTGCGCGTGCAGCAGCCCCTTGGCGCAACCGGCCTCGGCGGTGACCGACCGGCTGGTGAGCGCTCCGGGCCCGTCCCGTCCCAGGACGCGTTCGGCGGCGGCGAACAGCCGCTCGCGTACGTCCGGCGTGGCCACGCCCCGCGGTGCCATCGGCCCCCCTCACTCTCCCGGGCCGGGGACGCTCCCCCGCCGTCCCTGCGGATCGTAGCCGCTCTTGCATGTTTGGGCATGCGCCCATACTGTGATCCACAGGTTTGGGCGTCCGCCCATTCTGGTTCACGTCCGGGGAGGCAGTGCATGGCCGAGATCGTCAACACCGAGCAGGCGCAGGCGTGGAACGGCGCGGAAGGGGTCCACTGGGCCCGCAGTCACGACCGCTGGAACGCCGTCAACGGCGGCTTCGACGACCCCTTGCTGACGGCCGCCGCGATCACCGGCGGCGACCGTGTCCTCGATCTCGGCTGCGGCGCCGGCCAGACCACCCTCCTCGCCGCGCGGCGGGCTCCGCACGGGCAGGCGGTCGGGCTCGACCTGTCCGAGCCGATGCTGGCGGAGGCGAGGGCCCGGGCCGCCCGGGAGGGCGTCGCCAACGCCTCCTTCGTGCACGGCGACGCCCAGGTCCACCCTCTCGGGACGGCCGCCTTCGACGCGGCGATCAGCCGCTACGGGGTCATGTTCTACTCCGACCCCGAAGCGGCCTTCGCCAACATCGGGCGGGCCCTGCGGCCCGGCGGACGCCTGGCGTTCGTCTGCCCGGCGGCTCCGCAGCTCAACGAGTGGGCGGTGGCGACGGCCGCGCTGCGGGACTTCCTCGGCGCGGACGACACGGGGCGAACGTCCGAGGCACCCGCGGCACCCGGCATGTTCTCCCTGATGTCCCCGGACCGCATCCGCGCGGTCCTCACCGCCGCCGGGTTCACGCGCATCGGCGCGGAGCGGGCCGAGACCCGCGGCGTCTGGGGACACAGTCCCGCAGACGCCGCGCGGTTCCTGCTGGCCACCGGTCCCGGCCGGCATCTGACGGCCGCGCTGGACGCCCCCGACCGCGACCGCGCCCACCGGTTCCTTGCAGACCGGCTTCGCGTGCACGCCGCCGGCGACGGCACGGTCCGGCTGCTCAGCACCTCGTGGCTGGTCACAGCGGATCGTCCGGCGGACGACCCGGAGGGGTGATGTGCGGTGAGATGCGGTGCGGGACCCTGCCGGTCGACCGCTAGGGCGTGTTTTGAAAGTAGCGTCGTCTGCCCGAAGGGCAGGCCTGGCGGCGTCTGGTGTGTGCGATCGCAAGGCGGAGGGTCGCCCCGATACTGGATGTATCGGGGCGAGCCCGACAGCGCGGCGAGCGTGCGTGCCAGACGCCGCCAGGCAGGCGGGACTTTCGAAACACGCCCTAGGACACCTGGGACGGGGGCCGGAGGTGACGGTCGGGCGTGAGGCCGTCCGGGAGCGGGGACCGGGGCGAGAGGGCCTCGCGGGCGGGCCCGGGCCGCATCCGCCCGCCGGAGCGGGCGGGCCGCGACCGGCCTCGCACGGCCCGGCCGCCCCGGGGTCCGGCGGGTCCGGCGGGTCCGGCCGACAGCGGCGGCACGGCTCGCCGCTCCCGTGCTCCCCTACCGCCGGCCCGGGGCGGCGGCAGGGGCGGCTCCGGCCGGGGTCGGCCTACTTGCTCTGCAGCTTCCCGAGAGGTTCGGGGGCTTCCGCCAGCTCCGCGGCCGCGGCCCGCCAGGCGCTCTCGTCGGAGGTGAGAGCGCTGTGGAGGAAGGCCGTGCTGAGGCGCTGGACGAGGGCGACCCGGGCGGGGCTCTCGTCCGTGGTCTCGGCGGCCCCGTGTCCGCAGACGCCGCCGAGCGAGTGCTCCGCACCGAACAGCGTGAGCAGGGTCTTGTGCGCGGGGCTGTGGGTGTAGGGGTCGGTGAACCAGTCGGGTCCGCGGGTGGACAGCGGGGAGTCGTCGTGGTCGCCGGCGACGACGAGGGCGGGCGTCGTCATCGTGGCGAAGGACGGCCTCATGAAGGGGAAGTGCTCGGCGGCGAACGGGGTGAGGTCGTCCCCGAGGCCGGTCAGGGCCAGCAGCACGCCCGCCGACACCCGTGGGTCCGACAGGTCCTCCCCCGGCCTGCCGTCGGCGTCGAGGACGCGGGCACCCAGCAGGGTGCTGACGGTCTGGGCCCCCCAGGAGTGGCCGGCGACGGCGGCCCGGCCCCGGTCGACGCGCCCGCCGAGACCGGGCACGGCGGCCTCCAGCAGGTCGAGGTGATCCAGTACGCGGGTGATGTCGTCGACCCGCAGGCGCCATATGTGCGGCGTGCGGGGGTCCTCGGCCGGGATGCCGAGCGTCCGGGAGTCGAGGTGGGTCGGCTGGACGACCACGAAGCCGTGCGCGGCCCAGTGGTCGGCGAGCGGGGCATAGCCGTCCATCGACCAGCCGTAGCCGTGCGAGAGGACGACGACGGGCAGGCCGGAGCCGGTGGCGGGAGCGGAGACCCGGACCTGGAGGTCCGCTCCGCGGGCGGCGGGAGAGGGCAGGACGACCGGCTTGACGGACACCACGGGGGCGGGCGGAGCGGTGAGGCGGCGCTGTGCGTTCACAGCGGTCGTGTCGGACACCGAAAGGACCTTTCGTAGGGCTGGGCCGGATCGGCTCGGGGCCGAGCCGAGATCGGGACCGGGATCAGGGCACGGGAAGCAGCACGCTTCCGGCGCACGGGACGGGGGCGAGGGGCGGGACAGGGCGGGGCGGGCGGGAACGTCGGCCCGCGGAAGGGAAGCCGGGGCGGCGGCACCGCACGCGCACCGCCACGCACCAGGCGCACCCGGCACTCGGCACCAAGCACCAAGCACCAAGCACCAAGCATCCGATGCACAGCCGCCGTCGGGTGCCATCGGCCGGTGGGGCACCCGCCGCGCCGGCGATGCCGCCGCGCCCTCCGGGACCGGCGTCCCGCGGCCCCGTCGTCACGGGTCCGGAGCACGCCGGGGAAGGCGGCTTGGCCGCCGGCATCCCGGTCTGTCATGATGAATGAAACGGAACCTTGCTCCACTTACGATACGGAACAGCGTTCCGCTTTGCAAGGCCGGTCGGCGGAAAGGTGCGCGATGAACGACGGCAGCGGGAGCAGGGCGGGCTCGGCCGGGTCCCGGCGCAAGGACGCCCGGCGCAACCAGCAGACCCTGCTGGAGGCGGCCGCCGCCGTCTTCGTCACCTCGGGGGTCGAGGCTCCGGTCCGCGAGATCGCCGCCGAGGCGGGGGTCGGGATGGGCACGTTCTACCGCCACTTCCCGACCCGGGCGGACCTCGTCATCGCGGTCTACCGGCACCAGGTCGACACCTGTGCGGAAGCGGGCGCGACCCTGCTGGAATCCGCCCCCACCCCCCTCGCCGCCCTGGAGGGGTGGATCGACCTGTTCGTCGACTTCCTGGTGACCAAGCACGGTCTGGCCGCCGCGATGCAGGCCGACAGCGCCAGCTTCGAGGGGCTCCACGCCTACTTCCTGGACCGGCTGCTGCCGGTGAGCGCCCGCCTCCTGGACGCCGCGGCGGACTCCGGCGAGGTCCGGGCCGGCCTGGACGCCTACCAGGTGCTGCGCGGCATCGGGAACCTGTGCATCGGCGCCGACACCGACCCCCGCTACGACGCCCGCGGCATGGTCGCCCTGCTGGTCGCGGGCCTGCGCCGGACGGACTGAGGGCCGCCGGGCGCAGCCCGACCGGCCGGCCGCCGCCGGCCGACGGCCCGCCACCCACCACTCCCCACCGCCCGTCCTCTCGGCTCCTGGGCCCTCCGGCCCTTCCCGCGAGTCGTCAACCCCCTGTCCCGGCAAGGGTGCTTGGGCGACAATGGGCCGATGGCGGTTGGCCCGCCCGGGGAGGCCTCGTATGACGTCGCAGCCAGTTCCGCGGTCCCGGACCGGCGGCGCCGGGCAACTCCAGCGCCGGTCAGGGGCGTTGCCGGCGGCGGGCGACGGTGGCGGGGCGCACGCCCCGCTGCACGACGCCGGGCGGCTCGGCTTCGTCGACCTGCCGGGACGCGAGTACTGGTGGGACCGGCTGGGCGCGGGCGTGCGCGACCGGATGGTCGCCCGGGTCGGTCCGGTCGTGGAGTGGTGGGCGTACTGCCATAGCACCGGCAGCGACCGTCCGTACGCGGTGGTGTTCGGGGAACGCGGGCTCGCCGTGTGCACCCCGACGCTCAACGGCCGGGGCAGGCCGGCGCAGTTGCTGACCGTCGTCCCGTTCGCGCCGGGGTCGGTGCGGCACGCGAGCGTCGTACAGAAGCCGAGGCGGGTGCGGGGCGGCCGGCCCCCGCTGCCCGGCCCGGACACGCCGCGGACCGACGGCGGTGATCCGGCGCTGCCGGCGCGCCTCAGCGGCTTCCTGGGCAACCTGCCCGCGGAGGCGCAGTCCCGGCTGCAGTGGCCCTTCGTCAACGGGGACGCGTTCGAGCGCGGGGACTTCTTCTACTCCGGCCACGACGACGAACTCGACGTGTGGTGCTACCTCGCCGGGCGCCACCGGGTGACGTTCGCCGCGGGACACGGTGCGGGACTGTCCGGTCCGGCGCACCGCGCGTCCTGGCGGCTGGTGTGCCGGCAGGCCGAGGTGGCACCCCGATGACCTCGGCGGAGGAGTTCGACCCCTATGCCGTGCTGGGCGTCCCGTCGGACGCCAAACGGTCCGACATCGTACGGGCGTTCCGCCGCCGGGCACTCACCGAGCATCCCGACCGCGGCGGTGACGCGGAGGTGTTCCGGCGCGTGTGCCGGGCCTACGAGACGCTGCGCGATCCGGCGCGGCGAGCCGCGTACGACCGCCGGCCCGGGCCGCCCGCCGCCGCGCCCGGGGCCGGGCGGAGGGCGGCGCAGGAGCCGCCGCCGGCCGCGGCCGATCCCTTCGTGTGGGAGTCCGGCCCGGGACCGGGCGGCGATGCCCACGCGGACCGCTTCGGCGCCCACGGAGCACACAGCGTCCTCTTCCCGGACCACGACGCCGGGTTCTCGTGGCGGCGCTCCGACCGGTTCGCCTGGTGGCGGCCCGTCGACGAGCCGCCGCGGCGCCGACGCCGCCGGCGCTGACCCCGGCCGGTACCGCCGGTCCGATGCGCCGCCGCCCTCGCCCGCGGCGCGGGGCCGCCCTCACCGGCACCGCGCGTCGCGGACCGCGGACTGCCTGCCGGGCACCATCAGCTTTTGACCCACCGTCAGATCAGTGCTCCCGCCGAGGTCGTTGAGGTCCTGGAGTTCGCCGACCGTCGTGTCGTACCGGCAGGCGAGGCCGAGCAGGGTGTCGCCGGCCACGACCTGGTGGACGCGGAGCAGGGGGAGGCCGAGCGACGGCAGCGGGAACTCCCAGGTGGGGCTCGGCGAGGGCAGCGGGTCGGTGAACGCGGGCGCCGTGGGCAGGTCCGGGTAGAGCGATGCCGACGGGTACAGCGGTGCGGAAGGGTACAGCGGTGCCGAATCGTACGGCGGTGCCGACGGGTACAGCGGTGCCGAGTCGTACGGCGGGAGGGCCTGGGTGGGCCGCACCGGCCGGGCGGTCTGCGCGTAGGGCTGCGACGGGTCCGTACCGAGCAGCGCGATGCCCCACACCACCGCGACGGCGGCGAGGGCGCCCATGGTCACCTTGGCCACCGTCCGCTGCCGCCGCAGCTCCTCGACGACCACGTCCGGGGCGCCCCGGGCGGCCCGCTCACGCCGGGTCCGCCCGGCCGGCGGCGTCGCCGTCCGCGGCGTCAGCACCACCGGCGCGTCCACGTCCAGGCCGAGCCGGGCCAGCTCGCCCCGCAGCGGGGCCACCCCCGCACTGTCGCGGGCGGCGTCCGCCACCAGGCGCTCCAGGCGCCCGGACGGGTCGCGCGGGCACTGCAGCAGGTAGCCCCGTGTCCAGCTGAGCGACCAGCGGGCGCGGCCGGCCCCGGCCAGGGCCTGTCCGGTCAGCGCGTACAGCGCTTCGGCGAGTTGCTCCTCGGGGGCCGGTGCGCCGGTGAGGCGGCGGACGAGCCGGCTGTGCTCCCCCCGGTCCAGCAGGGCGAGGACGGTGCCGAGGGTGGGACGGTGGGCCGCGCCCGTGTCGCGGGCGGCCTCCAGCAGCAGGCCGGCGGGTTCGATCGCGAACGCCTCCGCCGCGAGGTCGGCCCAGCGGTTCTGGGGCAGGGCCGTTTGCGGGCTCCCGGCTTCGGCGAGCATCCTGCGCTGGACGCGCGCGGCCGGAGCGGGGTCGGTGAGGAGGGGGCCCGGCTCCGCTCGGGTCCGGTCGTGCTGATCGAGGCCGCCGGGCCCGGCGGCCTCGATCAGGGCGAGGCGGCGGGCCAGCGGCGGATGGGAGTCCAGCGGGGAGCGGGCCGGCTCGACCGGATGCTCGCGCAGTTCCGCCATGCGCTCCTCGACGAGCGGGTCGGCGAGCATCGCCGCGAACGTGTCGAACACGTCCTCGGGCATGAACCCGAGACGCTGCACCGGCCGGAGGAAGCGACCGGAGAACCCGGCCCAGGTGACGCCCAGCGCGTGGACGCAGCGCAGCGCGTCGGCGGTGGCCTCCGCGCCGGCCAGCGCGACCGCCTCGGCGTCCGCCTCCAGTTCCTGGCGGCGGCGCACCGCCAGCGACACCCGCAGATACAGCGCCGCGTAGCAGCCGATCACCAGATGGAACAGCCTGGCGTACCCCGTGGCCCCGCCCCAGCGGGCGGTCATCCGCAGCCGGAAGAGGGCGGAGTTCAGGGAGGCGGCACCGCGGTAGGTGACCGCGCCGAAGCGGGTGTGCCGGCCCGCGTAGTGGCCGAGTTCGTGGCAGAGCACGGCCCGCAGCTGCTCGGGGGAGAGCCGGTGCAGCAGGGGCAGACCCAGGTGCAGGGTGCGCTGTCCGACGGCGAAGCCGAGCATCCGCGCCTCCTCCGACACCGACGCGTTGGGTTCCGCGGTGAGGCGGATACGGCTGGGCGGCCGGGTCCGCAGCTGCGCGGCGAGGTCCTCCACCAGCCGCCACAGGGCGGGCGCCTCGCGGCGGCGCAGCTCCACCGACCCGGGCGGCGGGGTCTCCGCCCGGCTCACGGTGGCGATCCCGTACACGAGGGCGAACGCCGCCGGGATGCTGCCGGCGATGACGAGGGACCAGTTGCCGGCCCGGGTGGGGGACTCGACCACCATCCACAGCACGGTGAGGACCAGCGCGGTGTCGACGGCGAGCAGCAGGAACGCCACCACGTAGAACCCGGCGAGCAGTCCCACCGCCAGCAGCCCCCGCAGCCTGCCCGGCACGGCGCTCATCCGCGCTCCCGGAGCCGCCGGGCGAGGGCCCGGCGCCCGCGCTCCAGCAGCTCGGGGTCCGCCTCGACGGCGGCCCGCAGCCAGGCCTGCGTCTCGCGCAGCGCCCTGGTCACCGGGTCGCCGCCGGTGCGGCCGCGGCCCGGTGGGGTCCCGCCCGTGCCGGCCGGTCCGGGGCCGGCCAGGAACGGGTCACGGCCCGTCGCGCCGTCCGCGGCCATGTCCAGCGCCTCCCTGAGCGTCCGGCGCGCCTTGGAGACGTTGGCGGCGACGCCGCCCCGCGTCGTCCGCAGCGCCCTGGCGATGTCCTGCTGGGACCAGCCGTGCAGGCAGAACAGCACCATGGTGATCCGCTGGCGCGGCGGCAGTGCCGCGAGCAGCCGCAGCACCTCCCGGGCCTCGGCGGTCTGCTCGGGACCCGCGACGAGCGGGACCGGCAGGTCGGGAAGCCGGTCCTCGCCCTTGCGGCGTCTGCGCCGCGCCTTCCACACCCGCTGGACGGCGACGCGGTGCACCCACGCCTCGGGCAGGTCGTAGTCCCGGATCCGGTCCCAGACGCGGTACGCCTCGACGAACGCCTCCTGGGTGACGTCCTCGGCGTCCTCACGGCTGCCGCACAGCATGATCACCTGGGCGGTGACGCGCTGGTAGGCCCCGGCGAAGAACGCCTCGAAGTCCCCCGGCCGCGGCCCGGACTCCAGGTCCGTGTCCGCGCTCACGGCCGGTCCCGCCCGTCGGCCCCGGTTCCGCCACCGCAGTCGGCACGCGCACCCACACCGGCACCGGCACCGGCACCGGCACCGGCCGCCAGAGGTACCGGGTCCGCGCCCGTGCTCCCGTCCGCGCCCCCGCGGAACCCGCTCGCGGCCGCCGGCCGTACGGTGACCGTGTCCCCGTCGGCGCGGCTGACCTCGACCGCGCGGTCGGGCCCCGCGGCCCGTACGACCGCGGTCAGGGCACTCGCCCAGGCCCGCTCCAGCGCCGGCCGCCGCCACAGCGCCGCCAGCGCGTGCACCAGCCGTGCACTCACCAGCACCACGACCACCACCCCAGGGTCGACCATCTCCCGTGTCCTTTCTAGGACTCACACCAGTGACACCCTGATACAGCCCTTGGCGCTCAAGGTGTTTACCCGGATGGGGAGTTGTCTTCTCTCAGAGGGGCAGAAGCCGCCCTTGGCCCCTTCCCGCCGGCGGCCGGAGAGCGGGGCCGGGGTGTGCGGGCCGGAGGGCGCTGTCCGCGGACCGCGGGGCGACCACCGCAAAGCGGCCGGCCGGCGGCCGGTCCGCTCGGGGTGGGTGAGGTTGGTGCCGTTGGACGGGTCGAACACGTGCGCCTTGCCCATGTCGATGCGCAGGTCGAGGCGTTCGCCCTCGCGGGCGCGGGTGGCCGGATCGAGCCGGGCCACGATCTGCTGGGCGCCGCCGGCCCCGGTGTCGGTGCGGCCCGAGTCGGTGGCGAGTTCGTCGAGTTCGGCGGTCCTGGCGGGTCCGCCCTCCTCGGTGAAGTAGACGTAGACGTCGGAGCCGAGGGACTCCAGCACGTCGACGGTGACGGTGACGGTGGGGCCCTGCCGGTCGCGGGCGAGGGCGGCGTCCTCGAACGCCTCGGGCCGCAGGCCCACGATGACGTCGCGGGGCGCGTTCTGCCGTTCGAGGGACTGCCGGGTGGCGTCGTCGAGGGGCAGGTCGCCCAGGGCCGAGCGCAGCACGCCGTTCTCCACGGCCGCGTTGAGGAAGTTCATCGCCGGGGAGCCGATGAAGCCGGCCACGAACAGGTTGCGCGGCAGGTCGTACAGCTGCGCGGGGGTACCGATCTGCTGGACCACTCCGAGTCGCATGACGACGACGCGGTCCCCCAGCGTCATGGCCTCGGTCTGGTCGTGGGTGACGTACACGGTGGTGGTGCCCAGGCGGCGCTGCAGCCGGGAGATCTGGGTGCGCATCTGGACCCGCAGTTTGGCGTCCAGGTTGGACAGCGGCTCGTCCATCAGGAACGCCTTGGGGTCGCGGACGATGGCGCGGCCCATGGCGACGCGCTGGCGCTGCCCGCCGGACAGGGCGGCGGGCCTGCGGTCCAGGAAGTCGGTCAGGTCCAGGATGCGGGCGGCCTCCTCCACCTTGCTGTTGACGGTGTTCTTGTCGACCTTCGCCAGCCGCAGCGGGAAGCCCATGTTCTCGCGGACGCTCAGGTGCGGGTACAGGGCGTAGCTCTGGAACACCATGGCCACGTCCCGGTCCTTGGGCGAGAGGTCGTTGACGACGCGGTCGCCGATGCGCAGGGTGCCGGAGGTGATGTCCTCCAGGCCCGCGATCATGTTCAGGGTGGTGGACTTGCCGCATCCGGACGGGCCGACCAGGATCACGAACTCGCCGTCGTCGATGGCCAGGTCGACGCCCTGGACGGCGAGTGATCCGTCGGGGAACCGTTTGGTGACGCCCTCGAGAACGATCTCGGCCATGGGTGGTGCCTCCTTGCCTTCACGGCTTCCGGGTCCGGGATGCGGGGCATGCGGGGTGCGGGACCGGTGTGCCGGACCGGCGACGGGTACGCGCGCGGGGACCTGCCGGGACGCCGGCCGGGGTGCCGGTCACCCCTTGACCGCCCCGGAGGTCAGTCCGGCGACGATCCGCCGCTGGAAGAACAGAACGAAGAGGATGATCGGGATGGTGATCACCATGGCCGCGGCGGCGATCGATCCCGTGGGCTGCTCGAACTGCGAACTGCCGGTGAAGAAGGCGATGGCGGCCGGCACCGTGCGTGCCGCCTCGGTGGAGGTCAGCGAGATCGCGAAGAGGAAGTCGTTCCAGCAGAAGATGAACACGAGGATGGCCGTGGTGAACACGCCGGGCGCCGCGAGCGGCACGATGACGAGCCGGAACGCCTGCGCCGGGGTGGCGCCGTCGACCTTGGCGGCCTTCTCCAGGTCCCAGGGGATCTCGCGGAAGAACGCCGACAGGGTGTAGATGGCCAGCGGCAGCGAGAACGTCATGTAGGGGATGATCAGCCCGATCCAGGTGTCGAAGATGCCCAGGATGCGCTCGATGTTGAACAGCGGCGAGACCAGGGAGATCGGCGGGAACATCGCGATCAGCAGCGACATTCCGATGAGGAGGCGCTTGCCGGGGAAGCGGAGCCGGGCCACCGCGTAGGCGGCCATGGTGCCCAGGGCCACGGCGATCACGGTGGAGATCAGGGCGATGCCGATCGAGTTGATCAGCGCGCGGGTGAACTCGCTGGTCTCGAAGATGCCGCGGTAGTTCTCCCAGGTCCAGTCCCGGGGAATGTAGTCGCCGTCGGTGAGGGTGGAGGGGTCCTTGAAGGACAGTGCGGCGATCCACCACACCGGGAACAGGGCGTACAGCACCACCACGACGTTGACGACGCCCCAGCGGGTGGCGTGCGACGTGCCCACAGCGGCCATCAGCGCTTCACCTCCGCGCCCGGAGCGGCCGCGCCGAACAGCTTGACGAAGGCGAAGGCGATGATCGCGACGCAGATGAAGATCAGCACGGAGATCGTCGAACCGATGCCCAGGTTCAGCGCGGTGAACAGGTTGTCGTAGCCGAGGATCGACAGGGATCCGGTGTCGTGCGCCCCGGCCGTCAGGATGTAGATGTTGTCGAAGATCCGGAACGCGTCGAGCGTGCGGAAGAGCAGCGCCACCAGGATGGCCGGTTTCATCAGGGGCAGCATCACCTTGGTGAAACGCTGCCAGGGGGAGGCTCCGTCGACCATGGCGGCCTTCAGGGTCTCCTCGGGGACCAGGGCGAGACCCGCCAGCAGCAGCAGCGCCATGAACGGGGTGGTCTTCCACACCTCGGCGAGGATGATCAGCCACAGGGCGGACCAGTGCTCGGTCAGCGGGGCGTCGCCGGCGGGCAGCAGCTCGGCGAGGTAGCCGAGTTCGGGCGTCCAGGCGTACTGCCAGGAGAACGCGGCGACCACGGTGACGATGCCGTACGGGATGAGGACCGAGGTGCGGACGGTGCCGCGCCAGAAGATGGTGCGGTGCATGACCAGGGCGAGCCCCATGCCGAGGACCAGTTCGATGGCCACCGAGACCGCGGTGATGAACACCGTCACCCAGAAGGCGTCCCACCAGTACGGGGAGGACAGCACCGATCCGTAGTTGCTGAAGCCGACGAACTCGGCCTGTCCCGGGAAGCGCAGGTCGTAGCGCTGGAGTGAGAGGTAGAAGGCGTAGACGATGGGGTAGGCGGTGACGGCGACCATCACGACGACGGCCGGCGCGCACAGCATCCAGCCCAGCCGGCGCTCCTGGCGGGCCCCCTCGGAGAGTGCCGCCCGGTCGGCCTCGGGCTGCTGCCCGGCGGGCGGCGGACCCTGGTCGGGCGCGGCCGTGCGGCCCGGTTCGCTCGGCTCGCTCATCTGGCACCACCCCGGTGCGGGTGCCGCGCGCGGGGGCGGCGGGCGTCGGAGGTCGGGCGGTGGCGGTTCACGGGATCACACCCTTGGATTGCAGGGCATCGCTGATCTGGTCGCTCATGGTGGCGATCGAGCTCTCCGGCTTGATCGCGGACGGCGGGGAGAGCGTGTGGGAGACCACGATCGACACGTTCTGGTACGCCGGTGTCTGCGGGCGGACACTCGCCGACTCCAGCGCGGACAGCACCTCCCCGGCGAACGGGTACTCCTCGACGAACGACGCGTCGTCGTACAGCGAGCGCAGCGTCGGCGGCAGACCGCCCTCCAGGGCGGCGGTGAGCTGGTTGTCGCGGTTGCGCAGGCACAGGGCCGCCTCGAAAGCCAGGTCCGGGTGGCGGGAGTACGCGCTGACCGCCAGGTCGATGCCTCCGATGGTGGGCCGGGAGGGGCGGTCGGCGTCGACCCGGGGGTAGGCCGCCCAGCGGAAGTCCTTGAAGAGCCTGGCGTTGTTCGCCTTCATCGACGGGTAGACGAAGGGGTAGTTGAGCTCGAACGCGGCCCGCCCCGACTCCATGGCGAGCCGGTTCTGGTCCTCCATCTGGTTCGACAGGGAGGGGTCGGCGGCCGGGGAGTGCGCCAGGTCCCGCATGATGGAGGCGGCCCGCACGCCGGGCGGGCCGAGGGAGGGCTCGGTGGCGTCGGCGTTGAGGATGGAGCCGCCCGCGCTGCTGATCAGGGTGTTGAACCAGACGGTCAGCCCCTCGTACTGGGCGCCCTGGATCTCCACGTAGTGGGGCTTGCCCTCCTCGGCGAGCGCGGTCGCCATGTCCAGCATCTCCGCCCAGGTCTCGGGCGGCTTCGGCACCAGGTCCGCGCGGTACCACAGGAGTTGGGTGTTGGTGTTGTACGGGACGGCGTACAGCTTGCCCTTCCACGTCGCGGTCTGCAGCGGGACGCGCAGGGTGCCCTCGGTGGCCTGCTGCTTCATCGTGCCGGTCCACTCGCGGATCCAGCGCGCCTCGGCGAACTCGGGTGCCCAGGTGACGTCGAGGCCGAGGATGTCCAGCGAGTCGTCCTCGGCGGCGAGACGGCGGACGAGCTGCTGGCGCTGGCCGTCGGCGGCGCGCGGAAGCTTGTTGTAGTTGATCTTGTAGCGGCCGCCGGAGGAGCTGCTGCACCGGTCGGCCGCCTGCTGCAGCGCGCCCGAGTCGTCGGGGAAGTTGTACCAGTTGATCCCGACCGGACCGGAGCCGCCGCCGTCGCCGCAGGAGGCGAGGACGCTCGCCAGCAACGGCAGTACGGCGAGCGCTCGCAGCCGTCGCACCCGCACGTCACGCACCTTCTTCCCGCTAGCCCGCTGGAATCCGCACCCGCGCACGTGGCGACACCTCGTTTCCGGGGAGGCGGACGGGTCCTGCGCCCCGCGAAGTTTCTGTTCCGCGGCCACGCTAGGCACCATGGAACGGTAGACAAAGGACATTCGATGACCTTTTGCCGCCTGTCGACCGATCGGCCGGTTGCCGGACACCGGCCGGGCTGCCGGACGGCCGGGAGGGCGGTCCTCCGGCGGCCGGGCCGCAGCCGGGCCCCGGGCCGGGCCCCGGGCGCCGGGAGGGAGCGGGGCGGAGCCGAACCGCCTTACTGCGGGACCGGGTTCACCCGTGGACGGGATGCGGAAGTGCGGGCGTGATTGAAGTGTTCATGCTCCTTCCGTTCATTCGCGCGCCACTCGTCGCACCCCGCGCCAACACCGGCGCGCACCTCGGCCCCTCTACCGTGCGTGACGCCCTCGTCCCTCGTCAGAAGGGGTTCCACATGCCCACCCGGAAGGCCACCACGGTGGCCCTGGTCGGCGTTCTCACCACGGCCGCCGTGGCCGCCATGACGCTGACCGACGTGGTGCCCACCGCCTCCGCCGCGGGCACCACCTTCACCGCGACCGCCGACACCTACGTCGACAGCTCGCACTCCGGCACGAACTACGGCGCCTCGCAGCAACTCGGCGTGGACAACAGCCCGGTCAAGCAGATGATGCTGAAGTTCGCCGTCTCCGGTATCAACGGCCCGGTGAGCCGGGCGACCCTGCGCATCCACACCGACGACGTGTCGGGCGCGCAGAGCAGCAGCGGCGGCACCTTCCGGGCGATGTCCAGCACCAGCTGGTCGGAGACGTCCGTCACCTACAGCAACAGGCCGGCCATCGACGGCGCCGTGCTCGGCTCACTCGGCTCCGTCTCCCGCGACACCTGGTACGAGGTCGACGTGACCGACCACGTCACCGGCAACGGCACCTTCTCCATCGGCGTGACGTCGTCCAGCAGCAACGGGGCGGACTACGACTCGCGGGAGACCGGCTCGACCGCGCCGGAGCTGGTCGTGGAGACCGGCGGCAGCCCGTCGCCCACCCCGACGCCGACGGGCACCACCACCCCGCCGTCGGGCGACCCGGTCCTGGTCGGCGCCGGCGACATCGCCACCTCGGGCTCCGGCGACAGCGCCACCGCCGCCCTGCTCGACGGCATCCCCGGCACCGTGTTCACCACCGGTGACAACGCCTACCCGGACGGCACCGCCTCCGACTTCGCCAACTACTACGAGCCGACCTGGGGCCGCCACAAGGCGCGGACGCGGCCCGCCCCGGGCAACCACGACTACCACACCTCCGGTGCCTCGGCGTACTACAGCTACTTCGGCGCGGGCGCCGGCCCCGCGGGCAAGGGCTACTACTCCTACGACCTCGGCAACTGGCACGTCGTGTCGCTGAACTCCGAGGTGTCCATGTCCGCGGGCTCCACCCAGGAGCAGTGGCTGCGCGCCGACCTCGCGGCCAGCAACAAGCCGTGCACCGTGGCCTACTGGCACAAGCCGCGGTGGACGTCGAGCTCCAGCCACGGCCCCGACGCCTCCACCGGGCCGCTGGTGCAGGCGCTCTACGACTACGACGCCGAGCTCATCCTGACCGGCCACAACCACCAGTACGAGCGGTTCGCCCCGCAGAACCCCGGCGGCCAGCTCGACACCGCGCGCGGCGTCCGGCAGTTCGTCGCCGGCATGGGCGGTGCGAGCCTGTACGGCTTCGGCACCATCCAGCCCAACAGCGAGGCCCGCAACAACAACACGTTCGGCGTGCTCAAGCTGACCCTGCACGACAACGGCTACGACTGGCAGTTCGTCCCCCAGGCGGGCAAGACGTACAACGACAGCGGCAGCGGCACCTGCCACTGAACCGCGGCCGCAACGGAACCGCCCCGCGTCCGGGTGGGCGGACAGCTCCCGCCCGCCCGGACTGCTCCCGCCCCCGCCCGGACACCGCCCCGCCCCCGCGCACCTGCGGGGCGGTGTCCCGGCACCCCCCACCGGAGGTCGTCGCCCGTGTATCTCTCCACCATCGGCAGGCGCGTCCCGGCCGGCGACACGGCCGGGGAGGGACGCCGGGGACGGTGGAAGGCGGTCGGCGGCAACGTCCTCGCACTCGGCACCGTCAGCCTCGTCACCGACGTCTCCGCGGAGATGGTCACCGCGGTCCTGCCGCTGTACCTGGTCCTCCAGCTGCACCTCGCGCCCATGGCGTACGGGGTCCTGGACGGCCTCAACACCGGGGCCACGGCCCTGCTGCGCCTCGTCGGCGGCTATGTGGCCGACCGGATCAGCCGCCGCAAGGCAGTCGCCGTCCTGGGCTACGGCCTGTCGGCCCTCACCAAGCTCGGCCTGCCCGCGGCGGGCTCGGCCCCCGGGCCGATCGCGCTGGTCCTGGCCGTGGACCGGGCCGGGAAGGGGCTGCGGACCGCGCCCCGGGACGCCCTGATCACCCTGTCCGCTCCGGAGCAGGCCCTCGGCCGGGCCTTCGGGGTGCACCGCGCCATGGACAGCCTCGGAGCCTTCGCCGGACCGCTGGTGGCCCTCGCCGTGCTCGCCGCGGCCGGGCAGTCCTTCGACGCCGTGTTCGTCACCAGCTTCTGCGTGGCGGTGTTCGGGGTCCTGGTCCTCGTGCTCTTCGTCCGCGACCACCGCGCGCCCCGGCCGCCCGCCGGCACCGTCTCACCCCGGGCCGTAGGCGGCCTGCTGCGGACCGGCGCGGTACGCAGGCTCGTCTGCGCCGCCTGCCTCCTCGGGCTCGCCACGATCGGCGACGGCTTCGTGTACCTGCTGCTCCAGCGGCGCGAGTCGCTCTCGGTGGGGTGGTTCCCGCTGCTCGCCGTGGGCACCAGCCTCTCCTACCTGCTGCTGGCGGCGCCGCTGGGCGCTCTGGCCGACCGCGTCGGGCGTGTTCCGGTGATGCTCGGCGGCTACGCGGCGCTGGCCGTGGTCTACCTGCTGCTGAACGGCCCGCTGACCGGCGTGCCGCTCCTGGCGGCCGTCCTCGGCCTGTACGGCTTGTTCTACGCCGCGACCGAGGGGGTGCTCATGGCGCTGGCCGGACCGGTGCTGCCCGAGCGGCTGCGCACCACGGGGATCGCCCTGATCCAGAGCGGTCAGGCGCTGGCCTGTCTCGGGTCGTCCGTCCTGTTCGGGGCGGCCTGGCAGCTGTGGGGGCCCGCCGCGGCCGCCCGCGCCGCCGCGGTGGCCGTGGCCGTCGCCGCGGCGGCCACGGTGCTGCTGCTCGTCCGGCGCGGCCCGGACACCCCTGCGGCGGCCGACCCGGCCCCGCCCGTCGGAACCGGCCCGCCCGCGCGGCGGGCCCCGGAGGAAGGAACGGGTACGTCCTCGTGAACGGTACGTCCCAGCGGACCAGGATCATGCTCACCCTGCTCGCCGCGGTCCTGCTGGCCGCTCTCGCGACGGCCGTCGTCGTGCGGGCGCGCCACGACGCACCGGCGGGCACCGGCCGGCCCGGCACCGTCGCCGCCGGGACCCGGCAGGACGGACCGGCCGGCGGGCCCCGACTGCGCGTGCTCAGCAACGGCCTGCTGTCCACGCTGTCGCTGGCCGATCCGTCCGGCCCGCGCACGGTCACCGAGCGGCGCTGCGACCGCCTCTACACGGCGGGCGGCACCACTGCCTGCCTCACCCCGGCCGGAGCGCTCAGCGGGCCACGGCTGCTCGTCCTCGACGAGCGGCTGCACATCCGGCGCGGCGTGCCGCTGACCGGCCTGCCCAACCGGACCCGGGTCTCGGCCGACGGCCGCATGATCGCCTGGACGATGTTCGTCGGCGGCGACTCGTACGCGGGCGGCGGCTTCTCGACGCGGACCGGGGTCCTCGACACCCGCAGCGGGCGGCTGGTGGACTCGCTGGAGAAGTTCACCGTGTTCAGGGACGGGCGCCGCTACCGGGCCGTGGACATCAACGTCTGGGGCGTCACCTTCGCGGACGACGACAACCGCTTCTACGCGACGGTGTCCAGCGCGGGCGTGCGCTCCCTGGCGGAGGGGGACCTCGCGGCCGGGACCCTGCGCACCCTGGCGGACAACGTGGAGTGCCCGTCGCTGTCGCCGGACGGCACGCGCGTGGCGTTCAAGCAGGCCGTGCACGGCGACCCGGCCAGGGGCTGGCGCCTTTCGGTGCTGGACCTGGCCACCCTGCACCGCACCGAGCTGGCCGAGACCCGGTCCGTGGACGACCAGGCGGCCTGGCTGGACGACGCCAGGATCGCCTACGCGCTCCAGCGCGGCGACGGCACCGACGACGTGTGGACGGTGGCCGCGGACGGCTCCGGACGCCCGGAGGTGCTGGTGCCCGGGGCCTCCTCCCCCGCCGTCCTGCCCGCCGCCGCGCCCGGCGGCACGGCAGCCGCCGAGGCCTCCTCCGCGCCGTGACGGCACGCCGGTACGCCCGTGGCGGCGACGCGTCGAGAGGTGGGACCGGGTCCGGCCCCGGGGGTCAGCCGGCGGGCGCGGACCCGGGACGGCCGTGCGGGCCGAACGCGCGCCGGTAGGCGGTGGGCGAGATGCCGAAGGCCGCCCTCATGTGCGCGCGCAGGGAGTTGCCGGACCCGAGGCCGGCACGGTGCGCGACCAGGTCGACGGACAGGTCGGTGGTCTCCAGGAGCTGTTTGGCCAGTTCCAGGCGTTGCGCGGTCAGCCACTGCACGGGCGTCGCACCGACCTCGTCGCGGAAGCGCCGGCTGAAGGAGCGCACGCTCATCCGGGCGTGCCCGGCGAGCTGCGCGAGGGAGAGCGGCTCGCCGAGGTGTTCCAGCGCCCAGGCCCGGGTGGCGGTGGTGTCGGCCACGGTGGGCTCGGGCACGGGCCGGTCGATGAACTGGGCCTGCCCGCCGTCCCGCCACGGCGGGACGACGCAGATGCGGGCGGCACGGTTGGCGGCGGCCGCGCCGTGGTCACGGCGGATCATGTGCAGGCACAGGTCGACGCCCGCCGCCACGCCGGCGGAGGTCAGCACGTCGCCGTCGTCGACGAAGAGGACGTCCTCGTCGACCTTCACCCGGGGGTAGGCGCGGCGGAACTCGGGGGCCAGGTTCCAGTGCGTGGTGGCGGGCCGTCCGTCGAGCAGTCCGGCCGCCGCCAGCACGTAGGACCCGGTGCAGATGGACACCAGCCGGGTGCCGGGGCGGATACCGGCGATCGCCGCGGTGACCTCGGGCGGCAGCGGGCCGCCCCGGCCCAGCTCCGGCATGGCGTGCGTGGGCGGCACGATCACGGTGTCCGCGGCGGCCAGCGCCTCGGGTCCGGCGGCGGGCTGCACGGTGAACCCGGCGTCGCTCGGCACGGGCGCGCCGTCCGCGGTGCAGACCACCACCTCGTACAGCGGGCGTCCCGCGTCGTCGTGGACGCTGCCGAACACCCGGGAGGGGATGCCCAGCTCGAACGGTGGTACGCCGGGCAGCGCGAGGACGGCGACGCGGTGCCGTCCGGTCCTCCGCCGCCTTCTGGACCTCTGGCCGGCCGCCGTCCGCTCCGCTGCACACTCCATGGCCAGATCCTGTCACATAGTGGCCGCACGGCCAACACCGTAGCGGGCCGGGAGGCCCGATCGTGGACGGCGTGCCCCGGGGAGACCCCGGCGGCAGGCCGAACAGACGATTCCGGACAGGACAGAACCGGACATGACGAAGGACGAGGCGGACAGCATGCGTGCGGTGGTCGTGGAGCAGTGGGGCGGACCCGAGAACCTGGTCGTGCGGGACGTGGAGCGCCCGGAGCCCGGCCTGAACGAGGTCCTGGTGCGGGTGCACGCGGCAGGAGTGAACCCGGTGGACTGGAAGACCCGTGCCGGCGGCGGCCTCATCGACTGGGGTGCCGTACCGGCGGTGGGATGGGACGTGTCCGGCACGGTCGAGGCCGTCGGTCCCGGCGTGAGTGCGTTCCGGCCCGGGGACGAGGTGTTCGGGATGCCGCTGTTCCCGCGCCAGGCCGGCGCGTACGCCGAGTACGTGGTGGCTCCGGCGCGGCACCTGGCGCCGAAGCCGGACGGGCTGACGCACGTGGAGGCGGCCGCGCTGCCGCTGGCCGCGCTCACCGCCTGGCAGGCACTGGTGGACGCGGCCGGCGTCCGGCCCGGCGAGCGGGTGCTGGTGCACGCGGCCGCCGGGGGCGTCGGGCATCTCGCGGTGCAGATCGCGAAGGCGCGCGGCGCGTATGTCGTCGGCACGGCCAGCGCCGGCAAGCACGACCTGGTGCGGCGGCTCGGCGCGGACGACGTGGTCGACTACCGCACGACCCGCTTCGAGGACGTGGTGAGCGACATCGACGTGGTGCTCGACGGGCTCGGCGGCGAGACCGCGGAGCGCTCCGTGAAGGTGCTGCGCGAGGGCGGCCGGCTCGTCACCCTGCCGGGGCCGGACGACGTCCCGGCCGGCCTCCCCGAAGGGGTGCGGGCGCAGTGGGTGCTGGTCGAACCCGATCACCTCGGGCTGCGTGAGCTGGCCGCGCTGGTGCAGCGCGGCGCGCTGCGGCCCGTCGTCGAGACGGTCCTGCCGCTGGAGGAGGCGGCGAAGGCCCATGAGATCGGCGAGCGGGGCCGCACCACCGGCAAGATCGTCCTGACGGTGGACTGACTCCGGTACGGGCCGCGCCGGGCGGGCAGGAGGCGGGCCGTCCCGCCGCCCGCCCGGCCCCGGACACGGGCCGTGCCCCGCGTCACCCTCGGCCGCGGGCGTGCGCGGCTGCGGGCGACGCGGACCGCCCGCGCGAGCGGCTGGTGCCACGGCGGCCGGGACGGCCCCCGGCTGACCCGGCCGCCGTGCCGTGGACGGTGGAGGTTCACCGGTTCACAGCGCCCGGCAGCCGCGCCCCCGGCCTCAGCGGCGGCACCGGCGCATGTGCAAGGCCGGCCCACGTCCGACAGTGAGCGCACGTGCAGGGTCGGCGCACGTGCAGGGCGAGTTCGCCGGTCGCGGCGGAGGCAACCATCCGGACGGTGACCGGCCCCGCACCGCCGCCCGCGACGAGCGCGACGTCGGTCGACGCCGTTCCGTCGACGGCGGTGGTGACTCTGACCGGGGAGCCGCCATGGAAGTCCGTGCCCGTGCCCTGCGGATCGTCGACGAAGAAGCTGGCCATCTCGCCTGCCACCGCGGTGCCGTCCGCCTCGGACACCAGCCGCACCACGAGGGGGGCGAAGTGCCCGCCACCCCGGTCGGCTTCCTGGCCGTCCCCGGCGACGACCGCCAAGCGGTCCGCCATGTCCCGTCCTCCCTGCCGTGGTGACTCGCGCGGCTCCGTGTGCCGCGCGGGTCCTTCCGGTTCTTCCTGCCGTGCCGGGCCGACGGGTCCCACCGCCGGCGGCCCCCAGACGTCCGGGCCGGCAGCGCCTCCGCTCGCGCCGGCACGAGGGCCCCGACCGGGCCGCCAGGCCCGGCAGGCCCGCGGGACCGGAGAAGCCCGGCAGACCGGGCGACGGGGCCGGCCGAGCCGACGGGCCGGTCCCCCGGCCCCGGAGCGGGGTGCCTCAAGGTGGCGGAGTGAGAAGGCCCTTGACATCACCTCAGTTAGTCAGTTGACTGACTCACATGACGCAGGCGCAGACAGGAAAGCGGCACCGGCTGGTGCAGGCAGCGGTGAACGTCGTCCACGAGCAGGGCTTTCATCGCACGACACTGGCGGACATCGCACAGGAGGCGGACGTACCCCTGGGCAACGTCTACTACTACTTCAGGACGAAGGACGACCTCGGTCGCGCCCTCATCGCCGAACGGGCCGTCGAGCAGGCGGGGTTGCGCCAGGTGTGGGAGGCGTCCGGGGACGCCAGGGCCCAGCTCGACGCGTTCGTCGCCATGACCCTCGACAACCGCACCGCGCTCGCCCGCAGCGGCTGCCCCATCGGCACCCTCTGCGACGAACTCGGCAAGCAGGCAGGGCCGTTGGCGGAGGCGGCCGGCGGGATCTTCGCCGACCTCCTCGTCTGGCTCGCCGAGCGGTTCGAGTCCCTGGGCAAGGACGGGCGGGAGGCGCAGGGCCTCGCCGTGCACCTGCTGTCGGCGCTCCAGGGGGCGACCCTGCTCACCCACACCTTCGCCGACGAGCGCTACCTCGAGGGCGAGACCGAGCGGCTGCGCCGTTGGCTGGCCGAGCTGTGAGGACGCCCCGCGCGGCCCGGGCGTCCGCCGCAGGCCGCCCGCCCCGCGCAGTCCGCGCCGCCCCCGCACCTCGCGCATCCGGCGCGCGGGCGGACGCGCCCCACCCTTCCCGTACCGTACGACCGCACCGGAGCCGGCCATGACCTCTCACCACAGGACCCGCGTACTCGTCACCGGAGCGACGGGCTTCCTCGGCGGGCACGTGCTGCGCGCCCTCATGGCGGACCCGCGGGCGGAACCCGTCGCGGCCTGCCGCACCCCCGCCCGCCTCGACGCCCGGTTCACCGGAGAGGTGCGACCGGGCGACCTGACGGACCCGGACTACCGGCGCGCCGTCGTGCGCGACGTGCACGTGGTCTGCCACGCAGGCACCTGGGGCGCCTTCTGGGGCCATGCCCAGCGCGAACGCACCCACTTCCTCGAACCCGCCCTCGACCTCGCCGACCAGTGCCGTGCGGCGGGCGTACGCCGGTTCGTCCTGGCCTCCACCGTCGCGATCGGCACCCCGTCCCGCGACGGCAGCCCGGTCGACGACCACTCCCCCACGCGGTACACCGGCTTCTGGCCGCACGCCGACCGGCTGATCGACGTGGACCACCACATGCGCCGTACCGCCGACGACGGCACCGGCATGGTCACGCTCCGCCTCGGCCACTTCGTGGGGGCGGGCAACGCGCTCGGCATGGTGCCCGCGCTGGTGCCGCGGCTGCGCACCCGTATGGTGCCGTGGCTCGCCAAGGGCAGCGGGCGGCTGGCCCTCGTCGGCGACACCGACCTCGGCCAGGGCATGGCGCTGGCGGCACTCGCCGAGGACCTGGACCCGTACGAGTCCTTCAACATCTGCGGGCCCGAATTCCCCACCATGCGCGAGGTCGTGGAGTTCGTCGCCGCCGAGACCGGTGTACCCGCACCCCGGTTCAGCGTCCCCTACGGGGCCGGCTACGCGTTCGGGCGCCTCATGGAGACGCTGCACCCCGTGCTTCCGGGGTCCTCCCCGTTCCTGACGCGGTCGCTGGTGCATGTCGCCGAGGACTGGTACTGCCCGAGCGACCGCGCCACCCGGCTGCTGGGGTACGTTCCGCGCAAGGGCTGGCGCACCGCCGTCCGGGAGACCCTCGCGGCGCTCGAACCGGAGGGCTTCCCCTGGCCGCGGCTCGCACAGGAGGCGGCGTGAGGACGTCCACCGCGGCCGGTGGGCGCCGGCTCGCACCGGGCGGCCCGGTGGCGGCGCGGGTCCTGACGGCCCTCAGCGGCGAGCCCGTTCCCGTCCCCGACCCGGACCGTCTGGTCCATCTGCAGTTCCGCCGCTTCGCCGGCTGTCCGGTGTGCAACCTGCACCTCAGGTCGGTGGCACGTCGGCACCGGGAGATCGCGGCCGCGGGCGTGCGGGAGGTCGCGGTGTTCCACTCCACCGCCGAGGAGATGCTCCCCTACCAGGGAGATCTGCCGTTCGCCGCGGTCGCCGACCCGGAGCGCAAGCTCTACGCCGCGTTCGGGGTGGAGACGTCCCCACGCGCGCTGCTGGACCCCCGCGCCTGGCCGGCTCTCGTCCGCGGAGCCTTCGGCGGCAGGCCGTCCGGGCCGGGGCGCGGGCAGAGCGGTCTGGGGCTGCCCGCGGACTTCCTCCTCGGCCCGGAGGGCCGTGTCCGGGAGGTCCGCTACGGGCGGCACGCCGACGACCAGTGGCCGGTGGACGAGATCCTGCGTCTGGCCGCCCGGCACCGGGACGCCCCGGGCGGGTGAGCCCTGGCGGACGCCCCGGTGCGGGTGGGCCCGGGCGGACGCCCCGGTGCGGGTGAGCCCGGGCGGACGAACCGGTGCGGGTGAGCCCGGGCGGACGAACCGGTGCGGGTGGGCCCGGGTGCGTGCGACGGGGCAAGTGGACCCGGCCGCAAGGCCCACGGCACCCGGCCGGGAGGCCCGCCCCGTTCACCCGTTCCAGGGCAACCCTTCGGCCTAACGGAGCCCGCCCTGCGTCGCACGCCCCGCAGGGCGGGCCCCACCGCCACAGTGTCGGCATGACACGTACTCGCAGAGCCTGGATGTGCGCCGCACTGCTGGCGGCCCTGACGCTCACCTGCGTCCCCGCCGCGTCCGCCACCTCGCCCAGGCATCCGGACCGCGCCTGCGCCGCGACGGAAGGGCCGCTCCACGGCCAGGCCCGCCGCGTCGCCGCCGCCGTCCGGCAGGTCCGCAGGGAACTGGGACTGAACGCCGTACTGACCAAGGTGACGGTGCACGGGCGCGAGATCGCCACCCTCGCGGAGGGCGCGTCGATGACCGGTGTCCCGGCCACGGCCGACATGCGCTTCCGGGCCGGCGGGATCGCCATCAGCTACCTGACCAACATCCTGCTGCAGCTCGCCGACGAGCACCGGGTCGGCCTCGACGAGCCGGTGTCCCGGTGGCTGCCCAGGCTGCCGCACGGCGACCGGATCACGCTGCGCATGCTGGCCAGTTCCACCTCGGGTCTGTACGACTACGTGACCGACCCCGGGTTCCTGCGCGCGCTGGACGAGAACCCGTTCCGCCAGTGGACGCCCCGTGAACTCGTCGGCATCTCCACCAGCGAGCCGCTGTGGTACGAGCCGGGCACCAACTGGAACTACTCGCACGCCAACTTCGTGCTCCTCGGCACCGCGCTGGAGAAGATCACAGGTGTGCGGCTCGACCGGCTGCTGCGCGAGCGCGTCCTGGGGCCTCTGGGCCTGCACGACACCCGCAACAGCTTCACCCCCGAGATGCCCGGCCCGGTCCTGCACGCCTTCACCGACGAGCGCGGCACCTACGAGGAGTCCACCTACTGGAACCCGTCGTGGACCATCGCACCCGGGGCGGTCCTCACCTCCACCGTGTGCGACGTCGCCCGTTCGGCGCGCGCCGTCGGCTCGGGCGCACTGATCTCGCGTCAGGCGTACGACACGCTCCTCGACCCCGGCACGGTCGGCAAGGGCGGCCCCACGGCCACCTGTCCCGCCACCGTCTGCCGCGCCCAGACCGAGGCGGCGCACTACGGCCTGGGCGTCGTCGTCAGGGACCACTGGATCCTGCAGAACCCGCTGTTCTCCGGCTACGGCGAAGTCATGGCCTACCTCCCGGAGAAGGACCTGGCGATCGCGGTGGCCACCACCGTCGGCCGCTCCTCCCCCGACGGCAACACCGCCGAGGCGGTCGCCTCCCGCATCGCCTCCGTACTCGCCCCGGACTACCCGCTGTTCGCCTGACATCCCCGCCCCGGCCCGCCCCGGCCGCCGCAGGGCCGGGCCGGGGCGGGCCGGGCACGGCGGCGGTCCGGTGATCCGGCCGCCGCAGGGCCCGCCGATCCGGACGACAGGGGCCGGGGCCTGCCGGGTATCGCCGCCGGGGCACCAGGACGTGCACGGCGGTGCGTCCGGGGAGGCCGGCTCCCACTGCCGGCGCCGGCCGGCCTGCCGGGCGGGGACGGCCGCACCTCGGTGCGGAGGCACGACTGCGGGGTGCCGACGAGCGCGGGCAGGCGTACGTCAGGCCGGGGTCTGAGCGGTGGCGGTCAGCACGGCGCGGCCGAGTATGTGACCGGCCATGGTGAAGCCGAGGACGGCGGGGGTGGAGTCGGCCGGGACGCCCAGCGAGGCGACGTCGAGAGCATGCACCACGACGAGGTAGCGGTGGGGGCCGTGCCCGGCGGGCGGCGCGGCGCCGATGAAGCGGGCCGCGCGTGCGTCGTTGGGCAGTTGGCAGGCGCCGGCGGGCAGCCCGGAGCCGGTGTCGTCGCCGGCCCCCTCGGGCAGCTCGGTGACGGTGGCGGGGATGTCGGCGACCGCCCAGTGCCAGAACCCCGACCCGGTCGGTGCGTCGGGGTCGTAGACGGTGACGGCGTAGCTCCTGGTGCCCTCCGGGGCGCCGGTCCAGGACAGCTGCGGGGAGAGGTCCTTGCCGCCCGGGACGCCGAAGACGCCGGAGAGCTGCTCCGGCGGCCAGGGCGCGCCGTCGGCGACGGTGGTGCTGGTGACGGTGAAGGAGGCCGCCTCGGGCAGGCGGGCGAAGGGGTCGTTGGCGCTCATGGCGTCCTTCCGTCGAACGCGTGTGACGCGTGCGTGGGTGGGCTGGGGAGCTTCGGGAACAGGGCCGGGCCCGGGAGGACGGCGTCGCACACGGTGGCGTCGCACACGGTGTCTCCGCTGCCGCCCCGGGGGCCTGCGTCATCGACGATAGCATCAATAATCGATTATCACGTCGATCATCTATGCTCAGTGCATGAACCAGACCGCCCGCCCCTCGCCCTCTTCCTCGCCCTCGCCCTCGCCCTCGCCGGGCAAGCGGATGCTCTCCGAGCAGGTCCACGCGGATCTGCGCAGCGCGATCCTGCGCGGGGACCACGGCCCCGGCGAGGCACTCAAGCCGCAGGAACTGGCCCGGCAGCGGGGCGTGAGCCTGGCCGTCGTGCGTGAGGCTCTGGTGCGGCTCGTCGGCGAGGGGCTCGCCGACCGGCTGCCCAACCGCGGCTTCGCCGTGCCCGCGCACTCGGACCGCCGCTGGCAGGAGATCGCCGAGGCGCGCCGGACCATCGAACCGGTCACGCTGCGGATGTCAGTGGAACGCGGCGACGTCGACTGGGAGGCCCGCGTCCGGGCCGCCCACCACCGCCTCAGCCGTACCCCGGCGTACGCCCCCGGTGCCGGCGAGTACTACAGCGACGCCTGGTCCGAGGCCCATCGCGGGTTCCACCGCACCCTGCTGGAGGGCTGCGGCAACCGGGTCCTGCTGGACACCTTCGACCGGCTGTGGACCGCGAGCGAGCTGGCCCGCCGCTGGTCGGCGCACCGCGTGCCCGGCCGGGACGCCGTCGCCGAGCATCTGCGCCTGGAGCAGGCGGCCCTCGCCCGCGACGCGGACACCGCGGCCGAGGTGCTGGCCCGTCACCTCACCCTCACCGCCGCCGGACTGACGTCCGAACCTCCCGGGGCTGCGGCCGACCACCGCTGACCCGCCCCCGCCTGCCGCACGGCCGGGCGCGGGCGCGGGGACGGGGACGGCGACGGGGACGGCGACGGGGACGGGGAGGCCCTGGTGCGGCGGCGGGATGCCGTCACACCGGCTCCTCGGGGCGCAGGCGGGTGACACGGGCGTAGACCAGGCCGACCGTGAGCACGGCCGCGGCCGCGGTGAGCAGGACGACGGACGGCCGGACCGCTTCATGGAGGAGCCATGCGCCGAGCAGGCCGCCTCCCAGTGTCGCCGCCACCGCGGCCGCGCGGCGCACCTCGCTCGGCATCCCGGAGCCGATCCTGGTGTCCAGGGCCAGCGGCGAGCCGCCGAAGAAACCCACCATGACGCGGGTGGCCACCGTGGTCGGCAGGTCGGGCACCCCGGCCCGCAGGGTGGTCACGTTGCGCATCCCCATGGCCACGGCCACCGTCGCCGTCACGGCGTGGTGGCGGACGGACAGCGGCTCGCCCTGGGTGATGCCCCATGCCATCAGCCCCGCGACGCCCAGCACCAGTGACTCGACGACGAGCGCCGTCACGAGCCAGCGGTGTCCGCGGCTGTCCAGGGCCGACTCGAACCGCGCGCCGAGCAGCACACCGGCCATGAACCCGCACAGCGAGAACGACGGGGCCGCCACGGACAGCCCTTCCTCACCCGCGATCGCGAAGCCGAGGAAGAGCAGGTTGCCCGTCTGGACCGCGGTGAACACCGGACCGAGCACGAGGAAGCTCACGGCCTCGACCAGCCCGGTGGTCAGCGTCAGCGTCACCATCGCCGTGGTGATGGCCCGACCCGGCTCCGCGGTCACCGACCGGCTCCTTCGCTCGGCGGGCAGGGCGGGTCGGTCAGGTGCCCTGAGTGGGGGACGCGGGCGGAGTGCGGCCTGCCAGGACGTCGTCGAGCCGCTCGGTGCCCTGCTGGACCGCGTTGTCCACGGAGTCCTCGGCGCCGCCCCCGAGCCCGCCGGCCGTGACGGTGATGGCGTTGTCCCCGACCCGCACCACGGCGACGTCGAGGGTGAGTTCCGCCGGGTCACCGTCCGACTCGCCCGAGACCGTCACCTCCAGCCCCTGCCGGGCGTCGCCCTCCTCGGGCAGGGACGTCTCGATGACCTGGACGGTGCGTTCCCCCGCGCCGGAGCTGTCCAGCGTGAACTCGTCGCACTTCTCCGGCAGGGACGCCAGCCAGGCCATCGAGTCGTCCAGGTCGTCCCGATCGTAGGCGGCCACCTGGTACAGCAGCCGGGAGTCGCCCTCCTCGAACCCGGTGAGCGCCGAGGCGCCGGAGGGTTTGCCCAGCAGGTCCTCCTCGTAGAGGCCGTCCATCAGCTGCTGACAGGCCGCGGCGTCCGTCTTGCCGGTGACGAAGTCGGCGACGTCGACGGTGCCGACGAGCAGGGAGTCGCGCCACTTGTCCGCGTCGTCGACCTGCGTCCAGTCCTCCTCGATGTCGGCCTCGGTGATCAGCGCCGTCTTCGCGTCGGCCTCGGTGAGGACGGCGGCCGCGCTGCTGGTGGCCCGCGCCATCGGTTCGGGGGCCCCGGACCGCTGCGCGGACGGCGAGCGGGCGGCCTCCCCGGACGGCGTCCCGGTACCGCCGTCGTCCGAGCAGGCCCCGGTGGCCAGCAGGACCCCCACCGCCAGGGCGGCGACACCAACACGAGCAGGACGCGACGGACGACGGGTCATGAGAGGAGCCTCCCGATCACACGGACGATGCCCCCACCCCACCACCGGCTTCCGGCGCCCACCAGCGCGGACGGCCCGTACGAGTGACCCTCGGAGGCCACCCCGGGCCCGGGCGCTCCGGACCGGCGGCACTCCCGGGCCCAGCGGCCCCGGGCCACGGAGCGTCAGGCCTCAAGGACTCAAGGCCTGAGGGACTCAAGGCCTGAGGGACTCAAGGCCTGAGGGACTCAGGGGCTCAGGGGCTCAGGGGCTCAGGGGCTCAGGGGCTCAGGGGCTCAGGGGCTCAGGGGCTCAGGGGCTCAGGGGCTCAGGGGCTCAGGGGCTCAGGAGTCGAACGCGCGGCGCGCCGTCTCGATGTCGCCCAGGTACCGCTGGGTCCAGTCGCACATGCCGTCGACCGTCGCCCGCAGCGCCTTCCCCGGCTCCGTCAGCGTGTACTCCACGCGCGGCGGCACGGTCGGGTGCACGCGCCGCTCGACCAGACCGTTGCGTTCCAGCATCCGCAGGTTCTGGGTCAGCATCTTGTGGCTGATGCCCTCGACCGCGTCCCTCAGCTGCGAGAAGCGCAGGGTGCCGTCACCCACCGTCTCGATGATCAGCAGCGCCCACTTGTTGGCGATGTCCGAGAAGATCTCCCGCGCCAGCGAGTCCGCCCGCGTCACATCGGCGTCGTCCTCGGGCGAGCCCGTGAGCTGCTTGGTCACCATGGAGTTCCCCAGTCACCGAAAAGTGCGTTCTTCCCTGCCGGAAGCCACTCTCTTACGGTTCCTGAGTAACCACAAGAGACCGCAGGGGTCTCTTGGCGAACAGGAGGCAGCGCCATGGCCGTCACACTGATCAACCCGGACGGGCTCCCCGAGGTCGACGTCTACCGGCAGGTGTCGGTCGCGACCGGTTCCCGGCTCGTCTTCGTGGCCGGGCAGGTGGCGTGGAACACCGACGAGGGCACCGCCGGGGACCTCGCCGCGCAGGTCGAGCAGTGCTACCTCAACATCGCCACCGCGCTCGCCGGGGCGGGCGCCTCGTTCGACGACGTGGCGAAGCTGAACGTCCATGTCGTCGACTGGACGCCCGACAAGATGCCACAGCTCCTGGAGGGCATGTCCCGGGCCGCCGGGAAGCTGGGGAGGACCCCTGTCCCGCCGGCCACCCTGCTGGGCGTGGCGGCGCTGGACGTGCCGGAGCACCTGGTCGAGATCGAGGCCACCGCCGTCCTCGACTGACGCACCGGGCCGGCGGCCGATTCCCCGCGGGCCGTCACCGCCGCCCGGCCGCCCCGCAGCCCGCCGTGCCCCCGAGCGGGCTGCACACGGCGGCCCGGGGGCGCAGGGGAACGCCGTTGGCGCGCAGCACCTGACGGACGTTCAGGATGAGCGGGAACACCTCGTGGTTGCGGTCCTCGCCCTGCTCCTCCCAGGCCCGCTGCTCGGCCTCGACCGCCATGCGGTCCTCGGCGAAGACGCGTTCGGTGAAGCGTCTGATGAGGGGCCAGGCCAGCCGCAGCACTCCGGGAACGCCCGGCTTCTCGATCATCAGCAGGCCGAAGGCGTGGCAGGAACGCTGCTCGGCGTCCACGGGGACGTAGGCGACCCAGAGGCGGAAGGCGGGGCGGTCGGCGTTCTCCGGGACCAGGTCGAGGGTCTGGTAGGGGTACTCGGTGCGGATCGTCATCACGTCGGCGGAGTCGCTGCCGCCGAGGCCCTCGCCGGCCAGCAGGCTCGCGCCCCGGTTCCGCTTCCCCCCGGCGTGGGTGAACAGGTAGCGGGCCTCCACCAGGCGTTCCTCCACGCGGTGGTCCAGCAGTTCGGGGTGGAGTCTGCCGACGACGCCCCGGTGCAGGAACTGGTGGTTCATGTCGAGGAGGTTCTCGTGCAGGAACGAGTAGTGGCAGCGGACCTTCCTGGAGTAGGTCATCGTCCGGTACGCCGGTGAGCCGTAGGCCGGCAGCCGCGGCAGCGGTGTCGCGTCGGCCTTGTCCGGGTCGCCCGGGAAGACGAACACCAGGCCGTAGGCCTCCCGCACCGGGTAGCCGTACACGCCGCGCGGCGGGCGGCCGTCGCCCTTGGCCAGGTAGGGGATCTGCGAGATGCGGCCGTCACCCCGGTAGGCCCACGCGTGGTAGCAGCAGCGCAGCGTCTCGCCCTCCACCACTCCCATGCTCAGCGGCACCTGACGGTGGGCGCACCGGTCCTCCAGCGCGTGGACCGTGCCGCTGGTGCCGCGGAACAGCGCGATGCGCTCACCGGCAAACGCGGTGGCCACGACCTTCCCCCGGCGCACCTTGCGGGACTGGGCGACCGGGTACCAGTGGTCCGGGTGGGCGCCGACCCGCCGCAGGTCCACGGCTCCGGCCTCGCGGTCCCGGCGGGGGCGGTACCCGTCGCTGCGGCCTTCGTCGACGTCGGTCTCCGTCATCTCTCTCCCTCGCCGGGGGACATCGGCCCGCGTCCGCACACGGTGGACCGGGGGACACCGGCCCGCCGGTGGGGCGGACGGGGCCGGTGTCCGCTCATCCTCACGCGCGGCCGCCGTCCGGGCCCCGCCCGACCCGCCCGCGGGGTGCGGACCGGTCGTCCCCGTCACCCGCGCGGGCGAGGGGGCGCGGCGCGGCGGGCCGCCCGGTCGTGCCGCGGGGGAGGCCGGTCGGCGTCGCCGGGCCCGGCCGAGCGGTCCGCGCGGGTCGACGGGGTTCAGCCGATGCCGAAGTAGGTCTTGATCCCGTCGAGCATCAGCTGGATGCCGATGGTGGCCACGAACAGGCCGCCGAACCGGGTCATGATGGCCATGGTCCGGGCCGACACGTCCATCCGGTTGGCCAGCAGCAGATGCCCCACCGGGATCAGGGCCACGGTGATGCCGACGGCGATGAGGGCGGCGACCGGGCCGGACCAGCCGTCCCCCGTCGAGGCAATGGTGATCACCGAGGTGATGGCGCCCGGGCCGGCCATGAAGGGAATGGCGTAGGGCACCACGATGGACCCCTCGGCCGACACCGGAGCGGGCTCGTCGTGTGCGGGAGCACCGCCCTGCGCACGGGAGGGTTCGCCACCGTAGAGCATCTCGAAGCCCATGAGGGCGAGAACGAGGCCGCCCGCCAGGCTGAAGGCTCCCAGGTTGATGCCGATCAGATCGAGCAGTTCCCGGCCGACCAGAGCGGCCCCGCCCAGGGTGACGGTGATCGTCAGCATGATGCGGCGGACGTATTCGCGGCGCCGCTCGGGCTCGCTCTCGGTGAGCATGCGGAAGAACATCCCGCGGAGGAACGGGTCGACGAGCACGACCATCATGATCGTGGCCTGAATCGTGAGTTCGAGTGTGCTCATGCAGTCACCTCGTGACGGTGGACCGGACGGGACCACCTGCGGCCCCGCACCGCGGGCGTTCCTCCTCCGGTGGCAGCCTCGCTCTCGTGCCCGGCTGCCCGTCGCCGAACCACCGTCATCGGCGTCGCGCCCACTCCGCCGGCGTACGGGCCGACGGTGCCGGCCGACAGACTCCACCGGTGCGCCGCACCGCACCGCGGCGGCCGCCGCGGGTCAGGTGCCGGCTGGGGCGACCGTGCCGGGCGCGCCGAAGGCACCGTGGGTGAGGACGGCGAAACCCCGCCAGAACCGCAGCCCGACGGGGTCCCGGCACACTTCGATGCGGGCGTCCAGGCCCGGGACCGACACAGCCGAGGCGGTCAGGCCCGAGCACGGCAGCGCCGCCCGGCGTCCGGCCTCCAGGAGGGCGAGGGCCGGGAGACGGGCGGGCCGCCGGGTCCGTCCCGCCGGGCCGGGTCAGTCGGACGTGCCGCGCGGGGCCTCGGCCCGCAGGGACCGGGCCAGCCGCAGGAGCCCCCGCCGGGCGTGGCTCTTGACCGTGCCCAGCGGCCACCCCGTCAGCTCCGCGATCTGGGTCTGCGTCAGATCGTCGTAGAACGCGAGGGTCAGCACGCGCCGCTGCGCCTGCGGGAGCCTCGACAGCTCCCGGGCGAGGACGACCCGGTCCAGGACCGCCTCGGGCTGTCCCACCTTGTCGGAGTCCGCCACCGACAGCCGGGCGCCGGCGGCCGCCACGAGCTCGGCCCGACGGGTGCGCGCGGCGAGGGCGTCCGCGACCTTGCGGCGGGTGATGCCCACCAGCCATGCGCCCAGCGGGCCCCGTCCGGCCCGGAATCCCGTCCGTCCGCGCCATGCGGCCAGGAACACCGTCTGTGTCACGTCCTCCGCCTCGCGGGCGTCGCCGAGCGACCTTCGCGCCAGGGAGAACACGAGTCCGCCCCAGCGCCGGTAGACGGCCGCCAGACACGCCTCGTCGCCCGCGACGAAGCCCGCCGCCAGTTCGTCATCGGTCCGTTCGCCGGAGGCGGGGGCCCACGTGTCCCCGCTCCCCGTCGGCGGCGAGACCGCCTGCACCGCGCCCATCGTGTCCACTCCTCCCACGTGCACCGCCGTGCCTCCCTCCGGTGAGGTCGGCCGGACGGCACCATCGGTGACCGGATCCGCTCCGGAGGTGGCCGGTCCTCCGCGCCGGCGCCTCGGGCGCCGACCGGGCCTTTGTCCGTCCGGGTGTCGGTCGCTCCGGGCGACCGCGACTCCTCCACCGTGCTGGGCTCACTCCCCGGCTATCAACTCGCAGCGTCTGTGCATCGTTTTTGCCCGGGCGACTCGGAAGCGCCGCGCGGGACGCTCCGCCGAGCGGCTCCGCGCGCGACGCGCACTCTGCGGGCGGGCTCGGGGAGGCGTGCGGACACGGCCCGCCGCCCGCCGGGCCCCGCGGCCCGGCACGGCGCCGTGGACGTGCGCGCGGTCACGCTTTCGCACCCCGACGCAGCCAGGCTCCCGACGGGGTGCCCGGCGGCGGCACCGCGCCGCGTCGCACCCGGTCCGCCGGGTGGTCGGCGCCCTGCAGAGCCGCGGTCCCGTCACGCGTACGCCGTCGGTGCGCGACGCCCGCTCCGCCGGGGCCGCCCGCACCCCGGCGCGGCACCGCCCCCTCGCCGGGGCCGCACCGCGCGGCGCAGCCGCCTGGCCCCGTGTCCGCCGGCCTCCCCGACGAGACGGACCTCACCGAGCCGGACACGGTCCGGCCGGAACGGTCCGGCCAGAACGGTCCGGCCGGAACGGTCCGGCCGGAGCCGAGGGCCCGCAGGGAGGCCGTCGAGCGCCGCACCGGCCGGACTCCGGCCCGGCGGGCGGCCGGAGCCGGCCCGCCCCGGCCGCTCACGGTCCGCCCGCGCCGGGGCCGGTGGCGTAGGCGCCGCGCACCACGCTCTCGCCGGAGTGGTCGGGGCTGCCGTCGTAGGGCTGGACGGAGACGTCGACGACGGAGTACTCGTCCAGGTCCAGGTTCTGCGGCACGGGCAGGACCGCATGCCCGTCCGCTCCGAGTACGCCCATGGCGATCAGCTTCCGGTGCTCCCGGTCCATCAGCCACACCTCGAAGTAGCCCGTGGTGCGCGGCAGGCCCTGCACGCTGACGCGGAGGGTGCGCCGGTCGTCGGTGCCGGCGAGGCGGGCCTGCCCCTGTGCCCGCGGGATCAGCGGATCGAGTGCGGCACCGCCGCCGTCGCGCGCACCGCTGGACCCCGCTTGGGTGACGGCCCACCAGGTGATGCCGCTGCCCGCGGCCGCACGCAGCAGCGCGGCGCACTCCGCGAGGGCGACCGCGGGACGCGTCGGGCGGCCGGAGCGGCCGCGCCGCGTCCCGCGGTCGCCGGCCCCGCCGTCCACGGCCGCGCGGGGGGATCCGGTGGCGGCCGGCCGCACGCCCGGTGCGGCGGTGAGCGCCGGCAGCGGTGCGGTGCGCCGCACCGGCGTGAGACCTGCCGCTCCCCGGCGTGCCGGTCGGGCCGGGCGCTCCCGGTCCAGTTCCGCGGCGATGGCGTCCCACACTCCGGGCGGCGGGTGCAGCAGCTCGACGGCAGCCGGGCCCGGCTCCTTCAGGGTGGCGACGATCCGGCGCAGGCTGCGCAGGCGCTCGGCGCAGCGCGGGCAGTCACGCAGGTGAACGGCGGCGTCTGCCGGGTGCTCACCCAGCGCGATCCCGGCGATCCGGTCGTCGGTCAGGTGTTCCACCGTGTGCCTCCCCTGAGGTCGGGGCCGCACCCTGCGGCGCTCCCGGGCGGTCCGCGGCACCGGTCCGCGCCGGTCCGCCGTGACGCCCCTCGCCCGGCTGACGCGCCACCGGCGTGCCCGCCCGGCTTCCCCCGCCCCGGCGGCTGCGGCGCACAGGGGCCCGGTCACCGTCCGCGGGCCGGTGTCCTCCTTCGTGCGCCGAGCCCCCGGCGCGGCGCACCGCGCGGCGCTGGAGCCGGTGCGGGTGCGCCGCGCGAGGGCGGACGGCCGGCAGATCTGCGGACAACTCCGTGGTCGGAACCGCCGGCGGACCCGTTGGCGGATCTGCCGGCGGATCAGGGAACGTGTCAGTTCCCCCGGGGGCGGAGCCGGGCGGCGAGACCGGCCGCGCCCAGCAGGGCCAGGGCTCCGCCGGACAGCAGCGGCGCGGCCATGCTCCCGTTGTGGGCGGCCGCCTGCCCGTCGCCGCCTGCCGCCGCACCGCCGGACGCGGACTCCAGGCCGTCGATGGTCTGGACCTTCAGCGCCAGGTTGTCGTCCTGGGCGCTGCCCCAGGCGTAGACGATGGTGTTCGTGCCCTCGGCCAGGTCGAGGGCCGCCGGGCCGATGGCGACGTCGTCGGTCCCGGCCAGCACGACGTCCGCCTCGACCTCGCCCGCGGCGACGTCGGCCTTGTCCTCGTCCGGGTTGGACAGGTCCTCGAACACGGGGGTGCCGTTCGCGCGTACGTCGACGGCGGGAGCCGCGGCGTCGTGCCGTACGGTCAGGCGCGCCTGACCGGCCGCCACCCCGGAGAGGTCGTTGACATAGGCGTCGAGGGTGGGTGTGCCGTCCTCGCTCAGGTGGGCGACGATCGTGGCGTTCTCCCCGGCGGACACCTCGACGGTCTTCTCGATGGCAGGCTTGCCGTCGGGCCCGTCGCCGTCCGGGAAGATCCTGATGTCGTACGAACCGGCGTCGAGCTTCATCGGTTCGGTGAGGGTGCCGGGTTTGAAGTCCTGGATCAGTTCGTCGTCACCGGCGTAGACGTCCACGGTCAGTCCTGGCACCGCGTGCAGGACCGACACGGTCGCCTGGTCGCCGTCGGCGGCCAGGGCCGGTGAGGCCGTGGTGACGGTGAGGGCGACGACGACGCCGGCACCGAGGGTTGCGGCTGCGGTCCGAGCAGTCATGGTCTTGTTCCTTCCGCAAGGGTGTGAACGACCTTGTGGGAAGTCATTCGGTCCGACGGGCCCGTTCGGTTTCGCCCGCGCCGGGTTTTTCCCGCTTCGGGGGCGCGGGCGGTCGCGGGGCGGAGCGGAACGGGTGGGAGACGCGGCAGGTGAGGACGGCGGAGGGCCCCGCCGGGACGTCCGGCTGCGGGCGGTGGGCGGTACCGCGGGGCGGGGACGGTGCCGCGCGGGCATGCCGGGCGGCCCCGCCGCGGGCGGACAGCGGGAGGACACGCGTGGACGGGGCCGGTCACGGCCGGTCACGCCCAGGCGGGCCCTGCGCGTGCGGACCGCCGCCCCGCTGGTGTCACATCCGCCGGGTCACACCGCCGACCGGGCCGGACGGCGCGCGCCCGGTCCGGGGGCCGGCCGGCCGAGGGCGTCGACGACCAAGTCCACCGCCTCGGCGACCGTGCGCCCGCGGGGCAGGGCGGGGGGTGTCCCGACGACGGCCCGGTGGGCGAATCCCGACTCCACCTGCGGCAGCCGGATGTCCAGGACGGACACGCCGCTGAGCCGCCGCTCGCGGCGGACCGCGGTCAGCCAGGCGGCCAGCGCGGCCTTCGAGGCGGCGTAGTCCGCCATGCCCGCGGGGGCGGCGTCCACCACCGCACCGGTCACCGCGGCGAGGACGCCGCCGGACGGCACGACCGGCAGCGCGGCCCGCAGGAACGCCGCGGGGGCCAGGGCGTTGACGGCCAGCAGATGCTCGGCGACGGGGTCGTCGACCGACTCGGCCGGGCCGAAGCCCGCGACGCCGACGCAGACCACCACGGCGTCCAGGCCGTCCAGTTCACCCGCCGCCCAGGGCACGGTGCCGGCGCAGCATTCCAGGTCGTACGCGTCGAAGCGGCGGGTGGGCGCACCGCCGCACACGGCCGCGACACGCGCCAGCGCCTGTGCGTCGCGGCCCGCGAGGGCGAGCCGCGCGCCGAGGCCGTGCAGCCGTTCGGCGAGGGCGCCGCCGATGGCGCCGGTGGCGCCGGGCACCAGGATGCGGGTTCCGTCGATGTCCACGGCTGTGCTCCCGTCGCGTGTGCTGTCTCTCTCCCGGCGGCCCGGCCCGGTGAGCCGCCGGCCGGTCCCGTGCCCGCTCCGTCGCGCCGGCCGGAGGCGGTCTCCGGTGCGGCGGGCACCGGTGCCGCACCCGGCCCCGTCCGCGTTCGCCCCTGCTTCTCCGCGTGGGCGGCGAACGGTTGCACCCGGTGCCGGCGGAACACCCGCCGGAGGGCGGACCGGCGAGACGGCGCCCCGGGTGGTGTCGGCCCGCGCGCCGGTCGGCCCCGGCCGGTCGCAGGCCGGTCGCAGGCCGCCGTGTCGGCATGGGGCGTCAGTTCGTGCCGGCCTCGGAGGTGAGCGCCTTCAGGGTGGCGTCCAGCCAGTGCATTTCGGTGCGGCTGGTGGCACGGGCGATGGCGAGCAGGCCGCGGCGGAAGGGGTCGTCGAACTCCTCCGCGGCGACCGGGCGTTCACCCTCGTAGAAGAAGCTGCTCGGCTCCTGGAGGAAGGCCAGGCGGCGGCGGAGGACGGCGGCCTGCTGCTCGGGGGCGTCCAGGTGGCGGAGGAAGGCCAGGACGGTGAACCAGTGGTTCTCGTCGCTGATCTCGACGCCGTCGGCCTCGCGCAGGCGGCGGCGCAGCTCCTTCCGGCCCGTGCCGGTCAGGGTGAGGACGTGCCGGGGTGCCGCCCGGCTGCCCGGCTCGGTCCGGCGGCTCAGCAGCCCGGCCTTCTCCAGTCGCTTGACGGCCGGATACAGCGTGCCGTCCGCGATCGGCCGGACGTGGCCGGTGAGATGTGCCACGCGCCGCTTCAGCTCGTAGCCGTGCAGCGGCTGCTCGTACAGGAAGCCCAGGATCGCCAGTTCCAACACGGTGCCATCATCCCTCACCTGCTCTATATATCGGCGCCGATGTATAGTCTCACCGATGCTTTCGGACGGCCCGTGCGGCCGGCGACCGGCCGGACGGCCGAGTGATCGAGGAGGAGTCGTGCGCGATGCACCGGTGACCCCCGAAGGGGCGCGAATCCGCTGGGTGGAGATGCCCGGAGACACCCGCCGTGCCACCCGTGTCTTCCTGCACGGGCTCGGCGCCTCCGCCGCGCCGTACTTCGCGGCCTCGGCCGCGCACCCGGCTCTGGCGGGCCACCGCTCGCTGCTGGTGGACCTGCTGGGGTTCGGCATCAGCGACCGCCCGGCCGACTTCGCCTACACGCTGGAGGACCACGCCGACGCCGTGGCGACGGCCCTGGCCTCGGCCGGGGTCCGGGCGGCGGACGTCGTCGGGCACAGCCTGGGCGGCGCCGTGGCCGTCGTGCTGGCCTCCCGCCACCCGCACCTGGTCGGCCGGCTCGTCCTGGTCGACGCCACCCTCGACCCGGCGCCCGTGGGGCACGGCCTGCCGGGGGCGAGCGGCATCGCCGCCTGCACCGAGGAGGAGTTCCTCGCCGACGGGTGGCACCGGCTCCGCGAGAACGTCGGACCGCACTGGTGGTCCACCATGCGGCTCGCCGGGCGCGAGGCGCTGTACCGCAGCGCGGTCCACCGGGTCCGCGGCACCAGGCCCGCCCTGCGCGACATGCTGCTGGCCCTGCCGATCCCGCGCAGCTGCCTGCGGCCGGAGGCCGACCGGCCGCTGCCCGGCGACCGGGAACTCGCCGCAGCGGGAGTGGCGGTGGTGTCGATCCCGGACAGCGGGCACAACATCATGCTGGACAACCCGGACGCCTTCGCCCGGGCCACCGCCCGCGCTCTGCGCGAGGGCTGACACACCGGGAACCCCGTCGCCCACCCCCGTGGTTATGTGCATGACTGCGGGAGCCGTTTCGAAGTGACTGTGGGAGTCACCGCCTGACCGAGTCTGCGATGTCAGTTTGTTCTGACGTCACTTGGGGTCTTGCGGTGGGAGTGTGAGGTGTGCTTCTGCCGCTGGGGGCCTCATGGGTATCTCGCAGTCCAAGGTCGAGAACGACCGCCGCAAGGAGATCCACAGGCAGGCCGGGGTGGGCCCGGACGTGATGTTCGTGCCGCAGACCCATCTGCCGGGGGCGGAGGCCGAGGTCGACTTCGGCGACGTACACGTCACGCTCGCGGGCCAGATGGCCGAGGTCCATTTGTTCTCGATGAGACTGTCCTCCTCCGGCAAGGCAGTACACGGGGTCTTCGCCTCCTGCGGCCAGGAGGTGTACTCCGAGGGGCACGTGCACGCTTTCCGGGCGCTGGGAGGCATACCTCGCGGCCAGATCCGCTACGACAACCTGCGGGCCGCGGTCGAGCGGGTCCTGGGCCTGTCCGGGGCGAGGGTGGAGAACGACCGCTGGACGGCCTTCCGCTCGCACTCGGGCGTCGATGGCTCCTCCTGCCGTCCGGGCATCGAGGACGCCCACGAGAAGGGCGGCGTCGAGAGCCAGATCGGCTGCTACCGCCGCAATCACTTCGTCCCCGTCCCAGAGGTCGCCTCGCTGACCGAGCTGAACGCCATGGTCAACCAGTGGGACAGGAGCCTGCGGGCGTTCGACATCGACGCCAGGCGTCTGTGCAGCGGGATGGAATCACGAAGCCCGGGATGCCTATGCCTGGCTTCCGGCATCGTGCTTCGCGGACGGTGGGCCCACCACCATGGTGAAGGCGGGGAGGCGCTCGATGGCTGAACAGCAGCGGACCGTTGCACGCTTGAGGGGGAGCACTCCTCGGCGGTTGAGTTCGCGCCTTGCCGTGGGGGCTTGGGGGCTCATCGCCTTGCTGGCCGCTCTGACCGTCGCTGTGGTAGCACCGACACGGTCGGCGCCGCGACCGCAGTGGCACCCCTGGGCGTTCGCGCTGGTCGATCCCCTGCTGTGCGTGGCGTTCGCCGTGCCGGGGCTGGTGGTGGCCTCGCGGCGGCCGCGCAATCCCGCAGGCTGGCTGCTGCTCCTTGCCGGGTTCGGCATGGCCTTGGACAACCTCGCTCGTGCCTACGGCGTCTACGCGATTTCGCGTGGCCTGCCGGGTGGTGCCGTGGCGGCCGCAGTGACGAGCTGGTTGTTCGTGTTCGTCAGCTTTCCCGTCTTCTTCCTGTTCCTGCTCCTGCCCGATGGGCGCTTTCCGTCGCCGCAGTGGCGGATCGCCGCCTGGTACGTGGGCGCATCCGCGATGCTGATGCTGTTGGTGGCAGTGCTGCTGCCCGGTCCGGCGGGCTACGACTATTTCCCCTCGGTGGACAATCCGCTCGGTGTTCCGGCGTTGTCGTTCCTTCGCGCGATCACCGGCCCGGTGTCGATCCTGTTCGTCCTGTGCCCGTTCCTGCTGGCGGTGGCCTCGCTGCTGTTCCGGTTCCATGCCTGCCGAGGAGTGGAGCGCCAGCGACTGAAGTGGGTGGCGTTTGCCGCACTCGTGGCTGTGACACTGGTGCCCTTGGGCGTCGCCTGGCAGGGCGTGGTCGAATCGATAGCCACCGATGTGGCTGCGGTGGTTTTCAGTACCGGGATCATGATCGCGATCATGCGGCATCGCCTGCTGGACATTGACCGGGTCCTGAGCCGGTCGATGCTCTACGTGGCGTTGACGGCCAGCACGGTCGGCCTCTACGCCGCGTCGGTGAGTGTCTTCGGATCGGCCCTCAGCGGTGCCGTTCCCGGAGCGGTTTCCGTACTGGCGACCGGCACCGTGGCGGTTGCCCTGCAGCCGCTGCACAGCTTTCTGCGCCGCCTCATGAGCCGCCTGGTCTACGGATTGCGCGATGATCCTTACGCAGTGTTGGCGGAGTTGGGTCGGCGGATGGAGGTGACCGGCGATCCGCAGCGGGTGCTGCCGCAGGCGGCTGCGACCTTGGCTGACGCGCTGCGCCTGCCGTATGCGGCAGTCGAGCTGCGCGGCTCCAGCACAGACGGCCCAGTGCTGCCAACGGCGCGGTACGGCACGGAGGTGCCCGACGTGCAGCGGCTAGCCCTCATCCACCAGGGCGAGGAGGTCGGCTCCCTGGTGGTGGGGGCTCGATCTCCCGGGGAGTCGTTCTCAGCGGCGGATCTGCGGCTGCTTCAGGACGTGGCCCGCCACATCGCGCAAGCCGCAGCCGGCGTGCGGCTGACGCTGACCATGCTGCGGTCGGGTCAGCAGCTGATCGCTGTGCGTGCGCAGGAGCGTCGGCGTTTGGGACGTGAGCTGCATGACGAGGTGAACTCGGTCCTGAACGAGGTGGTCTGGGGGCTGCAGGCTGCCCGCAAGTGGCTGCGCGCCGACCCCGACCAGACCGACGAACTGCTCGGCGCCGGGCTCGCCCGCACCCACGAGGGTGTGGAAGCAGTGCGCCGGATCGCGCTGGGGCTGCGCTCGCCGGTCGACGAAGTGGGCCTGGAAGGCGCGATCCGGGCCTTCGCCGAGCGGTGCCCGTTGCCGGTGAAGGTGCAACTGCCCGAAAAGGGGCTGCCCGAACTGCCCGCCGCGGTGGAAGAGGCCGCCTACTGGATCGTGGTGGAGGCGCTGACCAACGTCGTGCGGCACGCCCGGGCCTCCCGGTGCTCGACAAGCCTGGAGATACGCCAGGCACTGACGGTGACGGTCACCGACGACGGACGCGGCCTTCCCACCCCCCTGCGCCCCGGAGTCGGACTGGGCTCCATGCGCGAACGCGCCGCCGAGATCGGCGGCACCTGCCACATCCACTCCCCACAACACGGCGGGACCGAAGTCACCACCCACCTCCCCCACACCCTCCCCGGCACCCACCCCACCAACCGCCCGTCCCATAGGGCCGGTTCGTCCAGAGGTTGAACCGTGAGCCGGTTTCCGCTCAGGCGGTGGCGCGCTCTCTGCTGCCCGGGACCGTTCCGGGTACACCCTCGCTCTACCGCAGGCCTCGCAATCCGCCGGTCCGCCGCACCCGAAGCGGGGTCCTGTCCCGCGGCCTTCGGTCCTGCTCTGCCCGGTCACCGCCGCGGACCGCGTGCGACGGGTCGAGGGCGCCCGCCGGAGGCACGGGGCCCGGCCGACCTGCGGGGAGGTCCGCCTGCGCCGGCGGAGGGCGGCCCCCGCACACGGCCCCGCTCCGGCGCGTGCGCTCCCCCTCCACAGGCGCCGCTCAGCCGACGGCGCCGGCCCGGATCCGCTGCTGGGAGGGCGCCATCGCCCAGCGGACAGCGGCCGTCACCGCGCTGCCCAGCGGCCGGACGCAGAGGTCGTCGGCCAAGGGCAGACGCGGCAGCCGCAGCTCCGCGCGGGCCTGGTCGGGCAGCAGGGAGACGGCGTTGGCGGCCAGGACGGCGTACGGCAGCCGCGCCGCCCACGGGACCGGCGGCCGCAGCAGCAGGAAGCGGGCGGTGTCCTGCGCGGCGGGCGTCGCCCGCAGCTCGTCCCGGTAGGCGGCCAGCCGCCGGTCGAGTCCGGCGCGGTCCCGCGGCGGATCGGGGACGCCCAGCTCCTCGGCGATCCGCGCCATGTCGGCGACGTAGCCGTCGCAGCCCGCCTCGTCCAGCGGCCGGGCGCCGTAGCGCTGGTGCGCGCGCAGGAAGCAGTCGACCTCGGCTATGTGCACCCAGCACAGCAGATGCGGGTCCGAGGCCCGGTAGGGACGGCCGTCGCCGGCCCGGCCGCGCACCGTGTCGTGCACCGCCCGCACCCGTTCGCAGGCCCGCCGCGCGCTGTCGGCGGTGCCGTACGTGGTGACGGCCAGGAACGTACTGGTGCGCTGGAGCCGCCCCCAGGGGTCGCCCCGGAACCCGGAGTGGGCGGCCACCGCGGCCATCGCCAGCGGGTGCAGCGACTGCAGCAGCAGCGCGGCCAGGCCGCCGGTGAACATCGACGCGTCGCCGTGCACCCTGCGCACGGGCCGGTCCGGGCCGAACCAGCGCGGTCCGGGCGCGCCGTGGATCCGGGCGCGGTTCGCCGGGCCCTCGGGCCCGGCCACCCGGGAGAAGATCGCCTCGCCGACCCGGTCCCGTACGGGGGCGAGGTCCGGCACCAGTCTCATGGCCACGCGGCCTCCTCTCGGGCGGCACCCCGGCGGCACCCCGGCGGTGTCCCGGCGGCACCCCGGCGGACGGGCCGCGGCCGCCCGCGCCGGATGCGCGCGAAGGGGGTCGGCGCGCGGGACGTGCGCCGGCCCGCCCGGCGTCCCGGGGCTCCGGACGCTCCTGCGCCGGCCGCCGTTCCGGCCCGCCGAGGACCTCTAGGGCGTGTTTCGAAAGTCCCGCCTGCCTGGCGGCGTCTGGCACGCACGCTCGCCGCGTTGTCGGGCTCGCCCCGATACATCCAGTATCGGGGCGACCCTCCGCCTTGCGATCGCACGCACCAGACGCCGCCAGACCTGCCCTTCGGGCAGACGACGCTACTTTCGAAACACGCCCTAACGCCGGTACCGTCTCCCGTACGCCCGTACCGTCCCCCGGCACACCGCAAACATGCACGGCCGCGTCGCCCGCACGGCCCGCCACGCACCCGGCCCGCCTCGGCCCCGCCCGGTCGCGTCGGGCCCGGCCCGGACGCGCGGCGCCGCGGCGGGTGGTCCGGGTGCACGTGTTCCCGGCGCCCGGGTACCCCGGCACGGGGAGCCGCCACGGCGGGCCGGGCTCAGCGGCCGGCCCACCGGGCCAGCCCGCGCAGCAGGGCGGTGCGTCCGCGGTCCGGTACGGTCCACAAGGTCTGCCCGCGCACTCCCCAGCGGCGCAGCAGGGCGTTCGCGGCGAGGAAGCCGGTGGTCGCCGCGCGTTCCATCAGCGCGACCGGCAGGTCGGTGCGCACCAGGTCTCCGGCGAGGACCAGGGCGGGGTCCGGGGTACCGACGGTGGGACGGTCGGTGTAGCCGCCCACCGGGAACAGCGGGCAGTCCTCGTGCCACTCGTGGCGGACGTCGACGACCGAGGCGGCACGGGTCTCGGGGTAGACGCGGTGCAGCTGGTCCAGCAGGCGCTTCTCCCCGACGTCGCGCGGGGCGTCCGGCGGGACGGCGTAGGCGTGGAGTTCCACGACCGACCCTCCGGTGCGGGCGGCCCAGCCCGCGGCCTCGTCCTCCCAGCGGTCCAGGACGCTGACGTTGTCGAGCGGGCCGAAGCCGCTGGTGCCGAGGAATCCGGGCCGGTCGGCGTTCACCGGCCGGTCCAGCCACAGCCTGCTGACGAGGAAGGGGGGTGCGGTGCGCAGCCCGGCGACGCGCTCGCGCCAGGGGGCGTCGCCCAGCCTCGGGGAGCGGGCGACGAGGGAGCGCAGCCCGGCGGTGTCCAGGGCCAGCACCACACCGTCGTACCGGCGTGCGTCCCGTCCGGTGGCGACCTCGTGGCCCGCACCGCCGACGGGGGTGACCTGTCCGACGGGGGTGCCGGTACGGATCTCCGCGCCGTGCCCGCGCAGGTACACCGCCAGCGGGTCCCACAGCGCGGCGGGGAACGGCGCGGCGGGGACGTCGAACAGCAGGCCCTCGGCCGAGCCGAGGAAGTAGATGTGGAACATCAGGGCCATCTCGGCGGCCGACAGCTGCCGGGGGTCGGCGAAGAAGCTCCGGGAGAACACCTCGAAGGCGAGGTGGCGGGCGCTGTCCGGGAAGCGGACGGCCTCCAGGAAGCCGTGGGCGCTGATGGTGTCGAGGCGGTCGTAGAGCTCGGGAAGGCGGACGTCGAGCAGCGGCAGTGCGGCGAGGGGGTCCATGGCGCGCAGGTCCCGCAGCCGGAAGGACGGGCTCAGCGCGGTGAAGCCCAGCGCACTCCACGGCGGGGTGCGGGGCACGTGCCGGAAGCTGTCGTGCAGTCCGCTGCCGTGCAGCAGCGGGTAGTCGGGCAGGGCCGTCAGCCGGGTGAGTCCGGGGTCGGTACGGCGCAGCAGTCCGCGCAGGTTGTAGTACTGGCGGAAGAAGGCGTGGAAGCCGCGGCTCATGGTGGCGGAGCTGCCGTCGGCGAGACGGGTGGGCCAGCCGCCGACGCGGCCGCCGAGAAAGGGGCGGCTCTCGTGGAGGGTGACGGCGACGCCGCGTTCGGCGAGGGCGGTCGCGGCGGCCAGCCCGGCGATGCCGGCGCCGACGACGGCGACGGTGGGCCGCCCCTCGGCCCGGCGGGTGCCCGCCGGGGCGGGCAGGACGCGGGCCCGCCGGTCGCGTCCGCGGCGGGCGGCCTGCCGGGGCGGCGCGGGGCGGGTCATCGGGCCGTCTCCGCCCGCCGGGCCACGAACGTGTGGGTGATGCCGGTCTGCCAGCCGGGCAGCGGCAGGGCGCGGACCCGGTCGAAGCCGGTGTCGCGGAGCCGGCCGGTGAACCGGGCGGCCGTGTCGAAGCCGACCACGCTGCGCCACAGGTGCCGGTACAGGGGGCCGTCGCCCAGCGCGGTCGCGGCGGGCTGGACGATGCCGCGGCACACCAGGGTCCACACGGCCCGGTCGGCGCGGCGGCCGCTGAGGGTGTACTCGTGCACGCCGAGGCGCCCGCCGGGCCGCAGCAGCCCGTGGACGGCGGCGAGCACGGCGTCCGGGTCGGCGACGTTGCGCAGCAGGTAGGCGGCGAAGACGGCGTCGTAGGGGCCGTGCACGCCGGCCTGGGCCAGCCGTTCGGCCGGGGCGTGCACGAAGCTGACGCCGGCCGCCCAGGGTTTGGCGGCGGCCCGGGCGAGCATGCCCGCCGAGGCGTCCACGGCCGTGATCTCCGCGGCCGGCAGCACGGAGCGGATCGCGGCCGTGGACGCGCCGGTGCCGCAGCCGAGGTCGAGCAGCCGCAGCCCCGCTCCCCGGGCGGGCAGTCCGAGGCGGCGCACCGAGCGTCGCAGGTGCGCGTGGTAGCCGGGGTTGGCGGCCACGAGCGCGTCGTAGCTGCGGGAGGCGTGGTCGAACGCGGCGGCGAGGTCCTCGTCGCGCATCAGGGTCATAGGGGCTCCAGGGCCGGCGGGAACGGGTCGGGACCGCCGAAGGGACGGCGGGGCAGGCGGGGCAGTTCGGCCGCGCTGCGCAGCATCGGGCCGACGGGTGTGCGCAGGCCGATCGTGAGGTCCTCGTACAGAGAGGTGTCACCGTCGAGGAAGCGCAGCAGCCTCCCCATGGGGACGCGGGCGAACAGCCGGGCGAACAGGGCGGGTCCGTCGACCCGGCCGCTGTCCAGGGCGCGCAGGAGCACGGCGTCCATGGCGCGGGAGCGGGCCGAGTGCGCGGGAGGCGGCTCGGGGCGGCGGCCGCGGCGCAGGGCCGCGGCCACGGCCCGGGTCTGGCGCTGCAGTCCGGCGAAGGTGTAGCCGGTGGAGGGACGGGTGGCGCCGCCCGCGGCGCCGATCCGGAAGACGCTGCTGCCGACGCGCCGGGGCAGCGGGGCGTCCGTCATCGGGATCGCGCCGCTCTCGGTGGCGACGACCTCGAAGTCGCCGAGGCGCAGCACGTCGCCGGTGTAGTGGCCGAGCGCCGCCCGGTAGCCGTCCGCGGTCAGCGGGCTCGGCCCGAACTCCGTGTACTCCACCAGCGCCTCGTGCGTTCCGGTGGGCAGGACGTAGCCGAAGGACAGGCCGTCGGCGGGCTGCGGGGCGCGGAAGTCCATCAGTTCGGCGGCGCGCGGGTCGAAGACGGGGCGTGCGGTGCGCACGAACCATCCGCAGAAGTGCTGGAGCAGCGTGGTGCGGGCGGCGGGCAGGCTGCCCAGGGGGCGGGAGTCGAACACCCACCGGGCGGTGAGCGCGGCGGGCCGGCCGTCGTCGCCCGTGAGGCGGATCCGGGCCCCGTCGGGCGTCTCCTCCACCGTCTCCACGGTCCCGGCCAGGCGCCGTACGTTGCCGCCGCGGGCCAGGTCCCGGCCGACCAGGCGCTCGAAGTCGTCGGAGCGGATCATCTTGTAGCGCAGCGGCGCGATGTCCCCCTCGACGGGCGCGCCCGTCGGGGGGCGCACCCGCAGGTGCCGCCAGTCGGCGCGGACGGCCGGGTCGAAGCGGCCGGCGCCCTCCTCCCAGAAGCACCAGGTGCGGGGCGCGGGCCGCAGCGGTCCGGGCGGTGCGTCCACCAGCAGCACGGACGGTGTCCGCGCCCCGGGCACCGGCCCGCTGAGCCGGTGGGCGAGGGAGAGCCCGGCGGCTCCCGCCCCGACCACGACCACGTCCGCGTCCGCGTCCGGCACGGCGCCTCCCTCCGTCCTGTCGGTGACCTGTCGGTGACCTGTAGCGGCCTGTTGCGGCCTGTAGCGGCCTGTTGCGGCCGCGCGGCCCGAGGGGCGTTCTCCCGCGGCCCGGGCGTCGCCCGGCGTCCGCGGCACGTGGCCGCACCCGCCGACCGCGCTCCTCGTCCGTCTCGCGCACTTCTCTCACGTATCCGTCCCCCGGCACCGTCCGCTTGTTCCGGCGCGGATGCGCGGTCGGATGCAGTCTCCCGCCGCGCACCCGTACGGGTCCTGATTGGGCGTCTCCTGCGCGCCGCGCGGCGCGGAACGCATCCGTATCGGCTCCGAGGGTCGAAGCATGGGCGTACAGGAGCGGTCCACCACGACGAGAGGAACCGGGATGCGCCCCATTCAGGCGAAGGACCACACCGCGGCCGCGCCGTCGCCTGGCCCCCGCCTGGTCCCCCCGTCCGGACCGCCCCGGCGGGGGCGGCCGGACCGGGCGGCGGCCGAGGCGGTACGCGACCCCCGGCCGCACGCCGGCGCGCAGGGGAGCGGCGAGGCGCGGTCCGGGTGTGCCGGAGCGCCCGGCGGCGGACTCGGCGTGCGGCCCGCCGCGCCCGGGGTGCGGACCGGCGACGGGGACGGACGGGACGGTCCGGCGGACGGGCAGGACGGTCCGGCGGACGGGCGGAACGGTCCGGCGGACGCCCGCGGCGTTCCGGCGCGGCTGCGTGCCGTCGACGCGGACGTGCCCGCGGCCGTCGGACGGGTGCTCCAGGGGGTGCTGGCCGGACGGCTGGACCGGGCCCGCGCCATGGACCCCTTGTTCGCGCGGGAGCTGGCCGCACGGGTCGGGCGGTTCACCCGGGAGGGCGGCAAGCGGACCCGGTCCCAGCTGGTGTGGTGGTCGCTGCGCGCCTGCGGAGGCTCCGACGAGGCGTCGGGCGCCGCGGCGCTGCGTGTCGGGGCGGCGCTGGAACTGCTGCAGACCTGCGCGCTGGTCCATGACGACGTGATGGACGGATCGGCGCTGCGGCGCGGCCGGCCGGCCCTGCACACCGACGTCCGGGACCGCTACGCGGGAGCCGCGGCACCCGGGCGGGCGGCCAGGTTCGGGGAGGCGGCGGCGATCCTGGCCGGGGACCTGGCGCTGGCGTGGGCGGACGACGTGGTGGCGGAGACGCCGCTGGACCCGTGGACCGCGACGGTGGTGCGGCGCCTGTGGAGCGACCTGCGGATGGAGATGGTGGCGGGTCAGTACCTGGACGTCCAGGGGCAGGTCACGTCCGTGCGTTCGCTGCCGCGGGCGCTGCGGGTGGCCTGTCTGAAGAGCGCGCTGTACTCCGTGGAGCGGCCGCTGGCGCTCGGCGCAGCCGTGGCGGGCGCGGACCCGGCCACGATGCGGGCGCTGTGCTCGGCGGGGCGCTGCGTGGGGATGGCGTTCCAGCTGCGGGACGACCTCGACGACGTGTTCGGCGATCCGGTGCGGACCGGCAAGGCACCGGGCGGCGACATCCGCGAGGGCAAGCCCACCTACCTGGTGGCGCTCGCGCTGGCCCGGGCGGAGGAGTCCGGCGACCGGCACGCGGCGGCCGTGCTGGAGCGGGCGCTCGGCGACGGACGGCTCACCGCCCGAGGGCTGGAGGAGGTGCGGGAGATCCTGGTGCGCACGGGGGCGCGGGCGACGGTGGAGGGGAGGATCGGCCGGCTGGCCGCGCAGGGGTTCCGCCACCTCGACCGCGCCCGGCTCGACGCGGAGGCGGGGGCCCGGCTGCGGCGGCTGCTGGCCGCCGCGGCCGGCCGCTCCCCGTCGGGGGTCGCCGGCCCGTCCGCGGCGTCTCTGTGCCGCGGGGGCGCGGAGGGCACCGCGGCACCGGGCGCGCCCGGTGCCGACGGCGCGGCCGCGGCACCCGGCGGGCCCGGGGCCCCGGCGCGGCACCCGGCCTCCGGCGGCCGTGGCGCGCAGGCCGCCGGAAGCGGACCGGGCGGCACCGGCCCGCACGGCACCGGACCGTCCGCCGCCGGCGGCAGCGGCGGCTCGCGCGGCGGTACGGGCGCCCGCGCGGGCGGCCCGGGAAACCCCGGCGCGTCCCCCGGCCCCGAGCGGCCCGGCCCGTCCGCCGGCCGCGGCGATCCCCCGCGTACGGCCGCTCCGGCCGGGCCCCGCGGAGCGGAGGTGCGCCGATGACGCGCGCGCTGAGCGGCCGTACCGACCGTGTGGTGGTCGTCGGTGCCGGTCTGGCCGGGCTGTCGGCGGCGCTGCATCTGCTGGGTGCCGGGCGCCGGGTCACCGTCGTGGAGCGCGCGGCCCTGCCCGGCGGCCGGGCCGGGCGTCTGGACCGGGGCGGCTACCGGATCGACACCGGCCCGACCGTGCTGACCATGCCCGACCTCGCTCAGGAGGCGTTCGCCGCGGTGGGCGACAGCCTGTACCGGCGCGTGGACCTGATCCCGCTGCACCCCGCCTACCGGGCGTGCTTCGCGGACGGCAGCAGCCTCGACGTGCACACCGGCGCGGACGCGATGGCCGCCGAGGTGGAACGCTTCGCCGGGCCCGCCGAGGCGGCCGGCTACCTGCGGCTGCGCTCGTGGCTTCAGGCCCTGTACCGCACGCAGCTGCGGCACTTCATCGACGCGAACTTCGACTCCCCGCTGGACCTGCTGACCGGCGACCTCGCCCGGCTCGCCGCGATCGGCGGCTTCGGCCGCCTGGACCGCCGGATCGGCCGCTTCCTCGGGGACGAGCGGCTGCGACGGGTGTTCTCCTTCCAGGCGCTGTACGCCGGGGTCCCGCCGGCCCGCGCGCTCGCCGCCTACGCCGTCATCGCCTACATGGACACGGTCGCCGGCGTGTACTTCCCGCGCGGCGGCATGCACGCCCTGCCGCAGGCGATGGCCGACGCGGCGGCGGACGCGGGCGGCGAACTGCGCTACGGCGAGGACGTGACGGGGCTGGAGCGGTCGGGCGACCGTGTCACGGCCGTCGTCACCGACCGCGACCGCATCGCCTGCGACGCGGTCGTCCTCACGCCGGACCTGCCCGTCGCCTACCGCCTGCTGGGCCGCCGGCCGCGCCGCCCGGTGCGGCTGCGGCACTCCCCCTCCGCGGTCGTGCTGCACGCCGGCACGGACCGCACCTGGCCGCACCTCGCGCACCACACGATCTCCTTCGGCGCGGCCTGGGCCGGCACGTTCGACGAACTGACCCGCGACGGGCGGCTGATGAGCGACCCGTCGCTGCTCGTCAGCCGCCCCACGGCCACCGACCCCGGGCTCGCCCCGCCGGGCCGGCACCTGCACTACGTCCTCGCGCCCTGCCCCAACACCGACCTCGGGCCCAAAGCGGCCGCCTGGGGCGAACTCGCGCCCCGCTACCGGGAGTCGGTGCTGCGGGAGCTGGAGCGGCGCGGCCTCGACGGCATCGGGGCGGCGATCGAGGAGGAGTGCCTGGTGACCCCGGCGGACTGGCAGGCGCAGGGGCATGCCGCCGGCACCCCGTTCTCGGCGGCCCACACCCTCCTGCAGACCGGGCCGTTCCGCCCGCGCAACCTGGTGCGGGGCACGGCGAACGCCGTCCTGGCGGGCTGCGGTACGACCCCGGGCGTCGGTGTGCCGACCACGCTGGTGTCGGGGAAGCTCGCGGCGGCCCGGATCACGGGCGGACCGCGCCGCCGGCCGGCCCGTCGCACGGCCCGGCCGGCGGTGCCGCCGGCGACGGTCGAGGAGACCTCCGCATGACCGGGCGCGAACTGGACGCGGCGGGCATCACCGACCCGGGGCTGCGGGCCGCCTACCGGCGCTGCCGGGCGCTGAACGCGGCGCACGGACGCACCTACTTCCTCGCCACCCGCCTGCTGCCCGTCGAGCGGCGGCCGGCCGTGCACGCCCTGTACGGCTTCGCCCGCTGGGCCGACGACATCGTCGACTCCCTGGACCCCGGCGTCGGCGGCGCCGAGCGGGTGGCGGCACTGACGGCGCTGCAGCGGCGCCTTGAGCAGGGGCTCCGGCAGGGGCGCAGCGACGAGCCGGTGGTCGCCGCGGTCGCGGACACCGCCCGCCGCTACGCCATCGACCACGCCCACTTCCGGGACTTCATGAGCGCCATGCGCGCCGACCTGGTGGTGACCGACTACCCCTCCTACGCCGACCTGCGGGGCTACATGCACGGGTCGGCGGCCGTGATCGGACTGCAGATGCTGCCCGTGCTGGGCACCGTCGTGCCGCGCGCCGAGGCCGCGCCGTACGCGGCGGACCTCGGGGTGGCGTTCCAGCTGACGAACTTCCTCCGGGACGTGGGTGAGGACCTCGACCGCGGCCGGGTGTACGTGCCGGCCGACCTGCTCGCCGGGCACGGCGTCGACCGGGAGCTGCTGCGCCGCTGCCGGGACACCGGCCGCCGCGACGGCCGGGTGACCGACGCCCTCAGGGAGTTCGAGGCGCTGACCCGCGCCGTGTACCGGCGGGCCGAGCCGGGCCTGGCCCTGCTCGACCCGGTCGCCCGGCCCTGCATCCGCACCGCGTTCGTGCTCTACGGCGGCATCCTGGACGCCGTGGCCCGCGACGGCTACGCCGTGCTGCACCGCCGCGCCGCGGTGTCGCGCCGCACCCGCGCCGCCGTCGCCGCCGACGGCCTGGCCCGGGTGGCCGCCGCGCGGCTGCGCCATCGCGGTCGGCGCGCCGTCACACCGCCGCCCGCCCCCGCGCCGCCCGTGTCCCGGCCGGCCGGGACTCCGTCCGCCGACCCCGCCCGGCCGGTCTCCGAGGAGGTCGTGTGAACCCCGTACCGCCCGCCCGCCGCGGACGTCTCCCGCTGTCCCTGCGGCGGCGGCCCGTGGCCTGGCACCGGCAGCGCCCCACCTGGCGTGAGGCCAGGCCCGCCGTCATCGACGCGGCGCTGAAGCGGGCCCGGGCCCGGCCGTCCGGCAACTGGTACGTGGTGGGCGCCACCCGGACGCTGCGCCGCGACCGGCCGTTGGCCCGGACCGTCGCCGGCCGGGAGGTCGTCGTCTGGCGCGGCGCGGACGGCCGCCCGGTCGCCGGGCCCGGCATCTGCCCGCACCTGGGGGCGCCGCTCGGCGACAGTCCCGTCCGCTGCGGCACCCTGGTCTGCCACTGGCACGGACTCGCCCTGGACGGCGGCCCGTTCGCGGGCTGGGAGCCGCTGCCCGCGCACGACGACGGGGTACTGCTGTGGGTGCGGCTGGACGAGGTGGGCGGGGAGGACCCGCTGGACGCACCGGTCGTCCCGGCCCGCCCCTCCCCCGGCGACGCGCTGGCGTCCGTCTACGCGGGGACGGGGGTGTGCGAGCCCGAGGATGTTGTGGCCAACCGCCTCGACCCCTGGCACGGGGCCTGGTACCACGCGTACTCGTTCGTCGACCTGACCGTCGTCGACGCGCCGGGCGGCTCGGAGGTGTCCGGCCCCGCCGGCGACCGCTTCACCGTCGACGTCTCCTTCAAGGTCGCGGGGCGTCTGGTGGTGCCGGTGCGGGCGGTGTTCACCGCTCCGGAACCGCGCACGGTCGTCATGCACATCACCGAGGGGGAGGGCGCGGGGTCCGTCGTGGAGACCCACGCCACCCCGCTGGGGCCGGACGAGCGGGGCCGCCCGCGCACGGCGGTCGTCGAGGCCGTGGTGGCCGCCTCCGACCGCCGCGGCTTCGCCGTGGCACGTCGCGCGGCGCCGCTGCTGCGTCCGCTGGTGCGCCACGCGGCGGGCCGGCTGTGGCGCGACGACCTCGCCTATGCCGAACGCCGCTGGCAGCTGCGGTCCACCGGACGCTTTCCGGGCTGACGGCAGGACCGCCCTGGCGGGACCGGGGCTTCGCGGCTCCGGGGCTCCGGGGCTTCGCAGCTCCGGGGCTCCGGGGCTTCGCAGCTCCGGGGCTCCGGGGCTCCGGGGCGGCAGCCGGTCGGCCCGGCGACCCGGCGCCTCCGCGACACCGTGACGCGGCGGCGTGGCGGCGGCTCAGCGGCTCGGCACGGTGGGGCGGGGGTGCCCGGCGGCCCGGGCCGCCGGGCGTCGGCCGAGCGCCCCGGGCCACCACACGGTCGGGCCGATGTCGCGGACGAGCGCGGGCACCAGCAGCGAGCGCACGACGAGGGTGTCGAGCAGGACGCCGAAGGCCACGATGAACGCGATCTGCACCAGGAAGGCCAGCGGGATCACGCCCAGCGCGGCGAACGTGGCGGCGAGGACGACGCCCGCCGAGGTGATGACCCCGCCGGTCGCGACCAGACCTCGGCGCACTCCCTCCCGGGTGCCGTGCACGAGCGCCTCCTCCCGTACACGGGACATGAGGAAGATGTTGTAGTCCACGCCGAGCGCGACGAGGAACACGAAGCCGTACAGCGGTACGGAGGCATCGGTCCCGCTGAACCCGAGCAGGTGCTCGAAGACCAGGGCGGAGACGCCGAGGGTGGCGAGGAAGTTCAGCGCCACGGTCGCGACGAGCAGCAGCGGCAGCAGCAGCGAGCGCAGCAGCGCCACCAGGACGATCAGGATGATCACGAGGACCACGGGCACGATGAGTCCCCGGTCGCGCTCGGCGGTGCGCTGGGTGTCGTACTGCTGGGCGGTGTAGCCGCCGACGAGGGCGTCGGCGCCGGGCACGGCGTGCAGTGCGGTGCGCAGCCGGGCCACGGTGGCCTTGGCGGCGTCCGAGTCGGCGGCGTCGGCGAGGGTGACGTCGACCCTGACCCGTCCGTCGGCCACCAGCGGCTCACCCGGGCCGGGGCGTCCGGGGGCCGTGTACACGGTGGCGGAGTCGACACCGCCGGTCGCCGCGGCCACGGACCGCACCGCGTCGGCGGAGGAGGCGTCCGCGACGACGACGGCCGGGTTGCCGGCGCCACCGGGGAAGTGCCGGCCGAGCGTCTGCTGGGCGGCGACGGAGGGGGCGTCGTCGACGAAGATCTCGTCGAGGGGCACGCCCTTGGAGTCGAGGGCCGGCCAGAACGCGGCGCAGGCGATCAGCCCGGCGAGGGTCACCGTCCACACCTTGCGGGGTGCCCGGTCGACCAGCGCGGCGATCCGCCGCCAGACCGTGTGCCCGCCGGTGTGCCCGCCGGTGTGCGCGGCCGTCTCGGGCGCGGCGGCCTCGCCGGGCGCGGCGTCCGTGCGGGGGGCGTCACCGCGCGCCGCGGCGGGGCGGGCAGGCCAGTAGGCGGCGCGGCCGAGCAGGACGAGGACGGCGGGCAGAAAGGTCAGGACGCTCAGCAGGGCGCAGGCGATGCCGATGGCGCCGACCGGCCCGAGCGCCCGGTTGTTGGTGAGGTCGCTCAGCAGCAGGGCGAGCAGTCCGAGTGCCACGGTCGCGGCGCTGGCGGTCACGGGCCCCGCGGACTGCCGCAGGGCGGCGCGCATCGCCGCGGTGCGGTCGCCTTCGCGGGCGGTCAGCTCCTCGCGGTAGCGGGCGGACAGCAGCAGCGCGTAGTCGGTGGCGGCGCCGATCACGAGGATGGACAGGATGCCCTGCACCTGGCCGTCGACACGGACGACGCCGTGGTCCGCGAGTACGTACACCACCGCGGAGGCCAGTCCGAGGGCGAACACGGCCCCGGCGATGATCACCAGTGGGAGCAGCACGCTGCGGTACACCAGCAGCAGGATGACCAGCACGGTGGCGAGGGCGACCCCCAGCAGGAGTCCGTCGATGCCGGAGAAGGCGTCGCCCAGGTCGGACTGGGTGGCGGCGGGGCCCGCGATCCACACCGCCGTGCCCGGGACGGCGGAGGCGGCCGCGCGCACCGCGTCGAGCTCCGCGGGCAGCTCGTCGCCGAGGTCGGGGCGGAGCGGCACCACGGCCTGCAAGGCCTCGCCGTCCTGCGAGGCGAGGGCCGGGGAGGGGGCGCCGGCGACGGCGGATCGCCCCTTCAGCGCGGCCAGGGCCGCCGTCGCCTGCGGACCTGCGTCGCGGTCGAGGCGCCCGCCGTCGGCGGCGGTCCAGACGACGACCGCGGGCAGCGTCTCCTCCTGGCGGAAGGCCTGCTGGGCGTCGGCGACCTGGGTCGACTCCGCGCTCCGGGGCAGGAAGGCCGCCTGGTCGTTGGTGGACACCTCGCCGAGCCGGCCCGCGAACGGGCCGAGACCGCCGCCGACGGCCAGCCAGCCGACGAGCAGGAGAAGCGGCAGCAGCCGGACGGGCCACCGCGGGCGTCGGGACATGTGAACTCCACAGGAACGGGCGTCTGTCGGGTCTGTCGGCGTCTGTTTGCACCTGTTGGCGCCTGTTGGCATCTCTCGGCAGCGTCTCCCGGCATCCTTGGGGATCCCCCGCCGTCTCTCAGCTGTGAAGAATCTCAACGATCAAGATGAATGCCGAACGTCATCCAAGCAGGAGCGAGCGCCGGCCGTTCACTCGGGGGTGGGTCGAACGGCCGGCGGCCCCGGTTCCCCGGAGCACCCGGTATTCGGGCCGGGGCGCGGCCGCGGATGCACCCCGTCGCGGACGCGTTCCGGCGCACCGGGTGCGACGGTCAGCGGCGCGGCACGCGCACCTCGCCGAGTTCGGCGTTCAGGGCGTCCAGGTAACGCAGTACGAGCACGAGTTCGGCCTCGCTGAACTGTCCCCTGGCCCGTTCCGCGGCCTGCGCGAGCGGCCTGAAGTAGGTGCGGGCGGCAGCCCGGGCACCCGCCACGTAGTGCACGTGGACCACCCGCCGGTCCGGACTCTCCCGGGTGCGCCGGATGTGCCCGGCCCGTTCCAGCCGGTCGAGGCAGGCCGTCACCGCCCCGGAGGTCAGCCCCAGATGCTCGCGGAGCAGACCCGGCGTCGGCGGCTCGGGGCTGTCCAGCACGAACGACAGCGCCTGTACGTCGGTGGGGTGCAGCCCCTGCGCGAGGGCGAAGCCGTGCACCAGCCGGTTGACCTCGCCGATCGTGCGGCGCAGCGCCACCGCGAAGCTCTGCGGATCGCCCGGCGCCGTACCGCCGGGACCGCCGGGACCGCCGCCACCGGCCTCGTTCTCCTGTCCCCTCACCACCTGACCAGCGTATCCAAGGCAGCCGCGCCCCCGGCCCGGCGTCCCCTCCGCCCCGCCCGGGGCACGCCGCCCGGGCGGGGCGCGGCGACCGGCCCGCCGCGAGCGGCCCCCGACCGCCTTGCCTCCTGCCGCGGAGGGGAGGACCATGGAGCCATCTCGCATCGTTACCGCGTCGAAGTGGGCCGGAGGCCTCGGACCCCACCGGCTTCGGCGGACGGAGAGAGCGGAGCCGTACGCCCCATGCACGCCCCCCACGACGAGCAGTCCCCCGCCGCCGGACGTCCCGGCGGGGACGAAGCGGAGCCGGTGCGGCACGCGGCGGCCCCCGACGGCGGTGCGCGGACGGACGGCGGGACGGCGGCCGGCGACGGCTCTCGTGACCGGTCCGAGGCGGGCGTCACGACGGGCGCACTGGCCCGCCGGCTGGGCGTGTCGCCCACCACCCTGCGTTCCTGGGACCGCCGCTACGGCATCGGCCCCGCCCTGCGGGACGAGGGAAGGCACCGCCGGTGGGCCCCCCGGGACGTCGCCATGCTGGAGGAGATGTGCCGGCTGACGTCCGGCGGTACCCCGCCGGCCGAGGCCGCCCGGGTGGCCCGGCTGCGCTTCGCCCCCTCCGGCGCCGGACACGTCCCGGCGGGCCCGGAGTCCGGGGCCCCGGCCGCCGCGCACCGCGGCGGACCGGCCAGCGGGCTCCCGCTCGGCGCGGTGCGGCAGGAGTGCCGGGGCCTGGCCCGGGCGGCGGTCCGGCTGGACGCGCCGGAGCTGCAGCAGCAGTTGCTGACGACCGTCCGGCGGCACGGCCTGACCGTCGCGTGGGAGGAGGTGATGGTGCCCACCCTGCACGCCGTCGGCCGCAAGTGGGAGTCCTCCGGGGACCGTTACGTCGAGGTCGAGCACCTGCTGTCCTGGCACGTCTCCAGCACGCTGCGCGGCATACCGCTGCTGCTGGGGCACACCGGGCCGCGGACCGGGGTGGCGCCCGTGGTGCTGGCCTGCACCCCCGGCGAGCAGCATTCGCTGCCGCTGGAGGCGCTGACGGCCGCCCTCGGCGAACGGGCCGTGCCGACCCGGATGCTGGGTGCGGCCGTCCCGGCGGAGGCCCTGCTGGCGTGTGTGCGGCGGACCGGTCCGGCCGCGGTCGTCCTGTGGGCGCAGGCCCGCTCCACGGCGTCGGTGCCGCTGGCCCGGCATGTCGCGGGCCTGGAGTGGGGCGCGGCCGGCGCGCGCACCCGTCCGCTGGTGCTGCCCGTGGGGCCGGGCTGGGACCGGCGGTCGGCGACCGGCTTCCCGCGCTGCTCGGGACTGCGCGACGCGGTGGAGACGCTGGTACGGCTCTACGCGCAGGACGACCGGCGCGCCGCGGCCCCGTGAGCGAGGAGCGAACCCCTCGGCCGGGTGCGGGCCGGGCCGCTCAGTCCTCCCGGCCGCGGGCCCGCCGGAAGCGCTGCAGGCCCTCGGACAGCTCCACGATCGGATCGGGGTAGCCGGCCGCGGGCCGGGCCGGCCCGGTCAGCCTCCACGGCTCGTGCACCGCCCGCCCGTCGACGGCGCCGAGTTCCGGCACCCAGCGGCGGACGTAGCTGCCCTCGGGGTCGTACCGCTTGGCCTGGGTGAGCGGGTTGAGGACCCGGTTGGGGCGGCTGTCGGTGCCGGTTCCGGCCATCCACTGCCAGTTCAGCTGGTTGTTGGCCACGTCCCCGTCGACCAGCCAGTGCAGGAAGTGCGCGGCGCCGACCCGCCAGTCGACGTAGAGGGTCTTGCACAGGAAGCTCGCCGTCAGCAGCCGGGCCCGGTTGTGCATCCAGCCCTCGTGGCGCAGTTGGCGCATCGCCGCGTCGATCACCGGATAGCCGGTGCGGCCCTCCCGCCATGCCTCGATGTCGGCCCGCGCGGTGCGCTCGGAGCGCCAGTGGTCGTGCTGGGTGCGGTAGTCGGCGCGGGCCGCGGCGGGGCGGGCGGCGAGCACCTGGCGGTGGAAGTCCCGCCAGGCGAGCTGCCGTACGAACGACTCGGCGCCCGGTCCGCCGTGCCGCCGGGCGCGCTGCACCAGCTCCACCGGCGACAGGGTGCCGAAGTGCAGGTGGGCGGAGAAGCGGGAGGTGGCGTCCGCGGCGAGGTCGTCGCGCAGGTCGTCGTAGGAGTCCAGGCCGCTCCGCCAGTAGGCCGTGACCCGGCTGCGGGCCTCGCTCTCACCGCCCGGAGGCAGGGCGGGCGAGACGCCCGCGACGTCCTGCCGGGCGGGCAGCGGCTCGCCCTTCACGTCGTCGGGCACCCGCACCCCGCGCGGGGCGGCGCCGACCGCCCGCAGCTGCACCTGCGACCACTGCCGGTAGTACGGCGTGAAGACGGCGAAGTGGTCCGAAGAGGACGGGGTCACCGCACCGGGCGGGACGGCCACGGTGGCGGCGTCGTGCACGAACAGCCGCCGTCCGTCGGCCTCCAGGGCGCGCCGCAGCCGGTCCTCGCGGCGCACGGCGAACGCGCTGTGCGCGGCCGACAGGTGCACCTCGTCGGCGTCCGCCTCGGCCACCGTGCGGCACACCTCCGCCACCAGGTCGCCGGAGCGCACCACGAGGCGGCCGCCGCGCTCGCGCAGCGAGGCGTCGAGGTCGGCCAGGCAGTCGGCGAGGAACGCGGCCCGGTTCGGGGCGTCGAACCCCGCGCTCGTCACGGCGCGGTCGCGGACGAACAGCGGGACGACCGCGTCCGCGGAGTCCAGCGCCGCGCGCAGCGGCGGGTGGTCGTGCAGGCGCAGGTCCGAGGTGAACAGGACGACCGAGACGTGCATGGGCTTCAGCTTCTCTCCGGTGGCCGGCGCCGGCCGGTGCGGACGGCGGGTGCGTCGGTGCTTCCGCAGTCAGGGGGCGTCCGGATGCGCCGCCCGCCCCGACGTCCCGGACTGCGGCGCCCGGCGTGGCGCCGCGGGGCTCGCCTGCTCCTCGGCGTGGGTGCGCTCCGCGGTGCGGACGATGTTGCGGGCCATGCCGCCGAAGACGATCGCGTGGAACGGCACGATGCTCCACCAGTACAGGTGTCCGAGCAGTCCGTGGGGGTGGAACAGGGCCCGCTGCCGGTAACGGACGGGCCCGCCGTCGTCGCCGCCGTCGACCCGCATCTCCAGCCAGGCCAGTCCGGGCAGCCGCATCTCGGCGCGCAGCCGCAGCAGCCGTCCGCGCCGGATCTCCTCGACCCGCCAGAAGTCCAGTGAGTCACCGGCGCGCAGCCGCCGGGCGTCACGGCGGCCCCGGCGCAGTCCCACGCCGCCGACGAGGCGGTCGAGGCGGCCGCGCACGGCCCAGGCCAGCGGGAAGGAGTACCAGCCGTTCTCCCCGCCGATGCCCTCGATGACCTCCCACAGCACGTCCGGTGGCGCGTCCGCCTCACGTTCGCGCAGGTCGGTGTAGAGGCTCCCGCCGGCCCAGTCGGGGTCGGTGGGCAGCGGGTCGCTGGGGGCACCGGGCACGGACGCGGACGACCAGCGGGTGGTGACCTGGGCCTCCCGGACGCGTTGCAGCGCCAGAGCGACGGCGCGGTCGAAGCCGAGGGGGTGGCCCGGCGGGCTGGGCACGTACCGTTCGATGTCGTGCTCCCGGCACACCACCTCGTGGCGCAGGGACTCCGTGAGGGGACGGGCGATGGAGGCGGGCACGGGGGTGACCAGGCCCACCCAGTGGCTGGACAGGCCGGGGGTGAGGACCGGCACCGGGAGGATGAGCCGCCGGGGCAGTCCGGCCACGGCGGCGTAGCGGCGCATCATGTCGAGGTAGGTGAGCACCTCGGGGCCGCCGATGTCGAAGGCGCGGCTGACCTCCGGAGGCAGGCCGGCGCAGCCCACCAGGGCGCGCAGCACGTCCCGTACGGCGATCGGCTGGATGCGGGTGTGCACCCAGCGGGGGGTGACCATGACGGGCAGCCGCTCGGTGAGGTAGCGGAGCATCTCGAAGCTGGCCGAGCCGGAGCCGATGATGACGGCGGCGCGCAGCACCGCGGTCGGCACGCCGGAGTCCATGAGGATGCGGCCGACCTCGGCGCGGGAGCGCAGGTGCGGGGAGAGCCGGGACTCGGGGACGCCGGAGGGCGTGAGCCCGCCGAGGTAGACCAGGCGGCGGACACCCGCCCGGCGGGCCTGCTCGCCGAAGACACGGGCGGCGTCGCGGTCGGTCTGCTCGAAGTCGTGGCCCGTGCCGAGCGCGTGCACCAGGTAGTAGGCCACGTCGATGCCCTGCATGGCACGCCCGACCGAGCCCCCGTCGGTCACGTCGCCCCGGACGATCTCGACCCGGTCGGCCCAGGGCTGGTCGCGCAGCTTGCCCGGCGTGCGGACCAGGCAGCGCACACGGTGGCCGGAGGCCAGGAGTTCCGGTACGAGGCGGCCTCCGATGTAGCCGCTCGCGCCGGTCACCAGGCACGCCGGGGTACCGTCCGGCTCCGGCGCGGTGCTGCCCCGCCCGGTGGTCTGCTCGTCGCTCATGGTGCCGCCTCAGCCTGTCGCTGCCCGTCGCTGCCTGTCGCTGCCCATCGCTGCCTGTCCATGCCCGTTGATGCCTGTCCATGCCCGTTGACGCCCGTTGATGCCTGTTGATGCCTGTTGATGTCCGTCGCTGCCTGCGCCGCCCTGTCTGTGCCTGCGCCGCCTGCCGGTCGGACTCCGGACGGGCCGGAGCGGGGCTCCTCGTCGGGGTCCTGCCGCGGAGCCCTGCCGGGTCCGCCCGGTCGGTCGCCCGCCGCCGGCGGCCGTCCCTGCGTCCGTCGGCGGCCCCGTGCCCTTGACGCTCTCCTCGCTCACTACCCTGCGCGTCTCCCGGCCGGATGCGCCCGGTGCGTGGGTCGGTCGGGTGACGGCGTCCCCCGCACGGGTCGGCGGACGGCCGACGAAGACCACGGTCGACGCAGGCGACAGACGGCGGTCGGCGGTCGGCGGTCGGACGATCGGCTGCCGGGCGGCAGTCGGGCGGCAGTCGGCCGGGCGGCAGTCGGGCGGCAGTCGGCCGGGCCGGGACGAGGGGACGGCCGGGGCGGGTGCCGGCCCCGGGGCCGCCGTTCACCTGCCGGTGGGCTCGCCGGTGTCGCCGGTGTCCTCCCGGGTGTCCTCCCCGGTGTCCTCGTCCGGGTGCAGGGCGTCGAGGACGAGGGCGAGGCCGTGGGCGAACTCGTCGCCGTAGTCGTAGCCGGGCCTGAGGACGTGCTCGGTGGCCAGCTCGGTCAGGTGCGGGTACGTGTCGGCGGGCATACCGGCCAGGATGGCACCGGCGACGTCGCCGCTCTCCTGCGCGCCCGTGAACGGCAGGCTCAACTCCTGCAGGACGAAGCCGTACAGATAGCTGTCGATCAGCGAGACGGCGTGCGCGGTCATCCGGACCGAGAACCCGCCGGCGCGCAGGGTGCCGAGCACGGCGTCGTGGTGGCGCAGAGTGGCCGGGCCGGGCCGGGACCGGGAGTCCATGAGGCCCACGGCCCAGGGGTGCCGCCGCAGCACCTCGCGGGCGGAGACCGTGCGGTGGCGCAGGGCGCTCTTCCAGTCGGTGCCGCGCGGCGGCAGGTCGATCTCGCCGAACACCGCGTCCACCATGCCGTCGAGGATGTCGTCGCGCCCGGCGACGTGGTGGTACAGGGACATCGCCTCCACGCCGAGCGGGCCGGCGATGGCCCGCATGGTGAGCGCGGACGACCCCTTCTCGTCCGCCAGCTCCACCGCCGTACGGATGACGCGCTCCCGGCTCAGCGGGGTACGCGCCGGGCCCGAACGGCGGCCTCTGCCTGCCTCGCGCATCCGGTCTCCTCATCTGCCGCACTTGACTGCCTTACGGCATAAGGTTAGCGTCCTTACAGCGTAAGGTCGACATTCGGAGAAAGGGCGACGCCGTGAGCGGGAAGCACATGCGGAAGGTCTGCGTCATCGGCGCATCGGGCAAGCTCGGCCGGTACATGGTCCGGCACGCCCTGGACCGGGGATACGAGGTGGTCGGCGTGTGCCGGGAGGCCAGCGTGCCGAAACTCGCCGAGTTCGAGGGCCGGATGACCGTCGTTCCCGGCCCCACCGACGACCCGGAGGTGATCCGGCGGGCGGTCGAGGGGTGCGACGGCGTCCTGACGGTGCTGGTGCCCTGGGGCGTGCGGGGGTACGCGTCGGGCACGGCCCAGGCGGTGCTCGACCACGCGCCGCCGGGGGCGCGGCTGGTGTTCTCGTGCGGCTGGCACATCACCCGCGACGGCAAGGACCGGTACTCCCGGAGATTCCGGGCGACGGTGCGGATCGTCACCGTGCTGGCCCGGCTGGTGCGCGCCGTCGACATCGACGACCAGGTGGAGGCCTGCCGCAGGGTGTTCGCCAGCGACACCCGGTGGACCGTGGTGCGCGGCAGCGACCTGGAGGAGGGCGAGAGCCAGGGCCTGCCCGTGTGGAGCCGGCACGTGGGCGACCCGGTCCTGGCCGGGAACCTGACCCGGCGGGTGGACTTCGCGCTGTTCATGGTGGAGGCGCTGACCGACGACACGCTCGTCCAGGAGGCTCCGGCGATCGTCGGCCGCCTCACTCCGAGCGCCCTCGCCCACGCCGCCGACCACGGCGTCTGAGCCGGCCGGCGGGCCGAACTCCGCCGGGACGGAGGCCGATCCGCGCCCGGCGGGCGGCGCGCCACTGCGGCCGCGGCGAGCTTTCCCACCATAGTGGGGCATCATGAGCACGGAACCGATTCAGCAGCCGGGGCCGCCGGGCACCAAGGCGCCCGAGACGCCCGACCGGGTCCTCGTCACCATCGGCATGGTCGCCGTCGCCGCGGTGGTCCTGTGGGCCTGGCTCGGCGACGAGTCCTTCGACAGCGTCTCCTCCACCAGCCTGACCTGGGTCCTCAACAACTTCGGCTGGCTGTTCGTGGTCGCGGCGGACGTGTTCCTGGTCCTGTGCCTGGTGATCGCGCTCAGCCGGTTCGGCCGGATCAGGCTCGGCAAGGACGACTCGGAGCCGGAGTTCGGCAACCTCGCCTGGATCGCGATGATGTTCAGCGCGGGCATGGGCATCGGGCTGATGTTCTACGGCGTCGGGGAGCCGCTCACGCACTTCCTGGCGCCCCCTCCGGCGAGCGGGGCGCAGCCCGGCACCCCCGATGCGGCCCGCACGGCCATGGAGTACTCCTTCTTCCACTGGACCCTGACCCCGTGGGCGATCTACGGCATCGCCGGGCTCGCGCTCGCCTACGCCGGCTACCGCAAGGGGCGCGGCAACCGGCTGAGTTCCGCGTTCGTGCCGCTCATCGGAGCCCGGCGGGCCGCCTCGTGGCAGGGCAGGGTCATCGACCTGCTCGCCGTGTTCGCCACCGTCTTCGGCACCGCGACGAGCCTCGGCCTGGGCGCGCTGCAGGTGGCCGAGGGACTCGACATCACCTCGGGCATCAACGCCACCCGCACCTCCGAACTGGTGATCATCGCCGCGCTGTCGGCGGCGTTCGTGGTCTCGGCGTTCTCCGGACTGCACCGGGGCGTCAAGTGGCTGTCGACCCTGAACATCATTCTCGCCGCGTGTCTGATGGTGTTCGTGTTCCTGCTCGGCCCCACCGTCTACATCCTCGACACGATCCCGGCGTCCGTCGGCGGCTACCTGCAGAACCTGCTGCCGATGGCCACCCGCACCGGCGCCTTCACCGACCAGGAGTGGCTCGGCGCCTGGACCATCTTCTACTGGGCGTGGTGGCTGTCGTGGGCGCCGTTCGTGGGCACGTTCATCGCCCGCATCTCGCACGGCCGCTCCATCCGCGGGTTCCTCTTCGGCGTGCTGCTGGTGCCGAGCGGCGCGACCGTCGTCTGGTTCTGCGTCATGGGCGGTTCGGCCCTGCGGCTGGAGTCGACCGGGGAGGCCGACCTGGCGGCGGCCATCGAGGACGGCGCCGAGGCCTCGCTGTTCGGCATGCTGGACGCGCTGCCGATCAGCACCGCCACCTCGTACGTCGCGATGATCCTGGTCATGACCTACTTCGTGACCAGCGCCGACTCCGCCTCGCTGGTGATGGGCTCGCTCACCAGCCGCGGCTCGCTGCATCCGCCGTCCTGGCTGGTCGTGATGTGGGGCGTGCTGATGGCCTCGGTGGCGGCCGCGCTGCTGGTGGTCGGCGGCCTGGACTCGCTGCAGACGGCGACCATCCTGGTGGCGCTGCCGTTCGTGGTCGTCATGCTCGTGCTGTGCTGGTCGCTGGTGAAGGAACTGCGGCAGGATCCCAGCGCGGGCCCGCCCCGGCACCACGCGCTGCACCGGCTCCAGGACGTCGTACGCACGATGGTCGGCGACGCCGTCACCGAACAGACCCCGGTGCGCCACCACCGGCTGCGGCGGGCGGCGAAGGCCCGCGGGGAGTCCGAGGACGACGGCTGATCCGGCAGGACCGCACCCGTGCCGGTCGGGGCCCGGCGGGCCCCGGCACGGGCGCACCGGGCCGGTCCGGCCCGGCGGGCCCCGGGTTTGCCCGGCCCCCGCATGGAGACCCGGACCGCAGCCCAGGGAGCGGCACCGGGCCCGCCCGCGCCGCCCCCGCCCATGACCAGCGGGGCGGCCCCGTGCGGGCGGCCCCGCCCGCCGGGAGGTCCGTGCGATGAACTGCTACGAATGCGCCGAGGCCGGCAAGGAGGCGCCCGCCGTGGCCGTGTGCCACCTGTGCGGCGCCGGCGTCTGCACCGACCACGTCCGCGCCGAACACGTCCAGCTCCGCGACGCCGTCAACCCCGGCAAGGTCGTCCACGACCGTCCGGCCCGCCGTCTGACCTGCCCGGTGTGCCGCGCGGCGGAGCGCTCGCACTGAGCGGAGCGCTCACACCGGGGCGCCGGGCCCGAGGACCGAGGACCGGGCAGTTCGGTGCGCCCGCTCCCCGCGCCACCGCCGCGCGTGCGGTTCCTCGCCCGCCGGCGGGTGCCCCGGCCCCGGACCGCGCCCGGGAGTCCGGCGCGGATCGGCATCGGCTCCGCCCGGTCCCGGTGACGGCACCGCCGCGTGGGCCCCCGGCGCGGACCGAAGCCGGCTCCGCCGGGTGACGGAGTCACGGCGGCCGGCTGAGAGGCCGTCCCGGCCCGCATCGGCGACGGGCCGGGACCGGTTCCGGGCTCGGCCGGAGGCAGCGCTTCCGTCGCGGCTACCCCGTGTCGGCGTCCGTCACCGCCACCCCGGGTGGACGGGGCGGACCTCCGCGTGCCGACGGCCCGGAGCCGGCCGTCCGGCCCGGCGCCGCTCCCGCGGGGCGGAGGGCCCAAGCCGCATGACCGTCGTAGGCCGCGCAGCGCGGGAGCGGGACGGTCGCGGGCAGGACGGGAAAGAAGCCCGCGAGTCTGATGCCGCGCAGCATGCGCCCGGTCCGCGGGGAGAGACAGGCGAGCCACAGACGCTTGCCCTGCGCGTGCAGGACCTGGTCGGCCTGGACCAGCGGCGCGGCACCGCTGCTGTCGATGAAGCCGATGCCGCACAGGTCGGCCACGACCCGGCGGCCGTCGGCGCCGCGCAGTGCCTGGCCCAGAGCCCGGCGCACGAGCGGGGCGGTGAGGACGTCGGCCTCGCCGTAGAGGGAGACGAGGGTGTGGTCGGGGTGGACGGTTCGTACGGTGTGAAGGTGCATGGCGCTTCCTGCCGCGGCACTGCCTGTCGCTGTACGTCCGCCGGGGTCTGGAGCGGCACCTGACGGGCTGGTCACCTGGGTGAAGCCCGTCTCTCCGGTCACGTTACCCCTGGCCGGTCCGCCGTACGGGAGGAACGGCCGCAACAGGAAGGGTGTACGTTTCTCCGCCTTGCGGGTGATCTCTGCCCGAAACGCGGCGGGCGCCGGTTCGGGTGAACCGGCGTCCGTTCATTTCTCCTTCCTCGCCCGGTCTGCTATCGAGTGCCCGGGCACGATCGCCCCCGGTGTGGTGACCACCTGGAGGGCCACGTCGACCAGCTTGCGGTTGCTGTTGCGGGCCAGGGCGCGCAGGGCGTTGAACGCGTCGTCGAGGGACACCTGGAGCCGGTGCGCGAGGAACCCCTTGGCCTGTTCGATGATGACGCGGCTGTCCAGCGCGTGCTGGAGCTGCTGAGCGAGGATCTCGCGCTGGCGGGAGGCCCGTTCCTGGAGGATGCCGATGGTGGCGATGTCGGCCAGGGCCTGGCCCAGCATGGCGTTGCGGTCGTCGAGGATGCCGGGCTCGGCACGGAACAGGTTCAGTGCGCCGATGACCTGCCCCTTGTGTCGCATCGGCAGGGCGCACACGCTGTGGAACCCCTCCTGCCGGGCCGCTTTGGCGAATCTCGGCCAGGGCAGGTCGTCGACCGGTGCTGCGGGGTCGGCGTCGTCGTAGTCGACCCGCCGCCGCTCCGTGTAGCAGGCCACGCACGGCCCCTGATAGCCCTGCAGTTGCAGAAGCTCCAGGAGTCTGGCCTGTTCGCTGGAGGCGGCGATCAGGTGGAGCCTGCCCTGGGGGTTGGTCAGCAGGATGCCGGCCGCGTCCACGTCCAGCAGGTCCACGCTGTGCCCGGCGAGCCGGTTGAGGAACTCGATGACGTCGAAGTCCTCCACGAGGGTGTCGGCCAGTTCTACGAACGCGTTGATGAGTGCTTCTTCGTGGGACATGACGAACCCTCCTCACCGCTCCCCGAGTTCGTCGCCGACGGCCGGACAGCTGCCCTCGGGTCCTCGCGGCGGCGTCAGTTCCACCGTGCCGTCCAGGACCTGGGCGGCCACCGTGGACAGGGGCAGTCCTTCGCTGAAGGCGACGCCGCGCAGGCGCGCGAAGGCCTCCTCCACCCCCCTCCCGAGCTGGGCCGCCACCATCCCGGTGGCCTGGTAGATCTTCAGGCTGTCCTCTCCCAGGCCGAGCGCCCGCCCTTCGTGGGCGTCGGTGTCCTCGGAAAGGGCGAGCAGCCGGTCCACCGCCACGGCGGTGAGCAGCAGCGCGTCCCGTGCCTCGTCCTGTCCCAGGCCGCCGGGCTGCCGGCGGTACAGGGAGAAGGTGCCCAGCCGTACGGCGCCCACCTGGAGCGGAAACGCGAACACGGCGCGCACGCCGGCGCTCCGGGCGAGCGGGGCGAAACCCGGCCACCGGTCGAGCAGCTCCGGTTCGTCGAGGTCCGGGGTGAACACCGGCCCCCGGGTCTCCCAGGCGTCGACACAGGGCCCCTCGCCGACGGTGACCTGGAGGTCCTCCATCGACGACGCCATGTCGTCCGTCGTGTGCAGGGCCCCCCGGGTCTCGCCGCGGCCGACGAGGACCGCGCTGCAGTCCACCTCGCAGACGTTCACGGCGACCCGGCACAGCGCATCGATCCCGGGCTCCCGGGGTGCCGCGAGCTCGGTGACGAGGTGCCGCAGGTGCGCCGAGCGCAGGGCGAGTTGCTCCTGTTCCTCGCAGGAGGCGTCGGCCAGCGCGTGCGGGAACGCCTCGGCCGCCCTCGCCGCGTCGCGCCCGGAGGCTCCGGTGAGGGGGGTGTTGTTCGATCTGGTACGCGGGTTCATGTCGTTCGACCTCCCGTACCAGAGTGGCCGGGCGGAAGGTTTCGGCACTGGGGCCGACCGGGGCCCGGCGCCGGGTCCGGAGGTCCCCCTGCGCACAGACCGAACGGTACCGAACGGTTGTCGGGCCGTCAGTTCGACCTGCCTGCGGCGTCCCTGGGGCGGTGCGGCACGGGCGGGGGCCGGACCGGGCCGCGTGCGGGCGGATCCCCGGCGGGCCGGGCACACGGGTGGAGCGGGCGGGAGGCGGGAGGCAACGGCACGGGTCCCGGCGGGGACGCGGCGGCACGGCGCCGCGCGACGGGCAAAGTGGACTGACGCGTCAGGGCGCCGGACACCTTCAGGCATGGGCGAGGGGACGCTGTCGCGCCCGGGGTCTGGAGGTCCGACAGCGAGGGGGTGGGCGTCAGAGGTCAGCGGGGTGGGGCGGGTGTCCGGCGGGTCGCCGGGGAACCGTCCCTCGCGGGTACGGCCGCCTGATCACAGATGGCTCCGGACGATGTCCCCCAGTTCGTCGTCCAGGTGCCGCTCGAAACAGGAGTGGAGGTGTTCGCGGCCGACCTCGACGATCCTGCCGGTCCGGTCGAGGAAGGCGAGGAGGGCGGGTGCGGAACACCGGAACACCGCCTCGTCCTGGCACACGCGGACATGGACGGCGACCGCGGCGTGCTCGCCCGTTCCCACCGGGTACACCCGTACGTCGCCTTCGCCGCACGGGCGTTCCGCTCCCGCGAGGAGCAGGTCGCGTGCCACGTACCAGCTGACGGGCGTGTCGCCGGGAAGGGTGAACGTGAGCTGCACCGCCAGCGGGTCGCAGCCGTCGTAGCGCAACCGTACCGGGATGCGGCGGGCGTGGTCGTCGGGTGCCAGGAGGTCCATGAGGACCTCCGCCTCCACCAGGTGCTCCATGAGGTTCGCTCTCCTTCTGTGTCTCTGGCCTGCCGCCGGGTGAGCACCGACCCTGCGGACCCTGTCGTGCCGGATGGCCGAGGACGCCCCGGACGGGGGGTTGGATGCCATGCGTTGAGCCTTCGCTGTCGATCCGACGGCGTGACGAGGCGGGAGGCGGCTGCCGCTGCGGCCGCCGGGCCGTCGACCGCGGCCGGCGGTTCCCCGCCCCGTCCTCCGGCACTCATCACCTTCACACGCCTCTCAACGAGAGGTGGTGGACGCTGTCACGGCGCGCGCGCAGACGACATGAGGACGGCCCGGGACGCTCCCGCGGGCTTCGCCTCCCGCGCCCGGGCCCGCACGAGGGCCGTTCGGCCCCTTCTTCGGGCCCGCAAGTCCCACGTGTCACGACCGTGTTCCTGGCACAGTGAACGGACGGCACCCCGGGCCGGTGCATCGCGCCCCGGGCCGGACCGTCGCGCTCGGTACACGCGGCACGGAACCTGTAGGCAGGAACGGCGGCATCCCCATGACCCCCAGAGCGGCCCGGCTGGAGCGGCTGCTCGCCGAACACGCCGCGCCCCACCGGCCCGGCCCCGCCGCCGTCTGCCACGTGGCCGCACTCGTCTGCGGCGTCGACGAGGCGGCGCTCCAGCTCGCGCACGGCCTGCACCGCGCGGCCCTCCACACCACCGGCCCGCTCGCCACCGCGGCCGAGGACCTCCAGACCACCACCGGCGAGGGCCCCTGCGCCGACGCCCTGCACACCCGCGCCGCCGTCGCCGCCACCGACCTCGCCCACCCCGTCCACGCCCGGCGCTGGCCGCTGTTCACCCCGCTCGCCCACAGCGCCGGACTCGCCGCCGTCACCGTCCACCCCCTGCACGTCGGTGCCGTCCGCCTCGGCACCCTCGCCCTCTACCGCCGCACTCCCGGCCCGCTGACACCGCCGCAGGACGCCGACGCCCTGCTCCTCGCCTCCTTTGCCGCGGACCAGCTCCTGACCGCCCCGCAGACCATGCCCCTCCCGCCGGACAGCCTGCACATCCACCAGGCCACCGGGATGGCCGCCGCCCAGACCGGCACCAGCCTCGACGACGCCTTCGCCCGCCTGCGCGCGCACGCCTTCGCCACCGCCCGGCCGCTCAGCGATGTCGCCCGTCAGGTGCTGGACGGCACCCTCGACTTCTCCCCCGGCACGGAGTAGGGCCGGCCGGCACGCCGCCCGCTGCTCGAAGTGTTCGAACGCCCGTTCCTTCGTCCCCGCTCCCGCTTGGACGTGGACGCCGGGTGGGTACGCTGCCCCGTGCCGGGCCCGCCGCCATGACCCGCCGGCCGCGGCACCAGTTCCTCTCCGTACGGACTCAAGGACCGCCCCAGACCCCGGCGGACGTGCAGTGCCGAGCACCAGGACGTGCCATGCAGCCGTGTTCCCCGGCGAACTCCGCTCCGCACCGGACGGCCCCCTCCCCCGGCCGCCGCCCAGCCGCCGGGCTCGGTCCGCCCGGGGCGCACCCCTCGTCGCCGCGCCGCGGACGGTGACAGACATGGACCTCACCTGGACCGCGGAGCTGCCCGCCCGGCGGACCGGCGCCGTGCTCGGCGCGGGGCTGGTGCGGGCCGCGCTGGCCGCGCTCGGCGCCCCGCCCGCCGCCGTCGGCGAGGCGTCCCACCTGGTGCACGCCGCCGCCTCCCACCTGCTCGCGCAGGCGCCGCGCGGTCCGCACCACCACATCCTCGTCGCCGTACGCGGAGCCGACTGCACGATCGCCGTCAGCGACGGGCCGTTGGGCTGCGCGGCCGTCCTGGAGCCCGGCCACGCCCGGCTCCGGCCCGCCGTGCCTCCGGCGGACCTGAGGGAGGCCCCGGGAACGGGCTGCGGGCAACTGGACGTGCACCGCGCCGACGGCGGGGGCACCCTGATCCGGCTCCGGCTCTCCCTGAGGACGCAGACCCGAGGGGTCCTTCCCGGCGCCCTGGCCCACGCCCCCCTGACCCGGCTCCCCGGCCCGGCTTCGTGACCGTGCCCCTCCTGCCCCACGGGCACGGGCACGGCACGGGCACGGCACGGGCACGGCACGGGCACGGCACGGGCACGGCACGGCACGGGCACGGCACGGCACGGCACGGGCACGGCACGGGCACGGCGGCGGGCTGCCCCGCGCTGACCGCACGTCGCCGACCGGCAGCGTACGGGCGTGGGTTTTCGGCCGTCTGAACGAGTGACGGTGACGCCACGTCAGCCCGGCGGAATCCCCCGGCGCGGGCCCGGTGGCATCGTGTGGCGCGTCGCTCCAGGGCAGGACACGCCGGGTGAGCGGCCCGGTCGGCGTCCTGCCTCTCACGCCACAGAAAACGGAGTTCCCGTGCGTCGTCGTAGCGCTGCCCTGCTCACCGCCGTGATGGCCTCCCTGGCCGTGGGCGCCTCGTATCCGCAGGCGACCGGGGCGTCGCCGCCCGGTCACGACCAGCAGCACCAGCGCGGCGTCGTACGCAGCGGCAGCCGCCCACTCGGCGGAGCCGAGGTCACCCTGCTCCAGGCCGGGGACGGCAAGGAGACCGGGGCCCGTCCACTGGCCCGCACCCGCGCCGACGCCGACGGCCGGTTCGACCTCGCCTACCACGCCCCCGACGACCCGGACGCCGTGCTGTACGTCACCGCGGACACCGGGCCGCACGGCCACGGGCACTCCCGGGCCGGGCACCGGGTGCGGCCGGTACGGCTCGTCGCGATGCTCGGCACCGGCGACCGGCCCGGCAAGGTGGTGCTGAACGAGCGGACCACGGTCGCCGCGGGCTTCGCGATGGCGCAGTTCACCAAGGGCGGGGAGGTGTCCGGCCGCCGGCCCGGCCTGCAGAACGCCGCGGCCGTCTCGCACAACCTCGCGGACGTCGAGACCGGCCGAGTGGCGAAGCTGCTCGCCACCGCGCCCAACGGGGACCGGACGTCCACCCTGCGCGCCTTCAACACGCTCGCCGACGTGCTGTCGGGCTGCACCGCCGGGCAGACCTGCGGCTCCCTGTTCGAGCTGGCCGGGCACCCCGGCCGGCCGGCCCCCCGCGAGACCTTCCAGGCCGTCGCCGACATCGCCAGGCTGCCCGGCAACAACGCCGCCGGACTGTTCGGCCTCGCCGACGGGCGCACCCTGTACCGGCCGCGGCTGGCCGAGGCCCCCGACGCCTGGACGCTCGCCCTGCGCTACGTGGGCAACGGACACGAGCTGGACGGGCCGGGCAACGTCGCCTTCGACAAGGAGGGCACCGCCTGGATCGGCAACAACTACCGGTTCAACGACGACCCCCGGCAGTCCGTCTGCGGATCGCGCCTGCTGTCCCGGCTGACCCCCGACGGCCGGGACGTGCCCGGCGCCCCGTACCGCGGCGGCGGCCTGTACGGGGTGGGCTTCGGCACCGCCATCGACCCCAGGGGCCACGTCTGGGCGGCCAACTTCGGCTTCCAGGGCATCGGTTGCCCGCTCGACGCCAGCCGCCTGTACCGCAGCGTCTCGGAGTTCACACCCGAGGGCCGGCCCCTCTCCCCGCCCGCCGGCTGGCGCTACGGCGACATCGTCCAGCCGCAGGGCGCCCTCTCCGACCGCGAGGGCAACGTCTGGGTCGCCAACTGCGGCGGCCGCAGCGTGACCCGCATCCCGGACGGCGACCCGCGCCGGGCCCGCAACATCGCCCCCGGCAAGGACTCCCTGGTGAAGCCCTTCGACGTCACCGTGGACACCCGGGGCCGGGCCTGGGTGACCGGCAACGGCAGCGACAACGTCATGATGCTGTCCCCGCAGGGCCGGCCCCTGCGCACGGTGAGCGGCGGCGGCATCAAGCGCCCCATGGGCGTCGCCTCGGACAGCCTGGGCAACGTCTGGGTCGCCAACGGGGGCGCGGTCGTCGCTCCGTGCGAGGGCACCACGCCCGCCATGGTCGCCGAGGCCGTCGCCGACATCGTCACCCGGCACGTCGACGCCTCGGTGACGATGGTGCGGCCCGACGGCAGCACCCCCGCCGAACCCTTCGTCAACGACGGTCTGTTCCTGCCCTGGGGTGTCGCCGTGGACGGCAACGACACCGTGTGGGTGGCCAACTTCGGCGGCCACCGGGTGGCCAACCTGTGCGGCGCCCGGCTGTCCGCCTGCCCGCCCGGACTCCGCACGGGCGACCCCATCTCCCCCGCCGGCACCGGCTACCCCAGTGACGGGCTGGAGCGGAACACCGGCGTGCAGATCGACCCGTCCGGCAATGTGTGGCTGGCCAACAACTGGCGGGACGTGCCGGTGCAGACCAACCCCGGCGGCCACGAGATGGTCGTGTTCGTCGGCCTCGCGGCCCCGGTGCGCACCCCCCTGCTGGGACCGCCCCAGCACCTGTGACCGCGGCCGCCCGGGGAGCGCGATCCGCTCTCCGGTGACCGCGCCTCCCCCTCCGGCGGCCCGTGGACCCCCGCGTCCACGGGCCGCCGGGTGCACGGAGCGGGACCGCGGTCCCTCCCGCGACGACCGCCTCCGGGCGGCCCGTGGCACAGACACCGAACCGCCCGGTTCGGTTCCGGTGAGGCACGGCCCCGCGCCGATCGCCCCGCACCCGCACCCGCACCCGCACCCGCACCCGCCCACCCGAAAGGACCTCGCCCTCCCATGCGCTATGCAGTCCTCGGCACCGGAACCGTCGGCGAGACCATCGCCGCCAAGCTCGTCTCCCTCGGCCACGACGTCGCCACCGGCACCCGCGACCCCGAGGCCACCCTGGCGCGCACCGAGCCCGGCGCGCAGGGCCGGCCGCCCTACGTCCGCTGGCTGGAGCGGCACCCGCAGGTGCGGCTGCTGCCGTACGCGCAGGCAGCCGCCCACGGCGAGGTGGTGGTGAACGCGACGGCGGGCGGCGCCTCCCTCCGGGCGCTGGAGGCGGCCGGCCGCGACCACCTGGCCGGCAAGGTGCTCATCGACATCGCCAACCCGCTGGACTTCTCCGCCGGCCTGCCGCCGTCGCTGGACCCGGTCAACACCGACAGCCTCGCCGAGCAGATCCAGCGTGCCTTCCCCGACACCAAGGTCGTCAAGACGCTCAACACCATGAACGCCGCGATCATGGTGGAGCCGTCCCGCGTCCCCGGTCCGCACAACGTGTTCGTCTCCGGCGACGACGACGGCGCCAGGAGGCTGGTGGCCGGACTGCTGGGCTCGTTCGGCTGGCCCGAGGGCAGCGTGATCGACCTCGGGGACATCAGCACCGCACGCGGCACCGAGATGCTGCTGCCCGTCTGGCTGCGCCTGTGGGGCGCCCTCGGCCACACCGACTTCAACTTCCACATCCAGAACGCCCGCGCCGGTGCCTGACGACGGGCCGGCTCCGCCGCGCACTGCTGCGGGAGGTGCTGCGGCGGGCCCGGGGCCGGGGCGAGGTCCGCGAGGACGCCGGCCCGGGGGCCGCCGTGTCCGCGCTCCTGCGCCCCTTCCCCACCGACCACCTCGCCGGACGGACCGGCCTGCCCGACCGGTCCGGGCAGGCGGCGGGCCTCGCCGCGTCCGGGCTGCGGCCGCCCGGCACCTCGGGCGCCGGGCCGCGCGCCCCGGGAGATCCGGGGCCGCTCCTCAGCAGATCCTCGGCAGCTGCTCCCCGACCGGGAGGTCGACCACCCGGGTGCCGCCCAGCCCGGTCCGGGCCACGACCATGCCGGGGTGGTCCTCGACGGCCTCGCCGATGACGGCGGCGTCCGCCCCCAGCGGGTGGGCCCGCATCGCCGCCAGGACCGCGTCGGCGTGCTCGCGCGGGACGAACGCCACCAGCTTGCCCTCGTTGGCGATGTACATGGGGTCCAGGCCGAGGATGGCACAGGCGTTCGCCACGGCGGGCGGGACGGGGACGTCGCGCTCCCGGATCACCACACCCGTCCCGGAGGCGGCCGCGATCTCGTTGAGGGAGGCCGCCAGGCCGCCGCGGGTGGGGTCGCGCAGTACGTGCAGGTCCGGTGTGACCGCGAGCATGGCCTCCACGAGGCCGCCCAGCGCCGCGCAGTCGCTCTCGATCCGCACGTCGAACTCCAGGCCCTCCCGCACGCTCATGACCGCCACCCCGTGCACCCCGACGGCACCGCTGACGATCACCACGTCGCCGGGCACGACCCGCTGCGGGCGCAGGTCGACACCCGCCGGAACCAGCCCGACACCCGCGGTGTTGAGGTAGATCCCGTCGCCGTGGCCGGCCTCCACGACCTTGGTGTCCCCGGTCGCCACCTCCACACCGGCGGTGCGCGCGGCCGCCCCGAGCGCCTCGGCGACCCGGCCGACGGTCTCCAGCTCGACCCCTTCCTCCAGGATGAACCCGCAGGAGAGGTAGGCGGCGCGGGCCCCGCTCATCGCGAGGTCGTTGACCGTGCCGTTGACCGCGAGGTCGCCGATGCTGCCGCCGGGGAAGAACAGCGGCCGCACGACGTAGGAGTCGGTGGAGAACGCCAGGCGCGCCCCGCCCAGGGTGAGGACGGCCGCGTCGCCGAGGCCGGCGAGCAGCTCGCCGCCGTAGGCGGGGGCGAAGACCTGCTCGACCAGTTCGGCGGAGAGGGCTCCGCCGCCGCCGTGGCCCATGACGACGCGGGGCCGGTCGCGCAGCGGGGCCGGGCAGGTCCAGCCCTCGACGTCCAGGGCCGCCGGGGGCAGTTCGGTGGTGTCAGACAACGGGGGCCGCCTCCCGGGACGTGGCGGCCTGGAGGTCCAGCCGCCGGTACAGGTAGTACGCCGCGCAGGCGCCCTCGCTGGAGACCATGGTGGCGCCCAGCGGGGTGCGCGGGGTGCACAGGGTGCCGAACGCCTCGCACTCGTGCGGCTTGAGCAGACCCTGCAGGACCTCGCCGCTGCGGCAGGCGGCGGGCTCCTCGGTGCGGATGCCGTCGACGGAGAAGCGGTGCTCGGCGTCGTGGTCGCGGTACTTCGGCGACAGGCGCCAGCCGCTGTCGGGGATCACGCCGATGCCGCGCCAGGCGCGGTCGGTGACCTCGAAGACGTCCTCCAGCATGGCGCGGGCGGCCGGGTTGCCCTCGGGCCGGACCGCACGGGCGTAGGCGTTGTCGACGGTGTGCTCTCCGCGTTCCAGCTGGCGCACGGTCCGGCGGACGCCCTCCAGGATGTCGAGCGGCTCGAATCCGGTCACCACGATCGGCACGCCGAACCGTTCGGCGAGCCGCGGGTACTCCGCGACGCCCATCACGCTGCAGACGTGACCGGCCGCGAGGAAGCCCTGCACCCGGCAGCGCGGCGACGACATGACGGCCTCGATGGCGGGCGGGACCCGGACGTGGGAGACGAGCATGCTGAAGTTGCGGATGCCCAGCCGCCGTGCCTGATGGACCGTCATGGCGTTGGGGGGCGCGGTGGTCTCGAAGCCGATCCCGAAGAACACGACCTCGCGGCCGGGGTTCTGCCGGGCGATCCGCAGCGCGTCGAGCGGGGAGTACACCACGCGTACGTCGCCGCCCTCTCCCCGCACCTGGAACAGGTCCCGTCCGGTGCCGGGCACGCGCAGCATGTCGCCGAACGAACAGAAGATCACCTCCGGCCGGGAGGCGATCTCCAGGGCCTTGTCGATGACCTCCAGCGGGGTCACGCAGACCGGGCAGCCCGGCCCGTGGATCAACTCGACCTGGTCCGGCAGGAGCTGGTCGAGACCGTGCCGGATGATGCTGTGGGTCTGGCCGCCGCACACCTCCATCAGCGCCCACGGCCGGGTCACCGAGGCATGGATGTCGTCGAGGAGCCGACGGGCCAGCTCCGGGTCCTGGAACTCGTCGATGTACTTCACGGGTTGCGCACTCCTTCCGCCGTCTGCGCCGTCTGCGCCGTCTCCGTCCGAGGCACCCGCACGGTCCCGCCCGGCGCCCCGGTCGCCCCCGGGTCTGCGGGCCGCAGACCGGCCTCCGCCGCGGCCGTCTCCCAGGGGTCGCCGAACTCCTCCTGGAGCATGCCGAGTTCGGCGAAGAGTTCCAGGGTCCGCTGCGCCGACTCCTCGTCCAGCCGCTGGAGCGCGAACCCGACGTGGACGACGGCGTACTCGCCGACCCGGAGGTCCGGCAGGTACTCCAGGCACACCTCCTTGACCACCCCGCCGAAGTCGACGCTGGCCATGCGCGTGCCGTCGCGTTCCTCGATGTCCAGCACTCTGCCGGGTACCGCCAGGCACATGGGCCTCTCCTCGCTGTGGGTCTACGGTTCGGTCAGTCGTGGGCCGTCGCGCGGGCGGCCACCATCAGCTGGCCCAGGGCCAGCCCCCCGTCGCCCGGCGGTACGGTGCGGTGCCGCAGCACCGTGAAGCCGTCCTCCCGCAGCAGGGTCGAACAGGACGCGGACAGCAGCGCGTTGGCGAACACGCCGCCGGTGAGGGCCACCGTGTCCAGGCCGTGCCGGGCCCGCGCGCGACGGCACACGGCGTGCACCAGCGCGGTCACGGCACGGTGGAAGCGGGCCGCGACCGCCTCCGGCGCGACGCCCGCCCCGAGGTCCGCGGCGACCGCCGCGACGAGGGGGGCCGGGTCGGCGCGCACCGGGGCCTCGCCGTGCAGCGCGAAGGTGTAGGCGGCGGTGTCGCCCTCGGGCGCCCGCAGAGCGGCGCCCTCCAGTTCCACGGCGGCCTGCGCCTCGTAGCCGGAGCGGTGGCAGACCCCGGCCAGCGAGGACACGGCGTCGAAGAGCCGGCCCATGCTGGAGGTGGGGACGCAGTTGATGCCGCGCTCCAACTGCGTGCGCAGCAGCCTCAGTTCGTCGGGCGGGCAGGCGGCGGTGCAGGGCAGGCGGGCGGACCAGTCGAGGCCTGCCGCGCGCAGGTGGGCCAGGGCCGTGCGGTAGGGGCGGCGGACCGCGGTGTCGCCGCCGGGCAGCGGCACGTAGGCCAGGTGCCCGAACCGGGTGAAGCCGTCGTAGTCCGCCAGCAGGAACTCCCCGCCCCACACGGCACCGTCGTCGCCGTGACCGGTGCCGTCGAAGGCGACGCCGATCACCGGCCGGGTACCGTCCAGTCCGTGCTCGGCCATCGCGGCGGCGACGTGGGCGTGATGGTGCTGGACGCCGGCGACCGGCCGGCCGGCCGCGTTGCGGTGGGCCCAGCGGGCGGAGCGGTAGCCGGGATGCCGGTCGGCGGCCAGCCGTTCCGGCCGGACGCCGGTGATGGACCCGAGCTGGGCCACGGCGTGGGCGAAGGCGGCCTGGGTGGCGAGGTCGTCCATGTCGCCGATGTGCGCCGAGAGCCAGGCCTGGCGCCCCGCACCGAGGCAGAAGACGTTCTTCAGGTCGCCGCCGACGGCCAGGGCGGGCCGGACCGGCAGCGGGAGCCGGACCGGCAGCGGGGCGTAGCCGCGGGAGCGGCGGATCGGCAGCGGCTCGCCGTCCAGGACGCGGACCACCGAGTCGTCGCAGGGCACATGGATCGGCCGGTCGTGCACGAGCCAGGCGTCCGCGAGGTGCGCGAGGCGGTCCAGGGCCTCGGTGTCGTCGGTGACGATGGGCTCGCCCGAGACGTTCCCGCTGGTCATGACGAGCAGCCGAGGGCCTTCGGGGTCACCGGGCAGGCCCAGCAGGAGGTGGTGCAGCGGGGTGTAGGGCAGCAGCACACCCAGGTCCGGGCTGCCGGGCGCCACGGACGCGGCGAGACGCGCCGCTCCCGGCGGGTGCGCCGCGTCGGGGCGCCGGCGGAGCAGCACGATCGGCCGGGCCGCGCTGTGCAGCAGGTCGCGTTCCGCGGGTTCCAGCCGCACCAGGTGCTCGACGTCCCGGAGGCCAGCGGCCATGAGGGCGAAGGGCTTGTCGCCACGGGCCTTGCGGTGCCGCAGCAGCCGGACGGCGGTCTCGTTCGCGGCGTCGCAGGCGAGGTGGTACCCGCCGAGCCCCTTCACGGCGAGGATCGCGCCCCGGGCGAGCAGGGCGCGGGCCCCCGCGACCGGGTCGGCGCCGTCGAGCCCGGAGCCGGTGCCGGAGCCGGAGCCGGTGCCGGCGGGGCGGTGCCCCGACGGCGCCCGCGACGGCAGGACCAGCCGCAGCCGGGGCCCGCAGGCCGGGCAGGCGACGGGCTGCGCGTGGAAGCGGCGGTCGGCAGGGTCGTCGTACTCGCGGGCGCAGTCGGCGCACAGGGGGAAGCCGGCCATGGTGGTGTTCGCCCGGTCGTACGGCACGCCGGTGACGATGGTGAAACGCGGTCCGCAGTGGGTGCAGTTGACGAAGGGGTGACGGTGGCGGCGGTCGGCCGGGGCGGCGAGTTCGGCGAGGCAGGCGTCGCAGGTGGCGGTGTCCGGGGAGACCAGGGTGCGGGCGGGGCCGCCGCGGTGGGAGGCGAGGATGGTGAAGCCGTCCCCTCCGGTGGCGGGCAGTTCCCGGTGCTCGACGGACTCCACCCGGGCCAGCGGGGGTGCCTGGCGGGTGAGGCTGTCGCAGAACCGGGCCACGGCCGCCGCGGTGCCCTCGACCTCGGCGACCACGCCCTCGGAGGTGTTGGTGACGTGCCCGGCCAGGGCGAGTTCGGTGGCGAGGGCGTAGACGTACGGGCGGAAGCCGACGCCCTGCACCACGCCCCGCACGACGACCCGTCGGCGCAGGGGCGGGTCCGCCGCGCCTGTGGCGGACCGGGCCGGTGCGCTCACCGGCGAAGGGATGCCGGGTGGGCGGCGTCCGTGGCCCCGCCCGCGCGGGTGGGCGTGGGGTGGGGGTGAGCCTCGTGCGGGTGCGGGTGCGGGTGCGGGTGCGGGTGGGAGTGGGAGTGGGGGTGGCCGTCGTGCGGGTGCGGGTGCGGGTCGTGCGCGGGGCGGGGCTCGGCAGCGGCGTCGCTGCGGCCGGGGTCCGGCCGCCCGGCCATGACGGGCGTGTGCACGGGTCCGCCCGCGGCGGCGGCGAGGGCCCGGTCCAGGAGGATGCCGAGTCCCTGTTCGCGTCGTACGGAGGTCAGTACGACGTCCACGCCGGGGTTGACGCGTTCGACGTTGACGCGGAAGGCGTCCTCGTCGAAGTCCACCGCCTCGGCGATGTCCGCCTTCGTGACCAGGACCAGATGGGCCAGGCCGAAGGCGGTGGGGTACTTCAGCGGCTTGTCCTCGCCCTCGGTGACGGACGCGAGGGCGACCCGGAGGGTCTCCCCCAGGTCGTAGGAGGCGGGGCAGACGAGATTGCCGACGTTCTCCACGAACAGCAGCCGGGTGCCGTCGGGCAGCCAGCCGTCCAGATGCCCGGCGAGCATGGCCGCTTCGAGATGGCAGAGCCCGTCGGTGAGGACCTGCTTGACCGGGGCTCCGGAGCGGGCGAGCCGCTCCGCGTCGTTCTCGGTGGCGAGGTCGGCGGTGAGCGCGGCGACGGGCACGGACCGTTCGCGGGCCAGCAGCAGTTCGCGTTCCAGGAGCGCGGTCTTTCCGCTGCCGGGGCTGGACAGCAGGTTGACGACGGTGGTGCCGCGGTCCGCGAGGTGGGCGCGCAGGAGGTTCGCGGTGGCGTCGTTCTTCGCGAGCACGGCCTGTTGCAGGTCGACGACACGGCACATGGTCTCAGGACTCCTCGGGGATCGGTTCGCGGAGGGCCGCCGCGGCGGGGCCGGGGCCCGTCCAGTGCACCTCGGCGATCTGCAGTTCGCGGCCCGAGAGCAGTTCGACGTCGGCCCCCCGGCAGGCGGGGCAGGTCAGCCGGGGCGGCATGCCGACGGGCCACTCGTGTGCGCAGGGTGCGCAGCGGGCCCGGCCGGGCACCGTCTCGGTGACGAGGCGGGCGCCCTCCAGCAGGGTTTTGGCGCAGGCGAGTTCGAAGCAGAAGGTGAGGGAGTCGGGGACGACACCGGCGAGTTCGCCGATCCGGAGCCGTACGGTGTGCACCGCGCCGGTCTGCGCGGTCTGCGCGACGGCCGTCTCCACCTGGTCGATCACGGCCAGCGCGACGGACATCTCGTGCATGCGTCCTCGTCCTCCCAGGCTCGTCTCCCGGGCCGGCCGTCCGCGAACGGCTGTCCGCAACCGGCCGTCCGCAACCGGTCTGTCACGAGCGGCCCGCAGGGCCCGGTCTCCCAGGGTCGGCCTCCATTACAGGGGAGCGTGCCGCGGGCCGACGCCCGGCGCGCCGTGGCCGGGCCGCCGGGTACGCCGTTCGAGGCAGGACGGCGGCGCACCCGGCGGGAGGGCCGGGTTCACATGCGGCGGATCCGCAGATAGCGGCGGACGTCGGGCAGGACCTGCGCGGCGACCGCGGCGACCGCGGCCACGGCCGCACCGGCAGCGATGATCTTCTTCATGCCGTCTCTCCTCTTGTCGGTGCCTGGGGGACAGGTGGGGCAGGTGGGGCAGGTGGGACAGGTCGGACAGGTGGGGCAGGTGGGGCAGCTTCAGCGGGTCCGGCTGGTGTCCGCGCGTACGCGGGCGTGCCCGTGCGCAGCAGTTCCTCGATCAGCCGAACCGCCTCGGGCACGGCGCCGGCCACGGGCGGGCTCAGCCCGATGCCCTCGTCCAGGCAGGCCGGTTCGCAGCCGACGACCAGGACGCGCCCCGGTGGCTGCCCGCCGGTGCCGTCGCAGAGGGTGTCCAGCAGCGCCAGGACGGAGTCGGGGGTCATGCGGTGTCCGTCGACGGGAGGCACGCCGTCCTGGCCGGCCGGGCCCTCGTGCTCGATGACGTACAGCGTGCCGGGCCGCTCGCCGCGGGCCGTGGCGTCGACGAGGACGAGGGTGTCGTATCCGTCGAGCAGCTGGTAGGCGAGGTGCACGCCGCGGACGCCCACGTCCTGGACCTCGACGTGCGGGGGCAGGGTGCGTGCGGCGAGGCGGCGTGCGGTCTCCACGCCGAAGGCGTCGTCGCCGAGGAAGACGTTGCCGATGCCGGCGACGAGGGTCCGGTTCCCGTGCCGCGGGGCGGGTGTCATGCGCCGTCCTCCAGCGGGATGACTTCGTCGGGCTGGAAGTACAGGAAGCGGCCCTGTTCGCGGCGGATGTCGGCGCCGGGGTCGCCGTCGACGGTGACCGCGAGATGGACGGCGCCGTCCACGTCGTGCAGGACGGCCTCGACGGTGGCGGTACGGCCCTTGAGGAACAGGTCCTGGGCGTCGGTGTGGCGCAGGCCGGGGCGGAGTTCGACACGGCTGCCCGCGCCCAGCGGACGGCCGTCGACCTCGACACGGTCGTTCGCCGGGTCGAAGCCGGCGTCGCTCGCCGGGTCCCACCAGGGGGTGTCGGGGCGGCTGACACCGTGCTCGTCGGGGAAGCCGGGCCCGCTGTGCGTGGCGAGGCCGGTGGCCCGGCCGGCCCCGGTGAGCCCGGCCGCCCCGGCGACGCCGGCGACTCCGGCGGCATCGGCGACTCCGGTGATCTCGCGCAGCCCGCGCACCGCGCCGTGCAGCCGCTCCAGGACCTCCGCCGGCATCGAGTCGGCGAGTTCGATGACCGCCGCGGCCCGCTCGTCGGTGCCGCGGGCCTCGCGCTTCTCCTCGTCGGTCAGGGCGGCCGTGCGCAGCGCGAGGATCTCGTCGATCTCGGTGGCGTCGTAGAGCGTGCCGAGGCTCTCGGGGGCGATGGCGGGGTGGTCCTCCAGGATGATCGGCGAGGACAGCACCAGGTCCGCGCGGCCGGGTTCGCCGGCCAGGACGGGCCAGGTGTGCAGGTTGCGGCAGGAGGCGACGGCGCTCCTGGCCCACTCGGGGGGATCGGTCATCGACAGGAACGAGCCGTCCCCGAGGGCCATCAGCAGATGGGTGGCGACCAGGCAGTACGGCAGCGCGGCCTCCCGGTCGGCGGCGTCGTCGCCGACCGGGCTCCAGTCGCTGGTGTTCTCGACGACGGCGGTCAGCCGGAGCGTGCGGCAGGGGCCGTCGAGTTCGGCGGCCCGGAGCGTGATCCGGCCGCTGACCGGGGCGCTCCTTCGGATCAGCCGTCCGACGGTGCGGCCGTCCGCGTCCAGGACCGGCTCGGTGTCCTCCCGGGCGGGCAGGCGGAAGGAGCGGGTGAGGCCGTCGCCGTGGAGATCGGCCACCGGCACGGCGATCTCGACGCGCTCCTCGGCGCCCTCGTCCCAGGGCACCAGGACACGGTCGTCGAGACGGAGTTCGGCCACGGTGTCGTAGCCGCCGTCGGGCCGGGAGCGCTGCACCTCGCGGCGGCGGGCGCGCAGGAACCGCGCCTCGACGGCGAGGGCGGCGCCGGGGCGGGGCTCCATCAGGCACTCGGTGTGCTGGAAGTCGTGCTCCTCGCTGACGGCGCCCCAGGCGGGCGGCACGAGGACGCCGAACTGCCAGCGCAGCCGGTTCTTCGCGGCGGACGCCCGGTACGGGTAGAGCACGTAGCCCTCGAAGAGGACGGCGTCGGCCACCTGCCGGGCGAGGGCGAACCGCTCCTCGAACTCGGGGGCGAACGCGGTCGCGGTCACGCGTCGGTCCTTCCACTGATGCCGGTGGTCGCGGTCGCTCGGGTCGCTGTGGGTGCTCCGGTCGCTGTGGGTGCTCGGGGCGCTGTGGGTGCTCCGGTCGCTGTGGGTGCTCCGGTCGCTCGGGCCACCTGGGTGAGTGCGCTCAGCGGGTCGCCGCGGGTCGGCCGCGCCGCTGCGGCGCGGTCGTCGAGCAGCGCCTCAAGGGTGGCCTCCCAGGAGGGCAGCGCGTTCCGGGACCGGTAGGCGAGCAGGGCGTCCATGGTCTCGCGGGGCAGCCGGATCCAGCCGCAGCCGGGGAAGTGCTGCTCGACCATCTCCCGCCACACGGCGACGGGCATCCGGAACGACGCCTCGCGGTCCCAGGGGACCGGCTCGACCCGGAAGCCGCCGCTGCCGGTGAACGCCGTGCCGGAGAACAGCATCAGCAGCGGGACCTCCCCGTCGGCGAGGGCGTCCAGGTAGCGGGTCGCGGCGATGTCCATGTCGTAGGTGCAGGGCACGACGAGGTCGGCCTCGGTCTGCCCGGTGAACGCCGGCACCATCAGCGGGACCTGTGCGAACTGCACCGGCTGCAGCGTGCTGCCCCAGCGGGAGCGCTCGCCGAACAGGTCGGTGAGGCCGTCGGCCTCGGGGCCCGAGTAGCCGCGGCGGGCGGGTTCGATGCGGATCTGGCAGCGCAGCGCCACGGCGTGCACGGGCGTGCCTCCGGCGGCGCTGATCCGCAGCCGGAAGACCAGGGTGGGCCCGGCGGCGTACCGGTCGGCGCGCACGCCGACGCAGGTGAAGGAGAACTGCGAGGATCCGGTCATGGCCGCTCCGCCTCGTCCAGGGGGGTGGCGCGGCGGCGGACACCGTCGAAGAAGTCGTCCAGGGCGGTGCGTGCCTCGGCCCCGCCGTCGAAGCCCTGCCACAGCAGGCGCATCCGGCCGACGAGTCCGTAGGCGACGTCGACGGGGACGAGGTGGACCTCGCAGTGGTCGCCGGTGCGGCGCAGCAGCAGCGCCTCGGTGTCGGGTTCGAGGAGTGCGGCCAGCCGGGTGGCGCCGAGGACCTCGTCGAAGACGGCCGGTTCGAGTTCGCTCTCGGTGGCGCCCGCGGGGCTCGGGTAGAGGACGGCGAGCCGGTCGAGGGCGGTGTTGCGCAGCACGAAGGCGACACCGACCGGGATCTGGAGCGCTTCCCAGGCCCGCGCGTCGAGGCGGTGGCCGGGGTCGGTGAGGTAGCGGGCGGGAACGGTGCGGAAGCGGCCCGCGGCCGCGCCCGGCTGCTCCATGAGCACCGCGCAGGCGGTGCAGGCGCAGACCAGGGCGCGGGCCTCGGTGTCGACCAGGTGGCGGTGCTCCCCGGGCACCGCGTCCGCGCACAGTTCGCAGCGTTCGCGCCGCGGGGGGCGGTCGGTGAGGAACCTGCGCAGGCCGGCGGCGGGCGCGCTCACCGGGCTCCCGCCGGGGCGGTGCCGATCTGGAGCAGCGGCGGCTCGGCGGGGGCCTGCGTCACCTCGACGGCCCGGACCTCGGGTGCGAAGCAGGCCAGGGCAGCAGAAGCGGCCTCGCGGGCGTCGGGGCCGGAGCCGCAGCCTCCGCGCGCCGCGGCGTGCAGGGTGAGGGTGCCGGTCGCCTCGTCGAACCGCTCGATGTCCAGGTCGTGGTCGCGCACGCTGTCCAGGGCCCGGCGGATGCGGGTGTCGCGGTCCTCGGGGTGCAGGTCGTGCAGGACGAGCAGGCTCGCGACGAGTTCGTCGCCGAGGAGGCGGGCCGCCGGTTCGCCGGGGGCGGCGGCCAGCAGGGTCAGGATGCGGGCGAGTCCGCAGCCGTAGAAGTCCATCAGGGACCGGACGAGCTCCTCGGCCGCGGCGGCGCCCTCGCCGTTCGCGGCCAGCCGGGCGAGGATCTCCTCGACCCGGCGGCCGGTCTCCTCCGCGGTGGCCGGCCGCGTCGCCGGGGCGGCGCTCATCCGCCCAGTCCGCTCAGGCCGGTGGGCACGTGCAGCGTCTTGACGGTCTTGCCGCCGCCGACGTACATGTGGACGCCGCAGGGCAGGCAGGGGTCGAAGCTGCGGACGGCGCGCATGATGTCGATGCCCTTGAAGTTCTCCGGGGAGTTCTCCTCGAAGATCGGCGTGTTCTGCACGGCGTCCTCGTACGGGCCCGGGGTGCCGTAGCTGTCGCGGACGCTGGCGTTCCACGGGGTGGGCGGGTACGGGTGGTAGTTGGCGATCTTCCCGTCGCGGATCACCATGTGGTGGGAGAGGACGCCGCGGACGGCCTCGGTGAAGCCGCAGCCGATGCTCTCGTCGGGCACCTCGAACTTCTCCCAGGTCTGGGTGCGTCCGGCCCGGACCTCCTCCAGGCCCTTCTCCGCGCAGTGCAGGGCGACGGCGGCGGCGTAGGCCTGGAAGTAGGTGCGGGCGCGGTTGCGCTCCAGGGCGTTGGACCACTGCGGGATCTTCCACTCGAAGGTGGTCTCCGGCTTGGTCATGGTGCGCGGCAGGTTGATGACGACGCTGTGCCCGGTGGCCTTGGCGTAGCCGATGTCGACCAGTCCGGACAGGGCGGTGGACCACAGGCGGGCGATGGGGCCGCCGCCGGTGTCGAGGGCGAGGTGGTCCTTGCCGTCGAACCAGCGCGGGGACATCACCCAGCTGTACTTGTCGTCGAAGTTCCGCTTCTGCGGGGCGGGGATGGTGTGCTGGTTCCACGGGTGGCGCGGGTCGACCGGGTTGCCGAGCGGGTCGTGGGTGACGAACTGCTCCTGGCCCTGCCAGTCCTCGTAGTAGGAGCTGCCCAGCAGGATGCGGATGCCGAGGTTGATCTCGGTGAGGTCGTTGGTGACGAGTTTGCCGTCGACGATGACGCCCGGGGTGACGAACATGCGCCGGCCCCAGTCGGTCATGTTCGCGTACGTGAAGTCGCAGTGGTCGGGGTCGTTGAGGGCGCCCCAGCAGCCGAGCAGGACGCGGCGCCGGCCGACCTCCTCGTAGCCGGGCAGTGCCTCGTAGAAGAAGTCGAACAGGTCGTCGTGCAGGGGCACGACCCGCTTCATGAACTCCACGTACCGCATGAGGCGGCTCATGTAGTCCGTGAACAGCTGCACCGAGGCCACCGTGCCGACGCCGCCCGGGTACAGGGTGGAGGGGTGCACGTGGCGGCCCTCCATGAGGCAGAACATCTCGCGGGTGTACCGGCTGACCTGGAGGGCCTCGCGGTAGAACTCGCCCTCCAGCGGGTTCAGCGAGCGCATGATGTCGGCGATGGTGCGGTAGCCGTGCTCGGCGGCGTGCGGGGCCTCGGTGCGCTCGGCGAGTTCGAGGACTCCGGGGTTGGTCTCCCTGACCATCTTCTCGCAGTAGTCGACCCCGACCAGGTTCTCCTGGAAGATGTTGTGGTCGAACATGTACTCCGCGGACTCGCCGAGGTTGATGATCCACTCGCCGAGGTGCGGGGGCTTCACGCCGTACGCCATGTTCTGCGCGTACACCGAGCAGGTGGCGTGGTTGTCGCCGCAGATGCCGCAGATGCGGCTGGTGATGAAGTGCGCGTCGCGGGGGTCCTTGCCGCGCATGAAGACGCTGTAGCCGCGGAAGACCGACGAGGTGCTGTAGCACTCGGCGACCCGCTTCTGCTTGAAGTCGATCTTCGTGTGGATGCCCAGGCTGCCGACGATCCGGGTGATCGGGTCCCAGGACATCTCCACCAGGCCGCTGCCGTCGCCGGCCGTGCTTGTCTTCGCTGCCATCGTCTTCGTCGTGCCCTTCGTTGCGGTGGGTCAGGGATGTGTCGGGAGGGATGCACGCGGCGTCGGCCGTCCGGACGCGGGACGCCCCGCCGCCCGCAGGGGCCGGATGCCGCCCCCTGCGGGCGTGGGCGTCAGCGCCGCAGAGGGCGGCGGGACGTCACCACGGCGGGCGGTAGCCGGTGGTGACCTTCTCCCCGGTGCGCCGCCACCTGGGCTCCTTGTCGACGGTGCGGGCCGTGATGTCCCGCAGGCGGCGGACGACGGCGCCGTAGACGGTGCTGCCCGCACTGGACACCTTGGCTCCGGGGGGTTCGTCCATGAACGGCATGAACTTGTCGGGGAAGCCGGGCATGGTGCACGCGATGCAGATGCCGCCGACGTTCGGGCAGCCGCCGATGCCGTTCATCCAGCCGCGCTTGGGCACGTTGCACTTGACGACCGGACCCCAGCAGCCGACCTTCACCAGGCACTTGGGCGAGTCGTACGTCTCGGCGAACTCGCCCTGCTCGTAGTAGCCGGCCCGGTCGCAGCCCTCGTGCACGGTGGCCCCGAACAGCCAGGCCGGGCGGAGCTTGTCGTCCAGCGGGATCATCGGCGCTGCGCCGGTCGCCTGGTAGAGCAGGTAGGTGAGCGTCTCGGCGAAGTTGTCCGGCTGGATGGGGCAGCCGGGGACGCACACGATGGGGATGCCGGCCTGGGACTTCCAGTCCCAGCCGAGGTAGTCGGGGACGCCCATGGCGCCCGTGGGGTTGCCGGCCATGGCGTGGATGCCGCCGTACGTGGCGCAGGTGCCGATGGCGACCACGGCGAGGGCCTTCGGCGCGAGCCGGTCGATCCACTCGCTGGTGGTGATGGGCTGGCCGGTCTCGGGATTGTCGCCGAAGCCGCACCAGTAGCCCTCCGGCTTGATCGCCTCGTTGGGGATGGACCCTTCGACGACCAGCACGAACGGGTCGATCTCGCCCCGCTCCCCCTTGAAGAACCACTCGATGAACGTGTCCGCCCCACCGACCGGACCGCACTCGAAGTCGATGAGCGGCCAGTGCACCTCGATCTTCGGCAGACCGGGCAGCGCGCCGAGGACGATCTCCTCGATGCTCGGCTGCATGGCCGCCGTGAGGGCGACCGAGTCGCCGTCGCAGCTCAGCCCCGCGTTGATCCAGAGGATGTGGATCGTGGGTGTCTCGTCGGCGGGCGCGCCTGTGGCGTCCGCAGCGCCGACCGTGTCCGGCGTCGCCTCAGTCATGGGACCGCCTTCCGGGAGGTATCGGGTGAAAGCCTCGTTCCGGCCTTCGCTTCTTGCTATCAGCCGGTCGGCCGAGGTGAGAGCTCTGAGGGGGCCGTTCGCGTGACGCGTGCCGGAGCGGTCCCGGGGCCGGTGGCGCCGTCCGGGGCGCCCGGACCCCGGTGGCCGAGGTGGGGCGGGGTGTGCCGCGGCCGCTCCTTGCGGACGAAGGCCCGGCGCAGGGCGTGGTAGGGGGCGTCCGGGTCGTCGAAGGTGCGGCGCATGCGGGCCAGCTCCCGCTCCCGGAAGGCGGCCAGCGGCATCCGGCCCTCCTCCAGGTCCCGCTCGGCCTTCTTCGCCGCGATCCGGGCCGCGGTCGCCGGCCGGCCCGCGAGCCGCACCGCCAGGGCGCCGGTCTCGGCGGCGAACCGCTCGGGCGGGCAGTCGACGACCCGGTCGGCCAGGCCGAGGCGAAGGGCCGCCGCCGCGCTCACCGGCAGCGCCTCGCTTGTCAGCCGGGCGGCCGCGGCGGACCCCACCCGGCGGGGCAGGGTGTAGGTCCAGTACTCCGAGCCGTACAGCCCCATCAGCCGGTAGTGCGGGTTCAGCACGGCCCCGGAGCGGCACCACACCTCGTCGGCCGCCAGGGCGAGCATCACCCCGCCGGCCGCGGCGTTCCCGGCGACGGCGGCGACGACGAGCCGGTCGGTGGTGGTCAGCACCGCTTCGACCAGGTCGTCGAGGGCGTTGATGTTGGCCCAGGACTCGGCGGCGGGGTCGGGGGCGGCCTCGATGACGCCCAGGTGGATGCCGTTGCAGAAGAAGTCCCGTCCGCCGCCCAGCACCAGCACGTCGGTGGGGCGCTCGCAGGCCCGTCGGTAGGCGGCCAGCAGGCGCCGGCACTGCCCGGTGGCCGGTGCGCCGCCCGGGAAGGAGAACGACAGGAAGCCGGCGCCGCCCTCCTCCCGGTAGCGGATGTCCGTCCACCGCTCCTCCCGGGTGTCGGGCAGCGTGGGCGGCGCGAGGTCCGGCAGCGGTGGCAGCCGGTCGCCGAGCGCGAGCACCGCGGGCAGCCGGAACGTGGGCGGCCGGCCGGGCGCCCGCCGCGGCCGCAGCTCGGGGATCCACACGGCACCGTCGGCGGTCGCCCGGCAGACCGCGCCCGCCCGGGTGGCCAGCAGTTCGCCCGGCCGGCCGCGCAGCGTGTCCTCGGGGTGCCCGCCGTGCAGGTACCACTCGCCGCCGAGCAGCTCGTCCAGCACCCCGGGCTGGGAGTCGGCGGCGCGCAGCTTGCGCAGCACGGTCGCGGTGGCGTCCGCGGCCCAGTCGATCCGCCGGACGTTCTGGCCGTGGTACGGCCGGACGCGTACGGGCACGCCGTCCGGGCCGGCCGGGTCCTGCGGGCGCGGCCGGTGGGTTCCGCCGGCGAAGCGCTCCACCGCCAGCAGGACGGCTTCGAGCGCGGCGTCGGCGATCTCACCCCGGTACAGGTCGCTCTTGGCGACGGCCGGGACGCGGCAGGGCACCTCGGCCCACACGTCGCCGGCGTCCATGGCGGCGTCGGCCTGGAAGACGGTGACGCCCCACTGCTCCACTCCGTCGTGGATCGCCCAGTCCAGGGAGGACGGCCCCCGGTCGCCGACGGGGCCGGGATGGACGACGAGGCAGGGCCGGGCCGACCAGATCTCCTCGGGGATCGCCGCCTTCAGCATCGGCGCGAGGACGAGGTCCGGAGCGTGCCGGCGCACGGCCTCGGCCGGCACCTCGGGCAGGGCGAGTTCGACGGCGACGTCGTGGCCGTGGTCGCGCAGTTCGGCGTGGACGCGCTGGGTCAGGCTGTTGAAGGCGCTGGCGAGGAGCAGGATCCGCACGACTGCCTCCCGGCGGACGACCGGCGGCGGCCGGACGTGACCGCCGTCGGCGATCCTCGGTCACCCGGCGGCGATGTCCGCGGTGGCAGGCGGCGAGGTCATCCGAAAGCGGGGTGCGCTCCGCCGTCCGGCCTCACGCGTCGCCGTCCGGCGTCTTACTGCGCCGTCCGGCCTCAGACGCCGTCGGCCGGGCGGGGCCAGGCGGAACGGGTGGCGCCGAAGCCCGACTCGTGCGTCCACACGTGTGCGCACGAGCGGCACTGGAGGTGCAGCAGACTGCCCGTGTGGGAGAGCAGGAAACGCCAGTGCGCGGGGCAGGACCGGTTCTCCGCGCAGTCGCCGCACCCCCGGCGGTCGTCGCAGTTCGGGCAGGCCACCCAGGCGCGGCGGCCGACGTCCGCCTGCGGGTCACGGGGCAGCATGCCCGTCCCCTTGCCGCGGGAGCACGCCGGCCGCCACCAGTTCGTCGTACACGCGCCGCTGCTCGGCGTCGAGCCCGGAGTAGAGCAGCGCGTACGCCTCCTGCTCACCGCGCAGCGCCTCGCCGGGATCCCAGTCGGGGCCGAGAGCCTCCAGGACATGGGCCCGCCGGTGCATTTCGTGGGCGGTCAGATCGACGTCGAACTCGACCGGACCGGTGTGCTCGGAGGACATACCGTTGAACTTAGGTAAGCCTTCTTTGCAAAGGCAAGGGCAGGTGGGGTAAGTCACAGCGGGCCGCGACCGGCACGGGAGGGGTCATCCGGCGGTGCGCACGTGCCGGGCCGGGACCGGCGGCCGGCACGGGGCGGGCCGGCACGGGGCGGGCCGGCACGGGCGCACGCGCGGCGCGCGGGCGCGGGGGAGGTACACCCGGGGGCCCGGGTCACAGCGCCCCGCAGCCGCCCCGCACGCGGGCGGCAACCGCGTGCGGGGCCAGGGCCACTCGGCCCCGTCCGGTGCCCGCTCAGCCCCTCGTTCCGCCCGCCGGCACGGCGGACGCTGGGGGAGGCACCGGAGGGAGTGGCGCCGCGGGCGGCGCACCCGCGCCGTGCAGGCGCGCCGTACAGAAGGGGGCATCGCCTCCGGCAGGGGCGCCCGTCCGGGCGGGGCGCCGGGGCAGCGACCGAGCCGCGGCGGCCGGGGCGCGGGTCGGGTCCGTGTACCGCCCCGGCCCGGGCGGGCCGGGGCGGTACACGGACCCGACTGGTACGCCAGAAAGACAATCGGGGACATATACGACATCTACCGGAAGCCGTCGACGGCGAGCACCACGGGGGGCGGGCGGCGTGACGACCACCGCGCGGGCCGCGGGCGAGCTCCGCCCGGCCGCGCGGGCCAGCGAAGGGACTGGTCCCCATGAGCACCGAGAAAGTCCTGCATCCCCAGGCGCACGGGCCCGCCCACCCGGCCCGGCTGACCGCCGTGCTCGACACACCGCTGTCGCGCTGGCTGTGGCTGGTCAAGTGGCTGCTGGCGATCCCGCACTACATCGCCTTGGTGTTCCTGTGGGTGGCGTTCGTCCTGGTGAGCATCGTGGCGTTCTTCGCGATCCTGTTCACCGGCCGCTATCCCCGGGCGCTGTTCGACTTCAACGCGGGCGTGCTGCGCTGGAACTGGCGGGTCGCCTACTACGCGTACGGCGCACTCGGCACCGACCGCTATCCGCCGTTCACCCTCGCCGACGTGCCCGACTACCCGGCCCGGTGGGAGATCGCCTACCCGCAGGAGCTCTCGCGCGGGCTGGTGCTGGTGAAGTGGTGGCTGCTGGCGATCCCGCAGTACCTGGTGCTGGGCTTCCTGGTGGGCGGGGGCCGCATGGCGTACTTCTCGGGCGGGCTGATCGGACTGCTCGCGCTGTACGCCGGAGTCTCGCTCGCCGCCACCGGGCGCTACCCGCGGGGCATCTTCGACCTCGTCGTGGGCCTCAACCGCTGGGTGCTGCGGGTGGCCGCCTACGCCAGCCTGCTCACCGACGTCTATCCGCCGTTCCGGCTCGACCAGGGCGGCGGGGAACCGGAGTCCACTCCATGATCTCCGTGCTCGTCCCGGTGTTCCTCTTCGTGCACGGACTGCTCCATCTGGCCGTCTGGCTCCCCCACACGGTCCAGGTCCGGCCGTGGGACCCGCGCCGTCCGCTGCCCGCCGCGCACGGGGTGCCGCAGACCCCGGCGCTGCCGCGGGCGGCGACGGGGCTCGCGTCGGTGACGGCGATCCTCTATGTCATCGCCGGCGCGGCCGCCGCCACGCACGCCACCAACTGGCCCGCCGCGGCGCTCCTCGCCGCCTGCTGCGGGCTGCTGCTCAAGGGCCTGTGGTTCAGCCCGTGGCTGTCGCCGGCCGCCCTGCTCGACGCGGGCGTGGTGGCGGCCGTACTGGCGCAGTGGCCGGACGCGCTGTTCTGACACGGTCCGGAAGCCTCCGAAGCCGCCGAAGCCGCCGAAGCCGCCTGGCCCCGAAGGCCGCGGACGACGGACCCGCCCCGCCCCGCCCGTGGACGGGGCGGGGCGGGTCCGTCGTCCGCGGCAAGGTTCCCGGCTGCCGCACGAGCGGCTGCCGCGCGAGGTCCCCGGCACGGGTGCTCGCGCCGGGGACCGGGGGCTGCGGCCGGGGGCCTCGCAGCGCGGCGGCCCGCCGCGCTGCGTCTCAGTGGGGCGGCCCGCCGCGCAGGCCGTGCGGCAGGTCCGCTCCGTCCGGGTCGTCCGGCAGGTCGGGGTCCAGGTCCGGCCGGCGGGGCGGGCCCAGGAGGGCGATGCGGACGTCGACCACGCCTTCCACGGTGCGGGCCAGCCGGGCCGCCACGGGTATCAGGGCGGTGTCGGCGACCCGGCCGGTGAGCGTCACCACGCCCTCGCGGACCTCGACGCGGACCGGAGCGAGCGGGCGCGGGAACAGCCGGCCCACGACCTCGCGGCCGATCTCGGCGGCGATGTCCTCGTCGTCCCGCAGGAACACCTTCAGCAGGTCGGACCGGCTGACGATGCCCGTCAGGCGGCCCGCCCGGTCCACCACCGGCAGCCGCTTGACCTGGTGGCGCGCCATCAGACGGGCGGCGTTGGGCACGGTCGCGTCGGCGCTGACGGTCACCGCGGGCGCGGTCATGAGCTCCCCGGCGTTCACCGCGGCGGCCTTTCCGGGACCGTCGGCACGGTACCCGCGCGGCGCCGGGTCCGGGCCACCGGCCCGGAACTCCTCCTTGAGCAGCAGGTCGGCCTCGGACACGACGCCGACGACACGGTTGCCGGGGTCGACCACGGGCAGCGCGCTGACCTTGAACCGCTGGATGGTGCGCACGATGTCCTTGAAGGCCGCTCCGGCCGCCAGCGCGACGACCGAGCGTGTCATGACGTCACCCACGGTGGGGGTGCTGCCGTTCATGGTGTCCTCCCTGGCGGCGGGTCAGCGGTCCGGTCAGCCGGCCACGCCGCTGCCGTAGGGGGCGTACAGGTCGAGCAGCCGGGTGCGGGCCACCGCCATCCGGTGAGCCAGCACCCCGCCCACCCACCGGCCGACCGCACCGCCCGTCCCGGGGTCCTGCCGGCACATCTCGCGGACGGCTGCCGCGTCGAACTCGTAGGCCCGCACCGGACTGACGGTGACCGCGCCGAACTGCCACCGGTACGGGGCGAACAGCCACGAACAGCCGACGAGCCCGCCGAAGCCCAGGGTGTCGAGGACGGCGGGGCGGCGGCCGGGCACGTGCACGTCGAGGGCGATCGCACCGGACCGCACGATCCAGAAGCGGTCGGCGCGGCCGCCCTCGTGGAGGAGCCTCAGCCCCTGCGGGAAGGAGACGTGCTGGGCGGCGTCCATCAGCCTGCCGCGGACCTCGGCGGGCAGCGTCCTGGTGGAGCGGGGCGTATCCGTGGACACGGGCACGGACACGGGCATGGACGTGGACGTGGTCGCGGTCGTGGTCGTCATGGCTGCGCCCTCCGGTGCTCGGGCCGCGAGGCGGGTGCCGGGTGCGGTCGACATCTCCACCCTGCTCCGCCGGGCCGCGCGGCGCTTGGGCCGACCGGCCCCGGCTCGGGGGCTCGTGGCCGCTTCCCGCGGCGGCCGGGGTGCGCGGGCCGCCGTGGGCCGTGCCGGGCGCCGCCCGGGCGGCATGGCGCCAGGGGCGCCGCCGGCACCGGGCACGCCGCCGGGGCTGCCGCGAGAGCGCGGCCCGCCGACGGCTGCGGCGGTGCGCCCGGCGGGCTCTCCGGCCGACGGCGGCCGACGGCGGCCGCAGTTGACGTGCCGTCGGCTGCCGCGGGGCCGTCCCGGCCGGTCCGACCCCGAGCCGCCCCTGACGACCGCCGACCGCCGACGGTGGCCGGGGCACCCGGGGCTCCGGCGTCCCGCCGGGGGTGGGCCGACGCCCCGTCAGCCCGGTCCCGGACCGGGCGTCTCGTCGGGGCCGTCCCCGCCGCGCGGTCCCGCCCGGCGGAACCGTACGCCGGGCGTCCCGGACCGGTGTCAGGCGGGGACGCCCCGCCCGGCACGGACCCCGCAGGCCGGCGGCCGCGCCCCGCCGGCTACTGGGCCGTGATCGGCGCCCACCACACCAGAGCGGTGCCGCCGCCCTCCGGACTGCTCAGCTCCATCTCCCCGCCCAACTGCCGGGCGCGCTCCGCCATGTTGTCCAGCCCGCTGCGCCGGCCACCGGCCGGTATCCCGACGCCGTTGTCGGTGACGGTGAGGCGGACCCGGTCGGCGGCCGCGGTGAGGGCCACGTCGGCGCGGTCGGCGCGGGCGTGCCGGGCGATGTTGGTGAGCGCCTCGGACAGCACGGCGACCACGTGGTCCGCCGTCTCGCGCGGCACCTGCGTGTCGACCAGGCCCTCGATCCGTACGCCGGGCATGAACCCGAGCACCGGCGCCGTGTCCCCGGCGACCCGTACCACACGGGCCCGCAGGCCCGACCCGCCGCCGTTCTCGCGGGAGCGCAGGGCGAAGATCGTCGATCTGATGATCTTGATCGTGTCGTCCAGGTCGTCCACCGCGCGCGCCACCCGCTCGGCGGCCTCGGGGTGCTCGATGAAGCGGCCCGCACTCTGCAGGGTCATCCCGGTGGCGAACAGCCGCTGGATGGCGAGGTCGTGCAGGTCGCGGGCGATCCGGTCGCGGTCCTCCAGCACCGCCATCTGCTCGGCGTCCTGGCGGCGCTCCGCCAGCTCCATCGCGACGGCCGCCTGCGCGGCGAAGCCCTGCAGCGGCTCGATCTCCTTGGCGGTGAACACCGTGTCCCCCTCCGCCCGGACCAGCAGGACGACACCGCGCACGCCTTCCCGGCCCGTGCCGACCGGGACCGCGACGGCGGGCCCGAGGCCGGGCATCCCCAGCGGGCTCGGGGCGATCCGCTCGTCGAGGGAGACGTCCGCGCTGGTGACGGGCGCGGCCGTGGCGAAGGCCTCGCCGATCAGGGTGCCGTCCAGGGGCAGCACCAGCCCGCCCAGCCGCTCGGCGTCCGGGCCGAGGGCGAGTTCGACGCTGAACGAGCCGGTGTCCTCCATCCGCATCGCGACCACCGCCAGGGCCGCACAGGTGATCTCCCGGGCGCGGCCGGCGATCAGGCCGAGCACCTCGCCGCGCGCGCTGCCCGACATCAGGCTGTGCGTGATCTCCGCGTTCGCCTCCAGCAGGCGTTCCCGCAGCCGGGACTCCTCGTAGAGGCGGGCGTTGTCGATGGCGACGCCGGCCGCGACGGCGAGCGTGGAGATGACCGAGACGTCGTCGTCGTCGAACTGGGCCCCGCCCCGCTTCTCCGTGAGGTACAGATTGCCGAAGACCTGGTCGCGCACGCGGATGGGGACGCCGAGGAAGGTGTTCATCGACGGGTGGTTCGCCGGGAAGCCGTAGGAGGCGGGGTGCTCGGAGATCTTCGCCAGCCGCAGCGGCTCGGGGTGGCGGATGAGTTCCCCGAGGATGCCGTGCCCCTCCGGGTACCGGCCGATCCGGGCGATCTCGTCCTCGCCGATCCCGACGGTGTGGAACGCGGACAGCCGCTCCCCGTCGGGGCCGATCACCCCGAGGGCGGCGTACTCGGCGTCGACGAGCACCGCGGCGGCCTCCACGATGCTGCGCAGCGCCTGCTCCAGATCCAGCTCACGGCCGACCGACAGCACCGCCTCCAGCAGGCTGTGCACCCGGTCCCGGGTGCCGCGGGCGGCGTCCAGCCGCGCCTGGAGCTCCTCCAGCAGTTCGTCCAGCCGCAACTGCGGCAGCCGCACTCGGGCCTCCCGGGGGTCCTCGGGGCTTCCCACCTGCGTCTCCTCAAGTCCGGTGGGCCGGCCGGCACCGGCCACGCCCGTCACGCACACGGTACCGGTGCCGGGGACGCGGCGGCAGCGGGTCCCGGCCGGTGGAGCGCGCGATCGGGCCCGGCAGGCCCGCCGCACGCCGGCGAGGGCCCGGCCGCCCGGCTCCGCCGTCGCCGCCGGGCCCGGGCCCGCCGCGGGCCGGCGCCGGGCCTCCGGCGGACACGGGGGCCGGACTCGCGGGAGGGGGTTGGGCCGGTCGGCCCTGCCGTGGGGACGGACAGCACCTGCCGCACCGCCCTGCAGGCGGCCGACGCTGGAGAGGCGTCGTGGCCGCGGAGCCGCTGCGCGTCCGCCGAGCCGAGGAGCTCACCTCATGGGCCGCTACGTGTACGACTTCCCCGAGGGCCGCCGGGACATGGCGGACCTCCTCGGCGGCAAGGGCGCGAACCTGGCCGAGATGAACCGGCTGGGTCTGCCCGTCCCGCCGGGCTTCACCGTCACCACCGACGCCTGCCGGGCCTTCCTCGCCACGGGCGCGGAACCGGACGGCATGGCCGAGGAGGTCTCGCGGCATCTGGAGGCGCTGGAACGGCAGGCGGGGCGGCGGCTGGGGCAGCCGGACGACCCGCTGCTGCTGTCGGTGCGGTCCGGGGCGCGTTTCTCGATGCCCGGCATGATGGAGACCGTGCTCGACATCGGGCTCAACGACGACTCCGTCCTCGGGCTCGCCGCGGTCTCGGGCAGCGAACGCTTCGCCTGGGACTCCTACCGCCGCCTCGTGCAGATGTTCGGCAGCACGGTGATGGGCGTCGACGCGGCCCTCTTCGAGGACGCCCTGACGGCGCTGAAGGCCCGGCGCGGCGCCCCCGACGACCTGCACCTGGACGCCCGCGACCTGGCTGCGCTGGTGGACACGTACAAGGCGGTGATCCGCGAGCGGACCGGGGACGACTTCCCGCAGTCCCCGGCCGGGCAGCTGCGCCGGGCGATCCTCGCCGTCTTCCGCTCCTGGAACGGCGAACGCGCCCGCGTCTACCGCCGTCGCGAGCACATCCCCGACGATCTGGGCACCGCGGTCACCGTGCAGCGCATGGTGTTCGGCAACCTGGGCGCCGACTCCGGCAGCGGGGTCGCCTTCACCCGCGACCCGGCCACCGGCCGCGGCGGGCTCTACGGCGACTACCTGCCCGACGCCCAGGGCGAGGACGTCGTCGCCGGCATCCGCAACACCGTCCCGCTGACCGAGCTGGAGCGCCTCGACCCGGCCTCGTACGCGCAGCTGCGCGCCCACACCCGGACCCTGGAGCGGCACTACCGCGACCTGTGCGACATCGAGTTCACCATCGAGCGCGGCACCCTGTGGATGCTGCAGACCCGCGTCGGCAAGCGCACCGCCGAGGCCGCGTTCACCATCGCCGCCGAGCTGACCGACGAAGGGCTCGTCACCTCTGACGAGGCACTCGCCCGGGTCGGCGGTGACGGGCTGGCCCGGCTGATGTTCCCGGCCTTCGACACCGCCGCGACCGGCGAGCCGCTCGCCCGCGGGGTGCCCGCCTCGCCGGGCGCGGCCGTCGGCTCAGCGGTCTTCGACTCCGCCGAGGCGGTCCGGCGTGCCGCGGCCGGGGAGCAGGTCGTCCTGGTGCGCCAGGAGACCACCCCCGACGACCTGCCCGGCATGATCGCCGCGCAGGCCGTGCTGACCAGCCGCGGCGGCAAGACCAGCCACGCCGCCGTGGTGGCGCGCGGCATGGGCAAGGTGTGCGTCTGCGGCGCGGAGGAACTCGCCGTGGACACCGGCGCCCGACGGTTCACCACCCGGTCCGGCACCGTGGTCGAGGAGGGCACCGTGCTGTCCGTGGACGGCTCCGCCGGGACCGTGTACCCGGGACCGGTGCCGCTCGCCGACTCCGCCGTCATGCGCTACCTGGAGACCGGTGAGCGCACACCGGGCGTGGTGGGCGCCGTGGCCCGCGCCCTGGACCACGCGGACTCCGTGCGCCGGCTGGAGGTACGGGCCAACGCGGACACCCCCGAGGACGCGGCCCGCGCCCGCAGGTTCGGCGCGCAGGGCATCGGGCTGTGCCGCACCGAGCACATGTTCCTCGGCGAGCGCCGCAAGCTGGTGGAGGAGATGATCCTGGCGCGTGACGACGCCGAGCGCGCACAGGCGCTGGCGGCCCTCCTCCCGCTCCAGCGGGATGACTTCACCGACATCCTGGAGGCGATGGACGGCCTGCCGGTCACCATCCGCCTGCTCGACCCGCCGCTGCACGAGTTCCTGCCCGACCGCACCGAACTCGCCGTCCGGGTGGCCGCCGCCGAGGCCCGCGGCGAGCGACCCGACCCGCACGAGAAGGCGCTGCTGGCGGCGGTGGGCCGGATGCACGAGGAGAACCCCATGCTGGGGCTGCGCGGGGTGCGGCTCGGCCTGGTCGTACCGGGCCTGGTCGCCATGCAGGTACGGGCGGTCGCCGAGGCCGTCGTGGCCCGCACCCGGGCCGGCGGCGCGCCGCGCGCCGAGATCATGGTGCCGCTGGTGGGCGCCGTCGAGGAACTGCGCATCGAGCGGGCGGAGGTGGAGCGGGTGCTCGCCGAGGTGTCCGCGGAGACGGGGACCGCGGTGCACTGCCCGGTCGGCACGATGATCGAGCTGCCCCGCGCCGCGCTCACCGCGGGCCGGATCGCCGGGGAGGCCGAGTTCTTCTCCTTCGGCACGAACGACCTCACGCAGACCACCTGGGGCTTCTCCCGGGACGACGTCGAGGCGGCCTTCTTCTCCGCCTATCTCGACAAGGGCGTCTTCCCCACCTCGCCGTTCGAGACGATCGACCGCGACGGTGTGGGACGGCTGGTCCGCATCGCGGTCGAGGAGGGCCGTGCCGCCCGGCCCGGGCTGGCGATCGGCGTGTGCGGCGAACACGGCGGCGACCCCGACTCCGTCCACTTCTTCCACACGGCGGGACTGGACTACGTCTCCTGCTCGCCGTTCCGGGTGCCGGTGGCCCGGCTGGAGGCGGGGCGGGCGGCACTCGCCGGTGACGGGGGCGCGGGATGAACGCCCCCCGCTCCGCCGGCACGGCACACCCCGCTCCGTCCGACGCCGCGCGGGGGCCGGGGGCCGGGACGACGCAGCCGGCCTGCGCACCGCGACCGGCCGGCCCGGCCCGGCCCGCTCCCACGGCACCGGCCCGGGCGGCCGGCGTCCCGCCCGCCGGGGCTGCGGAGGCCGATGCCGCAGCGGCCGGAGTTCCGGCGGACGGCACCGCTAGGCCCGAGGGGGCCACGGCACATGGTCCTGCGGTCCCGCCCACGGCGGGCGCGGCCGTGCCTGCCGCGGACCAGGGCCGTGCGGCCGGCGGTCCGGGCCGGTCGGCCCTTGGCCCCGGCACCGGTCCGCGCGACAGTGGGGCCAGGAGCGGCACCGGTCCCCCGCGGTGTCGCTCCGCCCTCGTTCCAGCGATCCTCCACGGCAGTCACCCACCGGTACGGAAACCCGCGATGCTCCCCGACGACCACACCCCCGTCCAGGCGGCGCCCCCCGCCCGCCCCCGCCGCCGCGTAGAACTCGACGGCACCGAGGCCCTGCGGCTGCTGGGCACCGTGCCGCTGGGCAGGATCGTCTTCACCCAGCACGCCCTGCCGACGGTCCGGCCGGTCAACCACGTCCTGGACGGCGGGGACATCGTGATCCGCACCCACGACGGTGCCGCCCTGGCCACGCAGAGCCGGTCGGCCGACGGCCCCGGCGTCGTCGTCGCCTACGAGGCGGACGCCATCGACCCGCGCACCTGCCTCGGCTGGAGCGTGGTGGTGACCGGGTACGCCCGGCTGGTGACCGACCCGGACGACCTGGCCCGCTGCCGGTCCCTGGTACAGCCCTGGGTGGGGCAGTTCATGGACCAGGCCGTCCGCATCCGGCCGGACCTCGTCACGGGCGTCCTGCTCACCGAGGACGACGACACCCGGATCTGACCGCCCGGACGCGTCCGGGCCCGCGGCCCTGCGGGCACCCGGACGGCATCAGCACCGCCGGCACCGCCCGGGTGATGTCAGCACCCGGATGCGGCCGGATGCGGCGGCCTCCTGTCCGGTGGCCCCCTGTCAGTCTGTCAGTCTGTCAGTCGGTTGTCCGCGCCGGCGTCGCCGGTGTCGCCGGTGTCGTCCGGTGTCGTGCGACCGGGCCCCGCCGTCGCCGCGACGGCGGGGCCCGGTCGGACGCGGTACCCGGTGGGCCGGATCGCAGAGGCCGAACGGCCGGTTCGGCGTTCGGGCAGGTGCGGGACCCGGGGTGACCGCCGGTCAGACCTCGATCCGGCGGCCGGTGACCTGGCCCGGCTCCAGCCGCACCCACACGTCGCGGCCGTCTCCCGCCCAGGGCCTGCTGTGCGCCGCACGGGTGAGCCGGTCCGCCTCGTCGGTGTCCGTCACCGCCCGCGCCCGCCCGCGGACGAGCACGCTCCAGCCGCGGCTGAACGCGTCGTCGATCCGGTCGACCTCGAAGGCCACCTGCCGGCCGGCGGCCAGCGACGGCGTCGCGCCCGCGGCCGTGCGGAACACGATCGTGCCGTCGACGACGCTGTAGTTGACGGGCACCACGACCGGCCCCGAGGACGTGGTCACCGCGAGCCGGCCCACCCCATGGGTGCCGAGCAGGCGTCCGCACTCCTCGACGCCCAGCTTCTTGAACACCGGGGCACGGGAAGCCTGTTCGCGGCCGGGCGGCAGGTCGGCGGCCCCGCCGGTGAGGTCCGTGACGGTGGTCTCCAGGGCCGCGGCGAGGCTCTGCAGCGCTCCCCTGCCGGGCGCGGCACCGGGGTGCTCCTCCAGATGCCGCAGATACGCGGGGGCCACGCCCGCCCTGGTCGCGGCCTCGGCGCGGCTCAGGCCCAGCTGGGCCCGCCGGGAGGCGAGCCGGCGTCCGAGATCGCCCAGCGGGCGCTCCACCGCCGGCTCGGCGCGAGTCTGTCCGGTCATGGCCGTCACGTCCCTTCGTCAGACCGTGCCCACCGGCACGACCTCGTGCTGTTCTCCGCCCAGTACCACCTTCAGGGCGCCGGTGTCGGCGGCGCCACCGAAGACGTCGTAGGCCTCCGCCATCCGTTCCAGCGGGAAGGTGTGGGTGACCAGCCGGGAGGTGGGCAGCCGGCCGGCGGCCGCCATCCGCAGCAGGACGGGTGTGGAGGAGGTGTCGACCAGGCCGGTGGTGAGGGTGACGTTCTTGATCCACAGGTCTTCGAGGTGCAGCGTGGCGGGCGCGCCGTGCACGCCGATGTTGGCCACATGCCCGCCCGGCCGCACCATGCGGGTGCACAGCTCGAAGCTCTCCGGCACACCGACCGCCTCGATCACCACGTCCGCGCCGAGCCCGTCGGTCAGGTCGGCGACCAGCTGCTCCGGGTTCTCCCCCGCGTCGGCCACGGCGTCGGCGCCCAGCGCGCGGGCGGCCTCCAGGCGCGAGGCGGCGAGGTCCACGGCGACGATCCGCTCGGGGGACAGCAGCCGGGCCGTGCCGATCGCCGCCAGCCCGACCGGCCCGGCGCCGACGACGACCACCGTGTCACCCGGACGGACCGTCCCGTTGAGCACGCCGACCTCGTAGGCGGTGGGGAAGATGTCGGCCAGCAGGACGGCGTCCGCGCTGTCCATGCCGCCGGGCAGCGGGTAGACGGACAGGTCCGCATAGGGGACGCGGACGTACTCGGCCTGGGTGCCGTCGATGCGGTGGCCGAGGATCCAGCCGCCCCCGCCCCGGCACTGGCCGTAGGTGCTCTCGCGGCAGTAGGAGCACCGTCCGCAGGCGCTGATGCAGGAGACGAGGACGCGGTCGCCGGGCCGGACGGTCCGTACGTCGCCGCCCACCTCGACGATCTCGCCGACCGCCTCGTGTCCGAGGACGGTGCCGGGGCGCACCCCGGGCACGTCGCCCTTGAGGATGTGCAGGTCGGTGCCGCAGATGGTGACGGTCCCGACGCGCACGACGGCGTCGGTGGGTTCCTTGACCGACGGGTCGGGGACCTCCTCCCAGGCGGACTGTCCGGGGCCGTGGAACACGTACGCTTTCATGCCGCTCCTCTCCCGGTCTGTGTGGTGTCCGGTCTGTGTGGCGCCCGGTCGGTGTGGCGCCCGGTCGCCGCGGCGCGGGGTCCGGCCCCGGGGGGGGACCCAACGGAGCCACCCCCGCACCGCGACACCGCCCCGCACCTCCAGCCTCGCCCGTCCACGCGGCCTTCCGCTTGGGCCGTCCGGCCCCCTGGCCGGGCCGGACGGGCAGGAGCACGGCTCGCGGCGGACGGGCAGGGGCGGACGGGCAGGGGCCGTCGGGCAGGGCGGTCGGGCAGGGCGGACGGCCAGGGCCCGGGCCGTCGGACCCGGGGGACGAAGGACGTTCGGCCCTGTCGCGGGACCCGTCCCCGGGGCTTTCATTCCCCTATGTCCGACGACCAGACGAGGATCACCGCGCCGCATCCGGTGCGCGACGCGGCGGGGACGACCACCGTGACACTCCACGGCGAGATCGACGTGCTCAGCGCGGCCCCGCTGCGGAGGCGCCTAGACGCGCTCAGCGCGGCCCCCCGGCCCGACCTGGTCCTCGACCTGCGGTCCGTGTCGTTCATCGACTGCGCGGGCCTCGCCGAGCTGTGCCGCGTCCGCAACCGCGTACGCGCCCGGCGCGGGCGCCTCCGCCTGGTCACCGGCAGCAGGCGCTTCCTGTGGCTGCTGCGCGCCACCGGACTGCGCGGGGTGTTCGACGTGCATCCCGACCTGCCCCGGGAGCCGGCGGGCGGGCCGGCCCGCGACGGGTCCACCGGCGCGACGGCTGCGGCACGCGTCGGCGGCTGAGCGCCCGCATCAGGTCACGCGGGGCCGCCGACACCCGCATCAGGTGGCGCGCGGTCCCGCTGTCCCGGCGTCGCGCACTCCACGCCGGCCCCTGCCGGCCCCTGCCGGCCCCTGCCGGCCCCTGCCGGTTCCTGCCGGTCCAAGCCGGCCTTGCCGGTCCCGGTCCGTTCCCGCCGTCCAGGTCCCGCGTCCAGGTCCCGGTCCCCCGTGTCCCGGGAGCCTCGGTTCCCCGTGCCCAGGTCCGCCGCCACGCGCCCGGCCCACGCCTCGATCGCGTCGAGCGAGCATCCGGCGGGCCGGGCGGGCCGGGCGGGCCGGGCGGGCCCGGCATCGGCTGTCCGGGGTGGACCTCGGGCCGGACGGCCCTCGCCGCCGCGGGCACGCCGAGGGGGACCGGCACCGAGGACCGGCACCGGGGGCCGGTCCCCCTCCGTCGGCGGTCAGGCGGACCAGGTCCACTCCGCGACCTCGGGCAGGTCGGTGCCGTGCTCGCGGATCCAGGCCTGGTGGCGGGTGCGCTGGTCCGCCATCTGCCGGCGCACGGACGCGCCGCGCACCGCGAGGCCGGGCACGCGGTCGACGACGTCCATGACCAGGCGGTAGCGGTCGAGGTCGTTGCGGACCACCATGTCGAACGGCGTGGTCGTGGTGCCGGACTCCTTGTAGCCGCGCACGTGCAGGTTCGGGTGGCCGGTGCGGCGGTAGGCGAGGCGGTGGATCAGCCACGGGTAGCCGTGGTAGGCGAAGATCACCGGCTTGTCGGTGGTGAACAGGCCGTCGTACTCGAAGTCGGTCATGCCGTGCGGATGCTCCTCACGCGGCATGAGCCGGGCCATGTCGACGACGTTGACGACGCGTACGGCCAGTCCGGGCAGGTGCCGGCGGAGCAGCTGGGCGGCGGCCAGCACCTCCTGGGTGGGCACGTCGCCGGCGCAGGCGAGGACCACGTCGGGCTCACCGCCGTTCTCGCTGCCCGCCCAGTCCCAGATGCCCGCTCCGCGCGCGCAGTGGGCGCGGGCCTCGTCCATGGACAGCCAGTCGAAGCAGGGCTGTTTGCCGGCCACGATCACGTTGACGTAGTCGCGGCTGCGCAGGGCGTGGTCGGCGACCGAGAGCAGCGTGTTGGCGTCCGGCGGCAGGTAGACCCGTACGACCTCGGGGGCCTTGTTGAGGACGTGGTCGACGAAGCCGGGGTCCTGGTGGGAGAAGCCGTTGTGGTCCTGCCGCCAGACGTGCGAGGTCAGCAGGTAGTTGAGGGAGGCGACCGGCGCGCGCCAGGGCAGTTGCCGCGCGGTCTTGAGCCACTTGACGTGCTGGTTCACCATCGAGTCGACGATGTGCACGAAGGCCTCGTAGCAGGAGAACAGTCCGTGCCGGCCGGTGAGGAGGTAGCCCTCCAGCCAGCCCTGGCAGAGGTGCTCGGAGAGGATCTCCATGACGCGGCCGTGCCGGTCCAGGTGCTCGTCGACGGGGAGGGTGCCGGCCTGCCAGGCCTTGCCGCTGGCGTCGAAGACGGCCTGGAGGCGGTTCGAGGCGGTCTCGTCCGGGCCGACGACGCGGAAGTCGCGGCGCACGCGGGTGTCGTTCATGACCTGTTCGAGCAGGCCGCCGAGGACCCGGGTCGGCTCGTGCAGGGTGGTGCCCGGCTTCTCGACGGGCACGGCGAAGGAGTCCAGGGAGCGGATGGGCAGATCGCGGACGAGGAGGCCGCCGTTGGCGTACGGGGTGGCGCCCAGACGGCGCGCCCCGTCGGGGACGCAGGCCAGGACGTCGGGGACGGGCCGGCCGTCCGGCCGGAACAGCTCCTCGGGGCGGTAGGAGCGCAGCCAGGACTCCAGCTGCCGCAGGTGCTCGGGGTTCTCCCGCACTCCCGCGAGCGGGACCTGGTGGGCGCGCCAGGTGCCTTCGACGGGCAGGCCGTCGACCTCTGCGGGGCCGGTCCAGCCCTTCGGGGTGCGCAGCACGATCACCGGCCAGTGCGCGCGTTCGCCGACCCCCTCCTCGCGGGCCGAGCGCTGGATCACGCTGATGCGGTCCAGCGCGTCGTCGAGGGCCGCGGCCATGGCGCGGTGGACGGTGGCGGGGTCGTCGCCGGTGACGTGCAGGGGCTCGTGGCCGTAGCCGCGCAGCAGCGCGTCGAGTTCGGGCTCCGGGATCCGGGACAGCACCGTCGGGTTGGCGATCTTGTAGCCGTTGAGGTGCAGGACCGGCAGGACGGCGCCGTCGTGGACGGGGTCGAGAAGCTTGTTGGAGTGCCAGGAGGCGGCCAGCGGCCCGGTCTCGGCCTCGCCGTCGCCGATCACGCAGGTGACGAGGAGGTCCGGGTGGTCGAAGGCGGCGCCGTAGGCGTGGGCGAGGGAGTAGCCGAGCTCTCCGCCCTCGTGGATGGAGCCGGGCGTCTCGGGGGCGACATGACTGGGCACGCCCCCGGGGAAGGAGAACTGCCGGAAGAGCCTCGCCATCCCCTCCGCGTCACGCGGCACGTCCGGGTAGGTCTCGCTGTAGCTGCCCTCCAGCCAGGAGTTGGCGAGCACCGACGGCCCGCCGTGGCCCGGCCCCCATACGCACAGGGCGTCCAGCCCACGCGCCTTGATCACCCGGTTCAGGTGCGTGTACACCAGGTTCAGTCCGGGCGAGGTGCCCCAGTGGCCGAGCAGCCGCGGCTTGATGTGCTCGGGCCTCAGGGGCTCGGTCAGCAGGGGGTTCGCCATCAGGTAGATCTGTCCCGCGGCGAGGTAGTTGGCGGCGCGCCAGTGGGCGTCCAGGGTGCGCAGTTCGTCGTCGGAGAGGGCTTGGCCGGTCTTCCGTTCGACCTGGGGCATGAATGACTCCGGAAGTCTTCGACGGGGGGTCAGCGGGAGGCGGGGGCGGAGCGGAGCGGACCGGGGTGCGGGCGGTGTCCGTGGGCCGGCGGGCGACGCGGGCCGGGGAACCGCGGGAGCCGTCCACCACGGTCCCCCGGCGGCGGGTCCGGCCGCAACCGGACCGCGGGCCGCGGCCCGCCCGGCCGCACGGAACCCGGCGGCCGTGCGGCTCAGCGTGCACGGGACGGCCGCACGGGCCGGGCCCTACGCGTCCGGTCGTACCGGTGGGCCGCACCGGTACCGCCGTCCGGGGGCGGCGGTACGGGGCTCAGTCGTGCGGGACGACGGCGACCGGCGCGACGGAGTGGTGGAGCACCGCGTGGGCGACGGGCCCGATGTGGGCCCCGAACGGGCTGCGGCGCACCTTCCTGCCGACCACGACCAGGGAGGCGTCGCGGGAGGCGTCGACGAGGTGGTCGCCGGCCGTGCCGTACCGCGACTCCCCGGCGATCTCCAGGGCGGGGTACTCCGCGCGCCACGGCCGCAGCACCTCTTCCAGCGCGGTCTCCTGCTGCCGCGCCAGGGCCTCCTGCACCTCGATGTCGGTGGTCATGCCGTACGCGTAGTACGGGGGCGGGGTCCAGCCGTGCACGACCCGGAGCGAGGTGCGCCGCCGTACGGCGGCGTCGCACGCGAACCGGATCAGCTCCTCGTCGGGGCTGCCGAGGTCGACGCCGAGGACGACGGGCCGGAACGGGGTGGCCGCGGACGGGATGCCGGCCGGGTCGGTCCGGTGCTCGTCGGCGGCCTCCTGACCGGCGCGGACCAGGACGACGGGCCGATCGGCGTGGGCGACGACCGCGAGTCCGACCGAGCCGACCAGGAATCCGCCGATGCCGCTGAGGCCGCGGCTGCCGAGAACGAGCAGCTCGGCCTCCTTCGACGCGCTCACCAGGAGGTCGGCGGCCCGGCCGGACAGCGGCTCGGTGGTCACGTCCAGGCCGGGGTGGCGGGCGCGGATGCCCTCGGCGGCGTCGCGGGGGATCCGCTCCGTCCAGTGCTGCCGGATCTCCGCACCGAGGAGCGGCGCCTGGGCCATCGGCTCCGGCACCGGCTCCCAGACGTGCACCAGCCTCAGCGGCAGGCCGAGCAACCCGGCTTCCCGGGCCGCCCATTCGGCCGCCGCACGGCTCTCGCGCGAGCCGTCGAGACCGGCGGTCACAGTGCGGGTCATGATCTCCACCTCCAGGTGCGGGTTTCCCGGTTCGAGCGTCGTCCTCGGAGCAGGCCCCCGGCAGGGGCCGCTGGTCCCTGCCGGGGGCCGACCGGCCCTCGCCGGTCCCGTGGGTGCGCCGTACGGCGGGTTCCCCGCCCGGCGCACCTCTCCCCCCTCTCGGGTCAGCGCAGCCAGCGGCTGCGGCGGACGAAGGGCAGCCCGGCCCAGAACCGGCCGGCGCCCAGGGTGTCGCCCGCGGACACGGCGGCGAGCGCGATCAGCACGGCGGCGTAGACGACGTGGTACTCCACGAGCGGGTTCGTCGACATGCTCGGCGAACCGTCCGAGAGGTGCTGGGCGGGCGGCCACTCCGCGACCCACATCAGCGCCATCATCAGGGTGCCCGCGAGGGCGGCGAGCCGCAGCGCCACTCCGGCGACCAGTGCGACGCCGATGCCGAGCAGCCCGAGCATGAACAGCCAGTCCGCCCAGGCGTCCCCGGCCCAGGCGTGGAAGGTGGACTCCATCGGCCCGGCGGCCACCCCGCTCAGGAAGCCCCTGGTCGGCGAACCGCCGTCGATCCAGCCCTTGCCCGAGCCGGTGGCGTAGCCGAGGCCGAAGGTCTTGTCGAGGAACGCCCACAGGAACACGAACCCGGTGAGCAGCCGCAGGGACGCGAGGACGTAGGCCCGGGCCGGGTGGGCGTCGGTGCGCGCCGACGCCTCGGCGTCGGACCCGGGGGCCGGAGCGGCACGGTGTCCGCGGAAGGACGGCAGACGGAAACCGGTGCGGTGGAGGTGCTCGTGCACGGCCATGGCAGTGATCCCTTCGGGGGGGTGGGGAGGTCCGTCGGTGTGCGACGGCGTTCACTCTCCCGGCGCCCGGCGCCGGACGGAGGCTGCCGAAGGTCCGCGACCGCAGGGCTGAACGGCCCTGCCCCAAGGGCCCGTCGGGGTCGCGGCGGCCGCTCGCCGGCGGTCCGGCCCGCGGGCGGGTCCGGCGAGGACCGGACGGCCCCGGCCGAGGGGCCGGGTGGCCCCTGTCCCCGCTGCCCGCGGCGGACGCACGCTGGCGGTGGAAGTCCCTGCGCCCGTCAGGAGTCACGCCATGACGACCACACCCACGCCGAGCATGATGCGCGTCCTGCCCCCCGAGTACCGGCAGCGGCTCATGGACATCGCCCGCGAGGTGTCCTTCCCCGAGGGGACGCGGCTGTTCGAGGAGGGCGGCCGGGCCGACCGGTTCTGGATCATCCGGACGGGCACGGTCGAGCTCGACATGCGGGTGCCCGGCCGACGCCCGGCGGTGATCGAGGTGCTCCGGCACAACGAGCTCGTCGGCTGGTCCTGGCTGTTCACCCCGCACGTGTGGCACCTGGGCGCCGGGACGACGACGCCGGTGCGCGCCTACGAGTTCGACGCGGCGGCCGTCCGCGCGATGTGCGAGGAGGACCAGGCGATGGGGCACGCGGTCACCCGGTGGGTCGGGGACGTGCTCTCCCACCGCCTGCGCGCCGCCCGGATCCGGCTGCTCGACCTGTACGCCCCGCACGGCGCCGGAAGCGTCGTCTGACCTCCTTCCCCGCCGCCGCCCCGGTCCCCGGAGGCGGCGGCCGCCTCCGGGGGCCGCGGCGGCGGCGGGGAAGGCGACGGCGGCGGCACCCGTACACGGCGGGGCCCAGGCGGCCGCACCGGGGACCCGCGCCCGCCACGGGGAGGCGGGCGCGGTCCACTGCGGTTCGGCAGCGCCCCGAAGAGGCGGGGGCGAATCCGCGGCCCGCCACGACGGCGCCGCGGCGGCCCACGGCCCGCCTCGGCGCTTCCCGCCGCGGCACGTCCGGCGGAGCGCCGGCCAGCGGAGCACCGCGTGGTGCGGCCGGCCGGACGCCGCCGGCCCCCGGCCCGGGGAACACCCGGTACCCGCCGTCCCGGCGGCCCGTGGAGAGGCGGCCCGTGGAGAGGCGGCCCACGGAGAGGTGGCGCGGTCCCGTGCCGACTGGGGCCGGACGGCCCTAGTGCATCCGGACCCGCCGCGCGATGATCGTCGTCACGGGCGGCCCGCAGCCCGTTTCGCCGCTGGGACCAGGGGGTTGTCGATGACCGAGACGCGCGCGTTCACCGAGCAGGATCCGATCCGGGTGTTCCTGCTCGACGACCACGAGGTCGTGCGGCGCGGCCTCACCGACCTGCTGGACGCCGAACCGGACATCTCGGTGGTCGGCGACGCGGACACGGTCGCGCACGCCCTGGTCCGCGGTCCGGCGCTGCGCCCGCACGTGGCCGTGCTCGACGTACGGCTGCCGGACGGCGACGGCATCTCGGTCTGCCGCGAGCTGCGCAGCCAGATGCCGGAACTGGCCTGTCTGATGCTGACCTCCTTCGACGACGAGGACGCCCTGCTGGACGCCATCCTGGCGGGCGCCTCGGGCTACGTCCTGAAGCAGATCAAGGGCTCCGACCTGATCTCGGCCGTGCGCACCGTCGCCTCGGGCCAGTCCATGCTGGACCCCGCGACCACGGCCCGGCTGATGCGCTCGCTGCGCTCCGGCCCCGCCGAGACGCCGGCCGTGGCGCCCGAGCTGGCGAGCCTGTCGCCGCGGGAGCGGGACATCCTCGCGCTGATCGGCGACGGTCTGACCAACCGCGAGATCGGCAAGAAGCTCTATCTGTCCGAGAAGACCGTCAAGAACCACATCTCCCGGCTGCTGGCCAAGCTCGGTGTGCAGCGTCGCGTGCAGGCCGCGGTCCTCGCCTCCCAGCTGGAGCACCCGGCCGACGCCGACCGCCCCAACCGGTGACCGCGGTCCGAGGGCGCCGCGGCCCCTCCCCCGGCGCGCGGCCGGCCCACGCCGGCCCGCCCGGCTCGCCGTAGGCGGCCTTCCGGGCGGTGGAGCGGCATGCCGGTCCGTCAGGCGGCGGGAGGACCGGGGGCGGGGTCCGGGAGGCGGAGGCGGCCGTCGTGGATCTCCGCGGTCCGGTCGGCGGCGGCGAGGTGGCTGCGGTCGTGGGTGACCAGGACGGTGGCGGTGCCCTGCCGCCGGGTGAGCCCGGCCACCAGGTCGACGACGGCGGCGCCCCGCTCGTGGTCGAGGGCGCTGGTGGGCTCGTCGACCAGCAGGACGTGCGGGTCGTTCATCAGGGCACGGGCGATGTTCACGCGCTGGCGCTGGCCTCCGGACAGCTGGTGCGGCCGCCGCCGGGCCCGGTCGGCGAGGCCGACGGCGTCCAGGAGGTCCATGGCGCGCTCGCGGGCGCGGGCGGGGCGGCGGCCCGCGATGTGGGCCATCACCTCAAGCTGCTCCACGGCGGTGAGCGAGGGCAGCAGGTTGGGCTGCTGGAAGACGATGCCGATCTCGCGGCGGCGCAGCGCGGTGAGGGCCCGCCGGCTGAGCCCCCGGGTGTCGGTGCCGGCCACCGTGACGGTGCCCGAGTCGGGGGTGACGAGGGTGGCGGCGACCGCGAGAAGGCTGGACTTCCCGGAGCCGGACGGGCCGATCAGCACGGTCAGGCAGCCGCCGGGCACGTCCAGGGTGACCCGGTCGAGCGCGGTCAGCCGGGCGTCGCCGTCGGGGTAGGTGAGGGTGATGTCGGTCAGGCGCAGGCTCATCGGGCGTTCCCCAGGGCGGTCAGCGGGTCGACGGAGGTGATGCGGCGCACGGCCAGCGCGGCGCCGAGCGTGCCGAGCAGGGTCATCACGGCGGCGGGGGCGAGCACGGTCGCCGGGGTGAGGACGAACGGCACGTCGGAGCCGGAGAGGAGCGCGCCGAGGGCGGCCGCCGTTCCGGTTCCGGCGAGGATGCCGCAGGCGAGCAGGACGGCGGCCTGGCCCAGGGCGTCCTTCAGCAGGTGGCCGGTCGACGCGCCGAGCGCCTTCAGCACCGCCACGTCGCCGCTGCGCTGGATGGTCCAGACGCTGAAGAACGCGCCGATCACCAGAGCGGAGATCACCAGCAGGAAGCCGCGCATCAGCTGCAGGGAGGCGTTCTCCGAGCGGTAGGAGCCGATCGCCGTCAGCGAGTCGTCGCGGCGGAGCGTGCTGGTGCCCGCCGCGGCGTCGCCCGCCGCGATGTCGGTGCCGGAGGCGGTGGTGAGGGCGATGACGGTCGCGAAGGCCGTACCGGCGTCGCCGCCCGCCCCGGGGCTGCCGCTGTCCGGGGTGCTGCCGCCGCCGCCCGCGGCGGCGTCGGCCTCCGTCCCGTCGCGGCCGGCGCCGGTGCCGTCGCCGCCCTCGGCCTCGCCGCCGCCCGTCGCGGCGGCTCCCGCGGGGGGTGCGGCCCTGCGCCAGGTGGCCAGGGAGGTCCAGACGACGGGGGTGTGGCTGAAGGAGGCCTCGCCGCGCACGGCGGCCACGGTCAGACGCAGCCCGGCCAGGCCGACGGTGTCCCCGGGTCGGGCACCGAGTTCCTCCGCGGCCGGGGCGGACAGCACCACCGAGGTGTCCGTGACGCGGGCGCCCCCGGGTACCAGACGGGAGCCCGGAGCGACGCCGAACAGGGACACCCCGGCGCTGCGGTCCCCCGCCGTGGCCCTGGTGGGGGTGATGCCCAGGGGCTCGGCGCGGGTCACACCGGGCACCCCGGCCCAGCGCCGCCACTGCCGCTCGGTGACCGCGGAGTCGGCGTACGACGGCTGCTGCCCGGCGGCGGGCGCGGCGAAGGCGATCCGGTCGGCGGGCAGGCCGGTGACCGCGGAGACGTTCTGCTGTGCGAGCCCGGCGGTCAGCCCGGACAGCAGCCCGACCAGGAGGGCGATCAGCACGATCACCGTCCCCATCAGAGCGAAGCGCCCTCGGGCGAACCTGACGTCTCTCCAGGCCACGAACACGGTGCGGACTTCCTCTCGGCAAAGGGCGGTGCGGAACGGCTCCAGCCTCGCGGCGCGGGCCCTGCCGGGGCATCCGGCGCGGGAGAGCACTTCGCGGGCCGGAGGGACAGATGTCCTCTCCACCTTTCGACAGAGGCCGCACCGGCGCGTTCCTTCTACGCTGGGGACACTGTGAACATCACCGCCCCCACACCGACCCCGCCCGCCCGGGTGCTGGCCTGGTGTCTGCACCTGCTGGTCGCCGCCCTGCTCGTGCTGGCCGCGGTCCGGGCGGTGACCGGGGGCGCACCGCACGCCGCCGCCACCGTCGCGGCGGCCGCGGCGTGCGGCCTGGGGTACGCGGCGGGCCCGGCGCTGGCCCGTCGGAGCGGCTCCGGCCGGACCGCACCGGGGTGGCTCGCCGTCCTGTGCGCCCTGTGGCTGGTACTGCTGGTGCTGTCGGCCGACGGGGTGTGGCTGGCGTTCCCGCTGTACTTCCTCCAGCTACATCTGCTGCCGGGGCGCGCCGGGCCGGCCGCCGTGGCGGTGACGGCCGCGGCGGCGATCGCGGCGTACGCGGCGCACCAGGGCTCCTTCAGCCCGGCCATGGCGATCGGTCCGGCGCTGGGTGCCGGGGTGGCGGTCGCGGTGGTGTGGGGGTACGGGGCGCTGTACCGGGAGAGCGAGCAGCGCCGGGCACTGATCGAGGAGCTGACGGCCACCCGCGCCGACCTCGACGAGGCGCAGCACACGGCCGGTGTGCTGGCCGAGCGGGAGCGGCTCGCCCGAGAGATCCACGACACCCTCGCGCAGGGGCTCAGCAGCATCCAGCTGCTGCTCAGCGCCGCCGGGCGGGCTCTGCCCGGTGCCCCGGACGTGGCCGCCCGGCACGTCGGCCAGGCACGGCAGGCCGCCGTGGACAACCTCGCCGAGGCCCGCCGGTTCGTCGCCGCCCTCGCACCGCCCGCGCTGGACGGCACCACCCTGGCCGGTGCCCTGGAGCGGCTGTGCGCGGCCACGGCCGCCCGGCACCACCTCGACGTCCGGTTCCGGCTGACGGGCGATCCCGCGCCGCTGCCGACCTCGTACGAGGTCGCCCTGCTGCGCGTCGCCCAGTCCGCCCTGTCCAACACGGTCCGGCACGCGCGGGCGGGGACGGCCGAGATCACCCTCGACCACCTGGACGGCCGGGTCCGCCTCGGCGTGCGCGACGACGGCCGGGGCTTCGAGCCCGGCCGGTTCCGGGCCCCGGACCCCGGGGAGGGCGGTTTCGGCCTGGCCGCGATGCGCGCCCGGGTGCAGGCCCTGGGCGGCACCCTCACCGTCGACTCCGCTCCCGGCCGCGGCACCGCCCTGACGGCCCGGTTGCCGCTCCCCCCGCCCGGCGCACCGGCGCCGTCCGCCGCGTCGGACCTGAGCAGCCCGTCCCGCCCGCGGGATCTGAGCCGTCCGTCCGACGCCTCCGCCGCAACCGGCCCGTTCACCGCATCCGACCGTGAGGCCCGCCCGTGACCGACTCGCCCATCCGTCTGCTGCTGGCCGACGACCATCCGGTGGTACGGGCCGGACTGCGGGCCGTCCTGGAGACCGAGCCGGGCATGGCGGTGGTGGCGGAGGCCGCCACCGCGGAGGAGGCGGTCGAGCGGGCCGCGGCCGGCGGAGTCGACGTCGTGCTGATGGACCTCCAGTTCAAGGGCGGCATGAACGGGGCGGAGGCCACCGCCGCCATCACCGCCCGGCCGGGCGCCCCGCGGGTCCTGGTCGTCACGACGTACGACACCGACGCCGACACCCTCCCGGCCATCGAGGCGGGCGCCACCGGCTACCTGCTCAAGGACGCCCCGCCCGAGGAACTGGCCGCCGCCGTGCGGTCGGCCGCCGCGGGGCGCACCGCGCTGGCGCCCGCGGTGGCCGACCGGCTCCTGCACCGGCTGCGCGACCCCGCGACCGCCCTGACCCGGCGGGAGACGGAGGTTCTGGCGCTGGTCGCCGAGGGCCTGTCCAACCAGGCCGTGGCCGCGCGGCTGCACCTCACCGAGGGCACCGTCAAGTCGCACCTGGCCCGCTCGTACGCCAAGCTCGGCGTGGACTCGCGGACCGCGGCCGTGGCCGCTGCCACGGGCCTGGGTCTCATCCGCCGCTGAGCGGAGGCCGGGGCGGCGGGGCTGCCCGGCGGGCGGGGAAACCGGCGGGCCGCAGTGGTGCCCGTCCGCCGGGGGCCGTGGTTCACCAGATCAGGCACCAGTACCCGTCGTGGCTGCCGATGCCGATGGAGCCGACCTGCGGGACCAGGGCGGGGTCGGGGCGGCCCACCGCGGCCAGCGAGCAGGCGGGGTCGCCGACGGCTCCCGCGGCGGCCATCCGTTCGGCGGCGGCCACCGCGACCGGGGACGTGTACCAGGTGGTGGTCACCGCTCCGTCGCCGCCGCGGGGCGCCGCGGACGGTGCCGGCTTCACCGCGGACGGGGAGGCCGGGGCGGTGGACGCCGGCGACTCGGCCGGCGTGGACGGGGCGGTCGGCGTGGACGGCGCGGTCGTCTGCTGCCCGCTGGGCCGGGCGGAGGTCGCGGGCGCCGCCGGGGTCCGCGCGGACGACGGGGTGGCGGCGGTGGTGCGGGGTGCGGGCCGGTCGCCGGGGGCCGTGGGCCGGGGGGAGGCGGCCGACTCCCGCGGTGCGGGGGTACGGTCCGTGCCCGTCGGTGCCGCTGTCGTCGCGTTCCCCTCGGAGGGCGTGGTGGCGGCCGAGGACGGTGCCGTCGGGGTCGTGGGCGGCGCGGTCGGGGTGCCGGGCCCGGTCGTCAGGGTCGGCAGCGGGGTCCCGGTGGGCAGCGACAGGTCGGCGGAGGGGGACGGTCCGGGGCTCGGCGCGCCGTCGTCCTGGGAGACCAGCACCCAGGTGCCGACGCCGGCCAGAGCCAGCACGGCGGCGGCTCCCGCGATCCAGGGTGCCCGCCGGGGTGGACGTCGGTGCCGGTTCATAGCAACCACTGTCCATGCGACCGCCGGGGGGCTCAACCGCTGGCGGTGGGGTGGCCCGGCGCCCGCGGGTGCCGCCGCGGCGGGTGGCGGGGAGCGGCTGATCGGGTGTCCGCCGGCGCCGTGGGCGCGGCGGTCCGGGCCGGCCGGCGGTGCGGTGGGCAGGCTGGCCGGCATCCGACACCGCTGCCGAGGAGGACGCCATGACCGTGCCGGACGGTTCGGCCACCACCGCCCCGTACCGCTTCGACGACCTGCGGGCCCTGTTCGTCAACTGCACGCTCAAGCCGTCGCCGGAGTTGAGCCACACCCAGGGGCTGATCGACAGGAGCCGGGCGCTGATGGAGTCGCGCGGGGTGGCCACCGAGCTCGTACGGGCCGTGGACCTCGACCTCGCGCCGGGCGTGTACCCGGACATGCGGGAGCACGGCGCGGCCGGGGACGCCTGGCCGGACCTGTACCGGCGGGTGCTGGCCGCCGACGTCCTGGTGCTGTGCGGGCCGGTCTGGCTGGGCGACAACAGCTCGGTCATGAAGCGTGTCGTCGAGCGGCTGTACAGCTGTTCCGGGCTGCTCAACGAGCAGGGGCAGTACGCCTACTACGGCCGGGTGGGGGGCTGCCTCGTCACGGGGAACGAGGACGGGGCGAAGCACTGCGCGATGAACGTGCTGTACAGCCTCCAGCACCTCGGCTACACCGTGCCTCCGCAGGCGGACGCCGGCTGGGTGGGCCCCGCGGGGCCCGGACCTTCCTACCTGGACCCCGGGTCGGGCGGGCCGGAGAACGACTTCACCAACCGCAACACGACGTTCATGACGTGGAACCTGATGCATCTGGCGGCTCTGCTCAAGCGGTCCGGCGGCATCCCGGCGCACGGCAACCAGCGCTCGGAGTGGGACGCCGGCTGCCGTGCGGACGCGGACAACCCCGAGCACCGCTGATCCCGCGCGGGCCCGCCCTCCGTGGCCCGGTCCCCGGGCGGAGGGGGCGCCCGCCGTCGCGGGCTCCGGCCTGCGGGCACGGGCCGGCCGCTCGGCACGAGGGGGTTCGGCCGACCGGCCGTCGGCCCCGCACGGACAGGTGCGGGCCGGTCACGGGTGGGACGGAAGGGTCCGCCCGTGGCCGGCCCGGCCCGGGTTCAGCACTGCGGGCGGCGCCCGTGGTTCGCGGCGTGCTTGCGGCGGGACTTCTTCTTCCGGCGTCGCTTCGAGGACATGGGAACCTCCTGAACTGTCGACGGGACCCGCGCACCGGCCGGCCCTGCGCGCCCGGGCCGGATCGGGCCGGATCGGGCGTCGTACCGGGACGGACCGGCGTACCTGCCGACCGGTGCACCGGCTTGACCGACAGGCCGTCATATCGCGATATCAAGATGCCAGCATGAACACCGTATCTCCCGGCCTTTCACCCCTCCACCGCTGCCGGGCGGCGGCCTGAGCGGGGACCCGGCCGTCCAGGGGCGGCGCCCGGGCGCTCCGCGGCCCGGCGCGCAGCTGCGCACCCGCCCCGCCTCGTTGCGCTCGGCCGCGCCCTTCGCCGCCCCTCGCCGCGCTTCGCGGCCACGCCGTCCCTCAGGGGATCCGCGCCTGCGGGCGGACGGGTACGACGCCCACGTTCCGGACCGCTGACGACGGCGATGCCGCCGGTCCGTCGCACGGACCGGCGGCATCCACCGCCCAGGGGCGTCGCGGTACGGGTCAGCCCCGCAGCGCCCGCCTCCTGGTGCGCATCAGCATCAGGCCTCCCGCGACCAGGAGCACCGAACCCGCGGCCGCCGGCCAGAGCCGGGCGCCGGTCTCGGCGAGTCCGCCACGCTCGCCCTGCGGGGCGGCCACCTGCTGACCGGCCGGCTCGTCCGCACCCGAGCCGTTGCCGTCCCCGGTGCCGTTGCCGTCCCCGGTGTCGGCACCGCCGTCACCGGCACCGCCGTCACCGGCACCGCCGTCACCGGCACCGCCGTCGGCGGCACCGTCGTCGGCCGCGTCGTCCGGGGCCTGGGCGGTGGCGGCCGGTGCCGCGGTCGTCGCCGTGCCGGCGGACTTGGGCTCGGCCGGGGCGGGGGGCGCCTCGTCGCGCGGGGCCTCGGACGGGTTGCCGTCCTGGCCGTCACCGGCACCGCCGCCGCCTCCAGCACCGTTGTCCGCGCCGTCGCCGTCGCCGTCGCCGGCACCGGGCCGGCCGGCGGGGGGCTGGTCTCCGCCGCCGCCCCCGGCCGGGGGCTCTTCGCCCTTTCCGGGCGCGGCGGTCTGGTTCTTGCCGTCGCCCGGCTGCTGCGGCTGCTGCCCGCCGCCGTCCTGCGGGTCCTGCGGCTCGGCGGTCGGCTCCTGCGCACCGCCGTCGTTCCCGCCGCCGCCGTTCCCGCCGCCGCCGTTCCCGCCGCCGTCGTTCCCGGCCCGCGCGCCGCACTTCCGGCCGCTGTTGATGCAGTCGACCATCTCCGCCATCAGGTCCTCGTCGAAGACGTTGACGAAGTCGCCGTGGTCGGTCTGCGGCTTGTGGAGCTGCTCGGGGAAGGAGTCGACGGCGAACAGCGGCCTGGTGCGCCCGCCGTCGTCGAGGCTGGGCGCGTCCACGTCGTAGACGAGGCGCTGCACCAGCTGCGGGATCGCACGGAACCCGTCGGGGCAGGTACCGGAGGCGTCGGCGAAGACCACGTGGGTGCGGTGGTTGGCGCTGTCGATGTTGCGGCCGTCCCAGCAGCTCTGGAAGCGGAAGGTGCGGACGACGTCGCTGCCGGAGGGGCAGAGCGGGTACTTGTCCTTCAGCTGACGGTCCTCGAAGCCGGTGCAGCTCCACGAGGCGTTGGCGTTGGCGGGGCCGTTGACGAAGGACTTGGCGTCGCCGGTGATGATGCGCAGGAGGCGGGGCATCGCGGTGACCTCGCCGACCGGGCTGCCGACGAAGTCGAGGGTGACCTCCTTCGCGGTGACGATCTCACCGGCGTTGCCCTCGATGCCGCCGCCGGGCGCCTGGGCGTCCTTCTCCTCGGTGCCGTTCTGCAGACGCAGCACCGGCCAGTAGTAGGACGACCGGTCGCCCTGGTCGGCACAGCTGGTCTCGGCCGCGGCGAGGTCGGTGTCGCTGGCGAAGGCGTTGTTGGACTGGTTGCCGATGTAGTCGTGGAAGTGGTGGGCGCCGTTGGTCACGCCGGGGGCGACGATGATGTTGTCCGAGTTGCGCAGGCCCGGGTCGCCCTCGCCGCAGCTGCTGGAGAAGGTGCCGCGGGAGGCGCCCTTGCGCTGGGGCGGGGCGACGGCCGCCGGCTGCACGCTGGTGATGTCGGCGTAGTCGGCGGCGACGGGGCCGTTGCCGGCCTGGCCGCCGTTGCCCTGCTGCTCCTGCTGTTCCTGACCGCCGGCGCCCTCGGCGCCGCCGCCCTGTGCGTCCTCGCCTGCCGTCGGCTCGGCCGTGCGTACGGTGCATGCGGCGAGCTGGTCCAGGCCGTCGGGGGTTTCGCCCGCCGCACCGAGCGCGGCGGTGATTCGGCCGATCGTCTCCGTCCGCTGCTCCGACAGCGGGCCCACGATCGCGTCGGGCGATCCGGGCGCGGACTTGTCTCCCTGTGCCTGCAGTTGGCGGTAGGCGTCGGCGATCTGCTGGTCCAGACGGGCGAGTTCCTTGTCGACCTCCTCCCGGGCCTGGTCCGGCACGGCGGTGAGTTCGTCGCCGACATCGGGGCAGTCGATGGTGACGGCCCCCCACGCCTTCGTCGTCGCACCGGCGTTGCCGCCGTCGGTGGCGGAGGCGTACACGTTGACCGCGACGAGGCCTCCACCTCCCAACATGAGCGCCATGGCTGTCAGGGTCGCGCGCTTCGCGCCGGTCGGGCGTCTACGCGTGCTGCGTCCCACGTTGTACTCCTACGATCGGTGGACCCGGGCATCGTTCCCCTCGGTCCTGTACGCAGGAGACGGCCGGTGTGTTCAACCGGCCCGGAAGTCGACCGCGTTCCCTCCCGTCACCCGCGGCACGCGGGGCACCCGCCGTCAACCGGTGCCACGGGTGCCGCCAAGGTCACCGGAGCCACTGGGGTCACCGGGATCATGACGGCCGCGGGGACCGTCGGCGTCACCGGGACCACCGGGACCGCCGGCACCGCCGAGGCCACCGGAGCCGTGCGGGGGCCTCGCGGCGCGGCCCGGCCCCGGTGCGCCGCCGGGCAGGGGCGGCTCGTCCCGGCCCCGGGCGGGGGTGAGCCCGGCGACCACCTCGGTGAGCACGGCGCAGGCGTGCTCGATCTTGCGGTACGTGGTCTCGCGCTCGGCGACGATGACCACCAGGAGCAGGGTGGTCAGCGCGGCCGCGCCGTTGAGCGCCTGCAGCACGACCATGTTCTCGACGATGCTGCGGTCCGCGAAGGGGCCGCGGCGCTGGACGGCCGCCACCACGGTCAGCACGGAGAGCGCGAGCACACAGGGCGCCGCGCCGACCAGGCGGGTGCGCAGCGCCGCCCAGACCAGCAGCGGGAAGACCAGGAACAGCAGGTGGAGCCCGGTCTCGGTGACGGTGAACGTGACGGCGGCCGTGGCGAGCAGCAGCAGGGCCGGCTCGGTCCACTCCCGCGGGCCTTCGCCACGCAGTGGCAGCGCGGCGCGCACGCCGAGCAGCAGCGGGGTGATCACCAGGACGCCCATGGCGTCGCCGGTCCACCAGGCGGTCCAGATGGACCAGAACTCGCCCACGGTGTGCCCGCCGGTGACCGTCAGTGTCGTGCTGCCCACCCCGGAACTGATCAGCATCCCGGCGAAGGCGCCGCCGAAGACCAGCGCCAGACCGTCCTTGAGACGGTCGAGTTCGACGCGGAATCCGACCCGGCGCAGCAGCCACCAGGAGAAGACGGGGCCCGCCGCGCTGCCGGCGGCGATCACGAGGGAGGCCGGGGTGAGCGGGCCGAGGGTCGCGATGACCAGCAGGGAGCCGAGCGCGATGCCCGGCCAGACCCGGAGACCGGCGAGCAGCAGGCAGGCCAGGGCCACACCGGTGGGCGGCCACAGCGGAGTGATCCGTGAGCCCCCCACGGTGACCTGCGCCAGCAGGCCGAGCTTTCCGGTGACGGCGTAGGCCAACGCCACGGCGAGGATCGTGAACCCCGTCGCGGCCGGACGTCGCAGGCTCCCGAAACGCACCACGCCCGCCATCACATGTCCTGCCGGGCCGGTCGGGTCCGCTGACACGCCATGGTCCGTCCCGGTGTCACTCGGCTGCCCCCGTGGCGAGCACCATGACGGCGGCGTCGTCCGTGTGCCCGGTCAGGTCGGCCACCTCGATGATCCGGGCCGCGAGCCCGTCCGGATCGCTGCCGGCCCCGGCCCGGGCGATGCGCAGTACGTGCTCCAGACCGGCCTCGATGGGGAAGGCGGGGCCCTCCAGCACTCCGTCCGTGACGAGGACGATCACACCGGGCCGCGGCGGCCGGTGCCGGGTGACGGGGTAGCGGGTGCCGGCCACGACGCCGAGCGGGGCGCCTCCCTCGTCCTGGACGACGCCGTCGTGTCCGCCGACGGCAGCCCAGACCGAGGGCACGTGCCCGGCGCGGGCGGCGAGCAGGTCCCCGGCGGCCGGGTCGAAGCGCAGCAGGGTGCAGGTGGCGAAGAGGTCGCAGTCCATGGACACGAGCAGGTCGTTGGTGCGGCCGAGGATCTCGCCGGGGTCGTCGGTGAAGGCGGCCACCGCGCGCAGGCAGATGCGCACCTGCCCCATGAAGGCGGCGGCTTCGACGTCGTGGCCCTGGACGTCGCCGACGGAGAACACGAGTGAGCCGTCCGGCAGCCGGAAGCCGTCGTACCAGTCGCCGCCGATGGCCAGACCGGAGCGGGCGGGCGCGTAGCGGGCGGCCGCCCGCAGTCCGGGCAGTTCGGGGAGGTAGTCGGGCAGCATCCCGCGCTGGAGCGCCTCGGCGAGCTCGATGCGGGCCCGGTGGAGTTCCGTCCGCTCCAGCGCCTGCGCGGTGAGCCGGTCGAGCCGGGACAGCAGGGCGTCGGCGTTCTTCTGCCGACGCCAGCGGTGCGGGGACATGGACCTCCGAGGGGCGCTGGCCGTGGGCGTCCGCGCACGGACCGCCCGCCCGGCTGAGGGACACCCGTCCTCCCGGGCCGGGGTGTGCGGTCTCTCGCGGGCGGGGACGCGCCCGGTGCGGAGGGCATCGCCGCGCGTACCCCTGAGCCGATGGTAGTGCCGCCGTCCGGGGGGCGCCCGTCGGAGGGCGGGGCGGGCGGCGGTGCCGGCGGCCGGTTCCGGGCCTGGTGGGGAGGCCGCCGACGGCCGTGGCCGGCCGGCCCCGGCCCCGGAGGGCGGGGGCGGGGCGGCCGGTCAGGGCAGGGGGGTGAGGGCCGCCACCTCGGCGGGGGTCACGCCCGGCGCGCACTCGACGAGGCGCAGCCCGTCGGGGGTGACGTCGAGCACGCAGAGGTCCGTGATGATGCGGTCCACGCAGCCGCGGCCGGTGAGCGGCAGCGTGCACTCCGGGACGATCTTGGGGCTGCCGTCCTTCGCCCGGTGCTCCATCAGCACCACGACGCGCCGGGCGCCGTGCACGAGGTCCATCGCTCCGCCCATCCCCTTGATCATCTTTCCGGGGACCGCCCAGTTGGCGAGGTCGCCGCGGACGGACACCTGAAGGGCGCCGAGGACGGCGGTGTCGATGTGGCCGCCGCGGATCATGCCGAAGGAGAGGGAGGAGTCGAAGAAGGACGCCCCGTCCCGTACGGTCACGGTCTCCTTGCCCGCGTTGATCAGGTCGGGGTCGACCTCGTCGGGCGCGGGGTACGGTCCGACGCCGAGCAGCCCGTTCTCGGAGTGCAGGACGACGTCGACGCCCGGGGGCAGGAAGTCCGCCACCCGGGTGGGCAGCCCGATGCCCAGGTTGACGTAGTCGCCGTCGTGCAGCTCGCCCGCGGCGCGTGCGGCCATCCGGTCCCTGCTCCAGCTCATCCCTCACGGCTCCCGGTCGTGGTCCAAGGCCCCCGGCTCATCGCTCGCGCACCGTTCTCTTCTCGATCCCCTTGTCGGCCGCCTGCCGCGGGGTCAGGGCGACCACACGCTGCACGAAGACGCCCGGCAGGTGGACCTCGTCCGGGCCGAGCGCGCCCGGCTCGACGAGTTCCTCGACCTCGGCGACGGTGATCCGCCCGGCCATGGCCGCGGCGGGGTTGAAGTTGCGGGCCGCGCCGTGGAAGGCGAGGTTGCCGTGCCGGTCGCCGCGGGCCGCCCTGACCAGCGCGTAGTCGGTGGTGATGGCGTGCTCCAGGATGTGGTCGACGCCGTCGAAGGCGCGGGTCTCCTTGGGCGGGGAGGCCACCGCGACGGACCCGTCGCCCGCGTACCGCCACGGCAGGCCGCCGTCGGCGACCTGGGTGCCGACGCCCGCCGTGGTGTAGAAGGCGGGGATGCCGCAGCCGCCCGCCCGCAGCCGTTCGGCGAGCGTTCCCTGCGGGGTGAGCTCGACCTCCAGTTCGCCCGCCAGGTACTGGCGGGCGAACTCCTTGTTCTCCCCGATGTAGGAGCCGGTGACGCGGGCGATGCGGCCCGCGGCGAGCAGGACGCCGAGACCGCGGCCGTCGACGCCGCAGTTGTTCGACACGACGGCGAGGCGGCGCGCGCCGGTCGTGTACAGGGCGCCGATCAGGACCTCCGGGACCCCGCTCAGGCCGAAGCCGCCCACGGCGAACGACTGTCCGTCCGTCACGTCCGCCAGGGCCTCCTCGGCCGTGGCCACGCACTTGTCCATCCGCCCGTCCCCTAGCGCGCCAGTACCCGGCGCAGCGCGGCGAGGAGTTCGGCGCGGGCCGTCTGCTCGCCGTCGGGGGCGGCGGCGCGGCGCCAGGCGATGTGGCCGTCGGGCCGCACGAGCAGCACCCCGTCCTCGGCGATGCCGCTGAGGCGGCTCCACTCGCCGTAGGCGTCCCGGGCGTCGTCACCGCCGATCCGGACCAGGCGCAGGGGTATGCCCAGGGCGTCCCGGCAGGCCTCGGCCGCCGCGTCCCAGACGGTTCCGGACAGCCCGGTCAGCACGGTGAGGACGCCGCCGCCGACCACGTCCAGGGTGGACACCTTCTCGCCGCGCGCGTCGGCCAGCCAGGCGTGCGGGAGTTTCGCGCCGGGCCGGGTGGTCGGCTGGTGCACCAGCTCGGGGTCCTGCTCCCACACCTCGGGGGCGCTGCCGTCGGCCAGGACCGCGGCGGAGGCGTAGCGCTGGTTCATCTCGACGCCGTGCGCGTTGAACTCGTAGTTCTTGAGCTGGACGGCCTCCTCCAGCTGCCGCCGTTTCTTGGCGCCCTCGGGGGTGCGGGCGCGCAGGCCGGCGAGGCCGTCGGCGATGGCGTCGGCGTCACCGCCGCCGGCGACGCCGAGCACCTCGAAGATCGGGCCGAACTGGTCGCGGCTGAGGTTGGCGCGCTCGACGATCTGCCGGCCGACGGGGGCGCGTTCGTCGCTGTAGGTGTCGAGCAGTGCCGGTCCGGCCTCGCCGCGGACGACCATGGCGAGTTTCCAGGCGAGGTTGTAGGCGTCCTGGACGGAGGTGTTGGAGCCGAGCCCGTTGGACGGCGGGTGGCGGTGCACGGCGTCCCCGGCGCAGAAGACCCGTCCGCAGGAGTAGCGGGTGGCGTAGGCGTGGTTGACGGTCCACAGCGAGGTGGAGGTGATCTCCACCGGGAGGCCGGCGTCGCCGACGAGGTCGCGCACGATCCGGCGCGCGGCCTCCTCGTCGACCTGGGGCGGCGGCTGCTCGATGTCGTAGCCCCACACCAGCAGCCACTCGTTCCACGGGCGCACCATGCGGACCAGCCCCATGCCGATGCCGCCGGTCTCGGCGCCGGGCTGGAGCACCCAGTACAGGACGCTGGGCCGGTGGGCGACGTAGCGGGTGAGATCGGCCTTGAAGACGATGTTCATGCTGCCGGCCTTGGCCATGCGGCCGTCGAAGGGCAGGCCGAGCTGCTCGGCGATCACGCTGCGTCCGCCGTCGGCGCCGACCAGGTACCGGGCCCGTACGGTGAACTCGTCGCCGCGGACGCGGTCGCGGAGCCGGGCGGTGACGCCGTCCTCGTCCTGTGCGAAGTCGAGGAACTCGGTGTCGAAGCGGACCTTGGCGCCGCGGGCCGCGGCGTTGCCGACCAGGATCGGCTCCAGGTAGGTCTGCGGCAGGTCGATCATCCGGCTGGGGCTCTTGGCGCCGTACTCGGCGGCCGCGTCGGGGCCGGTGCCCCAGCTGCGGATCCGGCCGATCTCCTCACCGGCCAGCGCCGTGCACAGCACGGTGTCGCCCATCAGGTGGGAGGGGCTGCCGGAGGCGAGCGCCTCGGACTCGACGCCGAGGTCGCGCAGCACCTCCATGGTGCGCTGGTTGGTGATGTGCGCCCGCGGGGTGTTGGCCAGCCAGCCGTACTTGGTGACCAGCAGGGTGCGGATGCCGTAGGTGGCCAGCAGCAGGGCGGCGGAGCCGCCGGCGGGGCCGCTGCCGACGACGAGGACATCGGTGTCGTACGTGTCGGTGGGTGTCATGGGCTGACGCTCCTCGGTCATCCGGCCAGGGGGGCGAGACGGAAGGTGTAGTCGAGACGGCGCCACTCCCCGTCGACCGGGCGGCCGTCGGGGGTGGGGCCGCTCTGCGGCGTGAAGTCGACGACGAGTTCGTCCTTGACGCCGAAGACGGTGTCGCTGTCCAGGTAGGCGCCGCCGGCCACGAACAGCTGGGTGACCAGTCGGCGGTGTCCCGGTGCGTCGCACATGAAGTGCAGGTGGGGTGCCCGGTAGGGGTGCCGTCCGGTCGCGGCGAGCATCTGCCCGACCGGCCCGTCCTCGGGAATGGGGTACTCCGAGGGCAGGATGGACCAGAAGGTGAGGCGCCCTTCGGTGTCGGTGCGCAGCCGGGCCCGGAGCACCGGGCCTTCGAGGTCGGGCAGTTGGACGTCGTAGAAGCCGTCCTCGTCGGACTGCCACACGTCGACGGCGGCGTCCTTCAGCGGCGTGCCACCGGTGTCCGTGACCGTCACGTCCACCCAGAGCGGGGTGCCGTCCAGGCCCTGGGAGATGTCGCTGCCGTGCGCTGCCTCGGGCGGTCCCTCGACGTAGAACGGGCCGAGGACCGCCGACGGAGTGGTGTCGGGGGTACGGGAGTTGGTGAGCAGGTCCACGGCGCTGGAGACGCCCAGGGTGTCGGACAGCAGCACGAACTCCTGCCGGGTGGGTCCGCACAGCCGGCCGGTGCGGGTCAGGAAGTCGATGCCGTACTGCCATTCGGCCTCGGTGACGTCGTTCTCGGCGACGAAGGTGTGCAGGTGCCGGACGAGGTCGCTCATCAGGGCGCGGACGCGGGGGTCGGGGGTGCGGGCGAAGCCGGCCACCACCTGGTCGGCGAGGCGGGCCAGAGCGGCCCCGGTGGACGGCGGGCCCTGCGGCCGGCTGCCGTGCCAGGCGTCGGCGAGGAGCCGGGCGACACCGTCGGCGGTCACCTCGCGCGGGTTGGGGTAGGGCGTGGCCACGGCCGCCTCGGCCGCGCGGCCCAGCTCGGTCGCGGGCAGACCGAGTTCGCGCAGCGAGGCGGGTCCGCCGAGCGCGGCGACGAGGTCGTGCACGCCGCCCGGGGCGTCGGGCACGCCCATCGCGGTGGCGATGCGGCGCATCACGTCGGGTACGGCGGGCGCGTTGTGGGCCATGGCGTGCGGCAGGACGACGGTGTGGGTCTCGGCGTGCGGCAGGCCGAAGGCGCCGCCGAGGGTGTGGCACAGCTTGTGGTGCAGGCCCATGCCGACCGTGGCGAGGCAGGTGCCGGCCAGCCAGGCCGCCTGGAGCATCCCGGCGCGGGCCTCCCGGTCGGCCGGGTCGTCCGCCAGGCGGGGCAGGGCCCGGGTGATGCGGGTGATCGCGTCGAGGGCCTGCCGGTCGGTGACCGGGTTGGCGTCGGCCGAGTACAGCGCCTCGACGGCGTGCGCGAGGGCGTTGATCCCGCTGGTGAGGGTGAGGGAGTAGGGCAGGGTGAGAGTGAGGCCGACGTCGTAGACGACTGTCTCGGGCAGGATCGCCGGGGAGGACCGGGTGACCTTGCGGCCGTTCTCGGTCTCCCCCAGCACGGGGGTGACCTCGGAGCCCGCGTAGGTGGTCGGCAGGACGACCTGGGGCAGGCCGGTGCGGACCGCGAGCGCCTTCGCCAGGCCCGTGGTGGAGCCGCCGCCGACCGCGACGATGCCGTCGGCGGACGCCTCGCGGAGCACCGCGAGCGCCCGCTCCGTCACCTCGGTGGGCGTGTGCATGGCGGCGCCGTCGAACTCCGCCGCCGGCAGGCCGCCGAGCGCCGCGCGGACCCGCGCCGCGGCCTCCGGCACGGCGGGGGCGGTCAGCAGCAGCACCCGGGAACAGCCGAGCCGCTCGGCCTCGTCCCGGACCCGGTCCACCGTGCCGTCGCCGAAGACGACCCGCGAGGGACGGGATGTGTGCACGAACGTCCGCATGGAGCTGTCCTCCGCGTGTCATCCGGGATACGGGACACGGCGACCGCCCGGCCCGTCGGGTACGCGCCGGAACCTACCCGGCAACGGGCGCGATCCATACCCGTGGCACATGAAACTCGCTTGTGGAACGGTCAAGTTGACCGGCGCGGCCGCCGTCGCGCGGGGTCCCGGGCCAGGCCGTTCGGAGGGTGTCCGGGGGCCTTGCGGAGGTGTCCGGGCGCGGGCGGGAGAATCCCGGAAGGGGGCGGCCCGGCTGCCTCCGGGCGGCCCCGGGCCGCCGGGTGCGGGGCCGCCGGGTGCGGGGCCGCCGGGTGCGGGGCCGCCGGGTGCGGGGCCGCCGCCGATGTTTGGGGGGAGTCGTCCGAGGTAGCCGCAGGAGGGTAGCCGCAACACCGGAACGATCGACGATGTCCGAGGGACTGACGTACATGGCTGCTCAGGAGAAGAAGATGCGGGGCAAGGCCCAGGAGGCCGTCGGCCGGATCAGGCAGAAGGCCGGCGAGGTCATGGGCAACGACAGGCTCCGGGCGAAGGGAACCTCCGACCGCGCGGCGGGCAGGACCAGGTCGAAGGCCGCGGACGCCGAGCAGACGGCCCGTGGCACCGCGGAGGAACTCAAGGGGAAGGCCCGCAGGAAGATGTGAGGGGGCCTGCCGCCCGAGGGCCCCGCGCCGACGGCCCCCGCAACCCGGGCCGTCGGTGCGGGGCCCCGCTGCGTCCGGGCCACGGCCCTGCGCGCCGGCGCCCCGGCCCGGCCGGTCATGCCCGGTCAAGGCCCGTCATGCCCGGTGACGTCCGGTGACGTCCGGTGACGGGTGGGGCGGTCGCGGTGCGGCGGGGCAGCGGGTGGGGCGGAGAGCCGCGGGATGAGGACCGTCCGGCGGGGCGGGACGCCGGGTGGCCGGGCATCGCCCGGTGACCGGGCGTCACAGGGTGGCCGGGCGTCGCCGGGGCCGGGCACGGCCGGGGATCGATCCGGCGACACCTGGGCCAGGCGGTCCTGGGCAGAGGCGCCGGGGGCGGGGGCTGGGGTCGTCCGGTGGGCGCGGACGGCTGACGGACGCCGCCCGGATCCACCGGTGACCGCACTGCCGCGCCGCGCCTCCGGTTCGCGCGCCGCCGGGAGGCCCGGACGGCGGGGGTGGGTGATCCTGTAGGGGTGCGGGGTGCCCCAGCCAGGTGGATCCCGGCGGCCTACGCCGCTTCCGGCCGCCGGGCCGCGCGCGTGTCGCTCGTGGCTTCGGCCGGCTTCCTCTTCTTCCGGTACGGCCTGGACCAGCCCGTCACGGCCACGTACGCGCTGTTCGCCGCGGTCGCGCTGGCCGGACTGTCCCGGATTCCGGGCACCGGGCGGCAGCGGGCCGCGATCGTGCTGCGGGTGCTGCCGGTGTGCTGGGCGCTGGTGGTCGCCGGCACCTATCTGTCGGTCCGCACCTGGAGCGCGGTGGCCGGCATGCTCGTCGTCGGCTTCGCCGTGGCCTTCGCGGCCGTGGGCGGACCCCGCCCGGCGGGCGTCGCACCGGGCCTCCAACTGCTCTACATCCTGCCGTCCTTCCCGCCGTACGATCCGGGCTCGCTCGCCGAGCGGCTGGTCGGGACGACCACGGGGCTGGTACTGCTCATCGCCGCCGAGGCGCTGCTGTTCCCCGAGCCGTCCCCGCCGACGTACCGGGAACGGACCGCCCGCGCGGCACGGACCGCGGCCCGCTGCGCGCGGCTCGTCGCGACGGCCCCGTACGCCCTGCCCGAGGCGGACCGCCGCGCGGCGTGGGAGTCCGCGACGGCGCTGCGGCCTCTGACCGTGCCCGAGGCCGAACGGCCCGCCGGGCCCGGAGTGCACGAGCGCGCCCTCGCGCACACCGGGCTCGCCACCCGCACCCTGCTGTCCCGCCTGGCACGGCTGCCGCCTCTGCGGCGCACACCGGAACCGGAGGTGGCCGCCGTGCTGCTCGCGGTGGCCGACCTGGCGACCGCGACCGCTGTGGGCCTGCGGCAGGGGCCGTCACCGGTGGCGCCGTACGAGGCGCTGGTCGCGGCCCGGGCCCGGCTGTCGGCGCTGTCGGCGCTGTCGGCGGGCACACCCGCCGCACCGTCCGCGGCCGCCGGATCCGGCGGCTCCTCCCCCGCCGGACCCGGCCTGCCCGCCCCGGTGCTGCGCGAGCACGCGGCGGTGCTGGAGGCCGCCGACGCCGCGCTGGCGATGGGCGCGGCGGCCGACCGGTCCGTACGCGGCCGGCACGCCGAGACGAAGGCGTCGCCCGAGCGGTTCTGGTACGCCACGGTCCCGGGCCCGATGCTGTGGTGGTTCCGGGTGCACGGGCACGCCCGGAGCCGCTCGGTGCTCTTCCAGAACGCCGTGCGCATCGCGCTGGCCCTCACCGCGGCCCGGCTCGTGGCAGGGCTGGACACCCTCCCGCACGGCTTCTGGGCCATGCTCGCCACCCTCACCCTGACCAGGACCACCCTGGACGAGACCTGGCGGTCCGTGCGCCTCGCCCTCACCGGCACCCTGGCCGGGGCGCTGCTCAGCGCCGGGATCCTGACCCTGGTGGGCACCGACACCGCGGTCTACGCGCTGGTGCTGCCGGTGTGGATGCTGGTGGCCTTCAGCGTGGGGCCGGTGCGCGGAGTCGGCTGGGCGCAGGGCATGTTCACCGTGCTCGTGTCCCTGGTGTTCGCCCAGCTCGCGCCGCCCACCTGGCAGCTGGCCGGGGTGCGGATGCTCGACGTGCTGGTCGGCAGCGCGATCGGTGCCGCCCTCGGGGTGCTGGCCTGGCCGCGGGGCGCCCATGAGGAGCTGCACTACGCCGCGGCCGACCTCCTGCGGCGGGCCGCCGAGATGGTGGTGGTGACCACGGCGGCGCTGACCCGCGGCGCGCCGGCGGGGCCGCGGCCGGGGCTGCCGGGCCGGCGGTCGCTGCACCGGTCGCTAGTCCTGGCGGAGTCGGCGTACGCGCAGTACCAGAGCGAGCCGGCGCGCTTCGACACCCCCCTCCGCACCGCGGGACCGGCGCGCGTGGACTGGCAGGCGACGCTGCTCACCGGCCACCACACGCTGTGGGGCTGCCAGCGGCTGCTGGAGGCGCCGCCGGCCGGGCTGTCCACGGCGGCCGACGAGGTCGGCACGCTGGGCGACCGGGTGGCGGCGCGGATGCTGCTGCTGTCGGCGGCGCTCGATCCCGGCGCGGACACACCGGCCGCGCCGGCGCCGCGGTCCGGGCCGCCGTTCGGGGGCTCCGCCGCCGAACCGCCGGGGGCGCCCCGGCTGTACTACGAGACCGTGGCCTGGCTGGACTCACTGGCGGCCGACCTGCTGCGGATCACCGGCGCCGGGCCCGAGCCGGGGGCCGGGACGGGGGCGGGGACGGGGGCCGGGACGGGGGCGGGAGCGGGCTCGACGGTGGTGCCGCCGAGCGGTACGGCCCGGCAGCGGCCGGTCCGGGGAGAGTCGGGGCCGGCGGAGACCGGGTACTGAGGGCCGGCCCGGCCGGGGCCGCGGCGGGACGAGGCCGGTGCGGCGGCGGCCGGTCCGGGACCGCCCCGCGACGGCCGTGCGACGGGCCCGGGGCCGACGGCGGCACCCGACCTGATCCACGTGACCGCGGAGAGCCACGCCCACGCCCGCGCCCACGGCTGCGGCTGCGGCTGCGGCTGCGGCTGCGGCTGCGGCTGCGGACGCGGACGCGGACGCGGACGCGCGGAGCCGAGCCGAGCCGGGCGCACGGAGCGGCGCAAACCCCTCTTGCCTGATTGTCATGGCAGCGTCATGCTCATGTCCCGCCGGGGCTCTACTCGCATAGATCCCGGCATCCGCACCGCACTGCACGACATCGGACGACACCGGACTACACCGGACGACACCGGACGACACCGACCACTCTCCCCCAGGAGGATCGATCTCCGTGAGACCTCGTCTCCCCCGCCGCCACGGCCTCACCGCCGTCGCGGCATGCCTGGCCGCGTTCTGCGCCGGTCAGACCGTCGGCGCGCTGCCCGCGTCGGCGGCCCCCACCCCCACGGCCCCCACCGCCACCGCCTCCGCCGCCGCGGCCTCCGCCCCCGCCGCCCGGGACTCCGCCGTGGTCGCGGCGCAGGACCGCGCCGCCCGCGCGGTCGCCGCCTCCCTCACCGACTCCGCCTGGCGCGCCCGGCTGCGCCGCGCGACGCTGCACTCGGACGAGGTGGACCTCACCTCGCTCGCCGGCAGGACGCACGGCGGCCTCGGGAGCACCCTCGCCGCCGCCGACCGCAGGATCGCCGCCGCCAAGGGGCTGGACGCCGCCGAGGTCGGTTCGCTGCTCCGGCTCCGTCTCGGGGACGCCTCCATGCGCGGGGCGCTCACCGCGGGCACCACCCCGTGGGTGGCCGCGGCCTCCTCCGGCGAGGACGCCGCCGTCACGGCGTACGACAGCCGCGGCCGGACCCATGTCCTCGACGCCGGCCACGCCCCCGCGCACCCGGTGTACGTCGTCGACATCGACGCCTCCAAGGCACTCGCCGCGGGCCTGGAGGTGCTCGACGAGGAGCTCGGCCGGCGCGGTGTCCCCGCCGGTCCCGAAGCCCCGGCCAAGTCCGGGGCCGCGGGCGCGCGGGCGCAGGCGAGCGCCGCCGCCGCGGGCTTCTGGACCACCCGCATCACCGCGGTCCGGCTCTCCGACGACGAGGAACCCTGGATCAAGGGCGCCGCGGAGATCTACACCCTCGTCACCGGTTTCGGCCACGACGGCAAGGTGCGCGTCGACGCGGTCGACATGCCCTACCTGGACTATGCCGACAAGACGTACCGGCCGAACCAGATCCTCGTCAACTGGTCGAACTACAAGTACAACCTGGCCGACGCGGTCATGATGGAGGAGGACGGCAGCACCAACTACCGCGACCTCGCCAAGGCGATCGCAGCCGTGCTCCTGACCATCGCCGACCAGGGCGCCTACATCCCCCTGGTCAGCGCCGTCCTGGACGCCATGCCCGACAACTGGTGGACCGACGACCCGGACTACGTCGACTCCTGGTACACCCTCGCCCGGCAGAGCAGCGGCACCCTCCACGGCGCCCGCGGCAACGGCTGGATGACCGTGGAGCCGTACTACGTGCAGGCGTTCTGACCCGCCCGGACACCCGGCACCGCGGAGGGCCGGCGGGTACGGCGCCCGCCGGCCCGGCCCGCCGGCCGCCCCGGCACGGTCCCGGCCGGGGTGTCCCGCCGGCGGCTCCGTTCACCGGGGCGGCCGGCGTCGGCCGCCCCGGCCCGGTCAGAGGCCGTACTCCCGCACCACCCGCCGCACCTGGGCGAACAGCATGCCGACGTTCACCGTCTTGCGGCAGACGACCACCGCCACGACGTCCTGCTGCTCGCTCATCCGCACGAACAGGTGGGTGAGGTTGTCGCTGTTGACGAGGATCTCCTGGAAGAAGTGGCTGTCGCTGGTGATGCCGCGGCGCTCCTTGAACACGTCCTCGATCATCACGACCGTACGGCCCTGGAACAGGTCGAGCGTCGCGCCCGCCAGGAGGTCCAGCACCTCCGGCGGGTGGTTGTCGACGGTCTCGTAGGAGAGCAGCATCCCGGTCCCCATGTCGACCACACCGGCCGCCACGCAGTCGGGTGCGTCGGACCGCAGTGTCTTGACCAGGCCGAGGACCTGGTCCGAGAAGCCGGCACTCATGCGCTTGGTCGCCATCGGTCAGACTCCCTCGGGGTGCTGCGCGGTCAGGATGGTGCCGATCCGGTCGAGGGTCGGCTGCGAGGCCCGGTGCAGCCGGTCCACGTCCATGCCCTCGTCACCGAGGACGATCATCAGGGCGGTCTCACCGACCGCGTACACCGCGGCGCAGCCCTGGCTGCCGTACGTCACCGTCTGGCGCAGGGTGCCGCGGGCGCTCGCCACGGCGGTGCGGCGGGCGAGGCCGAGACCCGCCGCGGCGAGGGCCGCGAGTCCGTCCGGGTCGATGGCCTCGGCGGTGTCGGCCGCGATGAGCAGTCCGTCGGCGGCCGCGACGGCGGTATCGGTGATGCCGGTGACCTGTTCGCGCAGCCCGCGCATCTCCAGCGCCAGCGCTTCCTGGTTCATGTGCTCAACTCTCCATTTGCTGATCGCGGTGCTCCGGCTGCTTCGGCACGCGGCGGTCCGCGGCCCACAGGCGGAAGAACCCTTTCCAACTCGCCCCGTTCTGCTGCGGGGTGAGGGCTTCGGTGATGCCGCTCGCGCCGGGCGTCCGGCGCGGCAGGGAGCCGGCGTCGGGCGCCTCGGAGCGCGTGGCCGCCTCGCGCACGGCCGGCCGCCCCGCGCCGGCCGAGGCCTCCGGCCTGGGCGGGCCGGCCGGGGACGCGGCGCCGGGGTCCGTGCCGCCCCCGGCCGACGACCCGCCCCTCCCCCACCCGTCCACGTCGGCCGGGGGCGCCGGGGCGGGCGGGGGGTGCGGGGTCGCCGGCCCGGACGACCGGCCCGGCCCCCGGGACAGTGCCGGCAGGGGGCGGGGCACCGTCGTCGGCTCCGACGCCCTCGCCGGTGCCGGCGAGGGCGTCGGGGACGTGAGCAACGCCGGCGCGGGCGCCGTCGAGGCCGACCGGCCGTGCCCGGTCGCCGCCCCGGCGTCCGAAGCCGTGCCGGGCCCCGGCGCCGGACTCCCGCCGGACCGCGACCGCTCCGCCGCCGTGACCGCCGCCGTCGCCGCCGCCGTCGCCGCGGGCGTCGCAGGCTCCGACGTCCGCGGCACCGGCCGGCGGCGGCGTACGGCCGCGTCGCCGGGCGGGAGCCGGACGGGGATCGGGACGGGCCGGTCGGCGCACTCCACGACGCCCTCGCCGAGCATCCGGGCGATCTCCACGGTGACGGTGTAGACGCCGCGCCCGGTGCGGAACGCGAGGTCGCGCGCGGTGCGCCGGCCGTCGGCGTGCAGCAGCAACTCCTCCTGGAGGGCGCTGAGCCGGCCCGCGGGGCGGGCGACGGGGGCGGGGCGCTCCCGGTCGGGACGCACCGGGAACGGCAGGGTGTCGAGCGCGGCCAGTTTCCGCGCCGCCTCCTGCAGCAGCCGGGTCGGCTGCTCCCCGACGGCGATCGCGGCGGGCGGCGTCCCGGCGGCCTCGGCGCGTTCGCAGCCGTCGATCCAGCCGGCGCTGATCGCGAACGCGGCGTCCTGCAACGCCATCACGCACAGCACCCGCAGTTCGGCGGCGCCCGCGCAGCCGCGGGCGATGAGTCCCGCGGCCGGCCAGCGTTCGCCGCCGGCCTCCCGGACGAGTTCGGCCCACTGCTCCCCGGCGACCCGGCCGGTGCGCAGCAGCAGCGCCTCGGCACCGGGCGCGCCGGCGCTCTCGACCGCGACGACCAGACCGCCGCGCAGGTGGAACGTGCCGCCGGGCACGCCGGTCACCCGCAGCTCCCCGGTGAAGCCGTCACGCCCGCACGCGCCCAGAGCCTGGGCCAGAAGGTCGTGGCCGACCCGGCCGAGGGAGTCCCGAACGCCCGCCATCACGCCCCTCGCCCTGTCGCACACACGCCTGATGCGTCGCACTGAGGGGGTATGTGTATCAGCCGTTCCGCCTGTTCCGGGTGAGTCTGTCCTCAGCTGTCCTTTCCTGACGGAAGTTGACTTGTCGCGGCGCGCAAAGACCTGTGTTCGACGGCCGAATGAACGAATCCGGAGCGGGCGCGGAGCGCCGGTGGGCCACCCCCTGTGAGACCGGCGGCGCCCCGTCGGGGCGGGCGCGGCGCGCCCGGCCGACCCGCCCTGCCGACCCGCCCTGCCGGGGCGCCGCGACCGGCACCGAACCGGGCGGGCGCCCCAGCGGGCAGGGCGGAACGGCCGCGGTTCAGCGCGCCGCGCGCAACTCCGCGTACAGGGCCGGCCCGGTCCAGGTGCGGGGTGTGGACTCCGCCTCGCGCACCAGGGCGGCCAGGCGTGCGTTGGCGGGAGCGGTGAGCCCGTGCGCGGCGGCGAGGGCGACGATCTCCCCCTGGAGCGAGTCGATCTCGGTGGCGCGGCCGCGTTGCAGGTCCTCCCACATCGAGGAGCGCGCCTGGGCGTCGATGCGCAGGGAGGCGGCCGCGACCCGGCGGAAGACGGCGTCGGGCAGACTCAGCACGTAGGGGGTGACGGCGGGTGCGGTGGGGCCCAGACGGGCGGGGACGACGCCGGCGGCGCGGTAGGCGGCCAGGGCTTCCCGCTGGCACAGGGCGAGGCAGCGTCGGAAGGCGCGCCGGCCGAGTTCCTCGCGCAGCGGCAGCCCGGACAGGGCGTTGACCGCGTTGTTGAGGTTCATCAGCAGCTTGGCGTGCTGCACGGCGGCCATGTCGGGGCGCGCCTCGACGGGCAGGCCGGACGCGCGGAGCGCGGCGACCAGCGGGGCGTCGGGCTCCGTCATGAGGGTGCCCGGCATGCCCTGGTGCACGGTGCCCGGGCCGGACTGGACCACGTTGTACGGCACCATTCCGGCGAGCACGGTCCGGCCGGGGAGCGCGGCCCGCAGCGTGTCCGGGTTGTGCAGTCCGTTCTGGAAGCTGACCACGACCGCGCCGGGTGCGAGATGCGCGGCGAGGGCCCTGCCGGCGGGCCCGGTCCCGGCGCTCTTGACGGTGACGAGCACGTAGTCGGCCTCGGCGGCGGCCTCGGCGCCGGTCGCGGTGCGCAGCCGCTCCGGAGGCAGGTGGACGGGCGGGCGGCCGGAGGTGCTCAGGGTGAGTCCCCGCTCGCGCAGCACGTCCATGGCGGACGGGCGGCCGATCAGTGTGACGTCGTGTCCGGCGGCGGCGAGACGACCGCCGAGGTGGCAGCCGATGCTGCCGGCGCCGAGGACGGCGAAACGAGGCTCGGGCACGGGGAACTCCGTAGGTTGTCGGGGGCCCGGGAGGGCCGCAGCCGGACGGCAGGTACACGGGCACGGGCACGGACACGGACACGGACACGGACACGGACACGGGCACGGGCACGGGCACGGACAGCATGCTGTGGGACGGCATGCAGTCGGACGGGACGGCCCTGGACGGGTTGGAACCGTACACAACGGCGGCGGGGACCGGCGGGTCGGCCAGAACCGCCGGGACCGGCCCCCACGGCGCGGTACGCCGCCCCGCCCGTCACGCGTCGTGCAGGCGCAGCGGGGCCACGGTGATGTTGTCGGGGCCGCCCGCATCGATCGCGGCCTGCCACAGCGCGTAGGCGGCAGGGCCGTCCTCCGGTTCCCGCAGGAGGTCCGCGAGGGTCTCGTCGGGGACCGGGTCGGTCAGGCCGTCGCTGCAGATCAGATAGCGGTCGCCGGGGGTGAGCGGGCGGGTCTGAAGGTGCGGGGTGACGGGTGTGTGGGTCACGGTGCCGCCGAGGGTCTGGGTGACCTGGGAGGTGGTGCGCCGGCCGGGCGGCGGGGCGGGGCTGTCGTCGACGCTGACCTGGCGCAGGCCGTCCGCGTCCTGCACGTAGACCCGGCTGTCGCCGACGTTGAAGGCGATCAGGCCGTCGGGGTGCACCAGGACGCCCGCGACGGTGGTGCCCATGGTGGCCAGGGCGGGGTGTGCCTCGCCGGCCTCGGCCAGCTCGCGGTTGCATCCCCGCAGTGCCCCGTCGAGGCTCTCCGGGTCGCTCAGGGTGGGGCCGAGGGCGGCGAGCCGGTTCGCGACGAGGCCGCTGGCGATGTCGCCGCCGGGCTGGCCGCCGAGGCCGTCGGCGACTGCCGCCAGCAGCGGCCGGGAGCCGGGGAAGACGAGGGTCTGCGGGCTCTCCGTCACGGTTCCGCACAGGGTCCACGGGCCGACGACGAGGCTGTCCTCGTTGTGGTCGCGGACCAGTCCGCTGTGACTCAGGGCGGTCACGGCTGTGTACGGCACGTCGCTGCCTGCCTCTCCTCCCCCATTGTCCGCCCGGCCGGGCCCGCTGTCAGCCGCCGCGGCGGCGGTGCACGCGGGCCTCCCACGGCCGCAGGGTGTACGGATCGGTCAGGGGCGGGGGGTCGGGGACGTCGGCGATGAGGGTCTCGCTGCCCTCCCAGCCGTCCGGGAGGCCGACGGTGAGGTCGCGGGGGCCGAGGTTGGCCAGGACGAGCAGTTCGGTGCCGGTCCGGGCATGACGGCGGGTGAACATGTAGAGCTGTTCGTGGTCCGGGTGCAGCAGCCGGAAGTCGCCGTGGGTGACGGCGGGTTCGGAGTGCCGCAGGGCGATCAGGCGCCGGTAGTGGTGGAACACCGAGTCGGGGTCGGCGCGTTGTGCCGCGGCGTTGACGTCCCGGTGGTCGGGGTTGACGGGGATCCACGGGGTGCCGGTGGTGAACCCGGCGTGCTCCCCGGCGTCCCACTGCATGGGGGTGCGGGCGTTGTCGCGGCCGCGTCGGCGCAGACCGTCCAGGACCGCGTCCTCGTCGGCGCCGAGGGCGAGCTGGTCGCGGTGGTGGTTGAGGGACTCGATGTCGCGGAAGTCCCCGATCGCGGCGAACGGGGCGTTGGCCATGCCCAGTTCCTCGCCCTGGTAGACGTACGGGGTGCCGCGGTGCAGGTGCAGGACGGTGGCCAGCAGCTTCGCGGAGCGCACCCGGTGGGCGGGGCTGTCGTCGCCGAAGCGGGAGACGGCGCGGGGCTGGTCGTGGTTGCCGAGGTAGAGGCTGTTCCAGCCGGTGGTGCCGAGGCCCGTCTGCCAGCGGGCGAGACTCGCCTTGAGGTCGGGCAGGTGCAGCGGCCGGGCGTCGAACTTGCCGCCCGGCCCCTGGTCCAGGCTCACGTGCTCGAACTGGAAGACCATGTCGACCTCGCGTCGCGCGGGGTCGGTGAAGAGCCGGGCCTGCTCGACGGTGACGCCGGGCATCTCGCCGACGGTGAGCAGCCGGCGCGGGTGCCCGGCGAAGACCTCGCGGTGCATCTCGGCCAGGTGGTCGTGGATGCGCGGCCCGCACACGTAGTGGGCGCTGCCGTCGCCGTGCCGCCCGCCCGGCGGGACCGGACCGTCGGGCAGGCCGGGAGCCTTGGACAGGAGGTTGACGACGTCCATCCGGAAGCCGTCCACCCCCCGGTCCAGCCACCAGCGCATCATCGCGTGGACGGCCTGCCGGACCTGCGGGTTCTCCCAGTTGAGATCGGGCTGCTTGCGGGAGAACAGGTGCAGGTAGTACTCGCCGCTCGGGGGGTCGTACTCCCAGGCCGGGCCGGAGAAGAAGGAGCCCCAGTTGTTGGGCTCGGCGCCGGGGGTGCCGGGCTCGCGGCCGGGGCGCGGCGGACGCCAGACGTACCAGTCGCGGCGGGGGCCGCCGGGGCCGCCGTCGCGGGAGGCGGTGAACCAGGGGTGCTCGTCGCTGGTGTGGTTGACCACGAGGTCCATCACCAGCTTCATCCCGCGGGCGTGGACGCTCGCCAGCAGCCGGTCGAAGTCCGCGAGGGTGCCGAACAGCGGGTCGATGTCCTGGTAGTCGCTGATGTCGTAGCCGTTGTCGTCGTGCGGCGAGGGGTAGACCGGGGAGAGCCAGAGCACGTCGACGCCGAGCGCGGACAGGTGGTCGAGACGCTCGGTGATCCCGCGGAGGTCTCCGACGCCGTCCGCGTCAGAGTCGGCGAAGCTGCGGGGGTAGACCTGGTAGACCACCGCGTCGCTCCACCAGGCGTCGGCGGGACCGGCCGCGCTCTCGGACACGTCGCCTCCGCACCGTGGATCTCGTCCGTACCCGGCCGCGGCGCCGGCCCGGGGCCGGGGGTCCGGCCCGTGCGGTGCGCCGCATGCGTCGATGGAAGCACCGTCCCGCGGCCGCTCGCAAGGCGGGGCGCCGCCCGGTGCGCGCGACGCCGGGCGGGCCGCCGGACGAGCGGCGGGCGGGGGCGGCCGGACCGGGCGGGCCGCCCCCGCGCGGGTCAGCGGGCCGGGCGGATCCGGTGCACGGAGTCCAGGGCGCCGGGTCCGGCCGTCGCCTTGTCCACGACGTACGCCGTGCCGTGGACGAGGGCGACGTGGTCGGTGTTCGCGCCGGTGGCGAGGTCGGCCACGATGCTGCCGGTGCGGGGCTCGACGACGGTGGTCGTGCCGGCGTCCTTGTTGACCGCGTACACGTGACCGGTGCAGGGGTCCGCCGCGACGGCGAGGGTGCCGGCGCCGGTGGCGACGGCGCGGCTGATCCGGGCGGCCGCGAGGTCGACGACGGAGACGGTGCCGGCCGCCTGGTCGGCGGTGTAGGCGGTACGGCCGTCCGCGGACAGGCACACGTCGATGCTGCCCGCTCCGGCGGGCAGCAGCCGCGGCCGGCCGGAGCCGGGGACCACCTCGATGATGCGGCTCTGCGCGAGGTCGGCGGCGTAGACGTGCCCGGAGTACGGGTTGACGGCCAGGCCGGCGGGCCAGGAGCCCTCGACCGTGACGCGCCCGCGTTCCCGGTGGGTGCGCAGGTCGAAGGCGACGACGCTGCCCTCCTCCAGGGCGGTGCACCACACCAGGCCGCGCGGGAGGTCGACGGCCACGTCGCGGGGGTGCCGCACTCCGGGGAGGGTGGCCAGGTGGCTGCCGGAGCGCTGGCTGTACACCGCGAGGGCGTTGTCGAGGGTGGCGGTGACCCACACGGTGTTGTGGACGTCGTCCACCGCCACGCCGTAGACCGCCTGGAGCGTCCCGGTGGCCTGGTCGGTGACCGGGGGCGTGAAGGCGTCCAGGAGTCTCAGCGTGCGCGGGTCCACCTTCAGCAGACGCGACCGGGTGACCGGCGGAAAGCCGACCGAACTGGTCACCCAGAGCACGTCGTTGCGGGCCGAGTGGGCGACCTGGTACAGGCCCTGGGCGAGTTCGGCCGAGGTGACGGTGTACGACGTCGCACGGCCGCGGCGGCGCGGCGCGGAGGCGGCGGCCGCCGGGCCGGCCGCGGCGAGCGCGCCCGAGGTGGCGAGTGCGGCGCCGAGGACGGCGCGGCGGCCGATGGGGTCGCGGGTGCCGGACATGGTGGTTCCTTCCGGGTCGAGGGGGGTTTCCGGGCAGGGGGTGGACGGTTGGGTGCCCGACGGCTCACCGGCGAGGGGTTCGCCGGAGAGGTGTGCGCCGTCCGGCGCCGCGGTCGGCGAGGACCGTGCGGGCCCGGGCCGGCGGGGAGCGGGCCCGGCGGGCGGGGACTCGGCGGGCGGCGGCCGGTCCGCGGCGGGCCCGGTCACGCGTCGAGGTCCTTCAGCCGGTCCGCGAGCACGCCGGCGATCCGGTCGATGGGGCCGGGCCGGGTCATCTCCGGGTGCGCGCAGTCCAGTTCGTGCTCGTCGAGGACGCCGCTCAGGTACGGCTTCCAGGCGTGCGGGGTCAGCCAGTGCTCGGCGCGGGGAGCGGCGGCGGTGAAGAAGAGCACGTCGCCGTCGAACAGCTGATGCCGCTGGGTGCGCATCAGGCGGGCGTTGTTGGTGACGATCCCGACCACGGCGTCCACGACGTGCCCGGGCAGGGCCGCCAGCGCGCTGCCCTCGCGGCGCAGCACCTCCAGCACGCCGTCCCGGGTGAGGTCCGTGCCGCCCTCGTAGCCCGCCATGCGCAGCAGGGCGTTGAGGGCGTCGGCCTCGGTGGGTCCGGCCAGGTCGCGCCACTGGTCGGAGGGGTAGGCGTCCATGAGGGCCAGCAGTTCCACCGGCAGGCCCTGCCGCTGGAGGTGGACGGCGACGGTGTGCGCGATGACCCCGCCGACGGACCAGCCGAGAAGCCGGTACGGGCCGTGCGGCTGGACGGCGCGCACCTGGGCGGCGTAGTCGGCGGCCATCTCGTCCATGGTGGCGGGCAGGGGTCCGGCCGTGGCGAGGCCGCGGGCCTGCACGGCGTGGACGGGCTGGTCGGGGCCCAGGCGGGCCAGCAGCCCCGAGTAGCACCAGCCGAGGCCGCCCGCCGGGTGGAACACGAACAGCGGTGTACGGGTGCCGGTGGCGCGCAGCGGCAGTAGCACGCCGAAGGAGCCGTCCGCGGTGCCGCCGTCGCCGTCGCGGAGGCGGCCGGCGAGCGCGGCGGGGGTGGGTGCGCGGAAGAGGGCGCCCAGCGGGACCCGGACGCCGAGGGTGTCGCGGATGCGGGACATCAGGCGGGCGGCGAGCAGCGAGGTGCCGCCGAGGTCGAAGAAGCCGTCGTCGACGCCGGCCCGGTCGGTGCCGAGCACCTCCGCGAACAGGCGGGTGAGGGTCTCCTCGGCAGGGGTGCGCGGAGCGCGCCCGCCGCGGCCGGCCGCGGCGGGCGGGGCCGGCAGGGCGCGGCGGTCCAGCTTGCCGTTGGGGCTGAGCGGGAAGCCGTCCAGGGCGACGAACGCCGACGGGACCATGTAGTCGGGCAGGGCCGCGGCGAGCCGGGCGCGCAGTTCGTCCGCGGGCGGCGCGGTGCCGGTGGTGTAGGCGACGAGGCGCTGGTCGCCGGGCCGGTCCTCGCGCAGCAGGACCGCGGCCGCGGTGACGCCGTCCACCGCGCCCAGCAGGGCCTCGATCTCGCCGGGTTCGAGGCGCTGTCCGCGGAGTTTGACCTGGTGGTCGGTGCGGCCGAGATGGACGGCCTCGCCGTCGGGGGTCCAGCGGGCCAGGTCGCCGGTGCGGTACATGCGGCTGCCGGGCGGCCCGTAGGGGTCGGGGAGGAAGCGGGACGCGGTGAGGTCGGGCCGGCCCAGGTAGCCGTCGGCGAGCTGGACGCCCGCGAGGTAGAGCTCGCCCGGTACGCCGGGCGGGCACGGCTGGAGGGCGTCGTCCAGCACGTACAGGCGGGTGTTCCAGACCGGGCGGCCGATCGGGACGGGGCCGCTGCCGCCGGGGACGCAGGTGTGGTGGCTGACGTCGACGGCGGCCTCGGTGGGCCCGTACAGGTTGTGCAGCGGCACGCCGGGCAGGGTGCGGTGGAAGTGGTCGGCCGTCTCGCGGGACAGCGCCTCCCCGCTGCAGAAGACGTGCCGCAGGCCCGTGCAGCGGGCGGCCTCCGGCTCGGTGAGGAACACCTGGAGCATGGACGGCACGAAGTGGCAGACGGTGACGTGCTGTTCGCGGATCGTCCGGGCCAGGTAGGCGGGGTCCTTGTGCCCTTCGGGGTCGGCGAGGACGAGAGCGGCGCCCTCTCTGAGAGGCCAGAAGAACTCCCAGACGGAGACGTCGAACCCGGACGGGGTCTTCTGCAGCACCCGGTCGCCGGCGGTGAGCGGGTAGGTGTGCTGCATCCAGCGCAGCCGGTTGTCGATCGCCGCGTGCGGGACGACGACGCCCTTGGGGCGGCCGGTCGATCCGGAGGTGTAGATGACGTACGCGGGGTGGGCGGGGGTCAGGGCGCGGGGCGGGTCGACGGGCAGGTGCCCGCTGAGGTCGGTGCGGTCGAGCAGGATCCGGGGGAGACCGGTGTGCGGCAGGTGCGCGGCGGTGCCGGTGTCGGTGACCACGCAGACCGGTGCCGCGTCGTCGAGCATGAGGGCGAGCCGTTCGGCGGGGTAGCCGGGGTCCAGGGGCAGGTAGGCGCCGCCCGCCTTCAGGACCGCGAGCAGGGCGGTGATCAGGGCTGCGGAGCGGGGCAGCGCGATCGCGACGAGGGTGCCCGGCCGGACTCCCCGGGCCGCGAGGTGGTGCGCCAGCCGGTTGGCCTGCGTGTTGAGTTCGGCGTAGGTGAGGGTGCGGGCGCCGTGCCGCAGGGCGGGGGCGTCCGGGGTGCGGCGGGCGCGCGCCTCGATCGGGCCGATGAGGGTGGTGGGCGGGACCTCGTGTCCGGTGGTGTTGAACTCGGTGAGGACCAGGTGCCGTTCGGCGTCGGTGGCGATGCCCAGGCCGGCCAGGGGCGCGGCGGGGTCGCAGTCGGCGACGGCGGCCAGCAGCCCGAGGAAGCGCTCCTGGTGGGCGGTGACGTCCTCATGGCTGTGCAGGGCGGGGTTCGCGTCGTGGTCGATGCGCAGACCGCGGCCGTCGGCGCGGTCGTACACGTTGACCGTGAGGTCGTCGACGGGGCCGGCGGACAGGTTGTGCGCGACGGCGGGCGCGCCCGCGAAGGCGAGTCCGTAGTCGAAGGGCATGATGTTGACGAGCGGTCCGACCAGGGGCCGGCCCTCCGCCAGCAGGCCGAGGTCGCGCCGGATGTCCTCGTAGCGGTAGCGCTGGTGGCGGCGCGCGGCCCGCACCGCGCGCACGGTCTGCCGGGTCAGCTCGGCGAGGGTGGTGGCGGGGTGCACCGCGAGGCGCAGCGGCAGGACGTTCATCACCATGCCGGGCACGCGCAGCGCGACGGTGCCGAGGCGGCCCATGAGGGGCAGGCCGAGGACGACGTCGGAGCGCGCGGTGAGCCGGGAGACGTACAGGGCCTGGGCGGCGAGGACGAGTTCGGGCCAGGTGGCGCCCAGCGCGTCGGCGCGGGCGCGCAGCCGGGCGGTGGTGTCCTGGGGCAGGTGGGCGGTGGTGCGCAGGAAGGTCCGGGAGGGCAGGGCGGTGCGGCCGGAGGGGGTGGGGGCCTCGGGGCGGTCGGCGAGGGTCCGCCTCCAGTGGTCGCGGTCGGCCGGGTACTGCTCGCCGGCGCGGTAGGCGGCGTCGTCGGCCACCAGGTCGGCGACGGTGCCGAAGGGGTCGGCGGCGGGTTCCCGGCCGGCGGCGAGCGCGGTGTAGATCTCGGCGGTGCGCCGGGCGAGCAGCGAGTAGCCGAAGCCGTCCATGACGAGGTGGTGGACCCGCTGGTACCAGAGCCAGCGGCGGTCGCCGACGCGCAGCAGGGCGTGCTGGTAGAGGGGCCCGGCGGCCAGGTCGCAGGGCCGGGCGAGGTCGGCGTCCATCCAGGCGCGGGCGGCGGCGTCGGGGTCGGGGTCGGTGCGCAGGTCCGCGGTGTGCAGCGGCAGGGGGTGCGCGCACACGGACTGCCGGGGCCCGTCGGGGGTGTCGGTCACCCGCATGCGCAGCGCCTCGGCCTCGTCGGCGGTGCGGGCCAGCGCGCGGGTGAACAGGCCGGGGTCGAGGGGGCCGTGGATCTCCAGGTATTCGGCCGTGTTGAGGGCGGGGCTGTCCGGGTCGAGGGCCTGGGCGTACCACATGCCGGTCTGGGCGGCGGTCAGCGGCAGCCCGATAGGGGCCGGGTCCACCGGGTGCGGCCCGGGGGCCGTGGCGGGGGCCGAGCCCTTGGCGGCGGGCGCGTCCGTGGCGGGGGCCGGGGCCGGGTCCGTGGCGGGGGCCGGGGCCGTGGCGGGGGCCGGGGCCGTGGTGTGCGGGCCGGTGGGCACGGGAGTGTCCGGTTCCGCCGGGTGCGGTGCGGGGCGGGCGGCCGCGGCGGGGTCCGTCGTGCGGGGGCCGCTGCCCTCGGTGGCGGGTGCGGTCACGGCCGGGCTCCCAGCAGCGGGGCCCACGCGTCGATCGCGGGCCGTTCGGCGAGGGCGACGAAGGAGACGTCGGCGCCGTGCTCGCGCCGCCACCGTTCGACCAGGCTCATGATCCGGACGGAGTCGAGGCCGTGGTCGACGAGGTTCTCGTCGTCGGGGATGTCAGCGGGGTCCTCTCCGAGGACGTCGGCGACGTCGGCACGGATGCGCTGCACGGTCAGGGTCACGGGCCGGGCTCCTGGGGGGACGGCGTCGGCGGTCGGGGTCGGGGGGCGCTCCGGAGGGAAGACGGCGTCGGCGGTCAGGACCCGGGCGCAGGCGCGCGCCGCCCAGTGCAGGGCCTGGAGGTGTTCGCGGGGTCCGAAGTCGGCGACCGCGTCCGCGACGACGAACGGCTGGATGTCGCGCATCCAGGCGTCGCAGGCCGTGGCGACGACGCCGAGGTGGGCGTAGACGCCGGTGACGACCAGCTGGTCGCGTCCCTGGCCGGCGAGGAGGCCGGCCAGGTCGGTGCGGGCGAACGCGCTGTACTTCCACTTGGTCAGCACGGTGTCGCCGTCCTGCGGGGCGACGGCGGCGGCGATGGCGGGGGCGTGCCCGTCGGCGGGCAGCCCCGGGCCCCAGAAGTCCGTCTGCAGGCCCCGCTCGGACGGACTCTGGCCGCCGGGCTGGGCGGAGTAGACGACGGGGACGCCGAGGCGGCGGGCCCGGCCGGTCAGCCGGGCGACGGCGGCGAGGAGGTCGGTCAGCGGCGAGGTGTCCGGGGCGAACGCGGACAGGAAGTGGTTCTGCAGGTCGTGGACGAGCAGGACGGCCCGGGACGGGTCGGCCTCCCAGTCGACGCGGGACGCGGGCAGGTCGGCGCCGGCCGGCATCGGGTACGGGGGGACGGAGGGAAGCGCCATGGTGTCAGGCCGTCTCGTGGTGGGGGGTGGCGGCGGTGGCCCGCAGGTCCTTCTTGCTGACCTTGCCGACCCCGGTGTGCGGGAAGGCGTCGACGAACTCGACGAGGTCGGGCACCTTGTAGGCGGCCAGTCCGCGCTCGCGGACGAACCGCCTGAGCGCGGGGGCGCGCAGGGCCGTGCCGGGGCGGAGGACGACGTAGGCGCAGGTGCGCTCACCGAGGTACTCGTCGGGGACGGCCACCACGGACACGTCGTGCACGGCCGGGTGGCCGAGGATGACGTTCTCGACCTCCTCCGCCGCGATCTTCTCCCCGCCGCGGTTGATCTGGTCCTTGGCGCGGCCCTCGACGACGAGGTGGCCGCTGTCGGTGCGGCGGACCAGGTCTCCGGTGCGGTAGTAGCCGTCCTCGGTGAAGGAGCGCCGGTTGTGCTCGGGGGCCCGCCAGTAGCCGCGGATCGTGTAGGGGCCGCGGGTGAGGAGGTGCCCGGTGCGGCCGGGCGGGACGTCGCGGTCCTCGTCGTCGACGACGCGGATCTCGTCGTCCGGGGAGAGGGGCCGCCCCTGGGTGGTGACGACGGTCTCCTCGTCGTCGTCGAGCCGGGTGTAGTTCACCAGTCCCTCGGCCATGCCGAAGACCTGCTGGAGGGTGCAGCCCAGGGCGGGCCCGACCCGCCGGGCGGCCGTCTCGCTGAGCTTGGCTCCGCCGACCAGCAGCGACCGCAGGCTGCTCAGGTCGTACGGCGTGGTCCGCGCGGCCTCGGTCCAGGCGAGGGCCAGCGGCGGGACGAGGCCGGTCAGGGTCACCTGCTCGCGCTCGATCAGCGGGAAGGCGGTGTCCGGGTCGGGGGCGGGGCAGAGCACCACGCGGCCGCCCGCGGCGAGCGTGCCCAGCGAACCCGGGGAGCTGAGCGGGAAGTTGTGGGCGGCGGGCAGGACGACGAGGTGGACGCTCTCCTCGTCGACCGCGCAGACCTCGTTGGAGGCGCGCACCGAGTAGAGGTAGTCGTCGTGGGTGCGCGGGATCAGTTTGGGTACGCCCGTGCTGCCGCCGGACAGCTGGAGGAAGGCGAGGTCGCCGGGGGCGGGGCCGTCCTGGGGGGCGGGCTCCTCGGGGACGGGCAGGCCGGCGAGCGCGGTGTGCGGTCCGGGGTCGCCGACGACCAGGACGTGCCGGAGCGCGGGGGCCTGCCGCCGGACGCGGGTGGCCAGTTCGCGGTAGTCGCAGCCGTCCCGTACATCGGCGACGACGTAGGCGACGGCCTCGCTGAAGGTGCAGAAGTAGGTGATCTCCGCGTCCCGGTGGGCGGGGAGGGCGAAGACCGGGAGGGCGCCGATCCGGAAGAGGGCGAACACGGTCTCGAAGAACTCGGCGACGTTGGGCAGCTGGACGACGACCCGGTCGCCGCGGTGGACGCCGGCGGCGTGCAGGGCGGCGGCCGTCCGGTCGGCCCGGGCGTCGAGTTCGGCGTAGGTCCAGCGGCGTCCCGGTCCGGCCGGGTCGACGATCGCGACGCGGTCGGGGTGCCGGGCGGCCCGGGCGCGCAGCACCTGCCCGAACGTCTCGCCCCGCCAGTGGCCGGCGGCCCGGTAGCGGCGGGCGAATGACTCGGGCCAGGTGGGGGCGTCGGGCGGGGAGGGCTGCGGGGCGGCCTCGGCGGGCTTCCCGGCGGACTCGCCGGCAGGGCCCTGGGCGGACCCGTCGGCGGGGTTCCCGGTGGCGGGCCGGTCGCGGCGGGGTGCGGGGGCGGTCACAGCCCGGCTCCCACCGCGTCGAGGAACGTGCGGAACTTGGCCCCGGTCTCGGCGGTCTCGGCAGCCGGGTCGGAGGCGGTGACGACGCCCGCTCCGGCGAACAGGCGCAGGGTGCGCCCGGAGGCCTCGGCGCAGCGGATGGTGACCACCCACTCGCCGTCGCCGGAGGCGTCCTGCCAGCCGACCGTGCCGGTGTACAGACCGCGTTCGAAGGGCTCCAGTTGCCCGATGGCGCGGCGGGCGAGCGGGGTGGGCGCACCGCAGACGGCGGGTGTCGGGTGCACGGCCGAGGCGAGGTCGAGGGCGGTGACCGACGGCGCGGCGAGGGTGCCGCGGACAGTGGTGGACAGGTGCCACATCGCGGCGGTCCTGACCAGGGTGGGCCGCGCGGGCACGTGGAGCTCGGTGCAGAACGGGGCGAGCGCGGACCGCAGGGCGTCCACGACGACGGCGTGCTCCTGCAGGTCCTTGGCGGACTCCAGCAGCGCGGCGGCCCGCCGGACGTCCTCGCCGAGGTCGTCGCTGCGAGGGGCCGAGCCCGCCAGCGGGTTGGCCGCCAGGGTGGTCCCGTGCCGGGAGACCAGGAGTTCGGGGCTGGCGCCGAGCAGCGTGCCGCCGCCTGCCGTGGGGGTCGCGAAGGTGTAGCCGTGCGGGTCGCGGCGGGCCAGGCGCTGCAGCATCGCCGCCAGGTCGGGTTCGCGGTCGCCGGTCAGGTCGAGGGCGCGGGCGAGGACGACCTTGCGGAACTCCCCCGCCTCCATCCGGGCCACCGCCTCGGCGACGGCGGACGCGTACCGCTCGGGGGCGGGTGCGGGGCGCACCGTCCAGGCGACCGGCTCGGGCGGCGGGGCGGGCAGTGTGATCAGCGGGTCCGCGGCCAGGGCGGGGGCCCGGTGCACGGCGGCGGGCACGACGAGCGCGGCGGGCCCGGAGGGGTCGAAGGGGAGCGCGCCGAGGACGACGGGGTCGGGCGCGCCCGCGGTCCGGGCGGCCGCCAGCGCCTCCCGGACGCGGTCGGCCGGCGGCCGTGCGTCGTCGGCCACGCGGGTGTGGACGCCGCGGCCGAGCAGGGTGCGCGTCGGCGACGCCAGGAAGCGGTCGGTGCCGGGCCGGTACGCGTCGAGCAGGGCTGTCGCCGCACCGACGGCGCCGACGGCGGTCTCGCCCGTGGCGAGCGTTTCGGGGACCGTGGTCACCTTGGTTCTCCAGGTTTCTCCGGTACCGCGGGGTACCGGGGCGAGGGGTGGGCAGTGCGGGCGGCCGGGCACCCCGGCCGGGCGCGGGCGCCGCCGGCGGCACCGGAGGGGTGGCGGCGCGATGCCGGCGCGGTTCCGGCGTGCTCGGACGGGTGCGACTCGAACGCGTGCGACTTGAACGCGTGCGACTCGAACGGGTGCGACTCGAACGGGTGCAACGGGACGTCGACTTGCCGATGCGGCGCACGCCGGAGGGCGGGGCCCGCGGGGCCGGGGCGCGCTGCTGGAGCTTCTCGGCAACCGGAACGCTAGTCGCGTACCGTCCGCGAAGGCTCACCGTCTGACACGGTCTGACGCGGAGGCCGGGCGGACGCCTCGCTTCACCAAGGCTTCGTCAACCGCTCAACCCTCAAGGCCCGCGGGACGTCGCGGCGGGCGTCGGCGGGCCGGGCGCCGAGACGTCTCCGGCCGCGGAACGGGCCCCGGCCGCACACGGTCGGCCCGGGCCCGACGGCGGTGCGGGCGCGATCCGGCCCCGGTGCGGCTCCACCGTTCCGCGCGTCGGTGCCCGCCCGGTGTGGGGTATGCGTCCGAGCCGATGCCAGAGCCGGCCCACGGGTGACGTGGCCTGCTCCGGCGGGGAGCGACGACCGCCTCGGCCCGGACCGGCACCGGCACCGGCGTACGGAGCCGTTCCCGGCGGAGGCACGGGCGGCGCGCCGGCCGCGCGGTGCCGGGGCCGGCGGTGGGGTGATCACCCTGCCCGCGGAGCGGCTGGGCCGTGGACTCCCGCCCGGCTGCCGGGGGTTCCTCCGGACCGGCGACGGATGGCGCAGCACGGCACCGGAGACCGACCGGTGCCACCGCCGCGTGGGGTCGGCCGACCCCGCAGCCTCGGCCCGGAACCCCCCGGAACGAGGGCGCCGTCCTCGCCGTCGGCCGCACCGCGCACCCGACGGCCACGCGCCCACGTGCCTGCTCAACCCGCCGGTCATGAGACCCGGCGGGGAGCGGGAGGCGTGGTACGTCGCCCACCGGGCGGACGGGTGATCCGCCACCGGTCGTTCCGGGACCTGGCGAACGGCGCGTACGACTCCTGCCGCCCGGCTGAGGAGCCGTGCCCCGGGCCCCGGGGCCGCCGGGGCGACGGTCCCGTACCGGACGCCCGGCCGCGCCGGGCCGGGAACCGTCCGCGCGGTCCGCACGCCGGCCCCCGGCCCGGGCCCGGCACGTTCAGGCCAGGGACAGGAACAGTTTCTCCAGGCGGGCCCGCATGGCCTCCGGTTCCTCGCCGTCGACACGGCCCGACTCGATGTCCGTCACACACTGCTGGAGACCGGTGGCGATGATCGCGAACCCGGCCCGGTCCAGCGCGCTGGAAGCGGCGGCGAGCTGGGTGACGACGTCCTCGCAGTCACGCCCTTCCTCGATCATCCGGATGACGCCGGAGATCTGTCCCTGGGCCCGGCGCAGCCGGTTCAACACGGCCCGCAGCGCGGCGCCCTCAAGTTCAAGCTCCACGATCACTCCTTCACCGTCACCCCGCCCAGAATACCCCAAGGGGTATTATACGGCCTGGCTGCGCGCACCGGCCAGGAGCGGCCCGCGCAGCAGGGTCCGAGGGCGGGACCGGGGCCGGGCCTCTCGGGGACCCGCCGGGACACAACCGCTGGACAGCGCCGCCACGCCTCCCGCGCCGCAGGTCACGGCACGCCGAGCGGGGTCTCCGCCCTGAGCGCCCCGATCGGCCTCCGGGCCGGTACCACGCCCCGGAGGCGGACGGCGTGGGCCACGGCGGTCCGCACCGGCCGGGGTCAGCCCGCAGATGCCCGCAGATGCCCGCAGACGGAGCAGCGGATCGCGGAGCCGGTGGAGCGGGCCACGGTCCGACGGGTCCGAGGGCGGGACCGGCCGACGGGCCGGGCCCCGCTCAGGGCTCCTCGGCGCACAGCACCGGTACCCGCTGGACCGCGTTGTTGGCGAAGCCGCCCCGGTTCCAGCGCGGTGTGTCCGGCTGCCGCTCGCCGTCCGCGTCGGTCGCCCGCACGGCGAGCACGTACGCGCCGGGCGCGGCGGTCCAGCCCAGCCGCCACCGGCGCCAGGCCCAGCGGTGGGCGGCGCCGGGCGGCTCCTGCGCGAGTTCGGCGCGCTGCCAGGTGGCGCCGTCGTCCGTGGTCACCTCCACCGCGGTGACCGGGCCCCGCCCGGACCAGGCTCGCCCCTCCAGGCGCACGGGGCCGGGCCGTACGATCCGGGTGCGGGACATGAAGTCGGGGAAGCCGGGCGGCAGCAGCAGGGCGCGGGGCGCGATCCGGGTCACGGGCTCGCCCTCGTCGTCGGGGTCCTGCCGCAGGACGTAGGCGACGCTCTGCTGGAAGCCGGTGAAGGGCGCGGCGGCGACGGTGACGGCGCGCAGCCACTTCACGTGCGCCATGCCGTACCAGCCGGGCACGACCAGCCGCAGCGGGCGGCCGTGCTGGGGCGGCAGCGGGTGCCCGTTCATGGTGTGGGCGACGAGCACGTCGCCGTCCTCGCTCAGGGCGTGCGCGAGCGGCAGGGCGCGCTCGTAGTCCTGTTCGACGCCGCGTTCCACGCCGTGGTCGGCGCCGGTGAAGACCACGTCCGCGGCGCCGGGGTCCGCGCCCGCCTCGGCGAGCAGATCGCGCAGCGGCACCCCGGTCCAGTCGGCCGTGCCGACCGCCTCGGTCAGCCAGGGCTGGCTGACCGGCCGGGGCGTGAGCAGGGCCCGCCCGTTCCCGGCGCACTCCAGGGTGACGCGGCGGGTCACGGCGGGGCGCGCGCGCAGGTCCGTGACGGTGAGCGACAGGGGGCGTCCGACCCGGCCGGTGACGGACAGCCGCCACTCCCGCTCGTCGGCGGCCGGGATGTCGTAGTGGGTCAGGACGTAGTGCAGTCCCGGCGGGGTGACGTCGTAGCGCAGGGCCTCCAGGGGCAGGCCGTGGTTGCGGGCGGCCAGGGCCAGTTCCTCCCGGCTGATCCCTTCCGCCGGGCCGGCCACGCGCGCGGGCGCGCTGACGTCATCGGGACGCTGCCCCATGTGCCCAGTCTGCGCCCGCACCGGCGGCCGCCACCACCGCAGCCGGAAGCCGGCATCGCCGGCCGCGGACCTGCCGCAAACCGGCACCGGGGCGCCGGGCCGCGGCAGGCGGCGGCCGAGGGCTCGGCCGCTGTGGTCGACGACGCTGCGGTACAGAGGGCGAGGCCGCACCGGGGGGGAGGGATGGTCAGAACAGGCCGTTGGTGTGAGGAAGTTCGGCCGGGATCGGGGCGATGACGTCCCAGTGCTCGACGATCTTTCCGTCGGCGACGCGGAACAGGTCGTAGGAGGCGACCGGGACACCGAACTCGCCCTCGGACTGGGTCAGGACGAAGTCGCCCTCGGCGATGATCTTGTGGACCTTCGTGTAGACGAGGTTCCTGCCCTGCTCGGCCCACTGCGCGGCGGCGGCCCCGAACCCGTCCAGGCCGTCGGCGGCCTCCGGGTTGTGCTGGTCGTACGTCGCCGTGGAGATGTAGTCCGCGAGGACCGAGTAGTCGGCACCGACCAGGACCTTCTGCGCGAACTCGGTGACCAGGGCGCGGTTGGCCTCGGTCCTGGCGGGCTCGGTCACCTCGGTGGGGCCGTCGGTCTGCGAGCGGCCGGAGGCGGTCGGGGAGACCACCGGGGTCAGGGTGTCCCAGTGCTCGGCGAGCTTGCCGTCGGCGTCGACCCGGAAGATGTCGAAACCGACCAGCGGGTCCGGGCCGAGCCCGTGGTAGGTGCCGTGCAGGGCGACCAGGTCACCATCGGCGATGACCCGGGCATTCTCGTAGCGGAAGTCGTCACCGAGAGAGGCGACCAGCGCGCGCAGAGCCTCGGGGCCGTCGGCGACCAGTGCACTGTGCTGGGTGTAGTCGGCAGCGGCCCAGCGGTCGACCGCGGCCGGGTCCTTCTTGCCGAACAGCTCGCCGACGGCGGCCAGGACGGTGTTCTTGGCGTCACTCATGACAATTCTCCTTGCGGAACAGGGGATGGGGTGGAAGGTCGGGGGGGGAACGCTGCGGCAAGACACCGGTCGAGCGCCGCGGTCCGTGATGCGGCGGTCGACGCCACACCGCCCGGCCGGCCCGCGCCGTGCGCGGTGTGCAGCAGGAGCGTCGGGTAGCTGGTCACGTGCAGGCGGCGCAGCGAGCGGAAGCCGGCGCGGCGTCCGCTCCCAGACCGTCAGCGATGTCGAATCTTCCCCGCGGGCCGGTGGTGGTTGTCGAGTCCTTCGGTCCCGTAGCGGCTGTGGGCGCCGTCGGGGTTGCCCGACGGGCGTCCCGGTCGATGGTGAAGGACGCCTTGTCGTAGCCGGTGGTCTGGACGGTGCGACGGGTCATGGGCCGGACCGGGCCGATGACACGGACACCGTGTCGGCCGGGCGCCGTCAGCAGGAGTTCCGCAGAAATGCAGCCGGCGTCCGTCAGGTGTTCGTCCGGCAGCAGGCCCCCGGCACCGAGCCGGCCGTGGATCTCGTCGACGACGACCGGGTCGCCGACCGTCGCGTCCGTGGTCACCCCATGGGTGATCAAGTGGGGTCGACCGCTCTCCTGGGCGTCGCAGGTCTCGGTGAAGTGGACCTTGTAACCGTCCCAGGCAGAGCCGCGCTTGACGGAACTCCGGGCGTCGGGGTCGTAGGGTGAGGTGATGCGGGGCCCTGGGGATCCGTACGGCGGGTTCAGGGCGGCGGGTGGCCGGCCTGGTCCGTGTGGTCGGCCTGACTGGAGAACTTGCTGAGGAAGGCGTCGTAGCGGCCGTCGGGGCGCAGGGCGAGGGTGGCCCCGTCCTGCCAGACGCCGTTCTGGTCCCACCACTGGGATCCCTGCGGGTCGCCCTGGTTCTGGTGGACGTTGTGCATGCCGAGGTCTCCCTCGGGGTCGTCGGTGAACGGCTCGCCGAAGACGAGCACGCGCCGCCCCGGCACCAGGACCGGCTCCAGCGCGGTGGCCGCGTCGAGGTTGGACCCCGTGTGCCAGGGCAGCACGCCGAACAGGTCGAGCAGGTCCTGCAGCCAGGACGGGGGACGGCGGCGGAACAGCACGCCCGACCGGTCCACCAGGGCGGGATGGCGCTGGAAGTCCAGGGCTCCGGAGCCGGGGGCGGACACCAGGCCGTGGTAGCCGGGCGGCAGCGCGGCCACCGGGCCGAGCGCCGGGGCGTCCAGGGTGACCGTCTTGAACTGCACGCCCACGTTGGACTTGTGGCTGTCGACGTCCACGGCGCAGTGGTAGCGGCCGGCGGGGGCGTCCACCTCCAGGTTGACGTGGAACCAGCGGCCCTGGGTGTCGGGCTCGTCGCGGTAGTGGCGGTGCAGCGTCCCGCACAGCACGCCGTACTGGTCGAAGGGCATGCTCCCAGTGAACCGGCCGCGCCGGGCCGCGGCAGCGGTTCCGGCAGGAGTCCCCGCCCTGCCACCCGAACGGCGGGGCCCGGCAGGGTACCGCCGCGGGCCGGGCGGTGCGCCGGGGCCGGCGGGCGGCCCGCGAGGTCAGGGCAGGCGCTGCTCGAACCAGACGATCTTGCCGCCGCTGACCCGGGTGACGCCCCAGCGCAGGGCGAGCTGGTCGACCAGGAACAGGCCTCGGCCGCCCTCGTCGTCGGGCCGGGCGTGGCCCAGCCGGGGCAGCTGCGAGGAGTCGTCGCGGACCTCCACGCGCAGCACGTCCGTGCGCAGCAGGCGCAGCGTGAGCGGGCGGGTGGTGACGCGCACGGCGTTGGCGACCACTTCGGTGACCAGCAGTTCGGTGGTGTCGGTGAGGTCGGCGAGGTCCCAGCGCCGCAGCGTGCGGCGGGCGAGCCGGCGGGCCTGGCTGGCGGTGCGCGGGTGCGGGGTGAGGTACCAGTTCGCCGCGGTCTCCGGCCGCAGCCCCTCGAAGCGGGCGGCGAGCAGGGCGATGTCGTCCTCCCGCTCGTCCTCCTCCAGGGTGCTCAGCGCGACCTCGCACAGGGGCTCCAGCGCGGGCGGACCGCCGGTGGCGAGGGCACGCAGCCGGTGCCGCAGCCGGAGCATGCCGGTCTGGATGTCCGCGCCGCGGCACTCGACGAGGCCGTCGGTGTAGAGCAGCAGGGTGGCACCGACGGGGGCGGGCAGTTCGGTGGTCTCGAACTCGCCGCCGCCGACGCCGATGGGGACGCCCGAGGGCAGGTCGAGGGTCTCGGCGGTGCCCTCACGGTGCAGCAACAGGGGCGGCGGATGGCCGGCGTTGGCCATGAGCAGGCGCCGGGAGACCGGATCGTAGACGGCGTAGAGGCAGGTGGCGAGGTGCTGGCTGCCGAGGCGTCCGGCCTGTTCGTCGAGGTGGTGCAGGACCTCGTGGGGCGGCAGGTCCAGGCCGGCGAGGGTCTGCACGACCGTGCGCAGCTGACCCATGATCGCGGCGGAGGTCAGTGAGTGGCCCATCACGTCGCCGATGACGAGGGCCACCCGGTTGCCGGGCAGCGGGATGGCGTCGTACCAGTCGCCGCCGACCTCGGCGGTGCGGGAGGCCGGCAGATAGCGGCTGGCGAGGCGCACGCCCACGAGCCGGGGCAGGGAGGGCGGCAGCATGGTGCGCTGGAGGGTGTCGGCGACGGTCGCGTCGTGTCCGTGCAGCAGGGCCTTGTCGACGGCGAGGGCGGCGTGCGTGGCGAGCTGGGAGGCGACCAGCAGGTCGTCGGCGCCGAAGGCGTGGCGTTCCCGGCCGCGGACGAGGGTGACGCTGCCCAGCACGTGGTCGCGGCCGCGCAGCGGGGCGACGATCACCCGGCGGCCGGGCGGCGGTTGACCGGGGACGCCCGCGGACTCCAGCAGTTCGGCGGCCGCACCGGCGTGTGCCGGGCTGTTGCCGAACACCGGGTGCCCCGCGCGCAGCAGCCCGGCCAGGGTGCCCCGGCCGGCCGGAGACGGGGCCTGGGCGCCGGCCTCGGGCGTGGTCCCAGGTGGGGGCCCGGTCCCGGTCCCGGCTCCGGACCCGGTCGTGGCCGGCGGGGTTCCGTGCACGGTGTGCCGGGTGAGCCGGGCCGGGGCCACGAGCGCCGCGTCGCCGACCGGCGGCGGCTCGTACAGGTGGACGGCCGCCAGGTCGGCGAAGACGGGGACGACCGCCCGGCAGAGTTCGGCGACCGTCTCGTCGACGCTCAGCCCGCGGGCGATCCGCCGGGTCGCCGTGTCCAGGAAGCGCAGCCGTGCGGTCCCGGCGCCGGTCACCGGGCGCCCACCGCGCTCCCTGCGGCCCCGGCTGGAGCCGTACCGTGCGCCGATCACCACGTCACCGCCGGGCGCGACAGGGTGCGCGGGCGGCCGCCCGCCGGTCCGCGAGGGGCTCTCCGTCCGCCCCCGGCCGCTTGTCCTGGCATCGGTCCGTGCTCTCCCGCACCCCGGTCCACTCGGTCAGTCGCGCCGCACGCACCGCAGGAAGATCTGCTCCTCCGGTGGGACGTCGGAGCTCTCCGGGGCGTACGTGTAGGACGACTCCTCCTCGATGGTGAAGCCCGCCGCCTCGACGACCTCGCGCAGCGTGTCGCGGAGGTAGCCGGTGACGCGGATGGAGCTGCCGAGGAAGGGGATGCTGAAGTCGTCCAGATCGGCCTCGACCATCGACAGGGCGAGGAGTCCGCCCGGCTTCAGCAGACGGCGGATGGTGCCGAGGGCCAGGGGGATCTCGGCCCGCGGCAGCATGAGCAGCGAGAAGAAGGCCGCGACCCCGTCGAAGCGGCCCAGGTCGAGCGGGCCGCCCGGGCGCAGGTCGGCGATGTCCGCGCGGTGGAACTGCGCGCCGGGCACATTGCGCCGGGCCAGTTCGACCATGCCGTCCGACAGGTCGAGTCCGACGACCTCGCACCCCGCGTCGGCGAGTTGCAGGGCGGTCGGCAGGCCCGTCCCGCACCCGAGGTCGAGCACCCGGGCACCGGACGGCAGGCTCCGGGTCAGCCACTCGGCGGACTGGACCTGGCCCTCCTTGTGGGGGAAGGCCTCGTCGTAGCGGTCGCCTATGGCGTCGAAGGCCTCCGCCTGACCCGTTCGGTCGACCTTCAGGCCGTCGTAGTCGACTCCCTCACCGGCACCGCTCACGCTGCGTCTCCCTTGGGCTAAGGCTTGGATCATCCTTGCACAGGAGCCGCCGTCCCGGCGTGCTCTCGGCCGAGAAACAGCGCCATCCAGCGGTGTGAACGCACCGTGAAGGGGAACGCGGCCCGGCGGTTCCGCTTCCGCCTCCGGGCGTCGCCCCGGGCCGTCCGCACCGGGCCGTCCGCACCGGGCCGTCCGCACCGGGCCGTCCGCACCGGGCCGTCCGCACCGCCGGGGGCGCGGCCCGCGCGGGAGGGCGCACCGCGGCCCGTCACCGGCGGGCCCGGCCCGGTGGTCAGCCGCGGTCGAAGAAGTCCGGCGCCGGGGCCGGCGGCCGGGACGGCTCGGCCTGCTGCGGACGGGGCACCTCGCGGCCCTGCGCGCGCCACAGTTCCACGAGTGCGTCGTAGACCGGCGTCGGCGAGGGCTCCGGGGTGTCCGTGCGCGGGGGCCGGGCGCCGGACGGGTCGTCACCGTGCGAGGTCATCCCGGGCACGCCCGCCCCTCCCGCCGGATGAACGTTTCGGCAGGCCGACGGGTCACCCCGCGGACGCCGCGGACCGGAGCGGAATCGATGTGCCTCACGGCGCTGATGTCTGCCCAGCGGACCGGTGCGTACCCTCCCCCGGGGGAGTGAACCGGCGCATACGAGGCGCTCGCCCCGGCCCCCCGGCCCCGCGCACACCCGGCGGCCCGCGCCGGGGGCCGGGGCCGTCCGGGGGCCGGGACGGTCAGGCGGCCGGGACGGTCAGGCGGCCGGGACGGTCAGGCGCCGGTGTACCGCGCGAGGTGTTCGCCGGTCAGGGTGGAGCGGGCCGCGACCAGGTCGGCGGGCGTGCCCTCGAACACGACGCGGCCGCCGTCGTGGCCGGCGCCGGGGCCGAGATCGATGATCCAGTCGGCGTGGGCCATCACCGCCGGGTGGTGCTCGATGACGACGACCGACTTGCCGGAGTCGACCAGCCGGTCGAGCAGGCCGAGGAGTTGGGCGACATCGGCCAGGTGGAGGCCGGTCGTCGGCTCGTCGAGGACGTAGACACCGCCCTTGTCCGCCATGTGCGTGGCCAGCTTCAGCCGCTGGCGCTCGCCGCCGGAGAGCGTGGTGAGCGGCTGGCCGAGGGTGAGGTAGCCGAGGCCGACGTCGGCGAGGCGCTGGAGGACCTTGTGGGCGGCGGGAACGCGGGCCTCGCCGGAGCCGAGGAACTCCTCCGCCTCCGCCACCGGCATGGCGAGCACCTCGCTGATGTCGCGGCCGCCGAGGCGGTACTCCAGGACCGAGGCGTCGTAGCGCCTGCCCTCGCAGTCCTCGCAGACGGTGGACACGTCCGCCATCATCGCCAGGTCGGTGTAGACGACGCCCGCGCCGTTGCAGGTGGGGCAGGCGCCTTCGGAGTTGGCGCTGAACAGGGCGGGCCTGACGCCGTTGGCCTTGGCGAAGGCCTTCCGGACCGGCTCCAGCAGCCCGGTGTACGTGGCCGGGTTGCTGCGCCGGGAGCCGCGGATCGGGCCCTGGTCGACGAACACCACGCCCTCGCCGCGGGGGATCGAGCCGTGCACCAGGGAGCTCTTGCCGGAGCCCGCGACGCCCGTGACCACGGTCAGGACGCCCAGCGGGATGTCCACGTCGACGTCCCGGAGGTTGTGCTCGTTCGCCCCGCGGACCTCGAGCGCTCCGCCGGGACGGCGCACGGACGCCTTCACCGCGGCCCGGTCGTCGAGATGGCGGCCGGTGACCGTCCCGCCGGAGCGCAGGCCCTCGACGGTGCCCTCGAAGCAGACCGTGCCGCCCGCGGTACCGGCGCCGGGGCCGAGATCGACGACGTGGTCGGCGATCGCGATGGTCTGCGGCTTGTGCTCCACGACGAGGACGGTGTTGCCCTTGTCCCGCAGGCGCAGCAGCAGGTCGTTCATCCGCTGGATGTCGTGCGGGTGCAGGCCGGTGGTGGGCTCGTCGAAGACGTAGGTGACGTCGGTGAGGGAGGAACCGAGGTGGCGGATCATCTTCACCCGCTGCGCCTCACCACCCGACAGGGTGCCGGCCGGCCGGTCCAGGGAGAGGTAGCCGAGGCCGATCTCCGCGAAGGACTCCAGCGTGTGCCGCAGCGACTGCAGCAGCGGCGCCACCGAGGGCTCCTTGAGCGTGCCGACCCATGCGGCCAGGTCGCTGATCTGCATCGCGCAGGCGTCGGCGATGCTGATGCCCTTGATCTTCGAGGCGCGGGCTCCCTCGGCGAGCCGGGTGCCGTCGCACTCGGGGCAGGTCATGAAGGTGGTGGCCCGTTCGACGAAGGCCCGTACATGGGGCTGGAGCGCGTCGGGGTCCTTGGAGAGCATCGACTTCTGGATCTTCGGGATCAGGCCCTCGTACGTGAGGTTGATGCCCTCGACCTTGATCTTCGTCGGCTCCTTGTGGAGCAGGTCGTGCAGTTCCCTCCGGGTGAACCTGCGGATCGGCTTGTCCGGGTCGAAGAAGCCGCAGCCGCGGAAGATCCGGCCGTACCAGCCGTCCATGGTGTAGCCGGGGATGGTCAGGGCGCCCTCGTTGAGGGACTTGGAGTCGTCGTAGAGCTGGGTCAGGTCGATCTCGGAGACCGTTCCGCGGCCCTCGCAGCGCGGGCACATGCCGCCGGTCCGGCTGTAGGTGGCCTTGACGGCCTTCTTGTCGCCGACGGCGATCGCGCCGCTGCCGCGTACCGAGGGCACGTTGAAGGCGTACGCGCTGGGCGGGCCGATGTGCGGGTCGCCGAGGCGGCTGAAGAGGATGCGCAGCATCGCGTGGGCGTCGGTCGCGGTGCCGACGGTGGAGCGCGGGTCGGCGCCCATCCGCTTCTGGTCGACGATGATCGCGGTGGTGAGACCGTCGAGGACGTCGACCTCGGGCCGGGCCAGCGAGGGCATGAAGCCCTGCACGAACGCGCTGTACGTCTCGTTGATCAGCCGCTGCGACTCGGCGGCGATCGTGTCGAACACCAGGGAGCTCTTGCCCGAGCCGGACACGCCGGTGAAGACGGTGAGGCGGCGCTTGGGGATCTCGACGCTGACGTCCTTGAGGTTGTTCTCGCGCGCGCCGATCACCCGGATCAGCTCATGACTGTCGGCGGCGTGCGGCGCCGGCCGCGGGTCGCGCTGCGGATCCGCCTTCGGGGCCCTGCTCATCGTGTTCTGTCTCCCTCTCGTTTCGTTGCGCGAGTCCCGGCCCGCGGCGGCGCGGGCCGCTCCACCGGCCGGTGCCGAGCCGACCGGGCCGGACGGACCGGGCCGGCAGACCGGACCGGGCCGGCCGGACGGCAGACCGGCGTACCGGCAGACCGGACGGCCGTCGCGTGCACCGGTCCGCGGCGTCCGGCGGGTCGGTGTGGGCGGCGGTTCCCGGCGGGCGGCGGCGCGGCGGAGGCGGGCCGTGCCGGGCGTGCGTACGGCGTCCACCCTAGACGCGGGCCCGCGCTGGGCGCTTCTCCGTTCCTGACCGGTCCGGGACCGCGCGGGCGCCCGGTCCGGGCGCCTGGGCCCCGGTCCGGGCGGTCCTGCGTCCGGCCTGCCGCCCGCCGCGCTCGGCAGGCCGGGCGGAGTCCACCACGGGCCGGCAGCGCCCCGAAGGGACACGGGGACAGGCGCGGCCGGCCGGGACGGCGCTGCGGTGGACCGGCGTTCCCGCCGCGGCGCGCGCGGCGGAGCGCACGGGCGGGTGCACACGGCGGCGTGCACGGAAGACGCGGGAGACGCGGGAGACGCGGGAGACGCATGGCGCCGGACGCGGGGGCCGCGTAGCGTTCGGCGCGGGCGGTGGGGACGGTGCCGCCCTGCGGGCACGGCGGTGTGAGGGCGATCGTGAGACTGACCATTCTGGGCGGCGGGGGCTTCCGCGTGCCGCTGGTGTACGGCGCGCTCCTCGACGACCGAGCCGAGGGCGGGGTCACCGACGTCACCCTGTACGACCTCGACGCCGGGCGGCTGGCGGCGATCGCACGGGTGCTGGCGGAGCAGGCCGGCGCCCGTCCGGACGCGCCGCGGGTGTCGGTGACGACGGACCTGGACGAGGCCCTGCGCGGAGCCGACTTCGTCTTCTCGGCGATCCGGGTGGGCGGGCTGCGGGGCCGGGCGGTGGACGAGCGGGTGGCGCTCGCGGAGGGGGTGCTCGGGCAGGAGACGGTCGGGGCGGGCGGCCTCGCCTACGGGCTGCGCACCCTGCCCGTCGTGGACCACATCGCCCGGCGGATGGCCCTGCTCGCACCCGACGCGTGGTGCATCAACTTCACCAACCCGGCCGGGCTGATCACCGAGGCCATGTCCCGGCGCCTGGGCGACCGCGTGATCGGGATCTGCGACTCCCCCGTCGGGCTCGGCCGCCGGGTGGCCCGCGCGCTCGGCGCCGCCCGGCCGGAGGAGGCCGAGCCGGACTACGCCGGGCTGAACCATCTGGGCTGGCTGCGCGGCCTGAGGATCGACGGCCGCGACGAGCTCCCCCGGCTGCTCGCCGACCGTGACCTGCTGACCGGATTCGAGGAGGGCCGGCTGTTCGGCCCGGAGTGGATCCAGTCGCTGGGCGCGGTCCCCAACGAGTACCTGCACTACTACTACTTCAACCGCGAGGCGGTCCAGGCGTACCAGGCGGCCGAGCGCACCCGCGGCGCCTTCCTGCACGACCAGCAGGCCGGGTTCTACGAGCGGATGCGCGACCCGCACGCGCCGGCGCTGCGCACCTGGGACCGTACCCGGGCCGAGCGCGAGGCGACCTACATGGCGGAGAACCGGGAGGCGTCGGGCGCCGGGGAGCGCGACGCGGCCTCCCTGGCGGAGTCCGGCGGCTACGAGAAGGTCGCCCTGGCCCTGATGCGGGCCATCGCCCGCGGCGAGCGCACCACCTTGATCCTCGACGTCCGCAACCGGGGTGCCCTGCCCGTCCTCGACGACGACGCCGTGGTGGAGGTGCCCTGCACGGTGGGCGCGGACGGCGCCCGCCCCCTGACCGTGTCACCGCTGCCCGCCCACGCGGCGGGCCTGGTGTGCGCGGTCAAGGCGGTGGAGCGCGAGACGATGGCGGCCGCCGCGTCCGGGTCCCGTGCCACCGCCGTCAAGGCGTTCGCCCTGCACCCGCTGGTCGACTCGGTCCAAGTCGCCCGCCGGCTGGTCGACGCCTACCGGGCCGAACACGCCGGACTCGCCTATCTGACCTAGGGCGTGTTTCGAAAGTCCCGCCTGCCTGGCGGCGTCTGGCACGCACGCTCGCCGCGTTGTCGGGCTCGCCCCGATACATCCAGTATCGGGGCGACCCTCCGCCTTGCGATCGCACGCACCAGACGCCGCCAGACCTGCCCTTCGGGCAGACGACGCTACTTTCGAAACACACCCTAGGGCCGCGGCAGGCGCCCGCCACACGGTCCGGCGGCCGCCGGCCGCCGTTCCCCCTGCCCGACGGACGCCGCCGGTTCCACTCGCCCCGCCGCGGCTTCACCATGATCCTCGTCACGTCTTCCGGCCTGCCGCGCACGCCAGTTGACGTCAGCACACCGCGGCGCACCGGATATCTGCGCGTCAACTCGCCTTACAGGCAAGGGAATGCCCGAATCGCCCCCGAGCGCCGCAGTCGCGGCATACCTCGCCCTACACTCCAATTCCGCAGGCCTGACGTCTTACTGACGGATCATCACATGTTCCGCTTGGTGCTAGGATCACGGCGCGGTTGCGGAGTGCGGACAGATAGGCGCACCGCTGGTTCACCCCCGCATTGACGGACGTTCAACTATCCGATCCGTCAGTCGCCTGAAGAGAGTCTTATGACGTACATACAGAACCCACTGGTGTGGGCTCTCCTCGTCGCCACCCTCGTCGCGGTCGCCGCCCTTGTTCGCCAACGCAGAACGACGCGGTCCCTGCGCACGGACGCCGACGGGCTGAGGGCACATTACGCCGAGTTGGAGAACGACTACGCGAAGTCCGTCCAGGCAGCTCAGGAGCAGGCCGAAGAAGCGACCAGGACGGTGCTGAAGTCCGCGATGCGGACTCTTCAGGGTCTCGCCGCGGAGCAGCAGCTGGTCATCTCCGGGATGCAGAGCAAGTACGGCGAGTCGCCCATTCTGCACGACCTCCTGGAAATCGACCACACCAATTCGCAGTTCGGCCGGCGGGCGCAGTCGATCGCCGTTCTGTGCGACGGCTGGCTGGGCCGGCAGCGTGAAGTCGCGTCGGTATACGACGTCGTACGCAGCGCCCAGGGACGCGTCCGGCATTTCCGGCGGGTGGAAATTCTGTCGCAGGTCGACTTCGCCGTGACCAGCCGTGCCGTGGAACCGGTCGCGCTGGCGCTGGCGGAGCTCCTCGACAACGCCACGAGCTATTCCAGCCCGGACACGGTCGTCGAAATCAATATCCGTACGGTGCCCAAGGGCATCTGCATCGTGGTCGACGACGCGGGTGTCGGCATGAACGACGAGGAGCGCGCGAGGGCGACCCGGCTGCTGTCGACCGAGCGGGTCGCGGGCGTCTCCGCGCTCGGCAATCCGCCGCAGTTCGGCTTCGCGGTGGTCGGTGTGCTCGCCGAGCGGTTCGGATTCGAGGTGTCGGTGGACTCCAGCTCCCCCTACGGCGGCGTACGGGCCGTCCTGCTCCTCCCCCACGACCTGCTGACGAGCATGCCGGAGCAGCGCACCCCGGCGCCCGGCGTGCCCGGCGCACCCGCCGCCGGGCCGGGCCGCGGCGGCCCCGAGGCCTCGGGCGCCGTCTCCCCGACGGCCGACGGCCTGCCCCGGCGTCGCCGCAAGCGGCCGATGGCCATCGTGCCGGGCAGCACGTCCACGGGCCCCACCCCGGCCCGTTCAGGCGCGGAGACGGCAGCGATCATGGGGGCGTTCCAGCGGGGAACGCAGTCCGGTCGCTCCGAGGCCCCGGATCCGGCGGCCCCCGCGGATGAGACGAACCGCACCCCTGGTGCAGGCAATGAAGGACATGAGGTCTCGTGAACGACGATCTGGCATGGATGCTCGACAGTGCGCTGGAGATTCCGGGAGCCCTGCACGCGGTCCTGATCTCGGCCGACGGTCTGCTGATGGCCCGGACGAAGGACTTCGACAAGGACAACGCCGACCGGGTCGCCGCGGCGATGAGCGGCGTGCAGTCGCTCAGCCGCTCGCTGGGCTTCTTCTGCGAGGGCGACAACCAGCAGTGGCGGCAGACACTGGTGGAGTTCGACGGCGGCTGGGTGTTCCTGATATCCGCCGGCCAGGGCGCCTACCTCGGCGTCTCGGCCGCTCCTGACGTCGACATGGCCGACATCACCTTCCGGATGCAGCAACTGGTCGGCCAGCTGGGCAAGGTCCTCATGACGCCGCCCCGCGAGAACCTGGGCGCCTCGTCATGAGCGCCGCCGACGAGGGGGAGCGGGAGGCCGCGGAGCTGGTCAGGCCCTATGTGATCACCCGGGGCCGCGGTTTACCCGACGAGGCGCAACTGTCGCTGATCACCCTGGTCACCGCGGTCGAGGACACCCGGCAGCGGCCGACCCGGCTGTCGCCCGAGGAGCAGAGCCTGCTGGAGATCTGCTCGGCCGGCTACCTCTCGGTCGCCGAGGTCGCGGGGCACACCCGGCTCCCGCTGGGCGTCGTCAAGATCGTCCTGTCCGCACTCGTCGAAGGCGGCTACCTCGTCACCCGCCCGCCGGTGGAGCGGGCACCCGTCGCCGACCTGCGCATCCTTGAGGAGGTGCTGCATGGGCTCAGGGCCAAGTTTGGATGAGCGCGACTACGTCCGCGGCGGAGAGCACCAGACGGCCGTGAAGATCCTGGTCGTCGGGCACTTCGCGGTCGGCAAGACCACGTTCATCGGCTCCATCTCGGAGATCGTCCCGCTGACGACCGAGGAGACCATGACGCGGGCCGCCGAGGACGTCGACGACCTCAAGGGCGTCAACGGCAAGACCACCACCACGGTCGCCATGGACTTCGGCCGTCTCACCATCAGCGACCGGGTGGTGCTGTACCTGTTCGGCACGCCCGGCCAGCAGCGCTTCGTACAGATGTGGGAGGACATGGCGCGCGGCGCGCTCGGCGCGCTCGTGCTGGTCGACCCCGAGCGGCTCGCCGACTCCTTCCCGGTGATCGACCTGATCGAGCAGTACGGCCTCGACTACGCCATCGCCGTCAACCGCTTCGACCACACCCCGCTGCGGGACGAGCACGCCCTGCGCGAGGCGCTGGACCTGCTCGACGACACCCCGGTCGTCACCTGCGACGCCCGCGACGAGCAGTCGTCGGCCCAAGCACTGATCACCCTGGTCCGCTTTCTGCTGGACCGCCGCGCCACCTAGGAGCCTTCAGACATGGACGACCCTTCCTCCTCCCCCGTGCCCCCGCCCGGGTGCCCGGCGCACGGCTCCGGCGGCCGAGTCCCCCTGTACGGGCCGGAGTTCGCCACCGACCCGCAGGCCTACTACGCCTACCTGCGCCACTACGGGCCCACCGCACCGGTCGAGATCGCGCCCGGTGTGGAGGCGACCCTGGTCACCGACTACGCCACCGCCCTGCACCTGCTGCAGGACTCCGGGTCCTTCCGCAAGGACTCCCGGCGGTGGCGGGACCTGGTCGAGGGCCGGATCAGCCCCGACAGCCCGGTCCTGCCGGTGCTGGCGTACCGGCAGAACTGCATGTTCACCGACGGCGCCGAGCACCTGCGGCTGCGGCAGGCGGTCACCGACAGCATGGCCCGGGTCGACACCCGCAGGCTGAGCCAGAACACCGAGCGCGTCGCCGAGTACCTGATCGGCCAGTTCTCCGCACGCGGCTCGGTCGACCTGCTGGGCGACTACGCCAAGCAGCTGCCGCTGTTCGTCTTCAACGAACTCTTCGGCTGCCCGGCCGAGATCGGCGACCGGGTGCTGTTCGGCGCGACCGGCATGTTCGACGGGGTCAACGCCGAGAAGGCGGCCGAGGTGATGTTCGGTGCCATCGGCGAGCTCATCGCCCTCAAGCGGGCCCGGCCGGGCGAGGACGTCACGTCCTGGCTGATGCAGCACCAGTCGGCCCTCACCGACGAGGAGATGATGCACCAGCTGGCGCTGCTGCTGGTGGCCGGCAACGAGCCGCTGCGCAACCTGATCGGCAACACCCTGCACCGGCTCCTCACCCACGACGCGTACGCCCACCGCGGCGGTCTGATCGACGAGGCGATCGACGACACGCTGTGGGAGAACCCGCCGATGCAGAACCTCGCCGCGCACTATCCGGCCACCGACATGGAGTTCGCCGGCGAGAAGCTGCACGCCGGGGATCTCATGCTGGTCAGCTTCGCGGCCGCCAACACCGGCCCCGCCCTGACCGCCGCACGCACGGCCGGCAGCAACCGGGCCCATCTGGCGTGGAGCGCGGGACCGCACGCCTGCCCGTCCAAGGAGACCGCCCGGCAGATCACCGTCACCGCCGTCGAGCACCTGCTCAACCGGCTGCCGGACATCGAACTCGCCGTGCCCGAGGACAGCCTGACGTGGCGTCCGGGGCCGTTCAACCGGGGCCTCGCCGCGCTGCCCGCCCGGTTCACCCCCACCCGGCCCGTACGGCAGCCGGCCGCGCCGGGCCCGGCCGCCGCGGCCGACCGGACACCGCAGGCCGGGGCCGAGCGGCAGCCCGAACGCTCGGGCCTGTGGAGCTCGTTCCTCAACTGGCTGGCGAGGTGACGCTCGCAACACCCGTCCGTCCCGCACCGTCGCATGAAGCTCCGAGCGCCCGGGTACTGATCAACGCGTTTCCGTGACGGTTCCAGCCAAAGGACGGTCCGTGTACCGCATACCCACCCGCGCTTTGCACCACCGCCCCGAACCACCCGGGCGGCCGGCGCACCACGAGCGCGTGACAGGCCCGGACAGACACCCGGACAGACAGCGGACGATACCCGCCGCCAGCGGCGGGTATCTTCTTGCGTCCACCGCCCCGCCGGACGGGCGCGCCGCCCCGCCGGCAGCGTCCACCACCCCGCCGGGGGCGTCCGCCGCCCGGCGGGCCGCACACACCGCCGCGCCGGTCCCCGCCGGGCATCCCGCCGGCCGCCGGAGGCACCGGTGACCGGCGTCCGCAACACCCTGAAGGCTCCGGCCCTGGGCGAGTTCACGGCCCGTCAGCTGCTGCGGCTGTGCGAGACCGCCGGACTGCGGCCCGCCGACGCCGTCGGCTACGCACAGGTCCTCACCGACGCCCTCGGCCCCGTGGCCCGGCGGTCGCTGACCGAGCCGCCGCCGGACCGCAGCTTCCTCTCCGACGACCACACGCCGGTGGAGTACTCCCTGTCGTTCACCGCGGGCTCGGCACCCGAGCTGCGGGTGCTGCTGGAGCCCGGCTGCGGGGCGCCCAGCACGGCACTGAGCGGCCGCGCGGGCCTGGAGGCGGTACGCGGCATGGGGCGGCGCTGGGGCTTCAGCACCCGGCCGCTGGACGAACTGGCGGACCTCTTCCTGCCGGCCCGCGCCGAGGGCCCGCTCGCGCTGTGGTGCGCGCTGGAACTGCGCGCGGGCGGTGTCCCGAAGGTCAAGATCTACCTCAACCCGGCCGCGTCCGGGCCGGAACGGGCCGCGGCGACGGTGCGGGAGGCGCTGCGACGGCTCGGCCACCGCGACGCGTTCGCGGCACTGCCCGAGTCCGGCCGGCATCTGTTCTTCGCCCTGGACCTCGGCGACTGGGAGGTTCCCCGGGTCAAGGTCTACCTCGCCCACCAGGACCTGTCGGCCCGGGAGGCGGCCGGGCTGTCGCGGATGGCACCGGGCCCGGAGCGGGCGGAACTGGAGGAGTTCTTCCGCACCGCGGCGGGATGCGCGCCCGGCGAGGAGGTGCGGCTGGTCCGGCGGCCCGGCCAGACCTGCCACGTCCTCACCGACGCCGGGTCCGGCGCGCCCGACGGCTTCACCCTGTACGTCCCGGTGCGCGACTACGCCCGGCACGACGGGGAGTCCCTGGAACGCGCCGTCACCGTGCTGAACCGTTACGGCGCGGATCCCGGCCCGCTGCTGCGGGCGCTGCCCGCGGTCACCGGCCGGCGCCCCGAGGACGGCGTGGGCCTCATCGCGTATCTCGCGCTGGCCCACCAGCACGGCAGACCCCCGCGGGTGACGGTCTACCTGTCGTCGGAGGCGTACGCGGTGCGGCCTCCGCTCGCCGCGTCCGGCGTGCCCGGCCAGCGGACTCCACCCGGTTCCTGAACTGTCAGGAGCACGTCCACCAGGGTGCGGCGGGCGCCGCCCGCACCCTGCGTACCGGCCCGCGGGACGGCCCCGTCCGCGCTCGGCGGTCCTGAGCCGTCCGCCGTCGTCCTCGTCCGTCCCGAGGCCTCGCCGGCCGCCGCGGGCCGCCGCCCCTGGTGGGCCGTCCCCGACCGCCCTCAGTCGTCCGCGGCCAGTTGCCGCAGGTACGGCACCACGTCGACCTGGAGGGAGGCTCCCTCGCTCTGGCCGTACCGCTCGGCGACGACGCGGAGATGGGCGGCGATCTCTCCCCGCATCGCGTCGGCGGACGGCAGCGTCACCTCACCCGTCACGATGCGGGCGACCCAGTCGCTCTGCGCCTCCAGCAGCCGGGTGATGGTCCCCACCGGCCGGACCAGACCGACGTGGTAGAGGCCGGGCCGGGCGGGGTCGGCGACCCGCTTGTACAGCTCCACCGAGCCGTGCGACCCGGTCGGCCCGCCGGCCGGGAGGAAGGGGAAGGCCATGCGGTAGCCCGTGCAGTAGACGATCGCGTCCGCCTCCTCGGTGCTGCCGTCGGCGAAGCGGACCTCGTTCCCGGACAGCGACGCGATCGCCGTCCGGGGCGTCACCCCGCCGTGCCGGATCCGGCTGAGGATGTCGTCGGAGATGGTCACGGCCGAGGCGAACACCGGATGGTCGGGCTCGGGAAGGCCGTAGTCGGTCAGCCGGCCCCGCGCGACCAGCAGCGCCTGCTCCAGGAACCGCCGCTGCTCGGGCAGCGACATCCGGGTCCACCAGGGAGCGTGCGCGATGTGGTCCAGCGCCACCCCGTACAGCTGCTTCGGCAGGATGTGCAGGCCCCGGCGGACCGAGAGCACGGTGCGGGCCGCGTGCCGGGAGAGGTCGGCGGCGATGTCGACGGCCGACGCGCCGAGTCCCACCACGACCACCCGCTGCCCGTCGAAGTCCCGGCCGTCGTGGTAGTCGAGCGCGTGCAGGATCTTGCCGCCGAAGGAGTCCGCGCCGGGCGGCAGCGGGTCCGGCAGGCGCGGCAGCGTGTGATGCCCCGAGGCGACGACGACCTGCGTGAACGTCCGTGTCCGCGCGGTTCCCCCGGCGTCCCGGCTCACCACCGTCCACAGCCCGTCGGGCGCCTGACGCACCGACAGCACCTCGGTGTTCAGCTCCGTCGTCCGGTACAGCCCGGCCCACTCGGCGAACGACCTCAGATAGGCGGCCATCTCGCTGTGGCGGGGGTAGAGCGGGTACGACTCCGGCATCGGACGGGCGGCGTAACCGGTCAGGTCCTTGACGGAGTTGAGGTGCAGGGCCAGGTATCCCGGACCGCGCTCCCCCGCCTGCGGCTGGCGCCAGATGCCGCCCACGTCGGGCGCCTTCTCCAGGCAGACGTGGTCGATGCCCCGTACCGCGAGGGCGTGTGCGGCCGCCAGCCCCGACAAGCCCGCGCCGATCACACACACGCTCAAGAGGTCCCCCACAGGTGTCGATGGTCCGCAGGCAGGATCCCTGCCCGGCCGCCAGCACCCTCACACGGTGATCTGCGACACCGGCCGCCGGGGCCCGGGCACCGACGCGGTCCGCGCCGCGGGTCGCCGCGCCCGGACGCGCGGGGTCAGCTCGCGACGGGGGTCAGGTCGGCGGCCCCGAACGACACCGAGAAGCGCTCGCACCAGAGCACCGCGCTGCGGAACCGCGACAGGTCGGTGCCGGCCGGCACGGTGTAGTTCTGGTTGCCCAGGTTGCCCTTGAGCCGGCCGAGTTCGACCGCCCCGTCGCCGAGGCCCGACTCGACCGCGTCGGCGCCGCGGGGCGAGAGGTAGACCCGCACGTCCGGACCGTCGGAGGTGTCGAGGTCCTCCAGCCGCAGCAGCTGGCCGCCGTCGGCGAGCCGCACGGTGCGGGCCGTTCCCGTCGTGTCGTGCTCGTGCGTGACGAAGCTGCCCCGGGCGAGGTCCCCGGCGGGCGCGCCCTCCCGGGGGGAGGCGTCCGGCTGCGGGGACCGCTCGCCGGCCGGCCCGGCGGCGTCGGCCGTCGGGGCGGCCGCCGGGGCCGCGGCGGCCGGCAGCGCCTCGTCGACCCGGGTGTCGGTGAACGCCTTCCAGGGCTGGAAGAGATACAGCCCGAGGGCGACGGCGACCGCCGCCACCAGGGCGATCGGGACGGCGATACGGCGGGACACGCGGGACACCAGGGACCTCCTGCTCGACCGGACGGAGCGACCGTGCCGGCCGCCCCCTTCGAGAGACCAGCCAACACGGTCCCGCGCCCGGACGACAGCGCCGCCGCCGCTTCGTAAGACTCCGGTAACCAGCGGCGGGCCGGCGGCGCCGGGACGGCCTGCCCCGCTGCCGGCCCGTCCCGGGGCAGGCCGTCCCGGGGCAGGCCGTCCGGCCTGGGATGCTCCGCCACGGTCCGGCACGGACGGGCCCTTCCGGGCCGGCCGCCCGTCCCACCGGCCCGGCACGGACGGCCGGCCCGGCCCGGACCAACGGTCCGTACGCCCCGCCGGCCGGACCGGCCGGTAGGGTCCGGGGCATGAGCGTGCTGCGCGGCACCCGCGTCGTCCTGCGTCCCTCCGTCCCCGCGGACGTGCCGGACCTGGCGGCGATCCGGGCCACCCCCGAGGTGCGCGCCCGCTGGCGCGGCGGCCCGGACCTCGCGGCCGAGGTCGCGGAGGACCTGGCCGATCCCGCCACCCGGACCCTGACCGTCGAGGCCGGAGGGCGGATCGTCGGAATGATCCAGTGGTACGCGGAGGAGGAGCCCGACTACCGGCACGCCGGCATCGACCTGTTCCTCGACCCGGCCGTGCACGGCCGGGGCCTGGGCACCGACGCGGTCCGCACCCTGGCCCGCCATCTCGTGGACGACCGGGGCTACCACCGCCTGGTGATCGACCCGGCGGCCGACAACGCCCCGGCGATCCGCTGCTACACCAAGGTGGGCTTCCGGCCGGTCGGCGTGCTGCGCCAGTACGAGCGCGGCGCCGACGGGACCTGGCACGACGGCCTGCTCATGGACCTGCTGGCCGCGGAGCTGGTGCGCTGAGGGCCGCGCGGGCACGGCGCGGCCGCCGCACCCGCCCCGTATGGTCCGTACCAACCCCTTGCCGTTGTCGCCTCCGCCGCGCAAGCTCCCAGCATGGAGCTGGAGTTGCGCCATCTGAAGACCATCCGGACGATCGCCGAGGCGGGCAGCCTCACCAGGGCCGCATCGGTCCTCGGCCTCGCCCAGCCCGCACTCAGCGCGCAGTTGCGGCGGATCGAACGCGCGCTGGGCGGGGAGCTCTTCGAGCGCGGACGGCACGGGGTGCGGGCGACCGAGCTCGGTGAGCTGGTGCTGGAGCGCACCCGGATCGTGCTGCCGGCGGTGAGCGAACTCCAGCACGAGGCAGCCCAGTTCGTCCGGACGCGGCGCGAGAGCCGGCGGTTGCGCCTGGGCGGCACGCACGGCCCGCTGCTGGGCGGGCTGGTGGACCGGCTGGCGGACGCGGTACCGGACGCCACGGTGACCACGTGCGCGTCCTGGTCGGAGCGGGAGCTGGCGCGGCAGCTCGCCGAGGGGCGGCTGGACTTCGCCCTGGCCGGCACCTGCGGGTCGGCTCCCCCGCCGGGCGGGCCGCAGCTGGTGTGGCAGGAGATCGCGGTGGACCCGGTGTTCGTGATGCTCGCCGAGGGCCACCGGTCGGGCCGGGGCCGCGAGGAGCTCGAACTGGCCGAGCTGGCCGGCGAGGAGTGGGCGTGCGTGCCCGGCGACGGCTGCTTCGGGGACTGCTTCACCGCGGCCTGCACGCGGGCCGGGTTCGCCCCGCGCCGCATGTACGAGACGGACACCGCCTCGTGTGTCCACCTGGTGGAGGTGGGCCGGGCGGTGGGGCTGTGCCGGGCCACCTTCCCGCCGACGCCGGGCATCACCACCCGCCCGCTCGCGGGCACGCCCCTGCGCTGGCGGCACCTGCTGGGCTGGTGTCCGGCCACCCGGCGCCCGGAGCTGGCGGCGACGGTGCTGGCCCAGGCCCGCGCGGCACACGCGGGAGCGGCCGCACGCAGCGTCAGCTACGCCAACTGGCGTGCGGCGCACGGCGAGCACCTTCCATAACACCGGGGCAGGGGGTCGGCCGACGTCTTCTGCGGACGGTCGGGCGCTCCTTACGGTTTCGGCACTTCCCCACCCGAATCCGAGGAGACCTCCCCATGCTCCGACGACATGCCAGGGCCCTGTGCGCCGCCACCGCGGCGGCCGGTGCCCTGCTCGTGGCCGGGCTCAGCGGCACCGCGAGCGCGGGCGCCGGACCCGCCGCCGAGGTGCGGTCCGCGGCCGACACCCTGCGGACCGCGGACGCCCCGCCCGCCCTGCTCCGCGCCATGCAGCGCGACCTCGGCCTGGACCGCGCCCAGGCCGAGCGCCGGCTCGTCAACGAGGCCGAGGCCGGCGCCACCGCGGGCCGGCTGCGGGCCGCGCTCGGCGCGGACTTCGCCGGCGCCTGGGTGCGCGGCGCGGACTCCGCACGCCTGACCGTGGCGACGGCGGACGCCGCCGACGTGGCCGCCATCGAGGCGCAGGGCGCCGACGCCACCGTGGTGCGCCGCTCCCTGTCCGCCCTGGACGCGGCCAAGGCCCGCCTGGACCGCTACGCGGCCCGGCACAGCACCGCCGACACCCCCGTCTGGTACGTCGACGTGCGCACCAACGCGCTGGTGGTGCAGGCGGTGCGGGCCGACGCCGGCCGCCGGGTCCTCCGCGCCGCGGGCGTCGACGCCGCGCTCGCCCGGATCGACGTCTCGTCCCTGCGGCCGCGTCCGCTGTACGACCTGCGCGGCGGTGACGCGTACTACATCGGCAGCAGCAGCCGCTGCTCGATCGGCTTCCCGGTGACCCGCGGCACCCAGCAGGGCTTCGCCACGGCCGGCCACTGCGGCCGGGCGGGCAACACCACCAGCGGCTCCAACCGGGTCGCGCAGGGCACCTTCCAGGCGTCGGTGTTCCCGGGCAACGACATGGCGTGGGTGGCCACCAACGGCAACTGGACGGCGACGCCGAACGTCAACGGCTCCTCGGTCCAGGTCGCCGGGTCCGCCCAGGCCGCCGTGGGCTCCTCGGTGTGCCGCTCCGGTTCGACCACCGGCTGGCACTGCGGCACGATCCAGCAGCACAACACGAGCGTCACCTACCCGGAGGGCACGATCAGCGGTGTCACCCGGACGACGGTGTGCGCCGAGCCGGGCGACTCGGGCGGCTCCTACATCTCCGGCAGCCAGGCGCAGGGTGTCACCTCGGGCGGGTCGGGCAACTGCACGTCCGGCGGGACCACGTTCTTCCAGCCGGTCAACCCGATCCTCCAGTCGTACGGCCTGACCCTGAAGACCGCCGGCAGCGGCCCCGGCGACCCGGGCGACCCCGGTGACCCCGGTGACCCGGGCGGCACCTGGGCGGCCGGCACCGTCTACCGGGCGGGCGACACGGTGACGTACGGCGGGGCGACCTACCGCTGCATCCAGGGCCACCAGGCGCAGACGGGCTGGGAGCCGCCGATCGTGCCGGCGCTGTGGCAGCGCCTGTGAGCTGACCCCACTAGGGCGGCCGGGCACCCGTGGTGCCCGGCCGCCCCGCCGCGTGCCGCACCCGCCGGGCCCCTCCCGCGGGTGTCCGCCCGCACCGCACCGGGACGCGGGCGGGCGCCCGTACGCGTCCCCGTGCGCGGGCGGTCAGTCCGTTCCGGACTCGATCGCCGCGCGGTCCAGGACCTCGTCCTCCTCGGAGACCTCGCCCCGGGAGGCGATCGCCTCGGCTCCGCCCTCCTGCATCGCGCCGATCAGACCGGTCGAAGCGGCCTGGGCGGCTCCGACGGCCGGGCCCGCGGTGCCGATCAGGCCGAGGCCCGCGTACTGCTCCAGCCGGGCCCGCGAGTCGGCGATGTCGAGGTTGCGCATGGTGAGCTGGCCGATGCGGTCGGACGGGCCGAACGCGGAGTCCTCGGTCCGCTCCATCGACAGCTTGTCGGGGTGGTAGCTGAAGGCCGGGCCGGCCGTGTCCAGGACCGAGTAGTCCTCGCCGCGCCGCAGCCGCAGCGTCACCTCACCCGTGACGCCCGCGCCGACCCAGCGCTGGAGCGACTCCCGGATCATCAGGGCCTGCGGGTCCAGCCAGCGGCCCTCGTACATCAGGCGGCCCAGGCGACGGCCCTCGCTGTGGTACGTGGCGAGGGTGTCCTCGTTGTGGATCGCGTTGACCAGGCGCTCGTAGGCGGCGTGCAGCAGGGCCATACCCGGGGCCTCGTAGATGCCGCGGCTCTTGGCCTCGATGATCCGGTTCTCGATCTGGTCGGACATGCCCAGTCCGTGCCGGCCGCCGACGGCGTTGGCCTCCAGGACGAGATCGACCGGGGTGGCGAACTCCTTGCCGTTGATCGTCACCGGCCGGCCCTGCTCGAAGCCGATCGTCACGTCCTCGGGGGCGATCTCGACCGACGGGTCCCAGAACCGCACGCCCATGATGGGCTGGACGGTCTCGACGCCGGTGTCCAGGTGCTCCAGGGTCTTGGCCTCGTGGGTGGCGCCCCAGATGTTGGCGTCGGTGGAGTAGGCCTTCTCCGGGCTGTCGCGGTAGGGCAGCTCGTGGGCGAGCAGCCACTGGGACATCTCCCTGCGGCCGCCCAGCTCGGTCACGAAGTCCGCGTCCAGCCACGGCTTGTAGATCCTGAGGTGCGGGTTGGCGAGCAGCCCGTAGCGGTAGAACCGCTCGATGTCGTTGCCCTTGTAGGTGGAGCCGTCGCCCCAGATCTGCACGTCGTCCTCCAGCATCGCCCGCACCAGCAGGGTGCCGGTGACGGCGCGGCCGAGCGGCGTGGTGTTGAAGTACGCGCGGCCGCCGGAGCGGATGTGGAACGCCCCGCAGGCCAGGGCGGCAAGGCCCTCCTCGACCAGCGCCGCACGGCAGTCGACCAGGCGTGCGATCTCGGCCCCGTAGGTCTTCGCGCGGCCCGGCACCGACGCGATGTCGGGCTCGTCGTACTGGCCGATGTCGGCGGTGTAGGTGCAGGGGACGGCACCCTTGTCGCGCATCCACGCGACGGCGACCGAGGTGTCGAGGCCGCCGGAGAAGGCGATACCGACGCGCTCGCCGGCCGGAAGGGAAGTGAGGACCTTGGACATAGGAAGAGTATGCATGGTTATGCATGATCATGCAAACCTCACGCAAACCTCTCGGAGGCCGCCGCGCGGGATCGGCCGCGGCTCCTTACGATCACAAAGTGGCGCACACGTTCGAAGAGCTGATCGAGAAGCAGCGCGCGGCCGACCAGGCGCAGGCGCGCGTGGAGAAGCTGCGCGACCGGTACGGACCGCCCGCGCAGCAGTCGTGGCCCGGTCATCAGACCGAGATCTACGAGACCGCCTGGCGTGCCTGGCGGGAGCTGGCCCGCGACGTCCAGCACGCCGTCACCGAGTACGCCAAGGAGCAGGGCACCGCCCGCAACCAGGTCGAGGGCGATGTGCAGCAGGCCGTACGCCGCTCGGAGCAGGGCGGTCCGACGGACTGAGGCCCGCCGCCCGGCGCCCCGGCACCGCACCCGGCCGGGGCGCCGCGGCTCACGGGCAGGCGTACGTCAGCCGGGTGCCCGCCGTGTGCCGGGCGGGCGTGAGGAGGTGCACTTCGGCACGGGCCTCGTAGCGGCCCCGGCCCTCGAAGGTCCACCGCAGCCGCAGCTCCGCCAGCCGCCTGCCGCGCTCCAGACGCTCGCGCAGCACAGGGGAGGACGTGCCGTCGCTGCGCACCCAGCGGTAGGTGAGGGTGCCCGGCCGGCCGTCGGTGGTGACGCGGGCGGTCACCAGCGCCGTCCGGCCACAGCCCAGCACCGCCGGTTCGGCGGTCACCGCCACCGCGCGCACCGCGACCTGCGGGCCGAGCCGCTGCCAGGCCAGGAACGCCAGCACGCACGCGAAGACCAGCACCGGCAGCGTGTACCGGCGCAGTCGGCGGCGCGGTGGGGCGGGTGGCGGGGCCGGGAGCGGCGGCGGGCGGTGGGTGCGGTGGGCGAGCACCGCGGTGACCCCGGGGCCGAACCGCAGCACCGTGCCCTCCCGCCGGTCCGGGCGGACCTCGCCGCCGTCCCCCGGCCCGGTCTCCCGCCGCGTCACAGCCGCGCCGTCCGGCGCGGCTTCCCGCAGCGTCACCGCGGGTCCGCCGGGCCCGGCGTCGGGGCGGGCCGGCGGCGTGCCGTCCGGCCCCTCGTCGCGGCGGGCCGGCACGGCCGGTTCCGGGCCGGTGTCCAGGAGCGTCGGCACGGCGCCGTCCGGGCCAGTGTCCAGGAGCGTCGGCACGGCGCCCTCCAGGCCGGTCTCCGGCCAGGCCGGCACGGCCGGTTCCGGGCCGGTGTCCAGGAGCGTCGGCACGGCGCCGTCCGGGCCGGTCTCCGGCCAGGCCGGCACGGCGTCCTCCGGGCCGGCGTCCGCCCCGCCTGGCCCGGGGTCGTCGTCCTCGGGCCCGGGGCGCTGGATCCAGTGGCTGGCCAGGACGGTGGCGCTGTACTCGGGGTCGTCGTACCCGCGGTCCTCGTGCGCGGGCCCGTCGGTCGTGGGACGGCCGGTCGTGGGACGGCCGGTCGCGGGGCCGTCCTGGGCCGGGCCGTCGGTCGCGGGGCCGTCGTCGGCGGCGGGCACGGCGTCCCGCGGCTCGGGCGCCCGGCCGGCGAGCCCGGCCGGGTCGGCGCGCTCGGCGGGGTTCTCCGGGGCGCTCACCGGAGGTCACACTGCCGGGTCAGCAGCTGCTGCGAGGCGGGCCCGCCGGCCGCGGCCGGATCGGTGGCGGCCTGCACGGCCCAGTAGCAGCCCTTCCCGGTGAAGGTGTGCTCGGCGGTCACCTTGTAGCTGGTGGCGCCGCTGCGGGTGAAGGTGTCACGGCCGCTGTCCGGGACTCCGGGACCGGCCGCGGCGCTCGTGGACCAGGACACGGTGACGGACACCGGACCGGTTCCGTCGGTGGTGACGGTGAAGGTGGCCGTCGCGGTGGCCGGGCCGGTCTGCCGGAACTCCGCCACCCGTACGTCCTTGACCGCCACGGGCCGCGGGGAGACCGGCGGCGGGGTCGTGACGGGCGACCCGGTGCCGCCGCCCGGCGGAGGTGTGGCACCGCTCGGCGGGGTCCCCTCGGCCGGGGTCGCCGGGTCCGTGGCCGGGTCCGGCGGGACGGCCGGGTCCGAGGGGGTGGCCGACGGCGTGTCCGGTGGGGCGGGCGGCTCGTCGGCGGACGCGCTCGGGGAGGCGGAGCCGCTCGCCGTGGCGGTGGGCGTGGCGGTCCCGGTCTCCGCCGCGGTCTCCGCCGCGGCGGGCGGCTCCGCCGTGCCCGGCCCGGTGCTCGTGGTCGCCAGCGCCTGGGCCGCCGCCTCACCCGGCCCCCCGCCCTGTGCGGACCGGACACCGAGGGCGAGCAGCACGGCGAGCACCACGAGCGCCCCCGACACGAGCAGGCCCGTACGGTCCGGCAGCCACGGGCGGAGCCCGCCGCGGACCGGTGCCGGGGCCAGGACCGTGCGCGCGGTGTCCACCGCGGTGCGCGGCGCCGGGCGCGCCGAGGGCAGCAGCAGGGGCAGCAGCGCCACGAGGGCGGCGAGCCGGCCCCGTCCCCGCTCCTCCCAGTCGGGCCCGTAGGCGGCGCCCGCGGCCGCCTCCAGCTCGCGGACGAAGTCCTCGGCGGTCGCCGGACGCCCGGCCGGCTCCTTGGCCAGGCCGCGCCGGACCAGACCCCGGACCGGCTCGGGCACCTCCTCGGCCGGGATCGGCGCGTCCGTGTGCCGCACCGCCAGTTCGGCGAGGTTGTCGCCCGCATAGGGCTTGCGGCGGGTCAGACACTCGAAGAACGTGGCGGTGGCCGCGTACACGTCGGCCGCCGGAGAGGCCGGGGCGCCGGTCCACTGCTCCGGGGCCATGTAGGAGGGCGTGCCCGCGATGCCCGCGCTGATGCCGGAGTCCACCGCGATGCCGAAGTCGACCAGGCGGGAGACACCGTCCGGGGTGACGAGCACGTTCTCGGGCTTGTAGTCGCGGTGCACCACGCCGAGCCGGTGGGCGTCGGCCAGGCCCAGCAGGGAGCCCTTGAGGACGGTGAGCGCGGCCTCCGGTCCGAGCGGACCCCGACGGGCCAGCAGGGCGCGCAGCGAGACCCCCTCGACCAGCTCCATCACGATGGCGGCGCCGTCGGGGCTCTCCACGTACTCGTACAGGCCGGCCACGTGCGGGCTGTCGAGTCCGCCGAGCAGGCGCGCCTCGGCGCGGAAGTCGCGCACGAAGCCGGGCCGGGTGCGCAGCGAGTCGCTGAGGTACTTCACCGCCACCGGCAGGCCGCTGTCGCGGTGCACGGCCATCACGACCCGCCCGCTCGCCCCCGACCCGAGTTCCTGCGACTCGGCGTATCCGGGCACCGTCCACACACTCATCTCCGACCCCCCAGGCCGTGACCGCGGCCACCGCATAGGTTCCTGTACGGCGGGCACGCGTTCTGAGACACATTTTCGGCCATCGCGGTTGCGGTGGACAGGGTCCGTTCAGGCGTGTGTCAGGAATGGTGCCAGTGGGCCGGGTCACATGGCGTCGGGGCGGTGGGGCCGACACCATGGGCTCCTCACCGGCAGGCTGAAGGGATCGAGAATGTTCCGCAAGGTGCTGGTCGCCAACCGTGGCGAGATCGCGATTCGCGCGTTCCGCGCCGGCTACGAGCTGGGGGCGCGGACGGTTGCCGTCTTCCCGCACGAGGACCGCAACTCGCTGCACCGGTTGAAGGCCGACGAGGCCTACGAGATCGGCGAACCGGGGCACCCGGTGCGGGCGTACCTCTCGGTGGAGGAGATCGTCGGCGCCGCCCGGCGCGCAGGCGCCGACGCCGTGTACCCGGGCTACGGCTTCCTCTCCGAGAACCCCGAGCTGGCGCGGGCGTGCCGGGAGGCGGGCATCGCCTTCGTCGGGCCGGACGCGGAGATCCTGGAGCTGACGGGCAACAAGGCGAGGGCGGTGGCTGCGGCGCGGGCGGCCGGAGTGCCGGTGCTGGGTTCGTCGGCGCCCTCCACGGACGTCGACGAGTTGGTGCGTGCGGCCGGGGAGATCGGCTTCCCGGTGTTCGTGAAGGCCGTCGCGGGCGGCGGCGGGCGCGGCATGCGCCGGGTGGAGCAGCCGGACCAGCTGCGCGAGGCGGTCGAGGCGGCGTCGCGGGAGGCGGCCTCCGCGTTCGGTGACGCGACGGTGTTCCTGGAGAAGGCGGTCGTCGACCCCCGGCACATCGAGGTGCAGATCCTCGCGGACGGGAACGGCGACGTCATCCACCTGTTCGAGCGCGACTGCTCGGTGCAGCGGCGCCACCAGAAGGTGATCGAGCTGGCGCCCGCACCCGGCCTCGACCCGGAGCTCAGGGACCGGATCTGCGCGGACGCGGTGCGGTTCGCGCGGCAGATCGGCTACCGCAACGCGGGCACGGTGGAGTTCCTCGTGGACCCGGACGGCAGGCACGTCTTCATCGAGATGAACCCGCGGATCCAGGTCGAGCACACGGTGACCGAGGAGGTCACGGACGTCGACCTGGTGCAGGCGCAGCTGCGGATCGCCGCCGGGGAGACCCTGGCCGACCTCGGTCTCGCGCAGGAGAACATCACCCTGCGCGGTGCGGCCCTGCAGTGCCGGATCACCACCGAGGACCCGGCGAACGGCTTCCGCCCCGACACCGGCCGGATCAGCGCCTACCGCTCCCCCGGCGGCTCCGGCATCCGGCTGGACGGCGGGACGACGCACGCCGGTTCGGAGATCAGCGCGCACTTCGACTCGATGCTGGTGAAGCTCTCCTGCCGGGGCCGGGACTTCACCACGGCCGTGAACCGGGCGCGGCGGGCGGTGGCCGAGTTCCGTATCCGCGGCGTGGCCACGAACATCCCGTTCCTGCAGGCGGTGCTGGACGACCCGGACTTCCAGGCGGGCCGGGTCACCACCTCGTTCATCGAGCAGCGCCCGCACCTGCTGACCTCGCGGCACTCCGCGGACCGCGGCACCAAGCTGCTGACCTATCTGGCGGACGTGACGGTGAACAAGCCGCACGGTGAGCGGCCCGTGCTGGCCGACCCGGCGGGCAAGCTGCCGCCGCTGCCCGCGGGCGAGCCGCCGGCCGGTTCCCGGCAGCGGCTGGCCGAGCTGGGCCCGCAGGGCTTCGCGAGCTGGCTGCGCGACTCGCCCTCTCTCGGCGTCACCGACACCACGTTCCGCGACGCGCACCAGTCGCTGCTGGCGACCCGGGTGCGCACCAGGGACATGCTGACGGTGGCCCCGGTGGTGGCGCGTACGCTGCCGCAGCTGCTGTCGCTGGAGTGCTGGGGCGGTGCGACGTACGACGTGGCGCTGCGGTTCCTCGCGGAGGACCCGTGGGAGCGGCTGGCCGCGCTGCGCGAGGCGGTGCCGAACATCTGCCTGCAGATGCTGCTGCGCGGCCGCAACACCGTCGGCTACACGCCGTATCCGACGGAGGTGACCGACGCGTTCGTCCGGGAGGCCGCCGCCACCGGCATCGACATCTTCCGCATCTTCGACGCGCTCAACGACGTGGACCAGATGCGCCCCGCGATCGACGCCGTGCGGGAGACCGGCACGGCGGTCGCGGAGGTGGCGCTGTGCTACACCGCGGACCTGTCGGACCCGGCCGAGCGGCTGTACACGCTGGACTACTACCTGCGGCTGGCGGAGCGGATCGTCGAGGCGGGCGCGCACGTGCTGGCCGTGAAGGACATGGCGGGGCTGCTGCGCGCGCCGGCCGCGGCGACGCTGGTGTCGGCGCTGCGCCGGGAGTTCGGGCTGCCGGTGCACGTGCACACGCACGACACCGCGGGCGGGCAGCTGGCCACCTATCTGGCGGCGGTGCGGGCGGGCGCGGACGCGGTGGACGGGGCGGTGGCGTCGCTGGCGGGCACCACCTCGCAGCCGTCGCTGTCGTCGATCGTGGCCGCGACGGACCACTCCGAGCGGACGACCGGCCTGGACCTGGCCGCGGTGTGCGACCTGGAGCCGTACTGGGAGAGCGTCCGGCACGTCTACGCGCCGTTCGAGGCGGGCCTGTCGGCGCCGACCGGCCGCGTCTACCACCACGAGATCCCCGGCGGGCAGCTGTCCAACCTGCGCACGCAGGCGGTCGCGCTGGGGCTGGGCGACCGGTTCGAGCAGATCGAGGCGATGTACGCGGCCGCCGACCGGATGCTGGGCCGTCTGGTGAAGGTCACGCCGTCGTCGAAGGTGGTGGGCGACCTGGCGCTGCACCTGGTGGGTGCCGGGGTGGACCCGGCGGACTTCGAGGCGGAGCCGTCCCGGTTCGACATCCCGGACTCGGTGGTGGGCTTCCTCCGCGGTGAGCTGGGCACCCCGCCCGGCGGCTGGCCCGAGCCGTTCCGCAGCAGGGCGCTGCGGGGCCGCGCGGAGGCCGGGCCGGCGACGGAGCTGGGCGCGGAGGACCGCGAGGGGCTGGAGAAGGAGCCGCGGGCGACGCTGAACCGGCTGCTCTTCCCGGGCCCGACGCGGGAGTTCGACACGCACCGGCAGGCGTTCGGCGACACCAGCGTGCTCGACAGCAAGGACTACTTCTACGGGCTGCGGCCGGGCCAGGAGTACGCCATCGACCTGGAGCCCGGTGTGCGGCTGCTGATCGAGCTGCAGGCCGTCGGCGAGGCCGACGAGCGCGGGATGCGCACGGTGATGTCCACGCTGAACGGCCAGTTGCGCCCGATCCAGGTCCGCGACCGGGCCGCCGCCTCCGACGTCCCCGTGACGGAGAAGGCCGACCGGGGCAACCCGGGGCATGTCCCGGCGCCGTTCGCGGGGGTGGTGACGGTCGTGGTCGGCGAGGGCGACGAGGTGGCGGCGGGGGCCACGCTGGCCACCATCGAGGCGATGAAGATGGAGGCGTCCATCACCGCGCCCCGGGCGGGCCGGGTGACCCGGCTCGCGGTGAACCGGGTGCAGCAGGTGGAGGGCGGCGACCTGCTGGTGGAGATCGGCTGAGGTGCGGCCGGGGCGGACCGTCAGTCGCTGTGGACGCTCACCTCGTACAGCGAGTACCCCCAGTCCGTGCCCCGGTCGAGGAACTGCAGGCGGACGTAGCGGGCCGGCGTTCCGGCGAAGCGTGCGGTGTCGAGGCCGCCGTCCCCGGAGGTCGTGGACCACACGGTGCGCCAGTCGGTGCCGTCCGTGGAGAGCTCGATGCGGTACGCACGGCCGTAGGCACGCTCCCAGTCGAGGGTGACCCTGCCGACCCGGTGGGTGGCGCCGAGGTCCAGGCGCAGCCACTGCGCGTCGCTCCAGACGCTGGCCCACCGGGTGTCACGGCGGCCGTCCACGGCCCGGCCGGGCGCATAGCTGGTGAAGGGGTTCCACCACTCGGTGGAGCTGGCGGTCGCGCCGGCGCCCGCGGCGAGGTCGGCCAGGGCCTGGTGCCGTTCGGTGGCGCCCCAGGTGCGCAGATAGGACTCGGCGCCCCGGAACAGGTCGTCGACCACGTCCTGTCCGCCGGTCACCCGGATGTCCTCGATCCAGTCCGGTACGAGCCCGTAGTGCGCGGCCCCGTCGGTGTTCAGGTCCCAGGTGCGCTCACCGGCGGTCTGCCGGTCGATGACGGAGCCGCCGTCGGTGCTGCGGAAGGGGTACGTCACCGGGTGGGGGGCGTCGGCGCCGCGCGGGCCGGGCCAGCCGCCGACGCCGTTCATGTCGGTGCCATAGCCGTAGCCGACGCCGTACTTGTCGCGCAGCGCCTCGGTCCGGCGCGCCTCCGCGGTGAAGCTTCCCGAACCGTGCATGTACTGGGCGATGAAGCCGCCGAGACCGTAGACGCGCTCGGTCCAGTTGAGGTCCATCCAGCTGTGGGAGGAGAGCACGCCCGGGTAGGAGGCGGAGTCGAACAGGTCCAGGACCCGCCCGGCGGCCTTGACGCTCATGTGGTCGATCTCGACCATCATCTTGCGCTGCATCATGCCGCGTACGGCGTACTCGCCGAGGTCGGTGAGCCCGCGCACGTTGCACCGGGCATCGCTGTCGTAGGCGGGCACCTCGACGCCCGCCGGGAGCTTCTGCTCGGCCGCCGACGCGGCCAGGCCGATGGGGTTGTCGTGCTGGGGGCCGGTGCACTTCTCGGTGCGCCAGAAGGTGCCGGTGGAGAGGAACTGGCCCACGTTGATGGCCGTTCCGAGCGTGCCCGAGTCGAAGCGGACGCCGCACAGGGCGTTGTCGAACTTGTGGCAGAGGAACATGCTGCGCACACCGAGGGCGTACAGCTCGTCGAGGCCCTTGTCGATGTCCGCCTTGCTGCACTGCGGCACGTCGAGGATCTGCTTGCAGCCGAACGGCTCGGAGGTCTCCACGCCCAGGACGACGGCGAGTCTGCCCTGTTCGATCACCTGCCGGGCCTGCGCGGTGTCGGTGACGACCCGGAACCAGCCCTTGCCGGGGCCGCCGTACATCCGGTCGATGTACGCCTGGAGGTCGTAGGTCAGTTTCGCCTGGAGGCGGATGGAGGTCATCTCGTCGCAGGAGCGGTCCTTGAAGAAGTAGACCGAGCAGATCACCCCGTTGGTGACGAGGTCGTTGACGAGCACGCGCTGTCCGCCGCGCCAGGCCCGCTCGATCCACGCGTAGTAGTTCTGCTGGTGGGTGCGCGAGTCGTGGGCGGGCCAGTCCTTGAAGGTGGGCCAGCCGACGGGGTCGTGGCGGCCGTCGCCGCCGTTGGTGATGAAGTCGAAGACGGCCAGCGTGCCGTCGGGGTAGTGCTCGGGGCAGTCCTTGAGCGCGTCGGCGACGCCCGCCTCGGAGAACACCTTGCCGCAGATGAGGCGTCCGCCGAACGCCTCGTTGGAGAACAGGTGGTCGTGGGCGTCGACGAAGCCGCGCACGTCGCCCTGCGCGTCGGTGCCGCGGAAGGGTTCGCCGGTGACGCCGATCCCCGAGTCCGGGGCGGGCCGGGCGACCGGGTCCCACCACGCCTCGGCCGCGGCGGCGGAGCCGGGCGCCGGGCCCAGGGCCATGGCCAGCACGAGCAGCAGGAGCGAGACGACGACGGTGTACGGGCGTCGAAGCATGGCGACGTCCCCCGATCGGAAGATGACTTTTGTCATGCCCAGTGAAAGTTACCGACGAGGATCGCGAGGGGACCCTGGGGAGTCAATACTCGTGCGGCACCCGGCAGGGCGGGCCGGCCCGCCCTGCACCGGGGCGGGCCCACGCACCCGGCCCCGGAGCGGCACGGGGAGCGGCCCCGGGAGCGGTTCGGGAAGCGGCACGGGGAGCGGTTCGGGACGACGTGGGGGCGTGGCGGCGCCTCCCCCGCGGGCGCTCGGCGTCCGGGCCGTGGTCCGGGAGCGCGGTCAACGGCCCGTGGGCGTGCCCTGGTTGTGGAACATCTGCCAGCGGGCCGGCCCGACCCGGCGCCACAGGGAGGTCCGGTGGGAGCTCCGGCCCTCGATGTGCGCCGTGTACTTGAGCATCACCAGCCCGTCGGCCAGCCGCACGCCCCACATCCGCTCGACCTCGATGGGGTCGCCGTCGGGATCGGTGTACGCGGCCACCCGCTCCGCGGTCCCCTCGAAGCGGATCTCCCCGCCCGAGGCACCGAACTCGTGGAAGTCCGGCGCGAGGAAGCTCCTCAGCCGGCCGGCGTCCGCCCGGCACGCCGGGGAGAGCGTCTCGTACTCGGCGGCCATCGCCTCGGCCACCTGCGGATCGTCGGTGCCCCGGGCGGGCTGCGCGGACGTCATCCGTCGAGGAGTATCACGCCCGGCGTGGCGCCGGAAAGGCGGCCGCGGCGTCCGGCGGGCCACCGCCGGTCCCCCCCACACCGCCGCGCGCGCGGACCAGTCGTGACGCGGCGACGGGGCGGCACGGTGACGGCGCGGCGCGACGCGACGGCGCGGCGCAGCGACGGGGCGGCGCAGCGACGGGGCGACGGGGCGACGGGGCGGGGACCTGCGGTCAGCGCACCTCGTCCAGCACGGCCCGGATGACATGGCGGGCGCCCGCGGCCATCGCCGGGTTCGTGTTCCGGTAGTACGGCAGGGCGATCAGCGCCTGCGACAGGGCACGGGCCCGGCCGCGCCGCCAGGTGGCGTCGTCGACGCCGAGGGCGTCGCGGAAGGTGCCGCGGGCGTGCGCCGGGAGCAGGTTCCACGCCGGAATCAGGTCGCAGGCCGGGTCGCCGGCGCCCGCGCAGCCGAAGTCGATCACCGCGGTGAGCCGGCCGCCGGCGACGAGGACGTTGCCCGGCATCAGATCCGCGTGCAGCCACACCGGCGGGCCCTCCCAGGCGGGGCCGCCCAGCGCCTCCGCCCAGACCGCGGACACGGCGTCGCAGTCGACGCCCTCCTCGGGCAGACCGCGGAGCCGCCCGACGGCCGCCCGGGTCTCCCGGTCCAGCCCGGCGAGCGGACCGCCCCGGTGCGCGCGCGGCGCGCCCGGCAGGCGGACCGCGCGCAGGGCCGCCACGAACCCCGCCAGGTCCGCCGCGAGGGCGAGCGGCTCGTCGAGGGCTCCGGCCCGCGGAGGCTCCCCGGCGAGCCAGCGGTGGACCGACCACGGCCAGGGATAGCCCTCGGCGGGCCGTCCCGCTCCCAGCACCTCGGGCACGGCCACGGGCAGCACCGGCCCGAGCCGGGGGAGCCACGTCTGCTCCCGCTCCACGTCCGGGACGCCGCCCGCCGTCAGCGGCAGCCGGACGGCCATGCCGTCGCCCAGCCGGTACATCGCGTTGACGGTCCCGCCGGACGGGACGCGCTCGACCGGCAGGCCGGCCCATCCCGGAAACCGGCCGGCCACGAGCCTTTGTACGAGGTCGTCGTCGACGGGGAACTGGCCGGGGTGCATGGGTACGGCGGCTTCCCCTGCTTCCCCTGCTTCCGGTCTCTCCGGTCTCTCCGGGTTCAAGGGGCTCTCCGCGGTCCTCGTGTTCCCGGCCGGTTCGCTGTGTTCACGGGGGTTCATCCGACCCGGCCGCCCCGGCGGCGTCAAGTCCTTTCCGCGGACGCGGTGGTGAGAGGGTCTCCGGACCGGCCCCGGCCCGTCCTCGGGACGGCCAGAGGACCGAACCCCGGATGCGCAGCCGGCCGGGCCGGCCCGCTCCGGGCCGTGGCCGCCCCTCGGCCGCTCCGGGGTGGCTATCATCTCGGCGTGAACACCCACTGGCACGTCGTCCTTCCGCCGCCGCCCCGCACCTGACGGGCGCGCGGACTCCGGCGGAAGAACCCCTCCGTGCCCCGGCCGGCCCTCCGAGGGCGGCCCGGGGCGGTCGTCGTGCGCTCGTCGCGGATCGATTCCTCTGACGCCTTCGACGACGGAAGACCACGACTGTGCCGAACCGCACCTCTGTCACGACCGGCGTGCGCCCGACGCGCACCGCCGCGCACGCCTCCCGCCACCGGCTCCTCGGCGGACCCGCCCCGATCCTCCTCGCGTCCGTGCTGTGGGGCACGACCGGAACCGTGAGTTCCCTGGCTCCGGCCGACGCGCCCGCCGCGGCGATCGGCAGCGCCGGACTCGCCCTCGGCGGCCTGCTGCTGTTCCTCACCTCTCGCGGGGCGCGTTCGCTGCCCCGCCGCTGCACCCGGGGTGAGCGGCGCCTGCTCGCTCTCGGTGCGGTGGCCGTGGCCGGATATCCGGTCACCTTCTATCCGGCGGTGGCCCGTTCCGGCGTGGCCGTGGCCACGGTGATCGCGCTGGGCGGCGCGCCCGTGTTCGCCGGGCTGCTGGCCTGGGCCACCGGCCGGGCCCGGCCGACCGCACGCTGGACCGCCGCCACGGCCGCCGCCGTCCTCGGCTGCGCCCTGCTGGTCCTGGGCCCGGCCCTGACCGGGGGCGGCACGTCGGCGGACGCGGCGGGTCTGGGCCTCGCCGCGTGCGCGGGACTGTCGTACGCCGTCTACGCGCTGGTCGGCGGCGCACTCATCGCGCGCGGCCACGCCTCGGACGCGGTGCTGGGCGTCCTGTTCGGCGCGGCGGGGCTGCTCGTCGTCCCGCTCGTGCTGTCCACCGGCACGGCCTGGCTCGCCGACCGGCGCGGGGCGGGCACGGCAGGCTATCTCGCCGTGTTCACCGTGTGCGTGGCGTACCGCCTGTTCGGTCACGGTCTGCGCCGCACCCCGGTGTCGGTGGCGACGTCCCTGACCCTCGCCGAGCCGGCCGTCGCCGCGGTACTGGGCGTCGGCGTGCTCGGAGAGCGCCTGAGCCCGCTCTCGTGGTGCGGCCTGGCCGTACTGGCGGGCGCGCTGGTCCTGCTCGCCGTCCCGGCGGGCGGCCGCCGGCACTGACCGGGCACGGTTCCCCGCACCCCTCGCCGGGTGCGGGGAACCCCGCGGCGCTGCGGGGCCGGATCCCGGGGCGGCCGGCCCGGGGGCGCCTCGGCGGGAGGGTCGTCCGCCCGGGGCGGGGCCCGTGACTCCGGGGCGCCGCCTCGCGAGGCAGCGGGGTCGTCCGCGCTCACGCACCCGGCCTCCACGGACGGTCCGTCGGCGCGGCGCGGCGCGGCGAGGCGCCGTGCCGGGCGTCGCGGGCGCGACGGGCCGCCGGCGGCACGCCCTGGTGCCGCGGCAGGCGACATGCGCCCCGTCGCGACGCGCGGCACGCACTCGCGCCGCACCGTCCGCAAGCCCGGGCACGTCCCGTACGGGGCGTCCGGCCGGCCCGCCGGGAGCACGCGCCGGACGCCGCTCCTCGACGGGCAACCGTCGCCTGCCGCGGCACCAGGGCGTGTTTCGAAAGTAGCGTCGTCTGCCCGAAGGGCAGGCCTGGCGGCGTCTGGTGCGTGCGATCGCAAGGCGGAGGGTCGCCCCGATACTGGATGTATCGGGGCGAGCCCGACAACGCGGCGAGCGTGCGTGCCAGACGCCGCCAGGCAGGCGGGACTTTCGAAACACGCCCTAGAGTGGCGACGACCTGCCCGGACACCCCGGGCGGGCGGGGCGAGGGAAGGGGCCGCCGTGGCGAGGGCCGGACTCAGCGCGGAGCGTGTGACCCGGGCCGGCGCGGAGCTGGCCGACGAGGTCGGCTTCGAGCAGGTGACCGTGTCCGCGGTGGCCCGGCGGTTCGACGTCCGGGTCGCCAGCCTCTACTCGCACGTCAGGAGCTCGCACGACCTCAAGACCCGGATCGCGCTGCTCGCCCTGGAGGAGCTCGCCGACCGGGCGGCGGACGCACTCGCCGGCCGGACGGGCAAGGACGCCCTGCGAGCCCTCGCCGACGTCTACCGCGACTACGCCCGCGAGCACCCGGGCCGCTACGCGGCGGCCCAGTTCCGGCTGGACCCGCGGACGGCGGCGGCCGGCGCGGGCGTGCGGCACGCACAGCTCACCCGGGCGATCCTGCGCGGCTACGACCTGGCCGAACCGGACCGGACGCATGCCGTCCGGCTCCTCGGCAGCGTCTTCCACGGCTACGTCAGCCTGGAGATGGGCGGCGGCTTCAGCCACAGCGCCCCTGACACCCAGGAGACGTGGACCAGGATCATCGACGCCCTGGACGCGCTGCTGCGGAACTGGCCGGATCCGCCCCCGGCCGACCGCCGCTGACGGTGCGTCGGAGCGGCCGCCCCGCAGTCCCGTCACCGAAGGGCCGCGGTGCGGTCAGGACCCGGCCGGGGGCACCGGGAACAGCAGGCAGCTGCTGGTGGCGTGGGCGAGCAGACGCTCGGCGTCGTCCACCAGCGTGGCCTCGGCGAGTGCCGTGCGCCGACCGCTGGTGACGACCCGGCCGACGGCCCGCACCGGCCCGGTGTCCACGGTCACCCGGCGCAGGAACTTCACGCTGAGGTCGAGCGAGGTGTAGCCCGTGGCCTCGGGCAGCACGGACTGCACGGCGCAGCCGGCCGCCGAGTCGAGCAGGGTGGCGAAGACACCGCCGTGCACGCTGCCGATGGGGTTGTAGTGCTCCTCCCCCGGTTTCAGGGAGAAGACCGCGCGGCCGTGCTCGACCTCGTCGAGCGTGAAGCCGAGCGTCGCCATGATCGGGGGTGGCGGCAGCCGGCCCGCCAGCATGCTCCGCATCATGTCCAGCCCGGTGCCCTGCCCGACGGCACCGGCCGTGATCGCGGGATCCTGCCACTCGTACGTGCGAGTCCGTCGCATGCTGCGCTGCCCCTCCTCGGCTGACTTCACACAGCGAAGCTAGCTGGGCCGCCAGCTGACTGTCAACAGCGAAGCCAGCCGTCTACGATGGCCGCATGGAGTGGCTTGAGACGAGCACCGAGAACTGCCCCGTCCAGCGCACGCTCGACGTGGTGGGCGAGAAGTGGACGCTGCAGATCCTGCGGGACGCCGCGAACGGTGTGCGGCGGTTCGACGACTTCCGCCGCCACATCGGCATGTCCGAGGCGGTGCTGAGCGACCGGCTGCGCAAGCTGACCGCCGCCGGGATCCTCGCCACCGTCCCGTACCAGGAGCCGGGCAGCCGCTCCCGCAACGGCTACCGGCTCACCCGCAAGGGCTGGGACCTCTGGCCGGTGCTGATGGCACTGCGCCAGTGGGGCGAGCAGCACGAAGGCGAACCCGAGGGGTCCGTCCTGGACATCCGCCACGCCTCCTGCGGGTCCCCGGTCCGGATCGTGGTGGAGTGCTGCACCGAGCACACCGCGCTGACCCCGAGGGAGGTCGTGGCCCGCCCGGGTCCGGGGGCCCGGCCGCAGGCGTGAAGCCCGGGCGGGAAGCCCGGGCGGGAAGCCCGGGCGGGAAGCCCGGGCGGGAAGCCCGGGCGGGAAGCCCGGGCGGGAAGCCCGGGCGGGAAGCCCGGGCGGGAAGCCCGGGCGGGACGGTGACGGTCACCGCTGGCGGGCGGCCGGCGTTCCGGGCCCCGGTCCGCGGGCGGGCGGCGTCGCGGGCCGGCACGGTGGCCGCGGCGGCGAGGGCGCGCTCCGCACGCCGACGCCGACCGCGCCCGCCGGCCCGTGCCCGCCGGCCGGTGGCCGAGCCGGGAGCGTACGACGCGGACCGGGCGGCCGCCCGGCTGTCGCCGTCCGTGCCGGGACGCCGGGGCCCGCGTCGTGCTGCGCGGCGGATGACGTGCGGAGACGGCGCCCGCCGGGAGACGGCCGGGCCGGCGGACGGACCGCGGTACCCGCCGGGGGACCGCCGGGCGGACGGACCGCGGGCGACGGCCGCGGGGCGGCGGCCCGCGGCTCAGGCGCCGGACTCGTCGTCGAAGCTGGCGTAGTAGGCGGCGGCCATGTCCTCGTCGCCGTGGCCTCCGGCGGCTGCGCGCTCGAAGCGGGCGGCGCCCGCCTCGGCGATGTCCAGGCGCACGCCGCGCCGCCGCCCGGCCTCGGCGATCAGCCGGGCGTCCTTCGCCGCCGTCGTCACGGCGAACTGCGCCGGGGTGAGCCGGTCCTGCCGGATGAGGTCCGCCTTGGCCCGCAGGTAGCCCATGTCCAGGGGGCCGCCCGCGATGAGGCCGAAGAAGTCCTCGGGGTCGACGTCCAGGGCCTTGGAGAGGGCCAGCGTCTCGCCGGCCGCGTTGGTGGCGGCCAGGACCCAGCTGTTGGCGACGAGCTTCAGCCGGGTCGCGGCGCCCTCCGCGCCGTCCTCGCCGGTCCACACGGTGCGGGCGCCGACCGCCTCGAAGACGGGCGTGACCAGATCGCGGCCCTGCGCCGGTCCGGCGGCCAGCACCAGGAGCTGTCCGGCCTCGGCGGGTTGCCGGGTGCCGAGCACGGGGGCGTCGTAGAAGACCAGGTCGTGGCGCTGGGCGAAGGCGGCGAGGTCGGCGAGGGATTCGAGCCCGGCCGTGGTGGACTGCACCCAGGCGGCCCCGGGGCGCAGCCCGTCGGCGGCCTGCCGCATGACGTCCAGGGTCACGGGCCCGTCGAACAGCATGGTGAGGACGACGTCGGCGCCCTCGACCGCGTCCGCGGGAGAGTCCACCACGTGTACGCCGTCGGCGGCCAGCGGCTCCGCCTTGGGCCGGCTGCGGTTCCAGGCTCGGACGGTGTGACCGGCGCGGGCGAGGTTGCGGGCCATGGCGGCACCCATGATGCCGGTGCCGAGGACGGTGACGGTGAGTTGGTCGGTCATGCCCTCCACCTTGGTGATCCGCACGGCACGGGGCAAGCCGGCGGGTGGCGCCGCGTCACCTCCGGCGCGGCGGCCCGCCCGGAAGGTGTCGTTCCGGGCGGGCCGGGTGGCGCGGGGGCCGACGGCGCGGGAGGGACGCGCCCGTCGGCCCGCGGTGCCGGGACCGGTCCCGCGGCCGCCCCGCCCGCCGCACAGTCCGGGCGGGGCGGCCGCGGCCGGGTCAGGCCTGGGCGGCCGGGTAGGTCGGGTACTCCACCCCGGAGACGTGCTGCACGACACGCACGACCTGGCAGGAGTAGCCGAACTCGTTGTCGTACCACAGGTAGAGGATCGCGTTGTCGCCCTCGACCTTGGTGGCGCCGGCGTCGACGATCGAGGCGTGGCGGGAGCCGATGAAGTCGCTGGAGACCGCGTCCGGGGCGCTGATGAAGTCGATCTGACGGCGCAGCGGCGAGGTCAGCGACACCTCGCGCAGGTGGTCGAGGACCTCCTCGCGGGTGGTCTCGCGGGCGAGCTGGAGGTTGAGGATCGCGATGGAGACGTCCGGGACGGGGACGCGGATGGAGCTGCCGGTGATCCTGGCCTTCAGGTCGGGCAGCGCCTTGGCGACGGCGGAGGCGGCGCCCGTCTCGGTGATGACCATGTTCAGCGGCGCGGAGCGGCCGCGGCGCTCGGACTTGTGGTAGTTGTCCAGGAGGTTCTGGTCGTTGGTGAAGGAGTGGACGGTCTCCACGTGTCCGCGCCGCACACCGTAGGCGTCGTCCATGGCCTTCAGCGGCGGGACGATCGCGTTGGTCGTGCAGGAGGCGCAGGACAGGATCTGCTCGTCCGGCTTGATGGTGTCGTGGTTGACGCCGTGGACGATGTTCGGGACGTCGCCCTTGCCGGGCGCCGTCAGGACGACCTTGTCGATGCCGGGGCGCAGGTGCTGGGAGAGGCCCTCGCGGTCGCGCCACTTGCCGGTGTTGTCGATGAGGATGGCGTCCCGGATGCCGTACGCCGTGTAGTCGACCTCGCCGGGGCTGTCGGCGTGGATCACCTTGACGGCGTTGCCGTTGGCGATGATCGTGCTGTTCGCCTCGTCGACGGTGATGGTGCCCTGGAACTGGCCGTGGATGGAGTCGCGGCGCAGCAGGGAGGCGCGCTTGACGAGGTCCTCGCCGGAGCTGCCGCCGCGCACGACGATGGCGCGCAGGCGCAGTCCGTTGCCGGAGCCGGCCTTCTCGATCAGCAGGCGGGCGACGAGGCGGCCGATGCGGCCGAAGCCGTACAGCACGACGTCGCGGCCCTCGCCGCGCTCGATCTTGTGGGCACCGGTGGCGCCGGCGACGGCCTCGGCGGTGAACTCGGCGACGGTCAGGCCGCGGTCGTCGGCCTTGTAGGTCGCGGCGAGCATGCCGATGTCGATCTGGGAGGGGCCGAGGTCCAGTGCGGTGAGGGCCGCGAGGAACGGCATCGTGTCGGTGACCGAGAGCTCCTCGCCGTCGATCTGGCGGGCGAAGCGGTGGGTCTTGAGGATGCTGACCACCGACTTGTTCACCAAGGAGCGGCTGTGCAGCAGGACGGTCACGTCCCGCTCGCGGTGCAGCTTCCCGATGAGCGGGATCATCGACTCCGCGATCTCCTCGCGGTTCTTCCAGTTGGTGAACGAGTCGTCGTTGACAGTCACAGTCTTCACTTTCGAGCTAGTCGGCGCTCATATGCTAACCCGATGGATATCCGGTGCTGCCGGGGGTGCCGGTCACCGCGGATTCACCCTGGACGGGGCCTCGCCCCGGTCGGCACGCGGGGCACGCGGGGCACGCCGCGCACGCCGTCCGCCCCGTCCGCCCGGCGGTGCGCAGTGGGCGGACGGGGCGGCGGCGCGACGGGGGCGACGGGGACAGCGGGGCGGCCCGTGCGCCGTGAAGCGGACGGGGCGGGCCGACGGGAGGGGTCAGAACCGGGGCGGTCCGGCGGCGGCCAGGACGAGCGCGGCCGCTCCCGTGCCGAGCAGCGCTCCGGCGACCACGTCGCCCGGGTAGTGGACCCCGGTGTGCACCCTGGAGTAGCCGACCGCCGCTGCGAGCAGGCCCAGCGGCACGGTGGTGACGGGCAGGGCGGGGCCGACCGCGGCGGCGAAGGCCACGGCGGAGGCGGTGTGGCCGGAGGGGAAGGACGCGGAGTCGGGCATCGGCACGTGCCGGCCGGGGAACGGCGAGTCCTCGGCCCGGTGCGGCCGGCGGCGGCGCACCAGTTTCTTGCCGACCAGGTTGGCGGTCGCCGAGGCGACCCCCACGGCGGCCATGCCCAGCACGGCCGCGCGCCGGGGGCGGCCGGGCAGCAGCGCGAGCAGCCCCGCGGCGGTCAGGGAGATCTTGGAGTGGTCGGCGGCCGCGGACAGCCGCCGCAGGGCCACGTCCAGCGCCGGCGTCTCGGTCACCTTCACCGCCTCGTACAGCGCCTGGTCGAGCGCGCCGAGATCGTGCACCAGACGCCACCGGGGCAGAGCGTCGCGGACCGGCTCGTCGTGCGGCACCGCGACGGGGGACACGTCGCCCGGAGGGACGTCGTCATGGGGCGGGCTTCCGTGGGGAGGGCCTCCGTGGGGAGGGCGGTCGTGGGGAGGGCGGTCGTGCGGCGGATGGTCGTGCGGCGGACGGTCGTGCGGCGGACGGTCGGGCATCAGTCGGCTCCTTGCGCTGTACTGCGGGAGGCCTCCGTGCTGCGGGAGGTCCCCGTGCTGCGGGAGGTCAGGGCCAGCCGGACGATGCGCCGCCAGTCCACCGGAGGTGTCGCGTAGGTGGCGCCCGGCCGGTGCCGGGGCACCCGGACCCGCAGCATCCTCGGGCGTACGGTGCACACGACCGGCACGGACAGGGTGAGCGCCTCTCCGTCCACCGCCACCGGGATCCGGTCGGCGTCGGCGCGCACCTCCACCCGTCTGGCGGTCAGCGTCCGGATGCCGCCCGCCCGTTCCCCGAGCAGCGCCACCTCGGCGGCCTGGGCCGCGCCCTCCACCCGCACGGAGATCACGCCGAGCCGGCCGCGGTCCAGCCGGGGCCTGCGCCCGGCGCCGAAGGGGTCGGCACGGGCGTAGGCGTTGTTGCTGACGAGGAGCGCCTGCGGGGCGGAGAGCCGGGTGCCGTCGGCCTCCGCCTCCAGACGGGGTCCGGCCTCGCCCTGGAGGAGGTCCGGGAGGTGTTCGAGGGCGGTGGCGGCCTTGGCGTCGCGGTACTCGGGGTTCTGCACGATGTGCGCGTACGCCCCGAAGGACACGGTGTTGACGAAGGGCCGGCCGGCGACGTCGCCGAGGTCGACACGCAGCTCGACGCCGTCCGTGAGCGCGTCGAGACAGGTGGACGGGTCGGTGCGGTCGAGGCCCAGGTCCATCGCGAAGTGGTTGCGGGTGCCGGCGGAGACCACGAGGAAGGGCAGGCGGTGCCCGGCGGCGACGGCCGCCACCGTGGCGAGGGTGCCGTCGCCGCCGGCGGCGCCGATCAGGTCGGCGCCCCCGGCGATCGCCTGCCGGGCCAGGGTCTCGGCGTCGGGCCCGTCGGGTTCGAGGAGGAGCACCCGGGCGCCGAGTGCCTCGGCGCGTTCGACGAGTCCGAAACGCTCCACCTTCCCCTCCCCCGAACGCGGGTTCATGATGAGCACCGGGCGGCGCGGCGGGGACGCCTTGCGCGCGTGCATGCCGTACGGCTGCCGCAGCCGGCGCAGTGCGGCACGGGCGAAGGCCAGCGCGCCGCCCCACAGCAGGATCACGACGACGGCGAGGACCCACACGCCGGTCGCGGCGAACAGCACCAGCACGGCCACCGGCGTGCCCAGCGCGAGCAGGGCGCCCGCCAGGCGCGCCACGCCCCGGTACGCGAGGGCCCACCACACACCGGCGGCGGTGAGGGCGAATCCGGCGGCGCCGGCGACGAGCAGCAGCCAGCCGCCGGAGCCGGTCGCGGCGGCCAGGAACGCGAAGGCGCCCAGGCCGCACAGCACCGACAGCCGCGCCCAGACGTGGGCGCGGCTCTCGCCGGACGCGGCGCCGTCCGGGCCGGAGCCCGGTCCCGCAGCGATGGCCATCCCTCACCCAGCCTTCGGTCGTCGCACCCCGTCCCGCCTCGGGCGCGAGGAGGGACGTGCACCGGTGGCGCGGTACGGACCCGTCCGCGTCGGCCGTGCAGTCGACGATCTCATGCCCGCCCGGCCGGAGCCAGCGACACGGGAGGCCGCACCCGGCGCGGGTGCGGCCTCCGAGGGCGGGGTCACGCCCGGCTGCGGGCGTGACCCCCACCGCACAACGGGCGTACGGGCGTACGGCCGGGCGGTGCCGGGACGGGCGGGACGAGCGGGACGGGCGGGACGAGCGGGGCTACGCGAAGCGCTGGCGGGCCGAGCCGTCGCAGGGCTGCAGCCGCAGCGGGTCCTTCGCCGAGGCCAGGGTCAGGCACAGGCCGGTCGCGGCGGCGGGGCGGATCGTGCCGGACTGGCGGACGAACTGCTGGTTGGCGCCGCCGTGGCAGTTCCACACGATGAGGGCGCGGCCCGCGGTGTAGCCGGAGTCGGGCACGTCCAGGCAGCGGTCGTGGGTGAGTTCGGTGTGCAGGGAGCGCCGGGTGCCGTCGTACCACCAGCCCTGGTTGCGGCCGCCGTGGCAGTCCCAGCCGATGACCGCGGTGCCGTTGGCGCTGGAGCCGCCCTTGGCGTCCAGGCAGGACCCGGTGGCCTCGTTGGTCAGCGGGCGGAACGCGTCGTCCCAGGCGAGCGGGTACAGCCGGGGAGTGCCGGTGCTCGCCGGGTCGGCGCAACCCGCCTCGCCGAGGCCCGAGTCGTACAGCTCGGTGAGGCAGGTGGCGAAGGCGGCGTGACCGCGCTGGTTGGGGTGGAAGGACTGGCGGGCGGTGTTCTCGTCCCAGGGGAAGTGGTCGCCGAGGTCGAGGTAGAGGCCGCGCGCCCAGGTCTGCTCCATGCAGACCTCGTGCCCGTGGAAGAGACGGGAGTTGTCCAGGTAGACCGCGCCGGCCGCGCGGGCCGCCTGCCGGATGCCGCGCTCGAAGGCGGGTACGGCCTGGTCGCGGCCCCACTGGGCGTCGGAGTCGTAGCCGGCGCAGCCGCCGGGCAGCTTGCCGGGGAAGGCGGGGTTGTCGTGGATGTCGGGTCCGATGGGGCTGGGGTAGCCCATGACGACGAGTCGGTAGTCCCCGTCGGCGTACCCGGCGTCGCGCATCACCGTGCGCAGGTCGCGGACGGTCTGCTCGACCTTGGGGCGCAGTTGGTCGACTCGGGCCTGCCAGCCGGGGGCGTACTTGGGCTCGCAGGTGCCCTGGCTGAGCACCCATCGGGTGACGCAGTCGGTGATCACCGGGCCGAACTGGAGGTCGTCGTTGGCGCCCGCGACGAGCAGCACCATCTTCACGCGCGTGTTGCGGGCCTTGACGGCCAGGTTGTCGCTCTGGACGAGTTCGTCGGCGTACTGCTTGGTGCCGCCGATGCGGATGTTGACCGTGGAGGCACCCGAGCAGGCCACGTTGTAGGTGACGTCGGCGGGGATGCCGGTGCGGTGGACGGCCGCGTCGGGCGACCGGTGGCACCAGTTGTCGGGGCCGTTGGTGCCCGGCTCGTAGGTGCCGACGCCCTCGCCGGAGATCTCGCTGTCGCCCAGCGAGATCAGGGACGACTTGCGCTCGGCGAGCGGGCGTTCGGCCGGATCGCCGTACAGGGCGGTGGCCTCGGCGGCGCGGATCTGCTCCAGTGCGGCCGGGAGCGGGGCCGCGGTGGTCGCCGCCGGTCCGGCCGCGGCGCCGGCCGCCGGGGCGGACAGCCCCGCCAGCACGGTCGCGGCCGCCGCGGCGAGGGCGGCGGCCGTGCATCTGATTCTGGGTACCGTGCGCTTCATGACGCCTCCCCGATGCAGGTGATACCCACGGTCCTACTAGCGGGTAGCAGCGTTGGGAAGACGTTGAACGTGAGAAAGTTTCAGCTTCTGCTTCCGTGCGGCCCGCCACCACACCCGTCATCCGCCGCGGAGTCGACGGCTCCGGCGGTCAGGCGGCAGAAGCAGGAGGACTCCACGGGCACGTCCGCCAGCGCCGCGGCGAAGGTCAGCTGCTGGCCCACGATCGCCGCCTCGCCCTCCTTGCCGAGCCGCAGGAGGCACTCGTGGAGGCCGTGGAGCGCCCACACGTTCCCGGGGTGCCGGCAGGCGCGCGGCAGCGTGTCGTCGAGCCCGAGGTCGGCACGGTAGACCGCCTCCGCCCGCTCGACGTGGCCCTGCTCCAGCAGGAGGGCGCCCAGGGCGTGACGGGCGGGCTGCATCCATCCCCAGGGCTCGTCGTAGGGGAGCGTGTCGTCCAGTTCCACGGACCGCTCCAGCACGGCGAACGCCTCGTCGAAGTCACCCTTGCGGTAGGCGAGTTCGCCGTCGAGCAGGGCGGACGCGACGGCGAGGACGTCGGCGCAGGTGTTGTTGAAGAGCATCCGCGAGTCCGGCACCCGGGTGAGTGCCGCACGGAACAGCTCGCGCTCGGCCTCCGCCTCCGGGACGCGGCCGGTGGCCGCCAGCGCCACGCCACGGGCGTAGTGGAGCATCGCCGTGCTCACGCAGTACAGCTCCGGGTCGGCGGGGAACGGCAGGGCGAGGATGTCCTCCCAGCGGCCGAACCGGATGAGGACGTGCACGCGCATCGCCCAGAACCCCTCCAGCCAGTCCGCCATCGGCGGGCTCTGCACCCGCAGCAGCTCCTCCGGGACGGCCTCCTCCAGGCGCGCCGCGGTCTCCAGCGCCACCTGGGACCGGCCCAGGAACATGGCGCCGTAGATCCTGAAGTGGAGGTTGTGCGCGCGGTAGAGGGTGTAGAAGCCGGTCGCGCCGGAGCGGGCGAAGTACCTGTCGTCGGCCGCGATCGCCCTGGTGTTGTCCGCGACCACCTGCCGGTAGTCGCCGCAGAGCACCTCCAGGTGCGAGGGCATGTGCTGCAGGTGCCCGGCGTCCGGGACCAGGTCGCGCAGCCGGTCCGCCACGGGCAGGGCCGCCTCCGGGACCGGGGACATCTCCATCAGATGGATGTACAGGTGCAGCAGCCCCGGGTGGGACAGACCGCCCGGCGCGGCGAGCGCCCGGTCGAGGACGTCCTTCGCCTCCAGCGTCCGGGCTCCCTCGGCGGGCTCTCCCGACCGCAGGTCCCACAGCTGCCAGGGCGTCAGGTTCATCAGCGCGTCGGCGCACAGGGCGGCCACGTCGAGGTCGCCGGGCGCGAGGGCGTGGACGGCGGCCATGCGGTCGGCGTACGGCGCGTTCCACACCGAGCAGTCCTCGGCGGGCCGGTCCTGCGGGTAGCGGGCGCGCAGCGCCTCGATCAGGGCGCGCTCGACCGGGGTCGCCCCGGCGGCCAGTTCGCGGGCGCGCTCGACGGCGGCGTGCGTGCGCCGGACGCTGCGGGTCAGGTCGTCGCCGTCGAAGGCCTCCCAGGGCTTGTTGTAGTTGGGGCCCAGGGCGTAGGCGATGCCCCAGTGGGCCATGGCGCAGTCGGGGTCTGCGGCGAGGGCCCGCTCGAAGCAGGCGACGGCCTCCTCGTGGTGGAAGGCGTACGTCCACACCAGACCGCGGTCGAACCACGTCTGGGCGGTGGGTGAGGAGGTCGTCACGGGGCGGGTGTGGCTGCCGAGGTCGTAGTAGTCCATACGAGGTTCCTGGCTGGTCGGCCGCCGGGGCGCGGGATGGGCCCTGGTCGTGCCTCCGCAGCGTAGGCGCTCCGCCGGCGGGGCCGGGGACGGTGAGCAGTGGGGGAGCGTGGCGCCGCGTGGGGCGGGGCCCGGCTGCCCGGGGCGGGGCGCCGGCGTCGTCGAGGTCTCGCGCCGCTTTGCGCGCCCGCTTCCCGAAGCGGTGCCCGTCGTGAGCGGGTGCGGCGCCGTCCTGGGGGCTCGCGCCGTTCCCCGCGCCCCCTCCGCTACGGGCCCGCCGTCGACGGGTGCGGCGCCGTCACGGGTCTTCGCGCCGTTCCGCGTGCACTTCCGGGGCGGCCCGCCGTCCTTCCGGGGCGGCCCGCCGTCGAGGAGTACGGCGCCGTCGCGGGGCCTCGGGCCGGCCGGTGGGGCGGGGAGGGCGGGGAGGGTCAGGGGGGCGTCGGGGACGGCGTGGCGGGGGTGCGGGGGGATCGCTGCCGTAGGCGGTGGAGGGCTGTTTCACCCCAACGGATGTTCTCCTGCTCGAAGGCCATGCCCCGCAGGAGGGTGAGGTAGGGGCCGATGCGTTCGGCCTCGGCGAAGTACTCGTCCTCGGTGCGGCCGTCCAGCAGCCGCTGCCGCAGCCGTTCGTAGCGGTCGAGCTTGGCGGCGGCCCGTTCCATCCGCGCGGCGACCGCGGCCCGCACCGCGCCGAGATCGCCGTCGTCCGCGCACTGCACCTTCACCATCAGCTCGTCACGGATCGCGGTCGGCTTGGCGGGCGGCTCGGCGACGTACGCGCGCACCGCCCGCTGCCCGGCCTCGGTGAGGGAGAACACCCGCTTGTTGGGGCGGCGCTCCTGCTGCACGACCCGGGCGGCGATCAGGCCGTCGCGCTCCATGCGCTCCAGCTCCCGGTAGAGCTGCTGCGGTGAGGCCGTCCAGAAGTTGGCGACCGAGGCGTCGAACTCCTTCGCGAGGTCGTAGCCGGACGCCTCGCCCTGCAGCAGAGCCGCCATGAGCGCGTGTCGCAGTGCCATGGCAGCAAGCTAGCACCGGCCCCGTCGGCGGAACCCGGCAGGCCGTGGGCCCGCCCCGGCGAGACCGCTTGGGCTGCCGCTTGGGGGGAACCCGTGGCGCATGACCGGTATGGATCTGCACAGCACCGCCTTCGACGACCGGGCCGCCATCCCGCGCCGGTACGCGCTGGAGGGCGAGAACGTCTCTCCTCCGCTGGCCTGGTCCGGCGTCCCGGACGGCGCCGCCGAGCTGGTCCTCGTCTGCGAGGACCCCGACGCGCCGTCGGGCACCTTCGTGCACTGGGTCGTCGTGGGCATCGACCCGCACAGCGACGGGGCCCGCAGCGGCGAGCAGCCGCGTGGCGGCACCGGCCTCGTCAACGGCTACGGACTGCGCGGCTGGGGCGGCCCCCACCCCCCGCCCGGCGACGAGGCGCACCACTACCGCTTCCGGCTCTACGCCCTCCGCGAGCCCTGCGTCCTGCCCGAGGCGCCCTCCGCGGAGCAGGTGCACCGGGCGGTGGCGGACAGGGAACTCGCCAGCGGCACGCTGGTGGGCATGTACCACCGCTGAGCGCGGCGCGGGACACCCCGCCGCTCCGCGGCCGGGGCTCTGCGGCGTGCCCGCGGCCTCCCCCGGCCGGAATGACACGGGCCCCGGGCGCGTTGTGCGAGGCGACGGACAGGGGCCCGGACCGGAGCCGGCCCCGCACGTCGCAGCAGACAGGGCAGCGGACATCGCAGCAGCAGAAGGGGTGTGAGACCGATGGCGTCGACCGGGCCGGAGGTGGCCGGTGCCACTCCGCTGGTGACCGGATGTGGTCGCCGGATCACGGTGAAGTGCCTCAGGCTGGCGCCTGACGACCGGCCGATCAGCCGGGTCACCCTCGACGTGGGCGGCTACCGGGACGGGGCCCCCGGCGTCTGGGCGTCGCTGACCGCCACCGAGGCCCGCGAACTGGCCCGCCGGCTGCTCGAGCGCGCCGACCTGGCCGAGCCCGCACCCGGACCGGCCCGCACGGCGGCTCCCTCCCAGCCCGGCTCCGTACCCGCCCGGCCTCGCTGACCCGCGCCCGGAGCGCCGCACGGCGGCTGCGCTCGAACGCGGCTCGGCGGACCGTCGAGGCGAACGGCAGGGCGGCTGCAACGGGTGCGGGGCGAAAACCCGTTGCGGCCGGTCACCCGCACGACGGACGCTTCACCTCATGCCGTCCTCTCTCCGTCCGGCCACACTCGCCGACGCCCCTGCCGTGACCGACCTGCTCAACGCCGTCGACCTGATCGAGATCGGCCGGGCCGAGACCGACCTGCACACCGTGGAGGCGGATCTCAAGCACCCCGAGACCGACCTGGAGCGGGACACCTGGCTGGCGTTCGAGGGGGACGCGCTGGTGGCGTACGGGCTGCTGTGGGACGAGTCGGAGGGCGAGCGCATCGACATCGACCACTACGCGCTGCCCGACCACCAGGACGCCGCGTTCGAGGTTCTCGCCGCCATGGAGGCCCGGGCGCTGCAGAAGGCGCGCGCCAACGGGGCGGAGCGGGCGGTGGTCCACCTGCATCTGAACGTGCGGCCCACGACCGACCTCGCCAGGCTGCGGGACCGGGGCTGGCGGGACGTGCGCCGCTACCACGTGCTGCGCCGCCCCCTGGACCCGGCCGCGGACCGGGTGCCGGAGCTTCCCGAGGGGGTGCACATCCGCCCCTGCGCAACGGAGGCGGACAGGGAACTCGTCCACCGGCTGTACCAGGAGTCGTTCGCCGAGCACTTCGACTTCCAGCCGCGCGCCTACGCGCAGTGGCTGCAGGACATGGACGCCGCCGCGATGGACTGGTCGCTGGTGTGGATCGCCGCCACCGACGACCTCGGCGACGTCGGTTTCCTCGTGGCGCGCAACGACCGCGAGGCCATGGGCTGGATACGCAGCATCGGAGTCCTGTCCCGGGCCCGCGGCACGGGCCTGGGCGGACTGCTGCTGCGGCAGGCCTTCGCCGTGTTCGCCGGGCTGGGCCGGGACACCGTGGGTCTGGGCGTGGACACCTCCAACTCCACCGGCGCGCCCCGCCTCTACCACCGCAACGGCATGACCGTGCACTACGCCGTCGACACCTGGGAGACGGTTCTCGGCTGAGCCGCCCCGCGGCCCGGCCGGCCGGGGCGCGGGGCCGCGGATGCCGCAGATGCCGCGGAAGTTGCGGAAGTCGCGGAAGTCGCCGAAGTCGCGCCGGCGGGCCTGCCTGGCCGGCGTGCCCACCGGGGTCCACGCCGGCACCGGTGACCGAGGACCTGGCACCGAGCGGGCCGTCCCCCGCCGACGCTCTAGGGTGAGCGCATGATCACGAACGACGGGTATCTCACCGCACTGTTCTCCCTGCGGGGGCGTGTCGCCCTCGTCACCGGCGGCAGCTCGGGGATCGGCCGGGCCGTCGCGGGCGCCCTCGCCCGCGCCGGGGCGAGCGTGGTCGTGGTGGCCAGACGGGAGCCGGAACTGGCGGCCACCGTCGCCGAACTGGCCGCCGACGGCTGCCACGCGGCCTGGGTCAGCGCCGACCTGGGCAGCCGGGACGGAGTCCGGGCCGCCGCCGAGGAGTCGGTGACGCACTTCGGCGAACCGGACATCCTGGTCAACTCCGCGGGCATCAACCTGCGGCCGCCCCTGAGCGAACTCGGCGACGACGTGTGGGACGCGACCATGGCGGTCAACCTGGAGGCGCCCTTCCTCCTCGGCCGGCGCTTCGGCCCGGGGATGGCCGAGCGGGGCTACGGGCGGATCATCCACATCAGCTCGCAGCAGGCGCACCGGGCGTTCGTCCAGAGCGGCGCCTACGGGGTGTCGAAGGGCGCGCTGGAGTCCCTGGCCCGGTCCCAGGCCGAGGCCTGGTCACCGCACGGCGTCACCTGCAACACGCTCGTGCCCGGCTTCGTGCCGACCCCGCTCAACGCCCGTCTGCAGTCCGACCCCGACACCATGGCGGCGCTGGCCGCCCGCACGATGGCCGGCCGCAACGGTCTGCCCGAGGACCTCGCCGGCGCGGCCGTCTTCCTCTCCGGCCGTGCCGCCGCGTACATCACCGGACAGTCGCTCTTCGTCGACGGCGGCCTGTCGGTGCACTGAGCCGAACGGACCGGTGCTCTCTGCTCACGGACGCAAGCCCGGCCCCCCGGCGCGCGGCTCGCGGCTTGGGGCTCGCAGCTCGCGGGGCGCGGGGCGCGGGGCGCGGCCTGAGATGGGAGCGCCGCTCCGCAAAGAGAGCAGCGCTCCGCGAGCAGAGCACCGCGCCGGGAAGCGAGCACCGCTCCACAAACAGAGCACCGCTCCACAAGCAGAGCAACGTTCCGCAAACAGAGCAGCGCTCACTCACCGGAGCACCGCGCTGGGAAGCGAGCACCGCTCCACAACGAGAGCACCGCTCCACAAACAGAGCAACGTTCCGCAAACAGAGCAGCGCTCACTCACCGGAGCACCGCTCCCCGCCACGCCCGGCCTCGGCCCACCTCGCCCCGCCACGCCCGCCCAGGGCCCTCACGGCCCCGCGGCCCCGCGGCCTCGCGGCCCCGCGGCCCCGCGGCCCCCTGTCATGCTTGACCACGGCCGGGCCGCGGCGCACCCGTCGCCCCGTACACCGTCGTCACCCGCCGTCTTCGCCGCAGAGCAGGAACGATCACTCCGGCGCGGGGTCACGGGACGAGGGTGAGATGCCGGCCGGGACAGGCGGACGGGCGCACCGGCGGGCGGACGGGACCCGGAGGCAGGACCCCAAGGATGGGTTTCCCCCTTCATAAATCCCGCTTATGAGCCCATAGAACGGACCCGCGTACCAACTTAGGCTTGCCTTAACTTAGGCTTCCTCCGAGATCACTCGTCACCGCTCGAAGGGAACCTGATCATGTCGCGCCCCCTGCGCGTAGCCATCGTCGGAGCCGGGCCCGCCGGCATCTACGCCGCCGACGCCCTTCTGAAGTCCGACGTGGCCGCCGGACCCGGCGTGTCCATCGACCTCTTCGAGCGCATGCCCGCCCCGTTCGGCCTGATCCGCTACGGGGTCGCGCCGGACCACCCCCGCATCAAGGGCATCGTCACGGCGCTGCACCAGGTGCTCGACAAGCCGCAGGTGCGCCTGTTCGGCAATGTGAACTACGGCACGGACATCCACCTGGACGACCTGCGGGCGTTCTACGACGCGGTGATCTTCTCCACGGGGGCCGTGGCCGACCGCGAACTCGGCATCCCCGGGGTCGAACTGGACGGCAGCTACGGTGCCGCCGACTTCGCGTCCTGGTACGACGGTCACCCGGACGTGCCGCGCAGCTGGCCGCTGGAGGCGGAGAAGGTAGCCGTGCTGGGTGTGGGCAACGTGGCGCTCGACGTGTCCCGCATCCTCGCCAAGACCGCCGACGAGCTGCTCCCGACGGAGATCCCGCCGAACGTCCACGCGTGCCTGAAGGCCAACAGGGCCGTCGAGATCCACGTGTTCGGCCGGCGCGGCCCCGCCCAGGCCAAGTTCAGCCCGATGGAGCTGCGCGAGCTGGACCACTCCCCCTCCATCGAGGTCGTCGTCAACCCCGAGGACATCGACTACGACGAGGGTTCGATCGCCGACCGGCGCGGCAACAAGCAGACCGACATGGTCGCCAAGACCCTGGAGAACTGGGCGATCCGCGACGTCGGCGACCGGCCGCACAAGCTGTTCCTGCACTTCTTCGAGTCGCCGGTGGAGATCCTCGGCGAGGACGGCAGGGTCGTCGGCCTGCGCACCGAGCGCACCGAGCTGGACGGCACCGGCAACGTCAGGGGCACCGGCCGGTTCACCGACTGGGACGTGGACGCCGTCTACCGCGCGGTCGGCTACCTGTCGGACAAACTCCCCAAGCTGCCCTGGGACATCGCGTCCGGCACCGTCCCGGACGAGGGCGGCCGGGTCATCGAGGAGAGCGGGGCGCACCTGTCGTCGGTGTACGTCACCGGCTGGATCCGGCGCGGTCCGGTCGGCCTGATCGGCCACACCAAGGGCGATGCGAACGAGACCGTGGCCAACCTCCTGGACGACTTCGCCCACGAGCGCCTGCACACACCCCAGTCGCCCGCCCCGGAGGCCGTGGACGCGTTCCTCGCCGAGCGGAACCTGCGCTTCACCACCTGGGAGGGCTGGTACCGGCTCGACGCCGCGGAGAAGGCGCTGGGCGAGCCGCAGGGCCGCGAGCGGGTGAAGATCGTCGAGCGTGAGGACATGCTGCGGGCCAGCGGCGCGTAGCCGGCTCCGCCCGCCGGCGAGCGACCCGGCCGGGGCCCGTACCGCAGCGGACGGCGTCCGCTGCGGTACGGGCCCCGGCGGCCTCCGTGCGGTCTCTGTGCGGTCTCCGTGCGGTCTCCGTGCGACCTCCGTGCGTCGACGGGCCGCGGCCGCCACACCCGCCGAACTGCCGTACGAGCCGCCTCCCGTCGCACCGGCCCCGTCCGCCGGACGGGGCCGCGGCGGCGGGTGCGGACGCCGCCGCGCGGACAGGGCCCGCCCCGAGGCGGATGGCGGGCGCGCCCTGTCCGCCCCGGGATTCTCGCCTCCGGGGGCGCACCGGGACAGGAGTGGGCGCCCCGGCGTCGGGTGCGCGCTCCGCACCCCGCCAGCGCCCCGCGCACCCCGCCCGCGGCGCACGTGCCCCGCGCGTCCCCTGCGGCTCCACCGCCCCGCACGGCACGCACGGGCCCGCGGGGCGCGCGGCGCCGGGTCCGGGCGCCCCGCGGTCCGCCCCGGGTGATCGTGGCGCCGTCCGGCGGGGATACTGGCCGGTGGACCGCACCTCCTCACCCCGATGGACCCATGCCGACCTCTCCGAGCGACCGCCCGATGACTCCTCCCACGGTGTGGCTGGCCCGCGGCCGCCACGTCGGCCCCGGCGCGGAGGGCGCCGTACGCGCGCGGCTGCGCCGGCTGAAGACGGCCGGGGCGATCGACGACCAGCACGAGGTCCCCGCCCCCGAAGGTTCCTCCGACCGGGTGTTCGAGGCGCGGTGGCGTCCCGTGCCCGGGGTGACCGTCCGGGCCCGCCTGACGCTCGTGCCCGGCGGGGACGGCGACCGCCGATGGACGCTGGCCGCCGAGGCCGAGCGGGCCTGGGATCCGTCCTGGCCGTCACCGGCCGACATGTTCTGGCCGCAGGACACCGAGCCGGAGTGGGGCCGGACGGCCGACGCGGATCTCCTCCTCGGCGGGCTCAACCCGCTGCCCGGGGACGAGAGGGACCTGCGGCGGCTGCTCAGGGGCGCCGCGCAGTCCGGCTGGGAGGTCCACGTCGTCGTGCACGAGGCGATGACTCCCGGCGAGGGCGGACGCACACCGCTGGCCAGATGGCTGCCGGCCGGTCTGCGGCATCGCGTGGTGGAGCACCGCGCGGCGCCCCAGCAGTTGCGCGCGGTGAACTACGCACTGCGCGACCTCGGGGTGCAACTGCCGCGCGGCGGGGCCCTCGTCCTGCCGGGAGACCCCGCGCCGGCGGACTACGGCGCCGGGGACTTCACCGTGCGCAGCGTCTTCCTCGACGGTTCGGAGCCGGCCGAGCTCCTCGACGCGGTGACCCGTCTCGCCGCGCTGCCGCGTCCGCTGCCCGAGGGCGCCGGAAGCGTGCTGACGGCCCTGCGGGAGGAGTGGGGCCTGCTGACCCTGGAGGAGGAACTCGACCGGCAGCGCGGGCTCGTGAGGCTGTACGCGGAGGCGCTGGAGGCGATGACGCGGTCGCGGGACCTGTACCGGGAGGCCGCGGAACGCGCCAACGAGGCGCTGGCCGCGTACCGGGAGGCGGCCGGGGGGCAGGCGGCGGCGACCCGGCCGGCGGCCCCGTCCCCGCTGCGCCACTTGTCGCGCACGTTCGAGCGGTTCATCCCCGCCGCCCGTACGCGTGCGGCGCCCGCACCGGACCCGGTGCACCCGCACGGCACTCCCGCGGCGCCGGACACTCCCGGCCCGCAGGCCCCCGACGGTACGCGCGGGACGGACAGCCCCCGCGACACGGGCGACCCGGGCGACGGCACCGGCGGGCCGACGGTCTGAAACGAGGGGCGCACGGGAGCACATCGTGCCGGACGGGGTGTGGCCGCCCTCGGTAGCGGCAATACAGCGGCCGTAGCGGGGAATCCTCACCTTGCGCGTGCGCGTCGTGCTGCGGGGCGCACGGCCGCCGCACGCGCCGTTCACCGAGCACACGTTCACGCGCACACGTTCGCACTCGCACCGCATCGCATCGCATCGCACGGCACCGCACCGCACCGCACGCACCGGACACAGGAGGGCTCCGTGGAACCGACCAGTCTCGCGCTCGCCACCGTCACCCCGGTGCCGCCGACGAGCCCGCGCCGGGCCGTCGGACTCACGGTCGGGCCCGTCTGAGGGAACCGGAGAACGACGCGGGACCGTCCGACCCAGCGGCGGCCCCGCACACGCGGCTGCACAGGTAGACCCCTGCTCCGAGAAAAAAGTCAACCGACCGGCGACCTCGGCCGTCTCAGGTTCAGAGCGACCGACACGCCCGTGACTACGGAGTGTGACGAAACCATTCACTCGTTCGAATCGTATAAAGAATGGAAGTCCCGCAAGATCCACGGGGCGACGCAAGACAGCGGCCTGCGCCGGGACTTGTCCGGGGCAGCACCGACGAGGGAGAGACCATGCAACCGTTCGCGCTCAACTATGCACGCGCGGCAGTGGAGTTGGATGTTACCGCTGCGTACACCTATGACTCCGGACTGCAGTTGAACGTGCTCCTCGACGGGAGGATCGCCGCCACCGATCTCGCCCTGTTGAGAGAGTTGGGGACCACGACGTCGACGGCCGGTTCCAAGACGCACTTCGACGACTGAACACGGAACGTCGATGACCGTGCTGATCCTGACATCCGAGCAGGATGTGACGGCGGACATGGTGGTCGTGCACCTGCACGCGGCCGGAGTGCCCGTGCTGCGCCTGGACCCGGCCGATCTGACCGGCCAGGTCGCGCTCTCGGGCGAGTACGTGCACGGCTCCTTCCGCGGCCATCTGTGGTCCGCGGGGCGCCTGGTGGGCATCGAGGGGCTGCGGTCCGTCTGGGTGCGCAGACCGGGGACGCCGGCCGCCCGGGTGGCCGAGCCGTCCGCATGGCTGACCGAGGAGTCCTCACAGGCGCTCTACGGCATGCTGCGCGGCAGCACCGCCCGCTGGATGAACCACCCCGACGCCGCCCGCCGGGCCCGCCACAAGCCGTGGCAGCTGCGGCTGGCGCAGCAGAGCGGGCTGCCCGTGCCGGCCACACTGATCACGACCTTCCCGCAGGCCGCGCGGGAGTTCGCCGAACGCTTCCCGGACCTGGTGGTCAAGCCGGTGTCCGGGGCGCATCCGCAGGAGCCGCCGCGCGCGGTGCCGACCAGCCGGGTGGCCCCCGGCACGGACTTCTCGGCCGTGGCGTACGGTCCGACGCTGCTGCAGCGCCGGGTCGCCAAGGCCGCGGACGTCCGGCTCACCGCGGTCGGCGACCGGCTGCTCGCGGCGCGCAAGGCCACGCCGCCGGACACGGACCCCGACGACGTGGACGTCCGCTTCAGCGAGTCCGGCGTGCCCTGGCTGCCGGCCGAGGTGCCGCCCCGGATCGCGGACAGCGTGCACACCTACCTGCGCGAGGCGGAACTCGCCTACGGCGCCTTCGACTTCGCGGAGGACGCGGACGGGACGTGGTGGTTCCTGGAGTGCAACCAGTCGGGGCAGTTCGGCTTCATCGAGGTGGAGACGGGCCAGCCGATCGCCCGCACGATCGCCGAGTGGCTGGCGGTGACGCCGCCGTCACTGCCCCGTCAGCGCGGCAGGGGCGGGACCAGCGCGGTGGTGCCGTGAGACGGGAGCGCGACGGCGTGAGATGTGTCACAAGCGGGCAGGCCGGACAGGGGCGGTCCGGGTGCGCTCCGGCCGGGCGGACGCCGGTGCGGAGCGCGCGGTGGGGAGGCCCGCGCCGGCGTGGGCCGAGCCGGACCGGTCCTCGACAACGCTGTCGGCGGCGGAGCCGGGCTCCGGGACGGTGGCCGGACCCGGCCACCGCCGGACCCGGCCCCACCGCAACCGCCCGTGCCTGCCGCACCACCCGGCACGGCGGGCAGCGCCCGGCGGCGCCCGCCGTGGGTGCCGCCGCACGGACGGCGTCCACGGCGGCGGTGTGCCCGTCCACGGCCGGGTCGGGAGAGACGGTCCTGGTCAGGAGGGACGGTCCTGGTCAGGGGGTGTGGGCCTGGTCAGGAGGTGTGGGCCTGGAGGTAGTCCTCGACGCCCGGCGCCGCGTGCGCGTCCTCGACGCCGGCCAGCCCGCCGACCGCCTTCGCGTCCGGCCGCAGCACGTACGTCTTCAAGCCGGCGGGGCGGGAGACGTCGGAGAAGTCCAGCGGGGTGCCCAGCCCGGTGTCGGCGTTCTGCTGGGACCGGTGCGCCTCGACCACGTCGGCGCGGTCGAGGCTGCCGCCTTCGCAGGCCTTCTTCAGGTCGGCCCCCATCAGCTGGGCGGCGTTGTAGCCGGACAGCACGCCGGAGTCGACCGGGGAGCCGGGGTAGGCCTTCTCGTAGGCCGCGACCATCTTCCGGACGCCGGGCAGGTCCGAGCTGACGGCCGGGGCGGCGCTGACCACGTGCAGCATGGCCGCGAGCGCCTTGGCCGCGGGAGTCTCCATCAACTGCGGTGCGAATCCCGGGGCGTTGCTGACGATGGGCACCGTCAGCCCGCGGGAGGCGGCGACACCGGCGAGGGAGGCCGTCTGGGCGGGCCCCGCGCTGATCAGGACCGCCTTCACCCCGGCCTTGCGGAGCGCCGACACCTGTGCGGACAGGTCGGTGTCCGTCGCCTTGATCTTCTGTGCCACCACCTTCACCCCGGCCCGCTCGGCCGCCCAGCGCGAGCCCTCCAGCGCGTTCGCGCCGTAGTCGCCCTCGAAGTAGACGTGGCCGATCGAGTCGCCTTTCCGCAGTCCCTTGGTCCGGGTGAGGAAGTCGACGGCGGCGATCATGTCCAGGTCGTAGGTGGTACCGACGACCTGCACGGACTCCTTGCCCAGCAGGGAGGCGGCCCAGGCCTGCGGGAAGGTCAGCATGTGGTCGCGCTCGATGTCGTCGAGGAGCGCGGCGACCACCGGCGAGCCGATCACCTGGGGCAGGGCGACGACGTCGGGGGCGATGTCGGCATAGGCCGTGACCGCCTTCTGCACGTCGTAGCCGTGGTCCTCGACGACGATCTCGACTTTGCGATCGCAGATGCCGCCGGCCGCGTTGGTCTCGTCGGCCCACATCTGCTGGGCCTGCACGATGCTCTTGCCGAGGGTGGCGTAGGGGCCCGTCAGATCGGTCAGTGCGCCGAGACGGAGCGTCGTGTCGGTGACACCGGGCCCGGACTTGACGCCGTCGGCGCCGTCGGCGCCGTCGGCGGCGTCGCCCTTGCCGTCGCCGCCCGCCTTGGAGCTGCATGCGGTGGAGGTGAGCAGGAGCGCCGCGAGGGCCGAGGCGAGGAGGATGCGGGCGGGGCGGGGGCGGCTGACGTTCACGGCGAGTGCTCCTTGGCTCGTGCGGTGCTGGAGGAAGAAGGGGAAGAGGAAGGGGAAGAGGCGGGGGAAGAAGAAGAAGAGGAGGAGGCAGGGCCTGGGGTGGGGGCGTCCGGGGAGGGGGCCTGCGCCGTCGCCCCGGCCGAATCCGCGGCGGGGCGACGGCGCAGCAGGTGTGAGCGCAGTCGGCGGACCAGGCCGGCCAGTCCGTCGGGGGCGTACAGGAGGATGACGACGATGGCGGCGCCGTAGAGGTAGCGGGCCGCCTCGGTCGGGCCCACCGCGCCGTTGGTGGTGCCGGGCGCCGCCACCAGTGGCAGTTGGCCGGCGTAGCGGCTCATCAGCAGGGGCAGGGCCGTGACGAAGACGGCGCCCGCGGTGGCGCCGGCCACCGAGCCGAGCCCGCCGATGACGATCATGGCGAGGTAGTCGATGGAGAGGGCCAGGCCGAAGTAGTCGGGGACGATGCGGCGGAAGGCGAGTGCGAGCAGGGCCCCGGCGAGGCCGGCGTACATCGAGGAGACGACGAAGGCCGCCGAGCGGTGGCGGGCCACGTGCACGCCGAGGACGGCGGCAGCGGTCTCGCTGTCGCGCACCGCCGCCAGGGCCCGCCCGGGGCGGCCGGCGAGGATACCGCGGGCGGTGAACCAGGTCAGCGCGAGCAGCGCCAGGCCCAGGTACCACAGGCGCTCCTCGGCGCCGAACGGCACGCCGAGCAGGACGAGTTCGGGGTCGGTGTCGGCGAAGGAGAAGCCGCCCACGGTCAGCGGCGGTACCGAGCGCCCGTTGAAGCCCCCGGTCACGGAGTCCGCGGTGAGCAGCACATGGTGGCCGAGGAAGACCAGTGCGAGGGTCGCCACGCCCAGGTAGATGCCCCGGACCCGGCCGGCGACGGGGCTGAACAGGCCCCCCGCGGCTCCGGCCAGCAGCACCGCGAGGACGAGGGCCAGCAGCGGCGGGAGGCCGGGGCCCGGTTCGCCGGCCAGCCATGCGTAGCCGTAGGCGCCGACGGCGAGGAAGAAGGCATGGCCGAGGGAGAGCTGGCCCGCGGTGCCGGAGAGCAGGCCGAGCCCGACGGCGCCGATGGCGGCGGCCATCGCGAACAGGCCGACCCGCAGCCAGAAGGCGTCCAGGTAGAACGGCAGCGCACACAGCAGCAGCACGGGCAGCAGCGGGGCCGGCAGGTGCCGTACGCCGCGGGCGAGTCCGGCCGCGGTGCGGCGCGGTGGCGGACTGGTCGCGGCGGCCGCGGTCGCGGGGGCGGCAGCGGGGTCAGTGGGGCCAGACAGGTCAGTGGGGTCAGTGGGGTCAGACACGGGCCGCTCCCTTCGCGCCGAACAGCCCGGTGGGCCGTACCAGCAGCACGAGCACCATCACGGCGTAGGGGGCGACGTCGCCGAACCCCTCGCCCAGCACGTGCAGTTCGGACTGGTAGCCGGCCACCAGCGACTCGGTGAGGCCGATCAGCAGACTGCCGGCCAGCGCCCCGGGCGGCGAGGCCATACCGCCGAGGATGGCGGCCGGGAAGGCCTTCAGGGCGATCTGCCCGGTGGTGCGCTCCAGGCCCGGCGCGGGGAACGCGGCGAGGAACACCGCGGCCAGCGCGGCCAGGGCGCCCGCCAGGCACCAGGCCAGGGTCCGCACGCGCACCAGGCGTACGCCCATCAGTGCGGCCGCCTCCAGGTCCTCCGCGGACGCCCGCAGGGACAGCCCCCAGGGGGTGAACCGGAACAGCGCGAACACCGCTCCGATCACGACGGCGGACACGGCGATCGCGGCGAGCCGGCTGTCGGCGACGGTGAGCGGCCCGAGCCGGGCCACGGAGTCGCCCCAGGGGTCGCCGAGGGTGAGCAGGTCGCCGCCGATGCGCCGGGCCAGGTCGGTGAAGAGCACGATGTCGACGCCGATGGTGACGATCGTCTGCACGTGCGCGGCCTGCGGATCGCGGTCGCCGCCGCGCAGCAGCAGCCGGTCGAGGGCGCCGGCCACGGCCGCGGTGGCCAGGACGGCCACCGCGAGCGCGCCCGCGAAGCCGAGGTCGTCGTGGAGCACGGCGACGAGGTAGCCGCCGAGCAGCAGCAGGGAGCCGTGGGCGAAGTTGATGACTCCGGAGGCCTTGAACACGACGACGAAGCCGAGGGCCACCAGGGCGTAGACGGCGCCGAGCGCGAGGCCGTTGAGGGTGTGGTCGAGCAGGCCGGTCATGCCGCGTTCTCCTCGCTGCCGGGGCCGCCGCTGCCGGGACCGCCGTCCCCGCCCGGGCTCTGGCCGTCGCCGTTGCCGTCGCTGCTGTCGTCGCCGTTGCCGTCGCCGTTGCCGTCGCCGCTGTCGTCGCCGTTGCCGTCGCCGCTGTCGTCGCCGTTGCCGTCGCCGCTGTGGTCGCCGTGGTCGTCGCCGTCGCCGAGGTAGGCGCGCAGGACCTCCGGGTCGCGCTGGACCTGGTCAGGGGTGCCGTGGGCGATGGCGCGGCCGAAGTCGAGCACGGTCACCTCGTCGGCCAGCCGCATCACCAGGCCCATGTCGTGCTCCACCAGCAGGACGGACAGGCCGAGCCGCTCTCGCACCTCCCGCACGGTCGCGGCGGTGCGGGCGCGTTCGGCGGCGTTCATCCCGGCCACCGGTTCGTCCAGCAGCAGCACGCGCGGCTCCAGGCAGAGGGCGCGGGCGAACTCCACGCGCTTGCGGTCGCCGTACGACAGCGTGGCCACCGGCGCGTCGAAGTGGGCTCCGAGCCCGGTGAGTTCGGCGATGTCGCGGACCCTGGCCAGCTGTTCGCGCTGCTCCCGGCGGGCCCCGGGCAGGCGCAGCGCGGTGGAGGCGAACCCGGCGCGGGTCAGGGCGTGCCGGCCGAGCATGAGGTTGTCGGCGACGGTGCCCTCGGTGGTGACGATGTTCTGGAAGGTGCGGGCGACACCGAGCGCGGCGACGCGGTGCGGTGCCAGCCGGGTCAGATCGGCGTCGCCGAGCCGGACGGTGCCGGCGACGGGCCGGTACAGACCGGACAGCACGTTGAAGCAGGTGGACTTGCCGGCCCCGTTGGGCCCGATGAGGGCGTGCACGGAGCCGGGGGCGACGGTGAAGGAGACGCCGTCGAGCGCGGTGAGCCCGGCGAACCGGACGGTGACGTCCCGGACGTCGAGGACGGGTGGCGCGGTGCCGTGGCTCACGCGGCCCCCTGTGCGCCGGCGTCCTCGCAGGGGCGGGGGGTGGCGTCGGTGCTCTCACCGAGGTAGAGGCGGCGTACGGCGTCCGTGCGGGCGAGTTCGGCTGCCGGGCCGGACAGCCGGACCTCGCCGACCTCCAGGACGTGGGCGTGTCCCGCGAGCGACAGGGCCATGCCCGCGTTCTGCTCGACCAGCAGGACGGCCGTGCCCTGGGTGTTGATCTCACGGACGACCTCGGCGATCCGGGCCACCATCCGCGGGGCGAGTCCGAGGGAGGGCTCGTCGAGCAGCAGCAGCCGGGGCGCGGCCATCAGGGCGCGGCCGATGGCGAGCATCTGCTGCTCGCCGCCGGAGAGCAGGCCCGCCGGCCTGCGGGTGCGTTCCGCGAGGCGCGGGAACAGGGTGAACACCCGCTCCCGCGCCTCGCGGACCCGGGCCGGGGCACGCCGGCCGAGGCCGAGGCCGCCGGCGCGGAGGTTCTCGTCGACCGAGAGCCCGGCGAACACGCGCCTGCCCTCCGGGACCTGGACCACTCCGGCGCGGACCGCGGCGAGGGGGTCGCGCCCGTCGAGTGCGGTGTCGCCGTACCGGAGGCGGCCGGCCGTGACCGCGCCGCGGTGCAGCCGCAGGGTGCCGGACACCGCGCGCAGCAGCGTGGTCTTCCCGGCGCCGTTGGCGCCGAGCAGGGCCACGACGGCGCCGGGCGGCACGGTCAGGGACACGGAACGCAGTGCGGACAGGGCCCGGCCGTAGGTCACGTCGACGTCCTCGACATGCAGCGCGGGCGCGTCGTCCGGTGGTGCTTCGGGCATCGCGGCTCCTCGGGTCCGCGCCCTGCGAGGGGCACGGGTCATACGGAAAGGGGTGCTCACGACAGCACGGGCCCGACGGGGCGGTACAGGGCGATCAGCACGAGGGCTGCGGCGCTACAGAGCGGGGCCCCGGTCGTTGTGCCGCTGCCCAGGGGGCCGCGGACCGCACGGGTCCGGCGCGCGGGACCGCGTCCCGGCGGGCGGCGGCGGTGAGGGGTGTACGCGGCCACGGGTGTACGCGGCCGCGGGTGTACCGGCCGGCCCGGCCGAGGGCGTGCGGACGCGTGACGGGCGTGCGGCAGCCGCGGGCGCGCGGACTCAGGCGGGCGCCGCGCACGGCGGGCGGGCGCCGGGGCGGGCCCGCCCGCGCGCGCCGGACGCCGGCGAACGACGGGCCGGTCCGGGACGGACGGGGCCGGGCTCGGGGTGTCCGCCGCCCGGGGCCGGGCCGCGCGACAGCGGCCGCGGCCCGCGCACCGGGCCGCGGTCAGCCGCGCAGCAGACGGCGCGCGGTGAGGGCGAGGCTGACCTCGACGACGTCGGAGGGCCGGGCGAGGGAGCGGCCGGTCAGCTGCTCGAAGCGGCGCAGCCGGTTGAGGACGGTGTTGCGGTGGCAGTACAGCCGCTCCCCCGCCCGGCGCGCCGAGCCGTCGCAGGCGAGCCAGGTGGCGACGGTGTCGAGGAGGACCTCGCGGTCGGCGGGATCGAGTCCGGTCAGGGGGCCGAGGACCTGGTCGGCGAGGGCGCCTCCGAGAGCGGGGCGGGAGACGACGAGCGCGGCGGGCAGCTGCTCGGTGAGCCGGACCGTGCCGCCGTCCTCGGGGCACAGGCTCAGCGCGAGGTCCGCCTGGGAGCGGGCGTCGCCGACCTTGGCGAGCCCCTCGACCTCGCCGCTGACGCCGATCCGGGCGCCGGCGGCGTCGGGGCCGGGGATCCCGGCGTCGGCGGGGACGATGCCGTAGTCCACCTCGGCGCCGAAGTGCCAGTGCACCCGCCCACCCGGCACGAGGTGCTCGCCGCGCGGCCCGGTGCCGCCGGAGAGCGGGTCGTCGGCGACGGCGACGGCGAGGACGGCGTACCGCCCGTGCTCGGGCAGGCCGAGGGCCTGCGCCGTCTCGGGGAGGTCGGCGATGCGGCTGGTGCCGTCCAGCAGGGCGGTGACCAGGACGCGCAGCCGGTTCTCCCGCTGCCAGGCCAGTTGCCGCTCGACCTGGTGGTAGGCGTCGGCGACGAGGGTGCAGTGCTCGTCGACGAAGTTCCAGACGTCGGTCGCCACGTGCACGAGCAGGCGCACGTCCTCCGCCGCGGTCCGGGAGGTCTCCTCCACCAGCCGCTGCCAGACCAGGGATCCGCCGAGCCGGAAGGCGTGCAGGATCGCGTCCAGCGGCAGTCCCTGCTCGGCGCGGGTGGCACCGAGCATCCACGAGCAGCGGCGGGCGGCGTCCCGGGTGCCGCGCGGGTCGAGCAGTGAGGCCACGCTGTGCCGCAGGGAGCGGTGCATCTCCTGCCAGATGGCGGTCGGGTCGGCGGCGACGGCGGCGCGGTAGGAGGGCTCCTGGTCCTGCACGACGGCCAGCAGGCGGTCCGTCAGCCCGGGCAGGTCGTCGAGCAGGACGCGGGCCGCGCGGTGCAGGACGGTGACGGCCTCGGCGTCGATCAGCGACCGGACGGGCCTCGTCCGCGATCGCGGTACGACGGCCGGTCCGGGACGGTGCGGCGTTCGGTAGCGTACGGCGCGCTGCATCTCGGTCCTCCCCCAGGGGTGTGCGACCCGACTACTGCCGGAAGGATGACATACCGTCCAGTCGGTCCCTAGTGCTGCGACCGGAAAGGTTTGCCGGGACCCGCGGCGTCGGGTGCGGCGTGCCGCCAGGCGCGGCGTGACCCGCGCACGGGACGCACGCGGGTGGTGCGACCGCGCGGAGACCTGCCGTGCCGGGCGTCCCGAGCCGGTGAACCGCTGCGGTCGCGGCGCCGCGGTCCGCGGGCGGGAGCCCCGTGGCCGCGCGTTCACCGGCCCTGCCGGTTGCCGTCGGCGGGTCCGGCCCGTTCGACCAGGCGGGCGAGGTCGACGCGGGAACGGACGCCGAGGGACGCGAAGACGTTGCGCAGGTGGTAGTCCACGGTCCGGGTGCTGACGGCGAGGATGCGGGCGATCTCGCGGTTGGTGGCGCCGTCGGCGACATGGCGGGCGATCCGGCGCTGCTGGGGCGTCAGCCGGGCCAGCGCCGCGCCGCGCCCGGCGCCCGGGGCCGTGCCGTGTGCGGCGCCCGGAGCCGTGTCCCGGGCCGTCTCCGGCGGGCTGTCCTGTGCCGTCCCGTAGGTCCGCAGCTCGCCGCGCGCCTGCCCGGCCCACACCCGGGCGCCGCACGCCTCGAAGCCGACGAGGGCCGCGCCGAGGCGGTCGCGGGCCTCGCGCAGCCGCCGACGGCGCCGCAGCCACTTGCCGTACAGCAGCTCCGTACGGGCCTGTTCGAAGCCGCCGGGGGTGCGCTCGTGCGCGGCCAGGGCCTGCCGGTACAGCTCGTCGGCGGCGTCCGGCGGGGCGAGCAGGGCACGGCAGCGCAGCAGTTGGGCGGGGGCCTGCGGGTCGGCGCCGAACGCGGCCCAGGCGGCGAGGTCCTCGACGGGACCGTGCGCGTCGCCCGGCCGGCCGGCCAGGACGGCGGCCTCCACGCAGCAGGGCAGGGCGAGCATCCACACCGCGAAGTGGCCGCGCCGCGGGCCCGGCCGGACCAGGGGGCCCAGCCGGTCGGCCGCCTCCAGGGGGCGCCCGCGGCCCAGGTCGGCGCGGCCCAGGGCCCACTGGGCGAGCGTCGCGGTCTGCGCCAGACCGTGCCGGCGGGCGGTGGCCAGCGCGGCGGCCGCGTGCCGGGTGACGACGGCCGTCTCCCCCTCGATCGACGCCGCCAGCGCGAGCACGGCGTGGTGGCCGGCCGCCGTGTTGCTCTGCCCGGACCGGGTCGCCGCCCGCAGGCCGTCCTCCGCGTGGGCGCGGGCCCGCGCGTGGTGGCCGCTGCGCAGTTCGGCGTAGGCGAGGAACTCCAGGGCCCGCGGTTCGACGGCCCGGTCGCCGCCGGCCCTGGCCACGGACCGGGCACGCGCCGCCGTACGGGCGGCGGCGGGCAGGTCGCCGAACACCAGCGCGGCGACGGCGGCCCGCAGCACGTCCTCGGCCTCGCCGTGCTCCCGCGCCGCGGCGCGGAGCCGCTCGAGCGGCTCCGCGGCCTGCTCGCGCGCCAGCTCCAGCACGGTATGCAGGCCTGGGCGGTGGCCGGGGCCGGGGCCATGTCCGGGGCCGGGGCCGGGGCCGGGTGCGCGGCGGGCGGGGAGCACCGAACCGCTGGCAGCGGCACCCGCGGAAACTGCGGGGGCCGCGGAAGCTGCGGGGGCCGCGGAAGCTGCGGGGGCCGCGGAAGCTGCGGGGGCCGCGGTCCGGGGAGGGGCCTCCCCGGGGCCGCGCCGGGGCTCGGGGCCGTGCGCGGGACCCCCGTCCGGCAGGCGGCCCGGGCGTCCGGTGGACGGGGTGGCGGCCCGGTGGTCGAAGGCCAGGGCCTCCAGGCAGCCCTCCAGGTCACCGGAGGCCCAGGCCGCGTCCGAGGCACGCAGGGCGGCGGTCGCCGAGAGCGCCCGGTCCGGGCCGGCCAGGAGCGCGGCGGCGGTCAGCAGCGACTCGCGGGCGGTGGCGGTGGGACCGTCGGACAACTGGGCCGTGCCGTACAGCAGTTCGGCGCGGCCGCGCACGTCGTCCGGGAGCGGGTCCTGCGCGGCGGCGTCCAGGAGGGTGAGGGCGCGGTGCGGCAGCCCGGCGCGCAGGGCCTGCTCGGCCGCGACGGTGCGGCGGCGGGCCCGCCCGGCCGGGTCGGCGGTCAGCTCGGCGGCGCGCGCGTGGGCCAGGGCCCGCAGCCGGGGTGGGGCGGCCGAGCGCGGGTCGGACGCCGCCGCGGCCAGGTCCGCAGCCAGGCCCGCGGCGTGCGGCGCGGCCGGGCCGGTGGTGGCCCGGCCCCGGTGCAGCAGCGCCCGCAGCCGGTCGCCCCGGTCGTCGTGCACCAGGGCGAGCGCCAGGTGCGCGGCGCGGCGCCGCTCCGGGCGGGCCCCGGCGTAGACGGCGCGGCGGAGGACGGCACCGGAGAAGCGGAGCCGCCCGTCGGTCAGCGCGAGTGCGGCCCGGGCGGCGGCGGGGAGGTCGTCGAGGGCGGCCCCCTCGCCACCGCCCCGGCGGCTCCCCGGGAACCCCTCCGAGCCGCGTTCCGGCCGCACCGCGCCACCGTCCGCGGCCCGCACCGCGGCGTCGGCCGCATCACGGGGCGCACCACCGCCCGGGCCGGCGCCCGCGGGGGCGGCGGGGCCGGGCTGCGGGACGGCCCGGTCGGACGCGCCGGGTGCCGGGGGGAGGCGGGTGAGGGCGGCACCGACCAGGGCCGCGTCCGCGGCGGCGTCGCGCCGTCCGTCCGCTGCCGGGTCGTCGCCGTCGCACAGCGCCGCCGCGGTGACCAGGAGCAGGTCGGCGACGGACGGCGGGAGGCGGTCCGGCCGGTGCCGTGCCAGGCGGGTGAGGATCGCGGCGTCGGCGAGCGGCCGCGGCAGGGGGTGTGTTCCGTTCAGCTCGGCCGGGGACAGGCGCTCCGCGAGGCCCCGCAGCAGGGCGGGGTTCCCCACGGCCTCCGCCAGCAGCTCCGCCCGTACGGCGGCGTCGAGGGCGGGGCCGGCCAGTTCGTCCAGCAGGGCGGCCGCGGCCTCCGCGGGCAGGGGCGGGACGTGCAGTACGGGCAGTCCGGCGAGGTCGGCGGGCGGGTGTCCGGCGACGGCCAGCAGCAGTCCCACCCGTCCCGCCTGCGGGACGCCGCCCGGCCCCGTGCGGGGCGTGGACCGCGCGAAGCGGGCCAGTGCCCTCCGGGACGGAGCGTCCCACAGGTGGGCGTCGTCCACGCAGAGCAGGAGCGGCCCGGCCCCGGCCGCCGCCTGCAGCGCCGCCGGCCACGCGGCCCCGGCCTCCGGGTCCGCCCCGGCCGGCCGGGCGGGGCCGCTGCCGCACTCCGGCGGCGCCGGCGGTAAGGGCCCGTCCCCTGTGCCCACCGCCCCGGCCAGGGCACGGGCCGTCGCGTGCAGTCCCCCGTACGGGGCGTGCCCGCACGAGGTCTCGGCGCGCACCCGCAGGACCGGGCCGGCGGTGAACGCGTGAGCCGCGTGCTCCAGCAGAGCGGTGCGGCCGATCCCGGGCTCGCCGGCCAGGACGAGCGCACCCGCCTGCGCGTGCGGTCCGCCCCGCGCTCCGTCCTGCGGTCCGTCCTGCGGTCCGTCGGGCAGCCGGTCCAGCAGTGCGGCCAGGGCACGCAGCTGCGGGCCGCGGCCGTGCAGGCGTGGCCGTGTCGTCAGGAGCGTCGATCCGGTCATTCCCGCGAGGTTACGCACGGGTAACCGCTCCCGACAGCCGTACCCCCGCGCCGTCGGGCGGGGATGTCCCGCGCGACCTGCCGTTTCGGCCGGGGGCACCGCCGCGCTCTGGGCCGGCGCCCAGCGGGGTGGACCCGTGGTCGGGCGCCGGCACAGTCGGCCGGGCCGGTCAGGAGCCGTGCGGGCAGTTCCCCCGGGACTCCTCGACGGTCAGGCTCGGCGACGGCAGCGGGCACAGGAACCGCTCGTAGCGGGTGTCGTCGTCGATGAACCGTTTGAGCCAGGAGACGCTGTACTTGGCGATGGTGGTGTTGGAGGTGATCGGCGTGAGATGGGTCGCGTGGTTCAGCTCCAGGTAGGCGCGGTCGGTGCTGGACGGGAGGCTGCTGTAGAAGGGCTGGGCGTGTGTGGCCACCGGGGCGACCGTGTCGCCGTCGGCACCGAAGATCAGGGTGGGGGTGCTGACCTCGGGCCAGGTCTTGTCGAGGTTCCACGGGGTCAGCGGGATCGCGGCCTGGAGCGAGGGCCGTGAGGCGACGGCCTCCAGGCTGCCGCCGCCGCCCATCGAGTGCCCCATCACGCCGAGCCGGCTGCTGTCGATCCGGGAGCGCACGGAGCTGCGTCCGGTGAGGTAGTCCAGGGCGGCGAGGAGCTGCCGGCCGCGTGAGGCGGGCTGGTCCAGCGTGGTGATCGTGTCGATGGTGAACACCACGAAGCCCTGCGAGGCCAGCCGCGGGCCCAGCCAGGCGATCGAGGACTGGGTGCCGGTGTACCCCGGCGACACGGCGACCGCGCCGAAGGTGCCGTCGGCGGTGCTGGTCGGGTAGTAGATCGTGCCGCCGCCGAAGCCGGTGACCAGGAGCGGGGACACCGACGTCTCGGAGACCGTGTAAGGGCCGCGCAGGGCCTCGATGCTCGCGGTGGTCGGTGCGGGCCCGCGCTCGTAGGGGTTGGCCGCGGCGTGGGCGCCGGGCCCGGACAGGGTGCCCAGGCCGACGAACGCGGTCAGGGCGGCGAGCGCTCCGGCCGCCCGCCGCGGACGGCGGTGCCGGGCGGGGGCCGGGCGGGCGGCCTCGGGGGTGCCCTCGGGGGTGACCTCGGGGGTGACCTCGGGGGTGACCTCGGGGGTGACCTCGGGGGTGACGGGGGTGTGGGGGTGCTGCTGCACGACGAGTCGTCCTCTCTGCCGTATGGCGCACGGGGTCTGCCCGCAAGGGGCGCGCCGGTCCGCCCTTGCGGGCGCGGGCCGGGCCCTGCGGGGCGCGAGTGGGTCGGGTCCCGGCCGTGTGCGGCCTGTGCGGCACGCACCCGGCACGGGGGCGCCGGCCGCCCGGCTCCTGCGCCGGGCGGCCGGCGACAGCCACTCTCCGGGCGGTGGCGCCCGCCGCAACCGGCGAAATCACCGGTCGTGCGTCGTTGCGCCCCCGGACGCCCGCGCCGCGGGGGTTGCGCGGCCGCCCGGGGCGTGTGGCACGCTCACCGCGAACCGGTGGCCCGCCCGGCCGCCGGCGGTACCGGGTTCGGCACCGGTACCGGGTTCGGCACGGGTACCGGCCCCAGCGCCCGGTACCGGGTTCGGCACCGTGGAGAGGCGGCGGTATGCGCATCGGACTGCTCGGTACAGGCCCGTGGGCCCGGATGGCCCACGGGCCCGCTCTCGAGGCCCATCCGGGGCTGGAGCTCGTCGGCGTGTGGGGGCGGCGTCCGGAGGCCGCCAAGGAGCTGGCGGTCCGCCACGGCACCCGCGCCTACGACGACGCCGACGCCCTGATCGCGGACGTGGACGCCGTCGCGGTCGCCCTGCCGCCGGGGGTGCAGGCGGACCTCGCGGTGCGCGCCGCACGCGCGGGCCGGCACCTGCTGCTGGACAAGCCGGTCGCGGTGACGGTCCCGCAGGCGCGGGCCGTGGCCGAGGCCGTCCGGGAGGCTCAGGTCGCCTCGGTCGTCTTCTTCACCACCCGGTTCCAGCCGGAGGCGGAGGCCTGGATCACCGAGCAGGCCGCCGAGGACGGCTGGTTCACCGCGCGGGCGCAGTGGCTCGGGTCGGTCTTCGGCCCAGGCGGCAGTCCCTTCGCCCAGTCCCCGTGGCGGCGGGAGAAGGGCGCGCTGTGGGACGTCGGCCCGCACGCCCTGTCGGTGCTGCTTCCGGTGCTCGGCGACGCGGTGCGGGTGGCCGCCGCGGCCCACGGCCCCGAGGACACGGCGCACCTGGTGGTCGAGCACGAGGGCGGCGCGTTCAGCGCGCTCACCCTCAGTCTGACCGCTCCGCCGCAGGCGGCGGGCACCGATGTGGAACTGCGGGGCACGGCCGGGGTCGCCCGGCTGCCGATGACCGGCGGCGAGGCCGCGGTGCCCGCGCTGGTGCGGGCCGCGGACGCGCTGCTGGCCGCGGCCCGCACCGGCCGTCCGCACCCCTGCGACGCGGGGTTCGGGCTGCGGGTGACGGAGATCCTGGCCGAGGCGGAGGACCTGCTGACCGCCCAGGAGGGCTGACCGGGCGCATCGCGGGAAACCGGGCGCCCCCGTGCGGGCGGCGTACCGGGCCCCTCCGGCCGGCCTCTCCGGATGCACTCCGCGCCGAGGCGTTGAATGGTGTTAGTGGACCCGGAGAGCTCTGCGGGGCCGCGGCACACTCCCTCACCGGAGGAGCACCGATCATGTCCAACTCCCAGCCCGAAGCGTCCCGGCCCGAGGCGCACTGGCATCCGGACCGCGCCACTCCGGACAGCCTTCTCCACACCCGCACCGGCGGCGAGGTGTCGCCGGAAGACATCGTCCTCGCCTCGGGCAAGGACCTCACTCCGGGCGCACTGGAGTGGGCCAGGCGGAAGCTGGCGCAGGAGGGCCCCGCGGCCCTCGACAAGCTGCTTCCCTGAGACCGCGGCCGCACGACGACGGGCCCGGACCGCGCCGGCGGCGCCGCCCGGGTCCGAGGCGTGAGCCGCTGCCGCACGCCCGCGGCGGATGCCGGGAGGCCCCCTTGCCGCGGCGGCACGGCCGCCCGGGCGGAGGAGTGCCGCCCCCGCCGCCGACGCCGCGCGGGGCGGCGACGGCGGCGGGGGGCGGGGGCGGGGGTGCGGCAGCGGGGCCGGCGGGCAGCCGCTCACAGCATCCGGCGGCGCACCAGCAGGCCGAGCACCAGCAGGCCCGGCACCAGCGGCAGCCAGACGGTGAGCAGGCGGTAGCCCAGTACCGCGGAGGCGGCCGCGGGGGCGGGGGCGCCGGCCGCGGTGAGGGCGAGGGCCAGCGCGGCGTCCAGCGAACCGAGGCCGCCGGGGGTGGGCAGCAGGGCGGCCGCGCTGCTGGCGGCGAGGTACAGCAGCGCGACCCGGGCGGGCGGCAGCGGCAGGGCGACGGCCCGCGTGACCGAGTACAGGACCGCCGCGTGCAGCAGGGCGAAGGCCAGCGAGCCGCCCCACAGCGCGGCCGCCCGCGAGGGCCGGGCGTGCACCTGCCGGATGTCGGCGCGCACCCCGGCGAGGGCCCGCCTGCACCGGGGGCCGAGCAGACCGCCCAGCAGCAGTCCGGCGACGGCCACCGCGAGGACGGCGAGCGGCCCGGCCGGCGGGAGGCCCGGCGCCCGGATCACCCCCGGGCAGCCGAGGACGAGCAGCGCGATGAGGGTGCCGCGCACCAGGACGCTCGCGGCGGCCTTCACCCCGAGCGCGGTCGCCGCCCGCGCGGCCGGCATCCCGCAGCGCACCAGGAAGCGCAGGTTGACGGCGCCCGCCCCGAGGCCCGCGGGAAGGAAGTGGTTGGCGGCGGAGGCGGCGAACTGCGCGGCCACCAGCCGCCGTCCGGGCAGCGGCCGGACCACCGCGCCCTGCTGGGCGAGCGCCGCGCAGCCCCAGGTCAGCAGCGTCGCCGCGGCCCCCGCCAGGAGCCAGCCCCGGTCGGCGGCGGCCAGCCGCAGCGCCCCGTTCTCCAGCACCCGCCAGTGCCGGTGGGCGAGGTACCCGGCGGCCGCCAGCACGCCGAGCGGGACGAGGGTGTGCCGGCAGGCCCGTCTGCGGGCGGGGACGGCGGCGGTGGACTGAGGTGACGTCATACGGCCCTGCCCTCCCGCACCGTGAGTCCCCGCACCGGCCGGACGCGTCGCCCGGCCGGAGACCGTCGTCCGGGCGGGGCGCCGGCACACGCGGCCGGACGGCCGGCCGATGTCGGGGAAAACAAGGAAAAACTAACCCACTGTGTCCGGGGGTGCAGCGCCCCGTACGGCCAACTGCCTGACCCGGCCGGGCCGCCGGGCCCGACGAGGCCCCGCGGCCCCCAGTGGGGAGGGCCCGCGGGGCCTCGGGGGGTGCGGTCGGCGGGTCTCTCCGGGCAGGGCGGGCAGCGGCTCCGCGGTCGGCGGCTTCCCCGGCTCCGCGGTCGGCGGGTGTCCGGTGCGCGGTGTCCGGTGCGCGGTGCGGTCAGCGGGTCTTCGGCTCGCGGTGCGGGGGCTGCTGCGGGGCGGGCCGGGCCCGCGCGGCGGGCACCGTGCGGACGGCCGGGCCGTCCGCGGTGACGGTGCAGGCCGCACCGTGGTGGCGGATCCGCAGCGGCCGCCCGGCGAGCAGCGTGTACACGGCCTTGTCCTGGGTGATCTCCACCTGGAGCCGACGGCCCCGGAACTGCACGCTGAACGCGAGCCGGTTGAGCCGTTCGGGCAGGCGGGGCGCGAAACGCAGCCCGTCGGCGTCCTGGCGCATGCCGCCGAACCCGGCGACCAGGGCCGTCCAGGTGCCGGCCAGGGACGCGATGTGCAGGCCGTCGCGGGTGTTGTGCTCCAGGTCCGCCAGGTCCATCAGGGCGGTCTCGGCGGTGTAGTCGAGGGCCAGCCCGAGATGGCCCGCCTGGGCGGCGATGACGGCCTGGCAGCAGGCCGACAGCGAGGAGTCCCGCACCGTGAGCGGCTCGTAGTAGGCGAAGTTGCGGGCGATGTGCTCGTCGTCGAAGTGCTCGGCGCAGGTGTACATGGCGAGCACGAGGTCGGCCTGTTTGACGACCTGTTTCCGGTACAGGTCGAAGTACGGGAAGTTCAGCAGCAGCGGGTACTGCTCGGGGCGGGTGCCCGCGAAGTCCCAGCGCTGGTAGCGGGTGAAGCCGGCGTGCTGCTCGTGGACCCCGAGTTCGCGGTTGTAGGGGATGTGCACGGACTCGGCGGCGTCCCGCCAGCCGGCGCTCTCCTCCTCGTCCACTCCGAGCCGCGCGGCCTGCTCCGGGTGGCGTTCGGCGGCGTCGGCGGCGGCGAGCAGGTTCGCGCGGGCCATGAGGTTGGTGTACGTGTTGTCGTCCGCGACCGCGCTGTACTCGTCGGGGCCGGTGACGCCGTCGATGTGGAAGGTGCCGTGCGGGTCGTGGTGGCCGAGGGAACGCCACAGCCGGGCCGTCTCCACCAGCAGTTCCACCCCGGTGTCCCGCTCGAAGCGGGTGTCGCCGGTGGCGGCGACGTACCGGCGTACGGCCTGCGCGATGGCGGCGTTGACGTGGAAGGCCGCGGTGCCGGCGGGCCAGTACGCCGAGCCCTCGGAGCCGTCGATGGTCCGCCACGGGAAGGCCGCGCCCCGCAGGCCGAGCTGGACGGCGCGGGCGCGGGCGGCGGGCAGGGTGCTCTGCCGCCAGCGCAGCGCCTCGGCCACGGCGTCGGGCGAGGTGTAGGTGAGCAGCGGCAGCACGAACGTCTCGGAGTCCCAGAAGGCGTGCCCGTCGTAGCCCGAGCCGGTCAGGCCCTTGGCGGGGATGGCGCGCTGTTCGGCGCGGGCCCCGGCCTGCAGCACGTGGAACAGGGCGAAGCGCACCGCCTGCTGGATCTCCTCGTCGCCGCCCACCTCCACGTCGGCGCGGGCCCAGAAGTCGTCCAGGTGAGCTCGCTGCTCGCGGAGCAGACCGGCCCAGCCGCTGTGTGCCGCGGCGGCCAGGGCCGCGTCGACCTGGTCGCTCATCGCCGGCCGGGAGCGGTTGCCGGACCAGCCGTGCGCGACGAACTTCTCCACCCGCAGCCGCTGTCCGGGCCGCAGCACGGAGGTGACGGTCAGCCTGGCCACGTCCGGGTCGCTGCCGGCCCCGGTCAGTGTGCCGTCCGGTCCGACGACGGTGTGATCGGCGGCGACCGCGACCCGCAGGCCGCTGCGACGGGTGCGGTGCACCAGGCGCAGCCGGCAGCCGTCGGCGAACGGCTCCTCGGGCTCCAGCGGCGACTTCAGGGCCGCGGCCGCGCGCGGGTCGCCGTCGGGGTCCGGCAGGGACTCGTTGGCGACCAGCTCGGACTGGATCACCACCCGGGCCTCGCGGCCGACCGGCTCCACCTCGTAGGCGACGGCGGCCACGGCCCGCTGGGTGAGGGAGACCAGCCGGGTGGAGCGCACCCGTACGGTCGTTCCGGCCGGGGACGTCCACTCGCAGTCCCGCTCCAGGACGCCGCGGCGCAGGTCCAGGGTGCGCTCGTGGCGGACGACGCGGCCGTGGCGCAGGTCGAAGGGCTCGTCGTCGACGAGGAGGCGCAGCACCTTGCCGTTGGTGACGTTGAGGACGGTCTGCCCGCTCTCGGGATAGCCGTAGCCCGCCTCGGCGTAGGGCAGCGGGTGCACTTCGTGGACGCCGTTGAGGTAGGAGCCGGGCAGTCCGTGGGGTTCGCCCTCGTCGAGGTTTCCGCGCCAGCCGACATGGCCGTTGGACAGGGCGAACACGGACTCGCTCTGCGCCAGCACGTCGAGGTCGAGCGACGTCTCGCGCACGGCCCAGGGCTCGACGCTGTAGGCCCGCTGGTTGATCACTGCCCGCCTCCCAGGTCGGCCGGCTCGCCCAGGTCCGCCAGGTCTGCCAGGTCTGCCAGGTCTGCCAGGTCGGACACGACGACGTCCGCGCCGTGCGCGTGGAGCGCGTCGCGGCGGCCGGCGCGGTCGACGCCGACGACGTAGCCGAACCCGCCGGAGCGGCCGGCGTCCATCCCGGCCAGCGCGTCCTCGAACACCGCCGCCTGCCGGGCCGTCACGCCCAGCTCGCGGGCGGCGGCGAGGAAGGTGTCCGGGCGGGGTTTGCCGGGCAGCCCCCGCTCGGCGGCCACGAGCCCGTCGATCCGGACGTCGAACAGGTGCTCGGCTTGCACGGCGCGCAGCACGTCGCGGCAGTTGGCGCTGGCGGAGACGACCGCCGTGCCGAGACCCCGGGCACGCACGGCCTCCAGGTAGGCCAGGGTTCCGTCGTAGGCCTCGACGCCGCCGGCGCGGATGCGCTCCAGGAGGAGCAGGTTCTTGCGGTTGCCGAGGCCGTGCACGGTCTGCGCCTCGGGCGGGTCGTCCGGGTCGCCTTCGGGCAGGCGGATGCCGCGGGCGGCGAGGAAGGTGCGCACGCCGTCGGCGCGCGGGCGCCCGTCGACGTACTCGTCGTACGCGTGGGCGTCGAACGGACGGAAGCCGGGGCCTTCACGGTCGTGCAGGAAGGCGTCGAACATCTCCTTCCAGGCCGCCGCGTGCACCACGGCCGTCTTCGTCACGACCCCGTCGAGGTCGAACAGGCAGGCGCGGATTCCTTCGGGGAGACCGAGATCCTTCATAGGGGTGATCCTTCCCCGATCGGCGCGATCCTTGTGAACGACTTTTCGACGTAAGGGAGTACGGCGGTACGGGACTCACCGGGATGCGGGGCCGGCCGGCTGCGTCCGCGCGGGGCCGACTGCGTGCGCGCGGGCCTGCGGCGGGGCGGGCGCGGGTGGAGCACACGGCCGGACGGGCGCCGGGACACGCGTTCCGGACGGCACGGGGCGGCTGCCACACTCCTCGGTGTGGCAGTGACCTTCGACGACCTCCTCACCCGGGCCCGCGCCCTGACCGCGGGCGGCCGGCGGGCCCTGCTGGGCATCGCGGGGGCACCCGGCGCCGGCAAGACGACGCTGGCCGCACGGCTGGTCGGCGCGTTGAACGCGGACGGCGTGCCGTGGGCGGCTCAGGTGCCGATGGACGGTTTCCACCTCGCCGACGCCGAACTCGACCGGCTGGGCCGACGGGACCGCAAGGGCGCCCCCGACACCTTCGACGCGGCCGGTTACGCCGCGCTGCTGCACCGGCTGCGGGTGGAGGCGGACGGCCCCGACACGGTGTACGCGCCGGGGTTCGAGCGGGTCCTGGAGCAGCCGCTGGCGGGCGCGGTGCCGGTGCCGCCCGGGGCCCGGCTGGTGGTCACGGAGGGCAACTACCTGCTGGTGGAGTCGGGGGCCTGGGCACGGGTGCGGGCCGAGCTGGACGAGGTGTGGTTCTGCGAACTGCCGGAGGCCGAGCGGACGCGCCGGCTGGTGGCCCGGCACATGCGGTTCGGCAAGGCACGCGCGGCGGCGGAGGCCTGGGTGCGGGGCACCGACCTGCGCAACGCGGACCTGGTGGCGACGACCCGTCAGCGGGCCGACCTGGTGGTGCCGTTGACGGCGATGCCACCGGCCTGACGCCGCCGCCCCACCGTCTCCTCCGCGCCGCCGGGGCGCCGTGGCCGGTTTCGAGCGGTCGGCACAGGGGCGCCGGTTCCGCGCTGACGCTGCCGTGCCACCGGTACCGCGCTGCCGGCACCGGGCCGTCGCCCCGCGCCGCCGCGGCCGAGACGGCGTACCCGAGACGGCGTGACCGAGACGGCGTGACCGAGACGGCGTGACCGAGACGGCGTGACCGAGACGGCGTGGCTGCGCCGCCTCACGGCGCCGCCGTGCTCCCGCCGCGCCGCGAGCGGCACCGCTGGCGGGCCTGCGGGCCCGGGCCCCGCCGCCTGACGTCCGGGGGCGGGCGGGGCCGGCGACCCCGCGGCTCGGCGACCGGCACGGACGCGGCGGGGCGGGACGCGACGGGGCGAGACGTGACGGGGACGGACGCGACGGGGCGAGACGTGACAGGAACGGACCGGGCGGGGACGGACGCGACGGGCCCGCCCGGCGGGTGGTCACCCGGTGCTGTCGGCCGGACGACGGCAGCGGCACCGCCTCCGCCGCCGCGCGCGGTGGGGCGCTGCGGAGCGCCGGGCGGGCCCGGACCCGAGGCGGCGGGCCGCCTCGGCCCGGGGCGGAGCCCGTCCGGACCGAGGCGGGTTTCACCTGGCCCGCACCGGACCTGGCCTGGTCAGAGCGACCGGTGAGCTATGTTGAACCCCCGTGGGCAGTGAAGGAGGCGCACCGGTGCCATCGCAACAGCAGGCACGCGCACAGGCGTCCGCGATCACCTCGGGCCGGGCGGCCGCCTCGGGGAAGGCCGCACCGGAGGCGGAGGCCGCGCCGGCCTCCCAGCTCAGAACCCTCTTCGACCGGCCGCGCCTGTCGCCCGGTCAGCGCCGCATCGCCCAGTACCTGATCGACCATCTCACCGAGGCCGCCTTCCTGTCGATCACCGACCTCGCGGACCGGGCGGGGGTGAGCCAGCCGTCGGTGACGCGGTTCGCGGCGGCGCTGGGCTTCAGCGGGTATCCGGCGCTCCGCGAGAAGCTCCAGGCGATCGCCCTGGGCACCATCGGAGGGCCCGGCGTCTCGGAGGAGAGCGGCAACGAACTGCAGGCGGCCGTCGACGCGGAGATCGAGAACCTGGAGAACCTGCGGCGCGACTTCGCCGACCCCGGTCAGGTGGTCGACGTCGGCCGCCGGCTGTCGGAGTCGAACCCGCTGACGGTCCTGGGGCTGCGCATCTCGGGCGCGCTCGCCGAGTACTTCGCCTACGCCGCGCGCCGTATCCACCCCGACGTGCGGCTGGTGACGCGCGGCGGCAGCACCGCCTACGACGCGCTGCTGCAGTCCCGCGAGGCCGGCGGGGCCTGGGTGCTGGCGTTCTCGATGCCGCGGCACGCCCAGGAGACGCTGTCGGCGGTGCGGGTGGCACGCGGTGCCGGTCTGCGGGTGGCGCTGGTCACCGACCTGGCGCTCGGGCCGCTGGCCGACGAGGCGGACGTCGTGTTCGCCACCGGAACCGGTTCCCGGCTGGTGTTCGACTCCTACGCGGCCCCCGGGCTGATGGCCTCGGCGCTGCTGCAGGCGATGACGGACGCCGACCCCGAGCGGACGCACGGACGGCTGGAGGAGTACGAGCAGATCTCCGAGCAGCATCAGTTTTTCCTCAAGGACTGAGTCCGCAGAAGGGTTCTCCCGGTCTGTGCACCCCTGGCGCCGCATGAATTTTTTCATGCTTGTTGCATACCGGGGGGTATATATAAATACTGTCGCGGACACCCGGACCGGCCGTCACCTACCCGCGTCGGCATCCGGTTGTCGGTCGGGCATCGCCTTGGCGAGCCCCCGTGGGCGGCCCCGGTCATCCCCTAGGCCGGAGCCGCCCACGACCCGTCGAGTCCCCACGACGCCGCACGACCCGGAAGCGATGATCATGCCTCTGACGACGACGCGCACAGGTCCCGACTGGCCGTGCCAGGTCAAGACTCCCGGCAGCTACGACTGGGAACGCTCGGCGGCCAGGTGGCTGCGCGAGCTGGTGCCGGCGCGCTACGCGAGCTATCCCGCCCTGATGCGTCACCCCGTACTGCTGGCCCGGCACGCCCAGATCCAGGTCCAGCAGGAGGTCCGGGTGGCCCGTACCGCGCTGCAGACCGCCCGCGCCGACCTGCCGCGGCTCGGCATGCCGGAGTCGGTCATCGAGCACACCATCAAGCTGTACGCCGCCGAGGTGCTGCAGTTGCAGCACATCGCGCGCAGTGTACGGGCCGTGAGCGAGGCGCTCGCCGACCGCACCGCCGGACGCTGACCGGCCGGGCGGCCGGGCCCCGGCCGCCCGGCTCCGCGCGGGTGCGGGCCCCGGAGGTCACCGGCCCCGGACCGGACAGCGGGTCCCCTCCTCTCCTTCCGGTCCTTCCGGTCCTTCCGGTCCTTCCGGTCCTTCCGGCGCGTTCACGCAGGTGGAGCGGCTCCCCCTCGTTTCAGGGAACTCAGTTCCCTCTCATGAGAGCACTGAGTGCCATGAGGTGCCTCCGGGTGCTACGTTCCGGTTCATGAGCCCCAGCAGTACGGCGCCCCGGCGCGAGAACAGGCCCGGCGCCGCCGGGAGGCCGCCCATGCGCCAGGCGCTGGTGGCCGCGGCGTTCCGGCTGTTCGTGGAGCGGGGGTACGAACAGACCACGGTCGACGACATCGTGGCGCTCGCCGGCGTCGGACGCCGGTCCTTCTTCCGCTACTTCCCGTCCAAGGAGGACGTGGTCTTCCCCGACCACGAGCGCTGCCTGGCCGACATGACGGCCTTCCTCGCCTCCGGCGACGGCACGGAGGAGCCGGTGCGCCGGGTGTGCGACGCGGCCCGGCTGGTGCTGCTGATGTACGCGGAGAACCCGGACTTCTCGGTGCAGCGCTACCGGCTCACCCGGCAGGTGCCCGGCCTGCGCGCCTACGAGCTGTCGGTCGTGTGGCGCTACGAGCGGGCGCTCGCCGACTACCTGCGCCGCCGGCTGTCGGACCGGCCGGACGGCGGGCTGCGGGCCGACGTGATCGCCGCCGCGGTGGTCGCCGCGCACAACAACGCGCTGCGCTCCTGGCTGCGTTCGGACGGCGAGAGCGATCCGGAGGCCGCGGTCGGCCACGCCCTCGGCCTGGTGAGCTCGGCGTTCGGCCCGGCCGGGCCGCAGTCCGCCGCACCGCCGCCGGAGCAGCCCGAGGACGTCGTGGTGGTCGTGTCCCGGCGCGGTGCGCCGCTGTGGCGGGTCGTGCAGGAGATCGAGACGACCCTGTCCGCGGGTACCGGGCCCCGGCCCGGGCAGCCCCCGGCCGCCGGTCCCGGGAACTGAGGGGAACCCAGTACCTTTACCGCTGGCACTCAGTGCCATACGCTGAGGCCGTGCACGGTGGCACGCCCGCCGCGCACGGGCGTGCGCGGCCTGTCGCACGCGGGATTCCGGCCGAGCGCAGGGAGTTGACCAGCGTGTACCACCACTCAGGAAGCACCGCGCAGCAGGGGGCCGGGCCGGGTGTGCTGGGCGACCGGCCCGCCGACCGGACCGCGGAGGCGGCGCCCCAGGCCCTGGTCTTCCAGCGCTGCACCTGGTGCGGCACGGCGATGTACCACCGGCTGCTGTGCCCGGTGTGCCAGGGCAGCGACCTCAGGACGGAGCGCAGCGCGGGTGTGGGCACGGTCCGCCACTGCACGGTGGTGCACCGCAACACGCCCGTGGCGCGCAATGTGTCGCTGATCGAGATGGCCGAGGGGTTCGTGGTCCGCGGCCGCGTGACGGGACCGCCGATCGGCATCCACAGCGGCGACCGCGTCCGGCTCTCGGCGGCCGAGGACCCGGTGCGCGGGGAACCGGTGTTCCAGCTCGTCGACGAGCCCTTCCGCGCCTGGACGTGACGGGGCGGCGCCTCAGCCGGACGCGGCGGACGTGCCGGAGGTGAGGGTCACGCGGATGCCGACGGTGCCTCCGGTGCCGCGGCGCAGCCGGCTGCCGAGCAGAGTGAGCCGGCCGAGGACGCCGTACTTGCGGGCGACGAGCGTGCGGTAGCGGTCGCTGGTGGCCTCGTCGCAGATCACCGCAGTGGCGGGTACCTGCTCTCCGGTGGGGTTGCCCCGCATGTCGCAGGGTCCGGCCAGGACGTCGGCGCGGTTGCGGATGCGCTTGACCTTGTAGGAGTCGGCGGCGGTCCACACGCCGAGCGCGTCGCCGTCGCGCACCACCCACACCGGGGTGGCGACCGGTGTGCCGTTCTTGCGGAAACTGGTCAGCAGCAGGTACTTGCCCGCGGCGAGCCGGGCCAGTGCGGTGGTGTCCATGGCGGAAGTGTAGGGGCTCGGCGGGGGCCGGGCGGGGGGCGGGCTGAACGCCCCGCGGGCGGGGCGCGTATGGAGGGTCGGGCGCTCGGCTGCGGGGGCGCCCCCGTGGTGTCGGTGCCGCGGCCTACGGGGTTGGGGAGCCATGCATGGGGCACGCACGACGACGGATCACCCGGCGGGTGACACGGCTGGCTGCCGTCGGCGGTCTGCTGCTGGGCAGCACCCTGGTCGGCCGGGCGGTGGCCGGCGAGCCGGCCGGGCCGGCCGGTGCCGCGCCCCGTCCCGCCGCGGCGGCCGGGTCGGCCGGCGCCGGCCTCGTGGAGCGGCTCGGTGCCGCGCGCACGGCGGGCAGCTGGATCGACGGTGAGGGGCGGCCGGTGGTCGCGGTCACCGACGGACGGGCCGCGGCCGAGGTGCGGCGGGCGGGGGCCACGGCGAAGGTCGTGGAGCACAGTCTGGACGACCTCAGGTCGGCCACCGCGGCCCTGCGGGCGGCGCCGCGCGTGGCGGGAACGGCGTGGGGCGTGGACTACCGCGCCAACGAGGTGGTGCTGCGGGGCGATCCCACGGTCTCCGCGGCGCGGTGGGCCGGTCTGAAGGAACTGGCGGCCGGTCTGGGCGCGCCGGTCCGCATGGAGCGCACCCGGGACGCGTTCACCACCCGGCTCAACGGGGCGCGGCCGATCCTGTCGACGGCGGGGCGCTGCTCGGCCGGGTTCAACGTCACGGACGGCCGCTCCGACTTCATTCTGACGGCCGGGCACTGCGGGCCGGCCGGGACGGTGTGGTTCACCGGCTCCGGGGGCGGCCGGGAGCTCGGCCGCACGGTGCGCGGCAGCTTCCCGGGGGACGACTACGCGCTGGTGAGCTATGCGGGCGGCCGGGCGGGCGAGGGCGCCGACGTGGTGGACGTGGGCGGCGGACGCGGTGTGCGGATCACGGGCGTGTCCGAACCCTCCGTCGGTCAGCGGGTGTTCCGCAGCGGCAGCACGAGCGGGCTGCGCGACGGCGTGGTGCGGGCGGTGGACATGACGGTGAACTATCCCGAGGGCAGTGTGAGCGGCCTCATCGAGACCGACGTGTGCGCCGAACCCGGGGACAGCGGCGGGCCGTTGTTCTCCGAGGGCATCGCGCTGGGGATCACCTCGGGCGGCAGCGGCGACTGTACGTCGGGCGGTACGACGTACTTCGAACCGGTGACCGGGGCGCTCAGGGCGCTCGGGGTGAAACTGATCACGGCGGGGCAGCCGGCCGGCGCGGCGGCGCCGCAGCCGTCCGCGACGGGGTCCGCGGGCGGGGCCGCACCGGGCGACACCTCGCCGGGCGCGTCGGCCCCGGTGAACGGGGAGCAGGTCGCGACGCTGCTGTCGCGGCTGGCGGACCCGCGGAACGTGGGGCCGGGGCTGCTGATCGTCGCGGGAAGCCTGGTGGCACTGGTCGCCACGCGGTTCATCCGCGTGGAACAGGACCGGCAGGCCTATCGCAGGTTCTACTCGGCGACCTGGAACTGAGCGGCCGGGCGGCGCTCAGGCCGCCCGCGCCTGCTGCGGGGTGGCGGCGGCCCACTCCATCACGAGCCGCTGGTACTCCTCGCGCTGCTCGATGGTCAGTGTCCCGCCGGACCGGCGCCACAGCTCCCGGATCTCCTCGTTGACCTCCGCGGCCGATCGCTCGGTGACGGGTTCAACAGTGGTGGACATGCCGTCAAGCATACGGCGCGGGGGGTGAGGGCCGCGTGAGTAAAGACGTGCAAATCGGACATATCGGACCGTGTTGCTGATCACGTGCCATCCGCCCGCGACGCAGGCGCAGTTCGGGTCCCGGAAGGCCGGACCGGGCCTGCCGAAGCCCCTGTTCGGGGCTCCGGCCTGCCGGTTCGCCGCTCAGGTGCCGGGCTTGCGGCCGTACACGAACACCTCGTCGCCCTTCTTCAGCAGCGACCAGTACTTCTTGGCTGTGGCGGGTGTCATATTGACGCACCCGTGCGAGCCCGGCGGGTTCCACATGCTCACGTTCACCGAGTGGAAGGCCTGTCCGCCGTCGAAGAACTGGCTGTAGGGCATCGGCACGTCGTAGATGGTCGAGACGTGGTCGATGTGCCGCCAGTAGATCTTCTTCAGGCCGGTCCGGGTCTCGTAGCCGTCGCGGCCGGTGCGCACCGGCACCGGGCCGTACACCAGCCGGCCGCCGTCCTGGATCCAGCTGAGCTGCAGGGTGAGGTCGACGCAGGCGATCCGGCCCTTGTCCGTGGGGCACTTGCCCGCCTTGTTCGGCTTCTTGCCCACGGCCCGCTGCTTGAGCATGAGATCCATCACGCCCCAGGTGACCGGGCCGGCGTAGCCGACGTCCGGCCGGATGCCGTGCCGGTCCTGGAAGGCCTTGATCTTCTGGCAGTCGGCCGCCGACTGCCTGCCGTCGACCGGACGGCCGAGGAACTTCTCGACCTTCTTCTGGTAGGGGCCGGCCTGTGTGGTGCAGCCGGCCGCCTGTGCCGGTGCGGCACCTACGCCGAGGGCGAGCGGTGCCAGCAGCGCGCCCGCCCCCACGACGGCGGCCCCTCTCCTGCGGATGTCCCCCATGAGTGGTCCCGACCTTCCCGTCTCCCGCGCACGCGAGCCGTGCGACGTCTGTCCACCGGTCCTGCGGCCGGCAGGGGTCACCGGCCCGCGAGGCCCGGTGCGCCCTTGTGGCCACAGCAGTAGACCGGCTCGCGCGGGCCGGGGTTGTCCGGTCGGCCGCTTCGCGACAGAACGGTGACACGCGCCCGCCCAAGGAGCGCGGCACCGGGGCGGAGTCAGGGCGTCCCGGCCGGGCTCCCGGGCCGGTCAGCGGTAGCCGTCGGTGTCCGCGGGCCGGCCCGCGGCGACGACCTCGGTCAGGTAGCGCCATGCGTCCGGGCGGCTGCCGTCGAGGTCGGTGAAGCCGTACTCCGCCGCCAGGCCGCCGCTGGACAGGGACCTGCCGTTGTGCCGGGCCACCTCCGGGTCGGCGGCCAGCGCGGCGACGGCCCGGCCGACGTAGCGCGGGGTCTCGGAGATCGCGAAGTGCGGGTCCTCGGCGACCGCGTCGCGCCAGTTGTCCTCACGCACCCCGAAGTGGTCCAGCATCATCTCCGAGCGCATGAATCCCGGGGTGAGGGCGACCGCGGTGGCGCCGCGCGGGCCCAGCTCGTGCCCGAGCACGAAGCCCATGCGCAGGACGGCCGTCTTCGCCAGGTCGTAGAAGAACGAGTTGCGGTAGGTCCGGCCGTTGTACTCCGCCGTGCCGTCGGTCATCTCCACGACCAGCCCGCCCGGCCGGCGCAGCAGCAGGGGCAGCGCGTGGTGGCTGGTGATCGCGTGGGTGTCCACGGCCAGCCGGAGCAGCCTGAGCCCGTCGTCGAGGTCGTGCTCCCAGACCGGTGACTCCCAGGCGAAGAGGTGCTCGCCGCCCCAGATGTCGTTGACCAGGACGTCCAGGCGGCCGTGCCCGGCGTCGATCCGCGCGACGAGGGCGCGCACCTGCTCGGGGTCGAGGTGGTCGGCGGGTACGGCGATCCCCTCGCCGCCCGCCTCGGTGACCAGGTCGGCCGTGTCCTCGATGGTCTCGGGACGGTCGTACTCGGAGCGGTGTCCGCGGGTGCTGCGCCCGGTGACGTACACCGTGGCGCCCGCCGCCCCCAGTTCGACGGCGATCCCGCGGCCCGCGCCGCGGGTCGCGCCCGCGACCAGCGCCACCCTGCCCTGCAACGGCTTGTCCATGCTGTCCGGCCTCTCCTGCTCGTGCGTTCTCCCGGTGCCCTTGAGCATGCCTGCCGTTCCGGACACCTCCTGTCGCCTTTTCCGGCGGGACGCGCCCCACGGCGGCGGACCGGCGGGACGCGTCCCGCCGCGGCCGGCCCGACGGCAGGGTCCGGCGCGACGCCTGCGGCACGTCCGGTTCCACCCGGTCGCGCCGGGACGGCGGCGGGGCCGGCGCCGTCAGTGACCGCGGTCGATCCACTCCTGCAGGTGCGGGGCCTCGGCACCGATGGTCGTCGGGTCGCCGTGACCGGTGAGCACCCTGGTCTCCGGCGGCAGGGTGAGCAGCCGGTCCCGGATGGAGCCGATGATCGTGGGGAAGTGGGACCAGGACCGCCCGGTGGCGCCCGGCCCGCCGGAGAACAGGGTGTCGCCGGTGAACACCACCCCGAGGCCGGGGGCGTACAGACACACCGCGCCCGGCGCGTGCCCCGGCGTGTGCAGCACCCTGAGACCGGCGCCGGCGGCCTCGATGACCTGGCCGTCGCGCAGCCAGGCGTCCGGGTCGCGGTCGGGGTGGGTCTGCTTCCACAGCGGCAGGTCGTCCGGGTGCAGCCACACCGTGGCGCCGGTGCGGTCGGCGAGGGCGGGCGCCGCGTCGATGTGGTCGTTGTGGGCGTGGGTGCACACGACGGCCGTCAGGCGGCGCGGACCGACCGCTTCGAGGACGGCGTCGGCGTCGTGCGCGGCGTCGACGACGAGGACCTCGTGGTCGTCGCCGACCAGCCACACGTTGTTGTCCACCTCCCAGGTGCCGCCGTCCAGCGTGAACCGGCCCGAGGTGACGAGGCGTTCGATGCGCGGGCCGCTCGTCACAGCACCACCACCGAGCGCAGCACGTCGCCCCGGCCCATCCGCGCGAAGGCCTCCTCCACCTCGTCGAGCCGGATCGTCTCGGACACGAACGCGCCCAGGTCCAGGCGTCCCCGCCGGTGCAGTTCGATCAGCATGGGGAAGTCGCGGGAGGGCAGGCAGTCGCCGTACCAGGAGGACTTCAGGGCTCCGCCCCGGCCGAAGACGTCCAGCAACGGCAGTTCGAGCCGCATCTCGGGGGTGGGCACCCCGACCAGGACGAGCGTGCCCGCGAGGTCGCGGGCGTAGAAGGCCTGCCGGTAGGTCTCCGGGCGGCCCACCGCGTCGATCACCACGTCGGCGCCGAACCCTCCGGTCAGTTCCCGGACCGCCTCGACCGGGTCGGCCGTACGGGAGTCGACGGTGTGGGTGGCGCCCAGGGCACGGGCCTTGTCCAGCTTGCGGTCGTCGATGTCGACGGCGATGATCCGGGTCGCCCCGGCCAGCTGCGCGCCCGCGACGGCCGCGCAGCCGACCCCGCCGCAGCCGATCACCGCGACGGAGTCGCCGCGGCCCACACCGCCGGTGTTCAGGGCGGCGCCGAGGCCCGCCATCACCCCGCAGCCCAGCAGTCCGGCGACCGCCGGGGAGACGTCCGGGTCGACCTTGGTGCACTGGCCCGCGGCGACCAGGGTCTTCTCGGCGAACGCGCCGATGCCGAGTGCCGGGGACAGCTCACGGCCGCTGCCGGCGAGCGTCAGGGGCTGTCGCGCGTTGTGGGTGTCGAAGCAGTACCAGGGGCGGCCGCGCCGACAGGCCCGGCACCGCCCGCACACGGCACGCCAGTTGAGGACGACGAAGTCGCCCGGCGCCACCTCGTCGACGCCCTCGCCCACCGACTCCACCACTCCGGCGGCCTCGTGGCCGAGCAGGTACGGGAAGTCGTCGCCGATGCCGCCCTGTTGGTAGTGCAGGTCCGTGTGGCAGACGCCGCAGGCCTGGATCCGCACCACGGCCTCCCCCGGACCCGGATCGGGTACGACGATCGTCTCGACCCGCACCGGCTCGTCCCTGCCGGGCGCGATCACGCCGCGTACTTCCTGCGCCATGGCTGCTGGATCCCTTCCGTCGGCGGCAGTTGTGTCCCTGTGCCGACCCTACGCGCGATCACCCGCGCCGGGCGCGGACCTTCCAACCCGCGGCCCCTCGGAGCCTCGGACACGAGCGCGCCCGGCCGCGTCCGGGACGGGGACGGGCCGGGCACAGGGGCAGGAGCCGGGCCGGGTCAGGTCTCGATGGCGGGGAGCAGCCCGGCGACCGGCGCGGCCAGGTCGGTCAGCTGGTGCAGCTGGCCGAGGTCGTTGAGCCGGCTGAGCTGGCGCAGCTGGTCGGACGGCCGCGGCAGGGCCTCCCGGTACGGCTGCGGGACGTCGCCGGCGGCGAGCGAGTCCAGGGTGGCGAGCGGGCTCAGCTTGCCGTCGGGCTGGGCGACCGCGTCCGCCGCGCTCGCCGCGGGCGCGGCGATGGCGGTGACCCCGGCGGCGAGACACGCGGCGGCGAGGATACGACGAGTGGAGATCATGCCCTCAGCAACGCCGCCCGGCCCGCGGCGGACACGGCCCCGGGCCGCCACTCACCCGTCAGGCGGAGAGCCGCCCCCGCGCTTGCCGTGCCCGCCCGGGCGGAGGACGCTCGTAGGGAGGCCTCGGTGACCCGCCGCCGACCGCCGGGCGACCGTGCCTCGCAGGAGGAGGAGGTCATCATGGGCACCAGTACGAGCCCCGCCTTCAGCGCCGACACCCTGCGCCGGGGTCTGGAGGCCGAGTCGGCGGACGGACTTCTGTCGCTCTACGCCGACGACGCGGAGCTGCGGATCGTCGACCGCAACACCCAGCCCAGCAGTCCCCTGGTCATGCACGGCCGCGACCAGATCGGGACGCTGCTCCAGGACGTCTACAACCGGGACATGACCCACACGATGGAGGGCTGCATCGTGGAGGGCGACCGGGCCGCGTTCAGCGAGTCCTGTCTGTACTCGGACGGGGTACGGGTCCTGTCCGAGTCGATGGTGACGCTGCGGGACGGAAAGATCGTCGAGCAGACCATGATCCAGGCATGGGACGAGTAGCGAAGCGGCGGCCGTTCGTCCGGGTGGACACCCGGATGAACTGGAGGTTCTCGGTCCGCGCGGGGCTGCGGTCCGGCCGGGTCGGCCGGACCGGGTGGTCCCGGCGGGCCGGGCCGGTGGCGGTGGCGCGGCAGCAGGTGGCGGTGGCCGCCGTGCGGTCTCTGCTGCGGGAGGCCCGGCCCCGGCTGCACCGTCGTCGCTGATCACGCGGCTCCCGCGCCCCCGTCAGGCATGCCCGGGCCGGCCGCGAACGCAAGGGCGGCAGGCCCCGCCCGCGCCGGAACGGACCTCGGCCTCGGCACCGTCGTGGCCGGCCGCGCGCTCCCCGCGCCCCCTGGGGGCGCGTCAGCGCGGGACACTCGGGGTGTGCGCGTCACGATCATGACGGCGGGGTCACGGGCGCGGCGGGGTCACGGGCGGACGTGGCCCCCTTCGCCGGCCTCGGGCACGGGCTCGTGCGGGCCGGACACGAGGTGACCCTGGTGACGCACGGGCGCTTCGAGGCGCTGGTGCAGGCCGTGACGGAGCCGTCGTACCGGGACCGCGCCCGGACGCTCGGCGCGGGTGCGCGCCGAGGACGGGGTGGCTCCGGTGCCGGCGGCGCTGGCACGGCTCGGCGGCTGACCCGGCGGCCTCCGCGGTCCCCGCTCGCCCCGGCCGCCGTCCCGCGCCGCCCGGCGCCGGGGATGCGCCCCGGCGCGACGGGGGCAGGATGGACTCTGTGCAGGCAGTACAGGCAGTACAGGCAGTACAGGCAGTGCAGGCAGCACAGGAAGCCGGGAGGAAGCGCGGCAGGCGGCGGCCGCGGAACAGAGGAGCCCGCGGTGCGTGAGATCCTGCCGGTGCTCGGCGGATGGTGGTCCGCGGGCCGGCCGTTCGGACTGGCCACCGTGGTCGCGGTGACCCGCAGCGCGCCGCGCGGCCCGGGTGCGGCGATGGCCGTCGGCCCGGACGACGAGGTGGTCGGCAGCGTGTCCGGCGGCTGCGTGGAGGGCGCCGTGCTGGAACTCGCCCGGGAGGCCGTGGCGAGCGGCGAGGCCCGTCTGGAGACCTTCGGCTACAGCGACGACGACGCGTTCGCGGTCGGGCTGACCTGCGGCGGCGAGATCACCGTGCTGGTGCGTCCGGTGACCCCCGCGCGGGACCCCGCGTTCGGCGCGGTGGCCGCCTCGGTGGCGGCGCACCACCCCGTGGCCACGGCCTCGGTGACCGGCGGTCCCGCGCCGCTCGGCGCCGTCCTCGCGGTGTGGCCGGACGAGGTCCGGGGCACCCTGGGCGCGCCCGGCCTGGATGCCGCGGTCACCGCCGACGCCCGCGGCGAACTGGCCCTGGGCGTCACGGACGTACGGCACTACGGACCCGGTGGGGAGCGCCGCGAGGACGCCGTCTCCGTGTTCCTGCACTCCTTCGCGCCGCCGCCGCGGATGCTGGTGTTCGGGGCGATCGACTACGCAGCCGCGGTCGCGCGCGTGGGCGACTTCCTCGGCTACCGGGTGACGGTCTGCGACGCCCGGCCGGTCTTCGCCACGCCGCGCCGCTTCCCGCCGGGCGTGGACGTGGTCGTGGACTGGCCGCACCGCTACCTGCGGGACACCGCGACCGACGAGCGCACGGTGATCTGCGTGCTCACCCACGACCCCAAGTTCGACGTACCGCTGCTGCGGGAGGCGCTGCGCCGTCCGGCCGCCTACATCGGTGCCATGGGCAGCCGCCGCACCCACCGGCAGCGGCGCGAGCGCCTGGCGGCGGCCGGGCTGGGCGAGCGGGAGCTGTCCCGGCTGCGTTCCCCGGTCGGGCTGGACCTGGGGGCGCGCACGCCCGAGGAGGTGGCGGTGTCCGTGGCGGCGGAGATCGTCGCCCTGCGGTGGGGCGGCAGCGGCGTGCCCCTGACGGACACGCGAGGGGACGTCCACCCTCCGGCGCCCGCGTGAGGCGGCCACGACCGTGCGGGCGTCACCACGACCGTGCGGACGTCACTCGAAAGGGTCGCTCTCCGGGCGGAACCGACGGCGCGTCGGACCGGTGCCCGCGTCCGCCCCGGCGACGGCGCCCACCGGCCCCGGCACGGTGCCGGCACGCCAACACCTCTTGCGGGAAAGGACGTTGACGGTACAGCGGCAGCGGCGGGGCCGCCGGGACCTCCGGGGCGCGCGGCGTCCGGCGAGGCGGGTGAGGGCATAGGATCGGGCAACGCGGAGCAATCCCCCACACGACCGACTAAAGACCCAGGGCCAGGAGGCCAAGCCGGTGAAGGTCAGCGTCATCGTTCCGGTGTACAACCCCGGACGCTACATCGACGACTGCGTCGAGTCGCTTCTGCGCCAGTCACTCCCCCGCGACGCCTACGAAGTGATCTTCGTCGACGACGGCTCCACCGACGGCACCCCGGCCCGGCTCGACGCCCTCGCCGCCGAACACCCTCAGGTGCGCGTCATCCACCAGGAGAACTCCGGCTGGTCGGGCAGACCGCGCAACGTCGGCATCGACGCCGCCAAGGGCGAGTACGTGATGTTCGTCGACAACGACGACTACCTCGGCGACGAGGCGCTGGAGCGGATGTACGACTACGGCGTCGCCAACGGGGCGGACGTGGTCGTGGGGAAGATGGCCGGCAAGAACCGCGGTGTGCCGGTGGAGCTGTTCCGGCGCAGTCACCCGCGTGCCACCGTCGAGAACGCCCCCCTCATCGACAGCCTCACCCCGCACAAGATGGTCCGCAAGGACTTCCTGGACCGGACCGGTCTGCGCTTCCCGGAGGGCCGGCGCCGCCTGGAGGACCATGTCTTCGTCACCGAGGCGTATCTGCGCGCCGACGGCGTCGCGGTGCTCAGCGACTACGTCTGCTACTACCACGTGCGCCGCGACGACGCCTCCAACGCCGGGTTCCGGGCCTTCGACCCGGCCGGCTACTTCGGCAACCTGCGCGAGGCGCTGGACGTCGTCGACCGGTACACCGAGCCGGGCCCGCTGCGGGACCGCCTGCACCGGCGCTGGCTGCGCAACGAGATGGTCGAACGGCTGCGCGGCCGACGCTTCCTGAACGCGCCCGAGGACTTCCGCAAGGACCTCTTCCAGGAGATCCACAAGGTCGTCGGCGAGCGGTTCGCGCCGGGTGTCGCGGCGGGACTCCCCCCGGCCCAGCGCTACGTCGCCGCCCTGGCCGGACAGGGCCGGTACGAGGAGACGCTGCGGTTCGCCGAGTGGGAGGCGGCACTCGGGGTCACGGCCGGCTTCGAGCACGCCGAGTGGCGGGACGGCACCCTGCGGGTCGGCTTCACCGCCGAACTCGCCCTGCGCGGGGAGCCCATGACGTTCCCCGCCGACGCCGCCGCGCCGGGGGCCGAGCCACCGGAGAGCGTCGAGGAGGCCGCCGACTGGCTGCGCGCACACACGGCGGCCGCGTTCGACCGGGCCACCCTGGACCTGGTGCTCAAGGAGCGCTCCAGCGCCGCCCCGCACTTCCAGCCGGTGCGGGTCACCCGCGAGGCCGTGGCGGCCGGTCCGGGCCGGGTGCGCCTGGTGCTGCGGGCCACGGCGGACGTCGACCCGGCGGCCGGGGCCGGCGGCGGCCCGCTCACGGCCGGTCTGTGGGACGCCGTCGCCCGGCTCAGGACGGGCGGCTGGACCAAGGAGGTCCGCCTCGGACCCGCCCCGTCCGGCGGCCGCCCGCTGCCGCCCGCCGGACTGGTCGCCGGGCACATGGTGCTGCCCTACTGGACGGACACGCACCGCAACCTCTCCCTCGACGTCGACAGGGCCGGCCCGCGGCTCGGCCTCTCCCGCGTCCCCCGGGACCGGGTCGTGCTCGAACGGGACCGGCTGAGCGCACCGCTGCCCTGGTACGTGCCGGGCGACACCGAGGTCGCGCTGCGGCTGACCTCCCCGGCGTCCGCCACCCCCGTCGAGGTGCCCGGCACCCTGGCGCCCGCGCCGTCCGGCACCGGCTCGCTGCTCACGGCCGAGCTGCCCGGCGGGCGGCTCCCGGCGGGCACCTGGCGGGCGGCGCTGGCCCCGGTGCCGGGCCGGCCCGCCCGGCACGAGCTGCCGCTGGACCTGCGCTCCGGCGCCGGCCGGGTCGAGCTGGTCCGCCCGCCCCGGCCCGGTCCGCTCAGGCGCGTGGTGCGCCGGGTGCGGCGGCTGCTCGGGGGCGCGCCGTCCCGGGCGGGGAGGTAGGCGGCATGCGGCCGCTGGACATCGACGGCGCCTGGGTGCTCGAACCCAAGGTGTTCCCGGACGACCGGGGCAGCTTCCACGAGTGGTACCGGGGCGCGGAGTTCCGGGAGGCCACCGGGTACGACCTGGCCCTCGCCCAGGCCAACTGCTCGGTCTCCCGCCGCGGTGTGCTGCGCGGGGTGCACTTCGCGGACACACCGCCCGGCCAGGCCAAGTACGTCACCTGTGTGCGCGGTGCGGTGCTGGACGTGGTCGTCGACCTGCGGGTCGGATCGCCCTCGTTCGGGCGGTGGGAGGCGGTGCGGCTGGACGAGGACACCCGGCACGCGGTGTTCCTCTGCGAAGGGCTCGGGCACGCCTTCATGGCCCTGTCCGACGACGCGACCGTCGTGTACCTGTGCTCCACCGGGTACGCCCCGGGGCGGGAACACGGCGTGCACCCGCTGGATGCGGAGCTGGCCGTCGCGTGGCCGCGGGGGATCGAGCCGGTGCTGTCGCCGAAGGACGCCGAGGCGCCGACCCTGGCGCGGGCCCGCGCCGAGGGACTCCTGCCGGAGTACGCGGCGTGCCGGGCCTGGTACGCCCGGCGGCGGGACGGCGACCGCCCGCCGGGCGGCTGACAGGGCGTGTGCCGCCGGGCCGGGCGGCGGCCCGGCGGCGGCCGTCCCGGCGGCACACGGCTGCGGGGCCGGGCGATCAGACCCCGGCGGTCAGCTCCTCCAGGGCCCGGCGCAGGGGCGGCCAGCCGCGCGAGCGCCGGGCGCCGAGGTTGCGGGCCCGCACCAGCGTCCGCCAGAACGGGGCCGACAGCAGCGTCTCGGGCCGCACCGCCTGCACCCGGTCCAGGATCGCCTCGGGCACCTTCTGCGGGTCGGGCACGTCGAACTCGGCGACGATCTCGTCGTACCGGTCGGCGAGGACGGTGCTCGCCGGATCCGCGCCGAAGACGACGAGCTGCCCGGTCGGCTCGGTGTCCACCAGGACGGTGACCAGGTCGGGCCGGTGGCGGCGGAGGATCTCGACGAGTTTGTACACGTCGCCGGTCCAGGCGTCGGTGTGCCGGTCGCGGGCGGCCTCGTCGACGGTGCGCGGCAGCATGTCGTCGAAGACGACGACGGAGGCCCAGTCCGAGTGCCGCTCGATGTTGACGAAGTCGCGCAGCGCGTACTCGAACAGGTGCATGCCGTCGATGAACGCCAGGTCGAGCGTGGTGCGCCGCCAGCGGCCGAACGGGTGCCGGCCGCGGGCCAGGTTGCGCAGCGGGTGGCGGCCGCCCCTCAGGTGTGCGAGGGGGTTGTCACGGGCGAAGAAGTCGTCGCTGGTGGCCTTCACCAGGTGGACGTCGCAGCGGATCTCGGTGACCACCTTGAACGCGGGGTCGACGGCGATGCTGGGCACCCGCGACAGCCGCAGGCTGCGGCCGTCGTTGACGCCGATCTCCAGGTAGTTGCGGTTCGCGGTGGCCTGGTGCAGGCCGCGCAGGAACTCGTGGCGTTTCACGGGCGGGACTCCTTGCGGATCAGGGGAAGTGCCTCGTGCAGGGCGTCGCGCCAGGGGCGCGGCGGGGCGAGGCCGGCCTCCCGCCAGCGGCCGTGCGCGAGGACGCTGTAGGCGGGACGGGGCGCCGGCCGGGGGAAGGCGGCGGTGCTGGTGGGGCGTACCCTGGCGGGGTCGGCCCCGACGCCCTCGAAGACCGCGCGGGCCAGCCCGTACCAGGTGGTCTCGCCGGCCGAGGTGGCGTGGAAGACGCCGTGCAGGCGGGGCCCGACGAGGGGCCCGAGGTCGGCGAGCCGTTCGGCGACGTCGGCGCTCCAGGTGGGCTGGCCGCGCTGGTCCTCGACGACGTCGACGGTGTCGCGGGAGGCCTCCAGGCCGAGCAGGGTACGGACGAAGCTGCCGCCGTGCACGCCGTACAGCCAGGCGGTGCGCACGATCGCGGAGGCCCTTGGCAGTTCGGTGCGGACGCCTTCCTCGCCGGCGAGCTTGGTGCGGCCGTACGCGGTGCGCGGGGCGGGCGGGTGGTCCTCCGGGTAGGGGGTGGTTCGGGCCTCGCCGGAGAAGACGTAGTCGGTGGAGACGTGCAGCAGACGCGCGCCGCGGGCGGCGCAGGCGTGGGCCAGCCGGCGGGGTCCGTCCGCGTTGACGCGCCGGGCCCGCTCCTCGTCGCCCTCGGCGTCGTCCACGGCGGTGTAGGCGGCGCAGTTGACCACGATGTCGGGGCGGTACGCGGCGAACGCCTCGGCGACCGGACCGGGGCGGGTGATGTCGAGGGCGGCGTGGTCCAGGCCCGTCACCTGGTGGCCGCGCCGGGTCAGGGCGTCGACGGTGTCCCGGCCGAGCATCCCGGACGCCCCGGTGACCAGCCAGTTCATCGGCGCTCCTTGAGCGGTTCCCACCAGGCGCGGTGCTCGCGGTACCAGTCGACGGTCGCGGCCAGTCCGGCGGCGAAGTCGTGGCGGGGGGTGTAGCCGAGCTCCGTGCGGGCCTTGGTCCAGTCGACGCTGTAGCGCAGGTCGTGGCCCTTGCGGTCGGGGACGTGCTCGACCATGTCCCAGTCCGCGCCGCAGGCCTGAAGGAGGCGCTCGGTGAGCTGCCGGTTGGTGAGCTCGGTGCCGCCGCCGATGTTGTAGACCTCGCCGGGGCGGCCCTGGGTCCGGACCAGGTCGACGGCCCGGCAGTGGTCCTCGACGTGCAGCCAGTCGCGGACGTTGAGGCCCTCTCCGTACAGCGGGACCTTCCGGCCGTCGAGGAGGTGGGTGACGAACAGCGGGACGACCTTCTCGGGGAACTGGTGCGGGCCGTAGTTGTTGGAGCAGCGGGTGACCCGCACGTCGAGGCCGTGGGTGCGGTGGTAGGCCAGGGCCAGCAGGTCGGAGGAGGCCTTTGCGGCGGAGTAGGGCGAGTTGGGGGCGAGGGGGTGCGTCTCGGGCCAGGAGCCCGTCTCGATGGAGCCGTAGACCTCGTCGGTGGAGATGTGCACGAACGGGCCGACGCCGTGCCGGTGGGCGGCGTCCAGCAGGGTCTGGGTGCCGAGGACGTTGGTGCGGACGAACTCGGCTGCGCCGTCGATGGAGCGGTCCACGTGGGACTCGGCGGCGAAGTGGACGATCTGGTCGCTCTCACCGGTCAGTTCGTCCACGAGCGGGCCGTCGCAGATGTCGCCGCGCACGAACCGCAGCCGGGGGTGGCCGGTGGGCAGGTTGGTGAGGGTGCCGGCGTAGGTGAGTTTGTCCAGCACCGTGATGGAGGGGGTGTCCGGTCCGTCGTCCGCCAGCAGCATGCGGACGTACGTCGAGCCGATGAACCCGGCGGCGCCGGTGACGAGGAGGTTCATGGACCAATCTGCGCTTCGCTCGGAGGGCCTGCGTTGCTCGGTACGGGTGCCCTGCGGGGGTGTCGCCCCGGTCGCGGGCGCTGCCCCCGCGGGCGGCGCCCCGGGCGGGGCGGCGCGCCCCTTCAGGTGTGGATCTGGACCTTGCTGTGGTCGCCGAGGACGAGGCGGTGGGCGCTCGGCACGCTGGGCGCCGGGGTGACCTCGACATGACGTCCGATGAGGGAGTTCTCGATGCGGCCGACCCCGTCGATGGAGGAGTCGCGCAGCACGATGGAGAACTCCAGCTCGCTGTCCTTGATGCGGCAGTTCTCCGCGACGGAGGTGAACGGGCCGACGTAGGAGTCGGTGACGACGGTGCCCGAGCCGATCACGGCGGGCCCGACGACACGGGAGTTGACCACCCGGGCGCCCTCCTCCACGACGACCCGGCCGACGGCCTCGGAGCCTTCGTCGACCTCGCCGTCGATGCGTCGGTCCAGGCCCTCCAGTACCGTGCGGTTGACCTCCAGCATGTCGACGACGTTGCCGGTGTCCTTCCAGTAGCCGTGGATGACGGTGGAGCGGACGTCGGCGCCGGCGTCGAGCAGGTGCTGGATGGCGTGGGTGATCTCCAGTTCGCCGCGCCAGGACGGGCCGATGGCGCGGACGGCCCCGTGGACGGCCGGGGTGAACAGGTACACGCCGACCAGGGCGAGGTCGCTCTTGGGCCGCTCCGGCTTCTCCTCCAGGCTCACCACCTGGCCGTCGGCCCCGAGCTCGGCGACGCCGAAGGCACGCGGGTCGGGGACGTGGGTGAGCAGGATCTGGGCGTCGGGGCGGCGGTGGCGGAACTCGTCGACGAGGCCGGTGATGCCGCCGACGATGAAGTTGTCGCCGAGATACATGACGAAGTCGTCGTCGCCGAGGTAGTCGCGGGCGATCAGCACCGCGTGGGCGAGGCCGAGCGGCCGTTCCTGGGGGATGTAGGTGATGTCGAGGCCGAACTTGGATCCGTCGCCGACCGCTTCCTGGATCTCCTCGGCGGTGTCGCCGACGACGACCCCCACCTCGGTGATCCCCGCTTCGGCGATCGACTCCAGGCCGTAGAACAGCACGGCCTTGTTCGCGACCGGAACGAGTTGCTTGGCCGAGGTGTGGGTGATCGGCCTCAACCGGGTTCCGGCGCCGCCGGACAGCACGAGTGCCTTCATCTGTGTGACGGTAGCCGCCGGACGAGCGGCGCGGGCGCGGCGGACGCCGCCGTTCCGGCGCCCCGCGTACGGCCTCGCCGCCCCGTCCGGCCGCACGCCGGCGGCGCGCGGACGGGAAGGCGGGGCCCCCGGGGCGCGCCCCTCCCGGCCGACCCGCCGCGGCCGGCCCGCCCCACTGTTCGCATCTGCCACCCGTACGGGTGAACGGGCGAGGGGCTGAGGCGTGTCACCCGGAAGGAGGCGGTGCGGGTCACCGGGGCGTCGCGATCTCGCTCCAGACCTGTTTGCCGCCGCTGACCGGCAGGGTGCCCCAGGTGTCGGACACGGCCTCCACCAGGAGCAGCCCGCGTCCGCCGGTGGCCTCCCAGCCGATGCTGGTGGGCTTCACGGGCGTACGGGGCGAGACGTCGGCGACGGCGATGCGGAGCCGGCCGTCGAGCAGGGTGAGGTCGAGGCGGACCGGCCCGTCGGTGTGGACGAGGGCGTTGGTGACGAGTTCGGAGACGATCAGCAGGGCGGTGTCGGCGACCGCGACGACGCCCCAGACGCGCAGGGTGCGCAGGGTGAAGCGGCGGGCGTGCCGCACCGCCTCGGGCAGCCGCCACACCGTCCAGCTCTCCCGGCGCGGGAGCACCGCCATCCCGTCGTAGCGCATCAGCAGCAGGGCCACGTCGTCGCCGCGGTGGGCGTCGCCGAGGAGGGCGTCGGCGACCGGGCCGAGGCGGGCGGGGTCGCTGTCGGCGAGGGCGGCGGCGAACCGGGCGAGGCCGGTGTCGATGTCGGACTCGGCGGACTCCACCAGGCCGTCGGTGGTGAGGGCGAGCACGGTTCCGGGCAGCAGCCTCAGCGGGCTCATGGGGAAGTCGGCCTGCCGGTCGACACCCAGCGGCGGCCCGCCCTCCGCCTCGGCGATCTCGGTCCGGCCGTCGGGCCGGCGCAGCACGGGCGGCACATGTCCGGCGCGCACGCTCCAGGCGGAGCCCTCCTCGATGTCGACGTCGACGTAGCAGCAGGTGGCGAAGAGGTCGGTCTCCAGGTCGACCAGGAGCCGGTTGGCATGGGCGACGACGACGTCGGGCGGATGTCCCTCGACGGCGTAGGCGCGCAGCGCGGTGCGCATCTGGCCCATGAGGGTGGCGGCGGCCGCGCTGTGGCCCTGGACGTCGCCGATGACGAGGGCGACGTGGTGGTCGGGCAGCGGGATCACGTCGTACCAGTCGCCGCCGACCTCCAGCCCGGCGGTGGTGGGCAGGTAGCGGGCGACGGCCTCCGCGCCGGGCAGTCTGGGCAGCCGTCGGGGCAGCAGCTGGCGCTGGAGCATGCCGACCAGTTCGTGCTCGGCGTCGAAGGCGCGGGCGCGGGCCAGGGCCTGTCCGGCGAGGCCGGCGGAGGCGGTGAGCAGGGCGCGCTCGTCGGGGCCGAAGTCGTGCGGGGTGTCCCAGCCGATCAGGCAGGCACCGGCCATGCGGGTGCCCGCGGGCAGCGGCAGCACGGCGAGGGCGCCGGGCCCGACGTCGGCGAGCGCCGGCTCCAGGGGGCTGCCGGCGGGCCAGACGCGGGCCCGGCCCTCGTCGAGCGCGGCGGCCAGGGTGGGCATCGCCCGCACGGGCGCGTCGGGCCATTCGGTGCGCCACTCCTGTCGCCACAGCGCGGGCCAGGACGCGGGGTCGGGCGGGTCGAGGACGGTGACGACGAGCCGGTCGCCCTCCAGTTCGGCCAGGGCGATGCGGTCGGCGTGCAGCGGTGCGCGCAGGGCGTCGACGACGGCCTGGCTGACGTCGCGGACCGTGCCCGCGGTGGCGAGGTCGGCGGCCAGCCGCTGCACCCGGGCGACGTCGGTGACGTCGGGCCGCAGGGTGGAGGCGTCGGCGACGGTCCCGACCAGACGGGTGGCCCGGCCTCCGGAGCCGGGCAGCAGCCGGCCGCGCAGCCGGAGCCAGCGGGGCGCGCCGGAGGGCCTCAGCACCCGGAACTCCAGTTCCCGCTCGCCGACGGACGTGTGCCCGGCCTCGGTGGCGCTCATCAGCGCGGGCAGGTCCTCGGGGACGGTGTGGCCGAGCAGGCTCTCCATGGTGCCGTCGAAGTCGTCGCGGGCCAGGCCGAACAGTTCCAGGATGCCCGCGCCGACCTGGACCCGTCCGGTGTCCGTGGACAGCGTGAACGCCCCGGGGCCGGGGGCGACGCCCTCGGCGGCCTCGGCGGCCCCGGCCGGAGCGGGGCGGGCCACGGCGTCGGCGATCAGCTCCAGACAGGCGCGGTCCTCGGTGTCGAAGCCGCCGGGGTGCTCGGTGACGGCGACGAGGCAGCCGTCCCGCCGGTCGTGTCCGGTGGGCAGCGCCGCCGTCCACAGGGCGCCCGCGGGCGTGGCGCGCTCCCCGTCCGCCCCGGCCTGCGTGTCGGGGGCGGCCGGCGGTGCGGCCTCCGCGGCCGGCCGGGGGCCTTCGGGGGACACTTCGGGGGGCGCTGCGGGGGGCACTTCGGGGGGCGCTGCGGGGGGCGCTGCGGGGGGCACGGCGCCCGCGCGGGGTGCGGCCCCGGTCCGGGGTTCGGGGCCGCGCCAGACCGGACGGGCCGTGCGGTGGGCGTCGGCCGCGGCGGACGGCCCGGCGACCGGGTAGGCGTCGCGCAGCCCGTACAGCACGGGCGGGACGCCCGCCGACTCCACCAGCGTGAGCAGGTCCTGCCCGGTCGGCCGGGTGTAGACGGCGCCGCAGGTCGCGGGGGTGAAGACCAGGGCCTGTTCGAGCAGCCGGCGCAGCCGTTCGGGTGAGTCGGGCACGGTGGCGAGCGCTTTCAGGGCGGTCGCGACGCGCTGCGCCCTGCCGCCCCGTCCCTGGGTGCCCGCACTGACCACGTCCGTATTACAGCGCGGATGCCGCGGCGACGCAGCCCCGGCACGCACATGGCGGCCCGCCGGAGCGCCCTCCCGGCCGGGGCGGGGGTGCGGTGGGGGTGGGTGCTGCGGGTGGGTGCTGCGGGTGGGTGCTGCGGGTGGGTGCTGCGGGTGGGTGCTGCGGGTGGGTGCTGGGGGTGGCGGGGCTCGAAAAGCTCCGAACTGGTCTTGACCCGTGGGTTCCGCACGGTGGTCTCGTGACAGGTGCGACTGTCCGGGGCCTCGCGGCCGCTGGCATGGTCGTCGTGCGGCGACCGAGGGGGGCGAATGGACAAGCGGTACGAGGTGTACGCGCTGGCGGACGAGCACTCCTACGACACGCCCGACCGGCTGTCGGCGGCCGGGCCGGCCCCGCTGTACGAGGCGGCGCGCCGGGAGGCGCCGGAGGGCGGGGAGGCCGCGCGGACCGGCGACTGGCCGGCGCTGACGCCGCTCGGCACGGACGGCCGGCCGGCGCCGGCCCCCGCACAGGGCTGGAAGGTCCACTCCTCGGCCACCTGGGCGAACACCGAGCGGATCGCGGCTCTCGTGTGGGACCACTGCGTGCCCCGGCGCATCCCGTTCAGGTCGGTGACCCTGCCCGCCTTCCTGCAGCCCCACCTCGACGCCCGCAACACCACGACCGTGGGCGAGCTGCCGTGCCGGATCGACAGGGCGCCGCACTTCTCCGACGGCGGCGGGGTGTACACGGGCACCGGCACCCGCGACGGGCGCCGGGTGGTGCTGCGGGTGGTGCCGAAGGAGGCCCGCCCGCACGCCGGGCCGGCGGCCGACGGCGCGGACGCGGTCGCCCGGCTGGAGCGGGAGCGGCAGGCCCTGGAGCAAGGCCATCCGGAGAACCTGGGATTCGAGCCCGGATGCGCCCCCTTGCAGTCCGTTCTCCGCGCCGGCCGAGACCGTTCGGCACCGTTGACGGCACCGTGCGCTCGCTGCGCCGGGGGACGTCGGGCACGCACGGTCTACATGTTCCGAAGGCATAGTCCAATCTGCGGTCCTCGCGGTGGAGAGGGATGGGCATGACGAGCCAGGCAAGCGAAGTCGAACTCCAGGATCTGCTGAGCCGGTCGCTGGAGGCCACGGGACAGGCCGCGCGGTGGACCGTGGACACGGACGCGATGTGGTGCCGCCTCGTACCCGCCTCCCCGGCGCAGCGCAAGCAGGGCTGGAAGCTGCACGTGTCGGCTACGTCCGCTTCCGCTCCCGCGGTGCTCGCGCGTTCCCTGGAGGTGCTGCTGCTCCAGGAATCCGTGTTCAAGTTCGCCCGGTCCCTGGAGCAGGTGAGCGCGCTCAACTCCCGTGCCACGCCGAGGGGCAACTCGGGCAAGTTCATCACCGTCTACCCTCGCTCCGACGCCGAGGCGGCCGCGATCGCGCAGGAGCTCCACCGGGCCACACAGGGACTCGCCGGCCCGCGGATCCTGTCGGACCAGCCCTACGCCGTGAACAGCCTGGTGCACTACCGCTACGGGGCGTTCGCCGGCCGTCAACGGCTCTCCGAGTCCGGCCTGCTGGTGTGGTACATGGAGGACCCGGACGGCAACCCCGTGGAAGACGTCCGCACCGGCCGCTACTCCCCGCCGGCCTGGGCGGTGAGCCCGTTCCCGGCCTCCGTGCCGGCCCCGCCGGCCGCGGAGCGGGCCACGACGGGCCCGGTACTGCTGGGCGGCCGCTTCTCGGTACGGGAGGCGATCCGCCACACGAACAAGGGCGGTGTCTACCGGGGCACGGACGTCACTGCGGACGTGCCGGTGGTCATCAAGGAGGCCCGGCCGCATGTGGAAGCCGACGCCTCCGGATCCGATGTGCGGGACTGGTTGCGCGTCGAGGCCCGGGTACTGGAGTTCCTCGACGGCACGGGGCTGGCCCCGCGGCTCCTGGCGATGTTCGAGCACGGCGGACACCTCTTCCTGGCCGAGGAGGAGATCCAGGGCGTCCCGCTGCGCAACTGGGTCGCCGAGCGCTTCCGCGACGTCGGCGGCGAGCGCTATCGCGCCGAAGCCCTTGCCCAGGCGGGGCGTCTGGTGGACCTCCTCGCCGAGGCCCATGCCCAGGGCTGCGTCCTGCGGGACTTCACGCCCGGCAACATCATGGTCCGGCCCGACGGTGAACTGCGCCTCATCGACCTCGAGCTCGCCGTCCTCAAGGACGACGTCCCGCTTCCGACCACGGTGGGGACCCCCGGCTTCAGTGCCCCCGAGCGGTTGACGGGCGCGCCGGTCTCGCCGACGGCCGACTACTACAGCCTGGGTGCCGCCGTGTGCTTCGTCCTCACCGGAAAGGTCCCCAGCCTGCTGGCCGAGGAGCCCGCGACCAGGACCCCGCACGAGCGGCTCGCCGGGTGGCTGGCCGCCTGCGACGGCGTACTGCGGCTGCCCGAGGGCCTGACCGAGATGATCCTCGGGCTGATGAGTGGCGATCCCGCCGAGCGCTGGGACCCCGCGCGGGCCCGCGCGGCCCTTCGCCGGGCGGTGCGGGGACTTCCGGGCCGGTCCGGCGCGGTCCCGGCCGACTCGACCCTGCAGTCCGACGCGACGCAGGGCGCGGTGGCGGGGATCGTGGACCACCTCATCGGCTCGATGACCCCGCAGGACGAACGCCGCCTGTGGCCGGTGTCCACCATGGCGGGGGAGACCGATCCCTGCACGGTGCAGCAGGGCGCCGCCGGTGTCCTCGCGGTCCTGACCCGGTACTTCGAGTTGACCGGCGACCAGCGCCTGCCGGAGGTGCTCTCCACCGCGGGGCACTGGATGGCGGCGCGGACGGACACCCGCTCCACGCGGGCCGGCCTGCATTTCGGCGGGCGGGGGACCGCGTGGGCGATGTACGAAGCAGGCCGTGTCCTCGACGACCGCGTGCTCATCGAGCACGCGACGGCCCTGGCCCTGGCCCCCCAGGAACCGGCACCCCACCACGACATCACCCACGGCCGGGCGGGAAGCGGACTGGCCGCCGCCCACCTCTGGTACCGCACCGGGGACCAGCGTTTCGTCGAACGCGTCATCGAGGCGGCCGACGCGCTGGCCGCCGCTGCGACGCCCGAGCCGTCCGGTGTCAGCTGGCCCTCGCCTCCCGAAGTGGTCACCGGGAGCGCCGGTGAACGCTATCTCGGCTTCGCCCACGGGACGGCCGGCATCGGATGCTTCCTGCTCGCCGCTTCAGCCGTCACGGGCCGTCAGGAATACCGGGACCTGGCCCTGGCCGCGGGAGACGCACTGGTGGCCGCCTCCCTGACGGTCGGCGAGGCGGCACAGTGGCCGTCCTGGGCCGGTGACGTGCCCACCGCCCCGTACTGGTGCCACGGTTCGGCAGGAATCGGCTCCTTCCTGCTCCGGCTCTGGCAGGCCACCGGCGACGACCGGTACGGCGACCTCGCCCTGGGTGCGGCGAGGGCCGTCGTGGAGCGCGCCTCCCGCGCCCCCCTCGCGCAGTGCCACGGCCTTGCGGGCAACGGCGACTTCCTCCTCGACATGGCCGCCGCCACGGGGGCTCCCGCCCACGCCGCGTCGGCTGAGGCCCTGGCCCGCCTCATCACCGCCGAACAGATCCACCGCAACGGCCACGTCGTGTTCCCCAACGAGTACGGGGACGTCTCGACGGGCTGGAGCGACGGGTCCGCAGGAATCCTGGCGTTCCTCCTGCGGACCCGCCACACGGACTCCCGGCTCTGGATGATCCAGCAGCCGGGCTGACAGGAACCCCTGTCGACACCACCAAGAGAAGGAGATGGCCATGGAGAACCGCGACCTCGAACTGCTGGCTCACCTGCACGCCCTTCCGGAGACCGACCCGATCGGCGCCGAAGGAGCCGCGTTCGCCGACACGTGTGCGTGCGTCGGCCTGCTCACCCTCCTCAACACCGTCTGCATCGGCATCAGCTGCGCCTGACCAGGCCACAGCCCACGCGGATCCGACACCGCCGGCGGCCCCGTCGACCGCTCTGCTGTTGACGAGGCACTGAACGGCGGACACCCGTAAGGCCGGCAACACCCAGTGCACCCGCGTCCGCAGCGGATCAGGGCAGCACGAGGGAACCGGCCGACCTCCGGCCGGTGGCCGCCCCCGAGGCAGCCACCGGCCGGAGCGTCCGTCCCCCGCCTCCGCGGGGCCCGAAGCACCCGCCCCCGGGCACCACACCGCCCCTTCGACCTAGGGCGTGTTTCGAAAGTCCCGCCTGCCTGGCGGCGTCTGGCACGCACGCACGCTCGCCGCGTTGTCGGGCTCGCCCCGATACATCCAGTATCGGGGCGACCCTCCGCCTTGCGATCGCACGCACCAGACGCCGCCAGGCCTGCCCTTCGGGCAGACGACGCTACTTTCGAAACACGCCCTAGCGCGCCCAAGTCCGTGGACGACACCCAGCAGACGAGGACCTGAGTGACCATGCAGCCGCACGCCGGTGCTGATGCCCCCACACGGGCGCCCCTGCCGCCCTCCGCCACGGCCCCGGACGGCGCCCGGCCCGAAGCGCGGGGGCCGTACGCCATCAGCACCCGCGGTCTAGTCAAGAGCTACCCCGGCCCGGACGGCACCGTCACCTGCGCCGTGCGCGGCCTCGACCTCGACGTGCACCAGGGCGAGACCTTCGCGTTCCTCGGCCCCAACGGCGCGGGGAAGTCCACCACGATCTCCCTCCTGTGCGCCCTGGCCCGCCCCACCGCCGGAACGGCCACGGTGGCAGGCGTCGACGTCCTCACCCACCCGGGCCAGGTCCGCCGCCAGGTCGGCATGCTCTTCCAGCACAGCGCACTCGACATGGAACTGACGGTGCAGCAGAACCTGCGTGTCCACGCCCGGCTGTACGGCATGAGCCGCCGCGACGCCCGGCGGCGTACCACCGAGACCCTCGATGCCATCGGCCTCGGCGACCGGCGGCGGGCCCCGGTCCGCACCCTCTCCGGCGGCATGCGCCGCCGGCTCGAACTCGCCCGCGGCCTGCTCCACGAGCCGCGGGTCCTCTTCCTCGACGAGCCCACCACCGGACTCGACCCCCACGCGCGCGCCCAGGTCTGGGACTACCTGCGCCAGTTGCGCGAACGTCAGGGAACCACCCTCTTCATCACCACCCACTACCTGGACGAGGCCGAGAACTGCGACCGCCTCGCCATCATCGACGGCGGCCGTCTGGTCGCGCAGGGGGCACCCGTCGCCCTCAAGGCCGCCATCGGCAACGACTGGGTGGTCCTGCGCACCCACGACGACCCTGCCGCCGACCGCGTCGTGCGCCGCGCCGCCCCGCCGGGCACCCGTACCGCCCTCGGCTCCGACGGGATCGGTCTGCGCCTGCCCGACGGCAGCTCCTGGATCCCCCGCCTGTGCGCGGCTCTCGCCGCGGAGGGCATCCCCGTCCGGGCCGCCTCCGCGACCCCGCCAACCCTCGACGACGTCTTCTTCCACCACACCGGCCGCAGCATCCACACCGCAGGACCGCAGACGGCGGGTGAATGCCGGTGACCGCCCCCGCCGTCACCACACCGGGAAACCCCGACGGCCACGCCGACCCGCGTCCGGCCCCCCCGGCCCGCCTGCGCCGGGAACTGCGCGCGGTCCATGCCCTGGTCCACCGCGACCTGATGCGCCTGTCCTTGCAGCGCACCCACACCGCACTGATGCTGATCCAGCCGGTGCTCTACCTCTTCATCCTCGGAGGCGGCCTGGCCGCCCTGATCCCCACCGCCACGCTCGGCGTGGGCTACCAGCTGTACCTCTTCCCCGGCATGCTGATGATGACCGTCCAGAGCCCCGCCATCATGGTGGGCATCCGCCTCATCACCGACAAGCAGACCGGATACCTGCGGGAACTCCTGATGGCCCCGGTCAGCCGCGCCACCCTGCTCCTGGGCAACTGCGCGGGCGGCACCGTGGTCGCCACCGTCCAGGGCGCCGTCCTCCTCGCCCTGGCCGGCGCGGTCGGCCTGCCCTACGACCCGCTGCTGCTGGCCCTGCTCCTCACCGGCCTGATCCTGGCCTCCTTCACCATCACCGCTCTCGCGCTCGCCCTTGCCGTCAGCCTCGGCCGCGCCGAGCTCTTCCACATGCTCCTCGGCCTGGTGATGATGCCGCTGCTCTTCCTCTCCGGCGGCTTCTTCCCTCTCGACAGCCTCCCCGGCTGGGCACGCGGGCTGGCCGCCCTGAACCCCCTCGCCTACGGCGTGGACCTGCTACGCCGCTCCATCAGCCTGTGCGTGCCCCACCAGACGACCACGGTCGGCATCGAATGGTTCGGCCACCGGCCCCCGCTCCTCCTGGAAGCCGCAGTCCTCCTCACCGCCGGCGTCCTCGCCCTGCTCTACGCCACCCGGCGCTTCAGCCGCCCCGAATGACCTGCGGCTCGACGCGCGGCTCACGGCCGCCCTGGGCGGACGGCCGTGAGCCGCGCGTCGAGCCGCACCGGCACACACGGTGTGCGGGCGGGTGTGTCCGCCGGAGGGCCGGGCCCGGACGCGGCGGCGGTCCCGGCGTGGGCGCCGCCCGGTGCCGCGGGCCGGTCCTGCTCGGGAGGGTGGGCGGAGGTCCCCGGTGCCGCCGCCGCGCCGCCCGGCCCGACCGTGCCCTCCGCCGCGGCGGACCCTGCAGGGGATGCCGCACCATCCGCACCACCACCATCCGCACCACCACCATCCGCACCACCACCTGCCGCACCACCACCTACCGCCGTGGACGCCGCCGTACACCCGCCCGACGGGCGCGGGCCGGCCGGTGCCCCGCCGCCCGCGCTCGCCCTCACCACGCTCTCCTTCGCCCACGGTGCCGTCGCCACGCCCGTTCTCGACCGCTTCGGCCCGGTCGTCCCGGCGGGCGGGCACCTCGCAGTCGTGGGTCCCAGCGGGGTGGGGAAGTCCACGCTGACCGCGCTGGTCGCCGGGTGGTCGCCGGGTGGTCGCCGAGATGCTGCCGGCCGGGCGGAGGCGGCATCCGGGTCTGCGGACACCCGGTACCCGGCCCGGAGGCGGCCGCCCGGCGGGTCCTGGTGCCGCAGGAGACGTACGTCCGCACCGGTTCGCTCGCCGAGAACCTCGGTCTGCTGCGCTCCGGGCCGGTCCCCGAGGCGGAACTCCTCGCGGCGGCCGAAGCGGCCGGCATGACGGGACTCCTGGAGGTGCCGGGCGGGCCGAGGTCGATCCGGCCGCGCTGTCGGCGGGCGACGGCCGGTGGCGCTCACCCGGGCCTGTCTGGATGGTGTCCCGCCGGGTGGTGTAGGGGATCAAGGCAGCGGAATCCGCAGGTCGGAGACGGTGACTCGGACGTTCAACCCGCTTCAGCGGGGCTTCGTGGGTTGCCGTCTCCACGGAGATCACCGTGGGCCTCGAACCGGAACGCGGAGCGCTTGATCCCCTACACCACTTCGCGGGGCACGACCCCTGTCTGTCGCCCGCCCCGCCGGCCCTGCTCGACGAGGCCACCTGCCATCTCGACGCGGCGGCGGAGGAGCGGGCGGAGCGGGCGTTCGCCGGGAGGTCCGGCGGCACGCCGGTCGTGGTCGCACACCGGATCAGCTCGGCGCGCCGCGCGGACCGGGTGCCAGTCGTGGACGGGCCGCGCACCGCGTACGGCACGCACGGGGAACTGCCGGCCGGCTCGCCGCTCCGCCGGCGTCCGGTCGACGGCTGGGGCCCGTCACAGCCAGCCCTCCCCCTGTGAGATGCGGATGGCGTCGATGCGGTTGCGGGCGCCGGTCTTGCGGGTGATGGCGGCCATGTAGTTGCGCACGGTGCCGAGGGACAGGTGCAGGCGTCCGGCGATCTCGGCGAGTGAGGAGCCCTGCGCGGCGAGGGCGAGCACGCTCAGCTCGCGCCGGGTCAGCGGCATCTGGGAGGCCTTGAGGAAGCCGAAACCCAGGGAGTCGTCGACGAATCGTTCCCCCTCGGCGACTCGTCTTATGCCGTCCATCAGGCGCTGCGGTGAGCCCGACTTGTCGACGTAGCCCGTCGCTCCCGCCTCCAGCGCGCGGCGCAGCAGGCCCGGTCTGTTCGCGGCGGCGAGCACGAGCAGCCGCGGCCCGCCCGGAGCGGCCCCGCGGGGGCACAGCTCGCCGAGCGGCGGCAGCCCGTAGGTGGTGTCGCACTCCAGGTCCACCGCGCACACGTCCGGCCGCACCGCACGCACCCGGCCGGGCGCCGCGCGCCACACGGTGTCGTCCACCCGCAGATCGGGGGCCCGACGTAACCAGTCGGCGAGAACCGACCGGACCAGACACACGTCGTGCACGAGAAGTACCCGGATCACTGCCACCCCCTTGGCTCACCGTTCGGCCCACCCCACCGCCCCGCCGGCCGCCACGTGTTGATTGCGTGCCCATTCTTGGGCATTACAGCCGTTCGGCCGCGTGAAGAAACCGGCCACGGAGAGGCATGGGGGCGCGTATGCGGCGGACACGCTCCCGCGCGTGCACCGACTCGGCCGGAACGCGCGCAGTGGCGGCCGCTGCGCCCGGGCCGGCGGCCGGCTCCGCGGCGCCGGCCGTCCGGAGGGTCCCGCCGCTGGTGGGAGGGGTGCGGCGCATCCGGTCGCACGAGGGAGCAGAAGGCCGGCGCGGCTACCGGAAACCGGCGCCCGCGCGTCATCCGGCGCACCGGGCCCACACCGTGGGCGGGACGGGGGGCGGACGGCCCGGCGAAAGGTTCCGGCCCGGGGCAGTGACCGGACGGGACCGGGCGGGACCGGGCGGGGCGGGGCGGGGCGGGGCGGGCGGGACCGAGCGGGACCGGGCGGCGCGGGGCGGGCGGGGCGGGCGGGACCGGGCGGGGCGGGCGCTCGCCGTGCGCCGCGGGCGGGGTGGAGGGAGATTTGAGTGTCGGACCTCGCGGAACGCGGGGCTCCGCGGTCGGGCGAGGAGGTGGTCGGCGTGTCCGACGGGCAGGCGCCGGCGACCCCTGGGGCGCCGGTCGGCCGGCCGGTGCTGTCCCTGGCGCTCGCCTCGATGATGGACGAGGTGAACGCGCACTCCGGCGCGGTCTATCTGCTCCAGCCCGACCAGACGGTGCTGGAGATGGCGGTGATGGCGGGGCTGCCGCGGGCGTTCGCGGCGCCGTGGGAGCGGGTGGGGCTGAGCGCGCCGATCCCGGTCGCCGAGGCGGCCCGCGAGCGGCGGCTGGTGTGGGTGGGCGGCGAGGAGGAGATGGCACGGCTGTTTCCGCGCATCGCGGTCGTGCTGCCGTACCCGTTCGCGCTGGCCGCGCTGCCGGTGGCCACGGAGCGCACGGTGTACGGCGCGGTCTTCGTGACCTGGCCGGGCACGCATCCGCCGGAGCTGTCGGAGCACGAGCACGAGCATCTGACGGCGGCCTGCCACCGGCTCGCGGTGCGCCTGGAGCGGGCCGCGGAACTGAGCCTGCCGCTCGCCCCCGAACCGGACCTGGTGGGTACCGCGCCCGTGGGCGGCGCCGCGGCCACCCTCGGCACCGTGGAGGCGGCGCGCATGGTGGCCCGCCTGCCGTACGGACTGTGGTCCCTCGATCTGCACGGCCAGGTCGTCTTCGCCAACGCGGCCGCGGCCGAGCTGGTCGGCGTCCCCGTCAGCCGGCTCCTGGGCACCCAGCCGTGGGCGTCGGTGCCGTGGCTCAACGACCCGGTGTACGAGGACCGCTACCGTGCCGCGCTGCTCAGTCAGCAGGTCACCTCGTTCGTGGCGCTGCGTCCGCCCGGGGACTGGCTGTCGTTCCGGATGTACCCGAGCACGTCCGGGCTCAGCGTGCGGATCACCCGGGCCCGTGCGGCCGCGCGGACGGGCCGGGCCGGACCGCAGGCCCCGGGCACCGCGGCCGCCGTGGTCACCGGGGACATCGGGGACACCGGGGACACCGGGGACACCGCCGCCGGCGGGGACGCGCCGTCCCGGCTGGTGACGATCTCCCAGGTGCTCAGCCTCGCCGGTTCGCTCACCGAGGCGGTGGGGGTGCAGGACGTGGTGCAGCTGGTGGCCGACGAGGTGGTGCCGGCGGTCGGCGGCCACGCCGTCGCCCTGCTCGGCTCGCTCGGCGGCCGGCTGCACGTGCTCGGCCACCGCGGCTATCCCGACCCGCACGCCGTGGAGCGCTTCGACGGGGCACCGCTCGACTCGGCGACTCCGGGCGTGCACGCGCTGACCCGCGGGGTGCCCGCGTTCTTCGAGTCGCGTGAGCAGCTGGAACGCCTCTACCCGGCGCGCCACGAGGCACCGGACGGCTTCGCCGCGTGGGCGTACCTGCCGCTGATCGCGTCCGGCCGTCCGGTCGGCACCTGCGTCGTCGCCTACGGGGAGGCGCGCCTGTTCCCCACCGAGGAGCGGGCCGTGCTGATGAGTCTGGGCGGGCTGATCGCGCAGGCCCTGGAACGGGCCCGGCTGTACGACGCCAAGCACCAGCTCGCACACGGGCTGCAGGCGGCACTGCTGCCGCACTCGCTGCCCCCGCTGCGGGGGGTGACGGCCGTGACCCGCTATCTGCCCGGCACCCGTGGCATGGACATCGGCGGCGACTTCTACGACCTGGTGCCGACCGCGGGCGGGGCGGCCGCGGTGATCGGGGACGTGCAGGGCCACAACGTGACGGCGGCCGGGCTGATGGGGCAGCTGCGCACGGCGGTACGGGCCTACACGACGGTCGGCCAGGAGCCGGAGCAGGTGATGGCCAGCACCAACCAGCTGCTCATCGACCTCGGCTCCGAACTCTTCGCCAGCTGCCTGTACCTGCGGCTGGACCCGGCGCACGGGCGGGCGGTGATGGCCCGGGCCGGGCACCCGCCTCCGCTGCTGCTGCGCGCGGACGGACGGGTCAGGGTGCTGGACCTGGCGGGCGGCCCCCTCCTGGGCATCGAGGCCTCGGGCGGCTATCCCTCCACGGAGGTCGCGCTGCCGCCCGGCTCGGTGCTCGTCCTGTACACCGACGGCCTCATCGAATCACCCGGCGTCGACATCGAGGACGCGCTGGTCTCCCTGAGCCGCCGGCTCGCCCAGGCCCGGGACCGTCCGCTGGACCGGATCGCCGACGCGCTGGTGGGGCAGCTGGCGACGGCGGAGGAGCGGCTGGACGACGTGGCGTTGATGCTGCTGCGGATGCGGCGCTGAGGCTCCGCCGGACGGCGGAGGGGCGGGGGTGGCGACGGGGCCGGTGGCGCAGGACCCCGGACGAACGGTCGGGGCTCCACGGACACGGAGCGGCCCGGTCCTCCCGCCGGGGGACCGGGCCGCGGCCCCTGCCCGCTGGTGGAGACGGGCAGGGGGGTCGGATGGGGTGAGGAGCCGTCAGCGGGTCCCGGACGAGGAGTGCTCACGGCCGGTGCGGAGGCCGTCTCCGGCTCCGTGTCCGTCTCCGTCGGCGCTTCCGTCGGCGCTTCCGTCGGCGCTTCCGTCGGCGTTGCCGTCTCCGGCTCCGTGTCCGTCTCCGGCCGCGTCACCGCTACCGGCTCCGGCTCCGTCGGCGGCACCGCCGTCGCCCTGCGCACCGTTGCCGTCCGCGCCGTCGACGGCGCCGTCACCGGCCGCTCCGCCCTGCTGCTCTCCGGCGCCGGTGTCACCGCCGAGGGACGCGCCGACCGCCTGCAGCGCGGTGGTGACCGGCTGGAAGAAGGTCTCGCCGCCGTTGGTGCAGTCGCCGCTGCCGCCGGAAGTGAGGCCGATCGCGGTTCCGTCGCGGGTGAACAGGGAGCCGCCGCTGTCGCCGGGTTCGGCGCAGACGTCGGTCTGGATGAGGCCGGAGACGGTGCCCTCGGGGTAGTTGACCGTGGCGTTCAGGCCGATGACGCGGCCGTCGCGCAGACCGGTGGTGCTGCCCATGCGGAAGACCTGCGCCCCGACGGTCGCGTCCCCCGCCCCGCCGATGGCGACCGTCTGCCCGTTGCCTATGTTCACGTCGCTGGGCGCCGCGGTCGCCGGGTCGTCGTACTTGACGAGGGCGAAGTCTCCCGCGCCGGGGAACACCGCCTGGTCGACGGTGGCGACGGGGGCACCGCCCTGCGCGTCCGACCACCGGGCGGCCGCGACACCGCAGTGCCCGGCCGTGAGGAAGGCCGGACTGCCGTCGGCCGCGGTCACGTTGAAGCCGAGGGAGCAGCGCGAGCCGCCCCCGAAGATGGCGTCGCCGCCGGAGACGAAGGTCCGGAAGGTGCCCTTGGAGCGGCGCAGGTCGGCCATCCCGGAGCCGAGACGCTCCACGGTGGCCTCCACGGTGTCCCAGCGGTCGCCGGTGACGGTGCGGTCGGCGGTGACGAGGACCTTGTTGGTGCGCGGGTCGACGGCCCAGGCGGTGCCGGGCACGGACGCCTGGGACCTCAGGGTCCGTGCGGCGGCCTCCAGTTCGGCGGTGCTGTTGTCGACCTGGCGCACGGCGGCGCCGGCCCGCTGCGCCCGGGCCACGAGCTGGTTGTCGTCACCGGCCACGTTGACGACGAGCTGCTGCCGGCCCGCGTCGTAGTAGGAGCCGGCGAAGGCGTCGCCGAGCTCGGCGGCGATCTGCTCCGCGAGGGAGGGGGCGTCCACCGCCTTCAGAGTCCGGGGAGCTGCCGCGTCCGCCGCGCCGTCCTGGGAGGCGTTGGCGTGGGGCAGCAGCAGGACCGCCGCACCGAGCGCCGCCACGCTGCCCGCCGCGATCGCGGCCTTGCGCTTCGGCATTCGCTTGTGACTCAACCTACTCGACCTCCTGGGGACGAAGTCTGGGCCGCCGGCCGGCAGCCGCGTCGGGGGCACCTGGATGGCCTCTGGTACGCGGCGGGCACCCGGAGCGTTCAGTTCCGCGGCGGGCCGGGAGGCCGGCCCCGCGCCAACCGGGCCCGGCGGGTGCCGAGTCGGGCGGGCCGCCGGGACGGTGGCGCACAAGTCCACCTGTGCAGGCCGCCGTTCTCGATGCGCCCACTCCGCACAGGGCGCTCGCAAGCGGCACGAGGTGGCCGGCGGGTCGTCACCACCGAGGTGGGGCGGGCGCGCCTTCGGGATCGCCGGACGGACGGCGTACCCGGCCGGGGCGGGTCGGGAAGCGCCGCGGATCCGCACGGACGGCCGCACGAGCGGGCCGGGCGGCCGGGAGCGGGGGCACTGGCGCAGGGCCGGGCAGGCGGCCGGTGCGCGCCGCCCGCCCGCGCCGCACCGCCGCACGAGCCGGGAGGGCGTCCCGGACGGGACGGACCGCCGCACAGGTCCGGGAGGTCACACCGGACACGACGGACCACACCACAGGACCCGGACGCCACACCGGACACGACGGACCACACCACAGGACAGGACAGGACAAGGCCCCGGCCCGGGACGGACCATGGCACAGGACAGGACAGGACCCCGGCCGGGACGGACCACGGCACGGGTCAGGAGGGCGTCCGGGACGGGGCGGAGGCGACAGGGGGTCGGCTTGGCCGGTGCCGGTCCGTCCGCCCGGCGCGGACCGGCACCGGCGGACGGCGGGGCCGTCGCCCGCCGTCCGGGCGGGTCAGGGGTGTCCGGGCACCGGGGCTCCGGCGGGGAAGCCGGCCTGGACGTAGCCCTCGTAGGCGTCCCGCCAGTGCGCGCCGCCCGCGTCGTCGTGCGGTCCGGTGCGGGTCTCGTCGCGGGCCAGGGCGTCCAGCGCGGTCAGGCACACCTCCCAGCCGGCCGCGTTGCGCGCGGCGGCCTCCGGGTCGGCGAGGACGTCGGTGAGGGTGAGCCGGGTGCGGCCGGCCTCTTCCCCGGCCACGTCCAGACGGATCTCGTCGCCGCCCCACTCGAACGCCAGATGGCGGGGCGGGTCCACGGCCAGGACGAGGCCGGTGGAGTCGGGCTGGTGCGGGTCGCCGCTGAACCGGGCCGTGCCGCCCGGACTGAGGTCGAACTCGGCCCGGGCGGGAAACCAGTGGGCGAGCCGGCCGGGGTCGGTCACGAGGGACCAGACGTCTTCGGCGGGCCGGGCGTAGACGCGGTCGAGGACGACGGCGGGGCGGCCGTCGTCCAGGGCGAGGAAGGTTCCGGTGAGGTCGGCGGGCATGCGGGATCACTCCTTGGGAGCCGTGCGATGCCCCATGTCTCCCGCGCCGCGGTCGTACGTACACCACCTCGAAGCGTGACGCCGGGCTCCCGGCGCATGATGCCGGGGTCCGGCCGGGCGGCCCCACTCCGCCCGGCCGGTCCCCGGCTGGGGTACCGCGGGGAACCCCGCGACCGTGCCCGCACTCCCCATCCGCGGGTCCGGCCGCGTTCACGCGTTCCCTGCGGCCCCGTCTCAGAACGAGAAGACGCCCGAGCCGTAGGCGGCCTTCTCGCAGTCATTGCCGAACGTGCGCTCGTAGGAGAGTCGCTGCCCCTGCCAGACGCCCTGGACGGTCACCACCACCGGGTCCCACTGCCGGGTGCACATGATCCCCGAGCGGGTGTCGAGCACCCGGATGTCGCCGTCGACGGCGCGCAGGTCGGCGCAGGCCGAGGAGGCGGCGGGGTGGGTGCCGGAGGGCGTCGGCGCGCAGTTCAGCGTGACGGCCCGTTCCGGGGTGGCGTCGGCCGCGGTCTCACCGTGTCCCACGGTGAGTACCAGGGCGGACGGGGCGTACAGGGACGCCGGCGCGCTGCCGGGGGCGGCGTGGCCCGCCCCGGTCATCGGTCCGCAGAGGGCGCCGGCGGTGAGGCCGAGGGTGGCCGCCCAGCGCGCGGTGATCCGCATTGTGTGCATCCTTCCGCTTGATTCCGGAGTGCCGGCGGTGTCCCGGGTTCGGGAGCCGGACCGGCGAGCGCGAGTCTGCCGAGAACCTCGCCGGAATTCACATCGAACCCACGGGTTTCGGTAACCTTGCGTATTGAAGCAGTGGCGTGAAGTCACAGAAGCGACCGTTCCAGACCCCGATTCGTCCGCTCGTTGATCATCCGGGGTGGCCGAATGGCCGCATTTATCACGCTGCGTAATCGGCCGGAAACATTCCGAATCAGCGCCCCGGGCGCCCCTGCGCGACCCCTTGTGTTCATGAGGGGAGCGCGTAATCGTCATTACATGATGACGAAGCAGCAGCAGGAGGAGTTGCGCGGCTGGTTCGCCGGACGGCTGCCCGACGGCCTCTTCGAGGAGCTGGTCGAGGTCGCCGCCGACCGCGAGGAGATCATCGTCATCGGCCGCATCGCCGAGCCGGCCGCGGACCGGGACGCGCCGCCCGCCGAGCGGGAGGCGGCCGTACGGAGCCGGATCGAGGAGTTCCGGGAGCGCACCAGGCAGGACCGGACGGCGGTCGCCCGCGAGGCCGAGCACCGCTTCCGCCGGAAGGTGTCCTGGGGTGTCGAGTGCGGGACGGACCGCGCGCTGTTCACCCATGTCGCCGCCCCGGTGATGACACGGCTGCGGCAGAGCGAGCGGCAGGTGCTGGACACTCTCGTCGCCTCCGGGGTCGCCCGCAGCCGCAGCGAGGCCCTCGCCTGGTGCGTCCGGCTGGTGCACCGGCACACCGACGACTGGCTCGCCGAGCTGCGGGACTCCCTGGAGCACGTCCAGGAGGTCAGGGACCGCGGCCCCGGGACCGGCTGAGCGCGGCCCGGCACGTCCGGTCGAGGCGCGCCGGCGCTCCAGGGCGTGACGGGTCCGGGAGCGGGGGGCGTGACGGGTCCGGGAGCGGGGGCCGCCCGGCACGGGGCGCCCGGAACGCGCGGCGGCCCGGCCGCCGAGGGCCGGACGGCCGCACGCCCCGGGCCGTCGCGTCAGCCCGGCACGTGGGCCGACCGCACGGAGGCGCCGGCCGGGGCGCTCTGCCGCGGTGCCGGCACCCAGCGCTGGGCCGGCGAGCCGTCCCGGACCTTGACGACGATGTCAGCGCGCGGTCCGCCGTCGGTGACCGCCAGGGCCAGCTGTTCGTCCCAGCGGGGCAGCAGCTCTCCGGTGTCGGTCAGCGTGTAGCGCACGTCGTCCCCGCGCGGCGCGTCCGCCGCGGCACAGGTCGCGAGGACGACCACGCCCGCGTCCATGTGCGAGTCCAGGCACAGTCCGGGGGCGGCCACGCTGCGCAGCAGGCCGTCGGCCGCGTACGACCACGTCCGGGTGCCGGTGTCCGCACACCGGGCAAGCAGGGTGCCGGCACCCGGGCGAGGCTCGCCGTCGATGTCCAGGCACAGGCCCGCGCCCGCGTTGAGCAGCCCGGTTCCGCCGGGCGCCCGCAGTCCGGCGCTGCCGGTCGGCGCCGTGGACGGGCCCTGGGAGTCGTCCCCGGGCGAGGGCGCCCGGCCGCCCGTGGACGCCATCGGTTCGGACGCGCCGCCGCCGTCCCACAGGCCGGCGCCCAGAACGAACGCGAACAGCCCCACGAAGACCAGCCCGGCCCCGGTGAGCAGGGCCCGGGGCGGGCGGACCTCGCCCGGCACCAGGCGGACCAGCACGGAGCCGCGGATCAGGGCGGACCCGCGGGCGAGGGGCCGGCCGCGCGGCCGGCCGCGGCGGCGGGATCCGCCGCCGCGGCCCGGGCCCTGCCGGGCGGAGCTGCGCGGACGGGCTCCTTCGGTGTTCCCCGGCCGGGACTCGACATAGCGCCGGGCGCCCCAGCCGAGTACCGCCTCGGCCAGCAACTCCCCCAACCTCCGGTCGAAATCGCTGAGTTGTTCGGCCGCGGCACGACAGTAACGGCACTCCGCCAGATGCCGGCGGACGTCGGGAAGCAGCGCCCCGCCACGCCGGATGGGGATGTCCAGAAGTCGGTTGTGGAAACGGCATTCACTGCTCGGGGCGAGTTCCCGGTGGGCGCGGACGCAGCCTTCCCGGAGTTTTTCACGCGCTTGTTCGACGGCCGCCTCGGCGAGTTCGGCGTCCATGCCGAGCAGCGCCGCCGGAACGGAAACCGGTTCCGCCTCGGCCTCGGTGTGCCACAGCAGGCACTGGTCGACCCGGGGCAGGGTGAGGAATGCGCGCTCGATGATCCGGCGGTTTTCCGGTGTCTCGGCGGACGCGGCCCGCATGCCTCGGCCGCCGGCGGGCTTGCGCAGCCCGGGCACCGCCTCGGCCAGGCGGTCCTCGGCGGACCACAGGCGCACGGTGTCCCGCACGGCGGCCAGCAGCCGGGGGCGCAGCGCGACACCCGGTTCGCCGAGCTTCAGGCGGTCCAGGAGCTGGTGGACGGCGGCGCCGGTGACCATGGCGGCGGCCGGCCCGGAGTCCGCGAGGCAGATGACCGCGTACTCGTGCGCCGACTGCCAGTGACGTATGAGCAGCAGCGCGGTGGAACGGGACACCTCGCCGTCCGCACCGCTGCGCAGGCGGGCGGCGAGCAGTTCGTCGGATTCTCCGGGAAAGGCGCCTGGCGGCGGGTAGGGCGGGCGGGACGGGTGGGGGGTGGGTGGCACTGAACGGATTCCTTCCCACGCGTATGCGACACACAGGAGTTCGGCCGGCGGATAAAAAGGGGAGCCCGGGGCACCGGGCGCTTCACCCTTGCACAGCGTGCTCAAGACCAACAAGGCACTTGGGCAACCTCGCCGTTACTGAAAGTGAGTCAAGAGGGGTTTTCCCACCGGCTTACGCCGGCCTTACACGGGCCGGTGATTCGCACGGCTATTCGCCCCGCCGGGCGCCCCGTGTGAAAGGCGCGCACCGACCGGCCCGTCCCGCACGCTCCCGGCGTCCGCGGGCGCGTAGTGGACTGGGGACCGGCCTCCTCGGCAGGCCCCGCGCGGGACGGCGGCTCTCCCGCGCGAAACCGGCCGCCGGCCCCGTTCCTCCCGCCCTCGGCCGGCGGCCCCGAGCGTCCGGCCGGACGGCGGTCGGCCGCGGGACCGGCGGCCCCGCGGTCCCCGGCGCAGGGCACGCGTCGACGCCGTCCCCCGTCGCGGCCGGGCAGTCGCCGGCCGGGAGCTATATCTGCCAGGACCGCAGCCGGTCGGCGACGCCGTAGACGTCCGTCCGGCCGTCGATCAGGTCGCGGGCGAGGTCCACCAGCGCACCGTACGGCGGGTCGATGCCGACGCCGCTGACGAACATGTAGGCCACCGCGGTGGCGCAGGCGAAGCGCGCGTTGGCCGACGGCAGCGGCCGCAGCAGGGCGAGGGTGTGCAGCAGGGCGGCGGCCCGCCAGGCGGGGTCGGAGTCGACGCCCAGCCGGGGCAGGTCGACGCGGTGCCGGGCGACGGCGGCGACCAGCGCGGAGAAGTCGTTGATCGTGGGCTGCCCGGGCAGCACTTCCTCGTGCCGCTGGAGCAGCCAGGGCACGTCGATGTGGACGACGGGCGTCATGGTGTCAGACGACCCGCCTCTCGCCTCTGGCGGGCGTCTCGTCCTCGGGGAAGGCCGCGGCGAATTCGTCGGCGTGGGCGGAGAAGAAGCGACGGAACGCCTCCGCCCCTTCCTTGAGCGCACGGTGCCGGGCGATGTCGGCGGCGGCCGCCTCCCGGACGAGGGCCTTCATCGACGTACCGCGCTCCTTGGCGATCTGCCGCAGGTCCTCCAGCTCGCGCTCACTGAACTCCACGTTGAGGGCTGGCATGACGCTACGGTACCGCTCGGGTACTTGAGCGTAAATAGCACCAGGTCACAGGCAACCGGCTCCGGTACCGGCCGTGCGGTGCGGCCGGCCGCCCCCGGCGGGCGGCGGCGACCCGCCGGGCGGGCCCCCCGGTTCCGCCCGCCCGGCCCGGGCCCCGCGGCCGGGCGGGCTCGCGAGACCGGCGCCGGGGCCCCGGGACGGCCCGGGACGGCCCGGGGTCGCGCGGCTGACCGGCGGTTTCCGGCGCCTGCGGCCCCGTCTCCCGTTCGCCGGAACCGGCGGAACCACTAGTCTGGAACGGACGAGACGCACCCGTTGACGATGAGTGTGCGCGATGGAGCAGGGACAATGAGCCTGGCCTACCCCTTCGACGAGGCCGCGACGGCCCGCGCCGTCATCGCCGAGGACGGCACACTGACCTCGTGGAACGACGGCGCGCGGCGGCTGCTGGGCTGGACCGCGGCGGAGGTCCTGGGCCGCCCGGCGGCGCACTTCGTCGAGGGCACCAGGCCCGAGGTGCGCGGCGACCGCTGGTACGGCTCCCTCACCCTGCGGCACCGGGACGGCCGTACGGTCGGGGTGTGGCTGCTCGCCCACCACCAGTGGCCGTCCGGCGGCGGACCCGGGCACTGGCTGGTGGTTTCCCCGCTGGAGCGCCCCGCCGACCGGCCGCCCGGCGATCCGCTGGAGGTGTCGGCGCTGGCCCAGACGCCGTGTGCGCTGGCCGTGTACGACGAGCGGCTGCGGCTGCACTCGGTCAACGACGCGATGGCCCGCACGCTGGGGCTGCCCCGGGAGCAGATCCGGGGCCTGAGACTGTCGGAGATCGGCGGCAAGCCGCAGAGCGAGCAACTGGAGGAGAACCTGCTGGAGGTGCTCTCCAGCGGCCGGGCGCGCGACGTGCAGACGTATCTGCGCACGGGCGGCGAGGACAGCGCGCACGCCTGGCTGATCCGGATGACGCCCGTGACGGGGCCGGACGGCCGGGCGCGCGGCGTCTACCTGGCGGCCCACGACTTCACCGACAGCTATCTCGCCCGCGAGCGGCTGCAGTTGGTCAACGAGGCGAGCGTGCGGATCGGCACCACTCTCGACGTCACGCGCACCGCCCAGGAACTGGCCGACGTGTGTGTGCCCGCCCTCGCCGACTTCGTCAGCGTCGACCTGCTGGAGGCGGACGAGCCGAGCGGCGACCCGCCCGCGCGGATCGACCTGCCGGTCGGTCTGCGCCGCATCGCGCACCAGTCCGTCAACCCGGGCAACCCCGAGGCGGTCGTCCAGCCGGGGGAGTTCGACTTCTACCCGGCCGCGTCGCCGCAGGCCGACTCGCTGGTCGCGGGCCGGGCCACGGTGGCCTCGGTGGCCTCCGGGGACCTCGAACCGTGGCTGGCCAAGTCCCGGGCGCGCCGCCAGCGGGTCGTGGAGTACGGCATCCACGCCACGATGTCGGTGCCCATCCGGGCCCGCGGCATCACCCTGGGCGTGGCGGTGCTCACGCGTTTCCGGCGGCCCGACCCGTTCACCGCGGACGACGTCCTGCTCGCCGAGGAGGTCACCGCGCGCGCCGCGGTGTGCATCGACAACGCCCGCCGCTTCTCCCGCGAACGGCAGACCGCCCTGGCCCTGCAGCGCAGTCTGCTGCCGCGCCGCCTGCCCCGCACGGCCGCCGTGACGGCGGCCTCCCGCTATCTCCCGGCGGCCCGGGCGGGGGTGGGCGGCGACTGGTTCGACGTGATCCCGCTGTCGGGCATGCGGGTGGCGATGGTGGTCGGCGACGTCGTCGGGCACGGTGTGCAGGCCTCGGCCACCATGGGCCGGCTGCGCACCGCCGTGCGCACCCTCGCCGACATCGACCTGGCCCCCGACGAACTCCTGACGCACCTCGACGACCTCGTCGTACGGCTCTCCGAGGACAACGGCAGCGAGGCGGCCCGGCCCGGCGAGGTCGGCGCCACCTGCGTGTACGCGGTGTACGACCCGGTCTCCCGGAAGTGCACCGTGGCCCGCGCCGGGCACCCCGCGCCGGTGATGCTGCCGCCGGGCGGCACCGCGCACGAGGTGGAGGTGCCCGCGGGGCCGCCGCTCGGCCTGGGCGGGCTGCCGTTCGAGTCGGCCGAACTGTACCTGCCCGAGGGGACGGTGCTGGCGTTCTACACGGACGGCCTGGTCTGGTCCCGGGAGCGGGACGCCGAGGACTCCCGCGGGGCGCTGCGGGAGGCGCTCAACCGGCACGGCCGGTCGCTGGAGGACACCTGCGACCGGGTCCTCGCCTCGCTGCTGCCGCCGGACGGCATCGCCGACGACGTGGCCCTGCTGCTGGCCGGCACCCGGGGGCTGGCCGCGGACCGGGTGGCGACCTGGGACATCCCGGCCGATCCGGCGCTGGTCGCGCCGATCCGCAAGCAGGTCGTCGAGCAGCTCGCCACCTGGCGGCTGGACGAGGCCTCGTTCACGGCGGAGCTGGTCGTCAGCGAACTCGTCACCAACGCGATCCGCTACGGCGCCCGGCCGATCCGGCTGCGCCTCATCCACGACACCGGCACCCTCATCTGCGAGGTCTCCGACACCAGCCACACGGCGCCGCACCTGCGCCGCGCCAAGACCTGGGACGAGGGCGGCCGGGGGCTGCTGCTGGTCGCCCAGCTCACCCAGCGCTGGGGCAGCAGGCACACGGCCGAGGGCAAGACGATCTGGGCGGAACTGGGGCTCGTCGAGGACGACGGGGTCCTTTGACTTCCGCTCCCCGGCCTGGAGGCCGGGGATTCCTCCCACGGTCGTCCGGCCGTTTCGGTGGGTTCCTGCTGCACCGCGCTGGGCCGGTACGCATACCGGTCCTACCTGCGCTCGACAGGCTGAGCTCGGCGTTTGTCCCTGCTGAGCTATGAGGAGCTCGGGATCGCCCGGCTGCCAGCGTCCGGCCGCCACCAACCGGTGCACCACGTCGCGGAGTCGGCGGGTCGTGATCTGGGGGGCGTCGTCCGCCCGGCCCAGGCGGACCGCGTCCAGGAGAGCGACCCAGGAGGTGCGGCCCGCCTCCGGGGCGGCGACGAAGGAGTACGGCCAGCCCGGCACGGACTGGTCACGGCTGCGGTCCCCACGTCCGTAGACGTGACGGAACAGCCGCGCGTCGCTGGTCGGCGCGTCCGGGCGCAGCCAGTGGGACACGTCCACGGCGAGCACGATCCGCCCGTCGGCCGCCCTCGGCACGGGCAGACCGGTCAGCACGCGGCGCAGCCGCACCGGCTCCAGCCAGCCCCGGTCCAGGACGGCGTACAGGGGTTCAGGACACACTCCCGGACAGAGTCGAGCTCAGAGGTGGCGGGTCTCCAGCACGAGCCGGTCCCGGGCGTCGAACAATGCGTCCTTGATCGTCTGTTCGTGAACAGGGGTCAGCCTGGCCACCGGCACCGAGCAGCTGATTGCGTCCCGCGCCGGCGTCCGGTAGCCGATCGCGATGCCGAAGCAACGCAGGCCGAGAGTGTTCTCCTCGCGGTCCACCGCGTAGCCCCGCTCGCGGATCACGTGCAGTTCCTCGATGAGCTTCTCGCGGTCGGTGTAGGTGTTCTCAGTCAGCGAGTCGAGCGTTTCCGGGAGCAGCGTGCGCACGTGCTCGTCGGAGTGGGTCGCCAGCAACGCCTTGCCCAGGGCGGTCGAGTGGGCCGGGAGACGGCGGCCGATGCGGGTGAACGGGCGGAGGTAGTGCTGCGATTGCCGGGTGGCGAGGTAGACGACGTTGGTGCCGTCGAGGCGGGCGAGGTGGATGGTCTCCGAAGTGTCGGCCGAGAGCCGGTCCATCGTCGCCCGGGCGGCGGTCACGGCCTCGTCCCCGTCGATGTACGAGGTGCCGACGAGCAGAGCGCGAACGCCGATGCCGTAGCGCGTGCCGGTCGCGTCGCACTCCACCCAGCCCAGATCCACCAGCGTGCGCAGCAGCATGTAGAGGCTGGATTTCGGGTAGCCGACAGCTTCTTGGACGGCGGACAGGCTGTGCATGCCCGGCCGCCCTGCGAAGAACTCCAGCAACTCCACGGTCCGAACCGCCGACTTGACCTGGGATCCCCCGGACTCCCCAACCAGCATCGCTTTTGATCCTTTCATTCGACCCAAAATAGACCCCCGAAAGGATTCAGAGATTTCATCAGGGACGCGATTCAACATACGGAATACGCCGTGCATGCGGCAAGCGGTTCAGCGGTCACCGTCACGGCGAGTTCGGATGGCCGAAGCCCGTGGTCGTCGCCGAGTGCACCTATGGGGTGAGTGCTTCGGCCTCGTCACATCGGCGCGCGGTGCGAGGTCGAGGGCACGGCTGTCCTGGGGTGCACCCTTCCCGGTGGGCGGCACTGCTCTGTGGCTTCGTCGCCTGGGGGTCAGTGTGGCCACATGGGGGCTCTGGTGCAGAAGTGACCTCCAAGGTGGGCGTGGTCGGGGTGGTCCGGGTCCGGCTCGCCCTGCTCCGCGATGAGGCGCGCGGCATACGGCTCCGAATCGTCAAGCGGTTGGTATCCGAGTGCGCACGCGCCGGACAGGTCCCACCACAGCCGGGTGTTTGCCGAGCTTCCGAAGACGACGGTGTGGCCCACGTTCTCGGCGGTAAGCGCGGCGTGCACCAGCCGGGCGCAGTCGTCGGGGCTCAGCCAGACCGACAGCATGCGGACGGAGGTGGGCTCGGGCTTGCAGGAGCCGATGCGGATGGAGACGGTCTCGAGGCCGTGGCGGTCCCAATAGAGCGACGCCAAGTCCTCACCGAAGCACTTGGAGAGGCCGTAGAAGGTGTCGGGGCGGTGCGGGGTGGTGACCGGAATGAGCGATGCGCGAGGCGTGGGGCTGCCCTCGGGCCGCGGAGTGAAGCCAACGGCGTGATTGCTGGAGGCGAAGACAATCCGGCGTACGCCCTCGGATCGTGCCGCCTCGTACAGGTGGTAAGTGCCCAGGATGTTCGCGCGCAAGATCATGTCGAACGTGGATTCCAGGGAGATGGCAGCGAGATGGATGATGGCGTCCGTGCCGCGCACGGCCTCCCGAAGGGCGTCCGTATCCGCCAGGTCCGCGGTGATCGCGGTGGGCTCGCCTTCGACAGGAGTGAGATCGAACAGGCGCAACTCATACCCGTACGTCTCAAGGCGCTCGCGCATCAGGGTTCCGAGGCCGCCGGCAGCGCCGGTAAGCAGGACGGTGTGGGGAGTGGGCATCTGGGGTCTCTCCTCAAGTGGATCGGACCAGCGTGTGACAAGAGTGTTCCGGTTCTCCCCCTCGCGATGCGTAGCCGCAGGTCCGGCTTGCACGATGGAAGTCGAAGAGTCCCGTCCTGCTCACAGACGGGTGCGGCTTCACCCCACTGACACCGTCGGCAGGAGTCGAGACGTCCGCAACCGGCTGGATCAACAGCCCTTGTGTCTCCTGCTCTATCCCTTGACCGCCCCCGAGGTCAGCCCTCGGACGAACGATCGCTGCAGCGCCAGGAAGGCGAGCGTCGACGGCAGCATCGCCAAGAACGCGCCCGCCAGCAGCACGCCGATGCCCACCTGGTCGTCTGAGCGCAAGGTGCGCAGGGCCAGTGACAGGGTGTACTGGTCGGGGTCCGTGGCGACCAGCAGCGGCAGCATGTACTGGTCCCAGATCATCACGAAGCCGAAGATGCCGATCACACCGAGGGCCGGGCGGCAGAGCGGGAGGATGACCTGCCAGAAGATGCGCAGCTCGCCAGCACCGTCCAGCTGTGCGGACTCCTCCAGTTCTCTGGGGATCTCCTTCATGAACTCGGTCATCACCAGGATCGAGAAGCCCCACGCCGCCACCGGTACGATCATCCCGGCCAGTGAGCCGACCAGGCTGATGTGCAGTACCGGCAGGTCTGCCAGCAGCACAGCCAGCGGCACGGCCAACACCTCCTCCGGCAGCATCATCGTCGTCAGGAAGAGCACCAGGACTGTGGCCGAACCGCGGAAGCGTTTGCGGGCTAGGGCATAGCCTGCGAAGACACTGACCAGGACCTGCAGGATCAGTCCTCCGCCGACGACGACGAAGGAGTTGAGAAGGTAGCCCAGGACATTGCGATCGACCGCTCGCTCCAGGTTGTCCAGGGACAGGCGGTCGGGGACCAGGGTGAACTGCGTCGGGTCCACCGTAGGCGTGAAGGCGCCGACCATCAGCGCCAACAGCGGCCCCGCGAAGGTGGCGAAGAGGACGGTGTACAGGGTGAACCGCAGCACCCGGGCCCACGGCCCGCGCGCCTCGTGCAAGCCGAGCGCCGTCTGGTTTCTCATCGGACCTCCCGTCGTCGCAGCCGCGTCGTGACCGTCAGGAGCAGCAGCACCATGAACAACAGGACGGTGCCGGCCGCCGCCACCCCTAGTTCGTTGCGTTCCAGCCCGAGCTTGTAGGTGAGGGTCAGCAGGACTTCCGTCGAGCCGTCGGGCCCGCCGTTGGTGAGCAGGAACACCTCGGTGAAGACTCGCAGGCCCCGGATCGCCGCGAGGGTCAGCAGGATCGCGAAGACCGGGCGCAACCCGGGCAGCGTGACATGCCAGACCCTGCGGAACCGTGACGCGCCGTCGACCGCCGACGCCTCGTACAGCGTCCGATCCACACTGGCCAGCCCCGCCAGGAAGATCATCATGTCGTACGGGGCGCCTCTCCAGATCCCCACTGCCGCTATGGACGCCAGCGAGGTGTCCGGGGAGTTCAGGAACTCGCTCGGCCCCAGCCCGAGGACGGAGAGCACGGAGTTGAGCGCCCCATCCCCGGCCGGGTAGTACATGACCCGCCACACCTCGGCGACCACCGCCATGGCCGTCACCACCGGCAGGAAGATCGCCGACCGGATGAACCACAGGACCCGTGTCTGCCCCTCCAGCAGTAGAGCCAGCGCTAGCCCGAGCAGGATGGATCCCGCGGTCTGCGCGATGGCCAGCGCCACCGTGTGCCATACTGCCGCCCGGAAGTCGGGACTGTCGATGATCTCGGCGTAGTTCGCGCCCCCGGCATAGGTGTCGCCGAGAAACGGCTGGACGTCCTGGAAGCTCATCCGCACGGCGTCGAACATCGGGATGAACTTGAAGAAGAGGAAGAGCAGCAGGGCAGGTGCCAGGAACAGCCACGGTGTCGCGGTCCTGCGCCATAGCCGCTGCTTCGGCGGGGCTGGGCGTCCCCGGAAGCGGGCCTCCCGACCGGGTGGCATCCTCGCCTCGGTCACCGTCATTACGGCTTGGCTCCCTGCTTCGCGAGTTCCGTGTCGAACTCGCCCGCCAGCTCCTCCATTGCCTCACCCGCATTGCGTGAGCAGTCGGAGATGACGCCGTTGAGGCCCTCAGAGGAGATCTGGCGGAAGTTGGTCCAGTTGGGCAGGTTCGGCACATTGCGGCCGACCTGGTCATAGGTCTCCTGGAAGACGTCCCAGCGCGGGTCCTTCCGCTCGGCGGCTCCGTCGACCTTGGTGTTGACCGGCAGCCGAACGATGATGCCGCCGTTGTCGATGCCCATGCCGATCTTCTGGCCGGGCGGGGAGGCGGCGAACTCGGCGAACTTCTGCTGGCCCTCCTCATGGGTTGAGCCGGCCATCAGGTAGACGTTCTCGCCCTCCGCCAGAGCCGCTCTGCCGCCGACGCCGGACGGTGGGGCGATGACCTCGTACTTGTCCTTGCCGAGCGAGCCGTCGAAGCGCGCCAGCATGTACGGGCCTGTCAGATAGATACCGCCCTTGCCGCTCTCGAAGACCGTGTGCGTGGTGGCAGTGTCGGCAGTACTGGCTCCCGGCTGGGCGACCTTGGAGTCGCAGAACATCGCCTGCAGCTTCTGGACGGCCTTGACCGACGCCGGTTCGTCGATGGCAGGGACGAAGCCGTCGCCCTCCTGCTTGACGAAGTCGCCGCCCTCCGCCCACAGCATGGTGGAGAACCACCATGCCAGATAGCCGCGGGTGGTGGTGCCCGGGATCACCATGCCGGCGGTGTCGTCCCTTCCGTTGCCGTCCGGGTCATCCGTGGTGAACTTCGCGGCAAGCTTCGTGAGGTCATCCCAGGTCCTGGGTACTCCCGCGCCCACCTTCTGGCGCCAGTCCTTGCGGACCAGCAGCGCGAAGGCCTGCGAGTTGAAGGGCACGCCGTAGTACTTGCCGTCGAAGCCCTGCGCTGCCTTCCAGGCACGCTCGGCGAGATCGGTCCCTCCAACCACCCCCTTGCGGTCGACCTCACGGACCAGCCCCTGCGTTACCAGGCCGCCCAGCTGGCCGGTGTCGTTGATGACGATGTCCGGCAGATCCTTCTGCGCGGCGCGCTGCTGAAGCTTGGTCTCAAAGTCCGTCACACCGACAGCGACGAGCTTCGCCTTGATACCGCTCGCCTTGGTGAACGCCTTGGTGAGCGCTTCCGCCGACTCCGCGGACGGGCTTCCGGCATCCTGACGGATCCAGATCTCCAGCGGCTTGGACGCGTCCTGCTTGCCTGCGCCAGCGGAGGAGCATCCAGCGGCAGCGGCTACGGAAAAGGCTGCGAAGAGAACGGCGACGCGCCGCCCCCATCTCGACTTCCGGATTGACTTCGACACGGGTGACTCCGATCAGTCCATGCGGGGCAAGGTGACCGGACCCTACGCACAACCTCTCCACAACAACAAGACTGCGAACAAAGTTTATGTACATGAACTAGACGCTTGCCTCGAGTAGGCCGCCCGCCGAACGCCGAACGCCGAACGCCGAACGCCGCGCGCCGCTCGACCGCCATGTGCCGGCCCGACGTTCGTTTGACGATGGCGGCGACCCTGCCGCTGCAGTTGGGGACCAACGCGCAGACCTCTGGATCAAGATCCAGGGGCCCGGTGTCGTGACCGTGAGTGGGCGCCGCCCGGGCTGATCGCCAGGCCGGCCAGATTCCCGGACCCAGGCCATGCCGTCACCTGCGGACCTACCCTGCAGGCAAGGGTGAGTGCCGCACCGTGAACGAGCGGGACTTCATCGCGCCGGCCGACGACACGCGGTCCGCCAGGACGAGGATCCGCCGGGCCGGGCAGGCCTGGACGATGCCGCGGGCCCGGGCCGCGGCCAGGTCATGGGTGCGGCGCAGGAGGACTTCACCATCGGTGGACCTTGCCGGCTCGGCAGTACGGGTCGGACCGAGGGGTAGCCGGGAAAGCCCGCCGCCTCGTTGACCCTCGGGCATGGATGCCTTACCGTGCTCCTGCACGTGGACATTATACAGAATGATGTTCACCTATATGAATACGGGCGGTTCGATGAATCTTCAAGGACTTCTCTCCTTCCCGCTCACTCCCTTCACCGCAAACCGCACTCAGGTCGACCTCGACGCCTTCACCCGCCACGTGGAGGGCCAGGTGGAAGCAGGCGCTGGGGCCGTGTTCGTTGCGTGCGGGACAGGGGAGTTCAGCGCACTGAACCTCCGCGAGCATCGCCAGATCGTTGCGGCCGCGATCAAGGCGACAGCAGGGCGCGTACCGGTCTACGCGGGCGCAGGCGGCGGACCCGCGCTCGCCCGTGAGTGCGTGGCCGCCGCGGCCGAGTGCGGCGCCGATGGCGTGCTGCTCCTCCCCCCGTACCTGGTTTCCGGCACCCCGGAGGGGCTGCTCGACCATGTGCGGTATGCCGTGGCCCGCTCCCCGATCCCGGTCATCGCCTATCAGCGGGCCAATGCGGTGTTCACCCCCTCTGCCGCCAGGAAGTTGCTGGAGATACCCGAGGTGGCCGGCCTCAAGGACGGCGTCGGTGACATTGACAACCTGCTGCGCATCGTCACCGCGATCCGAGGCAGCGGGCACGAACGGGCGAGCGAGTTCTCCTTCCTGAACGGCATGCCCACCGCGGAGCTGTCGGCCCTGGCCTACCGGGGAATCGGGGTACCCGGCTACTCCTCCGCCGTGCACTGCTTCGCCCCCGAGATCGCACATGCCTTCCACCAGGCCCTGCACGCCGACGATCATGGGATGATCCAGCGGCTGCTCACCTCGTTCTACTTGCCGTTCGCCGACTTGCGCGACGCCGTCCCCGGCTACGCAGTCGCTCTGGTCAAGGCGGGCGCCGGCCTCACCGGGCCCAGCCTGGGCGGGGTACGTCCGCCGCTGGTGGATGCCGCTCCGGAACACGTCGAGCGGCTTGGGGAGCTGATCGAGGCGGGACGCGCCGCGCTCAAGGAGTCTCCATGACGAAGTCAGGCCGCCTGCGTGACCGGCGGGGCGGCGGTGAAGTCTCAGTTGTCGAGCAGGAGTGCCCACAGGACACTCGCTCGTCGGCGAGCCAGATCGATGATGGCCTGCCCGTGCTCGTAGCCCTCGCCACTCTTTCCGAGGCAGGAGTCCCGGTCCGGGACGTCGTGGATGATGCTGGTCTGCGCAGAAAGATACAGCACCCTGCGCAGGAGGCGGCTGCAGCGCCTCGGCCGGTGAAGGGGGCCGGTCCGCCGTCCGGAGTAGCGTGGCGCAGGCACGGGCCCGGCCGCCGAACCAACGTGGCCGCGGTCCGCGGAGGCGGTCAGGTCGCCAGCGGCGATGAACTCGGCGCCGGGGATCGGGCGCATGCCGGGCAGGCACTCGATGATCTCCGCCTGTGGGTGGCGGCGGAACGTCTCTCTGGTCTGCTTGTCCATGGGCTTGATCCGGTCGTCCAGGGCCAGGATCCGTGCGGCGACGTCTTTGCCGGGCAGTGCGGCTCGCCGGGCCTGGGCAGCTTCCAGCGCGGTCGCGGCAACTGCGCCGACGCCTCGTACACGCTCCGTAATCGGCGACAGCACCAGGCGGCACCATCTCCATCAGCAGGCAGGGCACCCCGGAGAACCGGACGGCCACTCCTCGGAAGCCACTGAAGGCAAGCCACGATCAGCCACATCCGGCCCTCTGGGCCGCCTAACAACTTACGGAGGCGCGATGATCATCCGTGACGTCGTCATCACCCCGGTCGCCTTTGCAGACCCACCACTGCTCAACGCTGTGGGTGTGCATGAGCCCTGGGCACTGCGCAGCGTGATCGAGGTGGTCTGCGAGGACGGGGTGACCGGCCTGGGCGAGTCGTACGGCGATGAGGCATTCCTTGAGAGGCTGCGTGCCATCGCCGTCCGGCTCCCCGGTCTGGACGTGTTCGATCTGAACGGGCTGCGCCGGATTGTCACAGAGTCCGGAGGCAAGGTGACCGACAACCACGGACTCACCGGTGGCTCCACCGCGTCCAAGACCTTGCTGTCCGTGTTCTCCGCTTTTGAAGTGGCCTGCCTGGACGCCCAGGGCAGGGCCCTCGGACGGCCCGTCGCCAACCTGCTGGGCGGCGCGGTTCGCGAGGCAGTGCCCTTCAGTGCCTATCTGTTCTACAAGTGGGCCGCGCATCCGGGCGCCGAGCCGGACATATGGGGTGAGGCGCTGGACCCTGACGGCATCGTCACCCAGGCACGGGGAATGGTCGACCGGTACGGGTTCGGGTCGATCAAGCTCAAGGGCGGGGTGATGCCGCCTGAAGAGGAGATCGATGCCCTCCGCGCACTGCGCGCGGCATTTCCGGACTGCGCATTGCGGATCGACCCCAACGCGGCCTGGAGCGTGCAGACCTCACTCAAGGTTGTCGAGGAATTGGAAGGCGTTCTGGAGTACCTGGAGGACCCCACGCCCGGCATTCCCGGTATGGCTGCGGTCGCGGCCCGAGCGCCGATGCCGCTGGCCACCAACATGTGCGTCGTCGCGTTCGAGCACATTCCCGAGGCTGTGCGGCTCGGCGCGATCGGTGTACTCCTGTCCGACCACCACTACTGGGGCGGCTTGCGACTCACCCAGGCGGTGTCCACACTGTGCGAGACTTTCAGCATCGGGCTGTCCATGCACTCCAACAGCCACCTGGGCATCAGCCTGGCCGCGATGGTCCACCTCGCCGCCGCAACTCCACATCTCTCCTACGCGTGCGACACACATCGGCCATGGCAGGACGACGATGTGATCAAGCCCGGAACGCTGCAGTTCGAGGGAGGCGCGATTCGGGTGCCGGACGGGCCCGGACTAGGCGTTGAACTGGACCGCGACGCCCTTGCGCGGCTCCACGAGCAGTACCTCTCATGCGGTGTGCGATATCGCGACGACACCGCCTACATGCGCTCGCTCGACTCGGGATACCACCCCCATCGGGGCACGCTGTGATCGTCGGCTACGCGTATCCCTGGGACGTCAACGACGATCCCGGATTCGCCCCCCGCGCAGCAGAGATCGGCGTGGACCACGTGGCGATCGCGGCGAGCTACCACACGGTGCGCGCGGCGACCCCCTGGCATCCCCACCACGTGATGGTCGACGCTTCCTGGGCCGCGTTCTACCGGCCCGTGCGATCCCGGGCGTGGGGACGTCTCGTTCCGTCAAGGGCACCGTGGACCCGGTCGGCGGATTCCTTCGGCGGCGCCGCGCGGTCGCTGGCAGCGGAAGGAATGCCGGTCACGGCGTGGGTGGTGCTCACCCACAACACCGCACTCGGCGCCGCCCATCCGGACCTGACCGTCCGCAACTGCTTCGGTGACCACTACCCGTACGCCCTGTGCCCGGCACACCACGACGTCGTCGAGTACTCCGCCACCTTGGTAGCTGAGACCGTTCGCGACTTGCCGCTGGCAGGCGTCTGTCTGGAGGCGTGCGGTCAGTTCGGCGTCGCGCACGGCGGTCACCACGACAAGATCGGTGGAGCATTCGACCCGCACACGATGAGCCTGCTGTCGGTGTGCTGCTGCGACGCTTGTGCGCGTGGCTGGAACGACGATCCCGACAGGGTTCGCGCGGTTCTGCGAGCCGCGGTGCGTGGGGAGGCGCCACTGGACGAAGGCCTTGCCGAGCAGCTGCTCGCAGCGCGGCACCGCACGGCCGATGGGTTCCGGGAGGCCGTCCTGGCCGCGGCCGGCGACCTGAGGGTCACCTTGCACGGCGACGCGGATCCGTGGTCGACGGGATCGCTTCCCGGCTTCACCGGCAGTCCGGCGGTGGCGGCCCTGGTCACCTCATGCTGGCCGGTCGACGAGGGATCCGTGGAGCGTGTCCGCGCGGCACGGTGTGCCCTTGACCGCGACGTCTCGATCGGGGCATATGTCACCTGCCTCGGCCCAGAGCCTGCCCATGTCTCAGAACTCGCCGCAGCCGGCGCCGACGAGCTGCATCTCTACCATCTCGGACTGGCCGGCCCGCCGCGCCAAGACGCACTGCGGCGGGCCGTCCTTGCCTTCGACAGGAGCCCTTCATGATCGATGCCAGGGTGACCGCCGAGTACGCGGCTTGGCCGGCGCCGCAGTTCGGCTCTGTCGGAGATCCTGTGACGTACCCAGTCTGAACCGGGCATCCACCGGGTGTGCGATTCAGGGGTCTGGGGCGGTTGCTACCGCATTTGTCCGGTGTGGTGGTCGTCGATCGAGCGTACGGCAGGAAGGGTCACGTTCTGCGCTCACTCCGTGGCGTCGTCGGCACGGTGCCCGAGATGCGGGGTGGCGTCGTGGCGTGTGCTCCAGGGAAGTGGTGTACGGGTTCGATTCGACTGATCCGGAGGTTTGCTCCGGCATCGGGGTGCCCGTGTGGACGAACGACCACCGGCTGATCCTCGAAGTGTCGAAGCCTGCGCCGCCTCGTGTGTGTCGCGGAGCGGGGTGACGAGACGTCACGAACTCCGGTTCATCACGAAGACGAAACTCTCGGAGTTGTAGTAGTTGGGAAGTTGGGCGAGATAGGACCCCCTCCTGGGCGGGTTCTCGCTCCACCAGTCCTCCGGTCCGAGAAGGTGCGAGGAATAGTCGCTTGCGGGGACCGGGGGCACGAACAGCAGGCGGAAGGCTCCTGCGTCCGCCTGGGGTTCGATCATCCAGAGCTGGACGGTGCGCTGGGCGGACTGGCGGTCGCGGCAGTCGTTCTGGACGACCCTGACGACGTTTCCGCCGCCGCCGGTGCCGTCGAGGCACCTGTACGTCCCTACGTTGCGGATCTGATACGCGGCGTACCCGGCCTCCAGGGTCTCCCATCGCTGCCAGGTGCTCGCGTTGCAGTCCTCAAGGCGCAACATCGCTCCGGCGGCTTCGCTCTGCACGCCCACGCAGAGTCCGGTGCTCCTGTTGACGAGTTGGAAGCCGGCCGGTGGTCGGGTTGGTGTGCGCCCGGCGGGGGTGGCGGGCGCCTTGGCCTTGGCAGCGGTGGTCGGCGCCAAGGTGCTGGCGGGAGCGACCGGGGTGCGACGCGGTGTCGCCGGCCCGGAGGTGGCGGCGGAAGGCCGGGAGGAAGCTGACGGCGCGACGGCTGACGGCTCGGCGGTGGGGAGAGCCGGCTCCGAAGGCGCGACGGTCGCGAGGGCCAGCGGCCTTCTGGTGTCCTCGCCGAGGGGGCGCGGGAAGACGAGGAAGGCTGCTGTGAGCGCGGTCGCAGCCACTCCCGCCACGGCCGCAGCGCGCGACGGCGAGGCCGCGACCAGCGTCCGCAGTCGACGGGCCCGGCCCGGTGCACTGGTCCGCCCTGCAGACACGGTGGCGCCCGGCGTCCGCTGCCCGGGGGCTGGGGGGTCCTCGTCGCGGTCCTCCGCCTGCGCGGCGACCGCAGCGGCGGTCGCGGCGTCGACAAGAACTCTGGTGAGGACGTGCACGGTTGCGCTCTGGACAACGGTGAGTTCGGCGCGGACACGAGAGCAGCTCTGGCAGGAGTCGGCGTGCAGATCGAGGTCCTGGGAGCGGTGGGAGACGCCGCCTCGCACCGAGTCGTCCATCACGGCGGCGAGGTGGCGGCAGGTTCGGCTGGGGGCCTCGGCCGCGTAGGACCTCACATACGCCTCGCTCAACTGGCGTCGCGCGGAGACGGCGCTGATGCTCCTCGTGTCGTCCACGGAAGCGGATGTGGCGTCTTCGGACGTCCCGGCCAGTTCGGGGCACAGGGCTGCCTGTGCGGTCGGATGCAGACTGCGGAAGGCACGCAGGAGCAGGGAGTCGTTGGCGGCCATCGGGGTCAGGTGCTCCTCGTGCATGTACACAAGCGCTGGTGCTTGCCTTGCCTGTCGTGCTTGTTGGAGAGGGAGGGCACGCCAGCGGCGCCCGATGTGTTCCTCACCGAGGCGGTTGTCCTGAGGATGAGTTGACTGGGCCGACGTGGACCTCTCTGTCCCGAGTAACGGCTGCTGTCTCTCCTGAGGTCTTCGGGATGGAATAGTGCAGGTGAGCCACATGTGGCGTCAAGTGCCCAGGCACTCAGCGCAGATGTGTGGAGGAGAGCCCACCGGCGGGGATCACCGACGCGCAGTCGGTGCGGGCCGCCGCGACGGTACCGGCCGCCTCTCTTCAAGGACGCCCACCTCGCGCGCTGAGGCCGACGGTGCGGGCCCGTGCGCACAGCGCGGGCCAGAGCACTTCTCGGAATCGCTTCACCACCGGCCTGAAGCGCGTGCACTGCGATGAGACCCGGTGGCAGGCCGCTTCTCGGGCGGCCGGGCGGCCGGGGCAGGGCAGGCGGGGCAGGCAGGGCCGGGGCCGGGACTCCGTCACGCCGTCGGCGGACCGGCGCGGCCGGTCCCCGTCCGGCGCGGCCGGGACCGCGTTATTCGCTTGCCCGCGGGGGCGCGTGGGCCGCAGCATCCGGGCCATGGACACCACGACGCAGCTGCCCCCCGCCCGCACCGCCGCCCCGACGGCGGGTGCCCGGCAGCAGGCCCGGCCGGCGGAGGGCGCGACGCCGCGACGCCCGTGACCGGCACGATCGTCGCCGGCCTGGTCGCGGGCTTCGGCATCGCGATCCCCGTCGGCGCCGTCGGCGCCTACCTGGTCTCCCTCGCCGCGCGGACGACCCTGCGCACGGGAGCGGCCGCCGCGCTCGGGGTGGCCTGTGCCGACGGGTTGTACGCGCTGTGCGCCGCGTTCGGCGGTTCCGCCCTGGCCGCGGTACTGCGGCCCGCACTGGTGCCGCTGCGCTGGGTGTCGGTGCTGGTACTGCTGAGCCTCGCGGCCCTCGGCGCGGCCGGCGCGGTGCGCCGCCATCGCGGACACCGCCCGGAGTTGCGCCGCGATCCGTCGCCGCCGAGTCCCGGCCGGGCGTACCTGGGCCTGCTGGGCGTCACCCTGCTCAACCCCACCACGGTGATCTACTTCGCGGCTCTGGTGCTGGGGGCCGGCGACGTCCGGGACGGGGACGTCCTGGGGCGGTCGGTGTTCGTGCTGGCCGCGTTCGTCGCCTCCGCGAGCTGGCAGTTGCTGCTCGCGGGCGGCGGTGCGCTGCTCGGCCGGGCGCTGACCGGCCGGCGCGGCCGGCTGGTGACGGCCCTGGTGTCCAGCGGGGTGATGACCGTGCTGGCCGTGCGGATGGTGGTGGCGCCCGGCTGAGGGCCGCCGGGCGGAGCACGCCCCGGCCCGCACGGCGCCCCGGCGGCGGGCAGCGCCCCGGCGGCGGGCAGCGCCCCGGCGGCGGGCGGCAGGCTCGGCGGCGGGCGGCGGACTCAGCGGGCGGCTTCGAAGGCGCGGGTGACGGCGAGGGTGTCCTCGTAGACGTGGTGGCGTACGACCAGGCCCGCACGGCGCCCCGGCGGCGGGCTCGGCGGCGGGCGGCGGGCTCGGCGGCGGGCGGCGGGCTCGGCGGCGGGCGGCAGGCTCAGCGGGCGGCTTCGAAGGCGCGGGTGACGGCGAGGGTGTCCTCGTAGACGTGGTGGCGTACGACCAGGCCCTCCTCCACCGTCAGATGCAGGGCGAATCTGGCGCGATAGGGACGCCCGGTGGCCTTGGCGGTCTGCCGGATCTCGCCCACGATCACCGCGTCGGACCCGTCCACGAGGATCCGCTCGACGCGGGTGGCCGCCTGCTCGGCGACATGGTGCTCGGCTAGCTCCCGGTAGTGCGCGGCCGCGTCGGCGCGGGTGCCGCGGTGCCGGATCCAGGGGGTGTCCGCCCGGCCGTGCTCGGCCTCCGGCCAGTTCAGCCGCCAGTCCACACGCTCGGCGTACAGCTCGGCGACCCGGTCCGGGTCACCCTGGCCGATGCGGCGCAGCAGTTCCTCGACGACTGCGCGAGTCGTCGGGTCGGTGGTCGCGGTCATGGCGTTCGCTCTCCTTCGTCCGGTCTCGCACTCGGTGATCACGACTGTGCCCGACCCGCCCCTCCCGGCGCGATCGGCCCGGTGGTGATCGCGCCGCCGTGCGGCGCCGCCGGCAGGGTGTCGCGATGGCCGGTTCCGGTTGCGCCGCACGGCCCGCGCGGTAGGCATGACCCGGGCGTGCACGCCGCCGCGGCGGCGTGCCGTGCGCCCGCACGCGACGAGGAAGGGAGTTGCCATGCCTCTTGAGGGCGAGTACGAGCCCAGCCCCACCCAGTGGGTCCGCGAACAGGTGGAGCTGTACGAGAGTTCCGGCGGCACCGAGGGGACGACCCTCCGGGACACGGGCCTGCCGGTCGTCATCCTCACCACGCGCGGGGCGAAGAGCGGAAAGATCCGCAAGACGCCGCTGATGCGGGTCGAGCACCAGGGCCGCTACGCCGTCGTCGCCTCGCTGGGCGGCGCCCCGCAGCACCCGGTCTGGTACCGCAACGTCAAGGCCGACCCCCGGGTGGAGCTTCAGGACGGCCCGGTCAGACGTGACATGAAGGCCCGTGAGGTCACCGGTGAGGAGAAGGCGGCCTGGTGGGAGCGCGCGCTGGCCGCCTTCCCGACGTACGCCGACTACCAGCGCAAGACGGACCGGGTGATCCCCGTCCTCGTCCTGGAACCGGTCGACGCGCAGCGCTGACCCGGGCCGGACACGGCGCTGCGCCCGCCTCGTGCGCATGAACCGAGCCGGGTGGGGCATGCGGATGTCAGGCCCCGCCGCGCTCCCCCGTCGCGGCGGGGTCCTCGCGTGGTCCGGCCCGCCGGCGGGTACCCGGGTGGCGCTGCGCCGCAGGGCGCTCCCGTCGGCCGCCGGCAGCGGTCCGCGGCGCCCCGGGCGGCGGGACACCACGGCCGGACGCCTCCCGGCACTCCGGGCGGCCCGCGCCCGGCCGGGCACCCGGCCAGCGCCGGAGCAGGGAAACAGACCCATTGCGAAGGAGCCCCCCGTGGCCAGGAAGAAGAAGCAGAAGCTGCCGCTCGCCTACAAGCCCCTGGGATTCGTGCTCGGCTGGGCCGGCGGCATGGTGGCCGGTCTGGCCTTCCGCCGGACCTGGCGGGCCGTCCGGCACGAGGACACCGCCCCCGACCCGCTCGACCGCGACCGCGGCTGGGGCGAGATCCTGCTGGCCGCCGCCCTGCAGGGCGCCATCTTCGCCGCGGTGCGCGGTGCGGTGGACCGGGCCGGCGCCAAGGCCGTGGAGCACCGTACGGGCAGGTGGCCGGGCGACACGGAGAAGGACGAGGACTGACCCGGCGCAGGGGGCGGCGTCGCGGCCCGCTGCCCGCGGCGCCGCCGAACCGGGGGTGAACGCCCGGGACGATCTCGGTCGCAATTCGAGGACATATGTCAATCGAACATGCTGCAATGCGGGTGTTCGAGGGTAACTTGCAGGGCAGGGAACCGAATTGGGCCCGGTTCGCGTTGGAGGCGAAGTCGTCGTGCAGCACGATCCCCCGCCGCTCACCCGGCATCTCCGCGTCCGCGCGGACCGCGGGTTCACCGTCCTGGAGTTCCGCGGCGAGATCGACATCGCCGCGGCGGCGGAGATCCAGCCCCATCTCGACGCCGCGGCGTCCCGGCCCGGGGCCCGGCTCGTCATCGACCTGGGGCGGGTGGAGTTCTTCGACTGCTCCGGGCTGCGCCTGCTCGCCCGCGCCCGGACCCGCGCGCTGGACGGCGGCGGCCGGGTGCACCTGGTGTGCACCCATCCGCTGACCCTGCGGGTGCTGCGGATCACCGGCATGGCCCGGCTGCTGCCGCCCTGGCCCACGGTGGACTCGGCGCTGGAGCAGCCGGAGGCCGCGTCCGGCGCGCTCTGAACCCCGCCTCCCCGTGCGGCGCACTCTGAGCCCCGCCTCCCCCGTCCGGCGCACTCTGAGCCCCGCCTCCCCCGTGCGGCCCGCCCCCGAGGACGACCCGCTCCGCGGGCGCCGTCCGCTCCCGCCGCCGACTTCCGTGTCTGGAACGGGCGGTGGCGGGCAATCGGACAGGCACCGACGGAAGGGGATCCCCGGGACGACAACCCGGGAAGGCGTGCGCCGCCGGACACCCCGCCGGGCCCCGGCGGCGGCCACCGTGGTGCCGGTGCTCGGTCTGCCGGCCGCCGGGCTGGGCCTGAGCATCCTGACCGGACTGAAGGACGTCTTCGGCACCGAGACGCACGACCGCTCCGGCCCCGCACTGCTGGAGTCGATCCGGGACATCAGCCGGCACGACGCCGCGTCCGGCTCGTTCCAGGTGGTCGTGGACCTGGAGAGGGACACGAGGTTCGTGCCCGACGCGATCCGCGGCACCCGCACCCTGTACGTCGGTGCGGGCACCGTCGACGCCTACGTGGACCTGGGCCGGCCCGGCGAGGACGACATCTCCGTGAACGAGGACCGCACCTCGGCCACGCTGCGGCTGCCCCACGCGGCGCTCGGCAGGCCCGCCCTGGACCCCGACCGCTCCTACGCCGTCTCCAAGCACCGCGGGCTGCTGGACCGGACAGGCGATCTGTTCTCGGACAACCCCGACAGCGAACAGGCCGTGCAGCGGCTCGCGGCCCGGCACATCGCGGAGACGGCCGAGGAGAGCGAGCCGGCCGCGCGCGCCGAGCGGAACACCACCGGCATGCTGCGCGGCCTGCTGCGTTCGCCGGGCTTCACCCGGGTGAGCGTCACCTACGGCGCCTGACCGCCGGCCCGCCCGGAGCCGGTGCCGGAGCCACCCGGCCGCCCACCGCGTCCGGGAGACCCGGGCTTGAGACCGCGGCGGGTGCTGCTGTTCACGGCGGCCGTCATGCTGCTGGTGGAGCTCGTCCAGGGTGCGACGGTCACCGGGCGCGCCTTCGGTGTCGACGACGTGCTGCTGAACACCACCGGGGTCCTGATCGGCCACCTGCTGCCGGGGCGCCGTCCGGGCCGGGCACGCGCGGCGGCGGCACGTCTGAGGCCCGCCGCGGGGGTGGAGGGCGCCGCGGGGGTGCGGGGCGACGTGAGGGTCCTCAGCGCGTGGTCCAGGTGAACTTGTCGCCGCCCACCCAGCGGACCACGTCCGGGTCGTCCAGGTCGTGGACGCTGATGCCGAAGGCGGCGGCGGTCTCCAGCACGTCGGTGATGGCCCGGACCTCACCGACGACCTCTCCGTCGATCTCCATGATCCGGAAGGGCGGCGTGCCCGGCTGAACACCGAGCACCATGATCCGGGGGCGGGAGATGTGCGGGCTTCCGATTTCGGTCATGTCATAGAGCGTAGAGCGGATCCGGCCGACATGGCCTGATCCGTTCTCACGTGCGGCCTGGGGCGGGCCTCCCCCTGCGGCCTGGGCCCGGCCGCGGGGGGAGGCCCGCCCGGGGCCCGCCCGGGGCCCGCCCGGTCCTCGCCCGCGGCCGCCGTGCGAGCCGGCCGGCCACGCGGAACCCTGGAGGAAGACGCGGCGGCGGGCAGGGGAGGTGGGCATGGGAGGTGGGCATGGACCCCGTGGAGGCGCTGGAGCGGATCGCGGCGCTGCTGGAGCGGTCGGCGGCACCGGTCTACCGGGCACGCGCCTTCCGCACCGCCGCCCGGACCGTGCGCGTTCTGGGGCCGGAGGCGACCCGGGAGCGGTCCGCCGCGGGCACGCTGGAGTCCCTCAGGGGCCTCGGCCCGAAGACCGCCCAGGTGGTGCGGGAGGCGCTGGCCGGGCAGGTGCCCGCCTACCTGGTGAGGCTGCGGGACGAGACCGGCCCGCTCGCACCCCACCAGGGCGGGGAGGAGTTGCGGGCACTGCTGCGGGGCGACTGCCATCTGCACTCCGACTGGTCGGACGGCGGCGGCACGGTCGAGGAGATGGGCCGGGCCGCCGCGGCGCTCGGCCACGGGTGGGCCGTGCTCACCGACCACTCGCCCCGGCTGACGGTGGCCCGCGGCCTGTCCGCGGAGCGCCTGCGCGACCAGCTCGACACGGTCGCCGCACTCAACCGCACCTGGGCGCCGTTCCGGCTGCTCACCGGCATCGAGTGCGACATCCTCGACGACGGCTCGCTGGACCAGGACCCGGAACTGCTCGGCCGGCTCGACGTGGTCGTGGTGTCGGTGCACTCCAAGCTGCGCATGGAGGCGCGGGCGATGACCCGTCGCATGGTGCGGGCCGTGCGCGACCCGCACGCGGACGTCCTCGGGCACTGCACCGGGCGGCTGGTCACCGGGCGCGGACGGCCCGAGTCGCGGTTCGACGCCGACGAGGTGTTCGCGGCCTGCGCGGAGTCCGGCACGGCCGTGGAGATCAACAGCCGGCCCGAACGGCTGGACCCGCCGCGCCGGCTGCTGCGCCGGGCCGTCGACGCGGGGGCGCTGTTCGCGATCGACACCGACGCCCACGCCCCCGGCCAGCTGGACTGGCAGATCCTGGGCTGCGCGCGGGCCGAGGAGTGCGGGGTGCCGCCGGAGCGCGTGGTGAACACCTGGCCCGAGCAGCGGCTGCTGGCGTGGGCGCGGGGGCGGTGACGGACGTCACGGGGGCGCCCCGGGCGGGCGCGGGAACCCGAACTGGTGGTTCTGCGTTGAACAGACATGGGGACGGTCGAACGGACGTGAGGACGCGGGGGTCCGAGCGCCGTAAGGCTCCCGCCGACGCACCCCTTCCCGAGCCGCCCCGGCCGCGATCCCCCCTCGCGGCCGGGGCTCCGTCCTGAGGCGCCGCCGCGGGCGGTCCGGCGCCGGCCCGCCCGCGGCGGCCGTCAGTCCTCCGGCTCCCCCGCGGCCTCCGGAGCGGGGTCCTCCCCCAGCGTGTACACGTCCTTGATCTTCACCTCGGACACGCCCCGCCCCTCGGGGAAGACGCGCCGCCAGTCCCCGACCAGGTGCAGTTCGTCCGTGCCCATCGCACGCACCACGAGCAGGCCCTCCGCATGGGCCTTGTACGCCTTCATCCAGAGGTTGGCGAACGCCTGGGAGCGGATGATGTGCATCCAGTCGGGGCGGTACAGCTCCCGGTTGTAGTTCGACTCCCCCATCGTCGACACGAACTTGGAGTACATCGCCTTCACGTACTCCAGGGTCACCTCGTCCTCCTCGGCGAGCGCCCGGTCGCGGGCCACCTTGAGCGCGAGGCGGAACTTCTCCAGGAGACTCTCGGTGGCGCCCGAGGTGAACGACTCGTGGATCTCCGGCGGGTCGCACAGCCCGTAGCGGGGCCCGGACAGCCGCAGCAGGAGGCGCAGCGTGGGCTCGGTCACCCACAGCGGGCCGGGCTCGTCGCGGTTGCCGACCGGATGGGGCAGCTCCTCGCCGTGCTCCCAGGCGGGCGGCGTGATCAGGTGGACACCGGCCCGGCGCCGGTCGTGTCCGGGACCCGTGGTGTGTTCCAGCCGGCCGATCGGCAGGTGCGTCTTCAGCGCCGACAGGTAGGCGCCGTTGACGTCCAGCGCGGTGACCTCGTGCGCGCCGGGCGGGAGTGCGGGGCGCGCCCACTTCGGGCGGGCCTCCCAGATCTGGTCGGCGCCGCGCGCGGTCTGCTTGCGCAGGATGTCGGGGATCCAGGGATGCGCCACGACGTCGTACCGGCCGCCCTTGCGGGACTCGTCGAGCAGCGCCATGGCGTCCGGGATGGCCCGCTTGACCAGGGCCGCCGTCGCGGCCTCCAGGTCTCCGCCGTGCTTGGCCAGTGCGGCGGACACGGCCTCGCCGATCAGGTCGGGGCCGTCCGCGGAGGCGGTGCGCATCCGCCGGCCGACGGGGACCAGCCGCACGGAGTCCTGCCCCCGGGCGCCCGTGCCCCGCGCGCGGGCCGGAGCGGGCCCGGCGCGCCCGGAGGACCCCTGCCGGGAGGGGCGGGACTCCCCCGCGGGGGCCCCGGCACCGCGCCGCCCGGCCGCCGGTCCGGTACCGGTTCCGGGTTCCGGGCCGGCAGTCGCGTGCTCCCGGCCGTGGTGAGCGGGCGGGGCGGCGGGCGCGGCGACGGGCGGGTGGTCCGGGGTGCGCCCGGCCTCCCGGCCGGCCGCCGCAGCCGTGCCGCAGTCGGCGGGGTCGAGGTGCTGCGGGAAGCCGGCGACCTGGTGCCGGGCGGGCGCACCGCACAGCACGCAGGGGCGCGGCTGCGCAAGGAGTTCGCCGTCGTGGGCGTCGTCACCGGCGACGTCAGGCCGGCTGCCCGGGGAGGCGTCGCGGGGGCGGTCGCCGGCGGCCGCGGCCCCGCGGGGGCCGTCGGTCACGGTGCCGGTCCCCTCCGGGTCCGGGGCGGACGCCGCCGCGGCGGGTCCGGTGGCCTCCGGTGCGGCGGCCTCCGGTCCGGTGGCCTCCGGACCGGTGGCCGGGGGCTCCCCGGCCCGCTCCGCCAGCTTCGCGCGGGCTCCCTGGAGGAAGTACGCGTACTTCTCCCGCACCTCACCGGCGGGGTCGCGCCCGGTCTCCCATCCGGCGACCGTGGACGGGCTCACTCCGAGGACCTGGGACACCTGGGCGCGGGACAGCCCGAGCGCCTCCCGCAGCGGGCGGCGCTCCTCGGCCGGGGGCAGCGGCACCTCCTGGCGCGCGCTCGCGAGGAGCGCGTCGATCGCGTCGAAGCCGGTCACCGGGGCACCGCCCCGGCAGGCCCGGCCTCGGTCTCGGTCCGGGTCGCCGCGGACCGCGGACCACCCGTCGTACCCGTCCGCGGGACCGCCGACGGCCCCGCTCCTTCGTCCCAGCACAGTGCCACGTCGGCACCCTACCCGCGGCGGGCACCGCCCCGGCGCACGGCCGTGGCTCAGTGCAGCGCGCGCTCCTCCAGCGCCGCGCGCCAGGCCGGTTCCGGGTCCTCGGGCACGGGGTCCCGGCGCCGGCCGCCGCGGGCGAAGAAGTCGGCCAGCGGCAGCATCGCGGCGCCCACGGTGACCGCGTCCGGGCCGAGCCGGCCGAGGTCGACGCCGACCTTCTCGGCGGGGTACCGCAGGGCGTAGGACACGGCGTGCCGGCGCACGGCGGGCAGGATGTGCGGCCCGAGCCGGAGACCGGCCCAGCCGCCGATGAGGATGCGCTCGGGCTGGAACAGGTTGATCAGGCCGGACAGCCCGGCGCCCAGATACTCCGCGGTCTCCTCCAGGACGCCCAGCGCGACCGGGTCGGGGGCGGTGCCCGACGGCGGGTGGGCGGCGGCGAGCAGGGCGGTGAGCGCGGTCTCCTCGTCGGCGCCCTCGGGCGGCCGCCCGCCCGCCTCCCGCCAGCGTTCGAGCAGCGACTGCGCGCCCGCGTAGGCCTCCAGGCAGCCGAGGGCGCCACACCGGCACCGGCGGCCGCGGACGCGGACGGTCAGGTGCCCCCACTCCACGGCCCGGCCGTGCTCCGCCTCGGGGGTGACGATGCAGGCGCCGACCCCGGAGCCGAGCAGGACCACGACGGCGTTGCGGGCGCCCCGGCCGCCGCCGAACCACATCTCCGCCTGGCCGAGCGTACGGGCCCCGTTGTCGATGAAGAAGGACACGCCGTCCGGCAGGCGCGAGCCCTCCCGCAGCCGCGCCTCCAGGGGCACGGCGTCCCAGCCGATGGTCTGGCCGTGCACCACGGCCCCGCCGGCCGGCCGGTGCTCGACGATGCCGGGCACGCCGACGCCGACACCGAGGAGCCGGCCGGCGGGGAGGCCGGCCGCCTCCAGGACCTCGCCGACGCCGTCGCGGATGTGGCCCGCGACCACGTCGGCATCGTGGTGCCGGGGCTCCAGGGGGCGTTCGGTGCGGGCGAGTTCGGTGAGGGCGAGGTCGAACAGTTCGACCCGGACGCCGGTCTCGCCGACGTCCACGCCGATCATGTGGCCGCTGCCGCGGGCGACCCGCAGCAGAGTGCGCGGGCGGCCGCCGCCGGAGTCGACGCTGCCGGCCTCCTCGACCAGCCCGTCGGCCACCAGGTCCGCGACGACGTTGCTGACGGAGCCGGAACTCAGGCCCGTGACCGGGCCCAGCTCGAAGCGGCTGAGCGGTCCGTCGAAGTAGAGCCGCTGCAGCACGGCCGCACGGCTGGCCCGCCGCAGATCGCGCACCGTGCGCCCGTTCCGCCCCGCCATGCGGCTCCCTTCACCCCCCGTGCCCGAGCCGCAACATACCCCTGCGACCGGACCGGGCGCGACCACCGACGGCCCTTGATCCACGCACTGACAGAAGCGGGGCGCGGGACAATCCGATGGACTCGCCTCCGCACGGCTACCTAGCCTAGGACAGTTCCTAAAGGCTTTAGGTTTCTGAAGGGCTGCCGCCATGAGGTCACTCACCGAAGAAGACATCCGCGACTGCTTCGTCAACTGCTCCAAGGGCGAGGCCAAGCGGCTCACGGTGCCGCGGGAGCTGGCCGGGCAGCCCTGGGACGACCTGGACTTCCTCGGCTGGCGGGATCCCGGGGCGCCCGACCGCAGCTATCTCGTGACCGAACGCGGGGGACGGCTCGTGGGCGTCGCGCTGCGCTACCCGCCCCCGCAGCGCGGCTTCCTGCGCCGCAGCATGTGCGGACTCTGCCTGACCACGCACCCCGGCGGCGGGGTGTCGCTGATGACCGCGCGCAAGGCGGGCGCCGCGGGACGCGAGGGCAACTCCGTGGGCCTGTACATGTGCACGGACCTGGCGTGTTCGCTGTACGTACGCGGGAGGAAGCAGGCGGCGCCCGGCGCCCGTTTCGAGGAGAGCCTCACCCTGGAGGAGCAGATCGCGCGCACCACCGGCAACCTCGCCGCGTTCCTGGACAAGCTGTACGTCTGAATCACGCCACGAGGGCGTTCGCCGGGCGCCGCTACGGGGAATGGCCACAGGGATGCGCGAGGTACGTGAGTGGCCCGCGCCCCTCGTGCGCATGGCGAGGAGGCGCCGGGAGCCCGTGGTGGTACAGACGCTGCGGTCGGCCACCGCGGCGACGATCGCGTACGTCATCGCCCTGCACCTCAGTCCCGAACGGCTGCCGCTCACCGCACCGCTGACCGCGCTCCTGGTCGTCCAGGTCACCCTCTACGCCACGCTCACCAACGGCATCCGCCGGGTGAACGCGGTCGTCGCCGGGGTCCTGATCGCCATCGCGTTCAGCCTGCTCGTGGGCCTGACGTGGTGGAGTCTGGCGCTGCTGATCGTGGCGTCGCTGGGCGTGGGCCACCTGGTGCGGGTCGACGAGTACGTCCCCGAGGTGGCGATCAGCGCCATGCTGGTGCTGGGCGTCACCACCGTCGGCGACACCGCCTGGGCGCGGGTGGTGGAGACGCTGATCGGCGCCGTGGTGGGACTGTCCGTCAACCTGCTGATGGCGCCGCCGGTGTGGGTGGGCGAGGCGGGCGAGTCCATCGAGGGCCTGGCCCGCCGGGTGCGCCAGCTGATGCTCCGCCTCGGCGAGGAGGCCGCGGGCCGCACCCCGCACGCCCGGGCGGCGGCCCGGCTGCACGAGGCGCGCCGGCTGGACCACGACATCGTCGGAGTGGACGCGGCGCTGCGGCAGGCGGAGGACAGCCTGCGGCTCAACCCCCGTGTACGGGAGGGCCTGCTCTACCGGATCGTGCTGCGCACCGGCCTGGACACGCTGGAGATCTGCACGGTCGTGCTGCGTGTGCTCGCCCGCACCCTCACCGACCTGGCGAAGGCGCGGGAGCCGGAGCCGCTGTTCCGGCAGGAGACCGGGGCCGTCCTGGAGCAGCTGCTGTCGGAGATCGCCGACGCGGTGGTCAGCTTCGCCGTCCTGGTCACCACGCACGTCAGTGTCTCCGCCGAGTCCGCCGAGGCCCGGCTCAGCGCGGAACTGCGCCAGGCGGCCACCACCCGCGACAAGCTCGCGGACCTGCTGCTGGACGACGTACGCCTGGACGCGGCGCAGTGGCAGCTGCACGGAGCCGTGCTCACCGAGGTCAACCGCATCCTCGACGAGATGGACACCGAGCACCGCACCCGCCGGCTGCTGGAGGAGCTGGACCGCGTCGCCCGTGAGCAGCGGGAACGGCGTCCGTGGCTGGCCCGGCTGCAGGAGCGCCGGCGGCTGCTGCGCCGGGCGGTGAAGAACCGGCTGCGACGGAACCGGGCGGCGGTCCGCGGACGTTCTTCCTGACGAACGCCCCGGCCGGCCGCGCCGCGTGCCCGGGGCGCGGCACCTGGAGGGGGTTGCGCATGAGTGTGCGGATCGACGGGAACACGCTACGGCTGCCGGGCGGAGTGGCGGTGCGGTTCGTCCGCACGCTGCGCCTGCCCGAGCAGGGCACGCATCCGCTGCCGCCGGGGCTCGGGGAGTTCCCGCTGCGCCGGGTCGCCGACTACCCGGACACCGCGCCCGGGCCGTGGCTGGAGCGCGGCGGCGTGATGCTCCCGGTGTATCTGCGGGAGGCGATGTGGCTGGGCTTCGCGGGCACGACCGAACCGGCCGCGCTCCAGGTCGGGGTGGGCAAGGTGTGCGCGGTGTCGGGCAAGCCGTGGAGCGACCGGCTGACCCGCGCCCCGCAGAACTACCTGGTGCTGCCCCGTCAGCCGTGGCTGGACGGGATCAACTCCGGCAGGGGCACCGTCCGGCAGTTCGTGGCGGTGCCGCTGGGCCTGGGAGCCACCGTGGAGGGCCAGGTCACCGGCGAGGAGACCTGGGGCGGCGTGCAGCTGCGGGCGTTCCCGCTGGCCCCCGCGGCGCTCGCCGCGTGGCGGGAGCAGGAGCGCGAGCGCGAGCGGCGCCGTGCGGAGCGGACGAGCGGGGGCTTCGGAGCACCGGTGCCGCTGAGCGCGCCGCCCGCGCCGGGCGGCGTACCGGCTCCGGGAGCGGCGCCTCGCGCGGCGGCGGGCCCCGCGGGGGCCCCGGCCGCGCGGTCGCGGCGCGCGTCCGCGATGGGCCTGGGCGTGGGCGGCTCGATGCGGCAGGAGGTGTACCGGGACGAGCGGCCGGCCGGGGACTGGGCTCCGGACGCCTCCGGCCGGGTCTTCGTGCATCTGGTGACCGCGCCGGACTGGCGTCGCATCACCGGCGAGGAGCCGCCGCCCTCGCCGGTGGACCGGGCGGCGTACACCCGTGCGGGGCTGCCGTGGTTCGACTACTACGACGAGTCGGCGGAGGACCTGCCGCCCGCCGACGCCCTCGGGTCGGTCGGGCCGGTCGGCGGCTGGCTGGGCGACGACCACGATCCGTGGCAGCCGCCCGCCCCGCAGCAGGTGACACCGCTCGGCGACGCACCCGGCAAGCCGGTGGCCGACGGCGACTGGTGAGGCGCGGGCACGGACCGTCCGGCGCGGTTCGCGGCCACCCGGACCGGCGTGTGCGTCCGCCCCGCCGGCCGGGGCCACGGCGGCCTCTCCCGCCGCACGGCGCGCCGCACCGAGGCCGTCGGCACCGGCTCGGCGAGGCGGGGCGGGGCGGGGCGGGGCTTGCGCAGGCGGTCCGCGCCGCCGCCGCACGGGCGCCGGCCCTGGTGCCCGGCGAGCCGGCGGCCGGGCACGGCGGGCGTGTTCCGCGTGGACGGCGGCGGAGGACGCCGGGCGGGCCGCCGGGCGGGCCGCCGGGCGGTGTCATCCGTCGCCGTCCGCGCGGTGGCGCTGCAGGGTGCGGGGGCAGCCGGCCGCGGCGGCCTGGGCGAGCAGGACGTGCATGCGCTCCGTGAGCTGGGCGACGGTGTCCGCGGGCCGGTGGAAGGTCAGACGTACGTCGCCGTGGGTGCGGGCGCGTTCGATGCGCAGGGTCAGGCCGTGCCGGTCGACGGCGAGCGGGCGGACCCGGACCGCGCCGTGCAGGCTGTCGGGGGCGACGAGGCGGGTGAGCCGGTCCACGGCGTCGGCGTGCGCGTCGGCCAGGTGGGTCAGCAACTGGGCCTCGGCGGCGGCCAGGGGGTCGGGCCGGGCGCCCGCGAAGTCCTCGACGGCGACCAGTTCGGCGCCGGACGCGCGGCGCAGCACCACGCGGGTGGGCAGCAGGGCGAGTCCGCCGTCCTCGCCGGTGAGCCGGCCGGCGATCCAGAGCCGGGCGCGGACGCGGTGGCGGACGGGGACGGGGGCGACGTCGGCGAACTCCAGGACGGCGGACGGCTCGCCGCGCGGCGCGCAGATCGCGGCGGCGCGCAGCGGGCTGTCCTCGGGGAGTCTGAGGAGCGTGCGGCCGTCCTCGGTGACGGTGTGCGCGCCGACGAGCTCCTCGCGGCCGCCTTCCGCCGTCACGGTGCACGACCAGGCCGCGACCGGCACCGACCGGGCCTGCTCCGCCGCGCCGGGCGCGGCCGTCCAGTGGTGGCTGTCACCCATCCGAACTCCTCCTTAGGTAAGGCTCGCCTAACCTATCCGAGATCACGGCTGCCGCCAAGCGCGGTTCACCCCTCGGCCGTACGTTCCCCGCCGCGCACCGGGCGGAGCGGGCCTCCGGCGCCGGCCCCGCCGGGGGCCGCGGCGCGGGAAGCGTGCCGGCGCCGCGCCCGCATCGCGGCGCCGGGGCGGGCCACCGCGTCGGCGCCCCGGGGAACGCCAAAAGCCCCCGGGCCCCTTCGTGTGAAGGGGCCCGGGGGCTCCTGCCCGTCGCGGATGCGGCGCGGGCGCGGCGTGCGGTGCCGGCTCAGCGGCCGCCGGGTGCCGTGGACGGCATGCCGTGCCCGTAGTAGCGGGCGTAGTCCAGGGCGGCCCTGCGGAACGCCTCCGGCGGGCGGTAGCCGTGCCCGGTGACGTAGTGGACGATCAGTGAGGGCGCCGCGAAGGCCGCGCCGTCCTCGCCGTCGACGTGGATCTCCCCGGCCCCGAGCAGGCACGTGTTCCCGTCCCCGTCGGTGAACTCGACGAAGTCCCGGTCGCAGAACACACAGGGCTGCATGCCCCGCGTCACGTTGACCTGGAAGCGCAGCAGGTGCGCGAGCGCCCCGCCGAGCTCCTCGTCGGCGGGCCCCGCCGGGAAGGGGTGCCCGTCGTCCAGCCAGCCCACGTTCAGACGGTCCCGGTCGGTCTCGTCGTACGTGTACGGCGTCAGGTCCGCGTAGTACGTCATGCTCTGCCCCTGGTCTCTCTCGCGTCTGTCGTCCTAGCACCACTCGCGGCAGGTCGCGATGTGCACCGGCCCCATGTCGGGTTTGAGGATGCTGCTCAGCGAGGTGGCCTCCGAGGTGGTGACCGAGCCCTCCATCACGACCATGGTCTCGCCCGGCACGGTACTCCGCGGCGGATGGATGGTCAGGTCGCGGATCTCCGCGCCCGGTTTCACCGTCTCGAACCGGGCCACGTCCAGGCCCTGCTCCACCGCGAGGCCCGCCCCGTCGGACAGCTTCGCGCCGTCGGCACAGTAGAACACGCACCAGGTGCCCCGGGGGACGGTGGTCCGCTCGCCGTTGACGACGTCCCAGGTTCCGTGTCCGGACACCACGTGCTGCCGGTCGGCCCGGCCGCCGGGCCAGCGCACCACCATGGGGTCGCCGTTGCTGACGCCCTTGCCGAAGGTGGGCGGCGGGGCGTGGCCGCGGGTGAGGCCGCCGCGGGTGGCCGAGGAGAGCCCGCTCTCCACCGTGGGCACGGCCGGGATGCGGACGGTGGTGGGTTTGACCTCCTCACGGAAGATCTTGGTGACGACCTTCGTGAACAGCCTGCTCAGCCGGCCGGAGTTCTTGGCCGCGGCCGTGGCGAGCCGGGGCGCCGCCGCGGCCGGCATGGGGATGTACGGGGAGAACGTCCGGCCGACGAAGTGGCCGGCCTTGTAGGCGGTGCTGTCCCGGTCGTCCCCGCGCACCGTGTCGTACACGCTGAAGCCGAGCGGGCCGTTGCCCGAGCGGTCGTTGCGCACCTGCTGGGCCTTGCCCTCGGTCCAGCCCAGCCCGTCGGTGATCGAGTAGACGCCCTCGGCGAAGTCGTAGTAGCCGTCGACCGCGCCGTTCCACACGCCGGCCCCGAAGTCGGAGACCGCGTCGATCGAGTCCTCCACCCAGCCCCACAGCAGACCGGTGGGGTCCCACAGGGTGACCGGGTTGTTGCCCGCGTAGGCGTACCCGTTCATCTGCAGCGGATCGCTGAGGTCGTTGACCGGGTCGACGCTGAGGAAGCGTCCGGTGACGGGGTCGTACTCCCGTGCGCCGATGTGCGTCAGCCCGGTCGCGGCGTCGTCGACGCCCGTGCCCAGGAAGCCCTGACGTCCCGGCCACTCCGTCGGCAGGGCGCCCCGCGGGGTGCCGTAGGGGCCGAACTTGCGGCGGGTGACGTCCTGGCCGCCGTCCAGACCCACCGCCGCGGTGGCGGTGTTGTGGTGGTCGGTGACCAGCACGGTGAGGGTGTGGCCGGTGGCCTTGCCCCGGGTGGCGCGGACGGTCGCCGGGGCTCCGGTCTGCCCGTAGTAACGCTCCGCGTGCAGCGGGGTGCCGTCGAGGTCCACCGTGATGACGGCCTCGCCGAGGCGCAGGGTCCGGGTCGTCGCGGTCTTCTCGATCAGCCGGCTGCCGTCGGCTCCGTAGAGGTATCCGGTGGTGTCCCCGGCGGTCCAGCGCTGGGCTTCGGTGCCGTCGCAGGACGCGAGCCGGGCGTCGGTGCCGTTGGCGGGAGCGCTGCCGGGCACCTCCACGCAGTGGCCGCTCGCGGGGTTCTTCAGGGAGCCGTCGGTCTGCCCGTGGGTGAAGGTCTGGGCCGGGGACCCGTCACAGCTCTTCAGGACGAGGGCGGTGCCGTCGGCGGTGGCGCACTTGCCGAAGGCCCTGACGGTGTCCCCGGTGAGCTGCCACTCCTGCGCCGTGGTGTCGTTGCAGGTGTACAGCTGGACGGGGGTGCCGTCGGCGGTCCGGCGCCCTTCGACGTCGAGGCACTTGCCGGACGGCCCGGTCAGCGTGGTGCGGCCGTTGCCGTTGCCCGTGACGGTGCTCAGCTTGTTGCTGCGGTCCCAGTCCAGGGTCTGGACGTCGCCGTCGAGGTTCCGCCGGACGGTGTTGCCGGCCGGGTCGTAGCCGTAGGTGACGACGGACGAGGTGGTGCCGGCGGCGGTCCTGATCTCCCCGTCCACCCGGGTCAGGGCGTGCGGTTTGACGGTGCTCGCCGGCTGGGTGCCGTTGTTGGTGTCGGTGACGCCGTAGGTGTAGCTGAAGGTGTCGTCGAGCGCCGGGTCGGTCAGGTCGTGGGCGACCGTCGCGGTCCGGTTGCCGAGGGCGTCGAAGTCGTACGACGTCCAGTAGCCGTCACCGTCCGGTCCGGCGGTGACGTCGTCCGGGTCGGGGCCGGCCCCGCGGCCGCCGTTCTCCTTCGGGCAGCCGCCCGTGGCCGCGGTCCAGGCGTGGCGGAGCTGGCCCATCGGGTCGTACGAGAAGCACTGCCGGTCACGGGTGCCGTCGGGACGCACGTCGGTGATCCAGGTGACGTTCCCGACGACGTCGTAGCCGTACCAGGTGTCGCGGACCCGGTGCGGTCCCTCCGCCTCGCGGTCGGTGACCGTGCGGTCCAGCAGCCCGGTGTTCGGGTCGTACTCGTTCGTCGACCAGACCCGGTGCGGGGCCTCCCCGGAGACGGCGCGCAGCACTTCACCGAACGGGCTGTACGCCGTGTCGGCGGTGTAGTAGCCGAGTCCCGAGGTGGCGACGGGCAGGCCGTCGGCGTTGTACCGGGTGAGCACCTTCTCCGCGGCGAGTCCGCCGGGAGTCGCCGGCCGCTCCACGCTGCGGAGCTTGCCGGTGGGCGTGTAGCCGTAGCGGTAGGCGTAGCTGCCGGCGAGGCCCTTGGTGTCCGGGGTGTCCGGAATGGTGATCCGGGTGCCGGTGGGCCGGTACTCGGTGTCGTAGCCGGTGACTTCGGTGGTGAAGGCGGCGCCGTCGTAGTAGCGGGTGGACGCCACCGGCCGGCCTGCGGCCTCGGGCAGGGTGTCGTAGGTCCAGCTCGCCGCGAGCGGGCCGTCGGCCGCGTCGTCGCGCAGCTCGGTGCGGCGGCCCAGGTCGTCGTAGGTGCTGTACTGGCGCCGCCCGAGGGCGTCCTCGGACCAGACGCGCCGGTCGAGGCGGTCGTAGCCGAAGGAGAGTTCACCCATGTCGGGGTCGGTCTGGTGGGTCACCCGGCCGCGGACGTCATAGGTGTAGGTCCAGACGTTGCCCTCGGGGTCGGTGACCTTGGCCAGGCGGCCGCCCGCGTCGTAGGTGTAGTGGGTGTTCCGTCCCGCCGTCAGCCCGACGGTGGTGTAGTGGCGGACCGCCCGGGTCCGGCCGAGGGTGTCGGTGAACGTCTTGATCGCACGGCTGCCCAGGCGGGTGGACGAGGCGTCACCGGTCTTTCCCTCCCAGACCAGGGTCCAGTCCCCGCCGTACTTGTACACGGTGGAGTGGTCGGGTTCGCCCTCGAAGAGGGTCGTGGTGCGCAGCGGGCGGCCGAGGCCGTCGTAGGCGGTCTTGGTGGAGTTCGGGATCCGGAAGACCGACTCGGGCACGAAGATGTCCTTGCCGGGTTCCCCTTCGGCGAGGTAGCCGTTGTGGGTCAGCCGGACCGTGCCGGAGGCGTTGTAGAGGGTGTCGGAGACGATCCGCCCGCCGCCCGCCGCCTCGCTCTGTGTCTGGCGCGGGCGCAGCAGGCCGTCGTAGATCTCCACCGACACGGCGTAGCTGCCGTCGTCACGCAGGGTGCGGGTGGTGACGGTGGGCGCCTCGTCCGCCTTGACCACGTACGCGTAGCGGTAGGCGGGGTCGTCCGTGCCCTGCCGGCGCGACGGCGTCCACACCGCCGTGACGCGTCCCAGGTCGTCGTAGGAGCTGCTGACCTTGCGCCCGTTGGGGTCGGTGACCGACAGGGTGGTGCCGCGGCCCGGGTCGACGCGGGTGGTGCTGGTGTGCCCCGCGGCGTTGGTCACGGTGGTGGTGAACACCGCCCCGGTGGCCGGGCTGTAGTGCTGGGTGGTGCGGTGATCGTCCGCGTCGGTGGTGGACAGGACGCGGCCGAGTTCGTCGTAGGTGGCGCGGGAGGAGGTGATCCAGCCCTCGCCGTCGCCCTCCACGGTGTCGACCTGGCGGGCCAGGCCCCGGTCGGGGGCGGCTCCGAAGGCGTCGAGCGCGTCGTACGAGGTGCGGGTGTCGGCGACGACCTGGTTGCCGGTGGCGGTGGCCGCGGCGGCGCAGTCGCCGAGGGTGGTGCGGGTGCGCTGCACCAGGCCGATGAGGTGCTTGGCCTGGTTGTGGACGTAGGTGTCGGTCGTGCAGCGCTCGTCGCCGGTGGTGAGGTCGCCCTCGTCGTCGGGGGTCAGGGTGAGGGTGTGGGTGGTGACGGGCAGGCCGTAGGTGTCGTCGTGGGTGCTGGTGGTGCGGACCGTGCGCTCGTGACCCGAGCTGACGGTCTGTGAGGTGTCCGAGCGGGCTGTGCCGGTGCGCCAGGCCTCCAGGTCGGGCAGCCCGTCCCGGGCGCGTGCCGCGGTCTTCTCGGACCAGGGGACGGCGACGGTCCGGGAGACGACGGTGCCGCCCGCCTTCGTGTAGACGATCTCCTCCGCGGCGCGGCCCTGGTAGGGCGGGAGGTCCTCGCCCAGTTCCCCGCCCTTGGAGTCCTTGACGGTGACCTTGGCCCGGCCCCCGTCGCCGGACATGCCGCGGAAGTAGTGGGTGCGGGTCTGCGACTGCTCGGTGGCGTCGGCGGTGCCGGTTCCTGCGGTCAGGCCCTTCTTCACGACCACGAAGGCGTAGCCGCGCCACTGGCTGTAGGTGCGCAGCGCGGGCTTGGTGAACTCGTCGGTGTCCTTGGCCCAGGCCGCGTCGCCCTCATAGGTGTAGGTGGTGACGGCGTCGGGCTGGCGGGCCACCCGGTCGCGTTCGACGACCTTGGTGACGACGTACTTGTTGAACCACTCGGCCTGGGGCTTCTCCAGGTCCGGGTCCGGGGACCAGTGGACGGGGAAGCAGCGGGTGCCGTTCGTCCTCGGGTCGGGCCCGGTGCCGATCGCGCACGGCGCGGAGTAGCTGACCTGGATCTCGCCGCCGGTCTCGGTGCGGATGGTCTCCACCCGCAGCCGGTCGAAGTCGGGGGTCGGGTCGTCCGCGGAGCGCGCCACCCGGTTGGGCATGTCCACCACGTTGGGCAGGAAGACCGCCGGGGGGAGTGTCGTGGCGCCGCCGTCGGTGCCGTAGCCGGTGCGGGTGACGGACTCCAGCCAGAGCGGCGGGTGGGTGTCGGTCCGCTGCCGGGGGAAGGACTGCTCCAGGGTCCACCGGTCGACCTTGGACAGGTCGGTCGATCCCTCGGTGCGCTGTGCGTAGGTGGTGACCGCGGACAGCCGCTGCCGGGTCCAGAACGTCGGCGCGGACACGTAGCAGTTCTTGGCGTCCGCGGTGCAGTTCAGTGTGGAGGGGGTGTCCCACCAGGGCTGCTTGTCCTCGTAGTTCTTCGAGGTGAACTCGGCGTCCGAGCACTCGGTCCCGCCCTCGGCGACGCAGCGCTGCGCCACGGAGAAGACGACCTTGGCGGCGGGGTCGCCGTCGAGGTCGCCGGAGCGCAGGCCGTAGAGGATCTGCTGGGGGTGGCCGCCGCGGACGTAGGAGACGTGCTTCTTGAACTTGCCGTTCCTGGCGTAGTGGTTGGTCTCCTTGGCCCAGTCGACGACCATGGCGTTGCCGTGGACGTCCTGGACCATGTCGAGGTTCCAGCGCCAGGCCTGGGTGCAGGAGGAGTCGGCGTACGCGGTGGCGTGGCAGGGCTCGCCGGAGTGGTTGCCGAACACGGGGACGGTGAACACCGAGTTGGTGACGGGACGGGTACCGGAGCCGTCGACGTCGTTGCGGCCGAAGAAGTAGCGGGTGCCGTCGCGGGTGGTGACGACCCAGTACTCGCCGTCGTAGGCCCCGGTCTGCTCGCTCTTGTCGCTGCCGCTCCTGCTCTTGTACGCGATCCGCGAGCCGTCGTCGGTGGCGGCGACCCAGTCGCCGGTGGTGTCGTCGTGGACCAGCTCGACGGTGGAACCGCCGAGCGACATGACCACCCGGTCGGCGGCCCAGCAGAGGTCGGCCTTCTTCTTGTCCTTGGCGTTGTCGTTGTTGGGGTGGTCCGCGCGGTCGTCGGCGCAGGTGCGGTACCGGCGCTCGATGAATCCGGGGTGGTAGTCCCACCCGTCGCCGATCCAGGACGCCTGGCCGTTGGCGACCGAGGTCTTGCCGTCCACCGACTGCGAGGAGTAGGTGAAGGAGATCTCCGGTGCCGGACCGGCCGGCGGCGCGGGCACGGAAAGCGGATACGTCCAGCTGAAGCCGCCGCTGCTGCCTCCGGCGGTCCAGGTGCCGGACGGGGCGAGCGGTGTCGCCCGGTAGGTGCCGCCCGCGCCGGAGGCGGAGTCGGTGGCCGCCAGCACCACCGGACCGCCGCCCGCCTGCGTGCTCAGGCCCTCGGTCTGCGCCGTCGCCGGGTCGACCGTGGCCCGGACCGTCTCCGCGCCGGGGTCGTTGCTGCTGGGCACGTCCTGGGCGGTCGTGCACTCCTCCAGCTCCGGGGTGGTCAGGAAGCACTCGGGAAGCTGCGTCAGCTTCAGCCGGGAGGACCACTCCGTGCCGTAGAGATCCTCGAACTCACCGTAGTCGAGCTCCACATCGACCGGTGTGGCGCCGCCGGACGGCGGGGTCACGGTGATGATCGCACCGTCCACCTCGGCGTCCTCGGTGCCGGCGCGCGGTTCGACCGCGACGTCCCAGGTGCCGGTGGGAGCGGGCGGTTCGGGGTCGGCCTCGGTGGGCGACGCCCGGCCGAGCCGCACCGGGAGGTCGCCCGCCTGCACGAGGTCGGTTCCGGCGGCGTCCAGGGCGACGCTCGCCGCGCCCCCGGCGGGCGGGGCCGTCCTGGAGGGGTTGTACTCGGGGGGCGGCGTCAGTTCGCCTTCCCAGTCGCCGAGTCCGGCCGCCGCCGACTCGTCCAGCGGGGCCTGTGCGTCCTCCTGCAACGCCGTCAGCGGCACGTCGCTGCGCGGCACGACCGGTGGCACCGCCCAGGCGTTGCCCGGCAGCACGGAGGCCGCGATCGCGAGGGCGAGTACGGCGCCCGTCCGGCGGGCACCCGCCCGTCTGCCGGGCCGGCGTACCCGTAGCCCGCCGGGTCTTCCTCTCACGCCTCCGGGGCGTCGTCCGCCCCCGGATCCACGCATCGGGTGCGCCGGAAAGAACGGCAGCATGACGGCTCCCCCCACAGCCACTGCGAACCACACAACGGCCACAGTGAATTGACAAATTGCGCACAGATTCTGGGCAGGGTGTCGCCCCGAAAGCCAGCCGAACCCCCACTCCGGTGACTTCAATCACATGATCGACAGCGAACTCCGGCGCCATATGGGGAACTGACATGACATCACGAAAGAACAAGATCGAATCAATTCATCCAGCAGATTTCCCACAGGGCGTCACTTCGGGTGCGCCACAGAACTTTTCGGACACACCGCGTCCTGTTTGCCCCGCTTTTCGGCTGCGTGCTCGTCACCAAGGCGGGCGCACAGCGGCGTCACAGGCCCGCACGGCCTCCCGCCCGCGCCGGGAACCGGCCACCGGGCGCCCTGGAGCCCGGCGCCTCCCGCGTGGCGGACCGCCCCGGGGATGAGACATGCTCTGCTGGCACAAATTGGCACCGCAGCGGCACTCGCGCAGGAACCGGCGGAGCTGCCGGCCGCTTCGGCGGACGCGGGCGCGGCACGACGCAGGACCGGGGGCGCGGCCGGAAACCGACCGCTGTCCGAGCGGCGGTCGGGCGCCCAGGGGGGAGAGGGAAAGTGGACGCCTCGAAGGACTCGAAGAACCAGCGGGAACCGGAGAGCCGGCCGGCTGCGCCGGACCCGGAGCAACCGCCGGGCACAGCTTCCGACAGCTCACCGGATGGCACGGTTCCGCCGGGGCCGAACAGCCGTGGGGGTACGAACGGAGCCGCGGCGGAAGGAAGTGCGCGGAATTCGATGAAGGAGCCGGACGCGCCCGACGCGCAAGACACGCGGAACGCGGCGGAATCGGAGCGTCCACAGGACGGGCAGAATCCGCAGGACGAGCAGAATCCGCAGGATCCGCCCGACGCGGCAGACCCGGGGACCCGGCGGAGGAGACCGGTGCCGGGCGGACGCCCGAGACGGGGGCGCGGGCGCAGGCTCACCGCGGTCTGCGCGGCACTGACCGCCGCGGCGCTGGCCCTGCCGCTGGGACTGCATCTGACGCGCGACGCGCGGCCGGGCGCGACGGCCGAACGGCCCGCCCCGGCCCGGAAGCCGCACCCGCTCACGGCCGAGGAGGCGTCCCGCAAGGCGCGGGAGACCGGCACCGACGTCGAGGTCACCGCCGAACGCACGCCCGACTCCACCACCTGGGCCCAGCCCGACGGGCTGCTCCGTACCCGTACCTACAGCGACACCGTCCGCGCGCGCGTGGACGGTGTGTGGAAGAAGATCGACCCCTCGCTGAGGTCCACCCCGGACGGCTGGGCGGCGAAGGCCGTGAACGACCCCGTGGTGTTCAGCGCGGGCGCCCCGCAGGGCCGCTCGTCCCGGGGGACTCGGCAGGCCCTCGCCCAGTCGCCCGGCACCGACGGCACCGGCGACGACGGCCGCTGGACCAGGATGGTCCGGCTGACCTCGGCGGGCCACGAGCTGACCGTCGACTGGCCGGGCGCCCTGCCGGAACCGGTGGTCGACGGACCACGTGCCCTGTACCGCAACGTCCGGCCTGGCATCGACCTGTTGCTCACCGCCCGTGACAGCGGCTACTCCCACGTCCTCGTCGTCCACGACCGCGAGGCGGCCCGGGACCCGCTGCTCAAGGAGATCGAGTACCGCCTGTCGTCCCCCGACCTGAGGTTCCGGATCGACAAGGAGTCGCGCACCGTCAGCGCGGTCGACGGCCGCGGCGGGGAGGTGGCGACCAGCCCCACGCCCTACGCCTGGGACTCCGCCGGACGCCCGGCCGTCACCATCGGGGAGACGCCCGAACCGACCGGACCATCCGTCCACCGGACCTTCGGCCTGCCCGGACTGGCCGGCCCCCAGCCGGGCACCCACGACGCGGTGCTGGACACCGCCCTGCGGGCCGCACCGGACGGCGGCGGCTCCCCCGCCCGCGACCGCATCCTCGCGGTCACACCCGACCGCGCGCTCCTGGACAGCCCGGACACGGTCTACCCCGTCTTCATCGACCCCTCCTTCAAGGGCCACAAGAAGAACTGGACGCTGCTCTACAAGCGGTACCCGACGACCAGCTTCTACAACGGGCAGAACTTCAACGACGGCACCAACGAGGCCCGGGTCGGCTACGAGTCGACCACCGGCGGCCTCTCCCGTTCCGTCTTCACCTTCGAGCACTCCAGCTCGCTCGACGGCGCGACCGTGAAGTCCTCGTACTTCCGCGTGCTGCAGACGTACTCCTGGGGCTGCTCCGCCCGCAAGTACAACCTGTGGCTCACCGGTCCCGTCTCCGGCTCCAACACCTGGAACAAGCAGCCGAACTGGTCGAGAGTCCTGTCCAGCGCGACCAACGGCCACGGCTACAAGTCCGGCAGCTGCCCGGACAGCTGGGTCAAGATGGACATCAAGTCGGCGGCCCAGGAGGCGGCCGACAAGGAGTGGGGCAGCATCACGCTCGGGCTGCGCGCGGACAACGAGTCCGACAGCAACTCCTGGAAGAAGTTCCGCGCCAACGGCGAGAACTCCCCGTACATCGAGACGACGTACAACCGCAAGCCCGCACAGCCCACCGGACAGACCATGACCCCGGGCCCGGACTGCGACCTGAACGCGCCGTACTCCTCGGTCGGCAAGTCCGACCTGGTGTTCCGGGCCCGCGGTTCGGACCCCGACGGCAACCTCAAGTACCTGCACTTCCGCCTGTGGCCGGACGGCGACTTCGCACACCGGCTGCTCGACACCTACCTCACCACCGACAGCAACGGCTACGCCAACACCGCCCCCGTGCCCTGGGAGAAGCTCACCGACGGCAAGGTCTACGCCTGGGACGTCCGCTCCAAGGACGCCGAGGGGGCCGTGTCCTACTTCGCCCCGGACGGCAGTGAGCCCTGCCGCTTCACCGTCGACCAGAAGGCACCCCCGTCGCCGACGGTGACCTCCACCGACTTCCCCGCCGCCGACGGCACGGACAGCACGTGGTCGACGGTCCGGTTCGGCACCTCCGGCTCCTTCCGCCTGGCCTCCTCCGGCGACGTCAAGAAGTACGAGTACAGCTTCAACTGGACCGGGTACGGCTCCACCGCCACCGCGGGCTCCGACGGCTCGGCGACCCTGACGGTCACCCCGCCGCAGGCGGGCCCCAACATCCTCTACGTCCGCGCGGTGGACGGCGTCTCGAACACCTCGAAGCCCACCGCCTACCGCTTCTACGTGTCACCCCGCAGCGAGCTGGACACCGCGGGCGACACCACCGGCGACGGGCATCCCGACCTGCTGGTCGTCACCGGCACCGGACGACTGCGCGCCTACCCGGGAAGCGACCGCGGCGACCTGCACTCCGGCATGGACGCCTCGTACGCCACCGACTACGGCACCACCTCGCCGACGCCGGACGGGTACTGGACCGATGCTCTGATCACCCACAACGGCGACTGGTTCGGCGGCGACGGCGTCCAGGACCTGGTGGCCCGGACGAGCGACGGCGGGCTGTACGTGTACCCGGGCGACGGCTACAGCGGCTTCGACGTCACCCGGCGCCAGCAGGTCCTGCTGCCCGACAACGCTCCCTCCCCCGACCAGCTCACCCAGATCCTCTCCGTGGGCGACGTCGACGGGGACGGCCGCCCCGACCTGTTCGCCAACTACGGCGCCCAGCTGTGGATCTTCACCGGCTACAGCGGAAGCAGCTTCGCCACCGCCCACAAGATGACCAACAGCGCCTGGGACGGCCGCGACCTCGTGCTCGTCGACGACGTCACCGGGGACGGCACCGCGGACCTGGTCTTCCGCACCTACGGGTCGGGCCGTCTCTACCTGCGGGAGGGCAAGCCGGACGGTGACGGCACCGGGACCGACATCCTCTCCCTGGGGCTGGCCTCCACGTCCCGCACCGGCGCCGACGCCGTCTACGGCGCGTCGGCCTGGGAACCCGGGAACATCCCGCTGCTGGTCGGCACACCGGACTCGGACGGCGACGACATCCCCGACATCTGGGTGATGTTCAAGAGCGGCAACGTCTACGTCTACCCCGGCGGCCGCGCCGCCCACGGCAGCCCCCGGAAGGTGATCGACGAGGCCGGCGAGGGCACGGAGTGGACCCGGCCGGCCGCGCTGGGCTGACCGGCCCGCCGGAGCGCGACCCGGCCCGCCGCAGCTGTGCGGCGGGCCGGGTCGCGCGGTGCGCGCTCAGCGGCGGTCCGGCGGCGGCACCGCTCCCAGCAGCGCCCGCGCGCACAGGTCCCGCACCTGCTCCCGGCTCGGGCCGGGGCCGCGCAGCCACTCCAGGCAGACCGCGGTGGTGAAGGCGAGCCAGCCGCGGACGGCGAGGGTCAGTTCGGGCCTGCCGGCGAAGGCCGGCCCGAACTCGGGGTCGGCGGCCAGAGCGGCGAGGATCTGCCGCTCATGGGCGTCGAGCGCGCGCCGGTAGACGCGTTGCACGACCTCGTCGCCGGCCGCGTCGGCGCGGTGGAACGCCCGGTAGCCATGGGCGTGGGACTCCACGTACGCGAGGAACGCGTCGAGGCCCGCGGTGAGCTGCTCGCGCACCGGGACGCCCGGCACGGCCGCGGTCATCCGCAGCATGTGCTCGCTCTCCCGCTCGACGACCGCCGCGAAGAAGTCCCGCTTGGTCGGGAAGTAGTGGTACAGCAGACCGCGGGAGACCCCGGCGATCTCGGCGACCTGCTCGATCCACACCTCGTCGTAGGGACTTTCCGAGAACAGCCGCGCCCCGACCGACAGGAGCTGCGCGCGGCGCTCCTCCGTGCTGAGCCGGCGGCGCGTACGCCCCCCGTGGTCCGAGGCCATGCGCGCATGGTACTTGACGTGGATTCAGCAGCGGGCCGAGACTGGGACGGTTGTTGAACCCACGTACAACACCGGTCGGTCCGGCGGTGCACCAAGGGGGATCACGCCATGGCGGAGACAGCGGGTACCGGAAGGGCGGCGGCGTCGGCCGCAGCGGCGGCCACGGTCGCCGCCGCGACCCCGGCCGCGGAAGCCGGGCCGCCGAAGGGCTTCCGCAGTGCGGCCGAGGGCTGGCCCGAGCTGCACCGCATCCCCCACCCGCCGCGCCGTCTGCCCCTGCTGGGCGACGTGCTGGGGGCGAGCCGCTCCAGCCCGATCCAGGACTCGCTGCGCCACGCCCGCGAGCTGGGCCCGATCTTCCGGCGGCGGATCTTCGGCCGGGAGTTCGTCTTCGTGTCGGGCGCGGACCTCGTCGCCGACCTGGCCGACGAGACGCGGTTCGCCAAGCACGTCGGGCTCGGCGTGGCCAATCTGCGGCCGGTCGCCGGGGACGGGCTGTTCACGGCGTACAACCACGAGCCCAACTGGCAGCTGGCGCACGACGTGCTGGCGCCCGGGTTCAGCCGCGAGGCGATGGCGGGCTATCACCCGATGATGCTGGACGTGGCCGCGCGGCTGACCGGTCACTGGGACGCCGCGGCGGCCGCCGGCCACTCCGTCGACGTGCCCGGGGACATGACGAAGCTGACTCTGGAGACGATCGCCCGGACCGGCTTCGGCCATGACTTCGGCTCCTTCGAACGCAGCCGCCCGCACCCCTTCGTCACCGCCATGGTGGGCACCCTGAGCCACGCCCAGCGCCTCAACACCGTGCCCACGGCGCTGCTGCTGCGGCGCGCGGCGCGCCGCAACCGCGCCGACATCGCCTTCCTCGACCGCACGGTGGACGGCCTCGTCGAGGCACGGCGCGCGCACGGCGGGGCGGGCGGCAGGGCGGGCGGCGCGGCGGGCGGCGCGGCGGGCGGCGGGGCGGGCGGCGCGGCGGGCGGCGGCGGTGACCTGCTGGACCTGATGCTGCGCACCACGCACCCCCGGACCGGTGAGCGGCTGTCGGCACAGAACGTCCGCCGGCAGGTCATCACCTTTCTCGTCGCCGGCCACGAGACCACCTCGGGCGCGCTCTCCTTCGCCCTGCACTACCTGGCCCTGCACCCCGAGATCGCCGCCCGGGCCCGCGCCGAGGCGGACCGCGTCTGGGGGGACGCGGACACCCCGGGCTACGAGCAGGTGGCCAGGCTGCGCTACGTACGGCGGGTGCTCGACGAGTCGCTCCGGCTGTGGCCGACCGCACCCGCATTCGCCCGCGAGGCCCGCCAGGACACCGTGCTCGCCGGGACCCACCCGATGCGGCGCGGCGCGTGGGCACTGGTCCTGACCGCGTCCCTGCACCGCGACCCGCAGGTGTGGGGCCCGGACCCCGAGCGGTTCGACCCGGACCGCTTCGACGCGGCCGCCGTACGGTCCCGGCCGCCGCACGCCTTCAAGCCGTTCGGCACCGGTGCGCGGGCCTGCATCGGCCGGCAGTTCGCCCTGCACGAGGCCACCCTGGTGCTCGGCCTGCTGCTGCGCCGCTACGAACTGCTGCCCGACCCCGGCTACCGGCTCCGGGTCACCGAGCGGCTGACCCTGATGCCGGAGGGGCTGCGGCTGCACCTGCGCCGCAGGACCGCTCCCGCCCCGGGCGGCGCCCCCACCGGGATCCGCACCCGCTCCTGAGCCGCCGGACGGCCCTGCTCACCCCCGGGGGAACACCTCGAAGGCCACCGCGGGGCGTCCGCCGAAGCGGCCGGCGTTCCGTTCGGCGCTGCCGGTGAGGAACTCGCGTACGTAGGTCTCCGGGTCCCGGTCGGTCAGCGCCTCGATGTAGGTGCGGTGTTCCAGCAGCGAGCGCACCGCCTGGTCCATGCCCGGTCCGGCCTCCACCGCGTGGGTGGGCCGGGAGGAGCCGGCCACCGCCACCCAGCGCACGCCGTCCCAGGGCTCCAGGCCCTCGGCGCGGAGCTCGGGGAAGATCCAGCGGTTGCCCGCGTCGGCGGCGGCGTCCAGCACGGCCCGGCCGACGGCCACATGGTCGGGCGTGTTCCAGGCGACGCCGCCCCAGGTGTCCCGGTGGTTGAGGGTGATCACCAGCTCGGGCCGGTGGCGGCGCACGGCGGCCGCGATGTCACGGCGCAGGGCAGGGGTGTACTCGATCACGCCGTCCCGGTGGTCGAGGAACTCCACACTGCGCACGCCGACCACGGCCGCACTCGCCCGCTGCTCCCTTTCCCGCAGCGGAGCGCACTCGGCCGGGTCGAGGGTGTCGATGCCCGCCTCACCGCGGGTCGCGAGCACATAGCCGACCTCGCGGCCCTGCGCCGTCCATCCCGCGACCGCGGCCGCGCAGCCGTACTCCAGGTCGTCGGGGTGCGCGACGACCGCGAGGGCGCGCGTCCAGTCCTCGGGCATGGGCTGCAGCGCAGTGGTCTCGTCCATGGGGGCAGCGTAGTGCCCGCCCCGCTTCCCCGGCCGGACGCCGCCGGGCGCGGCCTCACGAGCGGTGCACGCTGCCTTCGGCCCGGCACCGTCCGGGTACGGGCGCCGTCGACGCGTGTGTCACGGGCCGCACACGCGGTGCGGCCGCGCCTCCCGGCCGTCGGCGGCATGCTCCCGGCGGTGCTCGGGTTCCCGGCAGTGCTCGGGCCCCTGCCGCGACGCCCCGACGGCGCGCGGTACCCGGGCCGGGCGGTCCGCACCCGCCCGAGTGGCCCGCGCTGCGGGCCCAGCCGGAACGGCCGGCGGCCGCCGGGCGGCGCCGCGCCCCGCTCCCGGAGCAGAGCGGGGCGCAGCGGTGAGCGGAGGATCAGGCGTTCGCGCAGATCGCGTACACCGAGATGCCCACGCTGCTGTAGGCGTTCTGACGTCCCAGGCCGATCCAGCCCCGCCCGTCGTCCGTCGGGAACGACCCGACCAGCATGGCGTCGTTGCCCTGCGCCTCCGCGCCCCCGCCGATGGCGACCTTGCCCGCCGGGCAGTACACCGTCCGCCGCTGGAAGTTCGGAACGTTCGCGTTCGGCAGCTTCACCAGCTGGTATCCGTCGACCGCCGCGGCCCGGGACACCTGCCCGCTCTGCGGGGCCGGCTGACTGCCGGACGCCTGCGCCGCCCAGCCCACGCCCGACACCAGTGCCACCGCCAGCGCACCCGCCCCGAGAACCTTCAAGCCTCGCATTCTGCTCCTTCATGTCCGGCAAAGCCCCGACGACCGGGACCTCGTCCACGACCGCCACCCTGCCCCACGCATATGCCCAGAACACCACTTACACGCGCACATGCCCGAATAGGACGAAAAGGAAGCACAAGCTCCCGCGATACGCCCAGCGCGCGCCCCCGGGACTTCCGAGGAGGCCGCCGGCGCCCGGAACCGGCGGTCGTCTCCGGGCACCGCCCGCGTGTCCCGCTCTCATCCTCGCCACCCGCGACCACGCCGGCTTCTGCACCAGGCACATCGCCGGTCGGCTCCTCCACCACACCCCTGAGATCGGCCGCAGGAAAAACGGCCCCGTCATGCGCACCGCGCGAGCCATCGAGAGCGACGGCTCCGCGACCGACTGGCCTCCGGGGGAGAAGGACGCGCTCAGCGCTCGCCCTGCTCCCCCGGCGGCCACTGCCACTGGCCCCGGAAGCTGCGGACGTCCGGACCCACCGTCACCGGAGCCCGGCCCCCCATCGCGGGGCCGGCCTCCTCACGTATGGCTGAAACTCCGGCTGTCCGACAGCGAACCGTCCACCGTGACCTAATTGAGCCTTCCCTTCCGCGAGGAGGTCCTCGTCGCCGGCACCGTCGATGTCGACGAACAGCGGGTCTCCGGTGCAGCCCAGGTCGTTCGCGACGGTCCGCGGCTCCGCCCGCACGACCGCCTCGGCAGTGGACGTGTTCCGCCGCCCCCGCATGCTCGCGAAGCCTCGTCAGATTCGCGCCTGCGCAACCTACTTCGACGCCCCTGCGTCCAACTCCATGACGGACGACTGCCGATCACCGGGAGAGCACATGACGAGGAAGGGCCGGACGACGGACGCGACGGGGGAGAGGGACCGCGAGAAGTGGATGGCGCGTTTCCAGGTACGGCTGGCCATGCAGCCGGGGGTGGACCGGGCAGTCGTGCTCTGGGCGGTCAAGGAGGTCACGGGGCACTGCGCGGACACGGGAGAGCACCCGCGGGACGCCTTCGGCGACCCGGACGCCTACGCCGTGCAGGCCGCTGAGCGGCTGGTGCCGGCGGACCGCGCGGCGCGGGCGAAGCGGCTCGACGGCGTGGTGGACGTACTCGACTCCGCGCTCAGGAAGACCCGCGACGTCGCCGGCCTGTGACCGGTCGAAGCGGGCCCCGGCTCAACGGCCGGGACAGGGATGCCGGCGGCCGGCCAACTCCTGACGACGCTCGCCAGCGCCGAGGACCGGCATGCGGAGCCGCCGCTGGACGACGCCGACAGCATCGCCTTGCACCAGACGGCCCGGAGGGCCCTCAGCCGGTCGGCGGTGCACGGGGCCGAGGCCCACAACGTCATCCACTCGGTCCGCCGGACCCTGAACGCGCGTTGACGAGGGTACGAGCATGCGCCTGGGGCACAGCGCCTCGCGAGCGGGCACGCAGTCAGCGAGCCGCCGGGCAGGTGGTGCGCGGAGTACGACACTCTGCCGGCGGTCGCACTCCGCGCGCGGGGGCGGTCCCCTCATGGAGGACGCGCCGGCAACACACCTGACGTCCTCGGCGAGCACCCGCCCGCCCAGGGCCCCGTCGTCAGAGTGCCGCGAACTCGACGAACGCGGTCCAGGCCGTCGGTGTCACGGCCAGTGCGGCACGATTCGTGTCCTTCGAGTCGCGGACGTGGACCCGGCCGGGGCGGGGGGCGACCTCGACGCATTCGCCGCCCGAGCCCGTGCTGTAACTGCTCTTGAACCAGGCCGATTCAGGTACCGGATGTATGAGCTGTCGGGCGTTCATCTCTCTCCAAGCAACTTCTCGATGAGGGTCAGCGACTCACGCGGAGTGAGGGCCTGGGCCCGAAGGATGCCGTACTGCTCCTCGATCTCCCGTACCTGCCTCCGCTCCGTGTAGAGGCGGCTGTCCTTGTACGCCTCCACGTAGGCGATCCTCTGTCCTTCGTGCGTCTCGATCAAGGTGAAAGGGCCTTCCAACCCAGCATGCTCGTCCCGCTCGATCGGCATCACCTGGACTTCCACGTTGCGCCGGTGCCCGTGCAACAGCATCTGCTCCAACTGGCCCTGCATCACCGTCCATCCACCCAGGGGACGTCGCAGAACGAACTCCTCGGCGACAAAGCTGACGGTGGGCAACAAGGGCCGGGCGAAGATCTCCTGGCGTGCAAGGCGAGCCGCGACCCGCTGATTGATGGTCTCCTCGTCCAGCAGCGGACGCCACATGGAGAACACCGCCCACGCGTACTCTTCCGTCTGCAAGAGCCCCGGTACGGCCTTGGTCGCATACACATGCAGGGCCGCCGCCTTGGTCTCCAACCGTGCCGCGTCCCGGAAGAACGCCGGGTACTGGGCGCGAGCCACCTCCTCCTTGCCCGCGCTCAACACGCCTCCCGCCCCGACCAGTTCGTCCACCTGGTCGATGAACCTGGGCGGCGGGATGCGTCTGCCCTGCTCGAACGACGCGATCGTCGAGGCCGAGTACCCGGTCAGCGACCCGAGCCCGGCGCGGTCCATCCCCGCCCGCTCCCGGAACAGCTTCAACTGCCGCCCGAACACGCCCAGGATGCCCGTCCCGACCTCGTGCTCCGGCTGCTGAACCCCGTCGTCCACGCCACGACTCCTCCCGTACCACCACCACAGCCACCGGACTCCACCCGGCCAACCCGCAGCCCGGAAACCGGTCACGCCCGACACCACGTACAGGCGCACCGCCGACGGGTACAGCCCGCACCCGTCCGCGGATCACTCCTGTTCAACGCTACGCAGAGTCCGCGACGGTCGACCCCATGACGTCAGCAACTCCCCCGAACGGGCATATGAACGTCGAGAAGTCCCCAGCGGGCAGCCGGAGCCGCGCCGCGTCTCGCGCCACAGGTTGCGACCGGTGAAGCGCCTGGTGAACTCGCGTTCGGCTGCGAGGTGTTGTGGGGTCAGCACCGGGTCGGACTAGGGCGTGTTTCGAAAGTCCCGCCTGCCTGGCGGCGTCTGGCACGCACGCTCGCCGCGTTGTCGGGCTCGCCCCGATACATCCAGTATCGGGGCGACCCTCCGCCTTGCGATCGCACGCACCAGACGCCGCCAGGCCTGCCCTTCGGGCAGACGACGCTACTTTCGAAACACGCCCTAGAAGATCACTGAAAATCTTGCTGTGAGGGTGGTTCCGCCGGTGGCGGGGCCGCCCTCCGTGCTTCATGGTGTGGCCGGGGTCAGGGTCCACGTGCCGTCGTTGGCGGGTTCGAGGCCGAGGTTGATGAGTCGGCGGAGGTTGAGGGCGGCGGCTCGGTTGCGGAGCCAGGTGTCGTTCTTGAGGGTGCCGAGGTAGCGGAGTCTGCGGTTGCCTTTGGCGGTCAGCCAGGCGATGCCGCGTTCGACGGGTGGCCGCCAGCGGCGGTAGGTGTCCTTCCAGACGGGGTCGGCGGCCTGGGCACGGGCGTCGGCCAGGCGCCGGTGCTGGGGGTGGACCCGCAGGACGCGGCCGGTCTTGGAGGTGGTGCAGCGTTCGCGCAGCGGGCATCCGGTGCACAGCGTCTTGAACTGGGCCTGACGGAACCCTCCCTTCAGGGGCTTGCCGAGCGGGAGGGTGTGCCCTGCCGGGCAGGTGACCTGGCTGGTCTCGGTGTCGATGTGGAAGTCGTCGCTGGTGAAGCCGCCGGGGACCGCCATCCGGAGCGGCGGCGGTTTGAGGATCGCGTCGTGGCCGGCCTGTTCGAGGTGTTCGCGCAGGCCGGCGGTGCCGTAGGCGGAATCGCCGAGCACTTCGACCGGTTCGGTCTCGTCTGCCAGGAGGTCCTCGGCGACTCTCGCCTCGTGGTTGGCGGGCCCGCTGCCGGGGGCCAGGGCGACCTCGGTGAACAGGCCGGTCTCCGGCTCCACGGCAGCGTGGCCCTTGAAGCCCTCCTGGTGGCGGGTGCGGTTCTTGTGGATGTGTCTGGCCTCGGGGTCCACGGTGGAGACCACCCGGTCAGGGGCGGTGCCGCGGGTGATGCGCCAGCGGCCGTCGCGGCCGTCGGAGTCCTCGGCGGGCTCGACATCCTGGCCGGCGACCAGTGCCAGCAGGCCGACCGCGTTCGCCGCCCGCTCGCCCAGCTCCTGCTCAGGCAGACGGCCCAGCAGGTTGAGCGCGTCGCTCACCAGCGCGTCGACCAGCTCGGCGCGGGCCTGCTCATCGTCCCAGGCGATCCTCGGCTTGCCCGCATCGGCGTAGTCGTGCGCGGCTAAGTACGTGGCGGCGACCTGGCCGGCGCCGGGCACCTCGTGGATCACCCGGCGGATGGCCGAGATCAGCTGGGTGACCGTGTCCTGGGTGGCCACCGCGTCGTCGAACACCGTGGAGTCCAGCGCGCGGCGCCGCTTCCCGCGCAGGATGCCGGTGGCGGCCACGACCTCCTTGACCCGGGTGAAGATCCGCCCCGGGTCCGCCGAGCGCTGCAGACGGCGCCGGAAGTAGGTCAGCAGCGAGGGGTCGAACGCGGTGTCGTACAGGCCCAGCCCGCATGCCGCCTTCCACCGCAGGTCGCACCGCAGCTCCAGCACAGTCTCCACGTCCGAGGTCCCTACAGGCTCTGCAGCACCACCGCCGCCGCCAGCACCTGCGGCGGCAACGACGGCCGGCCGTTGGCCGAGGGGTACATGTCCGCGAACATCTCCGGCGGCAGCAACCGCTCGCGGTGCTCGGCCAGGAACGCGAACACACTCCCCGCCGGGATCAGCTCCCGGCAGGTCTCCCATACATCCGGCCCGACCGGCTCCCCGGCCCATTCCCCCTGCACACACAACAGTCTGGCCCCGCGTCAGCACACGCGGGGCCAGAACCGAAGATTTTCAGTGATCTTCTAGACGGGGTGCGGTTGCGGCGGGCGCCACCGGCCCGACCGGTACTCGTCCAGGAGCCGGCGGCCCGCGACCGTGAAGGGGTGCTCGGGGCCCAGTCCGCGTTCCCGCCGTGCGACGACGTCGGCCATGAGCTCGATCGCCTCGTCGACATGGCCGAGCGCGGCCCGGGTCCGGGACAGCAGCTGCCCGGCCGCGAGCACGATCGGGTACTCCGGACCGAAGCGCCGCACATACCCGTCGGCGACCAGCCTGATCTCACGGTCGGCCTCGGCGAACCGGCCCAGCTGGTAGAGCGCCCATGCGTGGTTGTGCCCGGCGCCCAGGGTCACGGTGTGGTCGGGGCCGAGAAGCCGGTCGCACTCCGCAGGCAGGGAGAGCAGCGCGCCGCCTTCCTCGACGGCCGCTTCGGCGGAGGGCAGCATCTCCAGCAGGCCGGCACGGGCGCGCAGGGTCAGCGGATGGGCCGGACCCAACTGCGCCTGCCGGCCGGCCACGGTGGCGCGCAGCAGCGCGACCGACTCCTCCCGCCTGCCGAGGTTCGCCAGCACGAGCTGGAGCCCGTAGGAGGTGTCCAGGGTGTCGGGGTCGTCGGCCCCGAACAGGCCTTCCTGCGCGGTGCGGACGGTGCGGAGCACCGACTCGGCCTCGGCGTACCTGCCGAGCCGGAACAGGGCCCGGCCGGTTCTGGAACGGGCGGCCAGGACCAGCCGGTCGTCCCGGCCGAGCCGTCGCTGTGCGAGGTCCGCCGCGGTACGGGAGGTCTCCCAGGCGGAAAGGTAGTCCCCGGTGCGGTGCAGGGCGACCGATAGGCGCGTCGCGACGGCCAGGGCGTGGGCGGCGGCCGGGGGCTCGCCGGTACGTCGCACCAGGGCGAGCGCATGAGGCACCAGCAGTCGCCACCGCGGATCGTGCGGGCCGGCGTCGGGCACGAGGGGAACTGCCGCGTCGAGCAGCCGTACGGCCGTGGTGTCGAGGACGGGCAGCAGGTCTGCCGGGGTCGCTGCCCGGACGCTGTCGAGCAGCACTCCATGGCTCTGCACGCAGCGCGCTCCGACGACGTCGACCAGTTCGGACAGCGACTGGTCGAGAAGGGCTCTCAGGGCTGTCTCGGTACGGGCCCGGGGAAGGACGCCGTCGATGCCGGCGTGGTGGAGCAGGCTGATCGGCAGGGGTTCGGCGGCGAACCGGGCCAGTAGCCTGAGCAGCGTGGCCGCTTCAGGCAAGCCGCGTGCCTCGAAGGTGTCGAGCGTCAGCTGCCAGGTCAGGCCGACCAGATGGCGTGGGTCCGGTCCGGACAGCGCGTCCGCTCCCCGGTCGATCAGCCGAACCCCTTCGTCTCCGTCGAGGTGGTGCCCGTAGGCGTCCATCGTCCAGGGGTCGAGCACCTGGTGGGAGAGGAAGCCGCCGGCCAGGGTGAGGGCGAGAGGGAGCCGCCCGAGCCGGTCCGCGATCTGTGCCGCCTGCTCGCGCGTACCACTGGCCGGGGCGAGGTCGCACAGCACCAGCGCCGCGTCCTCACGCGGCAGTACGCCGATGTGCTGCAGTTCGGCGCCCGGCCACCAGCGGGCTGCGGCGCGCCGCGTGGTCACCAGGACGACACCGCGGGGGCTCGTGCGCAGCCAGCTGCCGTCCCGCAGGATCTCCGGCTCGTCGGTGTTGTCGAGGACCAGCAGCCAGGGCTCGGCGGAGCGGTCGAGATACCGCCAGACGAGATCGGCCGCGGGGCGGAGGCCGTTGCGGGCGGCGAGCAGTTCGCCGTCGCCCGCCCCCCGGTCGGCGGCCACGGCCAGCATGCCGCCGCGCAGGCTCGCGCGGTCGGCGGCGTTGACCCACAGGGCGACCCGGCCCGGTGCGTCGGCGATCTCCTGGAAGAGGGTGCACGCGACCGCCGTCTTGCCCGATCCGCCCATGCCGTAGAGCACGTAGACCTCGCCACCGCGCTCCGCCCGGACGCTCGCTCGCAGGCGTTCCATCACTTCGCTGCGGTCGCGCAGGACCAGGGGTGGCCGGCCCACCGCCGGGCGGCGCACCGAGTCGGGGCCACCGGATCCCGGCCCGTCACCGCCGTAGTGGTGGTGCTCATTGATGTGCTGATCGCCCGATGCCTGGTAGACACGCCCCTGGTCCTCGGCGTGGCCGTCCGTCCCGCCCGTCATCGCTCGGTGATGTGCTGGTCCCGGCCGGCCTGGTAGACCCGGCCCTGACCGGACGCCGTGGCGTGCTGGGTGGTCGGCCGGGCGGCCGGGACACCGGGATCGAGTTCGTTCAGCAGTCTGCGTAATTCCTCTCGGGCGTCGGGCCGGGCGACGAGCAGACGCCGCACCAGCCCCTGCCACTGCGCTCGCAGCTCCTCCAGGGTTTCCCGGTCGTCGGCGGCCGTGGCGGCCAGAACGTCCTCGCGAGCCACCTCCAACTCGGCGGCCACGGTCTCGGCCCGCTCGGGTTGCACACGGAGCCAGAGCCGGACGAGCCCGTCCCGCGTGCGGTGCCAGGCGTCGGCCGCCATCAACGTGACCAAGGTGGTTCCCGCGCTCTGTGCGAGCGACGTCACTTCCGGGTCCACTTGTACCCCTCCATTCGCATTTTTCCCTACAGCACAGAAAAAACGTCCCAGCTGCCAGGCGTTTACATGATTTTCTTCCCGATCAATATCGCCGCACTCACGAACGGCGCCGGACAAGGAGCAACCAATCCACGCCAATACCCCCTTCACCCGCGTGCAACACATGGTCAAACACTCCTGATGCAGGCTACAGTGGCGCAATCCGAGCCGACCGAGGGGGCGAAGAAGATGGCCAGACCATGGGAAGCCGATCCGGAAGCCGGTTTCAAACAGCGTTTAGGGAAATCAGCCCAGGAACTCGGGGATACAACCGGAACTCCCGACTGCCCCGACATCTGGGAACTCACCAACGGCGACATCGCCGTGATCGGCCGGGATCTCACCCGGTCACTCGGCAGGAACCTGCCCGACGGCGTCTCGATCGGCTCGGACGAACGCCTCGTCGTCATCCCACGGAACATGCTCGTCGCGGCGAAGCCGGATATCCCCAGTGTTTGACTCCTTCCCCGACGGCGTCTCCGAGCGGATGGACCGCCCCGCATACCACCGGGACTTCGGCCGGAACTACACCAGCGGCATCGGCTTCCTCAACAAGCTCGAACGCGGACAGCGCTTCAAGGAACGCGGCTTCGCCAGCTGGGAGGCCTTCGCCGCCGGCGACTGGACGCGAGCGCTGTCCCTGGCCGAGGAGAGGCGCGACGACTACGCACAGGAACTCCGGAACGCGGAACGCCTGGGGATCTCACACCGTCGCCTTCGCATCGTGGAACTCCCCGTCACGCCGTACGTGCAGTGGGAGATGTTCGTGCTTCGCGTGAGAGTCGATCAGGGCGACAGCATCAAAGTACTCGACGCCCGGAATATCAGAGACATCGAGAAGGACCGTCCGGCCCCCGAGGTCGTCATCCTCGGAGATGTCGTCATGTACGAAGTCGTTTACGACGACGGGAACGCGGCGGGCGCCAACCGCTTCACCGACCGGGAACTGATCCGGGAAACGTCCCGTGGCTTCGACGCGCTCTACGAGCGCGCCGAGGGGTTCCACGCGTTCTTCGACCGGGAAATCCTCCCGCTCGAACCGCCAAGAGTCCCGAACACCTGGGCGTGCGCGCCCGGCCCCCGGTGATCAGAGCACCGACCGGCACCTGCGCAGGCAGCTCCGGGCCGGGTCACCCCGTGCGCGACTCGCCCCGGGTGGCACACCTGGCCCGCAGGGGCGTACGGGCCAGGTGAATCGACGCCTCCGGTGTGCCGTGCGAGCGGGCCCACGAGCCGTACGGACGCGTACGGACGTCCCCGGCGCCTGCGTCGGAGAGGTGCTTCTTCAGCCGCTTCGCCATGGGTCGGCAGGGACCCCGTCGACCCGGCCCGGCGGCGTCATGCGAGTGCGGGGTCCTCGGCAGCCACACGGCTGCCGAGGACCCCGCCCCGTCAGAGCGCCGCGAACCCGACGAACGCGGCCCAGGCCGTGGGTTCCACGGCCAGTGCGGCACGGGTCGTGTCCTTCGAGTCGCGGACGTGGACCCGGCCGGGACGGATGGCGACCTCGACGCATTCGCCGCCCTCCTCGCTGCTGTAGCTGCTCCTGCGCCATACCAACTGGTCTATGGGCGGCTGATGTACGTGCGCATTCATGGGTCTCCCAGCAACTTCTCTACGTACGCCAACGATTCACGGGGCGTCAGGGCCTGAGCCCGGATGATCCCGTACTTGGCCTCCAGCACACGGACCCGTGCCCGCTCCGTCTGCAGGCGGCTCACGTTCTGCACCTCGGCGTACGCGATCCTGCGCCCTTCCTTCGTTTCGATCAAGGTGAAGGGACCAGCCATACCGGCGTTCTCCTCACGGTCGAGCGGCATCACCTGGATCTCGACGTTCCGCCGCTCCCCCGTCAGAAGCAGGTGCTCAAGCTGACCGCGCAGCACGCCTCGTCCTCCAATGGGACGCCTCAGGACAGCCTCATCGATGACAAAACTGGCCAGCAGGGCATCACGGCTGGACAAGATCTCCTGCCGCGACAGCCTTGCGCCCACCCGCTGTTCGACCAATTCGTCATCCATCGGCGGCCGCATCATCATGAAGACAGCCCGGGCATACTCTTCCGTCTGAAGGAGTCCAGGCACCGCTTGGTTGGCGTACACGTGCAGCTCGACCGCCTCGGACTCCAACTTGGCCGCGTCCCGGAAGAACGCCGGGTACTGGGCGCGAGCCACCTCCTCCTTGCCCGCGCTCAACACGCCTCCCGCCCCGACCAGTTCGTCCACCTGGTCGATGAACCTGGGCGGCGGGATGCGTCTGCCCTGCTCGAACGACGCGATCGTCGAGGCCGAGTACCCGGTCAGCGACCCGAGCCCGGCGCGGTCCATCCCCGCCCGCTCCCGGAACAGCTTCAACTGCCGCCCGAACACGCACAGGATGCCCGTCCCGACCTCGTGCTCCGGCTGCTGAACCCCGTCGTCCACGCCACGACTCCTCCCGTACCACCACCACAGCCACCGGACTCCACCCGGCCAACCCGCAGCCCGGAAACCGGTCACGCCCGACACCACGTACAGGCGCACCGCCGACGGGTACAGCCCGCACCCGTCCGCGGATCACTCCTGTTCAACGCTACGCAGAGTCCGCAATGGTCGACCCCATGAAGTCAGCAACTCCCCCGAACGGGCATATGCCACAACACCCCGCACCCGAACACGAGTTCACCATGCGCTTCACCTCGACGCCGCGCGGTGCCCGCCTCGCCCGCCGGCTCGTCTCGCACCGCCTGCACGACTGGGGCCACCCCCACACGACCCCGGCCAACGAGACGCTCACCCTCATCACCGCGGAGCTCACCGCCAACGCCGTGCGGCACGGCCACGTCCCCGGCCGGGACTTCCACGTCCGCCTCACCCTGGCCGGGAACACCCTCCGCATCGAAGTGACCGACACCCGCGCCGAGAAGCGGCCTGCGGCCAGTGCCCCGGCGACCGACTCGCTGTCCGAGTCCGGCCGGGGCCTGCTCCTCGTCGGCGCCCTGGCGGACGACTGGGGCGTCAGCCCCCGGCTCACAGCCCCGGGCAAGACCGTCTGGGCCGAGCTGCGCACACGGCCCCAGGGGCACCCGGCCACCCGCCGGGAGGCCCCGGGGCCGACGGACCTCGATCTGCTTCTGGCCACCGCTTCACTGCTGCGCGACGACCGCGGGGCGCGGCCGGAGGGCGCCGGCCACGGAGATCACCGACCGTGAGTCCGTGCTCGCCCCGCGACCGCCGGCGAGCCGGCCCGTGCGCCGTGGGGTCAGGCCTCGTCGCGGACGAGGGACAGCAGGCGGTCCAGGACGCGCGGGCCGCCGGCGCGTACGCCGTCGTGCTCGAACTCGTCGGTCACCCAGGTGCGCAGGCCCCGGATTGACCGCGCCGTCCGGAGGGAGTGGGCCGTGTCGACGTACAGGTCGTCGTGGTAGACCGCGGCCGCCACCGGGACCTCGTTCGCGGCCAGGCGGGCCGGGTCGTAGAGCGGCTGCCAGCCGGTGTGCGCGGCGAGCAGACCGGCCGTCTCGCGGAGCGGGCGCAGGGCGGGGTCGCAGTCGAACATCCACGGGTGGACGCTCTCCCCGGTGAAGAGCAGGGGGCCGTCGCCGGTGAGCGTCTTGGCGGCGTCGAACTGCGGGAACTCCTGGCGGACCCGCTCGGCCGACCAGTCGGTGGGACGGGCGTCCTGGCCGTAGATCGCCTCGTGGACGAGGGCGTACAGCGGGTGTCCGGCGTAGGAGAGCAGGCCCTGCACCTCCTCCTGGAAGGCGTCGGACAGGGCCGGGCCCTGCGGGGTGGGCACGAAGGCGTGCTCCAGCATGAAGTGCAGGCGGTGGGTGCCGTCGCCGCTGCCGAGGAGGATGCCGAGCGACTGGAAGGCCTCCGCGGTGAGGTGGTGGCCGTTGGGCAGGCGCACCTCGTGCCGGAGCAGGTGGTCGGCGATGCGGCGGGCGCGCTCGACGTCCTGCGGGTAGCGGGCGTAGTGCGCGGCGACCTTGCGCTCGACGCGCGGGTACGCGGCCCGGTACACGTCGTCGGCGTGGGCGTCCAGCGAGGGCAGGCCGCCGGTGATCAGGGCGGCGGTCAGGCCCTCGGGCGCGGCCGACAGGTAGTGCACGGCGCAGAAGCCGCCGAAGCTCTGCCCGAGGACGGTCCAGGTGGCCCCGCCGGTCACCTGGGCGCGGATCGCCTCGCAGTCGCGGACGATGGAGTCGGCGCGGAACCGGGTGAGGTACGCGGCCTGCTCTGCGGGGCCGCCGCGCAGCGGAAGGGTCTGGCGGTTGGCGGGCGTGGAGTGGCCGGTGCCGCGCTGGTCGAGCAGCAGCACCCGGAACTCCTTCAGGGCGCGCCCGAGCCAGGCGGCCCGGCCGACGAAGCGGTTCGCGCCGAAGCCGGGGCCGCCCTGGAGGTAGACCAGCCACGGGAGGTCCTGCCGGGCCTTGTCGCTCGCCACGACCTCGCGGGCGTACAGCTCGATCGTCTCCCCCTGCGGGTCGCCGTGGTCGAGCGGCACGGTGAAGCGGCGGTCGGTGAGGACGACGCCGGGCTGGCGGTAGCTGACGGTCAACGGTGCTCCCGGTGCGGTCGGAGGGCTGATCATGTCCCAGTCCAGCACATGGGAACGTGCCTGCCGACCCCGGGGATCACCAGGCTCTACTGAACCGTCGCTCAGCGGCGCCCGGGGCCCGGGGCCGGACCGGGGAGGGCGTGTCCGGTCCGGCTCTGCGGACGGCTCGGGCGGGCAGGCTCTACGCTGCAACCGTCCCACGGCCGATCACGAGGAGCCGCGATGCGGGTCGCCCTGTTCCTGACGTGCGTCAACGACACGCTGTATCCCGGCACCGGGCGCGCGGTGGTGCGGCTGCTGACCCGGCTGGGCGTGGACGTCGACTTCCCGGCCCGCCAGACCTGCTGTGGGCAGGCGCACTACAACAGCGGCCACCGGCACGAGACGGAACCGCTGGCCCGGCACTTCGCCGAGGTCTTCGGCGGCTACGAGGCGGTCGTGACGCCGTCCGCCTCGTGCGGGGCGATGGTGCGGGAGCTGTACCCGCGCCTCGGCGAGCGGGCGCGGGCCGAGGGGCGCGGCTCCGCCCTCGCGGCGACGCTGGCGCCGGTGGTGCCGCGGACGTACGAGCTGACGGAGTTCCTGGTCGACGTGCTCGGTGTGACCGACGTCGGGGCGAGCTACCCGCACCGGGTGGCCTACCACCCGACCTGCCACGGGCTGCGCGGCCTCCGCCTCGCCGACCGCCCCCGGCGGCTGCTGGCGGCGGTGCGGGGCCTGGAGCTGGTGGAGCTGCCGGGGGCCGAGGAGTGCTGCGGGTTCGGCGGCACGTTCGCGCTGAAGAACGCCGACGTGTCCGCGGCGATGGGCGAGGACAAGGTGCGGGCGGCCGCGGCGACGGGCGCGGAGGTGCTGTGCGCGGCCGACAACTCCTGCCTGATGCACCTGGGCGGCACGATGTCCCGGCTGGGCACCGGGATGCGGCCGGTGCACCTGGCGGAGATCCTGGCCGGCGCGGAGGAGGCGTCCGGGGCATGAGCGGGACGTTCGTGGGCATGCCGGCCTTTCCGCGGGCCGCGCGGGCCGCACTCGCCGACACCACGCTGCGGGCCAATCTGCGGCACGCCACGCACACCATCCGCGCCCGGCGGGCCGCGGCGGTGGCGGAGGTGTCCGACTGGGCGGAGCTGCGCGAGGCCGGCCGGCGGATCAAGGACCACACACTGCGTCATCTGGACCACTACCTGGTGCAGTTGGAGGAGTCGGTCACGGCGGCGGGCGGCACCGTGCACTGGGCGGCCGACGCCGCCGAGGCGGGCCGGATCGTCACCGGTCTGGTGCGGGCGACCGGCGAGAGGGAGGTCGTGAAGGTCAAGTCGATGACCACGCAGGAGATCGGCCTGAACGAGGCGCTGGAGGCCGCGGGCATCCGGGCGTACGAGACCGATCTCGCCGAGCTGATCGTGCAGCTGGGCCGGGACCGGCCCTCGCACATCCTGGTCCCGGCCATCCATCGCAACCGGGGCGAGATCCGGGAGGTGTTCCGGACCGAGATGGGACGGTGGGGCCGCCCGGCACCGGAGGGACTCACCGACACGCCGTCCGACCTGGCCGAGGCCGCGCGGCTGCATCTGCGGGAGAAGTTCCTGCGCGCCAGGGTCGGCGTGTCCGGGGCGAACTTCATGGTCGCCGAGACCGGGACGCTGGTGGTCGTGGAGTCGGAGGGCAACGGGCGGATGTGCCTGACGCTGCCCGAGACGCTCATCTCGGTCGTCGGCATCGAGAAGGTGGTGCCCGCCTGGCGTGACCTGGAGGTCTTCCTGCAGACCCTGCCCCGTTCCTCGACGGCGGAGCGCATGAACCCGTACACCTCGATGTGGACCGGCACCACCGGGGAGGACGGGCCGCGCGAGTTCCACCTGGTGCTGCTGGACAACGGCCGCACCGACACGCTCGCCGACGAGGTCGGGCGGCAGGTGCTGCGCTGCATCCGCTGCTCGGCGTGTCTGAACGTGTGCCCCGTCTACGAGCGGGCCGGCGGCCACGCCTACGGCTCCGTCTACCCCGGACCCATCGGCGCCGTCCTCGGCCCGCAGCTGCGGGGCACGGCGAGCGGTCTCGACGCCTCCCTGCCGTTCGCCTCCACCCTGTGCGGCGCGTGCTACGACGTGTGCCCGGTCGCGATCGACATCCCCGAGGTGCTGGTGCACCTGCGGGAGCGGGTCGTCCAGGGCGGTCCGGCCGTGCGGGCCGGGAACAAGGTCGTCCTCCGGCCGGCCCGGGACCGGTCCGCCGAGCGCGTGGTGATGCGGGCCGCCCGCTGGGCGCTGACCCGGCCCGGCGCCCTGCGCGCCGGGCAGCGCCTGGCGTCCCGGACCCGGCATCTGCACCCGCGGACGCTGCCCGGCCCCGGCCGGGCCTGGACCGACGCCCGCGACCTGCCCCAGGCGCCGCCGGAACCGTTCCGCGACTGGTGGCGGCGGACCGGTGGCGGGAAGGACAGCAGCACGGACCGCGTCACGGACAGCGGCACGGACCGCATCACGGACAGCGGCACGGACAGTGGCAGGGACGGCGACGAGGACAGCGGCAGGGACGGCGGGAAGGACACGGCGCGGTGAGCGACCGGGAGCGCGTCCTGGGCCGGGTGCGGCGGGCCCTGGCCGACGTACGCCGGGACGAGAACACCGCGCGGACGGGGCAGGGGCCCGCGTACGAACAGGCGGTGCCGCACGAACAGCCACCGTCGTACGAGCAGGCGGTGCCGCACGAACAGGCGTCGGCGTACGAGCGGGCGGTGGCGTACGAGCGGGCGGTGCCGCGCGACTACGCGCGCGAGCACGGGCATCGTGACGCCGACGCGACGGTGGAGCTCCTCGCGGACCACCTCGCCGACTACCGGGCGGTGGTGCACCGCTGCACGGCCGCCGGACTGCCCGCCCTCGTCGCGCGGTTGCTGGCCGCCCGTGCGGCGCGCTCGGTGCTGGTGCCGCCCGGCCTGGACCCCGGCTGGCTCGCCGAGAGCGAGGTGGAGCAGGTCGCCGACCGCGCGGACAGCACCCCGTACGCACTGGACCGCGTCGACAGTGTGGTGACCGGGTGCGCGGTGGCGATCGCCGAGACCGGCACCGTCGTCCTGGACGGCTCCCCCGACCAGGGCCGCCGCCGGATCACCCTCGTCCCCGACCACCACGTCTGCGTCGTCCGCGTGCCGGACCAGGTCGTGGCGTCCGTCCCGCAGGCCCTCGGACGCCTCGATCCGCGGCGCCCGCTGACCTGGATCTCCGGCCCGTCCGCCACCAGCGACATCGAGCTGGACCGCGTCGAGGGCGTGCACGGGCCGCGCACGCTGGAGGTGGTCCTGGCGGGCGGCTGAGGCCGACGGCGTCCCCGCGGCGCCCCCGGGGGGTCACCGCGCCGCCGCCCGGTCGGGCTCCGGCCCGCGGTGCGGTCCGACGGTGCGGGCCCGCGCTTCGGGCCGGCCGGCAGGTGACACAGGTGCTGAACAAGCGCTTAGATAGAGGGGCCAGGATCGCGCACGCCCATGACCGCCGGAGGCCCGGTTGTTCACTTCCGTCGACGACGTCTCCACCCGCCTCGCCGAGGCGGGCTACCTCGCCTCCCCGGCCGTGGCCACGACCGTCTTCCTCGCCGACCGGCTCGGCAAACCCCTGCTCGTGGAGGGCCCGGCCGGTGTCGGCAAGACCGAGCTGGCCAAGGCGGTGGCGACGGTGGCGGGAGCCCGGCTGGTGCGGCTCCAGTGCTACGAGGGCGTGGACGAGTCCCGCGCCCTGTACGAGTGGAACCACGCCAAGCAGCTGCTGCGGATCAGTGCCGGCCGCGACGAGAGCTGGGACGAGACCCGCACCGACGTCTTCAGCGAGGAGTTCCTGCTCCCCCGGCCGCTGCTCACCGCCATCCGCGGCGACGACCCCAAGGTGCTGCTGATCGACGAGACCGACAAGGCCGACGTCGAGGTGGAGGGCCTGCTGCTGGAGGTGCTCAGCGACTTCCAGGTCACCGTCCCCGAGCTGGGCACGGTCACCGCGACCCGGCGCCCGTTCGTCGTGCTCACCTCCAACGCCAGCCGGGAGCTGTCGGAGGCGCTGCGCCGCCGCTGCCTGTTCCTGCACATCGGCTTCCCCGAGGAGGAACTGGAGCGGCGCATCGTCCGGCTGAGAGTGCCCGAGCTGGACGAGGCGCTGACGGCGTCCGTGGTGCGGGTGGCGGGCGCGCTGCGCGCCATGGACCTGCGGAAGGTGCCGTCGGTCGCGGAGACCGTCGACTGGGCCCGGACCCTGCTCGCGCTGGGCGTGGACACCCTCGACGAGAGCGTCGTGCGGGACACCCTGGGGGTCGTCCTCAAGCACCACGACGACGTCCTCAAGGCGGCCGCCAAGCTCGACCTGGACGCCGTGTGACGGCCCCGTCCGGACGCCGACTGACGGCCCCGTCGCCCGTCACCGCCCGGCTGACCGGCCTCGTCGGCGCGCTGCGCGCGCACGGGCTGCGGATCGGCACCGGCGAGACCGTGGACGCCGCGCGCGCCGCCGCCGAACTCGGCTTCACCGACCGCGAGCTGCTGCGCGAGGGCCTGGCCGCGACCCTGCTGCACACCCCCGCCCAGCGGCAGGTGTTCGACCCGGTCTTCGACCTGTACTTCCCGCGCGCGGTCGGCGGCCCCGAGGGCGCGACGGCGGACCGGGAGCAGCTGCGCGACCGGCTGGCCGACGCCCTCGCCGCCGGCGACGGGGCCGCCCTGGCCCGGCTCGCGGTGGAGGCGGTCGACGGCTTCGGCGGCTACGGCGGCACGGCGGGCTCGGACGGCTGGTCCTCGTACCAGGCGCTGGACCGGATCCGCCCGCAGACGCTGCTGGCCCGGGTCCGCGACGAGGTACGGGCCCGCGGCGGCCGCACCGGGTTCGCCGACCGGCTGCTGGAGGACGAGATCCGGCGCGGCATCGAGGACTTCCGCCGGCAGGTGGCGGCCGAGGCCCGGCGCCGGGTCGCCGAGCGGCGCGGCCGGGAGCAGATCGCCAAAAGGGCCGTCGCCCCGACCGCCGACCGGGTCGACTTCCTCTACGCCGGCAAGGACCGGCTCGCCGAACTGCGCAGGACCGTACGGCCGTTGGCACGCAAGCTGGCCACCCGGCTGGCCGCGCGGCGGCGGCGCGCCCAGCGGGGCACCATCGACCTGCGGCGCACCCTGCGCGGCTCGCTGTCCACCGGCGGGGTGCCGATGCGCCCGGTGCTGCGGCGCCGCCGCCCGGCCCGGCCCGAACTGGTGCTGCTGTGCGACGTGTCCGGCTCGGTGTCCGGCTTCTCCGACTTCACGATGCTGCTGGTGCAGGCGCTGCACGACCAGTTCAGCAAGGTGCGGGTGTTCGCCTTCGTCAACCGGGTCGACGAGGTGACCGGCCTGCTGGTGCACGGGCACGCCGATCCGGAGGGACTGGGCGCCCGCATCGGCGGCGAGGCCCGCGTCACCGGCTGGCACGACAGCAGCGACTACGGCCTGGCGCTGGGCGAGTTCGGCGAGCTGCACGGGGACGCGGTCGGGCCCCGTACCACCGTGTTCGTGCTGGGTGACGCGCGCACGAACCAGGCCGACCCGAACCTGCCCGCGCTGCGGCGGCTGGCGGGGCTGGCCCGGCGGGTGTACTGGCTGAACCCCGAGCCGCGCGCACAGTGGGGCACCGGCGACTCGGTCGCACCGCAGTACGCGGAGCTGGTGGAGATGCACGAGTGCCGCAACGCCCGGCAGCTGGGCGACATCGTGGGCAGGCTGCTGCCGGTGTGAGCGGCGGCGTGCGCCGCCGGCCGTCCTCCGCCGCTCCCCCGCACCCCGGTCCGCTCCCCCCGCCTTCCCTACTTCTGCCTCTCCGCGTCCTTCGCGTACTCCTTCGCCGTCTGGCCCTCGAAGTCGAAGGTGATGCAGGGCTCGTCGCCGACGACCCACGCGTCGTGGCCCGGCGAGCACACGAACACGTCGCCGGGGCCGATCTCGTTCTCGGTGCCGTCGTCCATGTGGATGTGGAGCCGGCCCTGGACGACGTAGCCGTTGTGGTTCATCTGGCAGGTCTCCGTGCCGGCGATCGGTCCGACCGACTCCGACCAGCGCCAGCCCGGTTCGAAGGTGGCCAGGGCGAAGTCGCAGCCCGGCAGGTGCACCGCGGTCATGTGCCCGTGGGGGAAGTCCCGTTGATCGTCCGCCCTGTCGAGCGCCTTCACTTCCAGCATGACGCCCTCCTTTCGGGGCCGCCGGGGACGACCGCTGGTCCGGCCGCCGGGGACGGCCGGGTCCGGTTCCCGTCCGCCGTTCCCCGGCCGGGAACGTGCCTCGGCGGGGGCCGGGCCCTTGCTCCCATCGTCCGCCCGGGGGGCGGCGCCCCGCCATTCGGGCGGGGCTCACCCGCCCGCGGCGGTCAGCTCCGTGAAGCGGGCCGTGTCGATGTTCCCGCCGGACAGGATCACCCCGGTGCGGCGGGCCGCGGTGCCGCACCGGCCGGACAGCAGGGCGGCCAGCGCAGTGGCCCCGCTGGGCTCCAGCACGATCTTCAGCCGCTCGAAGGCGAACCGCATCGCCGCCCGGATCTCGTCGTCGCCGACCAGGACGATCTCGTCGACCAGCCGCCGGTTGACGGAGAACGTCAACTCACCGGGCGTGGACAGGGCCTGCCCGTCGGCGATGGTGCGCGGCACCGGGACGGTGACGCGCCGGCCCGCCGCCAGGGAGCGCAAGGTGTCGTCCCCGTCCTCCGGCTCCACCCCCACGACCCGGATCCGGGGGTGCAGTCCCTTGGCGACGGTGGCGCTGCCCGCCATCAGCCCGCCGCCGCCGACCGGCACCACCAGTTCACCGAGTTCTCCCGCCTCGGCGAACAGTTCGAGCGCGGCGGTGCCCTGTCCGGCCATGACGTCGGGGTGCTCGTACGGCGGGATCAGGGTCAGGCCGCGCTCCGCGGCCAGCGCCTCGGCCAGCGCGACCCGGTCGCCGGTGTAGCGGTCGTAGGTGACGATCTCGGCGCCGTAGCCCTCGGTCGCCGCGCGCTTGGCCCGGGGAGCGTCCTCGGGCATCACGATCACCGCGCGGGTGCCCAGTTCGCGGGCGGCGAGGGCGACGGCCTGGGCGTGGTTTCCGGAGGAGTAGGCCGCGATGCCGCGGGCGAGCCGCTCGGGGGTGAGCCGGGAGGCCGCGTGGTAGGCGCCACGGAACTTGAACGCGCCCACCCGCTGGAAGTTCTCGCACTTGAGGAGGGCCTCGCGGCCGGTCAGCGCGTCGAGGGTGCGTGAGTGCTGGACGGGGGTGCGGTGGGCGACGCCCGCGAGGCGTGCCGCGGCGGCGCGGACGTCGTCGAGGGTCACGGGCGGGGCGGTGGCCGTCACGGGCGGACTCCCTTCGGCACCGGAGCGGAACGTCCCCCCGGTCTGCGGCGCCGGAGCGGGCCGCCCCCGCGGTCGCCGTCGGGGATGCCGTACCCGGTGGCAGTGCAGCCCCTCCGCCGCCGCGGCCGCTCGGGCCGCGTCCGGCACCGGGAGTCTAGGGCGTGGCGGAGCCCGCGGCGGTCCGGCAGCGCCCCGAAGGGGCGCGGGGAACCGCGCGGCCGGCCGCGACGGCGCCGCGGCCGGCCGGCGCGTCGTACCGCGGCACGTCCGGCGGAGAGCGCGGTGCGGCGGCCACACGGCAGCCCGGGACGTCCGTGCGCCCCGACGTTCCGGCGCCCCGGCGCCCCGGCGTTCCGGCGTTCCGGCGTTCCGGCGTTCCGGCGTTCCGGCGTTCCGGCGTTCCGGCGTTCCGGCGTTCCGGCAGGGTGGACCGGCTGGCCCCTTCGGCCGTCGAGGCGCAGGCTGGCACGTAGAGACCGCGGCCGGAGACACGCGTACGGAAGTGATCACGATGCGAGCGAAGCAGTGGACCGTGCAGATCCACCTCACGGAGGACGGCGACGACACGCAGGCACGTGCCGTGCTGGTCACGGACGGCGCCGAGGAGATCACCGGCCGTGGCCGGGCCCGGCGCAACCCCACCGACCGGCCGGTGCCGGAGATCGGCGACGAACTCGCGGCGAGCCGGGCCCTGGAGGACCTGGCCATCCGGCTGCACGACGTGGCCGCCGACGACATCGTGGAGCTGGCGGGCCCCGTCACGGCCTGACCCGGCCCGCGCCGCAGGGGCACGCGGTTCCTCGCCGCCGTACGGGCCGATGGTCCCCCGGCCGGGGCCGGACGGTCCCCCGACTGCCGATGGTCGGCCCCTGCCGCCCAGGACTCGACGCCGTCACCGTCGGAGTGTGACCCTGGTGAAGAGGTACGGATCCATGCACGGCAGCGGATATCCCAAGCGCAGGTTCTGGCGGTGGCGGCACAACCCGCTACGGCGGCGTGACGACATCGTCGAGGCCTGGATCGTGCTGGCGGTGTGGCTCGTGGTGCTGGTCGGCGGCATTCTCGTGGGGCTGGTGGCCTCGCACGCCGCCGAGGGCTCGTTCGCCCAGCAGCGCGCCGAGCGCGCGCCGGTCACGGCGGAGGTCGTCGCGATCCTGCCGTCGGACGGGCCGCGGGCCGGCTCGGTGGCCGACGAGGTCCGGGCGGAGGTCCGCTGGACGGCGTCGGACGGCGCGATCCGCACCGGCACCACGATGGTGGCCGGCGGGCTGAAGGCCGGTTCCGACGTGGTGGTCTGGCAGGATCCCGACGGCGCCCTCGCGACGCAGCCGCCGACCGCCGCCGAGGCCTCCGTGGAGGCGGCGATGCTGGGCGTCGCCGCGGCGGTCGCCTTCGCCGGAGCCGTGGTGGGCGCCGGGGCCGTCGCGCGATGGGTGCTCGACCGGCACCGTCTGAAGCTGTGGAGCCGTGAGTGGGAACTCGTCGGCCCGCGCTGGGGCGGTCACCGGACGGGCTGACGGCGCCGACCGCGGCGGGCCGGCCGGCCGGGCCCGCCGCCGGCCGCGCGCGGTGCAGCGCGGGGCCGGCCGGGCGGCCCGGAACGCGGGGGCACGGCCCCCGGGGCACGCACAGGAGGTGACCCATGGCTTTCGAGGACCGGGTGGACGCCGGACGCCGCCTGGCCGAGGCGCTGCGGGGGCTGAGCGGCGACAGCGGCAGGAACGGCGGGACCGGCAGAGGCCGCAGAAGCGGCGGGAGCGGCAGGAGCGGCGAGCACACCGTCGTACTGGGGCTGCCGCGCGGCGGTGTGCCGGTCGCCCACCAGGTGGCCCGCGGCCTCGGCGCTCCACTGGACGTGCTGGTGGTGCGGAAGCTGGGGGTGCCGTGGCAGCCGGAGCTGGGGTTCGGCGCGATCGGCGAACACGGGGTGCGGGTCCTCAACGACGACGTCGTGGCCGCGACCGGTGTCAGCCCCGCCGAGCAGGCGGAGGTCGAGCAGGCCGAACGGGCCGAGCTGGAGCGCCGGGTGCGCGCCTACCGGGCCGGCCGGCCGCCGGTCCCGCTCGCCGGGCGGACGGTCGTGGTGGTGGACGACGGCGTGGCGACCGGAGCCACCGCGCGGGCCGCCTGCCGGGTGGTCCGCGGGCAGCACGCCGCGCGGATCGTGCTGGCCCTGCCGGTGGCTCCGGCCGGTGTGCCGGCCCTGCTGCGCGACGTCGCCGACGAGGTCGTGTGCCTGGAGACGCCCGCCGCGTTCGGGTCGGTCGGGGCCTGGTACCGGGACTTCGAGCAGACCGGGGACGCCGAGGTCACCGCGCTGCTGGCGGACGCCGCCCGCGCGTGGCCGGCGCGGGCCGCCACCGGGGACCCGCAGCGGGACCCGGAGGTGGAGGTCCCCGCCCCCGGGGTGCGGCTGACCGCGCTGTACGCGCTGCCCGAGGCGGCACCCGCGGTGGTGGCCTTCGCGCACGGCAGCGGCAGCAGCCGGCACAGTCCCCGCAACCAGTACGTCGCGGCCGAGCTGAACCGGGCCGGTCTCGGCACGCTGCTGCTCGACCTGCTGACCGAGGACGAGGAGGGCGACCGCGGCAACGTCTTCGACACGCTGCTGCTGGCCCGGCGGCTGCGCGCGGCCGCGGACTGGGTGCGCCGGGAGTCCGGGCTGCCCGTGTCGTACTTCGGGGCGAGCACCGGCGCGGCCGCCTGTCTGGAGGCCGCCGTGGGGGACGACATCCTCGCGATCGTGTCCCGCGGCGGCCGGCCCGACCTGGCCTCCGGTGCCGCGCTCGCCCGGGTGCGGGCACCGACGCTGCTGGTGGTGGGCGGCCGGGACCCGCAGGTGCTCGGCCTCAACCGGATCGCCGCGGCCCGGCTGCGCTGCGAGCACCGGCTGGCCGTCGTCCCCGGCGCCGGCCATCTGTTCACGGAGCCCGGCACGCTGACCGCGGTGGCCGGGCTGGCCCGGGACTGGTTCACCTCGCATCTGGGCCACCCCGGCACGGCGGCCCCGCACTCCCGCCCGGCCTGACCGGTGCCGGGCCGCCCGCCGTGCGCACCCCGTCAGCCGCGGCCGGGGTGCCGACGGCGTCCGGCCCGGCACCGCCGCACGGCATCCCGGTTGCGCGTGACGTACCGTGGCGTCCTGGTGTCCGACCGGCTGTGGAGCGGCGCATGGGCGACAAGGGCGGCAAGAAGGCGGCGAGCAGGGCGGCGAAACTCCCCCGCTCGGCGTACGAGAACGAACTTCTGCGCCTGCAAGGCGAGTTGGTGAAGCTCCAGGAGTGGGTGAAGTCCGAGGGCGCCCGGCTGGTGGTGGTCTTCGAGGGGCGTGACGCGGCAGGCAAGGGCGGCACGATCAAGCGCGTCACGGAGCATCTCAACCCGCGGGTGGCCCGGATCGCGGCCCTGCCCACGCCGACCGAGCGGGAGCGGACGCAGTGGTACTTCCAGCGCTACGTCGAACACCTCCCGGCCGCAGGCGAGATCGTGCTCTTCGACCGGTCCTGGTACAACCGCGCCGGGGTCGAGCACGTGATGGGCTTCTGCACCAAGGAGGAGCACCAGCGCTTCCTGCGGCAGTGCCCGATCTTCGAGCGGATGCTGGTGGAGGACGGGATCCTGCTCCGCAAGTACTGGTTCTCCGTCAGCGACGCCGAGCAGCAGGACCGCTTCCGCCGGCGCCTTGAGGATCCGCTGCGGCGCTGGAAGCTGTCGCCGATGGACCTCGAGTCCCTCACCCGCTGGGAGGCGTACTCCCGCGCCAAGGACGAGATGATGGTGCACACCGACGTCACCGAGGCGCCCTGGTACGTGGTGGAGAGCGACGACAAGCGCCGGGCGCGCCTGAACATGATCGCCCATCTGCTGTCCTCGGTGCCGTACGCCGACATCCTGCCGCCGGTCCTCGAACTGCCGGAGCGTCCGCCGTCCACCGGCTACGAGCGCACCCCTCGCGACCTGCAGACCTACGTCCCGGACCACGCGGCGACCCTCTGAGGCCCCGCCCGGGACCGCCGCCGGCCCCGGCGGCCCGCCCGCCGAGAAATAGTAGCCATGTACATAGTAGCCATGTACTGTTTCTTTCATGAGCAACGGCGAACAGGGCCCGACGCCCGGATTCCTGGTGTGGCGGCTGTCCATGAAGTGGCGGACGGCCGTGGACCGCGCGGTGGCCCCGCTCGGGCTCACCCACGCCCAGTACTCCCTGGTGGCCTCGCTGCACGGCATGCACCGCTCCGGCGAGCACCCCAGCCAGCGCCGGCTCGCCGACCACACCGGACTCGAACCGCTGTACGTGTCCAAGCTGGCGCGCGCCCTGGAGAGCGCCGGACTGGTCCGGCGGGAGCGCGACCCGGTCGATCCGCGCGCGGTACGCCTCTCCCTCACGGAGCGGGGTGAGGAGACGGCCCTGCGCGCCATCGAGGTCGTGCACGCGCTGCTGGAGCAGTTGCTCGCCCCGCTGGGCGGACTCGACGGCGAGCGTTCCCGGGCCCTGGTCCGGGACCTCACCGCCCTGCTCGGCACGCCGCTGGACCCGGCGGCCGGCACCCCACCTCAGGAGAGAAGGCAGGAGACACGATGACCACCAGCGCAGCCCCCGTCCTCGACCCCCGTGTCATCGGACTCGCCCACTACGCCGGGCGCGCCGTCCTGGAGCACCTGCTCACCCCGCTCGGGCTCACCTTCCGGCAGCTGGTGACCCTGCGGCTGGCCGTGGTGGCCGAGGGCCCCGTCCGGCGGGAGGTGCTGGCCGCGCGGGCGGCCTCGGCACTGAAGGTCCCTGCGGCGGACGTCCTGGTCACCGTCGGCGACCTGGCCGGGCGCGGGCTGCTCGGCACCGAGGGCCGCACCGTGCGGGCGACCGGTGCCGGGCGCGAGCTGTACGCCACCGCGACGGCGCGGACCGCACCCGTGTCCGCCCGGATCTACGCCGGGATACCGGCCGAGGACCTCGCCGTCGCCGGCCGCGTCCTGACCCGCATCACCGAGCGCGCCGACGCCGAACTCGCCGCACTGCAGGCCGCGGAGCCGCTCCCGCGGCCCTGACCACGGCCGGACCGGCGCTGACCGCGGCCGGACCGGCCAGGGCCTGCGGCGGTCCTTTCGGCGCCGCGCGTCCGCCGCCGTACGCGTCGGCGCATCCGCCGTCCGGACGACCGCACCGGGACGGCCGGTTCCCGGCCGCCCCGCCCGCTGCGCAGGACGCCCCACCGTCATCGCCGTCATCGCCGTCATCGCCCTGCCATCGGGGCCCGCGGGCCGCGCGCGGGCCGTGCCGCCCCGGGGCGGGGTGTCCCCGGTCGCGGGGCGGGGAACGTGCGGCCGCGCGGGGCCCGTTCAGCTGTCCCGGTACGTCTCCAGCAGCCGCAGCCACACCTCGCCGAGGGTCGGGTACGAGGGCACCGCGTGCCAGAGGCGCTCCACCGGGACCCGCCCGGCGACCGCGACGGTCGCCGAGTGGATCAGCTCGCCGACGCCGGGGCCGACGAAGGTCACACCGCGCAGGAAGCCTTCGTCGAGGTCGACGACCATGCGGGCGCGGCCCCGGTAGCCCTCGGCGTACAGGCCGGCGCCCGCCACCGAGGTGAACTCGACGTCCACCCCCCGCACCCGGTGACCGGCCTGCTCCGCCTCGGCCAGGGACAGGCCCACGGCGGCGGCCTCCGGGTCGGTGAAGACCACCTGGGGCACCGCGGCCCGGTCGGCGGTGGCGCTGTGGGCGCCCCACGCGTCGGTCTCCAGGACCGGCACGCCCGACGCGCGGGCGGCGATGGCCGCGCCCGCGATCCGGGCCTGGTACTTGCCCTGGTGGGTGAGCAGGGCGCGGTGGTTGACGTCACCGACGGCGTACAGCCAGTCGGTGCCCTCCACCCGGAGGCTGTCGTCGACGGCGAGCCAGCCGCCGGGTTCCAGGCCCACGGTGTCCAGGCCGATGTCGTCGGTGCGCGGGGCGCGTCCGGTGGCGAAGAGGACCTCGTCGGCCGCCAGGCGCTCCCCCGTGCCGGTGGCGACGGTCACGGTTCCGTCGAGGCGGGTCACCGACTCCACCGAGGTGCCGGTGCGGATGTCGACGCCCGCCTCCGCCAGCGCGTCCGCCACCAGCTCCCCGGCGAACGGCTCCATCCGGTTCAGCAGGCCCGTGCCCCGCACCAGCAGGGTGACCCGCGAGCCCAGGGCCTGCCAGGCGGTGGCCATCTCCACCGCCACGACACCGCCGCCCACGACGACCAGCCGGCCCGGCGCCTTCCGCGCGGAGGTCGCCTCCCGGCTGGTCCAGGGGCGGACCTCGGCGAGGCCCGGCAGGTCAGGCAGCCGGGCGCGGGTGCCGGTGCACACCGCGACGGCGTGCCGGGCGGTGAGGGTGCGGCGGGTGCCGTCGGGGCCGGTGACCTCCACCGTGCGCGGCCCGGCGAGCCGGCCGTGGCCGCGGTGGAGGTCGGCGCCGATGCCCTCGATCCACTCGACCTGGCCGTCGTCCTTCCAGTGGGCGACGCGGTCGTCGCGGCGGGCGAGGACCGCGGGAGTGTCCAGGGAGCCCTGCACGGCCCGGCTCAGTCCGGGGAGGCGGCGGGCGTCGGCGCGGGCGATGACCGGGCGCAGCAGGGCCTTGCTCGGCATGCAGGCCCAGTAGGAGCACTCGCCGCCGACCAGCTCGCCCTCCACGACCGCGGTGGACAGGCCGGCCGCGCGGGTGCGGTCGGCGACGTTCTCCCCCACGGGCCCGGCTCCGAGCACCACCACGTCGTACGCATGGGATTCCGATTCCGTCATGGGGGTCAGTCTTCCGGGTGGTGTGCTCCCCGGCCACACGGGTACGCGCGCCGTGCACGACGGTGCGCGTACGGAATACCGCCCGGCCTCCAGGCGTTGGTGCGGACGGCTCACCCCGACAGCAGGAAGAGGGATTCACGCCATGAGCAGCACTGTGGAACTCACCAAGGAGAACTTCGACCGGACGGTGACGGAGAACGAGTTCGTCCTCATCGACTTCTGGGCGTCCTGGTGCGGCCCGTGCCGGATGTTCGCGCCGGTCTACGAGAAGGCCGCGCAGGACAACCCCGACCTGGTGTTCGGCAAGGTCGACACCGAGGCGCAGCCGGAGTTGGCCGCGGCCTTCGGCATCCAGTCGATCCCGACGCTGATGATCGTCCGCGACCAGGTCGCCGTGTTCGCGCAGCCGGGTGCGCTGCCGGAGTCCGCGCTGACGGACGTCATCGGGCAGGCCCGGAAGCTGGACATGGACGAGGTGCGCAAGGCGGTGGCCGCCCAGCAGGCCCAGGCCGCGGGCGAGTGACCGCGGGCGAGTGACGGCGGGCGGGTGACCGCGGGCGGGTGACGGCGGGCCGTCAGCTGGACTCGCGGTGCACGACGGTGGCGCCCAGGACCCGGTGCGTCTCGGGCGTCGCGGAAGGGTCGCGGACGGCGCGGTCGACGAGTTCGGCGAGGTCGCGGCCGGAGGGAAGTTCGATGTGGACGGTGCTCAGGCGCGGGCGGAGCAGCCGTCCGAGCACCAGGTCGTCCGCGCCGATCACGGCGGTGTCCTCGGGGATGGACACGCCCTCGTCCTGCAGGGCGCGCATCAGCAGCATGGCGTACTCGTCGTTGTAGGCGAAGACCGCGTCGAGGCCGAGTCCGGGCCAGCGGGCGGCGAGCCGGGCGGCGCCCTCCTCCTCGTAGGCGAGGGGCAGTTCGCGGAGGGTGGCGGTGGTGCCGCGCAGGGCGCGGCGGACACCGGCGAGGCGGGGTGCGGAGAACACGTCGAGGCCGGGCTCGGCGGGGACGACGACGCCGAGGGCGCGGCGGCCACGGTCGAGGAGATGGGCGGCGGCGGCCCGGCCGACCCCCTCGTGGTCCATCAGTAAGGCGTGCGCGCCGTCGACCGATTCGGGTCCGATGGTGACGACGGCGCGGGCTCCGGAGCGTTTGAGCAGGGCGACGCCCTGCGGGCCGAGACCGGTGCCCGGCACCAGGACGGCGACCGGCCGCAGCTCGGCCCAGGCACGGGCGGCCTCGTCGTCGGTGAGGCCGCGGGTCCCGTAACTCACGACCGTGTAGTCCAGGCGGCCGAGGGCGCCCTGGACGTCGTCGAGGAACCGGCTGTAGAGCGGACCGGCGGGGACGGTCGGCGCGGGCATCAGGACGGTGCGGCTGTGGCCGGCGCGCAGGCTGCGGGCGGCGGCGTGCGGCACGTAGCCGAGTTCCTCGGCGGCGGCGTGCACCCGGCGGCGGGTGGGCTCGCTGATCCGGACGGCGCTGGTGTTGTTCAGGACGTAGGAGACGGTCGCGCGGGAGACGCCGGCCAGGCGGGCCACGTCGGCGCTCGTGGGCACGGCGGGCTGTGCGGGCGACGAGGGCGTGGGCTGCTTGGGAATCTGCACCATGACTGAGGCATCTTGGCAGAGCCGGGCGGCGGGGTTCCGGGCGGGACCGGGTCCTTGACGCTTCTACGAACGTGCCGCGCGTAGACGGCGGTTGCGGCGCGGACCGGGGCCGGCGAGGGCCCGGCCCGCTGCCGGGAGGGGGCTCAGCCGGGCGGCCGGGGCGCCGTGACCCGGGCGACCAGGTCGGACCAGCCGGCCTCCAGCCGCTCCACGGGCATGCCCCGCTGCCGGATCAGGTGGTGGACGAGGACCGGGTTGAGGTAGCCCAGCAGCGTGTGGGCCAGCAGCTCGCAGTCGGCGTCGGGGGGCAGCTGCCCGCGCAGCAGGACGAGCAGATGCGCGTGGAGGGCGCGGACCGGCGGCGCGGCGAAGCGGCGTTCGGTGCCCGGCTCGGCGGCCAGCATCAGGTCCAGCTGGTCCACGGTGCGGCGCAGGACGGCGTGGCCGAAGGCGCGCAGCCGCTCCGCGGGAGGCGCGCCGGGGCCGAGTGGGGGCGGTCCGCCGATGAAGGCGGCCTGGAACTGTCGCTCGGAGTGGTCGAGCAGGGCCATCAGCAGGCCGGTGCGGTCGCCGAAGCGCCGGAACACCGTGCCCTTGCCGACCTGGGCGGCCGCCGCCACGGCCTCCATGGTGACGCCGGCCGCGCCGTGCTCGGCGATGAGCCGGGCGGCCGCGTCGAGCAGCCTGGCCCGGTTGCGGGCGGCGTCGGCGCGCAGGCAGGGCTCACCCTCGGGCATCCCGAGCTGGATCAACTCAGGCCCCGTCGGCGGCTGTTGCTGCGGCGGGAGGAGGGGCGGATCGGCGGACATGGGAACAGCCTAAACCATCGGGAATGAAACTGGACCTCGGTCCGGTTACCTGGTACACAGAAGTGGACCGCAGTCCGGATGTCTCGCCAGACAACTGGACCGTGGTCCGGTTCAGGTGATACAACTTTCAACAGACGTCGCCCGGACCGATCGGTTCCGGTCCGGCGCCGCCCCAGCCGCTCAGCTTTCTGCCATCAGGAGAAGTCATGTCTGTCCGTATCCTCGCGCTCGTCGGCAGCCTCCGCGCCGGTTCGCACAACCGCCAGCTCGCCGAGGCGGCGGTGAAGCACGCTCCCGAGGGCGCGCAGGTCGACCTGTTCGAGGGCCTCGCCGCGGTGCCCTTCTACAACGAGGACGTCGATGTGGAGGGCTCCGTCCCGGCCGCCGCCGCGGCCCTGCGTGAGGCCGCCGGCTCCGCGGACGCGCTGCTGCTGTTCTCCCCCGAGTACAACGGCACCATCCCGGCCGTGCTGAAGAACGCCATCGACTGGCTGTCCCGCCCCTACGGCGCGGGTGCCCTGGCCGGGAAGCCCGTCGCCGTGGTCGGCACCGCCTTCGGCCAGTACGGCGGCGTGTGGGCGCAGGACGAGGCCCGCAAGGCCGTGGGCATCGCCGGCGCCAAGGTGCTGGACGACGTCAAGCTGTCCATCCCCGGCTCCGTGACCCGCTTCGCCGAGACCCACCCGTCCGACGACGCCGAGGTCGTCGAGCAGCTCACCGAGGTGCTGGCCCGCGTGCACGGCCACGCCGGCCCGGCGGCCGCGGCCTGACCCGAGCGGCACCGCGGCCCCGGGCGGGGGCCGTGTCCCGGACACCTTCCGGGGCACGGCCCCCGCCCTCGTCGACGGCCGTTACGCGGCGCTCCGCCGCCCGGCCGGTGCAGTACGCCGACAGCCCGCGCCGCGCGGCCCCGCCCGGACGCCCGCGCGGCGCGGGGGTCCCGCTCCCGCGGCGGGCTCACAGCCAGTCGCGGCGCTTGAAGACGAGGTAGAGGCTGACGCAGACCAGAGCCATCAGGGCGATCGCGAACGGGTAGCCGAAGATCCAGTGCAGTTCGGGCATGTGGTCGAAGTTCATGCCGTAGACCGTGCCGATCAGGGTCGGCGCGAACAGGATGGCCGCCCAGGAGGAGATCTTCTTCACCTCGGTGTTCTGCGCGTGCCCGGCCTCCGCGAGCAGCTTCATCTCCTCGTTCTGCGCCTGGGAGACCAGCGTGGCGTTCACCGTCAGGATGTTCTCCAGCATCTGCCGGAAGCCGTCGACCCGCTCCGCGGCGGTGGTGGCGTGGTCGGCGACGTCGCGCAGGTAGCGCTGGAGCTCCTCGTCCGTGCCGTACTTCTGGAACCCGGCCTCCAGGTCCCGCATGATGCCCAGCAGCGGGCGGGCGGCCCGCTGGAACTCGATGACCTCGCGGGACAGCTCGTAGATGCGGCGGGACACCTTCGGGTCGCCGCCGAACACCTCGGTCTCGATCTCGTCGATGTCGTTCTGCAGCCCGCCGATGACCGGGGCGTAGCCGTCGACCACGGCGTCCAGCACCGCGTAGAGCACCGCCTCGGGGCCGAGCGCCAGCAGCTCGGGGTCCTTCTCCAGGCGGCCCCGCACCGCGCCGAGGTCGGGGGCCTGGGAGTGGCGGACGGTGAGCACGAAGTCGGGGCCGATGAAGAGGTGTATCTCGCCGAAGTCGACCTCCTCGGCCTCGTCGAGGTAGCGGGCCGCCCGCAGTACCACGAACAGGGTGTCGCCGTAGCGCTCCAGCTTGGGCCGCTGATGGGCGACGATGGCGTCCTCGACGGCCAGCTCGTGCAGGTCGAACTGCTCGGCGGCGGCCAGCAGCTGGCTCGCGGCGGGCCGGTACAGGCCGATCCAGGCCATGGTGCCGGGCTCGCCGGGCAGCTCGCGGTAGATCTCCGCCAGTGAGGAGGGGGCCGGGACGCGGTGCCCGTTGCGGTAGAGGGCGGCGTCGACGACGCTGTGCTCCACCGACACCGCGGCCGGTTCCTGCTCCTCGTCGGCGCGCGGGTCCATCGTGTGCTCGGGCGCCTCGTGCTCGGGCCCCACCGTCGCGCGCGCGGGCCGGGTGAAGGGCCGCTTGCCCGCTCGTACCGCGCGTCCGCGCCAGTCGGCCATGGCTGCTACCTCCGGTGGGCCAGGAGCCGTGCCGGCCGCACGGCGAAGCCGGCGCGGCACCAGGGCGTGCAGGGGCGGGCGGGGTGCGCCGTGTCCCGTGGTTCAGGCTAGCCCCGGCGCGACGATCCCGCGGCCCGGCGCACGCCGCCCCGCCCCGCCGCGCCCTGCCCTGGCAGGGTCGGGCAGGGCAGGGTCGGGCAGGGTGTGGCTCAGCCGGAGAGGGCGCGCAGGGTGCGGCCCAGGGTGGCCACGCCCTCGGCGACGGCCCCGGGCGCCGTGGCCGAGTAGCCGAGGACCAGCCCCGGCCGGCCGGGGAGCTGCCGGTGCCAGGACAGGGGCTGGCACTTCACGCCCCGGGTGAGCGCGGCGGCGGCCAGTTCGGTGTCGGGCACGTCCTGCGGGTAGGTGACGGTCAGGTGCAGGCCGGCCGCCGCACCGTGCACGACCGCGTCCGGCAGATGTTCGGCCAGGGCGGTGATCATCGCGTCCCGGCGCCGCCGGTGGCGGCCGCGCAGCATCCGCAGATGGCGCTCCAGGTCGCCGGACTCCATCAGCCGGGCCAGCACCAGCTGGGGCAGCACCGGGTTGCCGAGGTCGGAGAACCGCTTGGCGTCGACCAGCGCGGCCAGGTGCCGGGGCGGCGGAACCATCCAGCCGATCCGCAGGGCGGGCGCGAGCAGCTTGGACACACTGCCCAGATAGCAGACGTGGTCGGCCAGGAGGGCGCGCAGCGCGGGCACCGGCGGCCGGTCGTAGCGGTGCTCGGCGTCGTAGTCGTCCTCCAGGATCAGCCCGCCCCGCCGGGCCCAGTCCCGCAGGGCGCGCCGTCGTTCGCCGCTGGTGACCACGCCCATGGGGAACTGGTGGGCGGGCGTCAGCAGGACCGCGCGGGCTCCGGTGGCGCGCAGCGCGTCGACGCGGATGCCGTCCCCGTCGACCTGGACCGGCGGTGTGGCGAGACGGCCGCGGCCCAGGTGCCGGCGGGAGCCGAGCGAACCGGGGTCCTCCACGGCCACGGCGTCCACGCCGTCCGCGCCGAGGACCGGGTGCAGCAGGGTGAGGGCCTGCGCGGTGCCCGCCACGACGATCAGCTCCTCGGGCGTCACCCGGATGCCCCGGCTGCGGGCGAGCCAGCCGGCCACGGCCCGTCGCAGCGCCGGCGCGCCCCGCGGGTCCCCGTAGCCGAGGGTGTCGGCGCGGAGCCCGGCGAGTACGGCCCGCTCGGCGCGCAGCCAGGCCGCCCGCGGGAAGACGGCGAGGTCGGGGCGGCCGGGGGTGAGGTCGATCCGGGCGGGTGCGGCCCTCAGCGTCTCGAAGACGTCCGGCGCGGGCTCCCCGGCGAACGGATGCGCGGCCGCCGGGGCCGGGGGCGGGGCCGGCTCCGCCCCCGCGGGCGGCAGCGGGCCCGGCGCCGCGACCACCACGGTGCCGCCGCGGCGGCGGCCCTCGACCTGCCCGTCCTCGGCGAGCCGCCGGTACGCCTCGGTGACGACGCCGCGGGACAGGTGCAGCTCGGCGGCGAGCACCCGGGTGGACGGCAGCCTGCTGCCCACCGTCAGCCGCCCGTCGGCGACCGCCTGGCGCAGCCGTCCGGCCAGCCAGTCCGCCTTGCCCGTGGCGGGCACGGCGGCCGCGTCCAGCTGGAGGAAGTCGGACCCGGGCCCGGCGGCGTGCTCCGGTGCGCCACCGCCCTCCCGGCGCCCGGCGGTGGTGCCGGCGGGGTGCCGGTCCCGGTCTCCGCCGTGCCGCTTCCCGGCCCGGCCCCGCTCCTCGTCCCGGCCCCACTCCTCATCCCGGCCCCGGTCAGGGTCCCGGTCCTGGGCGTGGCCGTGGCCCCGGTCCCCGTTCCGGTCCCTGTCCCGGTCATGGTCCCGGTCCCGGGCGGGGTCCCGGTCCCGGGCGGGGTCCTGGTCCTGGTCCGTGCTCACGCCGCCGATGGTGCCAGGCCGGCCCGGCGGGTACGGCGCGCGGCCCGGGGCACGGCGGGCGGGCGCGGTCCGGCGCGCGGCCCCGGGACCGGTCGCCGCTCCGGCGCCGTTCACCGGTCCGGGCAGGTGAACTCCGGCCCGTCGGCGCTGAGTACCGCCGTCACGGGGTCGGTCGGCCAGTGTGCGGCGAGGTCGGCGACGAGGGTCTTCAGCACAGCGGTGACGGTGTCCGCCGCGCCGTCGTGGTGGGCCTCGGCCACCACGAGGATCCGCCGGGTCTGCGGGCCCACCGCGGAGTGGCCGCTCTGCCGGTGGGTCCAGCGGCGGGCGTGGGCGCGGCCGGCGGAGTCGGCGAAGGTGACCTCACCGGGTGCGGGGTGCTCGGTGCCGCCGCCGAACGGCGTGTAGTCCTCGTCGCCTCGTGCCCGGCGCACCTCGAGCAGCGGACCGGTGATGCGGTCGGCGTCGAGCGCGGCCACCGGGACCGCGTGGGCGACGGACACCGCGTTGCACAGGTCCACGACGGGGTGGATGCGCGGCAGGGCGCCCTCCTTGCGGAGCCGGCGCAGCAGGGACTCCGCGGCACAGCGGTACTGCGTGGGTTTCAGCCCGGTGCGGGAGAACACCCGCCGCCAGGCGAGGACTTCGGGGAACTCGCCCTCGGCCGTCCGGGCCAGCCGGGCCGCGGCCCGCTCCCGGTAGGCGGCGACGGCGGGGCCGGTGTCGGCGGCGGCGTCGACACCGTCGGCGTACAGGACGCCCGCCGAGAGGTCCGGGAACCGCGCCCACAGCTCGGGCGCGTGACGAAAGCGCACGGTCAGGCCACCGCCAGCCGGGCGCCCAGGGCGACGAGGCAGAGGGCGAACACCCGTCGGGCGCCGGTCAGCAGGGCGGGCCGGGCGAGGACGCGGTCGCGGACGGCGGCGGCGCACAGGCCGTAGCCGGTGAAGACGGCGAAGGTGGTGGCCATGAACACGGCGCCCAGGCGCAGCATCGCCGCGGTGGCGTCCGGGCCGGCCGGCGCGAACTGCGGCAGCAGCGCCACGAAGAACAGGGTGAGTTTGGGATTGAGGACGTTGACGAGCACGCCGGAGACGATGATGCGGGCGGTGGAGCGGGCGGCCGGCTCCTCGGTCACGGCCAGGGCCTCCCGGTCGCGGAGGGTCGCCCAGGCGAGGAAGAGCAGGTAGCCGACGCCGAGGTATTTCACCGTCTGGTAGGCGACCGCGCTGGTGTGCAGCAGCGCCGCGAGTCCGGTGACGGTCGCCGCCAGGTGGGGCAGGATGCCCAGCGTGCAGGCGAGGGCGGCGACGACGCTCGCCCGGCGGCCGCGGGACAGTCCGGCCGCGAGCGTGTACACCACGCCGGAGCCGGGGGTGACCACCACGACGAGGGTGGTCAGCAGGAACGCGAGACTCAAGGGGTCCTCCGCTCGGTTTTCGGTTCCCTCCCACTGTGCCGAGGTGTTGGTACGACGCACAGGGCCAAAGCGTGCGCGGTCGAGAGGTCCATAACTCCCGGACTCCCGGACTCCCGGACTCCCGGCCGGGACGGGCCGGTGTGCCGGGGCCGTGGGGGACGGGGTGCGCCCGGAAGGCGTCGGCCCGGACGCACCCCGCGGGGTCACCAGCCGGTGCTCAGCAGGTGGTTCAGGAGCAGGGCGAGGACGGCCTGGGCGGCGAGCCAGGCCCGGGGACGGGTCAGGAGCGCGCAGGAGGGCAGCAGCCACAGGGCGAAGGGCAGCCAGATGCGTTCGGTCTCGGCCTTGCTCATGCCGGAGAGGTCGGCGGTGAGCAGGGCGAGCAGCGCGGCGCCCACCAGCAGGCCCAGGACGTAGGGCGAGGACCCCTGCGGTCCGGCCGGGGCCGGCAGCCACGCCCATCGTCCGGCCGGCGCCGCCGCCTGGACGCGCGCGGGGCCGGGGCCGGCCCCCGCGCCGGGGCCGCCCGTCCCGGAACCGCCCGTCCCGGATCCGGCCGCGTCGGGTCCGCCCGTCCCGGAACCGCCCGTCCGGGGTCCGCTCGCGTGCGGTCCGCCCGTCCCGGAACCGGCCGTCCCGGAACCCCCCGCGTCGGCCGCCGCCGGGCCCGCCCCGCGTCCGGCCGGCGCCACGGCCGCCAGCCGCTCAGGCCGGACCGTGCCCGCGGGGCCGCCGCCGTCGCCGCCGGGCCCGCGCAGCAGAGTCCCGCCCGTGCGCCGCAGCCCCGCCACCGTGGCCAGGCCGGTGACGAGCACGGTGCAGGCGAGGTTGGCCCACACCCAGTAGCCGTAGGGCCGGACGCCGCCCGCGCCCTGGTAGTAGCGCGTGACGAGGAGGTGGTAGGCCTCCCACCAGTCGAACCCGGCGACGGTGAACGCCGTGGGGACGACGGCCAGTCCGGCGAGGAACAGGGCGCCGAGGGCGAGGGGCCGTTCGCGCAGGCGCCGGCGGCCGAGCAGCAGGACGGCCGCGCCGATGACGGCGAACAGCGTCAGGCCGTAGGAGAGGTAGCAGGTGAGGCCGAAGAGCAGGCCGGAGGCCGCGGCCCAGCCGGCCCGGCGGCCGGTCACCGCGAGCGTGAGCGTGGCGACGGCCCACGCGGCGACGGCGGCGAAGTAGGCGTCGGCCGAGGTGCCCATCCACACGGCGGCCGGGGCGAGGACCAGGAACGGTGCCGCCCGGCGGGCGAGTTCCTCCCCGGCCAGGGCCCGCACGGTGACCAGGACGGCGAGGCAGGCGGTGGCGCCGACGAGGATGCACCACATGCCCGCCCAGCCGCCGCCGCGCAGCCCGATCCGGTCGAGCAGCACGAAGGTGAGGGTGGACGCGGGCGGGTGGCCGGCGACATGGGCGGGCCAGTTGTCGGGGGAGTCGAGCAGGATGTGCGCGGTGAAGTCCCGCAGGGCGGCGGGGATGTCGGGGAAGTCGCCGACGACCTGGAGGTACTCGTGGCGGGTGGTCAGCCGGCGGGCGATGCCGCGGTGCCAGCCGTCGACGAGGGCGAGGGACACCGTCCAGGCGGTGCCGGTGGCCCAGGCCGCGGCGAGCAGGTGCCGCCAGCGCAGCCGGGCGGCGACCGCCGGGCCGTAGGCCACGACGGCGGCCGCGACGGCGAGGGCGGCGGGCGTGCCGGGGCCGACGTGCGGCTCCCAGTGCGCCAGCAGCGGGGGCCAGCTGACGCGCAGGGTGTGGTAGGTGTCCTGGATGTGACGGCCCACGAGCACGGCGGCGGTCACGAGCAGCGCGGCGGCGAGGACGGCGTACAGGTCGAAGCGGAGATCGCGGAGATCGCGGAGATCGCGGAGATCGCGGAGATCGCGGAGATCACGGCGGGGGGAGCGGGTCACACGGGAACGCTAGGCCGTGAGGGCGACCCGGGGCCGCTGTCCGGGCCGGATGTCAGCATTTCGTCACGAGTCGCGCACCCGCTCGGCGGCCCCGGCGGGCCTACGGTCGTGCCATGAGCGACGATCCACGGCTGCCGACCTCGCCCGCCTTCTGGCGGAGTCCGCTGCGCGGTCTGCGGTTCACCTCGGTCCTCGGCCTGGTGCTGCTGGCCGGTGTCACGGTGCTGTTCGTGACCGGGCTGGTGTCCTACGCCGCCTACAACCCCGATCTGGCCCGGGTGAACGACCAGACGCCGGACAAGGGCATCCTCGGCTTCTACCTGTTCAGCTGGCCCACCAGCCCGTACTGGCTGTACCGGCTGAACCAGGGCGTGCACGTCACGCTGGGCCTCACCCTGATCCCGGTGCTCCTGGCGAAGCTGTGGTCGGTGGTGCCGAAGCTGTTCGCGCTGCCGCCCGCCCGGTCCGTGGCGCACGCCCTGGAGCGGGTGTCGCTGCTGCTGCTGGTGGGGGGCGTGCTGTTCGAGTTCGTCACCGGTGTGCTCAACATCCAGCTCGACTACCTCTTCCCCGGCTCGTTCTACCGGCTGCACTTCTACGGGGCGTGGGTGTTCTTCTCGGCGTTCGTCGTGCACACCGTGCTCAAGCTCCCCACCGCCCTGCGCAATGTGCGGCGGATGCGGGAGGAGCGTGCGCAGGACCGGCACGCGAGGGGCGGGCCCGCCCCGGCCGACGGTCCCGACGAGCCGGCCGGCGGTCCCGACGCCCCGGCCGGCGGTCACGCCCCGGCCGACGGGAGAGCGGCGGCCGGCGGCAGCGCCCCCGGCGGCGCGCGGGGCGGGACGGGCTCCGCGGGCGGGAACGGCCCCGCGGGCGCGGGCGTCCCGGCCGGCCGGAGCAGCCCGACGGGCGGAGCGGGCGGAGCGGGCGCGCACGGCCCGGCGGACCGTGGAGGTCCGGCAGACGGGGACGGCCCGGCGCACGGGGGAGGTCCGGCGGACGGGGACGGCCCGACGCACGGGGACGACCTCGTGTCCCCGGCGCCCGCGGAGCCGACCGTGTCACGGCGTGGCGCCCTGTGGTTCGTCGGGGGCGGCTCGCTGCTGCTGTTCGCCACCACGGTGGGCCAGAACTTCGACGGCGCGCTGCGGCGGACCGCGCTGCTCGCGCCGCACGGCTGGGCTGAGCCCGGCAGCGGACCGGACGGCTTCCAGGTCAACAAGACCGCCGCCTACCGGGGCATCACCGCCGCAGAGACCGACGACGAGGTGTGGCGGCTGACGGTGACCGGCCGCACCGGCACGGTCCGGCTGAGCCGGGCGGACCTGCTGGCCATGGACCTGCACAGCGCCGCGCTGCCGATCGCCTGCGTGGAGGGCTGGTCGACGTCCGACCAGTGGTGGCGCGGGGTGCGGCTGCGGGACCTCGCGGCGCTCGTCGGCGACGGGGGCGACCCGCCGGACGTGATGGTCGAGTCGCTCCAGCGGCGCGGGGCGTTCCGGGCGGCCGCCCTGCGGGCCAACCAGGTCGCCGACGGGCGCTCGCTGCTCGCCCTGTACGTCAACGGCGAACCGCTCTCCCCCGACCACGGCTTCCCCGCGCGGACGATCGTGCCCGCCGCGCCCGGTGTGATGAACACCAAATGGGTGGCCCGACTGACGTTCGGAGACCTGTGATGCGCTCCCGTGTCCCGGTCGGCAGCCCGCTGGAACTTCTGCTGCTGGCCTCCTCGTTCGCCCTGGCCGCCTATGCCGGACTGCGCCTGTTCGACGACGACTGGCTCGGCGTGGCGCTGTGGTTCGTGGGCGCCGCGCTGCTGCACGACCTGGTGCTGGTGCCGCTGTACAGCGCCTGCGACCGGGCCCTCGTGCGAGGGCTCGGCGCGGTGGACCGGCGGCAGTGGGTGATGTACGTGCGGGTGCCGGCGGCGCTGTCAGGGCTGCTGCTGCTCGTGTGGTTCCCGCTGATCGGGGGGATGGTGGACGACCGCTACCGGTCGGTGACGGCGCTCTCCCCGGACGGGTTCCTGGGCCGCTGGCTGCTGATCACGGCCGTCCTGTTCGGTGGTTCGGCGCTGCTGCTGGCCCTGCGCCTGCGCAGCGCCACGAAGCGGCGTCCGCCGGCCGTCCACTGATCGGCGATCCGCCAGCCGGCTCCCCGGGCGTGCGAGAGCAGGGCCGGGGTGCCCAGGCGGGCCCAGGGGAACGCGAGGCCGGCCGCGGCCCGCGCGGCGGCGAGGTCGGCTATGTCGACGACCTGCACCTCGGAGCACTCGTCGACGTCGGCCGGGTCGGTCTCGGCGATGAGCAGGCCGCCGGGGCGCAGCAGCCGGGCCGCCCGCTCCAGCAGGGTCCGCGGGTCGCCGCCGATGCCGATGTTGCCGTCCATCAGCAGCAGGGTGCCCCAGCGGCCCTCGCCGGGCAGCGGGTCGAACACCGACCGGCGCAGGGCCGGCGCGCCGAGGCGCGCCGTCTGGTCGACGGCGGCCTGGCTGACGTCGATGCCGAGGACGGTCCGGCCGCGTGCGGCGAGCTCCGCCACCAGCCGTCCGGGGCCGCAGCCGATGTCGAGAACGGTGCCCTCGCAGCGGTCGAGGGCCTTGCGGTCGACGGCGTCGGCCCGCGCGCACCAGCGTTCGATCTCCAGCGGCAGCAGCCAGCCGTCGGTACGGCGCAGGAACAGCGGGCCGCGGCCGGCGCGGAGTGCGGCGGCGTAGGGGTCGGCGGCCGCCCAGGCGGGGGCGGTGGTGCTCACCGTCCGGCCGCCGAGGCGCACTGGGCGAGCCGGGCGGCGAACCGGCTGTGCGGGGCGAGGGCGGCGACCGCGTGGGCGTCCGCGGCGGTGTCGACGTCGCGCAGCCGGGGCAGGTCGCGCACCCGCAGCCCGGCGGCCACGAGGCGCTCGCGCTGCCGGGCCCCGGTGTCCGGGCGGGACATGGGCACGCCGCGCAGCAGCCTCGGGTCGGGCTCGGCGAGGCCCAGCGCCCAGAAGCCGCCGTCCTCGGCGGGGCCGAAGCAGGCGTCGTGACCGTCGAGGCCGTCGCGGAGCAGGTCGGGCGTGACCTGGGGGGTGTCCATGCCGATCAGCAGGGCCGGACCGGTGCAGCGCGCGAAGGCGTCGGCGAGCCGCTCGTCGAGCGTGCCGGCGCGCTGGGGTACGACGTCGATACCGGGCGGCAGCCAGGGGCCGGGAGTGCCGTCCAGCACCAGCACACGCCGGGCGGCGGGGGCGGCCGCCACGGCGTGCAGGGTGTCGGCCAGGGCGGCTTCGGCGAGCCGGGCGGCCTGTTCGGGGGTGAAGGGAGGGGTGAGGCGGGTCTTGACCCGGCCGGGGCGGGGCTCCTTGGCGATGACGAGCAGCGTCGTCCGCGCGGTCCGCGCGGCCGGCGTGCCCGCAGTGGTCGGCGTGGTCGGCGTGGTCGGCGTGGTCAACGTCTCGCCCTCCTGTCGGCCGCGGCCCCGGACGGCGGCACGGACACCGGAACCGGCGGCGCGGGTGTCACCGGCGCCGTCGGCTCGGCCGTCGGCGTCACCGGCGGCGTCGACCCGGCCGACCCCGCCTGCCCCGTCGATGTGACCGGACCGGTCCGTCCGACAGGTCTGCTCGGCCTGCTCGGCCTGGTCGGCCTGCTCGGTCTGGTTCGTGCGCTCGATGTGCTCGGCCTGCTCGGTCTGCTCGGTCTGCTCGGTCTGCTCGGTCTGCTCGGTCTGGTTCGTGCGCTCGATGTGCTCGGTGTGATCGCTCTGGTCCGTGTGGTCACCGGGCCGCCCTCCTGTCGTACCGCGCGGCCGGCGCCTCCTGGACGGCCCGGACGGGGCCGGCGGCACGGACGGCCGCCGTGTCCGCATCCGCCGGCTCTTCCGGCGAGTGCTCCCGCGCCGCGGCGGGCGGCTCGTTGAGCACCCGGCTCATGTCCCGCACGGCGTGCCAGGTGCCGCGCCAGGTGCCGGTCACCTTGGAGGTGCCGGTCCGCGGCAGGTACGGCACGTCGTGCTCGGTGACCCGCCAGCCGGCGTCGGCGGCGCGGACGACCATCTGGAGGGGGTAGCCGCTGCGCCGGTCGGTGAGCCCGAGGTCGAGCAGCGGTTCGCGACGGGCGGCGCGCAGCGGCCCGAGGTCGTGCAGCCGCAGACCGGTGCGGCGGCGCAGCAGCCGGGCAAGGGCGAGATTCCCGGCGCGGGCGTGCACGGGCCAGGTGCCGCGCCGCTGCGGGCGGCGGCGGCCGAGGACCAGGTCGGCCCGTCCGGCGCGGATCTCCTCGACGAAGGGCCTGAGGCGGCCCGGATCGAGCGAGGCGTCGCAGTCGCAGAAGCACACGATCTCGGCGGTGGCCGCGGTCAGCCCGGCGTGGCAGGCGGCGCCGAAGCCGCGGCGGGATTCACTCACGACGGTCGCGCCGAGCGTTCGGGCGATGTCCGCGGAGCCGTCGGTGGAGCCGTTGTCGACGACCAGGGCGCGCCAGCCGGGCGGAATCCGTTCGAGGACCCAGGGCAGGGCCTCGGCCTCGTCCAGGCAGGGCAGCACCACGTCGACGTCCGTTGAATGGGTCGTCACCCCTCCACCCTACGGACCCGATCGGGACATACCGGACTTCCGGTCCTTACGAAACGCGGACGTCGCGACCGCGGCCGGCCCGGGGCGCGGGGGAAGTGCGAGGCTGGGAGCATGCAACAGCCGTTTGAGCCCCTCGGGGCGCGTGCCGGGGGCCCCGGGCAGGCCCGGGTCCTCGTGGTCGACGACGATCCGACCGTCGCCGAGGTCGTCGCCGGGTATCTGGACCGCGCCGGTTACCTCGTGGACCGCGCGGACGACGGGCCCAGGGCTCTGGAGCGGGCCGCGGCGCACCGCCCGGACCTGGTGGTGCTGGATCTGATGCTGCCGGGCATGGACGGCCTGGAGGTGTGCCGGCGGCTGCGCGGCGGCGGCCCGGTGCCGGTCATCATGCTCACCGCGCGGGGCGACGAGGACGACCGGATCCTGGGCCTGGAGGTCGGCGCGGACGACTACGTGACGAAGCCGTTCAGCCCGCGCGAACTGGTGCTGCGCGTGGAGTCGGTGCTGCGCCGCAGCCGGCCGGCGCCGGCCGGCCACCAGGTGGCCGCGGCGGGGCTCACCGTCGACCCGGACGCCCGCCGGGCCACCAAGGACGGCGCGGAACTCGCGCTCACTCTGCGCGAGTTCGACCTGCTGCTGTTCTTTCTGCGCCACCCCGGGCGGGCGTTCAGCCGCGAGGACCTGATGCGGGAGGTGTGGGGCTGGGAGTTCGGCGACCTGTCGACCGTGACCGTCCACATCCGCCGGCTGCGCGGCAAGGTCGAGGACGATCCGGCCCGGCCGCGCCTGATCCAGACGGTGTGGGGGGTCGGCTACCGCTTCGAGGCCGACGCGGCCTCCGGCTGCGAGGTGCGCTGACCGTGTCCGACGTCGTTCTCATCTCCCTGTACGCGTTCGCCGGAGCCGCCGCCACCGGCCTGGCCGGCGCGGGTGTGCTGTACCTGATCCGGCGGCGCTCGCTGACGGCGTCCATCGCCGTGGTCGCCGCGGTCGGCGTGGTCGCGATGCTGTCCGGAACGCTGGCGGTGGCCTGGGCGATGTTCCTGTCGCCGCACGACCTGACCGTGGTGACCACGGTCGTCGCCATGGCGGCCGTGGTGTCGCTGGCCACCGCACTGCTGCTGGGCCGCTGGGTCGTCGCCCGCAGCCGCGAACTCGCGGTCGCCGCACGCTCGTTCGGGGACGGCGGCGCCTTCGCCGCGCCCGACGGCCCGACCACCGCGGAACTGGACGTGCTCAGCCGTGAGCTGGCCGCCACCAGCGCGCGGCTGGCCGAGTCCCGGGAACGGGAGCGGGCGCTGGAGGCGTCCCGGCGGGAACTGGTCGCCTGGATCTCGCACGACCTGCGCACCCCGCTGGCGGGTCTGCGCGCCATGTCGGAGGCGCTGGAGGACGGGGTCGCCGCCGACCCCGACCGCTACCTGCGGCAGATGCGCACCGAGGTGGAGCGGCTCAACGACATGGTCGGCGACCTCTTCGAGCTGTCCCGCATCCACGCGGGCGCACTCGCGCTCGCCCCCACCCGGATATCGCTGTACGACCTGGTCGGGGACGCGCTCGCGGGCGCCGACCCGCTCGCCCGGGAGCACGGCGTACGCCTCGTGGGCAACTCCATCGAGCCGGTGCCCGTCGAGGTCGACGGCAAGGAGATGAGCCGGGTGCTGGGGAACCTGCTGGTGAACGCGATCCGCCGGACCCCTGCGGACGGCACGGTCGCCGTGGCCGCCGAACGCTCCGCCGACGGCGTGGTGCTGTCCGTGTCCGACGGCTGCGGCGGCATCCCGGAGGAGGATCTGTCCAGGGTGTTCGACACCGGGTGGCGGGGCACCGACGCGCGGACGCCCCCGGCGGGCGCGGGGCTGGGCCTGGCGATCGTCCGGGGCATCGTCGAGGCGCACCGGGGCCGGGCCACGGTCCGCAACATCCCCGGCGGCTGCCGCTTCGAGGTGGTCCTGCCGACGGCGTCGTAGCCCCGGCGGCCCGGCGAACCGGCGAACCGGCGGCCCCGCGCCCCGGCGGCCCACGTGGCTGCGTACAGGCCACCGCCCCGGCCGCTCGGCTGGAATGCCGCGGTACGACGCCGGCCCGACCGGGGCGCCGCCGTGGCCGGTCGCGCGGTTCCCGGTGCCCCTTCGAGGTGCGGGGCCCGCGGTGGACCTACCCGGCCCGCCCGGCCCGCCCGGCCCGCCCGGCCACCCGCCGGACCACGTGCGCACCGGTCGGATCCTTGCCCGGCGGGGTACCCGCCGGGCAGGCACATGCCGGCCGGACACGGCCGGCGGCGCCCCGGAGCCGCCGGGGCGCCGCGCGCCGGCCCGGTCTCCGGCCGCCCCGCCGGCGGCGGCGGCGCCGCGCGGACCCGCCCGTCAGGGCCTACGAGTCGCGGGCGAACTCCCGCATCCCCGCGGCGAAGGCGACCTCCGGCTTCCAGCCGAGCTCGTCCCTCAGGCGGGCCGAGTCGGCGGTGATGTGGCGGACGTCGCCGAGCCGGTACTCGCCGGTGACCAGGGGCGCGGGCCCGCCGTGCGCGGCGGCCAGCGCCTCGGCCATCTCGCCGACGGTGTGCGGGTCGCCGCTGCCGGTGTTGTAGGCGGTCAGCACGCCGGGGGCGGTCTCCGCCTCCAGTGCCAGGGCGTTGGCCTCCGCGACGTCCCTGACATGGACGAAGTCCCGCCGCTGCCGCCCGTCCTCGAAGACCCTCGGTGCCTCGCCCCGGGCCAGCGCCGAGCGGAAGAAGGAGGCGACTCCCGCGTACGGGGTGTTCCGCGGCATCCGCGGCCCGTACACGTTGTGGTAGCGCAGGGACACGGCCGTGCCGCCGGTGCAGCGGGCCCAGGCGGCGGCCAGGTGCTCCTGGGCGAGCTTGGTGGTGGCGTAGACGTTCCTCGGGTCGGCCGGGGCGTCCTCACCGACCAGGCCGGGGGTGAGCGGTGCGCCGCAGGCGGGGCAGGGCGGCTCGAACCGGCCCGCGTCCAGGTCGGCCACCGCTCGCGGGCCGGGCCGCACCACGCCGTGCCGGGAGCAGGCGTAGCGCCCCTCCCCGTAGACCACCATCGAGCCGGCCAGCACCAGCCGCCGCACCCCGGCCTCGGCCGCCGCGGCGATCAGCACCGCCGTACCGAGGTCGTTGCAGGCGACGTACGCGGCCGCGTCGGACACGCCGTCGCCCAGGCCGACCATGGCGGCCTGGTGGCACACGGCGTCGACGCCGGACAGGGCGCGGGCGACCGCGTCCGGGTCGCGCACGTCGTCGCCGGGCCGTTCCCGGACGTCGTACACGACCGCCTCGTGCCCGCGGCGCCGCAGCGCCTGGACGACATGGGACCCGATGAACCCGGCACCGCCGGTGACCAGCACTCGCATGCCGTCACCCTAGGCGGCCGGGCGCCGTTCCCCGCGTGTCCCGCCGCACGTGTCACGGGTCCGTAAGGCCTCGCCGGGCGGGCCGCGCCAGCGGGGTCCGGGGCGGATCCGCGCCCGCGCCGCCGGCGGAACCGGCGGCGGGTTCTGCGCCGAGGCCGTTCCGCGCAGACCCGACGGAGGTTACCGTTCGGTAGGACGACTGCTCCCGGAGGTGTCCCGTATGACGCTCGACCGTTCCGCAGGCCTGGCGGAGACCGCCCGCGCCCTGGCCGAGGGGGAGGTGACGTCCCGGGCGCTGGTGGAACGGACGCTGGCCCGGATCGAGGCGACGCAGGGGCCGCTGAACGCCTTCCGGGTGGTGCGGGCCGAGGCCGCTCTCGCCGAGGCCGACGCGGCGGACCAGGAGTTGGCGCGCGGAGTGCGCAGGCCGCTGCTCGGGGTGCCGGTGGCGGTCAAGGACGACATGGACGTGGCCGGGGAGCCCACCGCGTTCGGCTGCGCCGGGGAGTTCCCGCCGGCCGCGGAGGACGGGGAGGCGGTGCGGCGGCTGCGCGCCTCGGGGGCCGTCGTCGTCGGCAAGACCAACACGTGCGAGCTGGGACAGTGGCCGTTCACCGAGGGGCCCGCGTTCGGGGCGACCCGCAATCCGTGGAACCGGGCCCACACACCGGGCGGTTCGTCCGGCGGGTCGGCGGCCGCGGTCGCCGCCGGCCTGGTGCCCGCCGCGCTCGGCTCGGACGGCGCCGGCTCGGTGCGCATCCCCGCCGCCTGGACCCATCTGGTCGGGATCAAGCCGCAGCGCGGGCGGATCTCCACCTGGCCGCGCGGCGAGGCGTTCCAGGGCATCACCGTCAACGGCACGCTCGCCCGCACGGTCGCCGACGCGGCCCTGCTGCTGGACGCCACGGGCGGCAACCACGCCCTCGACCCGCACCGGCCCGTGCCGGTGGACGCGTCGGCGGCGGCCGGCCGCGACCCCGGACGGCTGCGCATCGCCCTCTCCCTCAAGCCCCCGTTCACCGCACTGCCCGCCCGGCTCGATGCGCGCATCCGCGCCCGGGTCGTCGAACTCGCCGAAAGGCTGGCCGCGCTGGGGCACACGGTGGAGGAGGCCGACCCGCCCTACGGGCAGATCGGGCTGACGTTCGTGCCCCGGGCCACGGCCGGCGTGGCCGAGTACGTGCGCCAGGTGCCGTCCCCGGCGCTGCTGGACCCGCGGACCCGGGAGGCCGCCCGGCTGGGCCGGCTGCTCGCCGGGGCCCCGCTCCGGGTGGCCCGCCGCGCGGAGGGCGCGCTGCACCGCCGGATCGGCGCGTTCTTCACCACGTACGACGTGGTCCTCGCCCCGACGACGGCCGCTCCCCCGCCCCGGATCGGCGCCCTCGCCGGTCTCGGCGGTTTCGCCACCGACCGCGCGATGATCGCCGCCTGCCCGTACGCCTGGCCGTGGAACGTGCTCGGCTGGCCCGGGGTGAACGTCCCGGCCGGGTTCGTCGCCGACGGGCTCCCGGTCGGCGCCCAGTTGCTCGGCCCCGCCGCGAGCGAACCCCTGCTGGTCTCACTCGCCGCCCAGTTGGAGGCGGACCTGCGCTGGCACGAGCGGGTGCCGCCGGCCCCGGAGGCCCCGTCGTCGGCCGTGCGGTAGTGCTGCGGCCCCGACGTGCTGCGGCCCCGACCTCCGTGCGGCGTACGGGACTTGGGGCGGTGACCGGCCCGGCCGCGGTGCCTCCTGGCGGGCCCGGGACGGTGCGGTCCGGTCCCCCGCCGCCCCGCCCGGCCGCGGCCCGCCCGGGCGGACCCCTTAGGGTGCCCCCGTGACCGTGTCTACCGATGAGAACGCGCCGGGCCGCTCCGGGCCCCACGCCACCACCGAGGCCGACCCGCGCGAGGTCGGCCGTGTGCGCACCGAGTACTCCCCCGTGCACGACGGCGACCCCGACCCCGGCGAGATCGTCTGGACCTGGGTGCCGTACGAGGAGAACGACGGGCGGGGCAAGGACCGGCCCGTGCTGGTCGTCGCGCGCGAGGAGGCGGGCACGCTGCTGGCGGTGCAGCTCTCCAGCAGGCCGCACCCGGGTGAGCCCGACTGGGTGCCGATCGCCGACGGCCCCTGGGACCGCTCGGGCCGCGACTCCTGGGTGGCCGTCGACCGTGTGCTGCGCCTCCACGAGCAGGGCATGCGGCGCGAGGCCTGCGCGCTCGACCGGATGCGGTTCGACCTGGTGCGCCGGCGGCTGCGGGAGCGCTACGGCTGGACCTGAGCCGCGCGGCACCGGACCCCGCCGGGCCGGCGGACACGCTCCCGGCCGCCGGTCAGGCGAACGTACGCTCGAACGCGGCCCGGACCGTGGCGCCCCGGGTGCGGTCCAGCACACCGAACACCACGTGCTCGAAGCGGCCGGCGAACCGCCCGCCCGGCCCCAGCAGGGCGTGGAAGGCGGCCGCCACCTGCCCGGGGTCGTTGCGGAACACCCCGCATCCCCAGGCTCCCAGGACCAGGCCGCGGTAGCCCTCGGCCGCGGCCGTCTCCAGGACGCGCTCGGCACGGGTGCGCAGGGCGCCCGCGAGGCCGGCGGCCCGGTCCGGCGCGGTGCGCAGGACGACGCCCGCGTTGGGCGCGGCGGCGGTGAGGAACCCGGCCCGGAAGGGCTCGTCGAGCAGGTCGCCGCCGTCGGTGCGGAACACCGGCACGGCGGGCGAATGGATCACACGGTCCGTGTAGAACGGGTCGCGGTCGGCGCGGTGGTGCGCGTAGAAGCCGGGCACCGCGCACAGGCAGTGGTACAGGGCGGAGGCCCGGCACAGGGCCTCCTCCTGGGCCTGGGCGCCGTTGCGGAAGCCGCCGCCGGGGTTCCGGGCCGAGGCGAAGTTGAGCACCGCCACCACCCGGCCACCGCTCCCCTCACCGCTCCCCTCACCGGACCGCCCGCCGCCCGCACCCGCGAGGCCGCCGACCAGCCGGCGGGCCGCCTGAAGGCTGCTCTCCCCGGTGACCTCGACGGTCCCGGCCAGGGCGTCGGCCGCGTCGGCGGGCGGTACGGGCACGGGACCGGGCCCGTACATGCGGGTGCCCGCGCGGGCCGCCTCGACGGCCGCCCCGATGGCGATCTCGCGTCCGTCCCGGCCGCGGTACGCCCCGGCCGCGACGATCTCCTCCGTCTGCTGCGCAAGGGCACGCAGCCGCGCGCCCTCCCCCGTGGTGCTCATGCAGCGATCCTGAGCCATCCTGGACACGCGGGCAAAGGGTTTTCGGATCGCGGCCGCCCGCGGACGACCACGCGCGCGGACGCGTGCCGAACAACAACCGGGAAGCAACCGGGAATCAACCGGGAAGCCGCCGGGAACCAGCCGGGAGAGAGCCGGGCCACCCGCGCCCTCCCGGGCCCCGGACCACGTCAGGAGAGCCGCCGCGCCCTCCCGGAATCGGAGGTTCATCGTCCAGCACGTCCCGATCGGCGCCCTTGTGGAATCCGGCACGGGCGGCTTTCGTGGGACGGGTGATGCCGGCCGGGGGCCTCAAGGGGACCGGGCCGGCACCGAACGGGAATCTCAGGAGGACCCTGACGTGTCCGCATCGGTAGACGACAGCTCGGTGGGCGAACGCGGCGACGGTACGACGGACGGCCGTACCGCGATCACCGAGGCCGAGGTCGAGGCGCTCGTCCACGGCATCTGCTTCAAGACCGGGCCGCCCCGCACCGTCGGGGTGGAACTGGAGTGGCTGGTCCACGAGCCGCTCCGGCCGCGACAGCCCGTGGCACCCGAACGGCTCACCGCGGTCTACACCGCACTGCGCGCCGTGCCCCTGCACTCGGCGCTCACCGTGGAACCCGGCGGCCAGCTGGAGCTGAGCTCGCCGCCCGCCGCGTCCCTGACGGACGTGGTCGCCCTGGTCTCGGCCGACCTCACCGCCGTACGGGCGGTGCTGCGCGAGGACGGCCTCGCACTCCTCGGGACGGGCCAGGAGCCGTGGCATCCGCCCCGCCGCTATCTGCACTCCCCGCGCTACGACGCGATGGAGGCGTGCCTGGACCGCACCGGGCCGGCCGGCCGCGCCATGATGTGCGCGTCGGCGTCCGTGCAGGTCTGTCTCGACGCCGGGCACGCGGAACCCGGACCGCTCGGGCTCGGCCGGCGCTGGTGGCTCGCCCACCAGCTGGGCGCGGTCCTGGTGGCCGCCTTCGCCCACTCCCCGCTGGCCGCGGGACAGGTCACCGGATGGCGCTCCACCCGGCAGCTGAACTGGGCCCGGATCGGCCCCGGCCGCGCGGGCGCGCCCGCGCTGGACGGTGATCCGCGCGGGGCGTGGGCACGCCACGTGCTGGACGCGCCGGTGATGTGCGTCCGCAGCGAGGAGGGCCCCTGGCAGGTGCCCGAGGGGCTCACCTTCCGGGAGTGGACCCGGACCCGGCGGCCCCGGCCGCCCACCCGGGAGGACCTCGACTACCACATCACGACGCTGTTCCCGCCGGTCCGGCCGCGCGGGCACCTGGAGCTGCGCATGATCGACGCACAGCCGGGCGAGGACGGCTGGATCGTGCCGCTGGCGGTGACGACGGCGCTGTTCGACGACCCACAGGCCGCGGAGACCGCCTACCGCGCGGTCAAGCCGCTCGCCGAGCGGTCGCGGTCGCGGCCCGCGCCGCACAACCCGCTCTGGCTGGACGCGGCCCGGCACGCACTGAGCGACCCCGAGCTGCGCGAGGTGGCCGAGGCCTGCTTCGCGGCGGCGCTGGACGCGCTGCCCCGGCTCGGCGCCGGCCCGCAGCTCACCGCCGCCGTCGCGGCGTACGCCGACCGCCATGTGGCCCGGGGCCGCTGCCCCGCCGACGACCTGCTCGACCGCGTCCACGGCGCCCGCCTCTCCCCCGCCGCCGGAAAGAGGCCCGTCCCGCACGGGAAGGACATCCCCGCATGACCACCGAGCCCGCCCACGACACCGAGGCCGTCCGCGCGCGGGCGCTGTCCTCGCTGACCACCGCCCGGGCCCGCACCACGCTGCTGACCGGCTGCGTCGAGGACCCGGACCTGACCGCCCAGCACTCGCCCCTGATGTCGCCGCTGGTCTGGGACCTGGCGCACATCGGCAACCAGGAGGAGCAGTGGCTGCTGCGGGCCGTCGCCGGGCAGGAGGCGATACGACCGGAGATCGACAGCCTCTACGACGCGTTCGAGCACCCGCGCGCCGAGCGGCCCCGGCTGCCCCTGCTGCCGCCCGACGAGGCCCGCAGGTACGCCGCCGACGTCCGCGGACGCGTCCTGGACCTGCTGGAGGGCGCCGCCCTGCACGGCACCCGGCTGACCGAGGCCGGGTTCGCCTACGGAATGATCGCCCAGCACGAACAGCAGCACGACGAGACCATGCTGATCACCCATCAGCTGCGGACCGGGCCGCAGGCGCTGACCGCCCCCGACCCGGAGCCCGCCCCCCTGTTCACCGGTCCGCCCGAAGTGCTCGTGCCCGGCGGCCCGTTCACCATGGGCACCAGCACCGAGCCGTGGGCGCTGGACAACGAGCGGCCCGCGCACCGGCAGCGGACCGCGCCGTTCTGGATCGACACAACGCCGGTCACCAACCGTGCCTACCAGGCGTTCATCGAGGACGGCGGCTACCGGCGGGAGCGCTGGTGGACGGCCGAGGGCTGGGCGCACGTGCAGCGCACCTCCCTGCACGCGCCGCTGTACTGGCGCCGCGAGGGCGGGCAGTGGCTGCGCCGCCGGTTCGGCGTGACCGAGGTGGTGCCGCCCGAGGAGCCGGTGCTGCACGTGTGCTGGTACGAGGCCGACGCCTACGCCCGCTGGGCCGGGCGACGGCTGCCCACCGAGACCGAGTGGGAGAAGGCGGCGCGCTTCGACCCGGCGTCCGGCCGCTCCCGGCGCTACCCGTGGGGCGACGCCGACCCGGGCCCCGAGCACGCCAACCTGGGCCAGCGCCATCTGCGTCCGGCGCCGGCCGGCAGCTACCCGGCGGGGGCGTCGCCGCTCGGGGTGCGGCAGCTGATCGGGGACGTGTGGGAGTGGACGGCGAGCGACTTCCTGCCCTACCCCGGGTTCACGGCGTTCCCGTACAAGGAGTACTCGGAGGTGTTCTTCGGCCCCGAGCACAAGGTGCTGCGCGGCGGCTCGTTCGCCGTGGACCGGGTCGCCTGCCGGGGCACGTTCCGCAACTGGGACTACCCGGTCCGCCGGCAGATCTTCTCCGGGTTCCGCACCGCCCGCTCGGAGGACGTCTGATGTGCCGGCACCTGGCCTACCTGGGCCCCGAGACACCGCTCGGCCGACTGCTGTACGAGCCGCCGCACGCGCTGTACCGGCAGTCCTGGGCACCCAGGCGGCAGCGGTACGGCACCGTCAACGCCGACGGCTTCGGGGTCGGCTGGTACGCGCCGGGCGACCCGGTACCGGCCCGCTACCGCCGCGCCGGGCCGATCTGGGCCGACGGCGGCATCACCGACCTGGCCCGGGTGGTGCGCACCACGGCGCTGGTCGCCGCGGTGCGCGACGCGACCGTGCCGAGCCCCGACGGGGAGGCCGCGGCGGCGCCGTTCGCCGCGGAGCGCTGGCTGTTCAGCCACAACGGCGCCGTCGCCGGCTGGCCGGAGTCCGTGGCCCCGCTCGCCGCCGGCCTGCCGCCCGCGGAACTGCTGCGGCTGGCCGCGCGCACCGACTCGGCGCTGGTCTGGGCGCTCGTACTGGCCCGGCTGCGGGCCGGCGACGACCCGGGCCGGGCGCTCGCCGAGACCGTCCCCGAGGTGGCGGCCGCCGCTCCCGGCTCCCGCCTGAACCTGCTCCTGTCCGACGGCGCCACCGTCGCCGCGACCGCCTGGGGCGACACCCTGTGGTACCGCGCGGAGCCCGGCCACGGCACGGTCGTGGCCTCGGAGCCGTACGACGACGACCCGCTGTGGCGGGAGGTTCCCGACCGCACCCTGCTCGTGGCGAACCGCACCGACCTGCGGCTGTCCCCGCTCAAGGAACCGAGCGACGCCTCGGCACCCGCATCCCCCAAGGAGTACCGTCCGTGAGCCCGTTCCTTCTCACCCGCACCCTGCCCGAGGACGCCATGGACGCGGCACTGCGCGCCGACGTCCGGCACGGACTGGGCGCACACCCCAAGACACTGCCGCCCAAGTGGTTCTACGACGCCCGCGGCAGCGACCTGTTCGAAGAGATCACCGAGCTGCCCGAGTACTACCCGACCCGCGCCGAGCGGGAGATCCTGCTCACCCGGTCCGGTGAGATCGCCGCCGCGCTGCCCGCCCGGACGCTGGTCGAGCTGGGCTCGGGCTCCTCGGACAAGACCCGGCACCTGCTGGGCGCCCTGGAGTCGCTCGGCTCGCTGGAGACGTACGTCCCCGTCGACGTCAGCGAGAGCGCCCTGGCCCAGGCCGGCCGGGTGCTCGTGGGGGAGTTCCCGGGTCTGCACGTGCACGGGCTCATCGCCGACTTCACGGCCGGGCTGAGCCTGCCGGACACCCCCGGACCGCGGCTGCTGGCCTTCCTCGGCGGCACCGTCGGCAACCTGCTGCCCGCCGAACGCGCCGGCTTCCTGGCGTCCGTACGGGCACTGCTCTCCCCCGGTGACGCGCTGCTGCTCGGCACGGACCTGGTGAAGGACGAGCAGGTGCTGGTCCGGGCGTACGACGACGCGGCCGGGGTGACGGCGGCGTTCAACAAGAACGTGCTGACCGTCGTCAACCGGGAGCTGGGCGCCGACTTCGACCCGGCCGCGTTCCGGCACGTGGCGCTCTGGGACCCCGAGCGCGAGTGGATCGAGATGCGGCTGCGCTCCGCCACGGAACAGACCGTGAAGATCCCCGCGCTGGACCTCGCGGTCGACTTCGCGGCGGGTGAGGAGCTGCGCACCGAGGTGTCGGCGAAGTTCCGCCGGGAGGGGGTGCGGGCCGAACTCGCCGCGGCCGGGCTGGAGCTGAGCCACTGGTGGACGGACTCCGAGGGGCGGTTCGCGCTGTCGCTGAGCACGGTGAGGTGACGCTCCGCTTGCCGGGCGGTCTCCTCGGGGGGTGCCCGGCGGGCGGCGTGTCCGGGGGTGCGGGGCGCTCCGCGCCGGTCGGCCGGGGCGCCGTCGTGGCTGGGCGCGCCGTTCCCCGCGCCCCCGAGCAGGGCACCCCCGCCAAGGCGCCGCGAACAGGGCCGGCCTCACCCGGCACGGCAGCGCCCGTGGGTGGCCGGGAACGCCGCCCGGCCGTCCGCGGCGCCGTCGTGGCTGGGCGCGCCGTTCCCCGCGCCCCTGACGGAGGTGTTCCGGCACAGCGGGCCTCGCCCGGCGGGCGGCGCGCCTGAGAGTGGCGCGCCGCCCGGCCGACCGCGGCGCCGTCGTGGCTGGGCGCGCCGTTCCCCGCACCCCCGAGCAGGGCACCCCCCGCCAACACGTCCCGGACGGGGCCGGCTTCACCCGGCACGGCAGCGCCCGTGGGGGGCCGGGAACGCCGCCCGGCCGACCGCGGCGCCGTCGTGGCTGGGCGCGCAGTTCCCCGCGCCCCCGAGCAGGGCACCCCCCGCCAGCACGTCCCGGACGGGGCCGGCTTCGGCTGGTGGGGGCTAGCCGAGGGACAGGCGGTCGGTGATGGCCTTCGAGGCGCGGCGGGCCTCGGTCGCGGGGTCGGCGCCGTTGAGGACCTTGGTCATGTAGGGCTTGATGGGGTTCTCCGCCTCCACCGCGGCCCAGTCGGGCGTGGCGGGGGTGGCGCGGCCCTGCGCCGCGCCGGCCGCCATGGCGGCGGCTCCCTCCTCGCCCGCCACCGCGTCGGCGAGGGTGGTCTTGTTGGGCACGTAGTTCATGGTGCGGGCCAGGTCGGTGTTCCACTTGGACCCGGCCAGCGCCTCCACCACGTCGATCGCCGCGTCGCGGTCGTCGGTGTTCCGGGGGATGACGAGGTCGGAGCCGCCGGTGAAGACCGCGCCGGGCGCCTCGGCGGTGCGGCCGGGGACGGGGAAGTAGCCGAGCTGGTCCTTGAGTCCGGGGTTGTCGCGCAGGATCGCCTGGGCGAGGCCGGGGACGCCCACGATCTGCGCGATACCGCCCTTGGCGAACTCACCGGCCTGCGACGGGTGTTCCTCGTCGGCGTCGACCGGTCCGTCGCCCAGTGCCTGCAGGCGGCGGTAGAAGTCCATGCCGCGCAGCGCCTCCGGGCTGTCCAGCGCACCGCTCCAGGTGCCGCCGGCGGAGTCGGCGAGGTCGCCGCCCTCCTCCCAGATGAAGCCGGCGAGGGTGTACCAGTCCTGGCCCGCGAGGTAGATGCCCTGGTCGCCGTCGGAGTCCAGCTTCTCGGTGATCTCCAGCCACGCGTCGCGGGTCCTGGGTGGGGCGGTGACACCGGCCTGCTCGAAGAGGTCCTTGCGGTAGATGACCACCCGGTTGGCCGCGTACCAGGGGATGCCGTACTGGTGGCCGCGGAGCTTGCCGGGCTCGGCGAGTCCGGGCAGCCAGTCCGCGCCGCCCCAGTCGCGGACCGACTCCAGCGTCAGGTCCACCAGCCCGCCCCCCTCGACGTACTGCGGCACCTGGGTGTTGCCGACCTCGATGACGTCGGGCCCGTCCTCGGTGCCGTCGCCGCGCGCCGCCAGGGCCGCCTGGACCTTCGGGCCGATGCCGGTCCATTCCTGGATGCGGATGTCGAGGTCGACGCCGGAGTGGGTGCGCTCGTAGTCCTCGGTGAAGCGGTGCAGGAACTCGCCGGAGGCACTGCCCTTCATCAGCCACACGGTGACGGTCTGCCGTTCGGTGCTGCCCGGGAGCAGGCCGCAGCCCCCCACGAGGGAGGCGGACACACAGACGAGGGCGATAAGGCGGCGTTTCACGGGGTCGGTCCTGTTCTGCCTGGCGGAAAGCGGCGGGGACCCGACGTGGGGGGACGGGCCGGAAAGCGCCCGTACGGGTGAAGCAGGATTTTGGTATGGACCAATGCGAAGGTCAAGGGGCGGGCGCCGAGATCTCGCGCCCCGCCGCACCCTGGGGCACGGTGGAGTGACGCGCGCCACACGCGGCGCCGCCGTCGGGCAGGAGGAGCACCCGCATGTCGAACCACACCTATCGCGTCACCGAGATCGTCGGCACCTCGCCCGAGGGCGTCGACCAGGCCGTCCGCAACGGCATCAGCCGCGCCTCACAGACCCTGCGGAATCTGGACTGGTTCGAGGTGACACAGGTCAGGGGCCAGATCGAGAACGGCGAGATCGCGCACTGGCAGGTCGGCCTGAAGGTCGGCTTCCGCCTGGACGAGTCGGACTGAGCGGGCGGCACCACGGACCGGGCGGCACCCCGGAGCAGGCGGTGTCCCGGAGCAGGCGGTGTCCCGCCGCCTCTCCGCGGAGCGTGTCCCGCCACGGGCCCGCCCCGGGCCCCCGCGTCCCCGGGCGCCGGGGAACCGCCCGTCAGGTCCGCCCCTCGCGCTCCTGGGCCGCGGCCAGTTCCTCCGAAGGGCTGCCCCAGGTGGCCCGTACCACGCGGAAACCCGCCCGCTCCGCGTCCGCGCACACCAGTTCGTCGTCGTCCACCAGCACCGCCACCTCCCGGGTGCGGGCGAGCCGGCGCAGCACCTCCAGCTTGGTTCGCCGGGCGGGCCGCCGGTCGGCGTTGCCGCGCATGAGGACCCGCCCCTCGGGCAGGCCGTGCGCGGTGAGCCAGTCCAGCGTGTCACGGCGGCAGCGCTCGGGCCGTCCGGTGAGGTAGACGACCTCGCACGTCCCGGCGCGCTCCCGCGCCAGGGCCACCCCCTGCGCCAGTGGCGGGTCCTGGGGCGCGGCGGCGAAGAACGCGTCCCAGTCACGCGGCCGGCTCTCCAGGAAGCGCCGGCGGTGGGCGGTGCCGGCGAGGGTGTTGTCCAGGTCGAACACGGCGAGCTGCCGTCGGGCGTCGGTGGTCACACGGTCAGCCTAGGGTCTCTGCCGCCCGCCCCGGGCCGTCCGGGTGGCGGGCCGCGCCCCGGGACGGCCCGGCGCGGTCACGAGGGCCGCATGCGTCCAGTCGGGGCCGCCGCCGACGGTGCCGCGCTCGGCGGCCCGGGCCAGCGCGCGGCGGTCCCGGTGAGCGGCGGGCGCGATGGCCGGCCGCACCTCGACCTCGGCGGTCAGCCGCCGGGCCGTGACCACCCGCCAGACGGACGTGAGCAGGGAGTCGTCGCCGACGAACGCGGGCAGCGTGGTGGCCGAGCCGTCGCCGAGCCGGTAGCGGATCCGCACCGGCTGGACGGGCACGCCCGCGTCCAGCGCGGCCTGGAACACCGCGCGGCGGAACCGGCCCTGGGCGCGTCCGCACCAGGTGCTGCCCTCGGGGAAGACACCGACGGCGGCCCCGGAGCGCAGGGTGTCCGCGAGGTGCGCGACCGTCTCCGGCAGCGCCCGCAGCCGGTCCCGGTCGATGAACACCGCGCCGCCGCGCGCGGCCAGCGGCCCCGCCACCGGCCAGTGCCGTATCTCCTTCTTGGCCAGCATCCGGGCCGGCCGTACGGCGGCCAGCAGCGGGATGTCCAGCCAGGAGATGTGGTTGGCGACCAGGAGCAGCCCGCCGGCGGCGGGCGCGTCGCCGGTCGTCCGCACCCGTACCCCCGCCGCGCGGACGATCCACCGGCACCAGCGCCGCACCAGCCGGGCCGGGACGCGTCCGCCGAGCGGGGACAGCGCGATCCCGGCGAGGAGCAGCGCGACGACCGCCGCCAGCCGCAGCACGCCGCGCGCCAGGGCCGCCGCGGACGCCCCGGCCGGCTCCACGCACGCCCGCGAGGTGCAGGGCGCGCTGGGCAGCCAGACGCTCATCAGGCCGGGACGAGCGAGAGGAAGTGCTTCAGGTAGCGGGCGTCGACGCGGCGCATCGACAGCAGCACACAGAGGTCCGCGACCCCGAAGTCCTCGTCGTGGGCGGGCTCTCCGCACACCCAGGCGCCCAGCCGGAGGTAGCCCCGCAGCAGCGGCGGCAGTTCGGTGCGGCCGGCGGGCCGGGCCACGCCCTCGGCGCTCCAGGGCCGCAGCGGCGTCACCCGGAACTCCTCCGGCGCGAGGTGCCTGGCCTGCACCCGGTCCCAGGTGGCGGCCGCGGAACCGCCTCCGTCGGCGAGCGGCAGGGAGCAGCAGCCGGCGAGCCACTCGTGGCCGCCGTCCACCATGTAGCGGGCGATGCCGGCCCAGATCAGGCCGATGACGGTGCCGTCGCGGTGGTCGGGGTGCACGCAGGAGCGGCCGACCTCGACCAGTCCGGGGCGGACGCCGTCCAGCCGGGACAGCTCGAACTCGCCTTCGGAGTAGAGCCGTCCGGCGAGCGCGGCCCGCTCGGGGGGCAGCAGCCGGTAGGTGCCGACGACCTGGCCGGTGAGGGTGTCCCGGACCAGCAGGTGATCGCAGTAGGCGTCGAAGCCGTCCACGTCGAGCCCCGGCTGGGCGGTGACCAGGCGGGCCCCCATCTCCCCGGCGAAGACCTCGTACCGCAGCCGCTGTGCGGCGCGCACGTCGTTCTCGTCGCGGGCGAGGGTGACGGTGTAGCGGGCGGGCGCCGCCGGCTGCCGGGGGCGGTCGAGGGTGGTGACAGCGGACATGGCTCTCTCCTGGGCACGGGCCGGTGGAGCGGGGCTGGGGACACCCCTGTTCTTCCGATGCCGGTTGGCGTGTACGTGACCTGTGCCGGGAGCGGGGATGTGGAACGGTTGAATGCCCGGAGCCGGGCGGTTCCCGAGCCGTTCGCGAAGCGGTGGCCGTACGGGGCCGTGCGGGGGTGACGTCCGGCGTGACGCCCCGGTGTGGCGTCCGGGGGCGCCGGCCTCAGCGCCTGGCCTTGCGGACGGCCCGCAGCCACTCCCTGTTCATGCCCGTGATGGAGGTCAGGGGAATCCCCTTGGGGCAGGCGGTGGCGCACTCGCCGGTCAGGGTGCATCCGCCGAAGCCCTCGTCGTCCATCCGCGCGACCATGTCCAGGACCCGGCTCTCCCGCTCGGGCGCGCCCTGCGGGAGCACGTTCAGGTGGTTGACCTTGGCGGAGGTGAACAGCATCGCCGCGCCGTTGGGGCAGGCGGCGACGCAGGCGCCGCAGCCGATGCACTCGGCGTGCTCGAAGGCGGTGTCGGCGTCCGGCTTGGGCACCGGCGTGGCGTGTGCCTCGGGCGCGGACCCGGTGGGGGCGGTGATGTAGCCGCCGGCCTGGATGATGCGGTCGAGGGCCGACCGGTCGACGACCAGGTCCTTGATCACGGGGAACGCGGAGGCCCGCCACGGTTCGACGTCGATGGTGTCGCCGTCGGCGAAGGACCGCATGTGCAGCTGGCAGGTGGTGGTGCGTTCCGGGCCGTGGGCGTCGCCGTTGATGACGAGGGAGCACGCGCCGCAGATGCCCTCGCGGCAGTCGTGGTCGAAGGCGACGGGGTCCTCGCCGCGCAGGATGAGGTCCTCGTTGAGGGTGTCCAGCATCTCCAGGAAGGACATGTCGGGCGAGATGCCGTCGACCTCGTAGGTGGACAGGGCGCCGTCGGCGCCGGCGTGCGGCTGCCGCCAGACGCGCAGGGTGAGCCTCATGCGTAACTCCGCTGGGTGGGGTGGACGTACTCGAAGACGAGGTCTTCCTTGTGCAGGACGGGCGCCGTGCCGGTGCCGGTGAACTGCCAGGCGGCGGTGTAGGAGAACTCCTCGTCGCGGCGGGCGGCCTCGCCGTCCGGGGTCTGGGACTCCTCGCGGAAGTGGCCGCCGCAGGACTCGGCGCGGTGCAGGGCGTCGAGGCACATCAGCTCGGCGAGTTCCAGGTAGTCGACGACGCGGTTGGCCTTCTCCAGGGACTGGTTGAACTCCGTCCCGGTGCCCGGCACCTTGACGCGGCGCCAGAACTCCTCGCGGATGCGCGGTATCCGGTCCAGGGCCGTGCGCAGCCCGGTGCCGGTGCGGGCCATCCCGCAGTGCTCCCACATCAGTTCGCCGAGTTCGCGGTGGAAGGAGTCGGGGGTGCGGTCGCCGTCGACGGCGAGCAGCAGGTGAAGCCGGTCCCCGGTGTCGGCGAGCGCCTCCTCGACGGCCGGGTGGCCGGCGCCGACCGGGCTCTGCACGGGGTGGCGGGCGAGGTAGTCGTTGAGGGTGGCCGGCAGCACGAAGTAGCCGTCGGCGAGGCCCTGCATCAGCGCGGACGCGCCGAGCCGGTTCGCGCCGTGGTCGGAGAAGTTGGCCTCCCCGATCGCGAACAGGCCGGGCACGGTGGTCTGGAGGTCGTAGTCGACCCACAGGCCGCCCATGGTGTAGTGCACGGCCGGGTAGATCCGCATCGGTACCCGGTAGGGGTCCTCGTCGGTGATCCGCCGGTACATCTCGAAGAGGTTTCCGTACCGGCCCTCGACGGCCGCGCGTCCCGTCCGCCTGATCGCGTCGGCGAAGTCCAGGTAGACGCCCTGCCCGCCGGGGCCCACGCCCCGGCCCTCGTCGCAGACGTTCTTCGCGGCGCGGGAGGCGATGTCCCGCGGGACGAGATTGCCGAAGGAGGGATAGATGCGCTCCAGGTAGTAGTCGCGCTCCTCCTCGGGGATCCGCTCCGGCGGGCGGGTGTCGCCCTTCGCCCGGGGCACCCAGATCCGGCCGTCGTTGCGCAGCGACTCGCTCATCAGGGTCAGCTTCGACTGGTGCTCGCCGGTGCGCGGGATGCACGTCGGGTGGATCTGGGTGAAGCAGGGGTTGGCGAAGTACGCGCCGCGGCGGTGGGCCCGCCAGACGGCGGTGGCGTTGGAGTTCATGGCGTTCGTCGACAGGTGGAAGACGTTGCCGTAGCCGCCGGTGGCCAGGACGACGGCGTCGGCGGTGTACGCGTCGGTCCGGCCGGTGACGAGGTCCCGCGCGACGATGCCGCGGGCCCGCCCGTCCACGACGACCAGGTCGAGCATCTCGGTGCGCGGGTGCATCTCCACGGTGCCCGCCGCGATCTGCCGGGACAGCGCCTGGTAGGCGCCGAGCAGCAGCTGCTGCCCGGTCTGGCCGCGGGCGTAGAAGGTGCGGGAGACCTGGACGCCGCCGAAGGAGCGGGTGTCGAGCAGTCCGCCGTACTCGCGTGCGAAGGGCACGCCCTGGGCCACGCACTGGTCGATGATCTCGACGGAGATCTCGGCGAGGCGGTGCACGTTGGACTCGCGGGCGCGGAAGTCGCCGCCCTTGACGGTGTCGTAGAACAGCCGGCGGACGGAGTCGCCGTCGTTGCGGTAGTTCTTCGCGGCGTTGATGCCGCCCTGGGCGGCGATGGAGTGGGCGCGGCGCGGGGAGTCCTGGTAGCAGAACTGGACGACGCGGTAGCCCTGTTCGGCGAGCGTGGCACCGGCCGAGGCGCCCGCGAGGCCGGTCCCGACGACGATCACGGTGTGCCGGCGCCGGTTGGCCGGGTTCACCAGCCGGGCCTCGAAGCGGCGCCGGCCCCAGCGTTCGTGGACGGGCCCGCCGGGGGCGGCCCGGTCGGCGACCGGGTCACCGGTGCGGTAGTCCGTGTACGGCGGGTGTGCCGGGTCCGCCGTGCCTGCCGGGGGCGCGGGGCTGCCGGCGGGGGCGGTGCGTTCGGGGTGTTGCGCGGGGGCGGTCATGGTCAGCTCACCACTCCGGTCATCACGCCCACGGGTACGGCGACGAAGCCGGCCGTGAGCAGCAGGGCGAGGGCGTCGGCGCAGGCGCGCAGGGCGCGGTCGCGGGTGCGGCTGCCGACGCCGAGGGTCTGTGCGGCACTCCAGAAGCCGTGCCGGATGTGCAGGCCGAGGGCGAGCATCGCCGTGATGTAGACGGCGTTGCCGTACCAGGTGGAGAAGGTGTCCACGACGTTCTGGTAGGGGCGGCCCTCCTGGAAGCCGCCGGGGTGCAGGTGGCCGGTGGTCAGGTCCAGGACGTGCCAGACGACGAACAGACCGAGGATGATCCCGCCCCAGCGCATGGTGCGGGTCGCGTAGCTCGCCCGGCGCCTGCGGTGGACGTACCCGCCGGGCCTCGCCGCGCGGTCGCGGCGGCTGAGCTGGTAGGCGCAGACGGCGTGTGCGGCCACGGCCGCGACCAGGACCGCGCGCAGCGCCCACAGCGCCCACTCGTAGTGCAGGGCGGGCTCGCCCAGGGTGCGCAGCCAGTGGGCGTACCCGTTGAACTCGCCGGCGCCGAAGAAGATCTTGAGGTTGCCCAGCACGTGGACGACCAGGTACAGCAGCATGATCATGCCGCTGACGGCCATCACGGCCTTCTTGCCGACGGAGCTGTCCCAGAGGGTGCGCGCCGTGGACGGCCGTCGGTCCGTCCGCGTTGTCGGGGCACTCCGTGTTGCCAGAACCATGGTCCCTGACGCTAGGACCGCACCCGGCCATCGGTCCAAGACATGGTTCAGCTCGTTTCCATAGGCTCCGGCTATGCTGACAGGATGCAGTTCCAGCAGCTCCAGTACTTCGTGGCGGTGGCCGAGACCCGGCACTTCACCCGGGCGGCGGAGGCCGTGCACGTCTCGCAGCCGTCGTTGTCGCAGCAGATCAGGGCGCTGGAGCGGGAGCTGGGGGCCGAGCTGTTCCGGCGGGCGCGCGGCAACATCACGCTGACCGACGCCGGGGAGGCGCTGCTGCCGCCGGCCCGGCGGATCCTGGCCGACGCGGAGACCGCGCGGCACGAGGTGCAGGAGCTGGTGCGGCTGCAGCGGGGGCGGGTCCGGCTGGGGGCGACGCCGAGCGTGTGCACCGGCCTGCTGCCGGAGGTGCTGCGCTCGTTCCACGACCGCTATCCCGGGGTGCGGCTGATGGTGGAGGAGGGCGGGTCGCACGATCTCGTCCGGCAGCTGGCGCGGGGCGCGCTGGACCTGGCGCTGGTGGTGCTGCCGCTGCCGTCGCCCTCCCCGGCGCTGACCACGGCGGAGCTGCTGCGTGAGGACCTGGTGGTGGTGTCCGCTCCGGACGCCCCCTGGCCGGGCGGGCGGCGCTCGGTGGCGGTCGCGGAGCTGGCGGGCCGGCCGCTGGTGATGTTCCGGCACGGGTACGGCCTGCGGGAGCTGACCGTCGCCGCCTGCCGGGCCGCCGGGTTCGAGCCGGAGTTCGCCGTGGAGGGCGGGGAGATGGACGCGGTGCTGGGCTTCGTGCGGGCCGGGCTCGGGGTGGCCGTGGTGCCGCGGATGGTCGCGGTCCGGCCCGGTCCGGCCCTGCGGGTGACCCCGCTGACCCGGCCCGGACTGCACCGGGTGATCGCGCTGGCGCACCGCAGCGACGTGGCTCCGCCCCGGGCCGCCCGCGAGCTGCAGCGGATGCTGCTGGACGGGTAGGGCCGCGACCGGGAGGTGCGCCGGCTCGCGGCACCGGGAGGCTCTTGGCGGCGAGGCGGCGGGACGCGTTCAGCCCGCCGCGTCCGCCAGGGCCAGTTGGTGCAGCCGCTCCGGCGGGCCCGGCCGGGCGTAGTACCAGCCCTGGGCGGTGTCGCAGCCCAGTATGCGCAGCTGTTCGGCCTGCGCGCCGGTCTCCACGCCCTCGACGGTCACCGTCAGGTCGAGGCTGTGCGCGAGGGAGACGATGCCCTCCACGATCTTCAGGTCGACGGGGTCGGCGGGGAAGCGCTGCATGCCCTGGGTGAAGGAGCGGTCCAGCTTGAGCACGCTCACCGGGAGGCGGCGCAGGTTGGCGAGGTTGGAGTAGCCGGTGCCGAAGTCGTCCAGCGCGATGTCCACGCCCATCTCCGCCAGCCGGCGCAGCGGCTTGAGCAGGGCGTCGTCCGCGCCGATGAGGGCCGACTCGGTGACCTCCAGGCAGAGGGCGTCGGGGGTGACGCCGGCCGCCTCCAGGATGTCGACGGTGTCCTGCACCAGGCGGGGGTGGGTGAGCTGGCAGGGCGAGAGGTTGACGTTGATGCGCAGCGGTACGTCGCCCAGGTGCCGCTCCCGCCAGGCGCGGGCCTGCCGGACGGACTGCTCCAGCACCCAGCGGCCCAGCGGGACGATCAGCCCGGTGTGCTCGGCGAGCGGGATGAACCGGTCGGGTCCGAGCACCCCGTGCTGCGGGTGCAGCCAGCGCACCAGCGCCTCCGCGCCGCGGACGCTGCCGTCTCCGAGATGGACCAGCGGCTGGTACTCGATGAAGAACTCGCCGCGTTCCAGGGCGGCCGGCAGCGCCGTCGTCAGGCCGTGCCGGGTGATGACCCGGGCGTCGGCCTCGGGGTCGGCCACCTCGAAGCGGTTGCCGCCCGCCGACTTGGCCCGGTACATGGTGATGTCGGCGCTGCGCAGCACCTCCGCGGGGCTGCGCTCGCCGCCCGCGGGTCCCTCGACGATGCCGATGCTGCCCCGCACGGTCAGTTCGCGGCCGTCGATGCTGACGGGGGCGAGCAGCGCGTTCATGATGCGCGCGGCCAGCTCGTCGACCTCGCTGCGGGTGTCCGTCCCGGTCGTCAGCGCGACGAACTCGTCGCCGCCCAGACGGGCGACCATCTCACCGGGCGCGGTGGCGCACGACTGCAGCCGGTCGGCGACCTCCACCAGCAGCCGGTCGCCGGCCGCGTGACCGAGGCTGTCGTTGATGGTCTTGAAGCCGTCCAGGTCCAGGTAGCACAGCCCGAACCGCTGGCCGGGGGCGGCGGCGAGGGCCTTCTCCAGCCGTTCGAAGAACAGCGTGCGGTTGGGCAGGCCGGTCAGCGCGTCGTGGGTGGCCTCGTAGCGCAGCCGCAGATTGAGCAGGCGGCGTTCGGTGGTGTCCTCCATCAGGGCCAGCTGGTACTGCGGGCGGCCCTCGGCGTCGCGCAGCAGGGACACGGTGAGGTTGGTCCACAGGACCGTTCCGTCGGGGCGGTAGAAGGCCTTCTCGACGTGGTAGTGCTCGCGGTCGCCGCGGATGAGCTCCTCGTACAGCGGCCACACCTGCGGCGCGTCCTCGGCGTGCGTCCAGTCGCGCACGTTGCTGTCGCGCAGGCCCTGTTCGTAGCCGCCGAACATGCGCAGCAGCGCGTCGTTCACATCGAGGACGTTGCCGTCGAGGTCGGCGATGCCGATCCCTATCGCCGCGCCCTCGAACACCGCCCGGAACCGGGCCTCGCTGGCGTGCAGGGCCTGGGCCACCACGCCCTGGGCGCGCAGCGCGGCCTGTGCGATGGACTCCTGCTCGGCGAGGGTGCGTTCGCGCAGCGCCTCGGCGAACCCGGCGGCCATGGCGTGCTGCAGCCGTGCCGACCGGGCCCGCAGGTCCTCGCGGTGGCCGTCCCCGCCGCAGTAGAGCACCAGATAGGCGTCCACGCAGTCGAGGGTGCGGCTGAGCGCCTCGGGGTCGGTGCAGTGCGCGTCGACAAGGGCCGCACCCAGGGCCCGGCCCTCGGCCGCGTCGAACATCCGGGCCCGCAGCGCGGTGCTCAGCCGCCGGGCGAGCGGCAGCAGCCGCGTCTCGAACTCCGGCCGGGTCAGGGACGTCACGGTGACCGGGAAGACCGACCGGCTCCAGATCGTGGCGAACCGGCGGAGTCTGTCCTCCGGCCCGTCCGGTTCCGCGATCATGCGGTACGCCCCACGCCCGCGAACCCGGAGAACGCATACGGATCCTCGTCCTCCGGTGCGGTGTCGGGCCGCCAGTGCGGCATCGCCACCAGTCCGGGTTCCACCATGTCGTACCCCTCGAAGAACCGCGCGATCTCGTCGCGCGGGCGCATGATCAGCGGATTGCGAATGTCCTGGTACACGTCCACCGCGCCCTCGGCCCGTCCGGCGGGGACCGGGATTCCCTCGTACGAGGCATGCGTGAGGATCAGCATGCTGCCGGGGGCGAGCGCGTCACGCAGTTCGGCCACGGCGCCGTAGGGGTCGTCCTCGTTCTGCACGAAGTGCAGTATGGCAACCAGAAGCAGCGCCACCGGTCGGTTCGGGTCGATCAGTCGCCGTACTTCGGGGCGGGCGAGGAGGTCCTGCGGCCTGCGGAGGTCGGCGGCGACGACTCCGGCCCGCTCGCTGCCCGCCAGCACGGCGCGCGTGTGTGCGACCGCGACGGGGTCGTGGTCGACGTAGACCACCTCCGCCTCGGGCCGGACGGCCTGCGCGGTCTCGTGGACGCTGCCGTGCGTGGGGATGCCGGAGCCGATGTCCAGGAACCGGGTGACACCCTCGCCGACCGCGTACCGCACCGCCCGCCGCAGGAACGCCCGGTTGGCCTGCATGATCTTGGGCAGGCCCGGCATGAACTCCATCGCCTTTCGAGCGGCTTCCCGGTCGACCTCGAAGTTGTGCGAACCACCGAGGTAGAAGTCGTAGATCCGGGAAACGCTCGGCACCGAGATGTCGATGCTCCGCGGGGCCCAGGCGGGACGCTCCATCTCTCTCTCCAAGGCTCTGGCGATCCGGTGTTCGAGCAGAGGCTACTGATCGCCCGCCAAAGGAGCGAGCGGAAACGGAAATTGAGCATCCGTTCCCGGTCACTGCCAGCGGCACGTGCCGAAATGATCACGTGCGGTAAACCATTGCAAACACACCAAAGCGGTCCGCCCCTCCGAGGGGGAGGAGGGGCGGACCGCCGGGGCGCGCCGGTCTACTCCTTGGGAGCACCGACCGGCTTGCCGTCGGGCGCCACCGCGTACCAGGTGCCGCCCACGCCCTGGCCGTTGGTGTCGCCGGGGGCCTTGTCACCGGCGAAGGTGTAGATCGGCCAGCAGTTCACCGTCTGCTGCCTGGCGCCGTCGGGCCGGGTGAAGTTCATCAGGCCCTTCTTCTGCACGCCCTCGGTGTCGTCGGCGGAGACCGGCTCCACCACCGGCCACTTCTCCAGACAGGCGCCGGTGCACGCGGAGACCGGCTTGGGCCAGGCCTCGTCCTTCATGAAGCGGTAGACGGTCATGCCGTTGCGGTCCACGACGATCTCGCCGAGCTTGGGGTCGTTGCGGGTGGACAGCCCGGGCAGGTCCGCCGACTTGGCCTTCTTGCCGTCGGGGGCCAGCGCGTACCAGGTGCCGCCCACCCCCTGGCCGTTGGTGTCGCCGGGCGCCTCGTCCTTGGCGTAGCGGTAGGCGGGCCAGCCGCCCACGGTGAGCTGCTTGGTGCCGTCGGCGCGGGTGACCTCGCCGAGCAGGGCCTCGTCGATGCCGTCGCCGGCCTCCGCGTCGTCGGCCGGGACCGGCGGCCAGGCCTTGGCGCAGTCGCCCTCGCAGTTGGTCTTGGGCGGCTCCGCGGTGTCCTGGTCGAACCGGTACAGGGTGCGGCCGGCGCCGTCGGTGAGGATGTCGCCCAGCTCTTCGTCGCCGGCGACTTCGAGGGTGCCGGCCCCCTCCGCGTCGGCCTGTCCGGCGGCATCGGCCCCGCCGGCCTGTCCGTCCGCGGAGGCGCCGGCCTCGGCACCGTAACCGCCGCCCGCTGTCGCGCCGTAGCCGCCGGCCGGTACGGTCGCACCCACGTTCTGACTGCCCGAGTCTGCGGCCTTTTCCTGACCGCACGCCGTCGTCAGCGCCAGCACGGCCACGGCGCTCGCCACGATCGAGGCGCTCCGCCAGGAGGTCTTCATCGTCAACTCCCCATGATTCCAAGGATGTTGCGGCCGACTGCTGTCATCGCCGCACGGCATTGAGTACGCGGCGGGGCGGGCCGGTGTTCAGCCACCGCGCGGATTTCTCTCCGGCGGCTTCCGGCACCGGCCCCGGCGGGCGCTCCGTACGCCGCTCCGTACGCCGCTCCCTACGCCGCTCCGTACGGTTCCCGGCCCCGCGCCGCCGGGGCGCTGCGAGAGGCCCCGGGCCCGTCGTGGCGACGACGCCGGGTCCCGGGCCCGCCGTTGCGCCCGCGGGCCCGGACGGCCCTCCGCGCGGGCCCGGCGCGCCCGAACGGGCCGGGGGCGACGGGAACGGCCGCCACCGCCTCGCGCCGCCCCGCCCGGTGCGGCACACCGCCTCGCAACCGTCACCGGGCGGTTCAAACCTCATGGGCCCCCACGTCCCCCGTTCGGGGCAATCCCGTCGAACGCCGGGCCCGGCGGGCTCCGCCAGGGTTGAGGATCTCCGTCGTGCATCGAGCCGAACCGACCCGCCGCGCTCTTCCCTTACGGGTCCTGACCCTGACGGCGCTGACCTGGGCTCTGGCGGGCCTGCCGGCCGGCGTCGCGCGCGCCGACGCCTGCGCCCACGCCTCCACCGGCCCGGACCGCACGGTCGCGACGGCGGTCGCGGGCCGCTCGTCCAGCCGGGCGGCCTTCCCGTACTGCCCCGGGCCACCGCCTCCCCCGCCGTGCCCGGAACCGTCGCCCACTCCGACACCCACGCCCACTCCCACTCCCACGCCCACTCCCACGCCGACACCCACGCCTACGCCGACACCCACCCCGAAACCACCGGCGCCGCCTCCCGCCCCCGCACCGCCACCCCCGCCGAAGCCCCGGCCCCGGCCGGCGCCCGCGGCACCCCCGCCCCCCGCCCCCGCGCCGCCCTCCGCCCGGCAGCCACCCGCCCCCCTGCCCACTCCGCCCCCCACACCTGCGCCGAGACCGAGACCGAGCCCCCCACCGAGTCCCTCGGCGGCACCGGTGAGCTATCCGCCGTACCAGGCCCCGCGACAGCAGCGGGTCTCCCGGCACGGCACCTCGCCGCTCACCTTCGTCCTGCTCATCACCGTCCCCGCGGTGATCGCCGTGGCCGCGCTGCGGGCGCGCTGACCCTGGAGGCATCTGTTGCCGGAATGGCTTGTTCTCACCCTCGCGATGGTCGCCGCCTGCACGGTGGTGGTCGTGATCACGCTGCTGCGCAGCCGCGCGGCGCGGGTCGACGAGGACCCCAGCGAGACCCCCGACGTCATCGAGTACATGACGATGTGGATCGGCGTGGTGTACGCCATCGTCCTGGGCCTGGCCATCGCGGGGGTCTGGGAGGCCCGCAGCGCCGCGCAGGAGCACGTGCGGGCCGAGGCACAGGCGCTGCACGAGGTCTCGGAGCGGGTACGGGTCTATCCCGCCGACGTCCGTGACCGCATCCGGGCGGATGTCAACGCCTATGTCGGACACGTCGTCACCGACGAGTGGACGTACATGGCCGCCCACGGGCGGGTGACACGGCAGGGTGAGCAGCTGCTGGACCGCATCAGAGCGGACGTCACCGACTACGAGCCCCGCACCGACTTCGAGGCCCAGGCCTACCAGCCCCTGGTCGACCAGGTGGCGGCGGCCGACCAGGCGCGCAGCGCCCGCGCCGGGTCGATGGGCGCGACCATGCCGGGGGTGGTGTGGTTCGGACTGGTCGGCGGGGCGGTCGTCACCGTCGGGATGGTGCTGGCGCTCCAGATCCGGCGGACTCCGCGCGAGCTGGTCCTCGCGGGGCTGTTCTCCGCGCTGATCGCCTTCCTGCTGTTCCTCATCTGGGACTTCGACGCCCCCTACAGCCGCGGCATCACGGCGACGGCGCAACCGTTCCTGCACCTGTTCCCCGGCACGCGCGGCTGACCGCGCCGGCGGCCGGGGACGGCGGCACCCGGGCGGGGGCCGGCCCCGGCCACCGGCGGTGCGTCCGGTGACACGTCGCCACGCCGGGGCCGTCCCCCGCCCGGCGCAGGCGGATGCCCCATTCGCGCGACCGGGTTCGCGCACCTGTGCGCACCTTTCTAGCGTTTCGGACATCGAGGTGCATGTCTGGCGCAAGCGGAAAAGGTCCGCGGCTGCTCCTCGGAGACCGGAGGAACCACCATGCGCGCGATACGCGTCGCTTCGGCCGCCCTGCTGGGCGCAACCGCCGTCGCCTGCTTCGCACCGGCCGCCGCCGCCGAGGGCGACCACGACATCACACCGTTCGGGTTCAGTGTGCTGCCCTCGACCATCGCCGCGGGCGGCGAGGTCACCCTCCAGGTGGAGCGGGACGGCGGCTGCCGGGGACCGGTCACGGTGACGTCGGGCGTCTTCGACACGGTCCGCATCGGACCGGAGCATGCGAGGGCCACGGCCACGGTCGACCGGGACGCGGAACCCGGTGCGGTGTACCGGGTGACGTTCACCTGCGACCGGGTGAGCGGCTCCGCGGAGCTGACCATCGCCGGGGGCCACCCCGTCGGGCCGACCCCGCAGCCGCTCACCCCGCACGGGGCGCACGCCGGTGAGGGCGGCACCGTCGCGGGCCTCGACCTGAAGGAGATCGGCCTCGGGGCCGCCCTCGTCGCCGGCTCGGTCGGGGCGGCGTACCGCCTCTCCCGCCGTCGCGTGGTGCGGTCCTGCGGTGTGGTGCGGTCCTGCGGTGGAGACGGCGAGCAGGCGCGGCCGGCCGGCCGGTCAGGCGCGCTTCTCGGCTCGGCGGCGCATCCAGAACATCCCGCCACCGATGGCGGCGAGCGCCACCAGGCCCCCGCCGATGGCCATGTCCGTCGGGGTGGCGCCGGTGGTGGTGCTGCCGCCGAGGCCGCCGCGGACACCGCCGATGACGGTGAACGCCGCGTCCCGCGTCAGCGGCTGGCGGCCGGAGCAGTGGACCGTGATGCTGTACGACCCGGGGGCCGCGTTGCTGTTGATGGTCGCGGTGCCCTTCGACGTCTCGTTGGCGCCGTGGATCGGCGACAGACTGGTCGAGGGGAACGCTCGGGACGTCGCGGTGCCTCCGCGGGGGCAGCCGTCGACGGTGATGGTCAGCTGCCCGCCGCGGGCGATGACGCTCGGCAGGGCGACGATGTTGCTGGCACTGTCCCACGCGACGGCAGCCGGAGCGGCGAGGCCGAGGGCGGCGACCGCGGCGGCGGAGACCGCCAGGGCACGAGAGTTGCGCATGTGATCCTCCGCGGAAGGCGCCCCGGGGCCCGTCCCCGGTCGATCGGCGAGAGAACGCCTCCCGGAAAAAACCCTCAGATGCCCCGCGTGCGTGCGCATTTCGGGAATGGTCCGTCCTGGTGAGGCAACACGCCGGAGAAAAGCACATAATCGGATATTGCCGCAGGTCATGTGCCGTCAGAAAATTCCTGGCCGGCGCTCCTCGGATGGCGCACCGGCGACCGCCCGGGTAACCCGTTCGTCTCTCCCCCGTCGCCGGTCGCGCGGCCTGCGCTTAGCGTTCCCGTATGCGCGAAGTGACGTGGCGACGGCTGCGTCGAGAGGGGATGGCGAATGTCTGCGTCCGAGCTGGCCGAGCTGGCCGAAGAGGAGGAGCGGCGGAGGAAGCGCGCCCCCTGGGGCGTGATAGCGCTTGTTCTGCTGACCGGTCTCGCGCTCATTCGCAACGGGTCCGGGGAGTTCGACGTGGGGCCGCCGCAGCCGGCGTCCGCGGCGGCGGCCGACAGCCGCACCGCTGCGGGCGGCGTCTTCGCCGGGGCCCCGGACCCGCTGCCCTACGCCGTGCCGGACCGGGTGCGGATCCCGCAGATCCAGGTCGACGCCCCGGTCATGCCCGTCGGTCTCGACGCGGACGGCTGGGTCGGCGCTCCGCCGCCGGAGGACCCGAACCTGGCGGGCTGGTTCACCGGGGCCGTCTCGCCCGGCGAGAAGGGCACGGCGGTCGTCGTCGGGCACGTCGACAACAAGCAGGGCCCGGCGGTGTTCTACGGCCTCGGGGCGCTGAAGAAGGGCGACCGGGTCGAGATCGCCCGCGGGGACGGCAGGACGGCCGTGTTCGAGATCTACGGCATCGAGGTGTTCGAGAAGAACAACTTCCCCGGGGACCGGGTGTACACCTCCAAGGGCGCCCCGGAGCTCCGGGTCATCACCTGCGGCGGGGGGTTCTCCCAGCAGAACGGCTACGACGGGAACGTGGTGGCCTTCGCCCGCCTGGCCGAGGTCCGCTGAGCGGCACCCCGGCCGGGCGGGTGCCCGATGTCAGGCGTAGGTCCGGCGGGGCACCGTGACGTGGTAGCCGTCGTCCAGCAGTTGCGGCAGATAGGTGCGCAGGGCCGTCACGCTCTGGGAGCGGTCGCCCCCGGCGTCGTGCGAGAGCACCACGACGCCGGGGGCGGCGCCGTTCTCGACGCGGCGGGTGATGCTGCGGGAGCCGGGCGTCGTCCAGTCGAGGGTGTCCACGGTCCAGGCCAGCGGCTCCATGCCGAGCTCGGCGCCGAGCTGGAACGTGGCGCGGTTCCAGGCGCCGTAGGGGGCGCGGAACCACTCGGGCCGGTCGCCGTAGGCCTCCTCGATGACGTCGCAGGTACGTTCCATCTCGGAGCGGATGCGGGAGCGGGACAGCTTGGTGAGCAGCGGGTGCGACCAGGTGTGGTTGCCGACGGCGTGCCCCTCGTCGGCCATCCGCTCCAGCAGGTCCCGGTTGACGTCGGCCATCTCGCCGCAGACGAAGAACATGGCCCGTACGTCGTACTCGCGCAGCGTGTCGAGGATGCCGGGGGTGTAGCGGGGGTCGGGGCCGTCGTCGAAGGTCAGCACCATGGTGCGGCCGCGGCCGGAGACGCGCAGCAGCGGCTCGCTGCGGACCGGGGTCCTGCCCGGCGCGGTGCGCGGCGGCCCGTATCCGGCGAGCGGCTGGAGCCGGTAGGCGGACGGCTTCAGCGGGGCGCCGCGGGCCGGGGCACCGCCCGCGGGAGCCGCGGGGGCGACGGGGGCGACGGGGGCGGGCGGGTCGCCGCCCAGGGTGAGCAGACCGGCCGTGCCGGCCGCGCCCGCGGCGGCCGCGCCGGCGATGATCAACCGGCGCCTGGTGAACAACTCATCCTTCTTCATGACTCATCAGTCGCCGCACGGGCGGGGGACGCACCACCATGCCACCGGTGCGGCGGTGTGATTGCACCCGCTCGGCCCAAGGCCGGACGCTTCCGCGGGCGGCCGCCCGGCGCTCCGGGCCGCGTCGCCCGCACCGGTGTCCCGCCGTCCGTCGCAGGCGGCCGTTCCGATAGCCTCGCGTCGTGACACAGCAGCGCTTCGAGCGGGGCACGGACGGGCCCAAGGTCATCATGGTCGGCATCGACGGTTCGGACTCCTCGCTGCGGGCCGCGGCCTACGCGGGCGGGCTGGCACGGCGTCAGCACGCGCTGCTCGCGGTGGTCTACGTGCAGCCGGTGCTGCCGGCGGGCGCGGCGCTCGGCGCTCCCGTGGCGGAGGCGACCGGAGAGGTCGCGGAGGACCTGGTGGCCCGGATCCGGGAGGCCGCCGAGCGCGTCAGGGGCATCTTCGAGGTGCGCTGGGAGTTCCACACCCTGCACGGCGACCCCTACAGCGGTCTGGTGCAGGCCGCCGACGACCTGAAGGCCGACGCGGTCGTCGTCGGCGCCTCGGAGCAGGCCGGCCACCGCATCGTGGGTTCCGTGGCGGTGCGGCTGGTGAAGGCGGGCCGCTGGCCGGTGACGGTCGTCCCGTAGCGCGCGTCCGCCCGCCGGGGCGCCGACGGCCGTGCGGGGAACGCCCCGGGCCGTACGGGGAACGCCCCCGGGCCGTACGGGGACGCCGCAGGCGGTGCGGAGACGCCGCAGGCGGGCGGGGCGTCCGCGGTGCGGGGGCCCGGCGGAGGGCGCCCCCGTCCCGCCGGAGTCCGGCGGCGGCCGCCGGTGCCCGCCGCGCCCCGTACGAGCTCAGCGGCCCGGCGGCTCGGCCATCACCAGGCCGTCCTTCGCGGCGCCGCGGCTGAGGACGACGGCGCGGATGCGGTCGCGCACGGCGCGCACCTCGGCTCCCCGGCCGAGGGCGGCGTTGAGGTCGACGACCCGGCCCGCGTCGATGTCGAACAGCTGCGGCACGAACTCCGCCCTGGCGACCTCCCAGCGCCCGCCGGGCCGCGCGGGCGGGGCGAAGGTGAAGCGGGCGACGGTGGACTGGTTGCCGCGCGGGTCGCGGACGCCCCGGTGGTCGACCATCTCGCCGGCGATCTGGTCGCCCATGCCGTAGACCACCCAGGTCCCGTTGACCTTCTCGTACGCCTGCGGGACATGGGCGTGGGTGCCGAGCACCAGGTCGATGTCGGGGCGGCCGCCGGTACGGGAGGCGGTGAGGGCGCGGGCGAGGGTGACCTGCTGGTCGTCGGGCGCCTCCTGCCACTCGGTGCCCCAGTGCACCGACACCACGACCACGTCCGCGCCCGCCCTCCGCGCCGCCCGGGCGTCGGCGATCATGCGCCGCTCGTCGATGAGGCCGACCGCCCACGGCCGGCCGGGCGGCAGCGGGTAGCCGTTGGTGTCGTAGGTGTAGGAGAGGTGGGCGACCTGTGCCGCACCGGCCCGCAGGACGGTCGCCGTCCCCGCCTCGGCCTCGGTGCGGGCGGTGCCCGCGTGCCGTACGCCCGCGCGGTCCAGGGCGTCCAGGGTGCGGCGGATGCCGTCGGCGCCGTCGTCGAGGCTGTGGTTGGACGCGGTGGAGCAGCCGTCGTACCCGGTCGCGGCGAGCGCCTCGGCGATCTCCGGCGGTGACTTGAAGGCGGGGTAGCCGGTGTAGTCGCCGTTCTCGCCGTAGACGGTCTCCATGTGGCACAGCGCCAGATCGGCACGGGACACGACGGGTTCGATCCCGGCGAGCATGGGCCGGAAGTCGTAGCCGCCGCCCTCGGCGTCGAAGCGCGCCCGGTCGATGATCGAGGTGTGCGGCAGGACGTCGCCGGAGGCCACCAGGGTGAAGCCGCGCGGTCCGGCGGTCGGCGCGGGCCGGCCCGGGCGGTCGACCGGGTCCCGCTGCTGGGCCTGGCAGGCGGCTCCCGCGGTGAGGAGGGCCGTCAGGGCGAGGGCGACCTGCTGTCTGCGTGCGATCATCTACTCACCTCACGATAGTCATATTTACGCACCCATAGGTACGAAGGTGATGACCGGCGCAAACAGCCCGAACGCCCTCTTTAACCCGTCCGGTCCGTCCCGGCGGGGCGTCCGGACCGCTTCTGCGGCCGTTCGCCCGCCCGTTCGCCCGCCCGTTCGTCCGACCGTTCGCCCGACCGTTGGTGACCGTTCGTCCGACCGTTCGTCGACGCGCTCGTCGACGCGTTCGACCGTCCGCCGCACACCCGGGTACGCGATCTGTCCCGGCCGCGTTCCCTGCGGTGGCATACGCCCATGACGGCCGTGACCACGCTCACCACCGGGACGACGACCGCCGAGCACGAGCTCGCCGCCTTGCAGCGGGAGCACGGCCGGCCTCTCTTCGCGCTGCTCCTGCGGCTCTGCGACGGCGACCGGCAGCGCGCCGAGGACCTCGTGCAGGAGACCCTCGTACGGGCCTGGCGGCATCCCGAGGCGCTGCGCGCGGACGCCTTCGACTCCGTGCGGCCCTGGCTGCTCACCGTGGCGCGGCGGCTCGCCATCGACGCCCGCCGGGCCCGGCAGGCCCGCCCGGCCGAGGTCGGGGACGCCGTGCTGGAGAGCGCGCGGGTGTGCGCCGACCACGCCGAGAGATCGGCCGCCGCGGTGGACGTCCGCGAGGCTGTGAAAACCCTCACTCCGGAGCACCGTGAAGTCCTGGTGCTGGTGTATTTCCACGGGGCGAGTGTGGCGGAAGCCGCCGAAACCCTGGGAATCCCACCCGGTACCGTGAAGTCCCGCGCGTACTACGCGCTGCGCGCCCTGCGCCGAGTGCTGCCCGGATACGCGGCCGACCTGCGGTGAAACCGACCGTCAGGTCAAGCCTCCGTAAAGCGCCTTGCCCGGGACCCCGGTTGGGTAATCGGCTGTCCTCATCCGTGTTCCGGATGGGTCCTCCTCTCCGACAGGACGGGGACCCGGGGCCGGGCGTCGCGCACGCACCGGAGGAAGGCAGGAAGGGATGCTGGACAGAGGTCACCCGAGCACGGACGGCCACGACGGCGGGGAACTCGCCGTTCCCATGGCCTGGCTGTACGCCGAGTACATCGCCGACGAGCTCCTGCGGTCCGGGGATCTGATGCCCCCGACGTCGTTCGAGTTCCGGGCCGGCCGGGACGCGCTGGCGCTGACCGTCTTCCTCTCCGACACCGAGGGCGAGCTGTCCGGCATCCGGGTCATCACCCAGCTGGAGACGTGGATGTCGCTGACGGCCTACGACCAGCCGTGGCAGGACTGGGTGCAGCGGCGTCTGGCCGAGCTGGCCGAGGAGGCGCCGGCGGGCGGGGACCCGGCGCCCGACCTCGGCCTCGCCGTGGCCGCCTGGCGCTGGCTGGAGGAGACCGAACTGCTCGCCCCGGACCTCAACGCGGTGCCGGGCGGCGGGGCGGGCGAGGACGAGGGTCCGAAGGTGTGGACCCCGGCATGGCAGCTGGGCCTGCCGCTGGGGCACCTCGCCATCAGCCTCTTCTGACACCCGTCCGGCCCGCCCCGGCCGCGGGCGGGCCGGGACAGCTCCTCGGACGGCGCGGCTGCGGAGGCCCGGAGGGATGCGCGGGGCGGCCCGCACGCGGTCGGCAGGCGGCGGGTCCGCCGGCGCGGCACCGGCCCCCTTCCGACGAGGCGACGGCCCGCGGTGACCCTGTGGTCGGAGCGATTCCGACGTTTTTCCGGCGGCGACCAATCCGCCGGCGGTACGGCTCCGAATCCTCCGGGCCCGATTCCCTCGTGGCTTGAGTGATTCGGTGGTCCGGTGCGTACGGAGGGGAGCAACGCGTAACCCCACCCGTACTCAACGGCACGAGGATTCGGTATGAGGTCCCTTCAGAAGCATGGCGATGTCGCCGCCTACGCGCTCGGCGTGCTCGACGAGGCGGAGGCCTTCCGCTTCGAGGACCACCTCATGGAATGCCCGCGGTGTACGACGCAGGTGGCCGAGTTCGGCCCGGTCACCCGGCAGTTGATGCTCTACCGCAACGCCACCCCGCGCTCCGTGCACCCCATGGCGGCGCCCGGAGGGCGTCTGCTGGACCGCTGTCTGCGCGAGGTCGCCGCCCGCAGCCGGGTCCGGCGCCGGCGGCTGCTCTACGCGGTGGCGGCCGTGGTGGTGCTGGCCGTGGCCGGGCCCGTGATCGCGGCGACCGCGGGCGGCGGGGACGGAGCGCTCAGCGTCGAGGCGGCCGACGAGCGGTCGGGGGTGTGGGCGCGGGTGACCGCGCAGGCGGAGCCCTGGGGCAGCCACGTGGCGCTGGTGGTCAAGGACGCCGCCGGACCGCGGGTGTGCCGGCTCATCGCGATCGGCCGCGACGGCTCCGAGGAGACCGTCACCACCTGGACCGCGTCCCCGCGCGACGCGCGCCCCACCTCCACCCACGGCGGCGCGGCCCTGCGGCCCGACGAGACCGCCCGCTACGAGGTCCGTACCACGGCCGGGGAACGGCTGGTCAGCATCCCGACCCGCTGACCCGGGGCCCGGCCGCGGTGATCCGGCGCCCGGTCCCGTCCACCCCCGCCGCCCGCTGGGGACCACCCGCGCCCGCCGGCCCCCGTCGAGGTCAGCCCGTGAAGTCCACCTCGGCGGTGGCGAGCGTGCCCGCGGTGCGGCCCGGGGCGCTCTGGCCCTGCCAGTAGAAGTTGGTGTGGGCGATGACCTGGGCCGGGGCGGGGGCTCCGTAGGCCGTCAGGTCCTCGGTGGTGTGGGCGTCCCCGACCAGGAACACGTCGTAGCCGCGGGTGAAGGCGCCGTGCACGGTGGAGCGTATGCAGGCGTCGGTCTGGGCGCCGGTGACGAAGATCCGGCCGACGCCCCGCCCGGCCAGCACCTCCTCCAGGTCGGTGTCCTCGAAGGAGTCCCGGTAGCACTTGTGCACGAGGGGCTCGGTGCCGGCGCGCACCAGCTCCGGCGCCAGCTCCCAGCCCTTGCTGCCGCGCGGCAGTTCCTCGTCGGAGTGCTGCACCCAGACCACGTCGACCCCCTCGCCGCGGGCCCGCTCCACCAGGGCGGCGATGTTGGCGGCGACACCCTCGCGGTCGTGCGCGGCGGCCACGACGTCGTTCTGGAAGTCGATGACGAGCAGGGCGCTGTTCGGGCGGTCGGGCAGCGTGGTCACGGCGGGGCCTCCAGGCGGGTCACTCGCATGGCTCATGCGTGGATCATGTGCCGCCCAGCGTAGGGCACCCCACCGACAGTGCGGCCGGGCCTACTTCAGCAGCCGGGACAGCCGGCGGTCGGCGAGCGGCCTGCCACCGGTCTGGCAGGTGGGGCAGTACTGGAGCGAGGAGTCGCTGAAGGAGACCTCCCGCACGGTGTCGCCGCACACCGGGCAGGGCAGGCCGGTGCGGCCGTGGACGCGCATCCCGCTCTTCTTCTCCGCCTTCAGGCGCCCCGCCGCCAGCCCCCGGGACCGCTCCACGGCGTCGGTGAGCGTGGTGCGCAGCGCCTCGTAGAGCGTCGCGGTCTCCTCCGGGGTGAGCGTGGCGGCCCGTTTGAACGGCGACATCCGGGCCGCGTGCAGGATCTCGTCGCTGTAGGCGTTGCCGACGCCCGCGATCAGGCTCTGGTCGCGCAGGGCGCCCTTGACCTGGCGGCGCTCGTCCGCGAGGAGCGCGGCGAACGCGCTCTCGTCGAAGTCGCCGGCCAGCGGGTCGGGGCCCAGCCGGGCGATGCCGGGCACCTCCTCCGGGTCCGCCACGACGTACACCGCCAGGCGCTTCTGGGTGCCCGCCTCCGTCAGGTCGAAGCCCGCGCCGGTCTCCAGGGCGACGCGCAGGGCGAGGGGGCCCCTGCCGGGCCGGGGCATGCCGTCCGGGAGGCGGTCCTTCCACTGCAGCCAGCCCGCCCGCGCCAGATGGGTGACCAGGTACGGCCCGCCGTCGGTGGCCAGCGCCAGGAACTTGCCCCGGCGCCGCACCGCGGTGACCGTGCGGCCCTCGACGGCCGCCGGCGGCGGATCGTAGGTCTTCAGGACACTGACCGCGACCGGCAGCACGCGCACGATCCGCTCACCGGTCAGGTGTCCGGTGAGGAAGTCCTTGAGTGCTTCGACCTCGGGGAGTTCCGGCATGTGTCCAGGGTGCCACCGGCACCGGCCGTGCTCAGCCCGGCTGCACGACCTCGAACTCGCACCACACGCACTTGCCGCCGCCGCGCGCCTCCACCCCCCAGTCGTCGGCGAGCAGGTCGACCAGCATCAGCCCGCGTCCCGAGACCCCCGACTCGCCCGCGTCCCGGGGGCGCGGCAGGGCGCTGGAGGAGTCCTCGACCTCGACGCGGAGCCTGCGGCCGCCGGCCAGCGCCCGCAGGGTGACGATGGCGGCGCCCTCGGTGTGCATCAGGGCGTTGGTGATCAGCTCGTCGGCGGCGAGTTCGATCTCGTCGGCGCGGTCCCGGGCGCCCCAGGCGCGGACCGCGGTCCGGACCATGTGCCGGGCCTCGTGCAGGGCCTCGGGGTCTCCGGGCGCGACGTGCTGCTGCAGCCGGCCGCGTCCGTCGGGGGCTTCCACGCCGCGGCGGCGCAGCAGGAGCAGGGCCACGTCGTCGTCACCACCGCGTTCCTCGGCGAGGTCGATGAGCATGTCGGCCAGGTGCCGCACGTCCTCCGGGCCGGCCGCGATGAGCGAGGCGAGGGCGTCCATGCCGTCGTCGAGGTCGCTGCCGGGCAGCTCGACCAGACCGTCGGTGCACAGCAGCAGGGTGTCGCCGGGGTCCAGCTCGATGGTGGAGACCGGGTAGCTCAGGCCGCCGAACTCCGCGGACAGGCCGAGCGGCAGCCCGCCGTCCACCCGGACGCGGCGGCAGCTGCCGCCGTCCAGCCGGACGAACGGGTCGATGTGTCCGGCCCGGACCACCTGGACGACACCGGTGGCCAGGTCGGCCTCGGCGTACAGGCAGGTCGCGAAGCGGTCGGTGTCGAGTTCGTGCAGGAAGACCGAGGCGCGGGCGATCACGGTGGCGGGGGTGTGGCCCTCGGCCGCGTAGGCGCGCAGCACGATCCGCAGCTGGCCCATGACGGCGGCGGCGTGGGTGTCGTGGCCCTGCACGTCCCCGATGACGGCGCCGACCCGGCCGCCGGGCAGCGGGATCAGGTCGTACCAGTCGCCGCCGATGTCGCGGCCCTGGGAGCCGCCGATGGTGGCGGCGCGGTAGCGGACGGCGACGTCCGCGCCGCGCACGCTGGGGATGGTGCGGGGCAGCATGGCCTGCTGGAGGCCCTGGGCGATGTCGCTCTCCTGCTCGTAGAACATGGCGCGTTGCAGGCTCTGCGCGATGCTGCTGCCGAGGGCGACGAGGATGGTGCGTTCCTCGGAGGTGAAGCCGCTGCGGTTGCTGTAGAGCAGGCCCATCGCACCGATCGGGCGGGCCTGCACGATCAGCGGCAGATAGGCCGCGGACGTGATCCGCAGGTCGGTGATGTGCGGCCAGAGGATCGGGTAGCCGGTCGCGAACTCCTCGGAGGACTCGATGAAGCGCGGGGTCAGCGTGCGCACCACCTCGCTCATCGGGTACGGCTCGTCGATGCCGGTGACGTCGGTGCCGGGCACGAAGCTGCCCGCGGGCCCCTCGGCGATGAGCCGGATGCGGTCTCCCTCCACCAGGCCCATCACCAGGCTGGTGGCGCCGAGGTGGGTGAGCCCGTGGGTGTCCTTGAGGACGTCGATGACGTCCTGGACGGTGCGGGCATGGGCCAGTGCGGCCGTGGCGACCTGCACGACGTTGGTCTGCTCGCGCAGCGCGTCGTCGAGTTCGAGGCGCTCGCGGCGGGAGGCGATGTCGGTGAGTTCCTGGGTGGCGTCGCGGACGATGCCGATGATCCGGCGCGGCCGGCCGGTCTCGTCGCGCCGGATGTAGCCCTGGGTGTGCGTCCAGCGCAGGGCGCCGTCGCGGCAGCGGACCCGGAAGTAGGCGCCGTAGTTCTCGCTGCCGTCCTTCAGCGCCTGCGAGACGGCCGCGTCGAGACGGCGCCCCTCGTCGGCCGGTACCCGCTGGTCGAGCGTCTCGGGGCGGCCGTCGAACTCCTCGGGCAGCACGTCGAAGACCGCGTGGGCCTGGGCGTCCATCACCATCAGGCCGGTGTCCAGGTCCCAGTCGAAGCTGCCCATGCGGTTCAGCACGAGGACCGCTTTCGCGTGGGCGGGCCAGTCGTCCGGGAGTGACAGCGCGCCTGCTCCCCGATCACCCATGGAGCCACCTTGCCAGGGTTCGCCGGATTCTTCGAGTGGGATCGACCGGCCTGCGCGGGGCTCCCCCGGTCCCGGACGTGCCCCGCATCCGCCCCCGGGGCGACCGGGATCCGGCCCCGGATGCGACCGGAGTGCACCCCGGATGCGCCTCGGATGCGCTCCGCACGCGCCCCGTTCGGACCGGGTGTGCCGTGCCGCAGCGCCGCTCACCGGGTGGCGCGCAGGGCCCCGGAGAGTCACCGGTGGCCGGGCGGGGGGGCCGGGCCGTCGGGCCGTCCCGGTGGCCGGGTCCGGGAGGCGGACCGGCCGGGGGCGGACGGGTGACGGCGCCGCCCTCCTCCGCCCGGCCTCGGTCCCCGCCCTGCCCGCACCTGCTTCACTCACCCTGGGTCACACACGAGGGCCATTCCCTCACAGAACGTGACGAAAGGGGGTGCCCGGAGTCCTGCCCCCGGAGGCGTGCGGCCGCCCGCGGATCCGCGGCCCCACCGTCCCCGAGCCCCCGCCGTCCCCGCCGTACCCACCGTCCCCGCCCGGCTCGGTCCCGCCCGCCCCGTTCCGTGCCGCCCCGCTTCATACCGTCTCGTTCTGTTCCGCCCCGCTTCATGCCGCCCCGCTTCATGCCGCCCCGTTCCGTGCCGTCTCGTTCTGTTCCGTCCGCGACAATGTGAAGGAGAGGAGCACGGCCGTGGACTGGTTCGCCGCACCCGACTACTGGATGACCCGGCTGGTCTTCCAGCGGGCCCTGGCCGCCGTGTATCTCGTGGCCTTCCTGGCCGCGCTCCGGCAGTTCCGCCCCCTGATGGGCGAGCGCGGCCTGCTGCCGATCCCCCGCTTCGTGGCCCTGGTGCCCTTCCGGCGGGCCCCCAGCCTGTTCCGGCTGCACTACTCCGACCGCTTCTTCGCGGGCTGCGCCGGGGCGGGCTGCGCGGTGTCCGCGGCGCTGCTCGCCGGGCTGGACTCGCTGCTGCCGCTGTGGGGCGGGATGCTGCTGTGGCTGGTGCCGTGGGCGCTGTACCTGTCGGTGGTCAACGTCGGTCAGACCTGGTACGCGTTCGGGTGGGAGTCCCTGCTCCTGGAGGTGGGCTTCCTGGCCGTGTTCCTCGGCAACGAGGAGGTCGCCCCTCCGGTCGTGGTGCTGTTCCTGCTGCGCTGGATCCTGTTCCGGGTGGAGTTCGGCGCGGGTCTGATCAAGATGCGCGGCGACCCCTGCTGGCGGAACCTGACGTGCCTGTACCACCACCACGAGACCCAGCCGATGCCCGGCCCGCTCAGCTGGTTCTTCCATCACCTGCCCCGTCCGCTGCACCGGGTGGAGGCGGGTGCCAACCATGTCGTCCAACTGGGTGTGCCCTTCCTGCTGTTCACTCCTCAGCCGGTGGCCTCGGTGGCCGCCACGCTGATGATCGTCACCCAGCTGTGGCTGCTGCTGTCCGGGAACTTCGCCTGGCTGAACTGGATCACCGTGGTGCTGGCGCTGTCGGCGGTGCGCTTCCCGGCGGACCCCCCGTCCACGCCCGGGGCGCCGCTCTGGTACGAGGTCCTGGTGCTCGCCGTGGCCGCGCTGCTCCTCGTGCTGAGCGTTCAGCCGGTGCGGAACATGGTGTCCCGGCGGCAGGTGATGAACCGCTCCTTCGACCCGCTGCATCTCGTCAACACCTACGGCGCGTTCGGCAGCGTCAACCAGATCCGGTACGAGGTGGTGGTCGAGGGCACCCGGGACGACACGCCGCGCCCCGGGTCCGACTGGCGGGAGTACGAGTTCCGGGGCAAGCCGGGAGACCCCCGGCGCTGGCCACGCCAGTTCGCGCCCTACCATCTGCGGCTGGACTGGCTGATGTGGTTCGCCGGGCTGTCCCCCGCCTACGCCGGAGAATGGTTCGGCGCGTTCGTGGAGCGCCTGCTGGAGGGCGACCGGGCGACGCTGCGGCTGCTGCGCCGCTCGCCGTTCCCGCCGGACGCCCCGCCCCGGTACGTGCGGGCCCGGCTGTTCCGCTACCGGTACACGACGTGGCGGGAGCTGCGGGAGACCGGGGCGTGCTGGCAGCGGACGTACGTACGCGAGTACCTGCCGCCGACCCGGCTGTCGGCACCCGCCCGCGGGGCCGGCCCGGAGCCGGGCTGACCCGGAGCGGTCCGCGCGGCCGGAACGACGGGCGAAGGGCTGGACCGGCCGGCGCCCGGCAGCCGCCGGGGGGCGGCGGACGACCGCCGCGGACGGCGGACGGCAGGCCGGGACGAAGGCGGCCGGTCAAGGCGGGGGACGACCCTCCGGTGGAACGCCTGGCCGGGCCGGGGCGACGGGCCGCGCCGCCCCGGCCGCACTCCGTCAGGCCCGCTTCAGCCGCAGCGTCACCAGCTCGAAGGGCCTGAGGCCGACGGTGATCCGGCCCGCGTCCAGGCGCGGCGCGGGCCTCCCCGGCAGGGGGCGTTCCAGCAGGTCGGTGACCTCGGCCCCGGTCGCCTCGAAGCCGGGGGCGAGAGTGGCGCGGCAGCGGCCGCCGTGGGCCTCGTGGAACCGCACGACCACGTCCCCGCTGCCGTCGTCGGCCAGCTTCACGGCCGTGACCACGACGGCGTCCCGGTCGACCGCGATCAGCGGGGCGACGTCGGCCGCTCCGGTCAGCCGGCGCTCGGGGAGGTTCACCCGCCATCCCTCGCGGACCGCGTCGGCGATCTCCGCGCCCGGTACCAGCGCGTGCCGGAAGCGGTGGACGCCCTGGTCGGTCTCCGGGTCCGGGAAACGGGGGGCGCGCAGCAGTGAGACACGGACCGTGGTGGTGGTGCCGAGGTCGCCCTCCGTGCGCACGTCGCGGGTGACGTCGTGGCCGTAGGTGGAGTCGTTGACGACCGCCACGCCCCAGCCGGGTTCCGCGAGGTGCACGAAGCGGTGGTTGCAGGCCTCGAACTTGGCCGCCTCCCAGCTGGTGTTGGTGTGGGTGGGCCGGTGCACATGCCCGTACTGGGTCTCCGAGGCGTACCGTTCGGCGTGCACGTCCAGCGGGAAGGCGAGCTTGAGGAACTTCTCCGTCTCGTGCCAGTCGACCTCGGTGTCCAGCACCAGCCGCTTCTCCCCCGGAGGCACGGAGAGCAGCTGGGTGACGCGGGACGAGCCGAAGGTGCGGACGACCCGCACGCCGGTGCCGTCCTCGGCGGCCGCGACCTCGTCGGCGTCGGTGAGGTCGGTGACGGTGTTCCGGTAGAACCGGTCGACGTCCCAGGCGTCCCACATGTTCGGGAAGTCCGGGTGGAGCTGGAGGAGGTTCGCGGCCCGGCCGGGGGCGACGGTCTCGCGGCCGGCCTCGATGTCGTACACGGAGACGACGAGTCCGGCGGCGTCGACCTCGGCCCGCAGCATCCCGTTGGCGAGGACGAATCCGCCGTCCGGGCGGGGCGTCACGGCCGCTCGCGGCGGGGCGTCCGGGGTGCCGGCGGCTCCGGCGGGGACGCCCGCGCGGGTGTGCGGGGCGGCGTTGAAGAGGAGTTCCCTGGTGCCGTCCCCCGCCAGGGCGCGCTGCGCGGCGTCGATGATGCCGTTCAGCTCCCCGGCCACGCGGGCGTAGGTCTGGCGGGCCTCCCGGTGCACCCAGGCGATGGAGGAGCCGGGCAGGATGTCGTGGAACTGGTGCAGCAGGACCGTCTTCCAGATGCGGTCGAGGTCCTCGTAGGGGTAGGGGTGGCCGGTGCGCACCGCGGCGGTCGCCGCCCACAGTTCGGCCTCGTGCAGGAGGTGTTCGCTGCGCCGGTTGCCCTGCTTGGTCTGGGCCTGGCTGGTCAGGGTGGCGCGGTGCAGTTCGAGGTAGAGCTCGCCGACCCAGACCGGGGGTTCGGGGTACTCGGCCTCGGCCTTGGCGAAGAACGCGGAGGGGGTCTCCCAGGTGACGGTGGCCGAGCCCTCCAGGTCGCGCAGGCGGGCGGCCTTGCCGACCATCTCCCGGGTGGTGCCGCCGCCTCCGTCGCCCCAGCCGGTGGGGGCCAGGGAGTGGCGGGCGACGCCCTTGTCCTTGAAGTTGCGGGCGGCGTGGGCGATCTCGCTGCCCTTCATGGAGCAGTTGTAGGTGTCGACGGGCGGGAAGTGGGTGAAGATGCGGGTGCCGTCGATGCCCTCCCAGCGGAAGGTGTGGTGGGGGAAGGAGTTCGTCTGCGACCAGGAGATCTTCTGGGTGAGCAGCCGGGTGGTGCCCGCCGCCTTGATGATCTGCGGCAGGCCGGCGGCGAAGCCGAAGGTGTCGGGGAGCCAGGCCTCGTCGTTGTCGACGCCGAATTCCTCGATGAAGAACCGTTTGCCGTGCACGAACTGACGGGCCATGGCCTCCGAGCCGGGCATGTTGGTGTCGGACTCCACCCACATGCCGCCGGCGGGCACGAACCGGCCGTCCGCGACGGCCTTGCGGACCCTCGCCCACACCTCGGGCCGGTGCTCCTTCACCCACGCCCACTGCTGCGCCTGCGACATGGCGAAGACGAAGTCGGGCTCGTCCTCCAGCAGGGCGGTCATGTTGGCGGTGGTGCGGGCGACCTTGCGGACGGTCTCGCGCAGCGGCCACAGCCAGGCCGAGTCGATGTGCGCGTGGCCGACGGCGCTGATGCGGTGGGCGGAGGGTGCGGCGGGCGCGGACAGTGCGGGCCCCAGCAGCGAACGGGCCTGCTCCGCGGTGGCGTTGACGTCCTGGAGGTCGACGGCGTCCAGGGCCTGCTCGACGCAGCGGAGGATCTCCCAGCGGCGGGGGGCGTCGGCGGGCAGCTCCGCCATCAGTTCGCCGAGCACCTCCAGGTCGAGGACCAGCTCCCAGACGGTGTCGTCGAAGACGGCGAGGTCCATCCGGGCGAGGGTGTACTGCGGTTCGCCACCCGCGGTGTCCTTGTCCCCGAGGGGGGTGGGCCGGAAGGGGTGGTAGTCCAGGATGACGGGGTTGGAGGCGGCCTCGATGTGCAGGCGCACCTCCTCCCCGCCCTCGGCGGGCGCGGCGATCCGCACCCACTGGTTGCGCGGGTTGAGGCCCTTGACGGGGGTGCCGTCGGGCCGGTAGACGAGGCCCTCGCACTGGAAGCCGGGCATGTTCTCGTCGAATCCGAGGTCGAGGACGGCCTCGACGGTGCGGCCGGCCCACTCCTCGGGCACGGTCCCGGTCACCCGGAACCAGCTGGTTCCCCAGGGAGCACCCCACCGGGCGCCCGTCCCGGTCGGCCGGGGCTCGGCCGCGATGCCCTCGGCGACCGGGACCGGCTCGTCCGGGGCGTGCCAGACGGCCACGTCCAGCGGCACGGACGCGGGGTACACGGCGGGGCGGATGCGTTCGTCGAGGACGCGCCGCAGCCGGGCCTCGACGAGAGTGCGGTCGTCATGCATGTGGGGTGCTCCGTGGGTGGTCTCGGTGCTACCAGGTGTGGGTCACGGTGGCGGGGGCCGACGAGGTGTACAGCTCCCCCACGGCGCGCAGTTCGAACCGCGCCGCGCGTTCGCCCTGCTCCGGGGTGAGTCCTTCGACGAAGAAGGCGCTCTGGCAGGTGCCGCCGAGGTGGCGGCGGGTGCCGTCGGGCAGGAGGCGGTCCAGGGTGTGGTGGCGTACCCCGCCGGGGGCGGGGTTCCAGGCGAGGCGCAGGTCGCCGCCGGTGGCGGCGGTGACGCGGAAGCAGCGGGGGGCGGCCGGGCGCGCGGGCGGTGCGCTGCGCACGGCGATCCGGCCGAGCCGCCAGCGCACGGGGCCGGATCCGGGTGCCGGGGTGAGACGGACGCCCAGGGCGTGCAGGGTGCCGCCGGTCCGGGCGAGGTCCCGGAGCGGGACGGTGGCGGTGTGCCAGCCGTTCACCGGCCGGGGGTGCGCTGCCGCGGCGCCGCGCGGCCCGGGCGGGCTGCCGGCGTCCGGGTGCTCCGCCTGCGCCGTGTCCCGGGCAGGGCGCAGGCGCCCGGCGGGCGGGGGGACCGGCAGGAAGGTGTACGGCGGTGCGGCCGGCCCCGGCTGCGGCTCCCGCGCGGCCGCCGCCAGCTCGACTCCGGCGCTGCCCGCGTCCAGCCGGTACGTCACCTCGGCCACGGTGTCCGCGGTGAGGCCGAGCCGGGTGGCGTAGAGGTCCAGCACCACGGGCGCGTCCAGCTCCCCCGTGACCAGGACGCTGCTCCCGCCCTGCCAGGCGTCGGCGAAGTCGAAGGCCACGGCGGGGCGGGTGCCGTCGGTGTGCACGGCCCAGCGGCGGGACGGCAGCCGGTCCTGCAGGCCCAGGTGGTTCCACGGCCGGTCCGAGGTGACCTGCCCCCGCTCGTACCAGCGCAGGCCGTGGCCGGTGTTGAACACGCTGGCGAACGGCAGCCGGGTCACCGTCGAGCGGTCGGCGACCACGGCGGCGGGGGCCCGCCACGGGTCGGCGGGGTCCGGCCGGGTCGGGTCCAGCGAGCGTCCGGTCCAGAAGCGGTCGTCCGCGGCGTGGAAGTCCTCCGGCGCGCGGGCGTCGTCCGGGAGGTGGTTGCGGGTCCACTCGGGCCGGTAGAAGCCGACGGAGACCACGTCGGGCGCGTCGGCGGGCACCATGGCGTCCCAGTCGACGCGGGTGTTCCAGCCGTTGGACTCGACGTCGACGCCGGCCAGCAGCGCGTAGCGGCTGCGGCCCAGCTGCTCGGCGCGCTGTCCGGAGGACGCGAGCCGGCCGGCGGTCCAGCGGAAGTCGACGAACATGTCGTCGGCGGCGGCGAAGAACGGCTCGTTCGCGGCGGTGAGGCCGCCCTGCCAGCTCACGGTGCCGTTCACCGTCATCGCGTCGTACCAGGTCACGCGCTGGCCGCGGGCCGCGGCCAGCGTTCTCAGCTCGGCGACGAAGCCCAGCACGGCCGCGCCGAGCGCGGCGTTGCCGCCGCCGGTCTCGGCGTTGACGAACCATCCGTCGAACCCGTACGCGGTGGCGACCTCGACGAGTTGCGCGGCCAGCGGGTAGCGGCCGGCGGCGTCCCGCTGGACCAGGTCGCGGGTCCAGCTCAGTCGGCCGCCGTAGACGGTGGGCGGCAGGAAGACGTTGCCGAGGACGCGGACGCCGTGCCGGTGGGCCGCGTCCACGATCGGCGCGTTGGGGGCCAGCACGAGTCCCTCGCCGGACGAGCCGCCCCAGAAGACGAGCTCGTCGAGGTAGGCCCAGTGGGTGAGGGCGTAGTAGTCGGCGGTGGCGGAGCCCTGCGACGGGTTGGCGGCGGTCGGCGCGAAGGAGACCAGTGCCTGGATGCGGGCCTCGCCGTCACGGGCGGTGGCGTTGGCGGCGGCGGGGGTGAAGCGGGGGGCGAGCGGGACGGTGGAGGCGTTGAGGGCGAGGTCGGGGTCGTCGGCGGCGCGCCAGTCCTTCAGGCTGCGCCAGGTGATGCCGGGGCCGGGCGTGCCGTCGGGCAGCGCGTCGGGGTACCAGTAGGAGGCGTACGGCGGGACGGCGCCGGCCGGCGTGCCGGTGCCCGGGTCCGCGGAGCGGCCGGCGGCAGCGGCGGGGGCGGGCAGGGCCGGCAGCAGTGCGGCGGCGGTGCCGGCGGCCAGCAGGGTGCGTCGGGCGGGGTTCACGGGCGGGTCCCTCCGGGGATCGGGTGGGGGGCGGGCCGTACCTGGTCGGGCGTGACGGTCTCGGTGATGCCGCGGGCGGCGAGGTGCTCGGGGTCGCCGGCGCGGGTGTCGAGGACGGTGGTGGGGCGGGCCCCGTCGGCGGTGAGCCGGAAGAAGGCGTCGAAGACGGGCCCGCCGGGTGCGCAGCGCGAGCGTGCGGCCGGGTCGGCGGGGACGACGAGCGCGGTGGTGCGGGGGCGGGGGCGGGGGGACGCCGCGGCGGCGGCGGCCGCGCGGGACAGGGCGTGGGCCGCTTCCTTGGGGCGCCGGTCGTTGGTCAGCAGCCCCAAGCCGTACTCCAGTTCGGGGAAGTCGGCGAGGGAGCGGGAGACGTCGTGGGAGCACCACCAGGTGATGCCCCAGAGGTCCGGGCAGTCCAGGGCGTTGGCGACGGTGGCGGCGGTGAAGGCGGCCGCGTGCTCGGGCGGGATCAGCGGGGCGGGGGCGCCGACCTCCTGGAGCCAGACGGGGCGGTGCGCCTCGCCGGCCCAGGCCTTGGCGAGTTCGACGAGGTAGGCGGCGTGGTGCTCGGTGGGCAGGGAGGTGCGGCCGTGGCGCTGGGCGGTGCCGTTGAACACCCAGGAGTGCACGGCGGTGACGGCGCCGCTCCGGGCGGCCTGCCGGGGTGTGAACGGCTGGTCGTCGCGGAACCAGGTGGCGTCGTACTCGGCGTGCAGATGGAGCCGGCCGGGCGCGCCCTCCTCGCAGGCGGCCAGCATCCGCTCCAGCCAGGCGTCGATCTCGTCGGCGGTGGCGCGGTCGGGGTCGGGGTGGGGGTCGCCGGCGAACTGGTTGATCTCGTTGCCGAGGGTGAGGCCGAGGAAGTTGGGCTTTCCGGCCAGCGCGGCGGCGAGGGTGCGCAGGTAGGCGGCCTGCGCTTCGAGGACGCCGGGGTCGGTGAACAGGTTGTGCCGGTGCCAGGTCCGGGTCCAGGCGGGCAGGAAGTCGAAGCTGCTGAGATGGCCCTGGAGTCCGTCCACGGCGACGTCGAGGCCGCGTTCCCGGGCGGCGTCGACGAGCTGGGTCAGCTGCTCCACGGCGCGCGGCCGGATCAGGGAGCGGTTCGGCTGGAAGTAGGGCCAGATCGGGAAGACCCGGACGTGGTCCAGGCCGAGCGCGGCGACGGAGTCCAGGTCGGCGCGTACGGAGTCGAGGTCGAAGTCGAGCCAGTGGTGGAACCACCCTTCGCTGGGGGTGTAGTTGACGCCGAAGCGCACGGCAGCAGGCATGCGGGGGTCCTCGCGGGAGCTGGTCGGACGGCGGGAGGTGTCAGCCCTTCACCGCGCCCTCGCCGACTCCGCGGAAGAAGTACCGCTGGAGGCAGGCGAACAGCGCGATCAGCGGCGCCACGGCGATGACGGTGCCGGCGGCGACGAGGCGTTCGTCGTTGGCGAAGGTGCCGTGCAGGTAGTTGAGGCCGATGGTGAGGGTGAAGTGGTCGGGGTCGCTGAGCACGATGAGCGGCCACAGGAAGTCGTCCCAGGCGCCCATGAACGAGAAGATCGCCACGACGGCGACGGTGCCCTTGACGGACGGCAGCGCGACCCGCAGGAACCGCTGCCAGACGTTCGCCCCGTCGACGAACGCGGCGTCCTCGACCTCCTGCGGCAGCGCGAGGAAGGCGTTCCGCATGAGCAGGACGTTGAGGGCGGCGACCGAGCCGGGCAGCAGGACGCCCACGAGGGTGTCGTTCAGGCCGAGTTCGCGCATGGTGGTGAACTGGGCGATGATGACGCCCTCGACCGGTACGAGCATCGCGAGGACGAAGGCGAGGGTGGCGGCCCGGCGGCCCCGGTAGCGCAGCCGGGCGAGTGCGTACCCGGCGAGGGCGGAGCCGACGCAGTTGGTGACGACGTTGGCGGTGGCGACCTTCAGGGAGTTCAGGGCGTAGTCCCAGACCGGGATGGTCTGGGTGACGCGTTCGTAGTGGTGCAGGGTGGGGTCGGCGGGCAGGAAGCGGGGCGGGGAGCCGTAGATGTCCTCGGTGGGGCCCTTGAGCGAGGTCGACAGCTGCCACAGGAACGGGCCGACGGTCAGCGCGAGCACGGCGAGCAGCAGCAGGTAGCGCAGGGCGAGTTCGCCGGTCCGCAGGCGGCGGCCGTGCTCGTCGGTGAGGCGGGGCCGGCGCGCGGGCTCCCGCGGGGCGCCGGGTGCGGGGGCGGTCCGGGGCCGGTCGAGGACGCTCATGTGTCCGCCCTCCGGCCGGCGCGCAGCACCAGGAGCATCAGGGCGACGGTGACGGCGAACACCACCACGGACAGTGCGGAGGCGTAGCCGACCCGGCCGGTCAGGCCGGTGCCGGTGCGCTGGACGAGCATGACGAGGGTGGTGTCCTCGCCGGCGGGTCCGCCGCTGGGCCCGGCCATCAGGTACACCTCGGAGAACACCTTGAACGCGGCGACCGAGGAGAGCGCGGCGACCAGGACCATGGTGGAGCGGACGGCGGGCACGGTGACGGTGAGGAAGCGGCGGACGGGGCCCGCGCCGTCCACGGCGGCGGCCTCGTGCAGTTCCCGGGGGACGTTCCCCAGCGCCGCCAGGTAGATGATCATGTAGTAGCCGAGGCCTTTCCAGACGGTGACGGCCATCGCGCTGAGCAGGAGCAGCCACTGGTCGCTGAGGAAGCCGACCCGGCCGGCGCCGACGGCCTCCAGGAGTGCGTTGACCAGGCCCCGCTCATCCAGCAGCCACACCCAGATCAGGCCCACCACCACGATGGAGGCGACGACGGGGGTGTAGAACGCGGAGCGGAAGAAGGTGATGCCGGGGATGTTCTTCTGCACCAGCAGGGCGAGCAGCAGCGGCAGGACGACCAGCGCGGGGACGACCCCGAGGACGTAGAGCGTGCTGTTGCGCAGGCCGGTCCAGAACATGTCGTCGTCGAGCATCTCGCGGTAGTTCGCGAGACCGACGAACCGCCCCGGGATCAGGGTGCGCCGGTCGGTGAAGGAGTTCACCAGCGTGGACCCGAACGGGTACAGCACGAACGCGGCGGCCACGAGCAGCCCGGGGGCGGCGAACAGCCAGGGGCTCAGGGCGTGCTGGCGGCGCACCCGGGCTGCGGCGGGGCCGGCCGGGCCGGCCGCGGGGGCCTGAGGGGTCGGAGGGGCCGGGCGGGGCATGCCGGTCAGCCCTGCTGCTTCAGCAGCCGGTCACAGGCCTTGACAGCGTTGTCAAGAGCTTCCCGGGGAGTCTCCTTCCCCTGGAGCGCACGGGCGACGGCGTTGCGCAGTTCGGTCTTCATCTGCTCGCTGAAGAGCACCGGCGTGTAGTTGACCGCCGTCTTCAGGGACTTGGCGGCGGCGACCCGCACCCGGGTCTCGTCGGTGCCGTCCTGCTCGGTGAAGTAGGGGTCGTCGAGCGAGCCGGCGGTGGAGGGGAAGATGGCGACCTGGCGGGCGAACGACATCTGGTGCTCGGCGTCGGTGACGAAGTGCGCGAAGGCGACCGCGGCCGGGGTGCGCTTGCTCTGCGCGTTGACCATCACGCCCATGACGTACATGTTGGCGTGCCCGGTGCTGGTGATCTGGTCGGTGATCCCGATGTTCTCGTACAGGCTCGGCGCCTGCTTCTTGAAGTTGCCGAGGTCCAGGGCGCTGCCGGGGTTCATGGCGACGGCCTGGGTGAGGAACTTCTTGCCGGCGGACTCGGGCGTGGCGGTCAGCGCCTGCGGGTCCAGCGCCTTGGCGTCGTACAGCTCCTTGTACTTGGTGAGGAGTTCCACGCCCTTGGCGTCGTTGAAGGAGAAGCCGGTGCCGTCGTCGTTCATCAGCGGGACGCCGTAGCGGCCGAAGTCCTCGATGGTGGGGACGTTGGCGAGGGTGGCGACCTTGCCGTCGGTGCGCTCCGCCAGTTGCAGGGCGTCGGCGAACAGCTCGTCGTAGGTCGCGGGCGGCTGCGCGGCGTCCAGGCCGGCCTTCTCGAAGAGGGACTTGTTGTAGAAGAGCGGGCCGGTGTTGAGGTACCAGGGGAAGGCGTACGTCCCCGGCATGCCGGGTATGCGGTGCCCGTTCCAGGCGCCTTCGAGGTACTCCTCGCGGTACTGCCCGGCGGCCTTGTCCAGGTCGAGGGCGAGGCCCGCCCTGGCCAGCGGGGCGACGAGGTCCGGGGAGACGTTGACGACGTCGGGCAGGGCGCCGGCGGCGGCGTCGGCGCTGATCTTGTCGGCGTAGCCCTCGGCGGGCTGGTCGATCCAGCGGACGTCGGTGCCGGGGTACTTCTTCTCGAAGTCGGCGATCAGGTCCTCGAAATAGGGCTTGAAGTTCGCCCTCAGGTTCCAGGTCTGGAAGGTGATGTCGCCCTCGATCTTCCCGGAGGCGTCGCCCCCAAAGTCCCCGGAGCCGCCCGAGCCGCAGCCGCTCAGCGGCAGGACGGCCAGGAGTGCGGCGGTGGCGGCGAGGGCGCTGCGGGCGGCCGGCGAGCGGCCGCTGCGGCCCGCCTGCGCGGTCCGGGTGGTACGGACCTGGCGTGAGGCACGGGTTCTGCGGGACATGGACGGGGATGTGAGCACGGTGGAACGGCCCCCTTGCTGCGGTGGATTCGGCCAGTGACGCCGACCTTGCACGCCGCCGCTCAGGGCCGTCAATGCCTCGCGCGCCACTAATGTCTTTAGTGGCTAATACGCATTAGGTTGACGGAACTGAAGCGCATTAGCACACTGTCCGAAAACCGCTGCGTGACGAGGGGAGGGCAGGGTGCGGGGAAAGCGTGCGCCGGCCCGCAGGCCGACGATGCGGGACATCGCCCGGCACGCCGGGGTCTCCCAGAGCGCGGTGTCCTTCGCGCTGAACGGCCGGCCCGGCGTCTCGGAGGAGACCCGCACCCGGGTGCGCCGGGTCGCCGAGGAACTGGGCTGGCGGCCCAGCACGGCGGCGCGGGCACTGTCCGGGGAGGGTGCGGCGACCGTCGGCCTGGTGCTCGCCCGGCCGGCCGGCAGCCTGGGCGTGGACTCCTTCTTCCTGCAGCTCGTCTCGGGTGTCCAGGAGGTGCTCGCGGAGCGTCATCTGGGGCTGCTGTTCCAGGTGGTGGAGGATGTGGCGGACGAGTGCGCGGTGTACCGCCGGTGGTGGGCCGAGCACCGCGTGGACGGCCTGCTGGTGGCCGACCCGCGGACCGACGACCCGCGCCCGGGGCTGCTCGACGAGCTGGGGCTGCCCGCGGTGGTGATCGGCGGCGCGCCGGACGCGCGGCACCCGGGTCTGTCGGGGGTGTGGGCCGACGACGCGGCGGCGATGGCCGCGGTGGTGGACGAACTGCACGCCCTCGGCCACCGCCGGATCGTGCACATCGCCGGCCTGGCCGGGCTCGCGCACACCGAGCGCCGCATCCGCACCCTGCGTGCGGAGGCGGACCGGCTGGGCCTGACCGAGGTCCGGTCGGTGACCACCGACTACTCCGACGCGGCGGGAGCCGCGGTGACCCGCCGGGTGCTGTCCCTGGCCCCGGCCCCGACCGCCCTCGTCTACGACAACGACGTGATGGCCGTGGCCGGCGTCGCGGCCGCCGCCGAACTGGGCTTCTCCGTCCCCGGCGACGTGTCGCTGGTCGCCTGGGAGGACTCCGCGCTGTGCCGGATGGTCCGGCCGCGGCTGTCCGCGCTGTCCCGTGACAGCGTGGAGTTCGGGCGGACGGCGGCCGCCGAGCTGACGTCCCTGCTCGACGGCGGCCCGGCCCGCACGGTACGCGTCCCGGTTCCCCGCCTGACCGGCCGCGACAGCACCGGCCCCGCCAGACCGGGGTGAGGCCGGGTGAGGCCGCGGTGCGGCCGCGTCGAGACGGGGCCGGCCGGGGCCGGGACGAGGCCACGGCCGGGGCGGGGCCCGGGGTGCACACCGGCGGCGTCCGGGCGCCGGACCTCTCGACGCACGGCCCGCACCCGGGCAGAGTTCTCCCTGGACCGTCGACGTACTCACCAGTAGCCCCCGTACCGAGGAGCCGCCGTGACCAGCTGGGTGGGCCGGACCGCCGCCGACATCGCCGCCGCCGTACGCGAGAAGCGGGTGACGCCCCGGGAGGTGGTGGCCGGACATCTGGCGCGGATCGACCGGCTCGACGCGCGGATCGGCGCGTTCCGTACGGTGCTCGCCGAGTCCGCGCTGACGGCGGCCGACGAGCTGGCGGCCCGGGGCGATCTGGCCGGACTGCCGCTGGCGGGCGTGCCGGTGGCGGTCAAGGACAACCTGCCGGTGCGCGGCGAGGCGACGCGCGTCGGCTCGGCGGCCACTGCGGGGACGCCGGCCGGCGAGGACCATGTGACGGTGGCACGGCTGCGGGCGGCCGGCGCGGTGGTCGTGGGTCTGACCAACGTGCCCGAACTGTGCGTGTTCGGCACCACCGAGGGCGTCCACGGCACGTCGCGCAACCCCTGGGACACCAGCCGCAGCGCGGGCGGCTCCTCCGGCGGCAGCGCGGCCGCGGTGGCGGCCGCCTTCGCACCGATCGCGCTCGGCAACGACGGGATGGGGTCGCTGCGCATCCCGGCCGCCAACTGCGGGCTGGTCACCCTCAAGCCGGGGCCGGGGGTGGTGCCGGCCGGGATCAGCGACGGCGACTGGTTCGGCATGTCCGAGAACGGTCCGCTGGCGACCACCGTGGAGGACGCCCGCCTGATGCTGTCGGTGCTCGCGGACGCGGAGTTCGCCCCGGCCGCCGGGCCCGCGCCGCGCACGGTCGCGGTGTCCCTGCGCAGCCCGCTGGCCGGGATCCCGGTGACCCGGCCGTACCGGAACGCCGTGCGGGAGGCCGCCCGGCTGCTGGCCGGTGCCGGGCACCGGGTGCGGCCCGCCGATCCGCCCTACCCGCTGTCGCTGGGCCTCACGGCCCTCGCCCACTGGACCGCCGGCACGTCGGTGGACGTGCGAGGGCTCGATCCGGAGCTGCTGGCGCGGCGCACCCGGGTGCACGCCGCGGTGGGTCGCCGCTTCGCGGCGGGCGTGCGGACGGGGGCGGGCCGGGCGGCGCTGCGGGCCCGCCTGGAGCCGTTCTTCGCGGACCACGACGTGCTGCTGATGCCCGCGCTGGCCCGCCGCTCCCCCGAGGCCGGTCCCTGGCACGAGCGGGGCTGGCTGCGCAACATCGCGGTGAACAGCGCCTACTCGCCGATGACCCCGCCCTGGAACCTGACGGGCCGGCCTGCGATGTCGGTGCCGTTCGGGACGCTTCCCTCGGGTGCGCCGTGCGCCGTGCAACTGGTCGCCGGGCCGGGGTCGGAGGTCCAACTACTGGACATGGCACAGCAGTTGGAGGAACTCCACCCGTGGCGGCGGACGGCGCCGCTGGACGGTGTGCGCTGACCTGCCAGCCGGGGCGACGGGCTCGGTGCCGGGCTCGGTGCGACGCGCGGGCCGGCCGGGGCGGCGCCGGACCGGTTCGGCATGGGCGTGGGTCCCGCACGCCCATGCGCCAAGGACGTCCGCTCAGTCCACGCTGGGCAGGATGTGGGGTTCGGCGAGGTCGTCCTCGTATCCCGCGAGGCGGATCGGCGCCGAGCGGGCCCACACGTCGAGGCTGCCGAGCTTGCCGGGCTTGCCGGGCCTGCGGTCGGCCCGGTCCGCGGGTTCCTTGGGGCGTTGATCGGGGTTCGTCGTCTCCGGTGTCACCGCGCACTCCTTATGTGTCGGGTCACCCTCGGGGGGTCCGGCCGGTCCTGCTTCCGGCACCTGACGCCCGCTCGGGCCTGATGGTGAACCTCGGCCGCGGTGGCGCCGATCGGTGCGGGAACAGACCGTGATGAACCGGCTCGTCCCGGGACGGACCGTGGGTGTGGGTAGGACCCGTACTGCTGTCCGTCGCGGATCAGGATAACCAAATGAGCGCCCGCCCGCTCGATCGCGCTGAAAATTCGGGGTAACCAACCGAAGTCGGACGGGTTCGGAGAGCGAGCGTTCTGCACCCTTTTTACCAAGATCCACACATTTCCCGCCATTTGTTCCCGCCGCTCTGTTCCCGTCACTCGTGGAACCGGCTCACGGACGGGGGGAGGCGGGGACGTTCAGGTTCCGTTGGCCCGGCCGAAAGCCGGCCATGATCTGCTGGCACACCGTTACCGCTGTCTCGCGGAGGACGGACTCATGGAGCTGCACGCCGTCGACGAGTTGATGGAACTGCTGGGCGCCTGCCGGGGTGTCCGCTCCCCCGGTGATCCGGTCGACCTGCACGAGCACTCCCTGCAGACCGCGGCCCTGCTGCGGCGCGGCCACCCCGCCGACAAGGAGCTCCAGATCGCCGGACTGGTGCACGACGTGGGCCGGGTGCTGCGGGCCGGCCGCCCGGACGGGCACACCCGCCTGGCCGCCGACGCCGTACGGCCCCTGCTCGGCGAGCGCGTGTCCCGGCTGGTGCGGCTGCACGAGCCCGCAGGGCGCTACCTAGGTGTCCCCGCCCCGGCGCCGGGCGGCCCGATGACCGCCGCCGAGGCGGCCGCCTTCGCCCTCGACCCGCTCGCCGAGGAGGCGCTGGCCCTGCGGCAGGCCGACGACGCCGCCCGCGTGCCGGGGCTGGACGCGGGCGTGCTGGACGACTGGCGCACCCTGCTGGAGCTGCTCGCCGCGCGGCACTCCCGGCCGGGCGCGGTGGACTGAGCCCGGCCGCCCGGGACCACGGCGCCGCCGCGCCCACGACCGGAACCGTGCCCCCGCGGCGCTCGCCGCGCCCCTCCCGCCCCCGTGAACCCCGCCGCCGTCGACGGCCTGGCCGTCACGCGCCCCGGCCGACGTCGCGGCCCGCGCCGTCATGGCCCCCCGCCGTCATGGCCCCCCGACGTCGCGGCCCGCGCCGTCACGGCCCGCGCCGTGCCTGGCGACCGGACGCGCGGGCGGCCGCCGCCGGTGCGATCATGGGAGGAGCCTGCTCCGGCGGGCGGATCAGGACGCCCTGGCAGGCTGCCACGAAGGAGAGGCACTCATGAGCCAGGCCGAACTCCCCCCGCGCCGTCGGCGCACCGTCGGGGAACACAAGGACACCGCGAAGATCGTTCTCTTCTACGCGGTCGCCGTGGCCGCGCTCCTGCTGGGCGTGGCCGCGCTGATCTTCGGGCTCGCCTGGTCGGACCTCGCCGACCACACGACCCCGTTCTGACCGGCGGCCCCGGCCGCGGGCGTCACCACTTGCCGGGCGCGTAGTCCTTGAGGAACACGCCGTACACGTCGTCGCCGCTCTCGCCGAGCACGATCGGGTCGTACACCCGGGCCGCGCCGTCCACGAGGTCGAGCGGTGCGTGGAAGCCTGCCTCGGCCAGGCGCAGCTTCTCGTAGTGCGGGCGCTCGTCGGTGATCCAGCCGGTGTCGACCGAGGTCATCAGGATGCCGTCGGTGTCGAACATCTCCTGCGCGCTGGTCCGCGTCACCATGTTCATGGCGGCCTTGGCGGCGTTGGTGTTGGGGTGCCCCGCACCCTTGTAGCCGCGGCCGAAGACGCCTTCCATGGCGGAGACGTTGACGATGTGGGCCCGCTTGCTCCGGGCCCGGCGCGCCGCCTCGGCCATCGCCGGCCGCAGCGCGCTGATCAGGATGAACGGCGAGGTGTAGTTGCACAGCTGGGTCTCCAGGAGCTCGACCGGTGAGATCTGGTCGATGCTCTGCACCCAGGTGTTGCTCTCCACGACGTCCGGCAGCAGGCCGCCCGCGTCGATGGCGGTGCCGTCGAGGTGGCGCTCCACGCTCGCGTTGCCCGCGACCAGCGCCAGGTCGGCGACCTTCTGCGCGTCCAGTCCGCCGACCCCGGCGGGCAGCGCGGCCAGGCCGTCGACCGCACCGGAGTTGAAGGCGCCGATGACGTGGTGCGCGGGCAGTTCCCCGGCGGGCAGCGGGGCGCTCTCGCCCTCGACGAGAGCCGCGTAGGCGGACGGCAGCCGGCGTACGGTCTGCGTCGCGTTGTTGATCAGGATGTCCAGCGGGCCCTGCCCGGCGACCTGTTCGGCTAGGGCGACGGCCTGGGCGGGGTCGCGCAGGTCGATCCCGACGACCTCCAGGCGGTGGATCCAGTCCGCGGAGTCGTCCATGGCCCTGAAGCGGCGGATGGCGTCCTTCGGGAACCGTGTGGTGATGGTGGTGTGGGCGCCGTCGCGCAGCAGCCGCAGCGCGATGTACATGCCGATCTTGGCCCGTCCGCCGGTGAGCAGGGCGCGCTTGCCGGTGAGGTCGGCGCGCGCCTCGCGCTTGGCGCGGTTGACGCGGGCGCACTCGGGACACAGCTGGTGGTAGAAGTAGTCGACCTCGACGTACCGGGTCTTGCAGGTGTAGCAGGAACGCGGGCGCTGGAGTATTCCCGCGATCCGGCCCTCTCCGGTGGCCGACGACGGCAGCAGGCCCTCGGTCTCGTCGTCGATGCGCTGCGCGGAGCCGGTCGCGGTGGCCTCGGTGACCGCCTTGTCGTGGGCGGTCTTGGCGGCCCGGCGTTCCTGGCGGCGGCGCTGCTTGACCGTGCGGTAGATGTGCGACGTGGCCCGGCGCACCCTGATCGCGTCGGGGTGGTCGACCTCCAGCCGGTCGAGTTCCTCCAGCACGCCGAGGCAGACGGCGAGCCGCTCGGGGTCGATGCCGGGCCCGTACACGACCTCGTCCGTGGTCGCCGGACCGTCCTCTGTCGCCGTCATCGCCGCTGCCGTTCCCTGGTCCTCTGGTCGCGGCGCTCCGGATCGCGCCCGCTGTCGAACGGGGAATTCTACGGAGCGCCGCACCGCACCGCCAAAACCCGTGCCGGTCAACGGGCACAGGCCGTGACGAGCGTCTCGGCCTCCGCGGCCAGGGCGGCCGCGAACCGGTCGAGATCGGGAACGGCCACGGCGTCGGCCACGAGCCCGAAGTGCACCCCGCCCCGGTACGTCGAGACGGCGACGGCCAGCGACTGGCCGGGCGCGAGCGGGGCGTAGGGGTGGACGGCGGTGAGGGGGTGGCCGCCGAGGCGCAGGCCGAGTGCGGGCAGCGGCACGCTGGTGACGAGGATGTCGAACCAGAGCCGGGCCGCCTGGGCGGCCAGCGGCCCGGCGAGCCGGTGGCCGAGGGCGGGGACGTGGTCGGCGAGCAGGGCGACCGCGCCGGCGCCCCGGTCGGGGCCGACGTCCTTGTTGCGGTCCATCGCCGCGCGGACCGCGCGCAGCCGGGCGAGCGGGTCGGCCTCGCCGACGGGGAGGCGTACGAGGTAGCCGGAGAGCCGGTTGCCCTGCGGCTGCGCGGTGCGCGGGCGGCGCCGGGAGACGGGGACCAGGGCGCGCGGGGCGAGCCCGTCGGTGGCCTCGCCGCGGGCGTCGAGCCAGCGGCGCAGCGCACCGGCGACGACCGCGATCAGCACGTCGTTGACGGTGCCGCCGGCACACTTGCGGACGCGGTGGACGTCGTCGAGGTCGAGGACCGCCCCGGCGGTGCGGCGGGTGCCGGACGGCTCGGCGGTGAGCGCGGCCGGCGAGCGCACGGCCAGCCCGGAGGCGGCGAGCCGGGCGCCGATACCGAGGGCGCGCTGCGCGTCGGACAGGGCGCCGCGGGCCCGTCCGGGCAGCGCGCGCACGTCGGGCAGCAGGCCGGAGCGGGGCTGGGCGGCGCCCGGCGCGGGCGGTCGCCGCCGGGCGGTGGACGGGCCCGGGAGGTCGCCCAGGGGGTCGAGGACGGCCGCGGCGAGCGCGAGGGCGCGCAGGCCGTCGGCGAGCGCGTGGTGGAACTTGAACAGCACGGCGAAGGACCCGCCGCCCGCGCCCGGCAGCACATGCGCCTCCCACGGCGGCCGGGCCCGGTCCAGGGAGCGCTCCATCAACAGCCCCGCGGCCTGCTGGACGTCGCCGGCCGGGGCGTGCAGCACGACGTGGTCGAGAGGGTCGAAGGCGGCGCAGGGGCGGCGGACGGCGCCGCCGAAGGTACCCGGCCGCAGCAGCCGGACGGGTTCCCAGGCGTCGCGGATCCGCATCCGCAGACCGGGCACCGCGGCGGCCCGCGCGGCCAGCAGGTCGGCGGCGTGCGCGGCCGCGGTGGGCGAGGCGGCCGTGAACACACCGAGGGCGCCCAGGTGCATGGGGTGCTCCGGGGACTCGATGTTCCAGAACGCCAGGTCGAGAGGGGCGAGCAGATCGGACGTCACGGGCCTGCCTCGCGTGGGCGACGGGTACGTCTGCAGTCAAACCCGGGGCTCGGTCACGGTCAAGCACGACGGGGTTACGCACCGTTAATTGCCGGTGACATCCCGGCCACGGGCAGGCGGGAACCCGGCATGGACTCAGGCGCCGCCCCGCCCGGTGCGGGGAGGGCTCGCGCGTCAGCGGTCCCGCACGCCCCCGGAAGGCCCCGGGCCCGGCGGCCGGCTCCTCCCGGTCACCCGGATGCGGACCGCGGGGAGGAGCGCGGCGGGCGGGTGAAGCAGCAGTCCCCGCAGAGGCCGCCGCCCGGCAGGCGGTAGTACAGGCAGCAGCTGCGCCGGCGGAAGGCGCCGCCGCTGAGGGTGCCGCCGCCGGCCAGCAGGGGGTGGCCGAGGAGTGCCGCGGCCAGGGCGAGGGCGCGCCGACCGGTGTCGGGGCTGCCGTGCGCGCGGCCCCAGCGGTCGAGTTCGCGGGCGGCCCCGGCCAGCGCGGACGCCGCGTTGCCCCGCAGCAGTCCCGGTGCGAGGCGGTGGCGGGCCCGCAGGGCGGCGGCCAGGGGCTGGAGGTGGCCCAGCAGGACGACGTCCGCGAGACCGGCCGCCAGGGGATCCGCGGGAAGGGCCCCGGGGCCGGGCGGGGTGCAGGGCGGGGTGCCCGGTGCGGTGCCGGACGCCGTGCCCGGTGCGGTGCCGGACGCCGTGCCCGGTGCGATGCCGGACGCCGTGCCCGGTGCGGTGGCGGCCCGCTGCCCGGGAGCGGGCCGGACCTCGGTCGGCCACAGGTCGTCGGGGGCGGTCGCGTCGGGGTCCCAGCGCACCAGGCGGGGGTCGAGGTCGGGGACCGTGCCGTAGCGCACCGCGCAGCCGAGGGCGACCGACCACAGCCGGGCGGCGAGCCCGAGGTGGGCGACCGAGGCCGCGACGCGCGGTTCGGGGGCGCGCAGGGCCGCGGCCACCTTCCCGACGCGGAAAGTCAGTGGATCCGGACAAACATCCGATGTGACGATGGCGTAGGCGTGCGCGAGGGTAGAGGGAGGCGGGCGGTGGGGGCCTCCGGCCGGGTTCCGGGGCGCGCGCACCGCGAAGAACGGTCCGAGCGGACGCAGCGCGGCGAGAGCGGGGTCGAGGTCCACGGACAGCAGTCATACCAAGACCCCGCCGGGCCGTCACGGCCGGGTCGGGGACCGCTGTCACCCGTCCTGGGGAGGACCGCGGCACCTGCGTACTCCATCGGCAGTAGGAGCCATGGAGTGCTCAGGGACGACGACGGGAACAGCGCGAGAGGGCATGGTGTTCTCCATGGAAGCCGATCGATCGCCGCGCCGGGCCCGCCGGCCCCGTCGTACGCAGAGGAGCGGCCGATGAGCGCCCTCGCGTTGTCCGTGCTTCTGTCGTTCGTGTCCGCCGTCGCGTACGCGGGCGGGGCGATCGTGCAGGAGCGCGTGGCGGAGACCTCCCCCGGCGGGCGGTACGCGCCGCTGGGCCGGCCGGCCTGGTGGGCGGCGGTCGCGCTGAACGGGGCCGGCGGGCTGCTGCACGTGGTGGCGCTGGCGTTCGGACCGCTCAGCCTGGTCCAGCCGCTCGGCGCGCTGACCATCGTGTTCGCGCTGCCCATGGCGGCGCTGTTCGTGGGCCGCAGGGCGGGTGCCACGGCATGGCGGGGCGCGGTGATGGCCACGGTGGGCCTGGCGGGCCTGCTGTCCCTGGTGGGTGCCGCCGGCTCCCGGTCGCTGGCCGGACCGGAGCGCGTCGGCGCGTTCGCCGTCACCGCGGCCCTGGTCGCCGTACTGATGGCGGCCGGCCGGGCCGCGCAGCCGCGGCCGGCGGTGCGGGCGATGTTCCTGGCCACGGCGGCGGGGGTCGCGTTCGGCATGTCGTCGGTGTTCACCAAGACCGTCGCGGTCGACTGGACCGGCGGTGCTCTGGCGGAGCTGCCGTCGCTGGCCGCGATCGCGGTGCTCGCCACGGCCGGGCTGCTGCTGTCGCAGGCCGCCTACCGGGGCGCCGGACTCGCCGCGCCGCTGGCCACGCTGACCGTGGTGAACCCGGTGGTCGCGGCCGCGGTGGGCATCACGATGTTCGGTGAGACGTTCCGCCACGGCACCACGGGCACGGTCCTCGCCCTGGGCTGCGGTGTCCTGGCCGCCGGCGGCCTGATCCTGCTGACCACCGAGCGCCTCGCCCGGGACGGGACCGCCGGCACCGCCGCGGGGGCGGCCGTCCCGGCGCGGGCCCGCGGGAGTGCGACCGTCGCGTCGGACCCGGCCTCCCGGCCGGCGCGTGAGCAGGTCCCGGTGACGGATCCGGGGCCCACCGAGGCGGTTCCGGCGCAGCGCGGCGTCCTCGGGGAGCTGTCCCCCTGGCTGGGCGCGGCGGTGCTGGTGCCGGCCCCGCTCACGGCGGCCCCCGGCCGGGTCGGCGACGCCGTGGTGCCGGTGCACGGGCGGCGGGCGCTGCTAAGCGTCCCGGCGCCGGTACCGGACCGGCACCGGATACGCGTCAGATCCTGACGCCGCCGGCCCGCAGATAGGCGACGGGGTCGATGTCCGCTCCGAAGCCGGGGCCGGTGCGCACCTCGAAGTGCAGGTGGGGCCCCGTGCTGTTGCCGGTGGACCCCGAGCGTCCGATGCGCTGCCCCGCGCCCACACCCTGACCCGATCTCACGCCGATCGCCGACAGATGGGCGTACTGCGAGTAGCGGCCGTCCTCGTGGCGCACCACGACCTCGTATCCGAAGGACCCGCTCCAGCCCGCGCTGACGACCCGGCCGGAGGCGACCGACCTGACCGGAGTGCCGGTCGGGACGGGGAAGTCGACTCCGGTGTGGTAGCCCTTCGACCAGGAGGAACCGGCCTTGTGGTACGGCGTCCCGGTCGGCGCGTCGACCGGTGACACCCGGGCCGTGGCGGGACCGCCGCCCCGGTCGTCGTCGCGGCTGTCCGCGCCGTGGCCGTCGCGGCCGGCGGACCGGGACGTCTTGGCGCGCTCCTCGGAGGCGGTGGATCCGCTCCTGCCGGCCGTCTTCTTCCCGTCGCTCTTCTTGTCGGCGCTCTTCTTGCCGGCGCTCTTCTTGCCGGCGCTCCCGGCTTTCTGTTCGGCCCCGGACGTGTGCCTCCGGGCGGGCGCGTCCAGACTGAGCCGCTGGCCCGGCAGGATCAGGTCGGGGTCGGAGCCGATGGTGGTGCGGTTGGCGGCGTACAGGCCCTGCCAGCCGCCGCGCACGTCCTCCCGGTCGGCGATCCGGGACAGGGAGTCGCCGGGCACCACCGTGTACATCTCCGCCCGGCCGGCCCGCGACTGGGGCGTGGTCTGCGGCCGGACGTCCTGGGCGGAGGTCCCGGCCTGCCGGGTGTGCAGGTCCGGGCTCTCGCCACCGCGGGTCAGCCCCGCGCGGGCGGAGCAGACGGGCCAGGCACCCGGCCCCTGCCCGTCGAGCACCTTCTCGGCGACGGCGATCTGCTGGTCCCTGGTCGCCAGGTCGGCGCGCGGTGCGAAGGCGGTACCGCCGAAGGCCTCCCAGGTGGACTGGGTGAACTGGAGGCCGCCGTAGTAGCCGTTGCCGGTGTTGGTGTTCCAGTCGTTCGTGGACTCGCAGGCGGCGACCTGGTCCCAGGTCCTAGCGTCGGCCGCCTGGGCGGCACCGGCGCCGACCAGCGGGAGGGCCATCCCGGCGCCGCCCGCCGTGACGGTGAGCGAGGCGCGGTTGATCCTGTTCGGCTGATACCGGCGGTGCCGGCCGCGTACGGCCATGAAGTGCCCCCTAGCAAGCGTCAGGAGGGCCAAAAGTAAAGGTGCGTTACCGGCCATGACAAGACGGCTATCGGCCGGTCGGCGCGCGGTGTGGCCGGGATCGTGCCCCCGCCGGCGAAGCCGGGCCCCCACCGGTGAAGCCGGGCCCGCCGGCGGTGAGCCGTGCGGGGTCCCGCGTACGTACTGACCCGCGACAGGCTCTGTCAGGACCGCGCGCAGCAGCGGGGCGGGACGTCCGCGGTGGGCAATACTGGCGATCTCGCCCGGCACGCTTCACGCACGGACGAACCAGGGCCACCGGTTCTTGCCAGGGCCACCGGATCTTCTAGGAGCAGGCGGTATGAGCACTACAGCCCAGATCGGCGTCACGGGACTCGCGGTCATGGGCCGCAACCTCGCCCGGAACTTCGCGCGCAACGGCTACACGGTGGCCGTGCACAACCGGACGTCTGCGCGCACCCGCGCGCTGGTGGAGGAGTTCGGTGACGAGGGCGACTTCGTGGCGGCGGAGACCGCCAAGGAGTTCGTGGCGGCCCTGGAGCGGCCCCGGCGGCTGGTCGTCATGGTCAAGGCGGGTGAGCCCACCGACGCGGTGATCGAGGAGTTCGCCCCGCTGCTGGAGCCCGGCGACATGATCATCGACGGCGGCAACGCGCACTTCGCCGACACCCGCCGCCGCGAGCGGGAACTGCGGGCGCAGGGCATCCACTTCGTCGGCATGGGCGTCTCCGGCGGCGAGGAGGGCGCGCTGCACGGGCCGAGCATCATGCCGGGCGGGCCCGTCGAGTCGTACGACTCGCTCGGCCCGATGCTGGAGAGGATCTCCGCCAAGGCCGCGGACGGGGCGCCCTGCGTCACGCACGTCGGCCCGGACGGCGCCGGCCACTTCGTGAAGATGGTGCACAACGGCATCGAGTACGCGGACATGCAGCTGATCGGTGAGGCCTACCAGCTGCTGCGCGACGTGGCCGGATACGAGCCGGCCCGGATCGCGGAGACCTTCCGGACCTGGAACACGGGCCGGCTGGACTCCTACCTGATCGAGATCACGGCAGAGGTGCTGTCGCACGTGGACGCCGCCACCGGCAGGCCGTTCGTGGACGTGGTGGTGGACCGGGCCGAGCAGAAGGGCACGGGCCGGTGGACCGTGCAGATCGCGCTGGACCTCGGGGTCCCCGTGTCGGGCATCGCCGAGGCGGTGTTCGCGCGCTCACTGTCGGGCCACGCGGAACTGCGGGACGCCTCGCGGGGGCTGGCCGGGCCGTCGGCGGCGCCGCTGGACGAGGCGGAGGCCGCCCGGTTCGCCGACCGGGTGGAGCAGGCTCTGTACGCCTCGAAGATCGTGTCGTACACCCAGGGCTTCCACGAGATCGCCGCGGGCAGTGCGGAGTACGGCTGGGACGTCGACCTGGGGGCGGTGGCCTCGATCTGGCGGGGCGGCTGCATCATCAGGGCGGCGTTCCTGGACCGGATCCGGGCCGCGTACGACACCCGCGCGGATCTGCCCGGGCTGCTGTCCGACGAGGCCTTCGCCCGCGAGATCGCCGACGCGCAGGACGACTGGCGCGAGGTGCTCGTCACGGCGACCCGGCAGGGCGTGCCGACGCCCGGCTTCGCGGCGGCGCTGGCCTACTACGACGCCCTGCGGGCCGAGCGGCTGCCCGCGGCGCTCACCCAGGGGCAGCGGGACTTCTTCGGCGCGCACACCTACCGCCGGGTGGACCGGGACGGCACGTTCCACACGCTGTGGGGCGGGGACCGCAGCGAAGTCTCCGGCTGACCTGGGGGCGGCCGCGCGCCTCAGCCGGCACCGGCGCCCGGCCGCGACGGGGGCGCCTTCGCTCCGGCGGACGGGACGGGCTCGCCCCCGCCCGGACGCGGGCGAGCCCGCCCGGACAGAGGCGAGCCCGCCGGGACAGGGACGAGCCCGCTGGGGCAGGGCGTCGGCCAGGACAAGGGCGCCGGCCGGAACACGGGGGTCCACCGGTCCGAAGGCGTCCACCGGACGGGAGCGCCGGACGGTACGAGGCGTCCACCGGGACAGGGGGCCGGGCCGGGCCGGAACGCGGGCGCCCTACAGGACGGGGGCGCCACCGGCCGACGGGACGGGGCATTGCGGAGTGCACCGGCCGACGGGACGGGCCGCCGCCGGGTGCCGTCGGCCGACGGGACGGGCCGCCGCCGGGTGCCGTCGGCCGAGGGGGCGGGCCGTCGCGAAGGGCCACCGCCCGGCGCCGAGGCGGGTGGCGGCGGTCCCCTTTTGGCGGCGTTGGGCAGCGGGTAGCCGGTGGAAGGAGTCCAGAGCCCGTGCCCGCGACGAGCCGGAGGACGTCATGACCGAGCCGCACCCCGATCCGGTTCCACCGGGTCCGACCCCGGGCCCCTACCCGGATCCACCCCCACCGGGCCCCCCGGCCCCGACTCCGCCACCGCCGACTCCCCCACCGCCGCCACCGCCGTCACCACCGGACCCGGCCCCGCCGAACCCACCGAACCCTCCGGGCCCCCCGCCCGGCCCGGTACCGGGTCCGGACCCCTCACCGATCCCGCCGGGCCCGGAACCGGCTCCCGCCCCGGAGCCGGGCCCGCCGCTCAGCTGAGCGCACGGCCGCCGGGCGGCCCGCCGCAGGCGGACGGCCCGCCCGCCGGAGCCGGCTTCGGACAGCGGTCCCGGTCGGGGAGAGGACTCCGGCCGCGGCCGAGCCGCCCCCTGCGGAGGATTCCGGCCAGGGCGAACGCAGGCGCAGACGGGGGCAGGGCAGGGGCGCAGGGGCGGGGGCGGGGGCGGGGGCAGCGCCGACACCGGCCGGACCCGGCCCCGCCCCTGCGCGCTCAGAACCGCTCGGGATGCGCCGCGAGCCACCGCCTGGCCGCGCTCAGCAGCCCCGGGTCGGCCGCCGGGGCCTCGTCGGGGTGACGGGCGGCCCACCTGACGACGTAGGGGCACAGCGGCGCCACGGGAACGCCCTCCCGGGCGGCGACGGCGTAGAGCTCACGGGCGAGCGCCCCCGCGATGCCCTGGCCCTCGTGGGCGGGCTCGACGACGGTGTGGACGGGTACCAGAGCACGCCCGGGAGCTTCGAGGACGAAGTACTCGATGTGGCCGACGACGTCGCCGCCGTCACCGCCGAAGGCCTCCAGACGGCCGGCCGCCCGGTCGTCGCGGATCTCGATGTCGCTCATGGGCACTCCTCGTCGGACGGGCGGCCGCGACGACGGGGCAGGCGTGTGTGACGGCCGCGACCTGAGTCAGACCGTGACGGCGTGCGGGCTGCGCTGCTGGTCGGAGCCCGGGACGGGCTCACCCGCATCGGCGCCCAGGGCCACGATCCGGTTGTCGGCGTCGACGTGCACGACCCGCGGCCGCAGTTCCCGCGCCTCGGCATCGGTCACCTGAGCGTAGCTGATGATGATCACCAGGTCTCCGGGCCGGACCAGGTGCGCCGCGGCCCCGTTGATCCCGATCACCCCGGATCCGCGCTCCCCCTCGATGACGTACGTCTCCAGCCGGGCGCCGTTGGTGACGTCGACGATGTGCACGAGCTCACCGGGCAGCAGGTCGGCGGCCTCCAGCAGCTCGGCGTCAATGGTCACCGACCCCACATAGTGCAGGTCGGCCTGGGTGACCGTGGCTCGGTGGATCTTGGACTTGAACAGAGTACGCAGCACTTGGGACTCCTCGAAGACGGCTCCCCGCCGGCTTTCTGCAGGTCAGGGGCGTTGTTCACTGTACACCGGCACTCGTCGGACCCGAAGATGCAGCGGAACATCGGCTTCACTCGGGCAAGAAGGCTCCTCGCCTGCGCTTCCGTGTGATCCAGGCCGCTGCGCCATCGCCGACCAAGCACCCGCTCAAACCCCTGTCTCGGAACGGACGAGGACTCATGCTGACCAGATGCTGACTGACCTGACGATGCGCCAGGTGCGCACTTGGGTCTGCTGCACGGATAGGTGACAGTCGGGGTTTCATGCCGCGAGCTCTGGGACGTGCTACGGCCACTGGTGTCCATCGAAACCGTGCGGGCAACCTCCCCGAAGGGCGCGGCGATGGACGGACTGTGTCAGGTCCAGATTTTGGACGAGGCGCTCGACAAGGCCGATCCGCCGCACCTGATGGGCATGATCGCGCAGACAGCTGCGCGCTACATCAGAGCCGCCTACCCCAAGCACACAGCCACGCTGCCACGATGACGGCGGCCGGGGCGAAGGGTGCGGGTGACGGCGGCTGCCAGAGCTGCCCAACCACGGAGGGGGCGGCCGAGCCGCACCCCAGGCGTTTCAGCCCCGCTCGCTCTTCGTCCCCATGTCTTGACGTCGGGCGATCGCTCACACGCCCAAGACACCAAGGTCCTCGACGAAGGGCCGCGTTCCAGCATCTCAGCACGGCGAAGCCTGGATCAACGCGCCGTCAGTGAGCGGGCAGGCAGCCTCCAGCCGGGCCCGGGCGCCGAGGCACCCAGCCCAGCAGTTTGAGTCAGGTTTCGACACGTGTGTGTGGCCTGCGCATGCATCGGAAAGGGCTTCGATCGCTTATTCGATCACCGAATGGAGGACCGTTGCGCGTGCGGAGAAGGCTTCTCGCCGCCCTGTCTGCAGCCGTAGCCGCCGTTGTTCTGCCGCTGACTACTGCGTCCCCGGCGGCGGCAAGTCCGCCGACGACAAGCTGCCAAATCGAGCACTCGGCTTCGATCATTTTCTGGGGTGTCGCCTGTACAAAGCCAGGGGAGCCAGTGATCGGCGCCTTCGCCACCTGGCGAAACGCACCCATCACGTTCGAGAGCGGCTCGACCGGCGGCACGACCGTGTCAGCGGCGAACTACCTCACGATGACGCCCAACACCGAGGGCGGCCTTTTCGCCAAGAACATCCAGGTCGGTCTCTACGCCGAAAAGACGGATGCATCAACCTCCACCTACGGCCCGCGCTGGACGGAACTGGGCGACAGTGGCGGCCGAACGGAAGCCATCACGGCCGGCACCAATCCCTCGACGCCGGACGGAACGAACCACACGTACATGGTCCTGCGCCAGGACCACACCGACCAGTGGGATGTGCTCTACGACTTCAACTGGGTCGGCACCACCACCGACCAACTCGCCGTACCACGGGGCAACGCGAACCGGATCGACATCGGCCTGGAAGTAATGGGCCCTCAGTACCTCACGGTTCCGCAGATCGCCAACCGAGTGCAGTACCTGGCCGAGAACAAGACCTGGTACCGCGCCACGACCGCCAACACCGCACGGGTCGCCTCGCTGGGCCTGTGCGGTCAGGGCAGCACCGCCCCCTACTGCTTCGACATGAAGCTGACCGACAACACCACCTTCACGCAGCTTGCCGTGGCCAAGCCGGGAACGACGACGCTGCGAGCGGCCGACGATGCGACCGGCCTCAAACAGGGCGTCCCCAGCGGACAGTCATCTTCAGCTGGAACCGCTCCGACCGTGACGAACGGGACCTACAACGGGGTTGACCAGGCGGCCCTCGCCGCCTGCATGGCGCGGAACCCGGACAGTTGCCTGACCACCGTTCCGGGATTGGCGCAGTGCGTCCGGACCGTGCAGCAGTGCAACGCAGCCGCACTGGCGGTCAAGGGCACAAACACAGCCCGGACGTCGGCTTCCCACGCCTCCGGTGTCAAGCGCGAGCAGGTCCTGGCACGAGCAGCCGCGTCCTTCGGCGTGCCCTCCCAAACATTGGACGTCACCTCGGTGGCCAGCGCCTCAACCTCATTCTCGGCTGCCCGTTCTGGTTCCACGGACGCTGCCTGGATCGTGGAGTCCTCGTCCTCGACGCATGGACTGGAGCAGCGCGGTCGCCTGTTCCACGGCTTCCGAGCCACTTACTCGGCAGTGACCGGCCTGCTACTCGACGCTTGCTGGGGGACAATGTGCAGCTGATACGACTCCACAAGAACCGTCGCCCCGCGCCCTGGCCTCCGAAGCAAGCACCCGGCCCTGCCCCCCATCCAAGACTGGTCACCACTGTCCTGGCCATCTTCACCACCCTCGTGGTGATCCTGGGGCCGACATCGACCTCGACAGCGGAAGCGGCGACAAACGCTCCAGTGCAACAGCCGATGCCTGCTGCACTGGCTGCCGAGGCCGATGACCTCCGCACCGAATGCGCCGACCATCCCGAGGCCGACTCCCAGACGGGCTGGGTCAAGAGCCGATTCGAGGCCTGCGTGCACCAACCCGTCAACCTGACCCTCTACAACTCCAAGCGCGAGGTTCTCGGCCACCTGACCTTCGACCTGTGGGTACTCGGCTTCGCCTACGACGGATCCCGCCGAGTGGACTATGTGAGCAGCATCGAGAACATCGTGCCGGTGTCCGTCCGCGGCGACGATCCCGCCACATGGGTCCTCAGCCAGCAGTTCGCCGACAACGTCAACCTCGGTGACTCCGGCACCAACCCCGTCATCACCCCGCCGGCGGATACCCTGCGCAGCGCCCCGCTCGCCGAGTGGGTGGCTGTCCCGCAGTGGTTCCTCTCCTACACCTCGCCCGACACCGGCGGCTACGACTCGACCAACTCACAGATCGTCGCCGGCAGGATCACCCTGGCCATGACCCTGACCTCACCGACCGCCGTACCGTGGATCGAACCGGCCATGGCCCGCTCCGACATCCGCTTCGACTACGCCGGACCGGTGGCCGGCAAGCACAAGGGCACCGTCTTCACCGACGCCCGCGTCGAACTCCAGTTCAGCCTGAGCGATCCCGAGGTCGACCAAAGCGCCCGCCACATCCTCGACGCCCAGCAGTTTCCGGAACGCACCTTCCCCTCATGGCCCGGCAAAACCGTGCCCGGCGCCGATGAACCACTTCACCGTCTCATCAACGCCGACGAGCAGCAGACCAACAGGAGCCAGGCCATCAAGACATGCAACGGTGTCTGGGGGGACTACAGCGGCACCGACCTGCAGTGCGACGAGTACCCCTTCGCCTCCACAAAGGAACGCGGGGCGGACAACTTCCGGTACTCGGCCAGACTCATCGACGGACCGGACAATGAGGGAGGCGGGCGGCGCCTGAACAGTATGTACACGGCAAATCGTATTCTCGACGGTGACGCCTTCTACGTCACTGTAGTTCCGTAACTCGGGAGACGCACGCGACCATGGCGCTCATCGCGGAGTACCGCACCACTGCACAGCCGGACCGCAGCATTGTCGAGGTCTATGACGCCGACGCCTACGAGGCCGACCGTGAGGCGGCCGTCAGGGCCCGTGCTGAAGTGGTCGCCGGTAACGGCTACCACCTGTACCTCCACACTCTGCAGCCAGACCTGCGCGTCGAGGTCGCTATCCGTATCTGGGATGGCCCTCAGGATCCTCCTACGGACGCTGAGGGCCACACCGATATCTCTCTGGAGTCCGAAACCGGTGACCTGGTCGTGAACCAGTTGACGCTCGGGCCGGCCGGCACGACCAGGCTGCCCCGGCCTGGTGTCTACGCCGGTCACGCCTGGTGGGCCGGACGACAGACAGCGGCTGACTACTACGACCAGAACATCCGGGGAGGCGTCCGGCAACCCACAACCACTGAGGAAGTCGGTCGGGCGCGCGAACAGTCCCCAGTCACGGAGCGATACACCTTCGACCTGTGGTTTCTTCGCGAGTGCGAGCCCGAGGACGAAGAGGCATGAACGACGCGACACCCCGTGCCTGAGAGGCGTGGGGTGCTCCTCTGTCGCGACACACTCGCACTCGCCGCGTGACCGCCGCCTCTCAAACAGAGTCGCACTCAACCACGAATGTGCAGAACCTGCGCGTCAGGGCTTCCAAGTCGACAGACCGACGCGCGAGTTCTCGCCCGTTCCTTGCAGGTGAGCTGTACTGAGATTTGTGGAGTCCCTGATGCCAGGGTTACGGTCCTGGCGAAGGAGAACCACCAGCACCATGGCAGCACCCCGTAAATATCCGGACGAACTGCGCGAGCGCGCGATCCGCGAGGTCCGCACCACCGGCCGCCCGATCGCCCACGTGGCGAAGGATCTGGGCATCCACAAGGAGGCCCTGCGAGGCTGGGTCCGCCAGGCCGAGGCCGACCGCGGCGAGCGGGACGACCGGCTCACCACCGCCGAGCAGGATGAGCTCAGGCAACTCCGCAAAGAAGTAGCGGAGTTGAGGCGGGCGAACGAGATCCTCAAAGCCGCCTCGGTGTTTTTTGCCCAGGAGACCGACCGTCCCCGGACGAGGCCGAGCAGGTGATCGACCACCTGCGTGACAGAGGTCTCGGGGTCGATCCCGTCTGCCGGGTGCTGGAGCTGTCGCCGTCGACGTACTTCGCCCGCAAGAAGCGGCCGAAGTCGGCCCGCCGGCTCCGGGACGAGACGCTGATCCCGCTGATCGAGCAGGTCCATGCGGAGTCGGGCGGCACCTATGGCGCCCGCCGGATCACCCGCGCGCTTCGGCGCAAGGGCCACGCGGTGGCCCGCTGCACCGTCGAGAGGCTGATGGCCGAGCTGGGCCTGGAGGGCGTCATCCGTGGCCGGCGCCGCCGCACGACCGTTCCGGAGCCGTCGGCGCCGCGTCCGCCGGACCTGGTCGACCGCGACTTCACCGCCTCCCGGCCCGATCAGCTGTGGGTGGCGGACATGACGTATGTCCGGACCTGGTCGGGGTGGGCGTATGTGGCGTTCGTCCTGGACGTGTACTCGCGGATGATCGTCGGCTGGCAGGTCGCGAACCACATGCGGACCGAACTCCCGCTGGACGCCCTGGAGATGGCGCTCTGGCGGCGTCGGATCAAGAAGGACTCCGGACTGATACGCCACAGCGATCGCGGGTCGCAATACGTATCATTTCGGTATACCGACCGGCTCGCCGACATCGGCGCCTCCGCCTCCGTCGGCTCCGTCGCGGACTCGTACGACAACGCGATGGCCGAGGCCCTGAACGGGACCTTCAAGGCCGAGCTGATCGAGATGCAGGGCCCCTGGAAGGACGTCGACCAGGTCGAACGGGCGATCTTCCAGTGGATCACCTGGTACAACGAAGAACGCCTTCACTCCGCACTCGACTACGTACCGCCGACCGAGTACGAGGAAGCCTTCTGGCACAGCCAGGAGCAAACCCCGCAGTCCGCCTGAACCAATCAAGATCGGACTCTACGAAACTCGGGGCAGCTCAGTCGTCGGCCGCCGCGGTCAGGGCGGCGTCGGGGTCCAGGAGCCGCGTCACCGAAGCCACCAGCCGCTGCAGCGCTTCCTGGTTGGAGGCGTCCTCCCGGCCGAAGTTGTAGATGACCTGCACCTTGGACCGCTTCGCCGCCGGGTCCCACACGTTGTGCGCCAACTGCAGATAGCGCACCACCGTGCCGTCCTTGTTCCGCCGAGGAGTCGAACGCAGATACATGGACTAGAACCTAGCGCCCCACTCCCAGGCAGATCAGGGAAATCACCTACAAGCGTGTATCTAGGTCGAACCTCGATTCTCACCAGCCACCACACCGCTGACCAGCAGGTTCGACCTCATCCGCGGCCCAGAGGCCCGATTAACTGCGGAACCCGGGACAACGGCAAGCAGTTCACCGGTCGGCACACGCGCCCCCAGGCGGTGGAGGTGCTGTTCGAGCGCATCTGCCGGGAGAACGGCATCACCCGGCGACTGACCAGGCCGCGCTCGTCCACCACCACGAACATTCCCGCACCGGCCCGTCACCCGCCGAAGCGGGACGCGTCCGCGGGGAAGTAGCGCAGCTCCGGGTGGGCCGGGTCGAACTGCGGGACACCGGGCGGCAGGACGGGGTGCAGGGCCTCGAAGACACCGCGCACGGCCTCGTCGGTGTACGCCGCCGCGGTCTCGGTCGCCTGGAGGACCACACCACCCGCCGAGAGCGGGACAATCCGATGGAACGCCCCGGTCGCGGCCAGCGCCCGGGGGCCGCCCAGCCGCACGGACAACTCCTCGGGGCACACCGTGGTCCAGGAGTAGCCCCGGAGGAATTTCCTGACCTCCCGCACCGAGTCCCGCACCCGGCGGTTGAGCACCCAGTCGAGGTTGGTCTCCTCCGAGGCGGGCGCGTCGGCGCCCAACCAGGCGAAGGCGGGGTTCACGGCGTCCAGCGCGGCGACAAGGAACTCCACCGCGTCGGCGCAGAACCCGGCGTCGTCGAGGCCGCCGCAGTCCGCGCCGAACAGCAGCTGCGCCTCGGCGTTCGGGCGGCGGACCCTGATGGTCGAGCTACGTACATGGACCAGCGGCTTCCCCAGATGCTCACGCATATAAAGCACATGCGCGGTCTCCGGTTCGTGCAGCAGCTCCTGGCGCATGGCTTCCCAGCCCGTGGCCAGGGGCTGGTACTCCTGGCGCGGCGACCGTTCGGTGGCCCGTGTGCTCGCCGAGAAGAACGCGGTGCCCTGCTGTTCCTGCTCCAGCCGGCCGCGCAGGGGCCCGGCAAGGGCCGCGCCGAACCAGGTGGCGAGCCCGTGGCCGACTCCGCCGCCGGTGCTGACATCGAACGTTGCAATGGCCCGCAGGCTCACGCCGCGCACTCCCTTCCTGGACGGGCTTCCGCACAGCCTAACTGGTCCGCGTCGTAAGTCCTTCGGGGGTTGACTTCGGAGGAACCAGACCACTAGCAGGGCTCCGTTAGGTTGCTCTGGCTCTTGGGTTCTGGCTGGTGGTGGATGTTCTGGGCAGCGGGCGGTGGCAGGTGGTGCAGGTGCCGGTCCAGCAGTTCAGCAGGTCCTGGATGGCGTCGAGGATCTGGTAGAGGGTGAGTCCGCTGTATCGGCTTTTGGGGACAGGCGCTGTTCGGTGAGGAAGGCGTGGGCGGCGGTGACCAGGGTGACGTGGTGGTGCCAGCCGTTCCAGGAGCGGCCCTCGAAGTGGTCCAGGCCGAGGCCGTGCTTGGGTTCCCGGTAATCGTGCTCGATGCGCCAGCGGATCTTGGCCAGGCGGACCAGTTCGGTGATCGGTGTGTCGGCGGGCAGGTTGGACAGCCAGTAGTCGGTGGGTGCTTCGGCGTCCTGGGGCCATTCGACCAGCAGCGTCACCTCGGGCAGGACACCGTCCCAGTGGCCGTGCTCGGCAGTGGCGGCGGCTTGGGCCAGACGGCGGGCCCTCACCCCTGCCGGCCGCACCCGCAGCGCCAGAAAGCGTGAGTGCATCGGCCCGCGGGAGCCTTCACGCCAGGTCACCTCGGTGAACGCCTGCCGTCCGTGCTCCTGAGCCAGCGCTGCCACCGAGGACGGCTTGTCCCGGTAGCGGGGCTGCGGCCTGCGGCCGTTCCCGGACCAGGCCGGGGCGGTGGGCCGCACGTCGTGCGGGTGGACCGTCACGTCCGAACGGACCGCCACGACATAGCCGATGCCCCGCTCGCTCAGACCGTCGCGGAAGTCGGCGTTCTGCCCGTAGCCGGCGTCGGCGACCAGCACCGGCGGAACCAGCCCCCACCCGGCCAGCTCGTCGAGGATGTCCAGGGCCAGACGCCACTTCTCCCGGTGCCCGACCTCCGGCGGTATCCCGGTCTTCTGCCGCCGCACCGCATCGTCCGCCCACTCCTCGGGCACGAACATCCGCCACTGCAGCGGACAGGACGCCGTGTCGGAGACCGCGTGCACACTCACCGCGGCCTGGCAGTTGGCCCGCTTGCCCAGCGCCCCGCAGTACTGGCGCGCGACCGCCACCGACATCTTCCCGTCCTTGGGGAACGACACGTCATCGACCGCCCACGCCTCCGGGCCGATTCTCGGCACCATCCGCTGGGCGATCCGCCGCCGCACCGGCACCGGATCCCACGTCGACTGGTTCACGAACTGCTGCAGGTTCTGCTCGTTGCCGTCCGGCAGCCGTTCCGCCATCGGCTGGATCGACTTCCGCCGTCCGTCCAGCATCAATCCCCGCAGGTAGCAGTCGCCCTTCGCCCGCTGATCCTTACGCGGCACCGACGCGAACACGTCAGCCACGAATAACGCCAACGTCGCCCGAGCCCGGTTCACTTCATGTGCGTCCACACCTTCAGCGTTCCCCCAAACAGGACCGACAGACAGACGTAACGGAGCCCTACTAGGTGCCGGTCGGCCGTGAACCTCAACGGACCGAGTTGGCTTCGGGGTGAGAATCAGCCATCGCCAGTCGCATGCACAGCGGAACCTCACGCGTGTTTCAAACAGTCACACAGTCAATTGTCAGGCCGATGGGAGGACATGCTCACTCCCGACCCGTCGTCCACTGTCATGGCATGTTCAAGCCATTCCTTCCGTTGGTCCACCTGTGTCTCTTGACCCTCGGCTTTGGCCTGTGCCTATGGTGACCTCCGCCAGACAGCAGCCTGACCAGCTGCCGGACAACGCGTCATACAGCGACTGGGGCGCCGTCGCCATGGGGGATACATCGCCATGCCTCACTGCCGGGCCGTTCGCGCACGCCGATCTAGCCTTGCGTGTCTGCCAGCCTTCATGGGACTCCCCTGACGCCCGGCACGCAACGGGCTTCCCGAGCTGATGTGCGTGGGTCGCTTCCCATTTATCACATGTGTGCACGTTTTGAAGAGCTCCGACCGCTGGAGGAGAGGCCGCCATATGGCCGATGAGAAGGTTCTTGCTGCCCAGAAATGGGTCAACGCCACCTATAGCAACGTGTCGGGATACGTGAAGTGCCCTGAGGACGGAAAGACCGGCTGGGCCACCATGTACTCCCTCATCATGGGATTGCAGCACGAGCTCGGTATCAGCCCCGTCGTGGCGAACTTCGGGGACGGCACCCTCGCCAAGGTCACCGCGCTCGGCACCATCGGTATCGGGTGGAGGAAGAACACCAACATCGTCAAACTCATCCGCCACGCCCTGTTCTGCAAGGGCTACTGGGGCGGCGACACGGCGGTGGCCGAGTTCGACACGGTTGCCGCGGCGTCGGTCGACAAGGTGAAGGAGAACATGGGCCTGCCCCAAGACGGCGGGGTGGTCCAGGCGAAGGTGCTCAAAGCCCTCCTGAACATGGATGCTTACATCACCGTCGCCGGTGGCACGGACAAGATCCGGTCCATCCAGCAGTGGCTGAACAAGAACTACTGGACGAAGAAGACCTTCTCCATCGGCCCCACTGACGGGATCTACTCGCGGGACGTGCAGCAGTCGCTGATGAAGGCGATTCAGCTCGCGGTCGGCATCGCGGAGGCGGACGCGAACGGCAACTTCGGCCCCGGCACGCAGGCCGGTATCAAAGCGCACCCCGTCGGCCCCGGGTCGTCCGGCCTCTTCGTCCAACTGTTCTCCGCGGCCTGTGTGTTCAACGAGCCCGTTCCCGGATACGGCGAGCCCGATGCCGCCACCCACTTCACCGACTCCTGGGACGGCGATGTTGAAGGCTGGGTGAGGGCGTTCCAGACGTTCTCCCAGCTCCCCGTCACGGGAAAGGGCGACTACACCACATGGGCGCAGCTCCTGGTGTCCATGGGAGATCCGGACCGGCCGGTCAACGCTTCCGACACCGCCTACACGATCACCCCGTCCCGCGGCGCCAGGATGTACGCCGACGGCTACCGGTACGTCGGCCGGTACCTCAACGAGGCCTCGGCGGGCGGCGGTTCGAAGATGCTGGAGCCGGGTGAACTCGACAACATCTTCAAGGCCGGGCTGCGCGTCTTCCCGATCTTCCAGGACAACGGCAGGAGCCTGGCGGAATACTACTGGGGCAACGGGTACAAGCACGGCCAACTTGCCCATGACCAAGCCGTCCACTTCGGCTTCAACCGCGGCACCGTGATCTATTTCGCAGTCGACTACGACGCCACCCAGGAGGACATGTCGAAGATCCTGGAGTACTTCCGCGGGGTCAGCTCCGGCCTCGCGTCGAGGGGCAAGCGGTACATCCACGGCGTGTACGGTTCCCGGAACGTGTGCACGCAGGTGACGAAGGAGACCTACGCCGCGTACTCGTTCGTCTCCGGCATGTCCTGGGGATTCTCCGGCAACCTCGGCTTCCCCCTGCCGGCGAACTGGTCGTTCAACCAGATCAAGGAGTACAAGGTCACCAACGGCAGTGACACGTTCTGGCTGGACCGGGACGCACACCGGGCCGGCTCCGACAACGGCCAGAAGGACGTCAACCGTGCCGTCTCACCCGCCGCTGGCTTCCTCGCGAACATCGACCAGCTGTACAACCTCGCCAAGAGCTACGGAAAGGGCGATCCGAACCGGTTGGTCACGGACTACTACCGGCAGGAGCGCTATGCGGGGCGCGAGTGGAAGAACCTGATCGGCGATGTCGACCGGGAGTTCATCGCCTACGCCGACAGCCGGGGTGCCGAGCTGCTGTCCGACTTCACCGACCCCTTCACGGGGCAGACTCTGGGCCCACAGCACCTGCTGGCCACCGCGGCCGGACACATGCTCAAGCCGCCTCTGGCCGACAAGAGCAAGGCCAACCGGGGTGACGTGGCCGGGTGGGCCGGAGACCTCATGACGTTCTACGGGGAGTGGCGCCGGGACAGCGACTCCTACGCCAACGGCTACACCTACTGCACCGAACGCCTCGGCAAGATCGGCGTGGTCTCTTCGTTCGGCTTCAACGACCTCGTCGAGGACGCCGACGGATTCCTCCTGGCCGAGAAGATGCGGGCCGGCACCCCCATCACCACCGCGATGCGCGAGCACTACGAGAAGACCGGCGGGGTGACGCGGTTCAGGGACTACCTCGCCAAGCGGTTCGGCACATCGCAGACCACCGCGAGGGACGCGGCGTTCTACATCCTCACGTCGATCGACGACCCGCTCATCAATGTCGGACGTATCTTCCTCGAACAGCAGACGGGAGGAGTCGCCATGATCCTCTCCCACCTGCTTCCGGAGGACCGGCTGAGGAATTACTGCCTCGGCTTCGCGGACGCGCTGATCGATCGAGCCGGGCTGGAGGCCCGCAGCCAGGCGAAGATGAAGTCCAACCACGCCAGGCTGTTCGCGGACGGTCCAGCCTGATGGGTTCCTGGCTCCTGGCTGTCTTCTTCGTCGGCTTCGGCCTGGCCTTCGTACGCGTCCAGAAGGGCCGACGGCTCCTCAGCCTGATCAAGGCATCCACCGCCACCGGAACCCTGTGCTACCTGCTCGGCTGGTCTCAGGTCCACTTCGCCTTCCCGTCGCAGGCGTGTCCCGACTTCTTCGACCGGCGTCCCATCGTTCGCTTCGACCGCTACGAGGACGGCACTTTTCCGCTGCACGCCACCTGCCACTGGGACAACGGTGAGCGGAAGGAACTCGTGAGCGTCTGGGTCAATCCACTCTTCTTCACCTGTCTGGCCGTGCTGACCGGCTGCCTGGTGACGTTGGCGGTCCTTGCCTACCGCCGCTACCGGAAAGGACATACGCGTTGAGCGACACCGCTCACATACTCACCCGCCGTCAGACGCTCGGCCTGGCTGCGGGCGTCACCGCGGGAGCCCTCCTCGCGACTGCTCCCACCGCTGCTGCAGCCGTGCCCGATCCGGGCGTGTGGCGTGACCGACGGTCGCAGAACGGCTGGCCCGTCATCGACGGCGACCGCATCGGGCTCTTCCGCGTCGAAGGCACCGACGTCGACGTGCCGCTACTGAAGGGCGACGTGGCCACGGTGCTGCTCCATGTGGCTCGCCGTTTCGCGTACGAGATCGACATGCTCCGCTCCGACGACGTGCAGGGCCACACGGACCGCGGCCCTGTCCGAGCCGGCTTCGAGTCGAACCACCTGTCCGGTACGGCGATCGCGATCCGCCCGCTCTTCTACCCGCTGGGAGCGCAGCGGGGCACCGGCCTGTCCGATCTGGAGAGGGTCGTCGTCGCGGACATCCTCGCCGACTGCCAGGGTGTCATCGGCTGGGGTGGACACGTGAAGCCGGTCAAGGAGTCCCACTTCCAGATCGACGTCCACCCCGGTGATCCCAGACTCGCCCGCCTTGCGAGCCGCATTCGTGGCGAGGACACCGGCCCCGGATCCGGCGCCGGATCCATCGACCCGTTCCTCCCGAACCGCCGCAGAAAGGCTGCGGCCTACCTCTGAACCAGTCGGGTGCTCTCAAACAGCCCGATCGAAGAAGGGAACATCGCAGTCCCATGCGCACACTGATAGGCACCGTTGTCCCGGCCGCTGCTGTCGTCTCCGGCCTCTTAACCGCTCCCCAGGCCCTGGCGGCCGAGGACCGCGCTTCCACGGGCGCCACCAGCGTCGTGGCCGGCACCAGCGTCGAGTTCTCCGAAGCCGCCGCACGCAGCCCGCAGACCCGCGCCATCGCAGCCGAGGATCCGGCAGCGGTCCGGGCCACCGCCACGCTGTGCGGGAGCGGCTACCAGCTGGAATACGCGGAACGCCTTCCGGACGCACGGCGATTCGGGACGCTGTTCACCTACACCAAGTACGCGTCCGGCAAGTACGGGGCGTGCGCAGTCTTCGACAACAACCTCGGCACCGCGAAGAAGATGAAGCTCAAGCTGTGCCCGAACAAGTCCGGCGTGACGTGCAAGGTGGATGAAGGCACCTTCTCGCAGTACGCGGGACCAGTGAAGTACGAAGCCACCGGCAGCGGCTCCTGGGTGGACTGCTCCGCAGTGACGGCCATCATGTGGTCGAACGGTGTCCCGATCATCGACCGAGTCACCACCGTCGCGGCGTGTGATTGATCATGCCCAGAACTCTGCGTACCAGCGCGCCCCTCGCCGTAGCTGCCACCCTGTCGAGCGCTCTTGTCCTGGTGGGGTGCGGATCCGATCACACCGGCGCTCAGCACAGCAGCGCCGACCGGGGAGAGGTTCGATCCATCAGGGACGGCAGCCCGGTCAGCCCGTCTCCGAAACCATCCGTTTCTCCTTCCTCATCCGGAATCCCGGAAGAGAAGAAGACGGAGTCAGCCGCGGACAAGGCCGAGCAACAGCGAAGGGAAGCAGCACCGCCTGGCGAGGCCATCATCCCTTCGCCCCTCACGGGAATCGCAGAAGGTGACGAGGACTTCGGAAATCCCGTAGCGGGGAAAAACGATCTGACGGTGTATACCCCGACGGTCAACGGCGACGTGCTGACCATACCTGTCAAGGTCACTAACAGTGGCAGGAAGCGCGCCTACTACAGCTTCACCATCCGCGTCACCGGCCCCGACGGATTCGACGCGACAGCAGGCGCGTCGATGGACGTCGTCGGCCTGTACCCGGGCACCTCATGGCCGACGGAACTGACAGTGAGGGACACCGGCCACACGCCGCCCGAGCATCCACACATCACGGTCGAGAGCCTCGAGCGGACAGAACACGGCCGCTCCTGAGCCCTGTTCTCGGCCCGAGCTGGTTGTTGGCGTGTTCGCTGTCAGGTGCCGAGGCCGGTGAGGTGAAGATGGCAGGCGGTGTCGAGGGCGTTCTCGGGGCTGCCGCTGCCACTGCTCGTGGGCAGGAGGGCGTCCTGGTAGCGGTCGCTGGCCGGGTCGTGCAGGGCGAAGCCCCAACGGCTGGCGGTGCCCTGGTAGCGCAGGCGCATCAGCTTGACGCTCTGGCCGTCGGCCAGTTCGCCGTCCACGTAGGCGTACTGGCCCCGGTGGCGTACGCGCAGGCCGGCCAGCTGCGGCCAGGCGGCCTTGGCCCGCATGTTCAGGTACAGCTCGAGCTGGAGCCGGGAACGTTCCGAGGGCGTTGGCACAGCGGACATCCTGCCGGAGGGCCGGCGATCGGGGGGCGGCAGGATACGGCCTGTCATGATCCACTTCTCGTGATCGGCTTGCCCGCCTGCCTGTTGCCCCTGCCCGTCTCGTGGCCCTGACCGCCTCCGAGCGCAAGCGGCTCAAGACGATGGCCTACGGCCACAAGACCGAGCACCGGCTCCGTCAGCGTGCCCAGGTCGTCCTGCATGCGGCCCGGGGCCGACCCAACGCCCGCATCGCCCGCGAGATGGGGCTGCACCTGGACACCGTCCGCACCTGGCGCGGCCGGTTTGCCGAGCACCGGCTGCCCGCCCTGTCCGACCGCAAGCGCTCCGGGCGTCCCGCCTCCTTCACACCGCTGCAGACCGCCCAGGTCAAGGCCCTGGCCTGCCAACTGCCTGCCGAGAGCGGCACACCGCTCTCGCGCTGGTCGGCCCCGGAGCTGGCCCGCGAGGTCGTCGCCCGCGCCATCGCCGGCGCGATCTCCGCCTCCACCGTGCGGCGCTGGCTCAGGCAGGACGCACTCAAGCCCTGGCAGTACCAGTCCTGGATCTTCATCACCGACCCGGCCTTCCGGGCCAGGGCCGAGCGCGTGCTCGACCTCTATGCCCGCATCTGGAACGGCGCAGCGCTCAGCGCGGACGAGTACGTGATCAGCGCGGATGAGAAGACCTCGATCCAGGCCCGCTGCCGCTGCCACCCCACCCTGGCCCCCGGGCAGGCCAGGGCTATGCGGGTGAACCACACCTACGGCCGCGGCGGCGCCCTGGCCTACCTGGCCGCCTACGACGTCCACCGCGCGAAGACCTTCGGCCGCTGCGAGCCGAAAACCGGCATCGCCCCGTTCATGGCCCTGGTCGACCAGGTCATGACCCAAGAGCCCTACGCCAGCGCGAAACGCGTGTTCTGGGTCGTGGACAACGGCTCCTCCCACCGCGGCAAGAAGGCCGCCGACCGGCTGAGAGCCGCCTACCCGAACGCGATCCTCGTCCACACCCCGGTCCACGCCTCCTGGTTAAACCAGGTGGAGATCTACTTCTCCGTCGTGCAGCGCAAGGTCGTGACACCCAACGACTTCACCGACCTCAACGAGGTCGCGGACCGGCTCCGAGCCTTCGAAGACCGCTACAACGCCACGGCACAGCCGTTCCAGTGGAAGTTCACCACCGCCGACCTGGACGATCTGCTGGCCAGGCTCGACCGGCACACCGCCGATCACCCAGAAGAATCCTCCGCCGCTCCGGCAACATGATCAACCCCCGAAGGACTTACGACGCAGACCACTAACCACCGGCCGGGTCGTCCCGGCCGGTGGCGAGCATGCCTATGCCGCGAGCTCGTAGAGCACCGTGCCGCCGACGGTCACCGTGGTGCCCACGGCAACCCCGCCGCCACCACTCGGCGCCGCGAACAGGAGGAGCGGAGAGCCGACGGCGACCACCGCCCTGCCCCACTCCGAGCTCCACCAGGGCTGGCCGGGCTCGGGGGGGGTTCGCCATGCCGGTGGCCGACGGCTTGGGCTCGGCCCCCGACTTCGCCGACGGGCGTGAGACCGTCGAGGAAGTCGGGCTGGGGCCGGGTCCCGGCGAGGGCGACGGCGTTCTCTTGCGCTTGGGATCGACTCCGTAGTAGCGCATGCCTTCGTAGTCGCCGTCCTTGTCGCTCCACACGGTGCCCGTGCGGTCCTTGCCGAAGGCGAACTTCGCCGTGGCGAGTGCGGGTCCTCTGGCGACTCTGCGCGTGTCGCCCTTCGAGCCCAGGTGGTCCTCCAGCTTGTCGACGTAACGCGTGAGCTGGTCGGGGCCGTCCTCGAAGGCGTACGTGTGCTTCTTCGCCGCCGCCTGGTCGCCCGGCTTCGGCTTCTTGGAGGCCGTGGGCTTCACTTCCCAGATGTACACGGTGCCATTGGACCAGAAGATGACGTCGGCCCTGCCGTCGGCCCCGGATCCGTCGGCCTTGGCGCCGGGGATCTCGTTGGCCGCGTGGCCGCCGCGCCCGACGTCGACGGTGACGAACCCTTCGACCTCGTACTTCTTCGCCCACGACGCGGCGGCGAAGCCGGTGGCACAGACGGCGGCGTCGTGGGCGGTGTTCTGCCGGGACAGGCAGTTGCCGAGATTGGTCTGTCCGCCGTTGCGTTGAACGACGGGCGTGCCGCCACCACCGCTCTGGTCGGTGCCGGTGTCACCGCTAGCGCCGGTGTCACCGCCGCCGCCACCGCCGCCGCCCGAGCCTTGGTTGCCCAGCCATGAGCAGTAGCAGAAGAGCAGTCCGGTGGGGTCGCTCTTGCTGACGGGGCTGCCGTTGCTGTAGGCGTATCCGTTCATCTGCAGCGGATCGGCCAGGTCGGTGACCGGGTCGGCGGACAGGAAGCGGCCGGCGTTCTGGTCGTACTCGCGCGCTCCGATGTGGGTCAGTCCGGTCGCCGAGTCGTCGATACCGACGCCGAGGTAGCCCCGCTTGTTGGGCCAGCTCGCCGGCCTCGGGCCGCGGGACTCGCCGTACGGCTTGAACTCGCGCCGGGTGACCGGCTGGGTGCCGGACAGTTCGACCGATGTGCCGGCCGTGCCGAGGTGGTCCGCGATCAGAACGTGGAGCTTGTGGCCGGTGGTGGCGCCGTTGGTCGCGGTCCGGACGACGGTCGGCGCTCCGGGATGCGCGTAGGACCGGGAGGCACGCGTGATCTTTCCGGTGGCATCGGTGGTCAGTTCGGTCTCGCCGAGGTGGAGGGTCGCCCCCGACGGTCAGTGTTCCAGCAGCCGGTTGCCCGACGCGTCGTAGATGTACGACGTCTTGTTTCCGTCGTCGGTCAAAGACTCCAGTTTGTTGTCGGGCGACCACTTCAGTGACTGGGTGGTCGCCGGCAGGTCGCGGACCTCGGTGTTTCCGGTGGCGTCATAGCTGTAGGAACTGCCCTGGCCGGAGGGCGCGGACCCGATCCAGGACAGGGTGTGGGGCTGGGTGGTGACGGTCTGGGCCGGTGTGGCGCCCGTGACTGTCTTTCCGTAGCTGTAGACGAAGCCGAGGTCCTTCGTCGCGTCGGCCGTGTTGTGTTCCGTCATCGTGGCGCGGTTGCCAAGCCAGTCGAAGGTGAACGACTGGTGGTAGGCGGTGGCGCCGGTCGACACCGTGGCGGCGTCGGGCGCGGCGGCGGTCAGCGAGGCCGCGAGCGCCCCGTCGGGCGTGTCGGCGTCGGACGCCGCGTCGGGGGCGTCGGCGACCGGGCCGGAGGAGGAGGCGGCGTCGGTGCGTAGAGTCGGCAGGTGGGTCGGCAGACATCAGGGAGCCGTGACCTTGGGGCTGGCATTCGGTTGTTCCTTCGTCACCTCTGGCTGGGGTGCCTCAGCCTGTGCGGTGGCTGCAGGGGCCATCACTGGAGCCATCTCATACCGCTACTCCACGCATCGGAAGAAGCGTCACATCGGCGGATACTGGGCTGCCACGTGGCGTGGCGGCTGGGAAGGGGCCAAGGGCTACGTGGCAGGCAGAGGCCGACCTTATTCGGTCCGCTGGAGAGGCTATGGCCGGGTCGGCCGCGTATACAGGAAGCACGGCTGGCGCCAGGGGTACCGAATCTATGGCCGACGGTGTATTCGGCGGCCAGTTGGTCGGCCGGCTCGGGGCCTGCCTCCGTACCGGCTCCCGGCGCCGACGCCCCGCGGCGGTCAGCCCGCCCCCGTCGCCGTATCTCACACACCACGGGACACAGCCACCGCTCCGTGCCCATCAGGAACGCCACCAAGATTCACCCTGACGGGCCGAAGTCAGCACAGCCGCGCCGAGAGGCCGGGCTCCGGGGGAGAGCACGGCCTCTCGGATGGTGAGGCGCCTACCGGGAGGTACGCGTGATCTCGTCAGGCAGTCGCCCCTGCCGCTCCCCTTCCTGGAGGGTCGCCGATGCCACGATCAGGAAGGCACGGCGGAGCCTCGGGTCCGGGTCGGGGCGTTCCACATTCCCGACGCTCTTGTCGAGGAGCATGTCGCCGAGGGGTGTTCCCTCCGGCGTGCAGGGGCGGGCGACCGATCCCTCCGGGTCGATCAGGATGCTCCCGGTGACGTCTTCCGCCGTTCCCCAGGCGTAGACGGAACCCGCTTCGGGGGAGAGGGTCTTCCTGCACCTCAGCGATGCTGTCACGGGGATGTCCACCGATGCGCTCGCGCCAGGGGTTCGACCACCTGAGTCCCGGCGCCCTCAGCCGCGGCCGAGCAGCAGGTCGCGGTGGGTGACGAACTCCGTGTTCGCCCGGTCGTAGTCCTCGGGACGGCCGATGTCCATCCAGTAGCCGTCGAACTCGTACGTCGCCGGGGGCGTGCCCTGCTTCAGCAGGTCCAGGACCAGTTCGTCGAAGCCCAGCGGCAGGCCCGGGTGGTAGCCCTCCAGGGTCGTGCGGCTCAGCCCGTACACGCCCATCGACACCTGGTAGGCCAGGCTCGGCTTCTCCCGGAACCCGGTGACGTGGCCGTCGTCGGTGGAGAGCACGCCGAAGTCGATGGTCACCTGCCGGTCGTGGGTGGCGATGGTCAGCGGGGCCCCCGCGGTGCGGTGCCGCTCCAGCACCGCGGCGTAGTCCAGCGAGGTGAGGATGTCCCCGTTCATCACGAGGAAGTGCTCCGGCAGCCGGTCGCGCATCACGACCAGCGGGCCGAGGGTGCCGAGCGGGCTGTCCTCCACCGCGTACTCGACCTCCAGGCCCCACTGGCTGCCGTCGCCGACATAGGCGCGGATGATGTGGCCGAGGTGGCCGATCGCGAGGGTGACCCGGGTGAAACCGGCCGCGGACAGCTGGCGCATCACGATCTCCAGGATCGCGTGCTGGTCGCCGATGGGGACCAGGGGCTTGGGCAGCGCGGTGGTGTAGGGCCGCAGCCGGATGCCCTTGCCACCGGCCATGATGAAAGCGTGCATGATCAAGTCCCTTCTGCGGAGGTGGTGCGCTGTGAGCCGGGTGGTGGGGGCCAGGCGCGGGTGCCTAAGGTGAGCGGGATCGTGCTGTCAAGTTCCGAGTGATGAGGTTGTGTTGTTCCCCTACATCGGCTCCGGCCCGTACTGCTTCTCCAACTCGCTCGCCATGGCGCTGGGGCCGGCTTCGCCCGGCACGCCGGTGCTGGAGGTGCTGACCGGGTCACCGTTCGGCTTCCAGCTGATCGACGGGACGCTGCCGTTCTTCGACCCCTTCGGCTGGGACCCGGAGAACGGGCTGGAGTCGGCGCTCGGGCTGCTCGGATGGGAGTGCCTGCGCACCGACGGTGGGAGCCTGGAGGAGGCCGGGGAGCGGCTGCGCCGGGCGGTGGAGCGGGGCCCGGTGCTGGCGGGGCCGCTGGAGATGGGCCTGCTGCTCCAGCAGCCCGGCTCCGGTACGGCCGTCGGTGCCGACCACTACGTCCTGGTGGTGGCCGTCGAGAAGGACACCGTGGTCTTCCACGACCCGCACGGTCACCCGTGGGCGACACTGCCGGTGCCGGCCTTCCTCGCCGCCTGGCAGGCCGAGCAGATCGACTACACGGAGCGGCCCTTCGTGATGCGGACCGGCTTCACCCGCAGCCGCAAGACCGCTCCGGCCGAGGCCGTACGGGCCTCGCTGCCGCGGGCCGCGGAGCTGCTGCGGGCCCACGAGACCGGCTCCGGGTCCGACCTGCCGCCCGGCTCGCTCGGCGGCGCCGCGGGCCTGGAACGGCTCGCGGAGCAGGTGGCGGACGGGCTGGACCCGGACATCCGGCAGATGATGGAGAGGTTCTCCCTCCGGGCCGGTGCCCGGCGCACCTCGGACGCGGCCGACTGCCTGGCGGGCATCGGCTTCACCGGCTCGGCCGCCGTGCTGACCCGCCAGGCACGGATCCTGGGCGGCCTGCAGTATCCGCTGGTCACCCTGGACGACGCGGCGGTGGTGGCCGGTCTGCGCGAGCTCGCACCGGCCTACGAGGAGCTCCGGGCGGTCCTGCTCGCCGAACTCGCCGGCCAGGACGGCGCCGAGGCTCCCGTGGCCGCGACCGCGGGCTGACCCGCGCCGCCCGTCCGCCGGTGCGGGGCCGGGGTCAGTCCGCCGCATCGAGTCTCCCCTCCAGACGGCGCAGTTCGTCCTCCGGCGGTACGGGCGCCCCGGCCGGCAGCTCCGCGACGATCCGCAGCGCCTCGCAGGCCGGTCCGGCGACGCGGCGGCCGCCGCTGTCGAGGTCGAAGGCGGAGTGGTGCAGCGGGCAGCGGAGCAGCATCCGCTCGGCGTCCAGGTGGCCGTAGCGCATCCGGCCCCTGCGGTGCGGGCAGGCGGCGTCGGTGAGCAGCCGCCGGCCGCCCGCCTCGATCAGGATCAGCCGCTCGCTGACCTGCCGGACCCGGGGGTCCTGCGGGGCCGGCCCGCCGTCCGGCTGCCCGGCGCCCTGCGGGCGGGAGGCGGTCCGCCGGGCGCCGTCGTCCTGCACGCCCCCGGAAGCGGTGGTGGTCATGCCCGGCCCGCCTCCCGGGCCAGGGAGATCGCCGTCTCCGTGGCGTCGTGCACGATCGCGCTGGTCAGCTCGACCCCGGCCCACACCTTGGCCAGGTCCAGCCCGCGAGCCGCCTGGGTCTCCCGGATCGCCACCCGCATCTGCTTGCTGTGGAAGGTGTCGATGTACAGGTGCTCGGTGTAGTACCGGCCCGCCTTCAGGCCGAGCCGCCGGGCGGCCTGGGCGAAGCTGCGGAACCCGTAGAGCACGCTGGCCTCGAAGTACGCGTAGCCGCCGAGGAAGTACTCCGGGGAGGGCGCGCGTGAGGCCAGCCAGTGGAACATGTTGACGTAGGCGTGGCTCTGCGGGCTGGACCCGGCGCGGTACGCCTCGACCTCGGTCGGCATGTCCAGCTCGCGCAGCAGCTCGCGGTACAGCTCCGAGTGCGCCTGGTCCTCGTTGCCGCAGCCCAGTTCGTCCACCATCACACGGAAGACGGCCATCCCGGCCTTGTAGGGCAGCCGCGGGACCACGGGCAGCAGGTTGAGCGACTCGGTGAGCCCGTCGAGGGCGAACTCGCCCACGACGACGCGGAACTGGTCGAGGGTCGCCTCCTCGGCGAGGAACCGGTGGCTGTCGGAGGCCACCGCGCCCTCCCGGGCGAGGAAGCCGGACAGCTCGCGCAACAGCTCGGTGTGCGAGCCGAACTGCGGGGCGCTGCGCCGGTGGCCCTCGGCGATGGCGTCGATCCAGCGCTCCTCCATCCCGAGCATCTCCTCGTACCCGGCGGCCGTGGGCACGCTGGTGTAGAGGTCGTACAGCCGCTTCTGGTCGATCGCGGTGCAGGGTGTCCAGTGGTCGGTCGGTGCCGTGGTCATGCGGTGCTCCAGTGCGGCTCGGGTCGAAAGTCAGCGGCGGGGCGGGAAGAGCCCGTTGGTAGGGTGACGCCGTTGATCAAGTGGCCGGTCGCCCCGCCGCCCGCCGGGGGCTGCGGGGCGCGGGCGGGAACGGGGTGGTCGGGGTGGCGGCGCGGCGTCCGAGGGTGGACCACGGCGATCCCTGGTTCCGGAGGTACCCGGTCGACGGCGCCCGGGTGCGGCTGGTGTGCTTCCCGCACGCGGGCGGCGCCGCGACCGCATACCTGGGCTGGCCGCACCTGCTGCCGGACGGTGTCGAGATGCTGGCCGTGCAGTACCCCGGACGGCAGAACCGGATCGTCGAGCCCTGCTTCGAGTCCCTCCCGGAGCTCGCCGCCGCGGTCACGGTGGCCCTGAAGGCCCATGCCGGCCTCCCCCTGGTGCTGTTCGGGCACAGCATGGGTTCGGCGGTGGCCTACGAGGTGGCCCGCGCCCTGAGGCAGGACGGGCAGGAGGTGCCGCGGCTGCTGGTGTCCGGGCGCGGTGCCCCGCACGTCGGCTACGGCGACCGGCGGCGTCCCGGCCTGGACGACGAGTCGCTGATCGCCGTGGTGCGGGCGCTGTCCGGCACCGACGCCGACGCCTACCGGCACCCGGAGATGCGGGAGCTGCTGATGCCGTCGCTGCGCGCCGACTACACCATGCTGGACCGCTACCGGCCGGCGGCGCCCGCGCAGCGGCTGGACGTGCCGGTCACCGTGTTCGGCGGCGAGGACGACCCGGCCTGCCCGGTGGCCGAGCTGGCCAGCTGGGAGGAGGTCACCGGCGCCGGGTCCGAGGTGCTGACCTACCCCGGCGGCCACTTCTACCTGCGCGAGCACGAGCGGGCCCTGATGGCCGAGGTGGCCCGCCGGCTGCCCCTGCGGGGCGGTCCCGCGGCCTGAACCCGTGCCGGAGCGGCCGTCCGCCGCGGGACGTGTCCGGGTCCCGGTCATCCGGCACCCACCCGGTGGCCGGGATCGTCGGCGGCCCGCTGCAGCAGGGCGAGGTAGCCCTCGGCGAGCTCCCGGGCGGCCTCCGTGCCGATGCGGTCGAGGTCGTGCTCCAGCCGGCCGGTGAGGCCGCCCGCGCCGTCCTCGTCCAGCGCGAGGGTGAGGTCGAACTTCGCGGTGCCGGTGTCGCAGGGCACCACCGCGCACTCCAGGCCCGGCAGTGCGGGACCCCGGGACGGGGTGCTGCCGTAGGAGAACATCAGCTGGAAGAACAGGCCGTGCCCGCGGCCGCGGGCGGGCCTGAGCTCCTCCACCACCCGCTCGAACGGCACGTCCTGGTGGGCGAGCGCCTCCCGCACGGTGCGGCGCACCGAGGACAGCAGCTCGCGGAACGACCGCCGGGGCTCCAGCTCGGTGCGCAGGCACAGGGTGTTGACGAACATGCCCATCACCCCGTCCAGTTCGGGCCGGTCACGGCCCGAGGTGAGGGTGCCCACGACCAGGTCGCGGGCGCCCGTGGCCCGGTGCACCTGCTCCTGGAAGGCGCTCAGCAGCACCGTGAACAGCGTGGCCCGCTCGGCCCCGGCGAGTTCCCGAAGCCGGGCGGTGAGCGGGGCGGGCACGGAGAAGGCGTGCACGGCGCCCCGGCCGGCGCTCCCGCCGCGACCGGGGCCGGCGGGGGCCGGACCGTCCGGGGCGGCGGGCAGCCGGGTGGTCTCCGGTGCCCCCGCGAGCTGCTTGCGCCAGTACGCCAGCTGCTCGTCGTACCCCTGCTCGGCCGCCTGCCGGTGCTGCTCGCGGGCCCAGTCGGCGTAGGCGGCGGCGGGGGCGGGCAGCGCGGCGTCGGTGCCGGCCGCGGCGGCGGCGTACAGCGGGCCGAGCTCGTCGAAGAGGACCTCCATCGAGCCGCCGTCGAAGACGATGTGGTGCAGGACCAGCACCAGCAGGTGGTCCTCGGGGCCGCGGCGGACCAGCCAGGCCCGCAGCAGCCGGTCCCGGGTCAGGTCGAAGGGCTCGCGCACCAGCCGCGCCACCACCGCGTCGGCCGCGTCCCGGCCCTGCCCGGTCAGGTCCAGCAGGGGCAGCTGCGGCCGGTAGGGGTCCCGCAGGACCTGCACCGGCAGGCCGTCCTCGGTCGCGAACACGGTGCGCAGGGCGGCGTGCCGGGCGACCAGGGCGCCCAGCGCCGTGTGCAGGGCGGCACGGTCCAGCGGTCCGGAGAGCCGCAGCACCACCGGTTCGTTGAACCGGGGTGAGCCGGGGGCCAGCTTGTGCAGCAGCCACATCTGCTGCTGGGCGAAGGAGGCAGGGACGGTCCCGGACCGGCCCTCACCGTCGGCCGGCCCGGGGGCGGGGAGCGGCTGCGGCGGGACGGCGTCCGGGGCGGCGCCCCCGAGCTCCGCGGCGAGCGCGGCCACCGTGGGCGCCCGGAACAGGGTGCGCTGGCGGACGTCCCTGCCGAGCCGGGCGCGGCAGGCGGCGGCCAGCCGGACGGCGGTCAGGGAGTCACCGCCGAGCTCGAAGAAGTCGTCGTCCGGCCCGACCGGGGCGGTGCCGAGGACCTCCTCCCAGACGTCGGTCAGCGTCGCCTGAAGCGGGGTCAGCGGGGTGCCCGCGCCCGTGCCGGCCGGGCCGGCGGACAGGTCCAGGGGGAGGGTGCGCAGGGCCTGCCGGTCCACCTTGCCGTTGGCGTTGAGCGGGAGGGCGGGCAGGGCCGCGAACCTGGCGGGGACCAGGGCCGGCGGCAGCACCGCGCGGAGCCGGGCGCGCAGGGCCCGTACCTGCGGCTCCCCCGCCCACACCACGCAGGCGGCCAGCTGGTCGGCGCCGGAGTCGTCGGGCCGGGCCAGTACGGCGCTCTCCAGGACGCCCGGGAACTGGCCGATGGCGTTCTCGACCTCGCCGGGCTCGATGCGGATGCCGCGGATGTTGAGCTGGTAGTCGATGCGCCCGAGGAACTCCAGCGCCCCGCCGGGCAGGCGGCGGGCCAGGTCGCGGGTCCGGTACATCCGGCCGCCGGGCCGGTCGGTGAACGGGTCGGGCAGGAACCGGTCGGCGGTGAGGGCGGGGAGCCCGAGGTAGCCGCGCGAGACCCCGGGGCCGCCCAGGTAGAGCTCACCGGCCTCGCCGTCGGGCACGGGTTCCAGCCGGTCGTCCAGGACGTGGGCGCGGACCCCCGGCAGCGGGGTGCCGATGGGCAGCCGGTCCCAGCCGCGGATCTCCTGCGGGCCGGCCTGGGTCTCGTACAGCAGCTGCGAGACGGTGGCCTCGGTGGCGCCGTACTCCTGGACCAGGCGGACCCCGGTGGCGCACCAGTCGGCGACCCGGTCGACGGCCACGGGTTCGCTGCCGACGACGAGCAGCCGGAGTGAGGGCGGGGCGGCCGGCCCCTGCCCGCCGTCGAGTTCGCGCAGCCACTCGTACCAGTAGGACGGGGTCAGCTGGAGGACGGAGACGCGTTCGCGTTCGACCAGGGCGAGCAGCCGGGCGCTGTCGGCCAGTTCGCCCTCGGGGTCCATGACCAGACAGGCTCCGGCGGCCCAGGTGGACAGGACCTCCTCGGCGGCCACCGAGAAGCCGATGGAGGCGAACTGCAGGACCCGGTCGGCCGGGGTGAGGTCCAGGCGGCCGGCGATGCCCCGGGCCAGCGCGGCGAGCGCCCCCTGGCCGAGCGGGACGCCCTTGGGGCGGCCGGTGGACCCGGAGGTGTAGGCGATCCAGCCCAGGTGCCCGGCGTGCGGCCCGGGCCCGGTGTCCGCGTCGTCGGCGGCGCCGTCCGCGGGCGGCGTCCCGTCCCCGGTGTCCTCCACGAGCAGGACGCGGGCGGTGTGCCCGGGGAGCCGGCCGGCCGGGCCGGTGCCGGTGAGCAGCACCGGGGCCCGGACGTCGCCGAGGACGAAGGCGAGCCGCTCGGCCGGGTAGGCCGGGTCCAGCGGTACGCACGCGCCGCCCGCCTTCAGCACGGCGAACAGGGCGACGGCCAGTTCCACCGAGCGGTGCAGGTGGATGCCGACGGGGACGTCCGGGCCGACGCCGGCCCGGCGCAGCCGGCCCGCCAGCAGCGTGGCCCGCCGGTCGAGTTCCCGGTAGCTGAGCCGGGTGCCGCCGCAGCGGAGGGCGTCGGCGTCGGGGGTGCTGCGGACCCGCTGCGCCAGCAGGGCGGGGAGGGTGTCCGGCGCTGCCGTCAGAACGCCTTGAGACCGGGGGGAGTTCACGGGACGAGTACCACCTTCGTGGCCTGGCCGGCGTCGAACACCCGGAAGCCTTCGGCGGCCTCGGCGAGCGGGAACCGGTGGGAGATGACGAAGGCGGGGTCGATGCGGCCGTTGCGGATCAGCGGCATCAGCCGGTCGCGGGAGCTGATCGGGTCGCCGACGGCGAACCGGAGGGTGAGCTCCTTGCCGAAGGCGAGCCCGGTGGGCATCGGCATGGCCGCGGAGGCGTGCGCGCCCACGGCGCAGACGGTGCCGAGCGGCCGGACGATCTCCAGCGAGCTCAGCAGCGAGGCGTCCGCCCCGACGGCTTCGAGGACCACGTCGGCGCCACGGCCGCCGGTCAGTTCGCGGACCCGCCCGGCGAGGTCGTCGCCGGTCTCCAGGGGCACCGCGCCCTGGGACTCGGCCATGGCGCGCCGGGCGGCGGCCGGGTCGATCGCCAGCACGCGGGCCGCGCCCATGAGCTCGGCCGCCTTGAGGGCCATCAGGCCGACCGGGCCGCAGCCGACCACGGCGACGGTGTCGCCGGGCCGGACCCCGGCGCGTTCGGCGGCGGCGTAGCCGGTGGCGAGGACGTCACCGACGAACAGGGCCTGCTCGTCGGTGACGTCGTCGGGGACGGGGCTGAGCACGGTGTCGGCGAACGGCACCCGGACGTACTCGGCGTGGCCGCCGGCCACCGCCGTGGAGCCGACGACGGTGTCGTAGCCGAACAGGCCGACCTCGGCGCACTGGTAGTGCCAGCCGCGCCGGCAGTACCAGCAGTCGCCGCAGGCGATGACGTCGGAGGCGACCACCCGGTCGCCGGGCCTGAAGCCGCGCACGCCGGGTCCGGTCTCCTCGATGACTCCGGTGAACTCGTGGCCGGTGACGGTGCCCGGGGTGAAGCCGGGTATCTCGCCGCGGTAGGGGTGGAGGTCGGTGCCGCAGATCGCGGAGCGGACCACCCGGACCAGGGCGTCGCCCGGGGCGGCGAGGCCTGGCACGGGGGCGTCCTGGACGCGGACGTCGTAGGGGGCGTGCCATTGCAGGGTCTTCATCGGTTCGTTCCCCCGTGGGTCGCGGCGAGGAGCCCGGCCGCCGCGCCGCCCGTCAGGGACGCGTACTCGGCCGGGGTCAGGGCGGTGCCGTCGGGCCAGAGCGAGTCGTCGGTGGCGAGCTCGCGCATCCGGGACAGCGAGTCGGTCATGGTGCAGAAGGGGTGGTCGGTGCCCCACAGCAGGCGGTCCAGGACACCGAGGGAGCGGGCCCGGGCCAGGGCGGCGGCGACCGTGGTGGCCGGGCGGTACCAGCTGAAGATCGACAGGTCGGCGTGGACCCGCGGGTGCCGGGACATCAGGTCCAGTGCGGTGTCGGTCCAGGGTGTGCCGAGGTGGGCGAGGATCAGCCGCAGGCCGGGGAAGTCGGTGGCGACCCGGTCCAGCAGCCGGGGGGAGAAGTACCGCGGGTCGGCCTTCTTCGCCGGGGTGTAGCCGGTGTGCACCAGGACCGGGACGTCCAGTTCCTGGGCGACCTCGTACACGTCGTTCCAGCGCGGGTCGGCCGGGGACATGCGCAGGTAGCAGGGGGCGGTCTTGAGTCCGGCGAGCCCCAGCTCGGTGACGGCCCGCCGGAGTTCGTCCGCGGCGCCGGGGGTGCCGGCGTCGACCGAGGCGAAGCCGGTGAACCGGTCGGGGTGGCGGGCGCAGATCCCGGCGACGAACTCGTTGGGGACCTTGAAGCCCTCGATCCGCTGGACGTCGAAGGCGAGGAGGAAGGCACGGTCCACCCCGGCCTCGTCCATGCGGTCCAGGAGCCGGCCCTCCGGTGCGGTGAGGGCCTCCGGCGGCATGCCGGTGGTGGCCGTCATCTCCTCGGCGAAGGCGGCGGTGTAGTGCCGGTAGTACTCGCCCGCGTGGACATGGGCGTCGATGATCACGCGTGGGCCTTCCGTCGTTCGGTCCAGGTGGTCAGGTGCACGGCCTTGGGGCCGAGGTCGAGGGGTTCGGCGCGGCCGCCGTGGTGGAGGGTGGTGCGGACCGGGCGGGGGGCGTGGTTGATCACCAGTGCGCAGCGCTCGTCCCCGCGGCCGAGGACGGTGACCTCGACGTCGGGGCTGTCCGCGGTGGGTCCGGCCGGCAGCTCGTCGGTGAGGCCCTCGGCGGCGGCGATGCCGGCGTACAGCCGGTGCCAGGGGGCTTCCTGGAGCCGGTAGGGGGCGTTCAGCTGCCGCTCGAACGGGGCGTTGAGGTGGTACGCGACGCCCTGGCCGTGGCGGTGCCGGGTGAGGGCGGGCGAGCCGTCGGGGAACGTGGCGAGCACCATGGCGGTGGTCGCGGCGAGCACGGGGAGCTGGCCGGGCTCCCGGACGAGCGGGTAGCGGGTGCCCTGCCAGGTGAAGGAGTCGACGTCGGTCGTCCGCAGGGTGAAGTCGGCGGTCCGCACCCCGAACAGCTCCTCCCCGCCGAAGCCGTGCAGCAGGTCGCCGCCGGTGTAGAGCAGGACGCCGCCGGCCGCCACGTACCCGGCCAGGGCCTGCTGGTCGGCCAGGGTGAGGTGGCGGACGGAGGGGCAGACCAGCATGCGGTGGCCGCCGGGGCCGTCCGGGGCGGCCGGGACGCCGGAGGTGAACGCGTACGGCAGGTGGGCGCGTTGCAGCAGCTGGGCGGCGTAGAAGCCGGCCGCCGCGTCGGAACCGCCGCTCGCGAGGTAGCCCGCGTCGCCCTCCTCCCGGTGCTCCGTGAGGTGGATGCCGACGGGGGCCGGCAGCGGGCGGAACCCGGCCAGTTCGCCGGTGGCCCGCCGGGCGAACTCCCGGAAGGCCGCCATGGCCGGTTTGGGTGTGCCGTCGGCGTGCAGCAGGCCCACGAAGCGTTCGTTGGGGCGCAGGGCGTAGGGCTTGCGGGTGGTGGTGAAGTCCTGCCAGCACCAGACGATCACCCCGCAGGCGCCGGCGGCCAGCGCGGCGTGGGCGGCGGCCGTCAGGTAGTCCCGGGCGGTCTCCTCGTCGCAGCCGTAGCTGCCGAGCTCGTCGACCAGCACCGGGCGGTGGGCGAGCCCGCGGCGCACCAGGTACGGCACGAAGGAGCTCGCCTTGGGCGCGGCGACGGACTCCATGTGGAACGGGGTCCACACCGGGAAGCCGTGCAGGCCCACCAGGTCCAGCGGCGCGGCGTGCTCGGGGCGGAAGGAGTGCTCCCCGGTGACCGCCGACGCCTCGTTGGCCTGGAGCACCAGGGCGCCGGGGTGGGCCTCGCGGACCGCCCCGGCCAGCAGGCCCCACCAGCGGCGGACGCCCTCGGGGCCGAGCGACCCGGAGGCGGCCGCGTCGACGTGGATGACCTCGTCGCCGAGGTCGTAGGCGAGGACGTCGCCGGTCTCGCGCAGGTTCCGGGCGACGTGCCGGACGTAGCCGAGCTGGCGCTCGGTCATCTCCGGGTCGTGCCAGAGGTCCCGGCCGGCCCGCCAGGGCGGGTCGAAGCGCTGACCGTTCATCCAGATGGTCAGCAGCGACGGCAGCAGTTGCAGCCGGTGGCGGGCGGCGAGGGAGGCGAAGGTCCGCAGCCGCTCGGTGGCGACCGGGTCGTACACGCCGGGCTCGGGCTCGAAGTCGGCCCAGAAGACGAAGAACCGGACGGTGTTGAAGCCGAGTTCGGCCATCCGGGCGAAGTCGGCGCCGATCCGCTCGGGGTCGAAGTCCCGCCAGTAGTCGCATCCGGTGGACGAGGGGTGGTAGTTGAAGCCCACGCTGAAGTACGGCTCGCCGTCCCGCAGGAACCCGCCGTCCCGGAGGGTGTGGCGGTGGGCCGGGTGCGTGCTCATGCGCCCGCCCCGGCGGCCGACAGGGCGTCGCGCAGGGCGTGGACGACCAGGTCCGTGTCGTCGTCGGACATGTCCACGTGCAGCGGCAGCGACAGCTGGCGTTCCATCACCGCCTCGGTGACGGGGAGGTCGCCCTGCCGGCAGCCGAAGCGTTCCCGGTATGCGGTGAACAGGTGGCTGGGCGGATAGTGCACCCCGCTCTGCACGCCGGCCGCGCGCAGGGCGTCCTGGACCGTGCCGCGGGCCGCGCCCCGGGGCAGCAGGACCGCGAAGAGGTGGTGGGCCGCGCGTTCCACGGGCCGGTCGTGGTAGGGCAGGCCGAGACCGGGGGTGCCGGCGAGCGCGCGGCGGTAGCGGGTGACGATCTCCTGCCGGCGCCGCTGCCGCCCGGGCAGGTCGGCCAGCTGCACCAGGCCGATGGCGCTGCCGAGTTCGGTCGGGCGGTAGTTGAGGCCGAAGGAGTCGACGTCGTAGAGGGAGGGGCCGCCGCGGTGGCGGTCCTGGGCGCTGACGGTGAGCGCGTGCGAGCGCAGCCGGCGGATCCGGTCCCGCAGCTGCGGGTCGCGGGCGACCACCATGCCGCCCTCTCCGGTGGCCAGGTTCTTGGTGGCGAAGAAGCTGTAGCAGCCGATGTCGCCGACGGTGCCCAGCGCGCCGTGCGCGGAGCGGGTCGCGGGGGCGTGCGCGGCGTCCTCGACGAGGGCCACGCCGTGCTCGCGGGCGAGGGCGGCGAGCGCGGGCAGGTCGGCCGCCTCCCCGCCGTAGTGCATGGCGACGACGGCCTTGGTCCGGGGGGTGATGCGGGCGGCGACGTCGCCGGGTGCCACGCACAGGTCGTCCGGGCCGGTGATGTCGGCGAAGACCGGGGTGGCTCCGCAGAGGGTGACCACGGCCGCCGCGGAGACGAAGCTCAGCGACGGGAGCACCACCTCGTCGCCGGGGCCGAGGCCGAGGGCGAGGAAGGCCAGGTGCAGGGCGGCCGTGCCGCTGCTGACCGCGACGGCGTCGTCGGTGCCCGCGAACCGGGCGAAGGCCTCCTCGAACTCCCGGGTCACCGGCCCGTTGGACAGCCAGCCCGAGCGCAGCACGGCCGCCACGGCATCGGCCTCGGCCGGGCCGAGCCGCGGCCGGTAGAGGTTCACCTTCCAGTCGGACATCTTTCCACCATCCCCCCGCGCGCCGGTGGTGCGCGGTGTTCGATCGGGTGCCGCGTGCGTGTGCATCGGGCACGGTGCGCCCGGCGCCGGCGGCGGGAGTGCCGGGCGGCGGGCGCGGGGCGCCCCCGGGGTCCCGCCGGCCGGGCGGGACCGCTGGGGCACGGCCTGAGAGCGGCCTAAGGGGTGCCGGCGGAGCCGGCCGGGTGCGCGGTGAGCCGGGCGTAGACGGCCTCGACCCGGTCGGTCACCGCCTCCCAGCCCAGTTCCCGCTCGGTGCGGGCGCGTCCGGCCGCGCCCATGGCCCGGGCCGCGGCCGGGTCGCCGAGCAGCCGGCCGACGGCCGCCGCGACGGCGTCCGGGCGTGGGTCGCACAGCAGACCGTCCACGCCGTGCCGGACGACCTCCTCGCCGCCCTCGAAGGCGGCCGAGACCACCGGTTTCCCGCTGGCCCACGCCTCGACGAAGACCAGTGGGAAGACGTCCACGGTGGACGGCAGGCAGAACAGGTCGCAGGCGGCGAGGGCGTCCGCCTTCTCGGCCTCGTCGACCAGGCCGAGGTCGAGGATCCGCGGGTCCCGGTGGGCGGCGAACACCTCGGCGCAGTCGTCGTCCCAGTCGGGCCCGGCGAACACGAACCGGGCGCCGGGGTGGTCCGCCCACACGGTGCGGGCGGCCCGCAGCAGCAGTTCGTAGCCCTTGGTGCGCATCTTCCGGCCCAGGAAGAGGACCATCGGCCCGTCGATGCCGTGCCGGGCCCGGAAGGCCGCGCCGTCGGGTGCGGTGCTGCCCAGGTGCGGGCCCTGCCCGATGAGGTGCAGGGCCGACGGGGCGACGCCGGCGCCGGCGAACACCCGGCGTTCCGCCTCGGTGAGCACGAAGACGGCGTCCGCCGCCCGGGCGACGTCCAGGACGGCCTGCCGGTCCTGCCACACGCCGGGGGCGGAGGCCGGGGTGAACGCGAAGGGCACCCGCCACGCCCGGGCGAGCCGGAGCGCGGCCTGCGGGTAGTCCGGCCACACGCAGTCGAGGGCGTGGACCAGGTCGGGCCGGTCCCCGGGCGGGGCGGCGGCCGGCAGCACGCCGACCTCGACCCCCGCCGAGGCCATCCAGCGGGCGGACTCCTCGTCCATGCCGCTGCAGTAGAGCGCGACCCGGTGGCCGCGCCGGCGCAGCGACTCGGCGAGGTACTGGGCCATCACCTCGGCGCCGGCGCGGGCCGGGAAGTAGCCGCGGTGGACCACCCGCACCGACGTCATGCCCGCTGCTCCCGGGCGGCGGCGTACCACGCGTGGGTGCGGCGGACGCCCTCGCTGAGGCCGGTGCGCGGTTCGTAGCCGGTCAGGGAGCGCAGCAGGGAGATGTCCGGGACGCGGCGCTCCGGGGAGAGCGGCGGCGCCGGGTGGACGTCGAGCTCCGGGTGGCGGCCGGCCACGTCGAAGACCACGCGGGCGAGGTCGTCGATGCGGATCTCCTCGCGGTCGTTGCCGACGTTGACCAGGAGGGTCTCCTTGGCCGGCAGCGCGGTCAGCGCGGCGATGGCCTCGACGGCGTCGTCGACGTAGCAGAACGCCCGGAACTGGTCGGCGCCGTGGATCTGGAACGGGTCGGCGCCGTCCAGCAGCCGTTCGATGAACTGCGGGATGACGTGCTCGTAGCCCATGCGGGGCCCGTAGACGTTGTGGAAGCGGACCATGCGCAGCGGGAAGCCGTACGCCTGGGCGTAGTTGCGGCACAGCAGCTCGCCGGCGATCTTGCTGAAGCCGTACGAGGAGCGGGCCACGGCCGGGTCGGAGACGACCAGCTGCACGTCCTCGGGCGTCGGGACCGGCGCCACGCCCGCGGTGACGCTGCCGGAGTAGGCCTCGCTGGAGGAGGCGAAGCAGAGGGTGGCCCCGTCGAGCTCCTTGAACCAGTCCAGGACGTGGATGGTGGACAGCAGGTTGGTGCGCAGCACCCGCTGCGGTTCCTCGTTGGAGTAGACGACGCCGACGACGGCGGCGAGGTGGTAGACCTCGTCGAAGTCGCGCGGCAGGCCGGCGGGCAGCGGCAGGGTCAGGTCGTGGGTCACCACGGTGACCCTGGAGCGGAGTTCGTCGAGCTCGGTGTCGCGGCGGCCGCGGCTGAAGTCGTCGACGACGGTGACGTCGTGCTCGTCGGCCAGCCGGCGGGCCAGGTGCATGCCGATGAATCCGGCGCCGCCCGTGATCAGGATCTTCTTACGCATGGCCGAGCCTCATTACGTTCGACGTGGCGGGAAGGATGCGCCAGGTGTCGTAGACCACCGCCGGCGGCCGCATGGTGGCCGTCAGCGCGTCCAGGTCCTGGTCGCGGTAGGAGAGGTGGTTGTTGAGGACCACGGCGGCGTGGGCGCCCGCGAAGCCCTCGGCCAGGTCCACGGGGCGTACGCCGAGCGCGGCGATGCGCTCGCGCGGTACCGCGAAGTCGTGGCCGACGATCTCGCCGACCCGGCCGCGCAGCAGTTCCAGCAGTCCCTCGTAGGCGGCGCCGCGCAGGTCGTCGGTCTCGGGCTGGCCCTTGTAGGCGAAGCCGGACACCAGCACGCGGGCGCCGGCCGGGTCGCAGCCCTGCTCCCACAGCGCGGCCAGCACGCGCTCGCCGATCCGGCGCGGCAGCGACTCGTTGAGCTGCCGGGCCGCGGCGATCATGCCGGGCGTGTGGTCGTGCGGCTTGAGCGCGTGCATCAGCAGGTACGGGTCCTTGGTGAGGCAGCTGCCGCCGACGAACCCGGGGAGGCTGAGGTCGGGCCGCGGGTAGCCGGAGTTGGCGCTCCGGATCAGCTCCACCGCGTCCAGGCCGAGCTTCTCGGCCATCAGTGCCACCTCGTTGCCGAACCCGTAGATCAGGTCGGTGTGGCAGTTGCAGATCAGCTTGATCATCTCGGCGGCCTCGACCGAGGAGACCGGCACCACGGTGGGCGTCTGCGAGGCGAACAGCTCGGTGGCCCGGCGCACCGATTCGTCGTCGATGCCGCCGACGATCTGCGGCAGGGAGAGCAGCTCGTCCAGCGCCTTGCCCTGGATGGTCCGTTCGGGGCAGAAGGCGACCAGCGGCCGGGCGACTCTGCGGCGCAGCAGGGGGAGGACCAGGTTGCGGGTGGTGCCGACCGGCACCGTGCTGCGGACGATCACCAGGGTCTGCTCGTCGATCCCCTCGGCGATGGTCTCCACCGCCGCCTGGAGGTGCCGCAGGTCGGGGTCGGTGCCGCCGGCCTCGATCGGGGTGCCGACGCAGATGATGACCACCGGCGGGAGCGGGCCGGCCCCGAGCTCGGAGGTGACCCGCAGCCGGCTTCCGACGGACGCGCGGACGACCTCCTCGACGCCGGGCTCGGCGAGTTGGAGCACGCCGGCGTCGAGGTCCTCGGCGACGGCCTTGTTGTGCTCGTACCCCAGGACGCTCTTGCCGGTCTTCAGCAGGGCCGCGGTGAGCGTGACGCCGACGTACCCCAGTCCCACGACGCAGACGTCGTGGTCCGCATTGGACATGCTTGACTCCATCATTTCCCCCTCGACTTCGACACGGGTCACATCAGGCGGCCGACGAGTCGCCGGCGGCGGCCCCGACGACCCAGAAGGTCTTCTCCGGCTTTCCGCCCAGCTGGCGCTTCTGGTCGTCGAGGCCCTTGACCTCGGAACCGCCGGCGTCCACCTCGCGGATTCCCTGCTCCCACATGAGCCGGAACACGTTGAGCCAGACGTACTGGGGAATCGCGGTGAATCCGGTGCTGTCCTTGAAGAGTCCGGTCAGCCGGTCCCGGAACCGCATGGTCATCGTGCAGTACAGGGCGGCCCGGCGCTCCCCGATCCGCTCTCCGGCGAAGAACATCGCGGGGAACTTCTCGCCGTCCCCGGTGACGATGTTCCCGAGGTAGGAGAAATAGTCGCGCTCGTTGTCGCCGCCCGGCTTCTCGCGGACGATGGCAAAATAGTCCTCGGGGGTGGAGCCGACCACGGTGCCCTGTTCGCGGCGGGCCTGGAAGTAGCTCTCGACCACGCTGCGGGCGCTCTCCTTCTCGGGCCCGGAGTAGTGGTACGGCTCGATCTCGAAGGAGAGGTGGGGATTGCGCTCCAGGAAGTTCTGGAACCGCCGGTAGGCCAGCTTGTTCTTGTTCTTGTACTTCCGCCGCTCCTCGCCGGCCAGCTTGGCCACCTGCAGGGTGCCGTCCGCGTCCTGCTCGAACAGCTCCTCCAGGTAGTAGACGCGGTTGGGGTAGGTCTCGTCCTCCTCCGGGGCGCCCAGGTGCCACGGGTCGGTCTCGATCCCCGTGAACCCGGCCGCCAGGAAGGCGTCACGGTCCTCCGCGGACAGGTGCCGGATGTACACCGACTCCTTGGCCAGGCCCGCCGCGCGGACCGCGGCGATGAACTCCCGCACCGCCTCGATCCGGGTCGGACCCTTCGGGGCGACGATGTGGAGGTGCTTGGCGACGTGCCCCTCCTTGCTGAAGTACCCCACCCCGAAGATGTTGGTCCCGTCGTGGTAGACGAGCCCGTTGGGGTACTTGCTGCTGGCGCCCCGCAGATTGTATCCGTTCGCATAGAGCATGAGGCCGATGTGCCCCATGGCGAACGATCCGTCCTTGAATTTCTGAATGACGTCGAAGGATTCCTCGACCGGGGTGATCCGCGGTCCGAATATGCTTCTGAGCCGGTCCTCGAACTGGTCTCGTTCGATCGCGAGAAGGCGCACCGGTATTCAACCTCCAACAGGCCCCTGGAGCAATTACCTTGAGCCGTGGTCCGTATGCCGCGAGCATATCGTGTTCCGCTCGATCGACAAAGATAAGAAATGGATTCCCGCGGTCCGCGGGAATTTTCGCCGCGGTCACCGGCCGGGCAGCACCTCGGCCCGGGAGCGGCGCAGGGCCGGCGCGGGCAGTGCCTTGCGGTCGAGCTTGCCGATGGGCGTGAGCGGCAGGGCGTCCAGCTGGACGAACTGGCTCGGCACCATGTGCTCCGGCAGGCTGCGCCTGAGGTGGTCCCGCAGCTGCTCCCCGGTCGGTGCCGAGGGGCCGGCCGGAGCCGTGTACGCCACCAGGCGGGGACCGCCGGGAAGATCGTCACGGAGTACCACCGCAGCGTGTACGACACCCGGGCAGGATGTCAACGCCTCTTCCACCTCGCCGAGTTCGACCCGGAACCCGCGCACCTTGACCTGCGCGTCCAGCCGCCCGAAGTAGTCCAGCAGACCGGACCCCGGACGCCGGCACACACGGTCCCCGGTGCGGTACATCCGGGCGCCCGGCTCGCCGGAGAACGGGTCCGGCAGGAACCGCTCGGCGGTCAGCCCGGGGCGCCCCTGGTAGCCGCGGGCGACCTGGGCCCCGCCGACGAACAGTTCGCCCGGGGTGCCGTCCGGCACCTCGCGCAGCTCCTCGTCCAGCACGTACGCCCGGACCGCCGGCAACGGCGTCCCGATGGAGACGAGTTCGTCGTCCCAGTCGAGCAGGCCGGCGGCCGCCGAGACGGTGGTCTCGGTCGGCCCGTAGATGTTGAACACCCGGGTCACCCCGCGCGCCCGCAGCTCGGCCAGCAGCGCCTTGGGCATCGCCTCGCCGCCGGTGAGCACGGCCCTGGTCCGTGGCGGAGGTCCGCCCAGGGCCACCATCTGCGCGAGCGCCGAGGGGACCGCGCAGACGGCGTCCCCGGTGACCCAGCCGTCCGGCTCGACCAGCGAGAACACGTCCTGGGCGAGCATCACGTGACCGCCCGCGCAGAGCGGGGCGAAGACGTCGCACACCGAGAAGTCGAACGAGGTGGGACAGGTGGCCACCATGGTGGCGGCGGCGACCGGTCCCAGCAGGGCCACCGCCGCGGCGACGAACTCGCTCATCGCCGCCCGGGGCACCAGCACCCCCTTGGGCCGGCCGGTGGACCCCGAGGTGTAGATCACGTAGGCGAGCTGTCCGCCGGACACCGGCGCGGCCGGCTCCCCCGGCCGGCCCTGCGGGCCGTCCGGCCCCGCCACCAGTTCCTCCAGGACCAGTTCCGGACCGTCGTAGTCCAGGGTGCCGGCGTGCCGCCGCTCGGCCAGCACGGCCGCCGCGCCGGAGTCGCCGAGCATGTAGCCGATGCGCTCGCGCGGATAGGCCGGGTCCAGCGGGACGTAGGCGGCGCCCGCCTTCAGGACGCCCAGCAGGGCGGCGAGCATCTCGGGCGTGCGTCCGGCGAGCACGGCGACCCGGCTCTCCGCGCCGACGCCCAGCGCCCGCAGGTGCCCGGCGATGCGGTCGGCGGCCGCCCCCAGTTCCCCGTACGTCCAGCTGCGGCCCTCGCCGGTGACCGCGGGCCGTCCCGGCTCGCGGTCCACCCATCGCCCGAAGGCGGTGACGACGTCGACGACCGGTTCAGCGACCGGTTCGACGACCGGTTCGGCGACCGGTTCGGCGACCGGTTCGGCGACCGGTTCGGCGACCGGTTCGGCGACCGGTTCAGCGCTCGGTCCCGGCACGGTGTCCTCCTCTGCTCGGCATGACATGAAGCTGGCGGTCCAGATGGGGCGCCAGTGCGCTCTTGGCGTGGGCGGCGACCTCCTCCGGCGGGCCGGCGGCGACCAGTTCGCCGCCGTCCTCGCCGCCGCCCGGGCCCAGGTCGACGATCCAGTCGCAGGCCGCGGCGAACTCGACGCTGTGCTCGATCACCACGGCGGTGTTGCCCAGGTCCACCAGGTCGTGGACGACGCCCAGCAGCACCTCCACGTCCGAGAAGTGCAGTCCGGTGGTGGGCTCGTCGATCAGGTACAGCGTCCGGCCGTCGTCCCGGCGCATCAGCTCCCGGGAGAGCTTCAGCCGCTGGGCCTCGCCGCCGCTGAGGGTGGTGGTGTCCTGGCCGAGCCGGAGGTAGCCGAGGCCCACCTGGCACAGCATCCGCAGCGGGTGGGCGATCGCGGGGACGTCCGCGAACACCTCCAGCGCCTCGGCGACCTCCAGGTCCAGCGTCTCGGCGATGTCCCGTCCCCGGCAGGTGACCTCCAGGACCCGCGGGTGGTAGCGGCGTCCGTCGCAGGAGGGGCAGCGCACCGAGAAGTCGGCGAGGAAGAGCATCTCGATGCGGACGGTGCCCTTGCCCGCGCACCGGTCGCAGCGGCCGCCCTTGTCGGTGTTGAAGCTGAACACGGCGGTGGACCAGCGGCGCCGCACGGCCTCCTCGGTCTTCGCGAAGAGCTTGCGGATCTCGTCGAAGACGCCCGTGTAGGTGGCCGGCGTGGACCGGGAGGAGGCTCCGATGGACTCCTGGGTGACCGTGACCACCCGGCTGAAGCACTCCCAGCCGGTCAGCTCGGCGAACGGCCCGGTGGGGGCGTGCCGGCGGCTCAGCGCCCGCTCCAGGGCGGGCTGCAGGGTACGGGTGATCAGGGAGCTCTTGCCGCTGCCGCTCACCCCGGTCACGCAGGTCAGCAGGCCGACCGGCAGGGCCGCGTCCACCCCGCGCAGGTTGTGCAGGTGGGCCCCCCGGACGGTCAGCCAGGCGTCGCCGGGGCGCCGCCGGGCCGTGCGGGGAGAGCGCACGACCCGCTCCCCGCGCAGGTAGGCGGCGGTCCGGGAGCGGGGGTGGGCGACCACCTCGGCGGTGGGCCCGGCCGCGATCACCGTGCCGCCCCGGGTGCCCGCGCCCGGTCCCAGGTCGACCAGGTGGTCGGCGGTCTCCATGGTCTCCCGGTCGTGCTCGACGACCAGCACGGTGTTGCCCGCGTCGGCCAGTTGCCGCAGCAGGGCGATCAGCCGCGCGTTGTCCCGGGCGTGCAGTCCGATGGACGGCTCGTCCAGCACGTAGGTGACGCCGACGAGTCCGCAGCCGAGCTGCCGGGCCAGCCGGAGCCGCTGGCCCTCGCCCGCGGACAGGGTGGGCGCGGAGCGGTCGAGCGAGAGATAGCCCAGACCCACGTCGAGCATGAAGGTCAGCCGGGTGCCGATCTGGGCCAGCAGCTCCTGGGCCGGCTCGGCGAGGAAGGTCGGGGCGAGTTCGGCGCGGACCGCGTCCAGCCAGTCGCCCAGCCGCGCCACCGGCAGCGCGTTCACCTCGGCGATGTTCAGGCCCGCGAGGCGCACGGCGAGCGCCTCGGGGTGGTGGCGGGTGCCGCCGCAGCCGGTGCAGCCGCGGGCCGCCATGAACACCTGGTAGAAGGACTTGCGTTCGGGCGAGTCGGCCTCCCGGAACAGCCTCTCCAGGTGCTGGGCCAGGCCGTCGAAGGGCTTGGCCGCCAGCTCGCGGGCGAGCGGCTCCGGCAGGGCGTGCCCGGTGGCGCCGGTGAGGACCAGCTCCCGCACGCCCTCGGGGAGCAGGCGCCAGGGCGTGTCCAGGCCGGCACCGGCGAGTTCCAGCACGGCGGGCAGCTCGCGCAGCGGCCACCAGGTCTTCTTGCTGCGGGTGCGGTCCCCGAAGAAGGTCAGCGCACCGGAGCGCACCGAGGCCTCGGGGTCGCCGACCAGCAGGGCCGGGTCCACGCGGTAGGTGAAGCCCAGCCCCTGGCAGTCCTCGCACATCCCGGCCGGGGAGTTCGGGGTGAACCAGTGGGAGGAGGTGGCCCGGGCTTGCGTCCCGCAGCCGGGGCAGGTCCAGCCGGCCGTCAGATGGCGGACCGGGCTGCCGTCCCGGAGGGCGACCAGCGGGCTCCCGTCGCGGTGGGCCGCCTCGACGGCCTGCCGGGCGCGGGCCAGCTCCTCGTCGTCCGGGCGGGCCGCCAGCAGCAGGACGCGTTCGGCCGCCGGTCCGCCGGGCCCGTCCGCGGCGGGCCGCACCAGTTCCAGCGGGCCGGTCGCGGCGGCCGCCGCCAGGGCCCGCAGGTGCTCGCCGACGTCGCGCGGGTGGACGTCCTGCCCGCAGCCGCGGCACTCGTGCCGGCCGGCCCGGGCGTACAGCAGCCGCAGCCGGTCCGAGATCTCGGTGATGGTGCCCACGTTGGACCGCGGGTTGCGGCTGATGGTGCGCTGTTCGATGGCCACGGTGGGGCTCAGGCCGCTGATCCACTCCACCGCGGGCCGGGGAACCTTGGGCAGCTTGCGGCGCACGTACGCGGACAGGCTGTCCAGGTACTGCCGGTGGCCCTCGGCGTAGATCGTGTCGAAGGCCAGCGAGGACTTGCCGCTGCCCGAGACGCCGGTGAACACCGTCACCCCGTGCCGCGGCACGGCCAGCTCCTCGATCCGCAGGTTGTGCTCCCGTACGCCGCGGAGCACGATCCAGTCGCGCGGATCGTGTGCGGCGGGGCGGGTGCCGCCGCCGTGGTCGGCCTTGCTCAATACACTCACCAGTTCTTCCTGGACGTCGTTCAGTGGTGCGGGTGCGTCCCGTCGGCCGGCGGGTCCATCACCAGCCGGGCGGGGCGCAGGTATCCGGGGAGCAGGGTGCGCAGGCGCCGGGTCAGCGCCGTCGCGTCCACGGCGGCCGTGCCGCCGTCGTCCGCGGGGCGGGGGGTGATCCGGGCGGTCGGCGCGCCGTCCGCGTCGAAACCGACGCGGGCGTCGGCCACTTCCGGCAGGGAGGTCAGGGCCCAGCGGATCTCGGCGGGGCGGACGGTGTACCCGGCCGCGTCGACCCGCTGGCCGGCCCGGTCGCCGAGGAGTTCCAGGCCGCCGTCCGCCGCCTCGCGGGCGAGCAGTCCGGTGGCGCACACGCCGCCGGGGACCGCCGGTCCCGCGGCGTGCAGCTCGCCGACGGCGCCCGGCAGCACCCGGCGCCCGTCGGCGTCGGCGGGCCACAGGGCGGGCCCGGCCGGGCCGGCGGCGCCCGCCGGGTCCTGCGGGCCGGTGTCCAGCGCCGGGCCGCGGCCGCGGTCGGCACCGGCCGGGACCGGCCACAGGGGGAGGCCGGCCGGGCCGACCGCGCGCAGCACCGCCGGGGACCCGGGGGCGGTCAGGGCCGCCGGGAGCCTGCCGTGCTCACCGGTCACGACGAGGGTGCGCAGGCGGGCCGCGTCCGCCGGGGCGATCCGGTGCAGCGCGTCGGCCGGCAGGACCGCCACGTCCGCCCCGCCGGCCGGCCAGGTGCCCGCCGGGCCGTCGTGGAGGACCGCGGTCGCCCCGGCGGACAGCGGAACCAGCAGCTGGAGCAGGGCGGTCACGGTGCCGGGCGGGGCGGCGGCCAGGCAGCGGACGCCCGGACCGGCCTGGCAGCGGCCGGCCCAGAGCGGGGCCAGCGCGGCCAGTACGGCCGGCTCCAGCACCGGCCCGGTCCCGGTGCCGACGCCCCGGCCGTCGCGGAGCGCGGCGAGCACGCGCACGGCGGAGCCGGTGGTGGGCGCGACGGCGTCGAGCGGCAGCGGGCCGCGGGCCGGGGACTGCCGGGGCACCTCGTCGACGAGCTGCCACAGCTCCCGGTAGGTGACCGGCCCGCCGGGGGTCTCCAGGGCGGTGTCCGCGGGGCGCAGCCCGGCCGTGCGGCGCACCGCCGCGGCCACGTCCCGGTCGGCGTCCCCGGCGGCGTCCTCGGCGGCGTCCTCGGCGGCGGCCCCGGCCCCGGCCGCCGTCCCGGCCGGGGGTGCGGGCGGCACCGGGGCGGGGACGGCCAGGTCGGCGGTCGCGGCCCCGGGCTGCTCCAGGGCGGCGGTGAGGAGCTCCTCGTACCGGTCCACCAGGCGGGCGGCACCGGCCTCGGTGAACAGGTCCTCGGCGAGCACGAACTGCACGGTGAGCGTGTCCGGCCGCTCCACCAGACGGACCTCGACGTCGAAGGGGCTGGACGACGGGGGGTCGCCGATCCGGGTGAAGCCCACGCGCAGCTCCCCGAGGTCGGCGCCGGCGACGGCGTTCATCGCATGCACGCTCAGGAACATCGCCTGGGTGACCGGGTTGTGGCTCTCCTCGCGCCGCGGCCGCAGCCGGCCCGTGACGCGGTGCGCGGGCATGTCGGCGTGCTCCTGCGCCTCCAGCACGGCGGCGCGGGTGGCGGCCAGCAGGTCCCGGAAGGTGGTCCCCGGGGGGTTCGGGGCGGCCACCACCGCGATCATGTTGCCGAAGTCCCCGATCACGTGCTCCACCTCCGGACGGGTCCGGTAGGCGGTGAGCGTGCTGGTGGCGAACGCGGGCTGTCCGGTGGCCCGGGCGAGCAGCAGGTGGAACACGGCCGTCAGGGCCATGTACGTGGTCACCCCCGACTCCTGGCACAGGGCGCGCAGCCGCCCGGTGACCGCGGTGTCGAGGCGGAGTTCGAGGACCCGGCCCCGGAAGGAGCGGACGGCGGGGCGGGGCAGGTCGGCCGGCAGGTCCAGCAGGGCCGGCAGACCGCTCAGCCGCGACTCCCAGTAGCCGAACTCGGCCTCCATCCTGGCCTCGTCCATCCACCGCCGCTGCCACAGCGAGAAGTCGGAGTACTGCACCGGCAGCGGGGCGAGCGGGGAGGGCCGGCCGGCCCGGAAGGCCGCGTAGAGCTCGCCCACCTCGTGCACCAGGACGCGGATCGACCAGTCGTCGAAGGCTATCTGGTGGGTCGTCAGGGCCAGCACGGCGCTGTCCTGACCGGTCCGCAGCAGCAGGGCCCGCAGCAGCCGGCCCTCGGCGAGGACGAACGGCTGCGCCTGCTCCTGCCGCACCAGTGCGGCGAGTTCCTCCTCCTGCCGGTCCGCCGGCACCGACCGCAGGTCGTGCTCGGTGACCAGCGGGCCGGCCGGGGGTTCCTCGGCGGCCTGGACGGCGGTGCGGCCGAGGACGTGGAAGCCGGTCCGCAGGATCTCGTGCCGGGTGACGATCTCGCGGAGCACCCGGTCCAGCAGGGCGACGTCGAGGGGGCCGTCGAGCCTGAGCGTGGCGGAGACGTTGTACATCGGCGAGGCGGGCTGCAGCCGGCTGTTCCACCACACCCACTCCTGGGTGTAGGAGAGCGGGAAGAGGTTCATGACGCTCCCCTCCTGCTCCACCAGGCGGCCCAGCCGGTTGCGGTCCGCGGGGGCGAGGGCGGCGAGCTTCTCGGTCCAGCGCATCCGGTCAGCCCTCCCCGTCCGTCAGGGCGCCGAGCCGCGCCAGCAGGTCGTCCAGGCCGGCCTCGGTGCGGGCCACCGACCGGATCGGGCCCGGGGCGCCGGCCGTCACCGCGTCGCCCTGCTGCTCGACCAGCTTGGCCAGGCCCGCGACGGTCCGGTCCTCGAACAGCGCGCGGACGGCGATCTCGGTGCCGAGCGCCTCGCGGACCCGGTGGGTGACCACCGTGGCCAGCAGGGAGTGGCCGCCCAGGGCGAAGAAGTCGTCGTTCAGCCCGACCCGGTCGACGCCGAGGACGTCCTCCCAGATCGCGGCGAGGGTCTTCTCCACCTCGGTGACCGGGGCCGCGTACGCCTCGTCCGCGTCGCGCTCGGCCGGCGGGGCCCAGCAAATCGCCGCGAGGTCGGTCTTGCCGTTGGGCAGCAGCGGGAGGGCGTCGAGCCGGACGAAGGCCGCGGGCACCAGGTGGTCGGGGAGCACCGCGCCCATGTGCTCGCGCAGCGCGCGGGCGGCCGGTGCGGGGCCGTCGGCCGGGGTCCAGTGGGCGACCAGGCGGAGCTCCGCGCCCTCGCCGGCGGCGCCGCCGTCCACGGCTTCGGCCCGGACGACACAGTCGGCGACCCCGGGGTGCTCGCGCAGCCGGGCCTCCGCCTCGGCGGGTTCCACCCGGAAGCCGCGGATCTGGATCTGGCGGTCGGCCCGGCCACAGAACCGGACGGTGCCGTCGGGCTGGTAGCGGCCCAGGTCCCCGGTGCGGAACCAGCGGTCCGCCGGGTCCCCGGTGACCGGGCTGGTGAGGAAGCGGGCGGCGGTCAGCCCGGGGTCCGCCGGGTAGCCGGCGGACAGGTGCGGGGAGCGGACGTGGATCTCGGCGAGCTCGCCCACGCCGGCCTGTTCGCCGGCCGCGTTGAGCAGGACCAGCTGGGAGCCGGGGGTGCCCTGGCCGAGCGGGATCTCGGCGGCCGGCTCGCCGGCGGGCACCTCGTGGGCGCTCATCACCTGGGGGGTCTCGGTCGCGCCGTAGAAGTTGACGCAGCGCACGCCGGGGTTGAGCGACCGGGCCAGGGTGACGTGGTGACCGCGCAGCCGGTCGCCGCCGAAGAAGAGGTACCGCAGGGCGGGGGCGGTGTGTGCGGCGGCCCGGCCGCCCAGCAGGTACTCCAGGGTGGCCGGGGTGACGTTGGCCAGGGTGATCCCCCGGTCCTCGGCCCACTCGGCGAACCGGCCGGGCAGCGAGGCGTGGTCGGGGACGCAGACGGTGGCGCCGAGGGCCAGCGGCACCAGGACGTCGCGCAGCATCGGGTCGTGGCCGGGCGCCGAGAGCAGGGCGAAGCGGTCCTCGGCGGTGATCCGGTAGGCGTCCTGGAACCAGTCGGTGAAGTGCGCGAGCGGTCCGTGGGTGCCGAGCACCGCCTTGGGGCGGCCGGTGGAGCCCGAGGTGAAGGCCAGGTAGGCGGGCGAGTCGGGGCCGAGCGCGGTGTCCGGCGGTCCGGCGGGCGGCCGGCCGCTCCCGTCCGGGCCGGGCTCGTCCCGCCCGGGGCTCGCGGGCCGGGAGACGACGGTGGTCCGCACGGCGTCCAGCAGTTCGGCCGGGGCCTCGGCCCCGCCGGTGCACACCAGGCCGCGCGGGGCGGCGAGGGCCGCCTGCTCGGCCACGCGGGCGGCGGGCTCGGCGGTGTCCAGGACCAGGAAGGCGGCCCCGGCGGCGAGGGTGCCCAGCATGGCGCAGGCCAGTTCGGCGCCGCGCGGCCCGTACAGGGCCACCACGTCGCCCGGTGCGATCCCGTCGGCTCGCAGCCGGTGCGCCAGCCGGTGGGCGTGCCCGGCGAGCTGCCCGTAGGTCCAGCGGCCGTCCGGTTCCTCGACGGCGACGCGGTCCGGCGCGGTGCGCGCCCGCTCGGCGAAGGCCTCGGCGAGGCTGCCCTTCCAGGTGGCCGCCAGTGGCCGGGCCGGGTCCGGCAGCACCGCGCGGGCCCGTCCGGTGACCAGGCTGTACGAGGAGAGCGGGCGGCCGGGGTCGGCCGCGATCTGCGTGGCCAGGGCGACGTAGGCGTCGAGCAGTTGCTCCGCCCGCTCCTCGGTGAACAGGTCGGCGTTGTGCACCAGGGTGAGCGCGCGGCCGTCGAGCCCCGCGTAGAGGGTGAGGTCGAACTTGGCGCCGGCGTCCGGGACGTGCAGGAACCGGGCGGTCAGGCCGGGCAGGTCCAGGCGCTGTTCGGCGAACGGCACCATGTTGAAGAAGACCTGGAAGACCGGGGTGCGGTCGAGCCGCCGCTTGGGCTGGAGGTCGATCAGGATGCGTTCGAACGGCAGGTCGCGGTCGGCGTAGGCGTCGTAGGCGGTGTCCCGCACCTGCCCGAGCAGGTCGCGGAAGGCGGGGTCGCCGGCAAGGTCGCTGCGCAGCGCCAGGGTGTTGACGAAGAAGCCGACGAGCGGCTCGGTCTCGGACCGGTTGCGGCCCGCCTCGGGGATGCCGACGATGAGGTCGTCCTGGCCGCTGAGGCGGTGCAGCAGCACCTTGAAGGCGGCCAGCATGACGGTGAACAGGGTGGCCCCGGACTCCTGCGCGATCCGCCGCAGCCCCTCGGCGGTCTCCGCCGGGACGGTGCGCTCGGCGCGGCCCGCGCGGAAGGTGCGGACGGCGGGGCGGGGCACGTCCAGCGGCAGGGCGAGGTCCGGCAGTCCGCCGCCGAGCCGTTCGCGCCAGCGGCCGAGCTGGGCGGCGCACTCCTCGCCGTCCAGCCACCGGGCGTGCCAGTCGGCGTAGTCCCCGTACTGGACGGGCAGGGCCGGCAGGTCCACCGGGCGGTCCTCGGTCAGCGCCCGGTAGTGGGCGGCGAGTTCGTTCGCGAGGACGGACACCGACCAGCCGTCGGCGACGATGTGGTGCAGGGTGAGCAGCAGGACGTGCTCGTCGTCGCCGGTGCGCAGCAGGGTGGTGCGCAGCAGCGCATCCCGGGCGAGGTCGAACGGGGCGGCCGCCTCCGCCTCGGAGCGCCGCTCGACCTCGGCGGTGCGCTCCGGCTCGGGCAGGTCGCGCAGGTCGTGCCGGACCAGCGGCACGTGCCGCGCGGCGTGGACGCGCTGGCGGGGGCGGCCGCCGGCGTCCTCGAAGGAGGTGCGCAGCACCTCGTGCCGGGCCGTGATCCGGTTGACGGCCCGCTCCAGCAGCCCGGGGTCGAGGGTTCCGGTCAGCCGGACGGCGGCGGGCATGTGGTAGGAGGGGTTGCCCGGTTCCATCCGGTCGAGCAGCCACAGCCGCTCCTGGACCGGGGAGGCCGGGAGGGTGCCGTCCGCGGCGCGCGGCACGGGCCGCGGGCCGTCGGCGGTCGTACCCGCGGTCAGGAAGGCGATCAGCTCGGCCCTGTGCGCGGTGATCCGGGCGCGCAGCGCTTCGGGCAGTCCCTGGGCGGGGGCGCTGTAGCGCAGTCTTCCGTCCTCCACCCGCAGGCGGATGTCCTGCTCGCGCAGGCGGGCCAGCAGATCGATCAGCGACATGGTGTGCCGCACTCCTTACTTGTCCACCGCGATGACGCGGAACTCGCTGGTGTAACTCTGTCCCTGACGGTCCTTCAGCCAGGTCTGCTCGGTGGTCGGGAGCATTTCGCCGACCGAGATGGTCAGGCTGCCGTCCGGCGGCTCGGGGGCGCCGCGGACGGCGTGGGCGAACGCGTTGACGAACAGCGGGCTGTCGAGGTCGACGTAGAACGGCTTGGTCTCGTGGGCGGCCTTGACGAACACGAAGCGGGGGATGCCGTGTTCGCGGGCCCAGGCGCGGGCGGCCGTGAACCGGGCCGCCTCGTCCTTCTCCCGGGCGAAGGCGAGTTCGGCCGGGCGGAACCGCCAGGACTCGCGGCACACCACCAGCTTGTCGACGGTGACCCGGGGGGTGTGCCGGCGGGCCGGCATCGGCTGGAAGCGGCCGACCACCTTGAAGCCGATCGCCTCCGCGAGGAGTTCGACCAGGTCGAACTCCGGGCCGTCCGCGCCGGTCCGGGCCACCACCCGGCCGTCGCGCAGGCCGATGCGGATCTCCGCGGCGTTCAGCGCGCGCGGGTGGCCGGTCAGCCAGGATCCCTCGTCGCTGAGGAGCAGGTGGTGGTCCCGGTCGGTGAACAGCCGGGTGGTGGTGCGGGCGGAGTACAGCCACTCCTTGGGCAGGAGCGGCCGCACCCGGGGCACCGGCATGTCGGCCAGGGTGGCCCGCTCCAGCGCCTCGGGGTCGGGGTGCTGGTCGACGAAGAGCAGGTTGCGCAGGGTGTTGACGCCGACGTGCAGCTCGCCCAGGACCAGCTGGTAGTCGCCGGCGGCGACCGCCTCCGGCCCGGTGGCGGCGATCATCACGTCCGGTGCCTGGTAGCGGGCGCCCGTCCAGCCCGGGGCCGCGGCGGCGAACGCCCGGTCGACGAGCGGACGCAGCCGCTCGGAGGTGAAGGTGACGCGGCGGCCCTCCAGCGGGCCGAACACGCTGCTCCAGCGCTCCTGGAGCTCGGCCACGGCACGGTCGACGATCCGCTGGTCGGGGCCGAGCACGACGGACTGCAGGCGGGTCCAGATGTCGGTGAGCCGGGGCTCGGTGCCGGGGCGCTCGGCCAGCAGCCGGTCGTACGCCTGCCGGAACTCCTCGCGGTAGGCCTCGGCGACCCGGGCGGTCAGCCAGCGGGCGGAGTCCAGCATCAGGGACAGCGGGCGTCCCAGTTCGGCGAGGAGGTCCGGGCCCACCTCGACCCGGCCGTCGCGCCGGCAGTCCTCGTACACCAGGGTGCGGGCGCCGTAGGTCTCCCCGTGCGCGCGGGTGGCCGCGGTGCCGGTCAGCTCCGTGAAGACGGTCTCCAGGTCGGCCAGGGCCCGGTCCAGTTCGTCGGGCCGGCCGGCCGCGGCCGCCACCCGGTCGCGGGCTGCGGTGAGCCGGCCGAGCCGGGCCAGGGCGTCGGCGCGCAGTGCGGGGTCGCCGATCCGCTCCAGCTGTTCGCGCAGGCGCACCTCCGGGCGGGGCTGCACGGGCAGTTCGAGGTCCCAGGCGATGAGGCCGGTGGTCCGCAGCGATTCCAGCAGGGCCAGCCCGTCGGTCTCGCCGAGCCCCAGTTCGGCGGCGACCTCCACGCCGGTGCGGCTGCCGTCGCACAGTGCGAGGACGGAGCGGAGCACCGCGGCCTTCGCGGCGGGCAGCGCGACGGTGCGGCCCGGCAGGCGGAGGGCGGTGCCCTCCAGGGCGGCGGTCGGCAGGCGGCGCGGCGGGAACCATCGCCGCAGTTCGGGGCCGGTGCCCAGGGAGCGCACCAGGGCGTCCAGGCACCACTGTTCGAAGTACACCTCGCGCCGGGCCACCAGCGAGGCGCCGGGGGTGACGGTGAGCGGGGCCCCCTCGGGGACGGCCTCCGCCCAGCCGACCGGTCCGAAGAACCCGATGGAGTCGTTCTTGACGGTGTAGCGCTGGAGGTATCCGGCGACCAGGGCCTCGTGCTCCCGGCGGCGGGAGTTGCGCCGTCCGTCCCCGCCGATCCTGCGCACGCCGTCGGCGTAGGCCTTGCGGTTCTGCCAGATGACGGCCTCGCGGAAGCGGGGGTCGGCGGCGGTGCGGTCGAGGACGGCGGACAGCTGGGCGAGGTCCTCGGTGAAGACCTTGGCCAGGTCGTGCTCCGCCCGGGCGAGCCGTTCGTCGGCCGCGGCGAGCGCGGCCACCGCGGGCAGGCCGGCGAACTCGGGGGCCGGCAGGCCGCCCTTGTTCAGGCGGCTGACGGCCCGCAGCAGCGGGCGCCGGCGGGCGGTGTCGTCCCAGGCGCCGGCGGCGCGCAGGGCGTCGAGTTCCGTGCGCAGCGCGTCCAGTGCCGCCGCCCGGGCGGCCGCCGCCCCGGTGCGGGCCTCAAGCAGCCGGTCGGCCGCGCCGGCCGCGGCCGGCGCGGCCAGGTCGAGCACCTGGCCGGCCGGGAAGCCGGTGCCGCGCAGGCCCATGGTCCGCCAGATCCGCCAGTCGCCGGACGGCAGGGGCACCAGGTGGCCGGCGAGGTCGGTCACAGTTCGCCGTCCTCTCGGGCGGTGTCGGCGAGGGCGCCTTCCCTGGCCCACAGCAGCGCGTCGATGATCGCGGCGCCCTGGGCGACGGTGCGGGTCTGCATCACGCTGCGGACGGGGACGTCCACGCCGAGGGCGTCGCGGACGCCGGAGATGAGCCGGACCGCGAGCAGGGAGTGGCCGCCCAGGTCGTAGAAGTCGTCCTCGACGCCGACGGGTTCGACCCCGAGCACCTCGGACCAGATCTTCGCCAGTACCCGCTCGGTGTCGGTGCGGGGTGCCACGTAGCCGGTCAGGGCGTCCTCCTCGGTTCCGGCGTCGCGTGCCGCGCGCCGTGCCAGCAGTTCGGCCGGGCAGAGCTCGGCGACGGGGGTGTCGGGCCGGTCCAGGAGGTCGTCCAGGACGGTCCGGTAGTGCGCGGCCAGCCGCTCGGCGGTGGCCGCGGTGAAAATGTCGGTGCTGTACTCCAGGGCCGCGTGCAGTTCGGGCCCGGCGTCCACGACGGTGAGCATCAGCTCGTACTGGGCCGTGCGGTGCGGCAGCGGGTACGGGGTCAGCCGCAGCCCGCCCCAGGAGGCGGCGGCCCCGGTGTCGGTGCCCAGGACGAAGCCGGCCGTCTCGGCGTGGGCGTGCGGCCGCTGGAGCACGAAGACGGCCTGGAACAGCGGGTTGCGGCCGGGCCGGCGCGGGGGCTGGACCGTCTCCAGGACCAGGGGCAGCGGGTACGCCTGGTGGTCCAGGGCGGACAGCACCGTGCGGTGCAGCCGTCCGGTGAAGGCGCGGGGTGTCACGCCCTGCTCGAACCGGCCGCGGACGGCCACCATGTTGGTGAAGTAGCCGACCACGTCCTCGGCGTCCTTGGCGCCGCGGTTGGCGGCGGCGGTGCCGATCACCAGCTCCGGGCTGCCGCTCGCGTGGTGCAGGGCGATCTGGAAGGCGGCCAGCAGCACGGTGGAGAGCGTGGTCCCGCTCTCCCGGGCGAAGGCGCGGACGCGCGCGGTCCGCCCGGCGTCGACGCGGAACGGGACGCGGGCACCGCGGTAGCTGGGGACCGCCGGGTGCGGGGCGTCCAGCGGCACGTCGAGCAGCGGCAGCGGGCCGGCGAGCTCCGCGCGCCAGTACTCCTGCAGTGCCCGGCCGGCGGGGCCGGCCAGCAGCCTCCGCTCGCGGCGGACCTGGTCGGCGTAGCGGCCGGCCGGAGCGGCCGGCGCCGGGGTGGTGCCCGCGGCCAGGGCGGCGTAGCCGCGGCCGAGTTCGGCGGTCAGGTTGACCATCGACCACAGGTCGGCGGCGATGTGGTGGACCGTCAGCAGCAGCACGTGCCGGTCCTCGGCCCGGACCAGCAGGTCGGCCCGGAACACCGGGTCGCGCTCCAGGTCGAACGGGCGGTGGGCGAGGGCGTAGACCCGCTCGGCGAGCTGCTGCGCCCCGTCCGCCCGGGCGTCGGTCACGTGCAGCTCGACCGGGTCGTCGGTGCGGAAGGGCACGGTCTCGCCGCCGGTCACCCGGTAGCGGGTGCGCAGCATCTCGTGCCGGTCGCCGGCCTGCCGCAGGGCGGTGCGGAGCGCGCCGGTGTCCAGCGGTCCGGTCAGCTCCAGGGCGACCGGGATGTGGTAGGCGGTGGCGCCCGGGTCCTGCTGCTGCACGTGCCAGATCGAGCGCTGCCCGAGGGTCATCCCCGGCTCGTCGGTGTCCGTTTCCGCGTCGGCCGTGCCCGATGTGGCGGAGCCGCTGCCCGCACCGGTCGCCGGGTCCGTCACGAGGGTCGCCTCGGCGGCCAGGGCGTCGAGGTCGGCGCCGCCGAGCATCCGGCTCAGCGGCAGCTCCACGCCCAGGTCCTCGCGGATCCGGTTGGCCAGCAGGACCGCGGCCAGCGAGTCGACGCCCAGGCCGGTCAGCGGCGTCCCGGTGGCGGGGACCTGCTCCGCGGTGCCGCCGAGGGCGTCGGCGACCCGCTGCCGCAGCACCTGCCGCAGGAGCGCCGTGCGCTCGGCCGGCGGCAGGGCGGCCACCTCGGCCGGGCCGGGCCCGGTGGGGGCGGCGTCCCTGACGGGTCCGCCGCCGAGCGGTGCGAACTCCCCGGCCGCGTGGCGCTGCCGGGTGAGTGAGCGCTGGATCTTGCCGCTGGTGGTCTTGGGGATGGTGCCGGGCCTGAGCAGCAGCACCTCGTGGACGGCGACGTCGCACCGGTCCGTCACCGCGGCGCGCACCGCGGCCGTGGCCTCGGCCACGTCGATGGTGGCCAGGGCCCGGCCCTCGACCTCCTGGAGGACCACCAGCACCTGCTCGCCGTCGTGCTCGGCGGCCACGGCGGCGCCGCATCCGGAGCGGAAGGCGGGGTGGGCGGACTCGGCCGCCAGCTCGATGTCCGTGGGGTAGAAGTTGCGGCCGCGGACGATGATCAGGTCCTTGTGGCGGCCCGTCACGTACAGCTCGCCGTCCGCCAGGAAGCCTAGGTCGCCGGTGCGCAGCCAGGTGCGCCCGTCCGCGTCGCCGGGTCCGGCGGGCCGGGCGGCGAACACCTCCCGGGTGGTGTCCGGGTTGTCCCAGTAGCCCTGGGCGACGCTCGGTCCGTGCACCCAGATCTCGCCGACCCGGCGTTCGGGCAGCGGTTCCCGGGAGCCGGGCTCGACGATCAGCACGTCCTGGCCGGCGGCGGGCCGGCCGGTGCCGACCAGCAGCCGGGCCGGGCGGTCCGTGCCGGGCTCGTCGGCCCGGCCGGCCTCCAGGCCGGCGGCGTCCACCGCCAGCACGGTCGGCTCGGCGGCCGCCGGGGTGCCGGTGACGAACAGGGTGGCCTCCGCCATGCCGTAGCAGGGCAGGAAGCTGCTGCGGCGGAAGCCGCAGTCCCCGAAGGCCGCCTCGAAGGCGTCCAGGGTCGAGGCGCGGACGGGCTCGGCCCCGTTGAACGCGACCCGCCAGGAGCTCAGGTCGAGTTCCGCGCGGTCGGCGTCGGTGGCGAGCCGGGCGCACATCTCGTAGGCGAAGTTGGGGCCGCCGCTGAGCTGGGCGCCCTCGGCGGAGACGGCCCGCAGCCACTGCAGGGGGCGGCGCAGGAAGCTCATGGGGGACATGAGGGTGACCGGGAACCCGGCGTACAGGGGGGTGAGGATGCCGCCGATCAGGCCCATGTCGTGGTAGGGCGGCAGCCAGACGACCGCGCTGGTGTCCTCGTCGCAGCCGAACGCGTCGCCGATCAGGGCGAGGTTGTGCAGCAGGTTGCCGTGGCTGAGCACCACGCCCTTGGGTGCCGCGGTCGATCCCGAGGTGTACTGCAGGAAGGCCGGGTTCCCGGCGTCCGGCAGCCGGCCGGTCCACCGGGCGGCGAGTGCGGCGTCCAGGCCGTCGGTGGCCGCGGTGCGCAGTCCGTCCAGGCCGAGACCGGCACCGTCGCGGCCGAGCAGGTCGAGCACCGGGGAGACGGTGAGGGCGAACCCGGCCCGTGCGTCGGCGGCGATCGAGCCGAGCCGGGAGGCGTTGCGCAGGGAGCGCGGCGGATAGACCGGGACCGGGACCACACCGGCGTACAGAGCGCCGAAGAAGGCCCTGATGTAGTCCAGGCCGGGCGGGTACAGCAGCAGCGCGCGGTCGGTGGCGGCGGCGCCCTGCTCGCGCAGGAGTCCGGCCACCGTCCGGGCGTCGCGGTCCAGTTCGCCGTAGCTGACGGTCTCCGCGGTGTCGCCGTCGCCCAGGAAGCGGTAGGCGGTGCGGTCCGGGGCCGCTTCGGCCCGGCCGCGCAGCAGCTCGACGAGGGTCGAGGTCATGAGCGTGTTCCCCCATGGTCGGATGTCCGGCTCCGGTCGCCGGCGGCCGCGGCCACCTCGGCGCGCCGGATCTTTCCGGACGAGGACTTCGGAAGGGCGGCGGCGAACTCCACGCCGCCGGGCACCTGGTGCGGCTGGAGCCGCTGCCGGCACCAGGTGCCGAGGTCGGCGGCGGTCAGCGGGCCGGTGGCCACCACGGTGGCCCGGACCCGCTGGCCGCCGTCCGGGAGGTCCTCCCCCCACACCACGGCCTCGGCCAGCAGCGGGTGCCCCAGCAGGACCTGCTCGACCTCCACCGGGTTGACCTTCTTGCCGCCCACGTTGACGAAGGTGTCCTTGCGGCCGATCAGGTGCAGCCGCCCGGCGCCGTCGAGGCGCGCCAGGTCCCCGGTCCGGTACCAGCCGTCGCGCAGGACCTCGGCGGTGGTCCCGGGGCGGTCCAGGTAGCCCAGGAACATGGCGGGGGTGCGCACCAGCAGCAGGCCTTCCGCGCCGGGGGCGACGTCCGCGCCGGTCTCGTCGACCAGCCGCACCTCGACGCCCGGCACCGGCCGGCCGACGCCGCCGGCCGGGGCCGGTGCCCCGTCCGGGTCCGGCCCGGCGTCGGGTCCGGCGTCGGTTCCGGCGTCGGGTCCGGCGTCGGGCTCCGGCTGCCGGCTCGCGATGATCCCGGCCTCGGTGCAGCCGTAGACCTCGCTGACGCGTACGCCGAACCGCTCGGCGAACCGCTCGGCGGTCGCCGGGTGCAGGGCCGCCCCGGAGGACAGGCACAGCCGCAGCGCGAGGGGGCCGGTCGCGGCCGCCGCGCCCGCGGAGCGGGCGAGCAGGTCGCAGGCGAGCGGGGTGGCGACGAGCACGGTGGCGCCGGTGCGGTGGAGTTCGCCGAGGAGCCGGCCGGGGGTGAACCGGCCGAGCAGCACCAGGCGGGCGCCGGTCAGCAGCGAGGTGACCAGGCCCGCGACCATCCCGAAGGAGTGCAGCAGCGGCACGGCCGCCACCACGGTGTCCCCGGGGCCGTAGCCGAACGTGGTCCGGTAGATCAGGGAGCCCTGCACCAGGTTGTGCTGGGTGTGCACGGCCGCCTTGGGCGCTCCGGTGGAGCCCGAGCTGAACTGGTGCAGGAACGGGGCGTCGCCGTCCGGCTCCGCGGGCGCCGGCCGGCCGGCCGGCCCGGCCTGCGGCAACGGGTCGGTCTCCACGACCGGGCCCGGCCAGCCGCCGGCCGCGTCCAGGGCGGCCAGCCGCTCGGCGCGGCCGATCAGCACCGGGCCGTCCGCCCCGGCGGCCAGGCCGGTGAGCTGGGCCAGGGTGGCGCCGGGTTCGGCGGGTACCAGCCTGGCGCCGGTCCGGGCGGCCGCCAGGAAGGCGACCACGCAGTCCGGGGTGTTGTCGAAGAGCAGGACGGCGGTGCCGCCGGGGCCGGCCCCGGCCGCGGCGAGCCGGGCGGCCGCCCGCCCGGTCTGCCGGTGCAGGTCCGCGAAGTCCAGGCGGAGCCCGTCCTGTTCGACGGCGGGGCGGCCGGGCCAGCGGTCCGCGGCGGCGGCCAGCAGGCCGCCCAGGGTGCGGGGCGTGTCAGCGGAGGACTGCATCGGCGTCCTCCCCGGCGGCCTCGAAGTCGAGCGTCTGGTGGCGGAAGTAGTGGTCGTACAGCTCGGCGTACCGGCCGCCGGCCGCCAGCAGGGCGTCGTGCGTGCCCTGTTCGGTGATCCGTCCGCCGTCGACCACGAGGATCCGGTCGGCCTTGCGGACCGTGGGCAGCCGGTGTGCGACCACGACGGTCGTGCGGCCCGCGGAGGCCGCGTCCAGGCCTTCCTGCACCTGGGCCTCGGTGAGCGGGTCCACGCTGGCGGTGGCCTCGTCCAGGATCAGCAGGGACGGGTTGCCGAGCATCACCCGGGCCAGCACGATCAGTTGACGCTGGCCGGCGGAGAGGCTGCCGCCGCCCTCGCCGACCGGTGTGTCGAGGCCGTCCGGCAGGACGTCGAGCCAGTCGCCGCCGGCCACCGAGCGGGCGGCGGCCAGGATCTCCCCGTCGGTGGCGCCGGGCCGGCCGAAGCCGATGTTCTCCCCGACGGTGCCGGAGAAGAGGAACGGCGCCTGCGGGACGATGCCGAGGTGGCTCTTGTACGCGTCGGGGTCCAGGGTGCGGATGTCCCGCCCGTCGATCAGCAGTTCGCCCGCGCCGAACTCGTAGGCCCGGGTGATCAGCCGGATGATGCTGGACTTGCCGGCGCCGGTGTGCCCGACCAGGGCGACCGTCTCACCGCTCTCGATCCTGAGGTCGAGCCCGGTCAGGACGGGCCGGCCGGCCCGGTAGCCGAAGTCGACCCCGCGGAACTCGACGGTGCCCGACAGCCGGGGCACCGGGAGGGCGTCGCTCTGCCGCACGGCCGGTTCCAGGTCCACCAGGGCGAAGATCCGCTCGGAGGCGGCCAGGCCCTGCTGGAACTGGTTCCAGAAGGAGGCGATGCTGGTCAGCGGGAACCAGAACAGCATCAGGGCCTCCAGGAACAGGGACCACTCCCCCGCCGTGACGGCGCCCTCGGCGAGCAGGTCCCCGCCGAGCACGACGACGCCGACGGTGCCCAGTCCGGTCAGGGTCAGCAGCAGCGGGAAGATCCCGCTGAACAGCCGGTTCAGCCGGACGGTGGCCCGGAACCAGCGCTGGTTGACCTCGACCAGCCCGGCGTGGGTGGACTCCTCCCGCTGGAAGTTGCGGGCCACCGCGATGCCGCGGAGGGTCTCCTGCACGTACGCGTTGATCTGTGCGAGGGAGCGCTGCTGCTGCCGCGAGGCCCGCCGGGACACCCACCGGAACCCGAGGCTGACCAGGACGATCAGGGCGGCCGTGGCCGCGGTGACCAGGGCCAGCGGGACGTTGATGACGAACATGGCCAGCAGCAGCAGGCCGATCATCAGGACCTGGCCGGCCAGCCCGAGGGTGAGGGTGGCCAGGGTGGCGAACGCCTGGGTGTCGGCGGTGATCCGGCTGGCCACCGAACCGGACGCGTGGGCGTCGTGGAAGGACATGTCCTGCCGGAGCACGGCCTCGAAGGCGCGCCGCCGCATCTCCAGCACCACGTCGCCGACCAGGACGCCCACGGCCCGCTGCTGGAAGAAGGTCAGCAGCCAGGCGGCGAGGCCGGTGCCGAGCGCGGCCGCGGTCAGCGGCAGCACCGCCTCGCCGAGGTTCTCGCGCCCGGCGTTGTCCACGATGTCGGCTACCAGCAGCGGGAACGCGGCGCCGGCCACCGCCGCGCCGACCACGGCCAGCGCGATCAGCGCGACGGTCGTGCCCTTGGCCGCGAACAGGGGCCGGATCCGGCGCAGCAGTTCCCGGTCCCCGTAGGCCCGGTCGTAGCTGTCCGCGGAGATCCCGTCGAGTATGTGCGCCATCAGTGGACTTCCTCTCCGGACCGGCCGGCCGTCTCCCGCAGGTGCGGCGCGAAGATCCGGTGGTACAGCTCGCAGCTCTGCAGCAGTTCCTCGTGCGTGCCCCGGCCCACGATCCGGCCCCGGTCCAGCACCAGGACCAGGTCGGCGCTGCGGATCCGGGACAGCCGGGGGGTGACCATGAAGGTGGTGCGGCCCGCGGCGGCCCGCCGGACGGCCTGCTGGATCTTCTGCTCGGTGGCGCTGTCCACCGCGCTGGTGGAGTCGTCCAGCACCAGGATCCGCGGGTCGGCCAGCAGGGCGCGGGCGATGGCGATGCGCTGCCGCTGGCCGCCGGACAGGCTGGCGCCGCGTTCGCCGACCAGGGTGTCGTAGCCGTGCTCGGTGCCGGTGATGAACTCGTGGGCGTGCGCGGCCCGTGCGGCTTCCTCCAGCTCCTCCCGGGTGGGTTCGCGGTCCGCGCCGAAGGCCAGGTTGTCCGCGATGGAGCGGGAGAACAGCACCACGTCCTGCTCGATCACCGAGATCTGCGAGCGCAGCGTCTGGGCGTGCCAGCCGGTGGTGGCCACCCCGTCCACCCGCACCTCGCCGGAGTCCGGCGTGTAGGTGCGGTTCAGCAGCTGGAGCAGGGTGGACTTGCCGCTGCCGGTCGGCCCGACCAGGGCGACGGTCATGCCCGGTTCCACGGTGAAGGAGACGTCGTCCAGGACGGGCTTGTCCCCGTGCCCGAAGCTGACCCGGTCGAAGACCACCGTCCCCTCGATCTCCGCCCGGTGACCGGTGTCGGTGTCCTCGGAGCCGGCCCGGTCGGTGATGACCTCCAGGATCCGCCGGGCGCCGGCGATCCCCAGGAAGACCAGGCCGATGCTGAACGAGGCCAGCTGGGTGGGCGCCCGCAGGGCGCTCATCAGCCCGAGGAACGCGACGAGCTGACCGACCGTCAGCGAGCCGGTGGACACCAGGTGGGCGCCGTGCAGCAGGCCGGCCGCCAGCGCGGCCACCAGAAGCAGGGTGGGCAGGTACAGCGCCTGCGCCTTGGCCTGGCGCACCGAGGCGTCCCGGTAGGCGGTCGCCCGCTCCATGAACCGGCGCTGCTCGGCGGCCCGGCGTCCGGTGGCCTCGACGGTCTCCATGCCCGCGATGGTCTGCGAGACCTGGGCGCTCAGTTCGCCGAAGCGGGCCCGGGTGGCCCCGGCGGCCGGGTCGAGCCGGCGGCCGTACTCGGCCAGCGCGAGGGCGAACAGCACCAGGAACACCAGCGGCACCAGCAGCAGCCGGGCGTCGACCAGGCCGATGAACACGATCGGCACGACGAGGCCGAGCAGCATGTCGAAGGTGAGGTCCAGGCCGGGCGAGAGCATCAGGTTGACGGCCTGTGCGTCACCGGTGACCCGGGCCGACAGGTCGCCGACCGGGCGCCGGTTGAAGAACTGCTGGCCCTTCCGCAGCAGCGCGGAGAACAGGGTGGCGCGCACGTCGCGCTCCAGACCGCAGGCGTACGCCTCCAGCGAGTACGTGGCGACGAAGCCGGCGATCCCGCGCACCGCGACCAGGGCGAGCAGCACCAGCACGATGGTGTCGAACCGGTCCCGGTCCGGGGTGCCGCCCAGCAGGGCGTCGAAGGCGGTGCCGATGACGACCGGGACCGCCGCGGCCAGCAGGTGCCACACCAGCGAGCCGGTGAGATGGGCCGCGATCCAGCCCTTGGACCGGGCCAGGTGCGACCGCAGGAACGGGCCGACCCGTTCGCCGGGTCGCGGTGGCGGGGCCGCGCGCCGCTGCTTCGCGGTGGTCGCGGTGGTCATGCGTTCTCCAGTGGGGTGTCGTCCAGGTCCGGGCCGGGGGCCTGGAGGTAGCCGCTGCGGACCAGTTCGGTCAGGTACGTGTGCAGCAGCCGTCGATCGATCGGCGGGCAGTCGGTGCCGGACTCCCGGTAGGCCGGCCGGGCCGGACCGGGCGGCGCGGCCCCGAGGCCGGCCGGGCCCGCGCCGGGGCCGCCCTGCCCGGGGGCGGTGAACAGTGCGAGGAACGGGAAGAGGGCGTTGTCCCAGGAGCGTGCGGCGGACTCCTGGAGGGCGGCCAGCCAGTCGGCGTAGGAGACCCGGCGGAGCCGGTAGCCGTAGCCGGTGACCCAGTCGAAGACCGTGCCCAGGCCGACGGGTTCGGGGTGGGCCAGGTCGAAGGAGGCGGACTCGGCTCCCGGGCGGGAGGCGAGCGCCAGCAGGGCCCCGGCGACCCGGTCCACCGGCACCAGCTGCACCGGAAGGTCCAGGTCGGGGTAGCACCCGAGCTGAACACTGCCCTTGATGATCGCCCAGATCAAGTCCTTCGGGTTGCCGATTCCGGTCGCGCTGTGCCCGCCGACGTAGTCGGGGCGGTGCACGTCGACCGGAACGCCCCGCTCGCGGGCGGCGACCGCCAGGTGCTCGGCGGCCCACTTGCTCTGGTTGTAGCCGCCGGTGACGGGCGCGGCGGGGGCGCTGCCGGGCTCGGGGACGGACGCGGTGGAGACGTGCTGGACCGGGATGCCGCCGCCGCGCGCGGCCAGCCTCAGGACCTCCTGGGTGCCGTCCACGTTCGCGGCCCGCAGCGCGGCGTACGGCAGGGTGAAGCTCACCCAGGCACCGCTGTGGTGGATGGCGTCCAGCCGCCCGGCGAGTTCCTCGAAGCGGGCGGGCCCGAGGCCGAGCAGCGGCTGCGCCAGGTCTCCGGGTTCCACCACCACCCGGCCGGCGGCGGGGGCCGGCAGCCCGTACCCGGCGAGGGTCTTCAGCAGCCGCCGCATGCCCTCGTCCGGGTCCTCGGCGCGCAGCAGGCAGTGGACGGTGGCGCCGGTGGTGCGCAGCAGGCCGTCCAGCAGGTGCGCGCCGAGGAAGCCGGTGGCACCGGTGAGCAGTACGGCCCGCGGCTCCGCGTCCCGGGTCCGGCGGGATCCGGGTGCCACCGTGATCTCCGGGTCCAGCTCCGGCAGCGCGGTCGGCTCCCCGTCCGGTCCGCCGTCCGCGGCGGCTCGGGCGGGCGCGGTGCGGGCGGCGTCCACCCGCTGGGCCAGCCCGGCCACCGTGGTCGCCTCGAACAGGGCGATCAGCGGCAGCTCCACCCCGTGGGCCCGGCGCAGTTCGAACAGGACCCGGGGCACCAGCAGGCTGTGTCCGCCGAGTTGGAAGAAGTCGTCCTCGGCGGTCACCTCCTCGGCTCCCAGGACCTCCCGCCAGACGGCGGCGACCTGCTCCTCGGTGGGGGTGGCGAACACGGCGGCGGGCCGCCGCTCGTCGGGCTCCTCGGCGGGCGCGGGCAGCGCCTTGCGGTCGTGCTTGCCGTTGGCGTTCAGCGGCATCCGGTCGAGCAGGGTGACGGTCGACGGCACCATGTAGTACGGCAGCTGGGTGCGCAGGTGGTCCTGGAGCTCCACCGGGTCGGGGGTGTGGCCGGCCCGCGGCTCGACGTACCCGGCGAGCCGGCGTTCGCCCTTGGCGTCCGTGTGGACGACGACGGCGGCGGCCTGGACGGCGGGGTGCTGGCCGAGGACCGACTCGACCTCCTCCAGTTCGATGCGGAAGCCGCGGATCTTCACCTGGCGGTCCACCCGGCCGAGGACCTCCACGTCGCCGGTGGGCAGCACCCGGGCCAGGTCGCCGGTGTTGTACAGGCGGGCGCCCGGCCGGTCGCTGAAGGGGTGCGGCAGGAACCGCTCGGCGGTCAGCGCCGGCCGGCCCACGTAGCCCCGGGCCAGGGCCAGGCCGCCGATGTGGAGGGTGCCGTTGACACCGACGGGTACGGGCTGGAGCCGGTCGTCGAGCACGTAGAACTCGGTGTTGGGCAGCGGCCGGCCGATGGGGACCGGCTCCTCCTCGGACCGCTCCGGCATGGGGGTCTCGAACAGGCCGCTGTCGACGGTGGATTCGGTGATGCCGTAGGAGTTGACCAGCCGGGTGCCGGGCGGGCAGAGCCTCTTGAGGTTCCAGTAGTCCCGCATGAACCAGATGTCCGCGCCGACCGCGAGCACCTTGAAGTTGTCCAGCAGCTTTCCCTGTTCGGCCACGTGGGCGCTGAGCAGGCGGATCACCACGGGGACGAGGTCGGCGAAGTCCACGCGTTCGCGCTGCAGCAGCTCGTACAGCCGGGCCGGGTCCAGCAGCGTCTCGCGGTGGCAGAGCACCAGGGTGCCGCCCGAGCACAGGGCGCGGACCATGTCGCCGGTGAACACGTCGAAGGCGATGTTGGCGGCCTGGAGGTGGCGGTGGACCACGGTGCCCAGTTCGTAGACCCGCTCCCACGAGCGGTAGGCGCTCATCAGCGCCCCGTGGGTGAGCATCGCGCCCTTGGCCCGGCCGGTGGAGCCGGAGGTGTACACCAGGAACGCGAGGTTGTCCGCGACCGGCTGCGGGGCCTGCGCCGGGTCCGCCGCCCCGGCCGCGGAGCCGGTCCCGTTCCCGGCGTCCGCCTCGGCGAGCCAGTCGTCGAACCAGCCGACGGTCATCCGGTCGGTGAGCCCCGGCACGGTGCCGGCGATGTCGTGCCGGGTGAGCAGCAGTCTGACCGAGGCGTCGGTGAGGATGAACCGGAGCCGGTCCACCGGGTTCGCCGGGTCGAGCGGCACGTAGGCGCCGCCGGCCTTGAGGACGCCGAGCACCGCGGCCACGGAGTCCGCGCAGCGCGGCGCGCACAGGCCGACCCGGACCTCCGGTCCCACGCCGAGGGTGCGCAGCCGGGCGGCGACGATCTGGGCCCGGCGGTCCAGCTCGCGGTAGCTGACCCGGTCCTCGCCGTCCACCACGGCCACGGCGTCGGGGGTGGCCCGGACGTGTTCCTCGAACAGCTGGTGGACGCATTCGCCGGGGCCGACCCGCACCGAGACCGTGTTGTCCCGGGTCAGCGCGTCGGTGCGCTCGGCCTCCGACAGCAGCGGCAGGTCCGACAGGCGCAGCTCCGGGTCGGCCACGGCCCCGCCGAGCAGGCGCTCGAAGTGGCCCGCCATCCGCCCGATCGTCGCGTCGGTGTACAGGTCGGTGTTGTACTCCCAGTCGCAGCGCAGCCGTTCGCCCTCGTCGACCACGTCGAGGCTCAGGTCGTACATGGCGGTGCGCCGGCCCTCCCCGGTGAACGGGGTGATGTGCAGGCCGGCCAGGTCGAGCGCGGCGCGCGGCACGTTGTGCAGCGAGAGCATGGTCTGGAACAGCGGCGCGCGGCTGAGGTCGCGGTCCGGCTGGACCTCCTCCACCACCTGCTCGAACGGCACGTCCTGGTGGGCGAGGTCGGCGAGGCAGGCCTGCCTGGTGCGGGCCAGCAGTTCGCCGAAGGCGGGGTCGCCGGACAGGTCGGCCCGCAGCGCCAGGGTGTTGACGAGGAACCCGATCAGCGGCTCGGTCTCGGGCCGGCCGCGCCCGGCCACCGAGGTGCCGACCACGATGTCGTCCTGGCCGGAGTAGCGGTGGAGCAGGGCGGTGTAGCCGGCCAGCAGGGTCATGAAGAGGGTGGCGCCGGTGTCGGCGGCCAGTTCCCGCAGCCCGCGGGTGACGTCGGCGGGCAGGTGGAAGGAGCGGGTGCGGCCGGCGTAGGTCTGCACCGGCGGGCGGGCCCGGTCGGTGGGCACGCCGAGGGTGGGGAGTTCGCCGCGGAACCGTTCCCGCCAGTGGGCCAGGCCCGCGGCCCGGCTCTCGGCGCTGAGCCCGCGCTGCCAGTGGGCGTAGTCGGCGTACTGGACCTCCAGCGGCGGAAGGGGGTCGGTGCCGCCGTCGCGGAGCGCCGCGTAGAGGGTGGCGAACTCCCGGGTCAGCACCCCCATCGACCAGTCGTCGGTGACGATGTGGTGCAGGTTGATCAGCGCGACGGTCTCCCGGTCGGCCAGCCGCACCAGCGTCACCCGGAACAGCGGGCCGCTGCCGAGGTCGAACGGGGCGGCCGCGTGCGCGGCGGCGAGCCGCCGCACCTCCGCCTCGGCGTCCTGCGTGCCGCGCAGGTCGACGGTCTCGGGCTGCCACCGGACCTCGTCCGCGGGCGTGACGACCTGCGCCGGTTCGCCGTCGACCGGGCGGAAGGTGGTCCGCAGCGTCTCGTGGCGGCGCACCAGGGCCCGGAAGGCGGCCGTCGCCAGGTCGAGGTCCACCGGGCCGTCGAGGCGCAGCGCGTACGGCATGTTGTACGCGGTGTCGCCCGGGTTGAGCTGGTCGAGGAACCACAGCCGCTGCTGGGCGAAGGAGAGCGGCGCCCCGGCGTCGGCGGGGCGGCGGCCGATCCCGGTGGGGGCCGCCGCGGCGCGGCTGCGCAGCCGGCTCATGAGGAGGGCGTACTTGGCGGGCGACTGCTCGCGCAGCTGCCGCAGCTTCTCCTGTGTGTCGGTCATGCGGTGCTCTCCTCGGCCGTCTCGGCGAGCTGTGCGAGTGCCGCCGCGGCGGCGTCGGCGGCCGCGGCGGGGGCCGGGGTGCCGGTCCAGGTGAGGTGGAGGCGGCCGTCGCGCAGGTGGCTGACGACGTACGGCGTCCCCGGGCGCGGTCCGAACGGGGCGGCCAGGTCGTGGTCGGCGGAGCCGGCGTGCCGCAGCGGTCCCCCGGCGGCGGGCAGGCCGTCGAGGTCGCCCAGGTGGGCGATGCCGACCGGGACCGCTCCGGCGGGGGCGGTGACCGGGGTGCCGAGTGCGCCGCGGACCCGCTGCAGCGTCCGGGCGGCTCCGTCGCCGCCCTCGGTGCCGGCGGTGCCGGTCACCGCGAACAGGCCCGCCGGGTGCCCGAGCGCGGCCGTGTGGTCGGTGAGGGCGAGCAGGACGCCCGGCGCCCCGCAGGTCTCGGTGAGCGCGTGGGTGACGGCGGCGGCCACCAGGGCGGCGACCGGGGTGCCGGTGGCGGCGAGCGCCGCGGTCCGGTCCGCGTCGAGCACGGTGCGGCGGACCGGTTCGGGCGTGCCGTCCTGCTCGGGCGCGGGCGGGCTCCACAGTTCGCCGTCGACCGGGACGGGGGCGGGCTCCGCCGCGGTCCGCGGGGCGGGGGCGGCGGGCAGCCCGGCCGGCCCGCCGGCCGCGACCCGGCCGAGGGCGGTGCCCAGGTCGTCGAGGATCCGGCGCCAGCCGTCGGTGCCGGCGGCGAGTTCGTGGGCGATCAGCAGCAGCTGGGGGGCGCCCTCGCGGCGTTCGGCGAGGGCGGCCGCGAACAGCGGGCCCCGGGCCACGTCCAGCCGGGTCCGCAGCCGCTCGGCGGCCACCCGCAGCGCGCCGGGGACCTGCGCCGGCTCGTACCGGGTCAGGTCGAGGGCGGCCACCGGTGCCCCGCCGGTCAGCCCGGCCACCTCGCGCCGCCAGCCGTCGTCCGTACGGCGGAACCGGGTGCGCAGCGCCTCGTGCCGCTGCACCAGGGCGAGCACGGCCTTGCGGACCGACTCGCCGGTGGTGCCCTCCGGCAGGTCGAGCAGCAGGGCGCGGGCCCGGCCGTCGGGACCGTTGCCGTCCTGCTCCAGCAGCAGCCGCTGGGCGGGGGTGGGCCGGCCCTCGTCGGGCACGCCGGCGGCCGCCTGCGCCTCGCCGGGGTCCGGGGCGAGCCGCCTGCCGGTCTCGGGGGCCGGGTCGGGCAGGGCCCGCCGGTCGACCGCGCCGTCGGCGGTGCGCGGCACCTTGGCGAGCTCCACCCAGTGTTCGGGCAGCAGGATCTCCGGCAGCCGGGCGGCCACCGCGGCCCGCGCCCGGTCCGGTGTCAGACCGGTGCGGGGCACGTAGTACGCGGCCATGCGCCGGCCGAGGCGGCTGCGGTCGCCGGGGTCGGTGTAGCCGATCGTCGCCAGCATGGAGCGGACGCGTCCGGTGTTGACCGGGGTGCGCAGTTCGGTGTCGGCCTCGGCCCGGGCCAGGTGGCCCAGCCGGACCTCCCAGCGGGTCGGCGACTCGTAGTTGTGGTAGCCGCGCTCCAGCCGGTGCACGTACACGCCGACGTCGTTGATCATGCAGTTGGAGCTGCAGAAGCCGGTGTCCTTCGGCGCCGCCCAGAGGGTCTCGGTCTCCGCCAGGAAGGCCCGGATGCCGTCCTTGGTGACGTCGGAGTACCGGTAGTAGTCGACCACCTCGACGCGGTCCAGCACCCCGTCGGCGAGGTCGGAGCCGACCTGGTGGTAGACCTTGCGGCCGACCTCCAGCTGCTGCTCGATGCGGGCCGGGTCGAACTCCCCGTTGCGGTAGAACCACAGCAGGCGCTCGTCGATGATCTGCCCGCGGGACAGTCCGGTGACGATGCTCGGGATGCCCCGCTCGTGGGCGAGCCGGTGGCTGAGGTCGAGCAGCGAGCGGAAGCAGCCGTTGCAGACGCTCTTGTGCTGTTCCAGGCTGCGCAGGAAGACCCGGTTCTGGTCGGCCCGGGTCATCGTGAGGTGCTCGATGCCCAGGGCCTTGGTGATCGTCTCCACGTTCTCCAGGGCGGTCCGGGAGATGAAGCCGTTGTCGAAGGTGAAGGTCATCACCCGCAGGCCCATGCGGACCAGCTGGTGCAGCACGTAGGTGCTGTCCTTGCCGCCGCTGAACAGCAGCAGGGCGTCGTAGTCGGAGCCGGCCGCCTCCGCCCGTTCGCGCAGGATCCGGGTGAACTCGTCCATCTCGCCGAAGTAGGACAGGATCTCCGGGCCGTGCTCGGCGTACATCAGGCACAGGTCGCAGACGCCGTCGCGGTCCAGCCGGGTGCCGGGGTAGGCCACGTCCATGCCGCAGCGCACGCACCGCTCGGCGGGGACGGAGTCGACGGCGACGCCCTGGAAGACGACGGCGCAGTCGGCGATCCGGTCGTCGGCGAGCAGGGCGTCCTCGATCTGCCGTTCCAGGACCCGGATGCCGTCGCGGTCCAGGGAGTCGGCCGGTTCGGGGGCGGAGGTCGCGTCGGGAGTGGTGGTGGTCACGTCAGTTGCCGCCGTTCTGGGCCAGCAGGCGCTCGGCCTCGGCCTCGTCGAGGCCGTCGAGGTCCGCGAGCAGGTCGTCCAGGTCGGAGCCGGCCGCGAGGAGCGCCTCCTCGATCTGGGCCGCCAGGCCCTCGATGGTCGGTGCGGCCAGGAACTTCTGGAGGTGGACGTCCACCCCGAACTCGGTGGTGACCGCGGCGATCAGCCGCATGACCAGCAGCGAGTGGCCGCCGATGTGGAAGAAGTCGTGGGTGACGCCCGGCCTGTCCACCGGCAGCAGCTTCGCCCAGATCCCGGCGAGGGTCTCCTCGGTGGCGGTGCGCGGGGCGACGTAGTCCTGCTCCGCCTGCTGCCGCGGCGGCAGCGGTACCGGCAGGGCCCGGCGGTCGACCTTGCCGCTGAGGGTGCGCGGCAGCCGCTCCATCGGGACGAACACCCGCGGCAGGTGGGCGTCGGGCACCCGCGGCGCGAGGTGCGTGCGCAGGTCCGCCGCCTCGACGGGCTGGACGCACTCCACGAAGGCGCACAGGTACGCCGGGTTGCCCTCGTCGTCGGGGACCGCGGTGACCGCGGCGTCCCGCACCGCGTGGTAGGCGCGCAGCGCGTGCTCGATCTCGCCGAGCTCGACGCGGACGCCGCCCAGCTTGATCTGCTGGTCCCGGCGGCCGACGTACTCCAGGCTGCCGTCCGGCAGGGCGCGCGCGTAGTCGCCGGTGCGGTAGACGAAGTCCTCCGGGTCGTCGCCGAGCGGGTTGGGCACGAAGGCGGCGCGGGTGGCGTCGGGCTGGTGGAAGTAGCCGAGTGACATGTACGGAGTGCGGATGTGGATCTCGCCCACGGCGCCGGGCGGGCACGGCTGGTTGCGGCCGTCGAGCAGCACCACCCGGGCCCCGGGCATGGCCTTGCCGATCGGCACGGTGGACCGCTCGGTGTCCGCCGGGGTGATGAAGTGGAACATCTTCGTCATGGTGGTCTCGCTGGGGCCGTACAGGTTGAGCAGGGCGATCCGCTCCCCGTACCGGTCGAACCACGCGGCGGCGTCGCTCGGCGCCACCGGCTCCCCGGCCAGCGCGACGCAGCGCAGCCCGGCGAGTTCCGGGCCGCCCGCAGTGAGCGAGGGCAGCATCGCGCGCCACACGGTGGGCACGGTGTGCACGAGGTTGATCCGCTCCTCGTCGATCCACCGGGCCAGGGCCGGCCCGTCCAGGGTGAGTCCGGCGGGCGGGACGCAGACGGTACCGCCGGTGGTCAGCGGCACGAACAGGTCGCGCAGGATCGCGTCGAAGCCCGGGGAGGCCAGCTGGCCGACCCGGGCGCCGGGGCCGACGCCCAGCAGTTCGGTCTCCCAGCGGACGAAGTGGTCGATGCCCTGCATCCGGCCGACGATCGCCTTGGGCTGTCCGGTGGAGCCGGAGGTGAAGAAGATGTACGCGGCGTCGTCCGGGTCCGGCTGGTGGATCCGCTGCGGGGCCGCGCCGGTGGGCTCGGCGGCCAGGTCCAGCGGGACCCGCCGGGCGAGCGGCAGGGCCGACTCCAGGATCTCCTCCGCGCGTCCGGCGGCCGAGGCTCCGACGATCACCCACTCCGGGGCGGTGGCCGTCAGCATGGCGCGCAGCCGCAGCGGCGGGGCCGTCAGGTCCACGGGCACGAACACACCGCCCGCCTTCAGGACGGCCAGGACCGACACGACGAGCTCGCGCCGGTCCTCGGCCAGGATCGGCACCACGCAGCCGGCGCCCGCGCCGGAGGACCGTATGGCGACGGCGAGTTCGTCCGAGCGGGCGGCGAGCTCCGCGTAGGTCAGCCGGCCCTGCGGGCACTCGACCGCGACGTGGTCGGCGTAGCGCTGGGCGGCCTGCTGTACGAGGCCGTGGACTGCTTGGAAGGCCATGCGAGCTTCCTCCATCAGACGGGGGGCCGGCGGCCGCCCCAGTGGTTCAGGCGTCGGGAAGGGAAAAGGTGTCGAGCAGCACGCCGAAGGTGAGGACGATCAGCAGCAGGTCGTCGCCGAGGTGCGGATGGACCTCGTGACCGGGCTGCCGGTACTGCTCCTTGAGGTGCTCGACCACGTCGGGGTCGAAGTAGCCCTGCCGCTTGATCCGGTCGTACGAGAGCAGGTCCTCCACCCACTCGGTCCGCGCCCGCAGCAGCGCGGGGCTGCCCTGGGCCCGGAACCCGAACTTCTCCCGGTGGACGATCTCCTCGGGCACCAGCCCCCGGGCGGCCTCCTTGAGCACGTACTTCTCGGTGCTCTCCGTCACCTTCAGGCGGGGCGGGACGGTCGTCGCGAAGCGGACCAGGTCGGGGTCGAGGAACGGGTACCGGGCCTCCACCGAGTTGGCCAGCGCCATCCGGTCCCCGTGGTCGGAGAGCAGGTGGTCGCAGAGCCGGAGCTTGAAGTCGAGGTACGAGCGCTGGTGCACCGGGTGGCGGCCGCGCAGCATCTCCGGGTCGACGACGGGACCGGCGAGGCAGTCGAACTCGGCGTGGGCGTCCCGCAGGTCCGGGGCGTACAGGTCGAGTTTGGACTCGCGCCAGGCGTGGTAGTCGCGCTCGTAGAAGACGTGCGGATCCCCCCAGATGGTGCGGCGCAGGTCCTCCTCGAAGGGGTCGGCGCCGGCGGTGCGGCGGCCGCCGAGGTCGAAGCGGTAGCCGAGGTATCCGGCGAAGAGCTCGTCGGCGCCCTCCCCGGTGAGGATCACCCGGGTGCCGGAGTCCCGCACCGCCGCCGACAGCGCCATGGAGCAGGTGTTGTACGTCTCCTTCACCGCGCACTCGGCGTGGCCGACCATCCGGCGCAGCCCGGCCGCGATGTCGCCGGGGCGGAACTCGGTCTCGGTGTGCAGCGATCCCAGGTGCCGGGCCATCAGGCGCTGGTGGCGGGACTCGTCGATGTCCCGGTCGGGGAAGGTGACGGAGAACGAGCGGGGCACCGTCCCTGCGGTGTTGCGGTGCACCAGCGCACCGATGAGGGAGGAGTCCAGTCCGCCGCTGAGGTAGTAGCCGACGGGCACGTCCGCCTGGAGCCGCCGGCGCACCGACTGCTCCAGCAGTTCGCGGACGGTGTCCACGTAGTACCGGTCGGGGTGCTCGGCCGGCTCTCCGGGCACGTCCACGGGGTAGTCCAGGTCCCAGTACTTCTCCGTGCGGACCGCCCCGTCCTCCACCGTCAGGAAGTGGCCGTTCTCCAGGCTGCTGACCCCCTGGAACAGGGTGCGCGCGCCGACGGTGCCGGGGAAGGTCAGCACCTGGTCGAGACCGGTCAGGTCGGCCCGCCGGGGCACCGCCGGGTGCGCCAGCACGGCCTTGATCTCGGACCCGAAGACGAGCCGGCCGCCCGCCACCGCGTAGTACAGGGGCAGGATGCCCATGTGGTCGCGGGCCAGGAGGAGCCGGCGGCGCCGGGTGTCGTGGACGGCGAACGCGAACTGGCCGTTGAGCCGCTCCAGCAGGCCCGTGCCGTACTCCTCGTAGAGGTGGACGATCACCTCCACGTCGGTGCGGGTGCGGAACCGGTGGCCCCTGGCCTCCAGTTCCGCGCGCAGTTCGCGGTGGTTGAAGATCTCGCCGTTGCACACCATCGCGACGGAGCCGTCCTCGTTGGTGATCGGCTGGTCCCCGTCCTCCAGGCCGACGATGCTGAGCCTGCGGAAGCCCAGGGCCACCCCGTCGCGCACCAGCCGGCCGCCGGAGTCGGGGCCGCGGTGCAGCAGGGTCGCGGTCATCCGGTCGAGCACCTCACCGTCCTCGGTGAGGCCGGTGCCCGCCAGGTCCGCGTATCCGGTGACGCCGCACATCTCAGAACCCCCCGAGGTCGTCGTTGAAGCCGGCGGCCGCGGCGGCGCCGGCGCGGTCCGCCTCCGCGGGGCCCAGGTCGAGCGCGGAGACCGGGCGGTCGGGGTCGGCGCACGCGTCGGCGAGCAGCGCCAGGTACTGGCGTGCGGTCCGCTCGACGGTGGACCGGTCGAACAGGCGCGTGCTGTACTCCAGTTGGCCGCGCATCTCGTCCTCGAACTCGAACAGGTCGAAGCGCAGGTCGAAGATCGAGGTGGTGCGCACGTCGTCCAGCCGGGTCATCACCACGCCCGGCAGCTCGGCCCGGCGGCGGCGCGGCGGGATGTTCTGCAGGATGAACATCACCTGGAACAGCGGATTGCGGTTCACCGCCCGCTCCGGGCGCACCGCCTCCACCAGGGACCGGAACGGCAGGTCCCGGTGGACGAAGCCCTTCAGGGCGGTGGTGCGGGTGCGGCTCAGCAGTTCGCGGAAGGTGGGGTCGCCCCCGACGTCGCCGCGCATGACCAGGGTGTCGGCGAAGTAGCCGACCAGCGGCCCCCACTGGGGCTTGTCCCGGTTGCCCACCGGGGTGCCCACCAGCAGGTCCTGCTGCCCGGACAGCCGGGACAGCAGCGCCGTGAACCCGGCCAGCGTGACCATGAACATGCTGGCCCGGGAGGAGCGGGCGAGCTCGCCCAGGGCGGCGCGCAGCCCGTCGGGCACCGGGAAGACGTACCGGTCGCCGCTGAAGTCCGCGCCGTCACAGCGGGGGCGGTCGGTGGGCAGGTCCAGGGCGGCGGGGGCGCCGGCCAGCTGCCGGGTCCAGTAGTCCAGCAGTGCCCGGCCGCGCGGGCCGGCGAGCCGTTCGCGCTGCTCGCGGGCGTAGTCGGTGAACTGGGCGGACAGTTCGGGCAGCGGCACCTCCACGCCGGTGACCTCGCCCGCGTACAGGTCCGCGACCTCCTGGAGCAGCACCTGCACCGACCAGCCGTCGGAGACGATGTGGTGGATGACGAGCGCCATCACGTGCCGCTCGGCCCCGGTGCGTACCAGCTCCAGCCGGAACAGCGGCGGCCGTCCCAGGTCGAAGGGGCGGTGCGCGGCCTCGGTGACCGTCCGGTCGGCGGCGGCGCGGCGGTCCGGCTCGGGCAGCCCGGTGAGGTCGGTGACGGTGAGCGGCACCTCGGCCTCGTCGGCCACCCGCTGGTGGGGGACGCCGTCGACGGCGACGACGCAGGCCCGCAGCATCTGCTGGCGGCGGACGACGGCGGCCAGGGCCCGGCGCAGCGCGTCGACGTCCAGGGGGCCGTCCAGCTGCCACAGCATGGTGGAGTTGTAGGCGGCGTTGCCCGGGTCGAGCCGGTCGAGCAGCCACAGCTGCTCCTGGGTGACCGACAGCGGGGCGAGCCCGTCCGCGCTCTCGTGGGCGGTGTCCGGGCGGTTCCCGGCGGGTGTGGGACTATGCGGCACGGTGCACCCCTGTGGTCGCCATGAGTGTGGCCAGCGGGATCCCGGGGTCCTGCGCGACGGCGGCGAGGACGGCGGTGAGCTCCGCCAGCAGCGACGTGGCGTCCTCGTCGGAGCAGCGGGCGCGACGGTGGCTGAGCAGCGCCCGCAGGTCGCCGTCCTCCTCGTAGAAGACGAGGTCGACGTCGTAGAGGGTGCCGGGATCGTGGTTGAGGATCCGGGCGGTCAGCCCGGGGAAGGCCGGCGGCACCTCGGGGGTGCTCTGGTGCGAGAACAGCACGTTGACCGGGGAGCGGAAGCCCCCGCCACGGCGCGGCCCGAGCTGCTCGACCACGTGCTCGAAGGGCAGTTCGCGGTGCGCGTAGGCGCCGAGCGCGCCCCGGCGGACGTCGCGGAGCAGGCCCCGGAAGGCCGCGCCGGGGTCCACCTCGGTGCGGATGACCAGCAGGTTGACGAAGAAGCCGACCGCGGAGGCGAACTCGGGGCGGCTGCGTACGGCCGCGCGGGTGCCGACCGCGATGTCGGTGGCCCCCGACCGGCGGTGCAGCACCACCGCGAAGGCCGCCAGCAGCAGCATGAACGGGGTCACCCGCTCGTCCTGGCAGACGTCCCTCAGACGGTCGTGCACGGTGCGCGGCACCGTGGCCCACCGGGTGGCCACGGCGTCCGCGGCCGTCGCGGCGGAGCGGGCCCGCACGCCGGCGGGGGCGGACTGCGGGCCGGTCTCCGGGCCGGGCAGCGGTACCGGTCCCAGACCGGACAGCCGCTCCGTCCAGTACGCCAGCTGGCGGCGGTGGCCGGGGCCGCGGCTCCACTCGCGCTGCCAGCGCACGAAGTCCGGGAACTGGGCCGCGGGCTCCCCCAGGTCCGCCGGGACGCCGTCGCGTTCGGCCCCGTACAGCACCGCGAGCTCGGGCAGCAGGACGTTCCACCAGGACCAGGCGTCCGACACCAGGTGGTGCAGGGTGAGGCGCAGGACGTGCTCCTCGGGACCGAGCGCGACCACGAGGGCCCGCAGCACGGGCCCGCGGGCCAGGTCGAAGGGGGCGGCCTGGTCGGCGGCCAGCAGCGACGCGAGGTGGCTGTCGCGCTCCGCCGCGGGCAGCCCGCGCAGGTCCGACACGGGCAGTTCGACGCCGCACTGCGCGGAGACCTCCTGCACCGGGCTGCCGTCGACCAGCGGGAAGGTGGTGCGCAGCGCCGCGTGCCGGCTCCGCAGCCGTTCCAGGGCCCGCCGGAGTGCGGGGACGTCGAGCGGGCCGGTGAGGTGGAACGTCATCGGGTCGGTGTAGACGGCCGAGCCCGACATGCGTTCCAGGAACCACATGCCCAGCTGGCCCGGCGTGAGCGGATGGCGTTCGCCGCAGGCGGCGGGGGCGGCCGTCACGACTGCTCCCGGCCGGTGCGGGCCGCCCGTGCGTTGGCCCGGGCCTCCTGCAGGATGGCCCGGTAGAACCGGGGGTAGCTGGGCGAGGTGTGCTCGGCGTGCGCCAGCGCGAGCTCGTGCCGGCCGCGCAGCCGGTTGATCGGCACGACCATCGCGGCGTGGTGCTCGATGTGCAGGTTGTTGCCGTTGGTGTACCAGGTGCTGAACCAACTGCCGGTGATCGAGCGGGTGTTGCGCAGTACGTCGGTGGAGGAGTTGTCGCACAGGATGTGCTCGGGCAGTTCGACGACGAAGTGCAGCGGCACCGCGACCAGCAGCGGGAGCAGCCAGACCCACAGGACGAACTCGCCGTACCCGAAGGCGGCCAGGGCCGCGGCGCCGAGGATCGGCACGGTGAACATCCGGTACTCGGCGACGATTTCGCGCTCGCGGTCCCGGGATATCTGGCCCATGTCGTAGGACCAGGTGCCGGCCCAGCACCGGCCGATGTCGGCCACCGTGGCGGCCAGCCGGCCGAAGGCGAGCGCCTCCCGCAGGAGCGCCGACCAGGTGACCGGCTGCCGCGAGTCGAACCCGAAGAACTCCGAGTCCTGGTCCGTGCCCAGGTAGCGGTGGTGCTGCAGGTGACGCACCCGGTAGTGGCTGTACGACACCAGCATGGGCACGCCCAGCGGGACTCCGGCCAGCCGGTGCAGACGCGACCTGCGGAAGGCCGAGTGGTGCAGGCACTGGTGCTGGAGTTCCAGCCAGTGGGAGTACATGGCGCCGAGCAGCACCACGCCGAGCAGCCGGACCGGCCAGGCCTCCACGAGGAGGACGAGTGCCACGCCTGCGGCCCACAGACCGTACGCGACAAGGAGTTTGGCGATGAAGACGCGTTCGTCGGCGGCGGTGACCTTGGCCCGCCGGAACAGGTCCTTCGGTGACGCAGTGCTCGCGTCGGGCGTCGTCATGGACGAGTGAACCTTCCCTGCATCGGCCTCCCGGGGGAACGCCGCCGCGGCCTGGGGCACGGGGCCGGGCAGGCTTCGGCGTCGACTCGGCGAGGCACTCGGATCGAGGGCGTGCGGCACCCGGGCCCGGGCGGGGCAGGGCGCACACGCGCGCATGGACACGCCGGCGGCAGCGTCGGGGAACCGCGGGCGCAGAGCAGGCCGGACGACCGGCCGTTACGTGGTGATCAGCAAGAAGGCACGGCGACGAGGACTCCCGGACGCACCGGGAGACGTGTCACCGCGGGAAGTTCGCGACGAGGCAGGCCGCCTGGGCGGCGGCGGTGGGCTGCTCGAAGAGCTCGTTGAGCAGCAGGCCCTCCAGCTCCAGGGCCGTGTCCTGGTCGATGCCGTGGGCGGCGAGCAGGCGCCCGATGGCCTGGAGTGCGAGCAGAGAGTAGCCACCGAGAGCGAAGAAATCAGACGTCTCGGGGTCGATGGTGTCCGGTGCCACTTCGAGCACGTCGGACCAGATGTCGATGACGGCAAGGGTTGCCGTCGGCAACTCCACAGCCTCCCCGGCCGGGTTGGCGAGGGTGCTGCTGTCGTCCTGAATCACTTGCTGTTCCCCCCCATAGAGAACTCGGTGAACTAGTGTCAACTTGTTTTTGCCACGGGCGGGTTGGGGGTCAGCCAAACCCTGCCGGCGCGAGTTGAGGTCCAATCCGTGGAGCAGGCGTTCGCATCCAAGCACGCCGTTGATCTTCTCCGCAAGGGATTGATTCCTTTGATCGGCACGGCCCCTGGCCTGCACCGATGCGAGAACGGCGAGGACAGGCAGGTCAACTTGCGTGCGTGATCGCCTGTGGTACGGTGAGCCGCAGCGACGGGACCACCCGGCTTTCAGGCCGGGCATTTTCTCCACCTTCTCGGGCGCGTCCCCAATCGGTGCCATGACGACCGCATGGCCCTCGCGGACTGCCCCGTCACCTTTCCCGACCGGGGGCCGCCACAGGCATTCGCCCCGGCAAATCACATTCGGCTGGACAACGTGATCCCTGTGCCCGCGCCGGGATCTGCAGGGGGCAGAAGCGTGATACGAGTCGACCGGAAACCGGCCAACGGCACGGCGGCCAGCGTGTCCGCACGGACACTGGGAGTACTCGGCGGCATGGGGCCGGCGGCCACCGCGGAGTTCCTCCGGCTGCTCTCCCTCGCGGTCCCCGCGCGATCGGACCAGGAACACCCGCGCATCGTCATGCTGTCGGAGCCCGGGATTCCGGAGCGCACCGGGGCCATCCTCACCGGCTCGGACGAGCCGCTGCCGCCGATCCGCGCCGGTCTGGAGCAACTCGCCGCCTGGGGAGCCGACTTGCTCGTGGTCCCGTGCAACACCGCGCACGCCTTCATCGACCGGCTCCCGGGCGGCCTGCTGCCCGTGCCGGTCGTCCACATCGCCGACGCCACGCTGCGGGCCGCCATGCGCACCAGCCCGGCGGGCGGCTGGCTGGCGGCCACCACCGGAACCGTGCACAGCGGCATCTACCAGCGGCGGGCCGCCGAACTGGGCTACCGGCTGCTGGTCCCGGACGAGCCGCTGCAGGCCGAGATCCACCGGTCCGGCGTCCTGGTGAAGGCCAACCGCCTGGACGAGGGCGCCGCCGTGCTGGCCTCCGCGGTGCGCGGACTGTGGCAGCGGCACGACCTCCCGGTGCTCACCGCGTGCACCGAACTCCCTCTCGCCTACGAGGCCGCCGGGCTGCCCGAGGAGCGCTCGGTCTCCAGCCTCGCCGCGCTGGTGACGGCCTGCGTGGCCGAACTCCTCGCCCCGCGGACCGCCACCAGCCTTGCCGGGACGAGGAGTTGACCCGCCCGCCACGGCGGCTGCGGCTACGCCTGACCGGTCGGCCCGGCGAGGACCAGCTCGGCCACCTCGTCCGCGCGGGCGAACCGCACGTCGCCCCGGGAGAGCGCGAACCGGATGAACTGCTCCAGGGCGTGCAGCCGCGACGGGCGTCCGGTGAGGAAGGGGTGCACGGTCAGCATGCACAGCGAGCCGAAGCCGCGCATGGCCTCCAGCTCGGCGGTCCACAGGTCCACCACCTTGGACGGTGCCTCGATCAGCTGGCCGATGTTCGGCTCGGGCAGGAAGGCGTACTGCTCCCAGTCGTCCAGCAGCCACTGCACGGGCAGCTCCGCGATCGTCGCGCCGGAGCCGCTGCGCACCGCGTAGGGGCGGTCGTCGTCCATCAGCGAGGAGTCGTAACGCAGTCCGAATTCTCCCAGGAGATCGAGCGTGTACCGGGTCGTCTCCCAGTTCGGCGCCCGGTACCCGGTGGGCTGCACACCGAATCGGGAAAAGGTCTTCAGACTGCGCTCGATCTCCTCGCGCTGCTCCTCCTCGGAAAGGTGCACGGGGTGCCGGTGGGTAAATCCGTGCAGCGCCGTCTCATGCCCCCTTTCCGCCACCGATTCCATCACCGAAGGCCACCGCTCGGCGGACACGCCGGGCACGAAGAAGGTCGCCGGCAGCTGGTACCGGTCCAGCAGGTCCAGGATCCGCGGCACCCCGACCCGCGGGCCGTAGGCCTGGTGGGACATGGTGGTGAGGTGGTCGATGTAGTGCTCCCCGCGGGCCAGCACGGGCGATTCGGCGTCCACGTCGACCCCGATGACCACCACGGCGGACGCGCCCTTCAGCCAGTCGCCGGCCGGCACCCGCTCCGGCCACCGGACCTTGGGAATCTGGATTTCATCCATCACTGAGCAACCTTTTCCAGGCGTTATTGAACATGCCGCTGGTGCGGCATTCCGGCGACACTCTAGCAATTCCATCAGGAAAAGAAAAAGGGAATCCAAGTGGCAAGTGCAATGAATGACATCCCGGCTCCGGCCGAGAAGTTCCGGGTCGTGGTGAACCACGAGGAGCAGTATTCGGTGTGGCCCGTGGACCGGGAGGTCCCGGCGGGCTGGCGGGACGCGGGGGTCCAGGGCGACAAGGAGACCTGCCTCGCCCACGTCGAGGAGGTCTGGACGGACATGCGCCCGCTGAGCCTGCGCACGCAGCTCGCCGGGCCGGCCCCGGAAGCCGAGGCCCGGGCATGACGCCGTCCCTGACCATCGGCGGCGCGGCGGTACCCGGCGCCTTCGAGCTGCCGGTGGAGGACCCGGCCACCGGCGAGGCCTTCGCCCGGTCGCCCGCGTGCTCCCCCGAGCAGCTCGACGCCGCCGTCGCCGCGGCCGCGGCCGCCGCCGCGGACTGGGCCCGGCTTCCGGCCGACGACCGCCGCGCGGCGCTGCGCGCCTGCGGCGAGGCGCTCGGCGCGCACCTGGAGGAGGTGGCCGCGCTGCTCAGCCGGGAACAGGGCAAGCCGCTCGCCGCCGCCCGGGCCGAAGTACGGCTGTCGGCCGACTGGTTCGGCCACACGGCCGAGCTGGAGCCGGCGGCCGAGGAACTGACCGCCGGGGACGGCGCCCGCATCACGGTGGAGCGGGTCCCGCACGGGGTCGTGGCGGCGATCGCCCCGTCCAACTTCCCCGTCATCCTGTCGGTCTGCAAGTTCGCCCCGGCGCTGCTCGCCGGCAACACGGTGGTGGTCAAGCCCTCGCCGGAGACCCCGCTGTCCACGCTGCGGATGGGTGAGGTGCTGCGCGGCTGCCTGCCGCCCGGCGTGTTCAACGTCGTCTCCGGCGACCACGCGCTCGGCCGGGCCCTCACCGAACACCCCTCGGTGGACATGATCTCCTTCACCGGCTCGGTGGAGACCGGCCGGGCGATCGCCCGGCAGGCCGCCGACCGGCTGCTGCCCGTCGTCCTCGAACTGGGCGGCAACGACGCGGCGATCGTGCTTCCGGGTGCCGACGTCACCGCGCTCGCCCCCGCGCTGTTCCACGCCGCCCTCGCCAACAGCGGCCAGTTCTGTGCCGCGGTCAAGCGGATCTACGTCCCGCGGGACCGCGCCGAGGAGCTCACCGGGGCGCTGGCCGCACTGGCCGAGGCCGCCGTCGTGCGCCCCGGCAGCGACCCGGAGGCCGAGTTCGGGCCGCTCGTCAGCCGGAGCCAGCTGGAGCGGGTCGGCCGCCTGGTCGAGGACGCCGTCGCCCGGGGCGCCCGGGTCGTGACCGGCGGCGCCCCGCTGGCGGGCCCGGGCCACTTCTACGCCCCGACCGTGGTGACCGGTCTGCCCGAGGGCTGCGAGCTGGAGGTGGAGGAGCAGTTCGGTCCCGTCATCCCGGTGATCGCCTACGACGATCCGGCCGAGGCCGTCCGCCGGGCCAACGCCACCCGCTACGGCCTCGGCGCCTCGCTCTGGGGCCCGCCGGACGCGGCCGAGGAACTCGCCCCGCTCCTCGACAGCGGCACCGTGTGGATCAACACCCACGGGGACCTGCGGCACGACGTGCCCTTCGGCGGGGTCCGGTCCTCCGGACTGGGCGTCGAGTACGGGCACTGGGGGCTTCTCGAGTACACGCGGATCAAGGTCCGCAACAGAGCACGGCGCTGACCATGGGCGACAGGAGAGTGATGAGAGCCAGGATCCGCCGGGCGGCGGGAGTGCTGGGCGCCGTCTGCACCGCCGGCGTGACCATGTTCGTGTTCGGCGCCGGCTTCGGCCCGGTGCCCGCCCTCGGCAGGGCCCTGATGCCCGGCGGCGGGGTGTGGCCGTCGGCCGAGGACGCCCGCCTTCCCCACGACGAGCAGATCCGCATCCCCGGACTGGACCGCCCGGTGGACGTGTCCTTCACGGCGGACGGCGTGGCCTCGGTCCGGGCGTCCTCGGACGAGGACCTGTTCACCGCCCAGGGCTACCTCGCAGCCCGGTTCCGCCTGGTCCAGATGGACGTGCAGCGTCGCCTGGGCAAGGGCAGGCTGGCGGAGCTCAACGGCCCCTCCGGCATCGACTCGGACGTCTTCGAGCTGTCCCTGGGCATCCACCGCACCGCCGAGGCCACCTGGAAGGCCACCCCCCGCGACGGCAGGGCCGCCAAGGCGCTCACCGCCTATGCGGCGGGCGTCAACGCGCGGCTGGCCGAGCTGGAGCGCAACGGCCGGTGGCCGACCGTCTACGGGCTGACCGGCGTACGGCCGGAACGCTGGACCCCGGTGGACAGCCTGGTCGTCCAGGGCGTGCTCACCCAGACGCTGAGCTTCGACACCCGTCCGCTGACCTACGCGCTGCTGAGCGGTTCGCTGGGTGCCGAGCGGGCGTCGCAGTGGTTCCCGGTGCTGCCCGCCAACGAGCAGCACCCGTACGCCCCGGGCCCCTACCGGAACCTCGGTGTCGCTCCCCTGCACAGCCCCAACGCCAACGCGGCCACGGTCGCGGGCCGCCCGGGCGTCGCCGGCGACGGCGCCGCCGCCCCGGCACCCGCCGCCACCCCCGGCTCCCCGGCGAGCCGCGGCCCGGCCGCCTCCGCGACCTCGGACCGGGCCGACTCCGGCTCCGCCAGGCCGGGTTCCGCGACGCCGGCCGCAGCGACCGCGGAGACCGGGGCGAGCGGGGCGAGGGGAGAGAGCGGGGCGACCGCGGAGGCGGCCACCGCCATCCTGCGGAGCATGGCCAGGCTCCCCGAGACCACCCGCCACCTCTACCCCAACAGCAACGCCTGGGTGGCGAACGGCAAGGCGGCCGACGGCGGCGCGCTCCTCGCCGGCGACCCGCACCTGAAGCTGTCGCTCCCCTCGTACTGGTACCAGGTCTCGCTCAAGTCCCCCGGGTACGACGTCACCGGCTCCAGCCTGCCCGGCATGCCGGCCGTGCTCATCGGGCGCAACGCCGACATCTCCTGGTCCATCACGGCCGTGCAGAACCAGTCCACGTTCTTCTACCGGGAGAAGACCGATCCCGGGCACCCGGACGCCTACTTCTGGAAGGGCGCCTGGCATCCCGTGCAGAAGGTGAAGTACACCGTTCCGGTCCGCGGCGGCGCCCCCGTGCCGATCGAGGTCGAGCTCACCGTGCACGGTCCGCTGCTGACGAAGAAGGGCCGGACCACGTCGGTCGAGTGGATGGGCAACCGTCCCTCGCAGAACCTCACCGCGCTGCTCGACCTGAACGCCGCCGAGGACTGGGACGGCTTCCGCGCCGCGCTGCGCAGCTGGCAGGCCCCGGCCCAGAACTTCGCCTACGCCGACCGGAAGGGCAACATCGGGGTGATCGCCCCGGGTTCCTACCCGCAGATCGCCTCCGGCGACGCACGCGGACCGCTCCCCGGCACCGGTGAGTCGGACGTCGTCGGCGCCATCCCGTTCGACGCGGTGCCACAGGTGTACAACCCGCCGTCCGGGCTCCTGGTCACCGCCAACCAGCGGCCGGTCGGACCGGACTACCCGTACTACATCGGCCCGGCGTCGAACTTCGACACCGGTTACCGCACCAACCGCATCCTCGCCGAACTGTCCCGGCCCGGCCGGCAGCACACCGTGGAAGGGTTCCAGGACCTGCAGAACGACGTCACCGACGAGCTCGCCCAGCGCATGGTGCCCAAGCTGCTCCAGGCCCTGGAGGGCGCGAAGCTGACGCGGCAGCAGGAGGACGCCCGCACGCTGCTGGCCGGCTGGAACGCCTCGATGGACGCCGAATCCCCGGCCGCCGCCATCTGGTTCGCCTTCTACGGCGGCTACGTGGAGGAGGTGTTCAAGCCCTGGTGGGACTCGGCCGAGGTGCCGGTGGACGTCGACCCGGCCGGCCTGGACCTGCTGCGCACCCCGGTCCCGCTGATGCAGATCCTGGAGAAGTGGACCTTCACCGACCCGGACAACCCGGCGTTCACCGCCCCCGACGGCCCGTCGCGCACCGCGCCCGACGCGATGCGCGCCGCCTTCACCGGAGCGGTCGCGTACCTGGACGGCCGGCTCGGCGGGAAGCCCGCCGAGTGGGAGTGGGGCCGCATCCACGAGCGGGTGGTGCCCTCGCTGACCGGCGCCCCCTCCCTGGGTGACGGCCCGTACCCGGCGGGCGGCAGCCCCTGGACCGTGAACGTGGCGGAGAACGGCCTGCGTTCCGACTACGGGCCCAGTCTGCGGATGGTCGTCGGCTGGAGCCCGGCGGGCACGGCGGACGCCCGCGCGGTCTACCCCGGCGGCCAGAGCGACAACCCCGCCTCCCCCTGGTACAAGAACCTGGCCCCGGACTGGTGGAAGGGCTCGCTCCGCCCGCTGCGCACCGCCGACGAGCAGGGCGAGGGCGACATCCGCTGGACCTTGCGAAGCGAAGGGTGACCCGCATGCCGAAGACGACGGACACGAGTACGCAGGCCCCGGGCCCCGAGCCGGACCTGGCCAACGGTGCGGACGGCGGCGCCACCGGGGACCCGACCCCGGACCCGGCACCGACCCCGGCACCGACCCCGGCTGCGGCTGCGGCCACGGACGGGACCCCGGACGCGTCCTCGGCCAAGGTCAGGAACGGGGCCACGAACGGGACCACGGAGACGTCCTCGGCCGGGGACACGAACGGGACCACGGAGACGTCCTCGGCCAGGAAGACGGACGGGACCACGGAGACGTCCTCGGCCGGGGACACGGACGGGGCAACGGACGCGGACGGCGGCCCCGGTGCGGACCCCCGCACCGGCACGACGGCCGGCTCCGGCCCCCGGGCCCCGCGCCGGGCGGTGGCCGCCGCGGTGACGGTGGGCGGCGGGACCGCCGCCACCGCCCTGGGCACCCTCGCCGGCCTCTGGTTCATCCCCTTCCTCGTCGGCGCCGTGGCCGGCACGGCCGGCCGGTTCCCGCGCAGGGCCCCGCGCCCCTCCCGCGGCTACCTCACCGCGTCCCTCGCGGCGGTCCTCGGCTGGGCGCTGCCGCTGGCCGTGCAGGCCCTGGGCGGGGCTCCGGTGGGGGAGGTCGCCCGGACGACGGCCGCCCTGGCCGGCCTCCCGCCGCTGGCCGGCGCCGTCGTGGCCATCGCCCTGCTGATCGCCCTGGTCCAGGCACTGCTCGGGGTCTGGGTCGGCCGCACCCTGGCAGCCCCCGGCCGTGCCGCCGCGGACCGCCCCGCGGCCACTGGGCCCACCGCCTGAGCGGACCGGCCGAGCCTTCCGCCCCCTCCCCAGAAGGGAACACCACATGGCGCTGTCCCTCATCGGCAGCAAGATGGCCACGCTCTCGGGCCTCCGCAGCATCATGGAGGACATCGCCGTCAGCACCGCGTCCGGCCCCGCAAACTGGCTCAACCTGGGCATCGGCAACCCGGCCGCGATCCCCGGGGCGATCGCCGAGTGGCGGAGCCTGACCGAGGAGGCGCTGGCCGAGGACTTCGCCTCGGCCGGCTGCCAGTACGGTCCGTCGCGCGGGTCGGCCGCCCTCATCGAGGCGATCACCGGCTACTTCAACACGCGGTACGGCTGGTCGCTCACCGCGCGCAACGTCGCGGTCGGACCGGGCAGCCAGATGCTCTGCTTCACCGCCGCCGCCCTGTTCGCGGGCCCCGGGGGAGGCACCGGGCCCGCCGAGGGCACGAAGGTGGTGCTGCCCATGGCCCCGGACTACACCGGGTACCAGGGCCTGTGCCTGCACCCGGACGGAGTGGTGGGCATCCCCGCCACGCCGGTCCCGGAGGGCACCCACCGGTTCGGCTACGCCCTCGACTTCGACGCGCTGGAGCAGCGGCGGGACATCGGCATGCTGCTGCTGTCGAGCCCCGGCAATCCCACCGGGCGCGCGGTCGGCGCCGCCGAACTCGACGCCCTGACCGGCCTCGCCCGCCGGCGGGACGTGCCGCTGCTGCTCGACCACGCCTACGGGGAGCCGTTCCCCCGGATCGCGCCGACCCTCACTCCGCCGCCGCTGGACGAACACGTGGTCAACTGCTTCACCCTGTCCAAGGCGGGCCTGCCGGGCGAGCGCATCGCCTTCGCCGTCGGGCCGGAGCGCTGGATCACCCCGATGGTCTCGTTCCTGGCCAACTCCGTCCTGCACGCACCGCAGTTGCAGCAGTCGGTCGTCGCGCGCGCCCTCGCCTCCGGCCGCCTGGACCGGCTCGTCGGCGACACCGTCTCCCCCTTCTACCAGGAGCGGCGCCGCCTGGCGGAGAAGCTCTTCGAGGAGGTCATGCCGGAATCGGTGCCCTGGCGCCTGCACTCCGGCGACGGCGGGATGTTCTGCTGGTTCTGGATCGACGACGAGCGCTTCGACGACACGGTCCTCTACGAACGCCTCAAGCAGGACAGGGTCTTCATCGTTCCGGGCCGCCACTTCTTCCCCGGCGGCCACGACACCCCCCACCGCACCCGCTGTTTCCGCGTCAGCCTCAGCCCCGACGCGGCGACCCTCACGGAAGGCATCACCCGCATAGCCCGTGCGCTGGGCCGCTGACCCGCGGCCGCTCCGACACCCCGCCCGCCCCGGTCCTCGCACCGGGGCGGGCGTCCCCGTGCACGACCTCGCGCCGGGTGCTCCCGTCCGGGGCGGAGGCGGGGCCCTTCGTCCGGCGGGACGGTGGCGCCGATGAGTTCACCGCCCGAAGCCGCGCGGCCCGGAGGGGCCGGCGGCACCCCCGGACGGTCCGGCGGTGCGATGGGTTGTCATTCCTCCGGTCGAGAAGAGGGGCAGCGGTCTCTACTTCAGGACGATGTCCGGGCGGGATTCCGCTTCGTACCATGTCCACGCCGCTGACCTGCCGCGGCGATGCTCACCTCGGACTCCGGAGCAGTCACCCTTGTTCACTCATCCCCAGCGGCGCCGCCGCGCCGTCGTTCTGGCCGTGTCGGCGGCCCTCGCCGCGGGTTCGCTGAGCGGCTGTACGCCGGACACCCCCGGCACGGCCGCCGCCGACGATCCCGCCGCCCGCGCCGACCTGAGCACCTTCTACCGCCAGAAGCTGCGGTGGAAGCCCTGCGGAGAGGAGGAGTGCTCCACGCTGAAGGTCCCCATGGACTACTCGGCGCCCGGCAACGGCAAGACCTTCACTCTCCCCCTCATACGGGTCACCGCGACCGACAGGGCCCGTCGCATCGGTTCGCTGGTCTTCAATCCGGGCGGTCCCGGAGAGTCCGGGGTCGCCCTGCTCGCGGACGGCGGGGCGGAGACGTTCACCGAACGCATACGGACCCGCTTCGACATCGTCGGGTTCGACCCGCGCGGTGTGGCGGGCAGCGAGCCCGCCGTGGACTGCGGACCGGAGGACGAGACCGGCACGGAGACCGGCGCAGAGACCGATGCAGAGACCGATGCAGAGACCGGCGCAGAGACCGGCGCAGAGACCGGCGCGGCGGCCGACGACGCCGCGCCGCAGCCGCTGCACCCCGCGACGGCGGAGCAGCGCCGCGCCGCCCTGGCCGAGGCCGAGAGCATGGTCGCGGCCTGCAAGAGGCACAGCGGCCCGATCCTGCCGCATGTCGGCACGGCCGACGCGGCCCGCGACATGGACGTGCTGCGCGCCGCGCTCGGCGACGACAGGCTGAGCTACCTCGGATGGTCCTACGGGACGTCGCTGGGCACCAGCTACGGCGAGCTGTTCCCCCGGCGGGTGCGCGCGATGGTGCTGGACGGGGCCGTCGACCCGTCGCTGGACTGGGCCGAGCGGGCGGTCAGCCAGGCCGCCGGATTCCGCGAGGCGGTCGACGACTACGCCGAGTACTGCGCCGAGGTGGCGGGGGACGTCTGCCCCGCCGGCACCCCCGAAGGCATCCGCGAGCTGCTCGCGGATCTCTACGCGCGGACCGAGGCGGAGCCGCTGCCGGTCGACGACGCCGCCTGGGGCCTGGACGCGGCGACCCTGCACAGCGCCGTCGTCACGTCGATGTACACCCCGGAGGAGCAGTGGGAGGCCCTGTCCCGCGGTCTGGGCGAGGCCGCCGACGGTGACGGGACGAGGCTCGCGGGGATCGCCGCCGGCGAGGAGGACGCCGGGGAGGACGAGGACACCGGCGGCGAGGAGGAGCAGCAGGCGGAACAGCAGGAGCCAGGGAGCCAGGAGGAGCAGGGGGAACAGGGGGAACAGGAGGAACAGGAGGAGGAGAGCCACCCCGACAACGCGGATGTGGCGATCACCGCGGTCGACTGCGTCGACATCCCTCACCCCGAGGACCCCCGGGAGTACTGGAAGGCCCTCGACCGGGCGCACCGCGCCGAGGGCGACTTCGGGTCCGAGAGCGTGGTCGCCGCGCTCGGCTGCAGGGGCTGGCCGCAGAGCGGGCCCGGCCCGCACCGGGTGAGCGCGGACGGGCTGCCTCCGGTGCTCGTGGTGGGCACCACCGGCGACCCGTCCACGCCGTACCACGAGGCCCGGAGCCTGGCCCGCCAGCTGCCCGGGGGCATGCTGCTGACCTTCGAGGGACTCGGACACACGGCGTACGGGCGGGGCAGCGGCTGCGTGGACCGTGCCGTGGACGGCTACCTCATCGACCTCAGGCCGGTGAAGCCGGGCGCGACCTGCTGACGCCCGGACACCGCCGCACGCCACGCGGCCGGGGCGCGCACGCCGCCACGTTGCGAACTCCGATCGCCGGGGGACTTCAGGAGGGCTCCGCCCGCTCTCCCGGCCCCGGCCCCCGGCCCCCGGCAACGAGGCTGCGCCGCACCCCGCCCGCCCGTCCGGCGACGGATGCGGCCCCCACGGCCGCCCGGGCGTCGGCCCGTCAGTCGTGCGGGGCCCGGCCGCTGACGCGGTGGTCCGCGTGGCTCAGGGCCTCCATCACCAGTCGGCGCAGGTGCCCGTCGCGCAGGCTGTAGAAGATGTGCCGGCCCTCGCGGCGGGTCTCGACCAGGCCCGCGAGACGCAGTTTCGCCAGGTGCTGGCTGACCGCCGTCCGGGACGCCGCGCACCGCTCGGCGAGGGAGCCGACGTCCGACTCCTCCTGCGCGATCAGCCACAGCAGGTGCAGCCGGGTCGCGTCGGACAGCATCGCGAAGACCTCGGTCGCCTCGGCGAGACGCGCGCTGTCCGGAGGGCGCAGATGCGCACCGGCCGCAGGTGGCAGGGACTCGCGAGCAGGCATGTGCTCAGCCTAGGGCGTGTTGCGAAAGTCCCGCCTGCCTGGCGGCGTGCGGCGTTCGCCCCGCCGCGGCACCCGGCACACTCCCCCGCCGCCGCAAGGGAGTGGCGGCCTCAACATGTGCACAGATGCGCACTCATGGATACAGTGGGAGGGTAGCCACGTCCGCCTCCGTGCCGTCCGGAGGGATCGCCGCATGCTCTCCGTCCTGCGCAACGGCCCCTACCGCCGCCTCTTCATCGCCCAGGTCGTCGCTCTGCTCGGCACCGGCCTGGCCACGGTGGCGCTCGGCCTGCTGGCCTACGACCTCGCGGGCGCCCGGGCGGGTTCGGTGCTGGGTACTGCACTGGCCGTCAAGATGCTGGCGTACGTGACGATCGCTCCGGTGATCGGCGCGGTCGCCGACCGTCTGCCGCGCCGGGCTCTGATGGTCGGCGCGGACCTGGTGCGCGCCGGTGTGGCGCTGCTGCTGCCCTTCGTCGACCAGGTGTGGCAGGTGTACGTCCTGATCCTCCTGCTCCAGTCGGCGTCGGCCGCGTTCACGCCGACGTTCCAGGCACTCGTGCCCGAGGTGCTGCCCGCCGAGCGGGACTACACGCGGGCGCTGTCGCTGTCCCGCCTCGCCTACGACCTGGAGAGCCTGTTCAGTCCGGCACTCGCCGCCGCCCTGCTGTCGGTGACGACCTACAGCTGGCTGTTCCTGGGCACGGTGGCCGGCTTCCTGGCCTCCGGGGCGCTGGTCGTCTCGGCGGTCCTGCCCAAGCCTTCCGCCCCCGGGCCACGCGGAGACGGTGACGGTGGCGGTGACGGCCTCCGGGCCAGGGCCACCGCCGGCGTCCGCCGCTTCCTGGCCCTCCCGCAGCTGCGCGCCCTGCTCGCCCTCGACCTCGCGGTGGCCGCGGCGGGGGCCATGGTCACCGTCAACACCGTGGTGTACGTACGTGACACGCTGGAGCGCGGCGCGGCCGACGTGCCGCTCGCGCTCGGCGCCTACGGCGGCGGGTCGATGGCGGTCGCCCTGCTGCTGCCCCGGGCACTGGACCGGGTGCCGGAGCGCACGGTGATGCTGCGCGGAGCCATGCTGCTCCCGCTCGTCCTCGCGGGGCTCGGCGGCCTGGCCGCAGCCGACGGCGGTACCTGGCGCTGGCCGGCGCTGCTGCTGATGTGGACGGTGCTCGGGGGTGCCTGTTCGACGGTGCTGACACCGACCGGGAGGCTGCTGCGCCGGGCGGCGGCGCCCGAGGGACGTACGGCCCTGTTCGCGGCGCAGTTCTCCCTGTCGCACGGCTGCTGGCTCCTGACGTACCCGCTGGCCGGCCGGCTCGGCGCGGCAGCGGGCCTCCAGACCGCCGCGGTGGTGCTGGGCGTGGTCGCCTCCGCCTCCGTCGTCGCGGCTGTGCGGCTGTGGCCGAAGCGGGAGCCGGGCCCGGTCGAGCACGAGCACCGCGATCTGCCCGACGACCACCCGCACCTGGTGGACGCGGTCCGGTCCGGGACCGGCCGGCGGCACAGCCATGCCCGCACGGCCGACGCGCTCCACTCGCGCCGGTGAAAGGGCGTGCGCCCCCGGAGGACCGGCCGGTGCCTCCCGGTGAGTTCCCCGCCGGACCAGGGCGGTCTCGTCCGTCGCGCGCCGGGCGGGGGTGCCGACCGAGCCGGCCCGGAGCACGGCCGCGGAGCCGGTGGTGAGGGCCCCGGGGTCGCGCCGGGCACCGATCCCGACCTCGGTCGCGGGCGTGGTGCCGGTGTCCGGCAGACTCGGGGGGTGCGAAGGATTCATGTCATCGGGATCGGCGCGGGCGATCCCGACCAGCTGACGTTGCAGGCGGTCCGGGCGATGCGGGACACGGACGTGTTCTTCGTCCTGGACAAGGGCGAGGCCAAGGCGGATCTCACGGATCTGCGCCGGGAGATGCTGCGGACGCATCTGCCGGAGGGCGGGTACCGGGTGGTCCAGGCGCGCGACCCGGACCGTGACCGCCGGGCGGACGGGACGGCGTACGCACCGGCCGTCGGCGACTGGCGCACGGCACGCGCCGCCCTCTACGAGCGGCTGATCGCCGGCGAACTGCGCGAAGGGGAGACCGGTGCGTTCCTGGTGTGGGGCGACCCGGCGCTCTACGACAGCACCCTGGGTGTGCTGGAGGAGGTGCTGGAGCGGGGCGCGGTGGTCTTCGAGCACGACGTCGTACCGGGCATCAGCAGTGTGTCCGCACTGATGGCACGGCATCGCACGGTGCTGAACCGGGTGGCCCGGCCGGTGCAGATCACCACCGGGCGGCGTCTGGCGGAGGGGTTCCCCGAGGGCGTCGACGACGTGGTGGTGATGCTGGACTCGCAGCAGGTGTTCCGGCAGTACGCCGACCAGGACATCGACATCTACTGGGGGGCGTATCTCGGCACTCCGGACGAACTTCTCGACGCCGGGCCGATCGGCGAGGCGGCGCCCCGGATCGAGCGGGCGCGGGAGCGGGCCCGGGAGCGCAAGGGCTGGATCATGGACACCTACCTGCTGCGCCGCAGGCCGGGGCGGACGTGAGCCGCACCGGCGACCGGGCGTGAGCGACCCGTCCGGGGGCGGGCGGGCGCCGCCCGGCAACGGACGGCCCGCGCCACCGCCGGGGACGGCGCCTCACCGGAAACGGCATGCCCGGGGCGCGGACCCGGCGGCCCAGCGGTCGCCGGTTCTGCGGCCCTGCGGCCCTGCGGTGCTGCGGCCCTGCGGTGCTGCGGTGCTGCGGCCCTGCGGTGCTGCGGCCTCAGCCGGTGTCAGACACACCCCACTCGGCGCAGCACGGCCTCCGGGTCGGACATGGCGACCACGCCACGGGGCAGCTCCGGACGGCGTACGACGACGACGGGCAGACCGAGTCCGCGTGCGGCGGCGAGCTTGGCGGAGGTCGCCGCTCCCCCGCTGTCCTTGGTGACGAGGACGTCGATGCGGCGCCCGACCAGCAGTTCCCGCTCGGCCGCCTCGGTGAACGGCCCCCGGGCCAGCAGTACTTCGGTGTGCGCCGGGACCGGTGGCGCGGGCGGCTCCACGGACCGGACGACGAACTCCAGTCCGGTCCGTCCGGCGAAGGCGGCCAGGCCGAGGCGTCCGGTGGTCAGCAGCACCCGCCTCCCGAGGCCGGGCAGCAGTCCGGCGGCCTCGTCCAGGGACCGGGCCCAGTGCCAGCGGTCTTCGGGTCCGGCCTGCCAGCCGGGCCGTCTGAGCACCACGAGCGGGACACCGGTGAGGGCGGAGGCCTCGGCCGCGTTCGCCGTGATCGCCGCCGCGAAGGGGTGCGTGGCGTCGACCAGGGTGTCGACGCCTTCCCGCCGCAGCCAGTCGGCGAGCCCCCGCGCACCCCCGAACCCCCCGGACCGCACCTCCCCGGCCAACGCGCCGGGCCGGGACACCCGCCCGGCGAGCGAGGTGGTGACCCGCACCCCGGGCCGCACCGCCAACTCGCCGGCCAGCCACCGGGCCTCGGTGGTGCCGCCGAGGACGAGAACGTGAGGCATGCGGCGAGCGTACGCCGGCCGCCCCGCCGCAGAGGGGGCGGGGCGCGGCGGACGGCTCGGGGCCCAGAACCCGGGCCGGGCTCGGGGACTCGGGGCTCGGGGACTCGGGGCTCGCGGACTCGGGGCTCGCGGACTCGGGGCTCGCGGACTCGGGGCTCGGTCACGGAATGAACACCTTGCGCACACACTCTGCGCACAGGGCCGTGACCGGTACTACGGTCGCTCCACCCGAACCGTCCGGGGGGACGAGATGACCAATCCGTACACCGCTCCCGTACCGCCGACGCCGCGCCCGCCCGACTCCCGTCCGCTCCACAGGCGCGTCCTGATATGGGCCGGCGGCGCGGCCGTGTTCGTCACGGGGGCGCTCATCGGCTCGGCCGGGGACGACGGGCAGCAGTCCGCCGTGACCGGGGCCGCGCCCGCGACGACCGTCACGGCCGCCCCCGATCCGGGCCCGACCGTCACCGAGACCGTCACCGAGACGGTGGAGGCCGAGGCGGAGCCGGGCCCCACGGTCACCGTCACCGAGACGGCCACGGTCAGGGCGGCCGAAGGCGGCGGCACCAGCACCAGCACCAGCACCAGCAACAGCAACAGCAACAGCAACAGCAACAGCCAGGACAGCACCGGCACGTGCAGCATCGTCTCCAACGCGGGGAACTGCTACGCGGCGGGTCAGTTCTGCCGGAACAGCGATCACGGCGCGGTCACCACCACGGCGGGCGGCGACAGGATCCGGTGCGCGTACAGCGCGAACGCATGGCGCTGGATCCGCGGCTGACCGGCCGGGGCGGGCGTCCGGCCGTTCCCGGCGATCCGCGGTGCGCCGGTCGTCCGTGGGCGGTCGGCCCGGTCCGGCCGGGGGCCGCCGTCCCCGCCGCCGGGGTTCAGCGCAGCAGCAGTTGCAGCGCGCCGAGGACGGTCGCCACGATCACGATCTGCTCGAACAGCCGCTGGTTGATCCGGTGCACGGCCCACGCGCCGAGAAGCGCGCCGGGCACGACGAACGCCACGAGAGCCGCGTCGAGGAGCAGGGAGCGGCCGTCGATCAGGCCGAGCCCGGCGCTGAAGGGCACCTTCGCCAGGTTGACGATGAGGAAGAAGAACGCCGACGTCCCCAGGAAGCCCAGCTTCCGGAACCCCGCGGAGAGGAGGTACAGCGACATCACCGGGCCGCCCGCGTTGGCGACCATGGTGGTGAAGCCGCCCAGGACGCCGTAGGAGCGCGCCTTGAGCCGGCCGGCGCGGGTGGTGACGGTGTCCGGCGTGTCGTCCCGTTCGGCGGTACGCCGACGCCACAGGGTGACCGCCGTCATCAGCAGCAGGGTCGCGCCGATGCTGATGCGGACCGTCGCGTCGTCGGCCCACATCAGGAAGGCCGTGCCCGCGACCACACCGGCCGCGACGGCGGGGAACAGCCGCCACAGCGTGGGCCAGTGGGCGTGCCGCCGGTAGGTGAGGACGGCGAGCACGTCCCCGGCGATCAGCAGCGGCAGCAGCACCCCGGTGGAGGCGCGGGCGGGCAGTACGGCCGCGAAGACGGCCAGGCTGACGGTGTTGGCCCCGCTCACGGCGGTCTTGGAGAAGCCGACCAGCAGGGCGGCGGCGGCCAGGGCGGCGAACTCCCAGCCTGATATGTGCCAGAGCGTCATCGTGTCCATGCGGGGACCGATGCTATGTCCGCGCCTCGGCCGCGCCGCGCCCAGGTCCTTCCCCGGCGACGGGACCCGAGCGCGCCCGGTTCCCCGCGCGGGGCGGCCTGCGCGGGCCCCGCCCCCCGGACGGCCCGCCGGGAACCCCGCGGGCCGGCGAGGACCCCGGGCTCCGGCGGCGGGCCGGCCCGCTCAGCTCCGTTCGACGAGGACCGCGGTGCCCTGCCCCACCCCGACGCACATCGTGGCCAGGCCGCGGGACGCCCCGGTACGGCGCATGCGGTGGAGCAGGGTGGTGAGGATGCGGGCGCCGGAGCAGCCGAGGGGGTGGCCGAGCGCGATGGCGCCGCCGCTGGGGTTGACCAGGCCGGGGTCGATGCCGAGCTGGTCGACGCAGGCGAGGGCCTGGGCGGCGAAGGCCTCGTTGAACTCGGCCTCCTGGACGTCGCCGAGGTCCCACCCCGCGCGGGCGAGTGCCTTGCGGGTGGCCGGGACCGGGCCGATGCCCATCACGTCGGGGTGGACACCGGCCGAGGCGCCCGCGACGTAGCAGCCGAGGGACTCCAGGCCCAGGTCGTTGAGGGCCTCCTCGCTGACCAGCAGGAGTCCGGCGGCGCCGTCGTTCATCGGCGAGGCGTTGCCCGCGGTGACCGTGCCGTCCGGCCGGAACACCGGCTTGAGGCGGGCGAGTTTCTCCGGGGAGGTGTCCTCGCGGACGGATTCGTCGGCGTCCACGAGCACCCCGTCGGGGCGTTCCACGGCGAGGAGTTCGTCGTCGAAGTGGCCGTTCTTGCGGGCCAGCGCGGCCCGTTGGTGGCTGCGCAGCGCGAACGCGTCCTGCCGCTCGCGGGACACGCCGTAGCGGGCGGCGACCTCCTCGGCGGTCTCGCCCATCGAGAGCAGGCCGTGCAGGTCCCGCATCGCCGGGTTGACCAGCCGCCAGCCGAGCCGGGTGTCGAAGGTCTCCATGCGGTGCGGGAGGGCCTCGTCGGGACGGGGCAGCACGAAGGGGGCGCGGCTCATCGACTCCGAGCCGCCCGCCACGACGATGTCGGCCTCCCCGGCCGCGACGGTGCGGGCGGCGGTGGTGACCGCCTCCAGGCCGGAGGCGCACAGCCGGTTGACGGTGGCGCCGGGCACGGACTCGGGCAGGCCGGCGAGCAGGGCGGCCATCCGGGCGACGTTGCGGTTGTCCTCGCCGGCCTGGTTGGCGGCACCCCAGTACACGTCGTCGACGCGGGCCGGGTCGAGCGCGGGCACATCGGCCACCAGCGCGCGGATCACGGCGGCCGCGAGGTCGTCGGGCCGCACCGGGGACAGGGCGCCGCGCAGCTTCCCGATGGGCGTGCGGCGGGCGGCCGCGAAGTGGACGGAACGCACGAGGGTGACTCCTGACCGACGATGCCGGGAACCGGCGGGCACTTGACCAGACCTTAATTAGCACTGCTAGTTTTGGACTATAGACCGACCCGCACGCCCCTGGGAAGATCCCTCGGAAGCCTTCCACCGCCGCCGCCGGAGGACACATGCCCGAGCACACGCTGACCGGGACCCGCGGCTGTGTCGCCGTCCGCGTCTGGCAGCACCCCCGGCCCCGGTACGTGGCCCTGGTGGCCCACGGCTACGGCGAGCACTCCGGCTCCTACGCGTCACTGGCGGGCGTGCTGGGCGGGCACGGCGCCGCCGTCCACGCGCCGGACCACACCGGGCACGGCAGGTCGGCGGGCGAGCGGGTGCTGATCGAGGACTTCGAGGACGTCGTCACGGACCTGCACACGGCGGCCGGTGCCGCGCGGGCCGCGCACCCGGGTCTGCCGGTGGTGCTGATCGGCCACTCGATGGGCGGCCTGATCGCGGCACGCTACGCACAGCGGCACGGTGCGGGGCTCGCGGCCCTGGTGCTCTCGGGGCCGGTGATCGGCGCCTGGGAGACCCCGGCACGGCTGCTCGCGTACGACGAGATCCCCGACGTCCCGGTCAGCCCCGCCGCGCTCTCCCGCGACCCGGCCGTGCAGGCCGCGTACGCGGCGGACCCGCTGGTCTGGCACGGCCCGATGAAGCGGCCCACGCTCCAGGCGTTCGAGCGCACCCTGCGGACCGTGGCGCGGGAGGGCGCGGTGGGCCCGCGGCTGCCGCTGCTGTGGCTGCACGGCACCGAGGACCGCCTGGTGCCGCTGCCCGGCAGCCGTAGCGGGGTCCGGGCGCTCGGCGGGACCCTGACGGAGCGGATCTACCCGGGCGCCCGGCACGCCGTGTTCCACGAGACGAACCGCCGCGAGGTGTACGCCGATCTGACCGGCTTCCTCGACGAGGTGCTGCCACTTCCGGCGGACGGGGACCAACTCGACTCCCCGTGAGGGGACTTGCATCCCGAGGAACCGGCCGGACACCGACTCAGGGGATCGGCGCGATCATGTCACACTGCTCGCACCACGCCCGCCCGCATCCGAGGAGCTCAGAGTGACCGGGACCCAGCCGGCCATGCCCCACATCGACACCACCAGACCCCACCCGGCCCGGGTCTACGACTGGTATCTCGGCGGCAAGGACAACTATCCGGTCGACGAGGAACTCGGCCGCCGGATCAGCGCGATCGACGACGGCGCGCCCCGGGCCGCGCGCGCCAACCGCTGGTTCATGCAGCGGGCCACCCGGCTGCTCGCCCGGGAGGTGGGGATACGTCAGTTCCTGGACATCGGCACCGGTATACCGACCGAGCCCAACCTGCACCAGATCGCGCAGGGCGTGGCGCCGGAGACCCGCGTGGTCTACGTCGACAACGACCCGATCGTGCTCGCCCACGCCGCGGCCCTGCTGCGCGGCACCCCCGAGGGGGCCACCGAGTACGTCCAGGCCGACGCACGCGAACCGCGGACCATTCTCGAACAGGCGGGGCGCGTCCTGGACTTCGGGCGGCCGGTCGCCGTCTCGCTGATCGCGCTGCTGCACTTCATCGCCGACGAGGACGGCGCCCGCGAGCTGGTGGGCACCCTGGTCGACGCCCTCGTACCGGGCAGCTGCCTGGTGCTGTCGGCGATGACGGCCGACTTCGAACCGGAGAACGTACGCCGCGGCATCGAGCTGTACACGGCGCAGGGCGTCACGCTGGTGGCCCGCAGCCGCACCGAGATGGGCGCCTTCTTCGACGGGCTGGACCTGGTGGACCCGGGGATCGTGTCGGTGGCCGACTGGCGGCGCGACCTCGCCGAGGGCGAGGCGGACCCGGGCGCCGCGCCCGTGTCGCTGTACGGCGCGGTCGGCGTCAAACGCTGAGCGGGCCCGCCCGGTCCGGCCCGCGGTCCGGGCGGTCCGGGCGGTCCGGCGGGCTCGGCACCCGCACCGGCCGGCTCCCCGGGCCGCCTCGCGCGCCCGGGCCGGCCCGCTGCCGCGCTCCTCACCCGAGGAAGCGGCTCAGCGCGGCCGACACCAGCGTGCGCACGCCCGGCACGAGCACCGAGGGGTCGGGAGCGAACAGCGGGCTGTGGTTGCCGGGGACCTGGGCGAGCCGGTCGGACGGCCCGGGCCCCGGGGCCGCTTCCCACACCGCGGGCGGCGTCGAGGTCACGTACCAGTAGTCGTAGGGCACACCGTCCGGCGCGAGCAGGGAGAAGTCCTCGCTGCCCATCACCGGGCCGAAGTCGAACACCGCGTCCGCGCCGAGGAGTTCACGGTGCACGGCGGCGATCTCGGCATCCAGGGCGGGGTCGTTGACGGTGGCGGGGCAACTGCCGGGGCGCAGGGTCACCTCCGGCGGCACCGGGCAGGCGGCGGCCGCGCACTCGCCCGCGACGATCCGCCGTACGGCGGCCAGGACCCGCTCCCGCACCCGGAGGTCCTGGCTGCGCAGGTTCAGCGCGAGGCGCGCCCGGGCGGGGATGACGTTGGACTGGGTCCCGGCGTGGAACTCCCCCACGGTCAGCACGGCCGAGTCCTTCGCGGCGATCTCCCGCGAGACCACGGTCTGCAGCCGGGTGACGATGTGCGCGGCCGTCACCACCGGGTCCACGGTCGACTCCGGGCGCGAGCCGTGGCCGCCGACACCGTGCACCACGACGTCGATGTCGTCGGTCGCCGACATGGTCAGGCCGGGGGTGTGCGGGGCGCACCCGGCGGGGCCCGGCGCCACGTGCTGGCCGAACAGCGCGTCGGGTTGCGGGAAGCGCTCGTGCAGCCCGTCCGCGACCATCGCGGCCGCGCCGCCGCCCGCCTCCTCGGCGGGCTGCCCGATCACCACGAGCGTCCCGGACCAGCGGGCCCGGCCCGCGGCGAGCGCCTCCGCGGCCGCCACCAGCCAGGTGACGTGCAGGTCGTGGCCGCAGGCGTGCATCACGCCGTCCACGACGGAGGCGTACGGCAGCCCGGTCTCCTCCCGCACGGGCAGCGCGTCCATGTCCCCGCGCAGCCACACCACCGGACCGGCGCCGTTGCCGAGCACCCCCACCACACCCGTGCCGGCCACGCCCTCGGTGACCGTGAACCCGGCCGCCCGCAGCCGCAGGGCGATCCGGGCGGCGGTGCGGTGCTCGGCGAACGCGGTCTCCGGATGCCGGTGCAGGTCCTGGTAGAAGCCCTCCAGTTCCCCGCGCTCGAGCGGGGCGGTCAGCTCCCCGGTCAGCCGGGCGGCCACGGCGGGGTCGGTCATCTGGCTCCCTCTCGTCGCACGGCCCGGCGCGCGCCACCGCGGCGCCGCGCCACCGCACACCGGCCGTCGGACTTCGGACCGCGGACTTCGGACCGCGGACACGAGGCCCGTTGGGCGGGGTGCCCGTTGGGCGGGGTGCCCGTTGGGCGGGGCGCCGGGCGCGGCGGACCGGCCGCCGCCGGGCCCGGTCCACCCGCTCACCATGACATGGAACGGCGCTCCCGTCGCCGGTGTCCGCGATCCGTTCCCGCTCGCCCGGCCCAGCGCGGGCCCGGCTTCCCCTCGCACCGCCGGCGCGGCCCACCGGTGGTCCGCTCCCCGGCGGGCGGGGCTCCCTCAGCTCCCCGGCTCTCCGGCCGCCCGCCCGCCGGGCAGCCCCAGCATCCGCGTGATCGTCCGCAGTACGCCGTTCTCCGAGTTGGCCGGAGCCCGGTGCCTGGCCCGGCGCAGCACCTCCGGATGGGCGTTGGCCATGGCGAAGGACCACTCCGCGGCGTCGAGCATGTCCAGGTCGTTGAGGTAGTCCCCGAACACCATGGTCTGCGCGGGGGTGATGCCCAGCTCCCGCTGGAGGCGGCGGATCGCCGGCCCCTTGCCCGCCGTGCGGTTCATGATGTCGACCCAGTGCTCCCCGGAGACCACGACCTGGTGGGTGGCGGTGAGCGGGGCGAGGGCGGGCGCGGTGCCGCGCTCGACGGGCCCGAAGTCGAACAGGGCCACCTTGAGGATGTCGTCGTCCACGGCACGCGCGTCGTCGACGACCCGGTGCTCCACGTAGTACCGGCCCACCTCCGCCAGGAACGGGCCGTCCGCGCGCTCGACGTACGCGGACCGCTTGCCGCAGACCACCGCGCCGACGTCCACGCCGCCCTCCGCCAGCCGCCGCACGGTGTCCAGGATGTCCGCGACGACGCCCGGCCCGAGCGGGTCGGAGCTGAGCTCCGCGCCGTCACGGACCACGTAGGTGCCGTTCTCGGCGATGAACACCATGCCGTCGGCGGCGGGGGCGAACGCGCGGGCGAGGGTGGCGTACTGGCGGCCGCTGGCCGGACTGAACAGCACGCCCCGCTCGCGCAGCCGCTCCAGCACCGTCCACAGCTGCGGCGGCACGTTCTTGTCGTCGTCCAGGAGGGTGCCGTCCAGGTCGGTCACGATGAGCCGGATGTCGGCGGGCGCCGGGCCGGCGGCGGGCGGGGGCGCGGGCGACGGGGAGTAGGGCATGTCTGCTTCCGGGGTCGGCGGGGTACGGGCCTCCACGGCACCTCGTCGTCTCCGTGAACGGCCGTCCACTGTACCGGTCCGCCGGGGTCGTGCCGCGCGCCGCCGGGCGTCCGGTCCGTGGGACGACCGGTCACGGGCGCGGCACAATGGCGGCGACGGCCCCGCGCGAGGAGGAAGGCGAGATACGTGAGTGACGGCCCGGAGGGCGCGGCCCGGTTGAACACCGCCGTGGCGCACAACGCGCGGGTGTGGAACTACTGGATCGGCGGCAAGGACAACTACGAGGTCGACCAGCGGGTCGGCGCACAGGTCGCCGGGCTGTTCCCGGTGATCCGGGACGTGGCCCGCGCGGACCGGGACTTCCTGGGCCGGGCGGTGCGGCATCTGGCCGGGGAGCGCGGGGTGCGGCAGTTCCTGGACATCGGCACGGGCCTGCCCACCGTCGACAACACCCACGAGATCGCCCAGCGGATCGCCCCGGCGGCCCGGGTCGTGTACGTCGACAACGACCCCATCGTGCTGATGCACGCCCGTACGCTGCTGACCAGTACCCCGGAGGGGGTCACCGACTACCTCGACGCCGACGTGCACGACCCCGCCACGATCGTGGCGCGGGCGGGCGCGACCCTGGACCTCGGGCAGCCGGTCGCCGTGATGATGCTGGGCATCCTCAACTTCGTGCTGGACACCGGCGAGGCCCGGGACGTCGTGGGCCGGCTCATGGCCGCGCTGCCCTCGGGAAGCTTCCTGGTGCTGACCCATCCCACCTTCGACGCGGACCTCGGCGGCGAGGGCAACATCGCTGCGATGGAGTTCTGGAACGCCCACGCCACCCCGCCGATCACCGCACGCTCCCGGGAGGAGATCGCCGGCTTCCTCACCGGGCTCGACCTGCTGGAACCCGGCCTGGTGCCGTGCTCCCAGTGGCGCGCGGAGCTGCACGCGCCGGTCGTGGTGCCGCAGTTCGGGGCGGTCGCCGTGAAGCCCTGACCCCGGACCGGGCACCGTCCGGCCGGGCCGGTCCCTGCCGGTGCCTGCCGGTGCCGCACCCGTCCGCCCCGGCCGGACGCCACGCCGGCCCCGGCCGTGCGGAGCCGGGTCCGGACGGGGCCGGCCGGAGGTTCCCGGCCGGGGCCGGCGCCTCGGTGTCCCGCGTGGGCACCGGGTTCGCCCGGGACCGGCCGGGCGCACCGGAGCAGTCGGCCCGGGCCGCGGGCCCGGCGACGACGGCCTGCGTCCGCACCGCCCCGCACCCGCCCCGCCGACCGGCCGGCCGCGGCTGACGGCGGGCACGATCCCGGTGCTTCTCCTGCACCGCTGGCCCTATCGGCGTCAGGCCGCATATCTTTCAGCCGTGTTCGAGCAGGTGCATCTGGACGTGGGACCGGCCCCGCACCGTGTCGGTCCCGTGCGGGCGCGGGCGGTGCTGGAGGAGGCGACGGAGATCAGCCCGTACCACGAACCGCCGTACAGCTCCGACGGCTTCGGGCCGGCCGAGTTCCACCGGCTGGGGGCGCTCGCCTGCCGCCGCGGGCCGGGCGAGGGCTCCAGGACCGGGTGGACGGCGACGGGCGCAGCGCCGCCGACGCCGCCGTGCGCTGCGCGCGCCGGGCGGGAGCGGACGACGCCCGCCGGGTCTACCGCCTTTCCGACGACTCCTGAAAGTATGATCAAGCAATGTCTGACTTGACCGAGACCACGCCCGGCTGGCTGACTCCCGACGAGCTCGAACTGGCGCGTGCCCGCATGCCGATCCTGTACGTCGAGGCGGTGCCGGTGCGCGTGGACGACAGCGGCGAGGTCACCAGCATCGGGCTGCTCCTGCGCATCGGGCCGGACGGCACGGTGAGCCGCACCCTGGTCTCGGGCCGGGTGATGCATCACGAGCGGGTGCGCGACGCCCTGCTGCGGCACCTGGAGAAGGACCTCGGCCCGGTGGCGCTGCCCCGGGTGCCGTCCTCGCCGCAGCCCTTCACGGTCGCCGAGTACTTCCCCACCCAGGGCGTCACGGCGTACCACGACCCGCGCCAGCACGCGGTGTCCCTGGCCTACGTCGTCCCGGTCACCGGTGACTGCCGGCCCCGGCAGGACGCCCTGGACCTGGTGTGGTTCAGCCCGCAGGAGGCGGCGTCCGAGGCCGTGCAGAGCGAGATGCCCGGCGGCCACGGTGTGCTGCTGAAGCAGGCCCTCGCCCACGTCGGCCTGGCGTTCTGACCGCGGTCCGCTCCGGAGCCCCCGGCCCGGAGCGGGCCGTCCCGGCGGCGCGGCGGAACGGGGGCCCGGGTGCGGCCACGGGTGCGCGGCGGGTACGCGGGCGACGAAGGACCGAGAGGCACCGAGCGGGACCGAGAGGCACCGAGCGGGACCGAGAGGGACCGAGAGGGACCGAGAGGGACCGAGACGGACAAGGAGCCGACAAGGAGCAGGGCGCCAAGCCACGGGAAAGGCCGCTTCCCATTGCTGAGAAACGGCCTCCGACCTGCGTAGAACAGTGTCGGGACGACAGGATTTGAACCTGCGACCCCTTGACCCCCAGTCAAGTGCGCTACCAAGCTGCGCCACGTCCCGTTGCCGTCTGACCTGGGCATTCCCCTGGCCGAACGCGCAGAGCAACCATACCCCACTCGGGTCGGTGGTCGCGCACCCCTTGTCGGACGGCCACCGCCGGGAGGGCCCGTGCGGCGGCGGCCGGACCGAGGCGGCGGGGGCGGCACCGGCCGGGGGCCGGGCCCGGACCGGGGCAGGCCTCAGCCGCCGGGCAGGCCCAGCCGGGGGTGGGCGTCGAGCAGCCGGGTCGGGGCGGCCTGGCGCCAGGAGTCGGCCAGGATGTCCCGCAGCTCGTCCTCGTCCTCCAGGGCGGACAGCCGGACGCGGACCCAGGCGAACGGGGCCTCGTGTGCGGCGGTCCAGAACTTCTCCGGCTCGGCCCGCACCAGCTCCTCGCGTTCCTCCTTGGGGCAGCGCACGGCCATGGACGTCTCGTCCTCCGGCAGGGTCGCGAACATCTTCCCGGCGACCCGGAACGTGGGCATGCTCCAGGCGGTCTTCTCCGCGGTGTCCGGCAGGGACAGGGCGACCCGGCGCACGTCTTCGGCTTGCAGCAGCATGCTCCGCACCGTAGCGCCCGGCACCGACAGTCAGCCTCCGTCCGGGGCGCCGGGGGGCCGGGGGCCGGGGCGCTTGTAGTAGAGCGTCGTACCGCACAGGGCACCGTCCGGGCTGGTGGCGTAGTCCGGGATCTCACCGGCCCGGGTCCAGCCGGCCGACCGGTACAGGTGCTCGGCGGCACTGCCGGTCTCGGTGTCGAGATGGGGGCGCTCCGGCGAACGTGAAAGGAGGATCGGGGCCACCGCACCCCCGGCCGGCCGCCCGTGCCCGCCCGGTACACGGCCGTGATCCTCCGAACGCGGCTCGGGCGGCGGCGCCCGACGGCGTCCGTTACGCCGTGGGTGCGGCCGCGGCCCGGAGGGCGTCCAGGACCGGGCGGATCAGGGGGTGCTCCTCCGCGCCGCGGCGTACGGCGGCGAACACCCTCCGGGTGGGGGCCACGCCGTCGACGGGGCGGACGGTCACGCCCGACAGGTCCACTCCGCGCAGCGCCGAGCGGGGCACCAGGGCCACGCCCGCGTCGGCGGAGGCGAGGGCGACGACGGCGCGGAAGTCGTCGGAGGAGTGCTCCATCCGCGGCTGGAACCCGGCGCCCTCGCAGGCCAGCACGACCACGTCGTGGCAGGGGTTGCCGGGGTACGGCCCGATCCACGGGTCCCTGGCCAGCTCCGCCAGCGGCACCTCCCCCGCTCCGGCCAGCCGGTGGCCGACCGGGACGACGGCGTCGAAGGGCTCGGCGTACAGCGGTACGTGGGTGAGGCGGGGGTCGTCGGCGGACGGTGCGCCGCGGTACTCCACGGCGACCGCCACGTCGACCTGCCGGTCGAGCACCATCGGCAGGCTGGCGTCGCCCTCGGCGTCCTGCACCCGGATCCGGATGCCCGGCGCCGCCTCGGCGAGCCGCGCCACGGCCGGGGCGACGACCTGGGCGATGCCGGTCGCGAAGGCGGCGACGGTGACCGTGCCGGCGGCTCCGGAGCCGTAGGCGGCCAGCTCCGCCTCGGCCCGCTCCAGCTGGGCGAGGACGGCGTTGGTGTGGCTGAGGAGGATCTCCCCGGCCGGGGTGAGCCGCACGCCCTTGGCGCCGCGCTCGACGAGCCGGTGGCCGGTCTCCTGCTCCAGGGCGGTGAGCTGCTGGGAGACCGCCGACGGGGTGAGGTAGAGCGCGGCGGCAGCCGCGGTCACCGTGCGGTGGTCGGCCACCGCACGGAGGATGTGGAGCCGCCGTGCCTCGATCACGGAGTCGATTCTCTCAGGTCAGACGGTCAGCTCCGCACGCGCGGCGACGAAGGCCGCCACGGCCCGGTCGACGTCCGCGGTGGAGTGCGCGGCCGACAGCTGGACCCGGATGCGGGCCTGGCCCTGCGGTACGACCGGGTAGGAGAAGCCGATCACGTACACACCGCGCTCCAGCAGCAGCTCGGCCATCCGGCCGGCCTCGGCCGCGTCGCCGATCATGACGGGGGCGATGGCGTGGTCGCCGGGGAGGACGTCGAAGCCCTCCTCGGTCATCCGGCGGCGGAACAGGGCGGTGTTCTCGGCGAGCCGGACCCGCAGGTCGTCGGCGGACTCCAGCAGGTCCAGGACCTTCAGGGAGGCCGCGGCGATCACCGGGGCGAGGGTGTTGGAGAACAGGTAGGGGCGCGAGCGCTGGCGCAGCAGGGCGACGATCTCGGCGCGGGCGGCGACATAGCCGCCGGAGGCGCCGCCGAGGGCCTTGCCGAGGGTGCCGGTGATGATGTCGACGCGGTCCATCACGCCGTGCAGTTCGGGCGTGCCGCGGCCGCCGGGGCCGACGAAGCCGACGGCGTGCGAGTCGTCGACCATGACCATGGCGTCGTAGCGGTCGGCGAGGTCGCAGATCTCCCGCAGTGGCGCGACGTAGCCGTCCATGGAGAAGACGCCGTCGGTGACGACGAGCTTGCGGCGGGCGCCGCCCTCGGACGCCTCCTTCAGCCGGGCCTCCAGCTCGGCCATGTCGCGGTTGGCGTAGCGCAGGCGGCGGGCCTTGGACAGGCGGATGCCGTCGATGATGGAGGCGTGGTTGAGGGCGTCGGAGATCACCGCGTCCTCGGGGCCGAGGAGGGTCTCGAAGACGCCGCCGTTGGCGTCGAAGCAGGAGGAGTACAGGATGGTGTCCTCCTGGCCGAGGAACGCCGACAGCCGGGCCTCCAGTTCCTTGTGCACCTCCTGCGTGCCGCAGATGAAGCGCACGGAGGCCATGCCGTAGCCCCAGCGGTCCAGCGCCTCGTGGGCGGCGGCGACGACCTCGGGGTGGTCGGCGAGGCCGAGGTAGTTGTTCGCGCAGAAGTTGAGCACCTCGCCGGGGCGGCCGCCGGCGGTGACGCTGACGGTCGCGGACTGCGGGCTGCCGATCACGCGCTCGGGCTTGTGCAGGCCCGCGGCGCGGATCTCGTCGAGGGTGCTGCGCAGGTCGTCGCGCACGGAGTCGAACATCGGGGAAGCTCCTGGAAGGGGTCGGGAGGACGGGTGGGTCACGCGGTCCAGTCGAGGATGACCTTGCCGCCCCGGCCGCCGGCGGCGTCGTCGAAGGCGGCCTCGAAGTCGCGGTAGCCGTACCGGCCGGTGATCACGGGGGCGAGGTCGAGGCCGCCCTCGAGCAGCACGGACATCGCGTACCAGGTCTCGAACATCTCACGGCCGTAGATGCCCTTGATGGTGATCATCGAGGTGACGATCCGGGCCCAGTCGACGGGGAACTCCTGCGCGGGCAGGCCCAGCATGGCGATCCTGCCGCCGTGCGTCATGTTGGCGATCATGTCGCGCAGGGCGACCGGGTTGCCGGACATCTCCAGACCGACGTCGAAGCCCTCGCGCAGGCCCAGTTCGCGCTGGCCGTCGGCGATGGAGGCGCGGGAGACGTCGAGGGCGAGGCCGGCTCCGACCTTGCGGGCGAGGTCCAGGCGCTCCTCGCTGACGTCGGTGACCACGACGTTGCGGGCGCCGGCGTGCCGGGCCACGGCCGCCGCCATCAGGCCGATCGGGCCGGCGCCGGTGATCAGGACGTCCTCGCCGACGAGCGGGAAGGACAGCGCGGTGTGCACGGCGTTGCCGAACGGGTCGAAGATCGCGGCGATGTCGAGGTCGACGGGCACGCGGTGCACCCACACGTTGGACGCGGGCAGGGCCACGTACTCGGCGAAGGCCCCGTCGCGGCCCACGCCCAGGCCGACGGTGGCCCGGCACAGGTGGCGGCGGCCGGCCAGGCAGTTGCGGCACTTGCCGCACACCAGGTGGCCCTCACCGCTGACCCGGTCGCCGACCGCGATGTCGCTGACGCCGCCGCCGGTCTCGACGACCTCGCCGACGAACTCGTGGCCGAGCACGAGGGGGGTGCGGATCGCCTGCTGGGCCCAGCCGTCCCAGGACCGGATGTGCAGGTCGGTGCCGCAGATGCCGGTGCGCAGCACCTTGATCAGCACCTCGCCGGGTCCGATCTGCGGCTCCGGCACGTCCGTGAGCCAGAGCCCGGGTTCCGCCTTCTCCTTGACCAGCGCCTTCACGCGACGGCTCCTGTGGGTGTGGTCCCGGCCGCGGGCACGCCGAAGGGGCCCGCGGGCGGGGACAGATGGGGATGCACACAGCAATCTGCCGTACGGCGGGGCCGGGGTCCATCGAGGTTTTCTTAACCGCCGCCACAGCTTTCCTTCACGCCCCCGCACACCCTGGTGCCGCACCCCGCGGGCCCTCTGGGCCGGGCCCGCCCTTCCCGCACCCCGAGCACCCCGAGCACCCCGAGCACCCCGGGCACCCCGGGCGGGCCGGGCGGGCCGCCCCGGCGCCCCCGGCGGCGGCCTTCCCCGGCAACGGCCCGGCCGGCGGGCCCGGCGGCCACGGCGGCGGGGCCGGGGTGGCGAAGCCGGGCCGACGAGGCCGGGGTGGCGGGGCCGGGGTGGCGGGGCCGGGGTGGCGGGGCCGCGGGTCAGAGCGGCAGTCCGTCCCGCGCCGCCCGTTCGAGCCGTACGACGAGGCCGGCGGCGGCCGACTTGATGGTGTCCAGGCCGGCACGCCCCCAGCCGCGCGGCACGACGTCGGCGACGCACACCGTGCCGAGGACCATGTCGGTGCTGTCCCGCAGCGGTGCGCCCAGGTAGGAGCGGATGCCCAGGTCGTCGACCACGGCGTTGCCCGCGAACCGGGGGTAGTCGCGCACGTCCTCCAGGGCGAGCGCCCGCCGCCGGGCCACGACATGGGGGCAGAAGCCGTGGTCGCGGGGCAGGAACCGGCCGATCTCGGCGCGGCTGCCGTCCTCGCGCAGGACGGGCGCGGTCTCGGGGGCGTGCAGCCCGGCGAAGAACTGTCCGCGCTCCCCGACGAAGTTGACCATGGCGTACGTCGTCCCGGCCAGGCCCGCCAGCCGGGCCGCGAAGGAGTCCAGCGCGGGCTCGGGCCGCTCCCCGAGGCCGAGACCGTGCAGGCGGCGGGTGCGGGCGGGGGCCTCGCTGTCCTGCGGGGTCAGCAGCGGGCGCCCGGCCGGGCGGGGCGGGTCGTGGCTCATGGCCGGGCTCCGTCCCGGTCGTCGGGGGACCCGGGCGCCGTCACCCGCCTCATCTGCGCGCGCCCTGGCTGGGCGCGGGCACGACGGGCGCGTGCGCGATGAGGTGCCGCACCAGGGTCAGCAGGGTCTGGACGCCGGAGCTGGAGATCCGGGCGTCGCAGCACACCACGGGGACCTCCGGGTCCAGGTCGAGGGCGGCGCGCACCTCCTCGGGGTGGTAGCGGTAGGCGCCGTCGAACTCGTTGACGGCGACGATGAAGCCGAGGCCGCGCTCCTCGAAGAAGTCGACGGCGGCGAAGCACTCCTCCAGGCGGCGGGTGTCGGCGAGGATGACCGCGCCGAGTGCTCCCTCGGACAGTTCGTCCCACATGAACCAGAACCGTTCCTGGCCGGGGGTGCCGAACAGGTACAGCACGTGCTGCGGGTCGAGGGTGATGCGGCCGAAGTCCATCGCCACGGTCGTCTCGACCTTGTTCTCGATGCCGTCGAGGCTGTCGGTCGCGGCGCTGACCGTGGTGAGGAGCTCCTCCGTGGAGAGCGGGGCGATCTCGCTGACCGCGCCGACGAACGTCGTCTTGCCGACGCCGAATCCGCCCGCCACCAGGATCTTCAGTGCGGTGGGGAAGGGGTCCGCGGCGCCGTCGTGGTCAGAGCTGTCGTCGTAGTCCATCGAGCACTGCCTCCAGAAGGGCCCGGTCCGTGGGGTTGTGGTGGAACTCGGGGGGCTTGGTGGTGAGCGCCCCGCAGTCGACGAGGTCGGACAGCAGCACCTTGGTGACCGCCGCCGGCAGTTTCAGGTGGGCTGCCACCTCGGCGACCGAGATCGGTACCCGGCACAGGTCGAGGGCGAGGACGTGTTCCGGGCCCGGATGGTCGAGGGGGGTGACCCCGGTGACCATGACCTGCGACATCAGGTCGAGCGCGACGGTGGGGCGGGTGCGGCCGTTGCTGACGGTGAACGGGCGCACCAGCCGGCCCGCCGCGTCGTCGAGCCAGGGCCCGTCACCGGCCGCCGCCACGCTCAAGGCCTCATCGCCGGGGGTTCGACGGTGTGCCGGCGGGGCGCGGTGGCGAGGTAGGGGCGCACGCTCTTGACGAGCATGGCCATCTCGTAGCCGAGCACGGCGGCGTCCGCCTCGCGGCCGGCCAGCACGGCGAGGCAGGTCCCGGCACCCGCGGTGGTGACGAACAGCAGGGTCGCGTCGAGTTCGACGACCACCTGCCGGACGTCGCCGCCGTCGCCGAACCTGGTGCCGGCGCTGCGGCCCAGGGAGTACAGGCCGGAGGCGAGGGCCGCCATGTGGTCGGCGCTGTCGGGGTCGAGTCCGTGCACGGACTTCACGAGGCCGTCGCAGGACAGCAGGACCGCGCTGGTCGTATGGGGCACCCGCTGCACGAGGCCGCTCATCAGCCAGTCGAGGTCGGAGACACGGCCGGTCGGCACGTCGGTCGGCATGGTGGTTCGGCTCCTTGGGGTACGGGGTGCCGCGGGGGCGCCGGGGGTGTCGGCGGCCGCGGGGCCGGTGGGGGCGGGGGTCGGGGCGGGGGCGGTCATCCGGCCGGTGTGCTCCCGTCGGGCCGGGCCGCCGGGCCGGGGCCGGCCGGGGCGGCGCCGTGCGGCGCGTGCGCCGGACCGGCTCCGGTGGGGTGGGGGGCCGGGTCGGGGTGGCCGGGACGGGGCCGGAACGCGGCCGGGTCGGCCGGGGTGGCGTAGCGGGGTTCGCCGCCGGGCGGCACGGCCTGGCCGAGTGGGCCGTGGCCCGGTTCGGGCCGGACGCCCGCGCCGGGGCCGGGTGCGGGGTGATCGGGTGCGGCGGAGGTGTTCCCGGGCGTCTGCTGGGTCTCGGCCAGGCCGATGCCGCGCTGGAAGGCGGCCATCAGGCCGGGGTCGTGGCCGGGGTGGTCGGGGTCGGGGTCGGGGCGGGGCACGGGCCGCTCCCGCAGCTGGGGGACGAGGTGCTCCTGGGCGCGCCGCCTGGGCAGCTGGGGCCTGCCCATGGTGCCGCGCACGGGGCCGTTGCGGGGCACGGGCGGGGCGGCCGCGTGCTCCTCCGGCAGCGGATGCCCGACGGGCCGGATGCCGGGGGCGGCCGCGGCGGGCGTGCGCCGTTCGGCACGGGTGCCGCGCTGCGGCAGCGGGGTGCCGGCCCGGCCCGGGGAGGACGTCTCGGGGGCGGCGTCCGCCGGACGGGGGGCGGGGCCCTGCCGGTCCGGCCGGCGGTGGCCTTCGGGGGTGGCGGGCCGTTCGGCCGGCCCGGCCGGGCCGCCGGGTGCGCCGTGCCCGGCGGCCGTGCCGGTGCGCCCCGCACCGGCGCTCCCCCCGTACTCCGGGGGGACACCGGGCATGCCGTACTCGGCGGGCCCGGTCGCGGCGGCGTACTCCTCCGGGCCGCCGGGCGGGCCGGGCGGGCCGGGCGGTGCCTCCGGTACGGGGGGCAGGCCGGTGCCGTGCGGGCCGCCGCCTGGGAGGCCGACGGCTCCGGGCACGCCCGGGGCCTCGCCGCCCAGCAGGGCCTGCGGCACGACCAGGACCGCCTGGACACCTCCGTAGATGTTGCTCTGGAGCCGCACCCCGATGCCGTGGCGCCTGGCCAGCTGCGAGACCACGTACAGCCCGATGCGCCCGTCGGCCAGCAGGCTGGCCACGTTGACCTGGTCCGGGTCGGTGAGCAGGGCGTTCATCCGGCTCTGCTCACCGGCCGGCATGCCGAGCCCGCGGTCCTCGACCTCCACGGCGAGTCCGGAGGTGACGAGGTTGGCCCGGAGCAGGACCTGGGTGTGCGGGGAGGAGAACACCGTGGCGTTCTCGACGAGTTCGGCCAGCAGATGGATGACGTCGGCGACGGCGTGCCCGCTCAGTTCGCCGTCGACCTGCGGCACGAGCTTGACCCGCGAGTACTGCTCGACCTCGGCGATCGCGGAGCGGAGCACCTCGGTCATAGGGACCGGGTTGCTCCACTGCCGGCGGGAGACCGCGCCGCCCAGGACGGCGAGGTTCTCGGCGTGCCGGCGGATCCGGGTGGCGAGGTGGTCGACGTGGAAGAGGCCCTTGAGCAGGTCGGGGTCCTCGATCTCGTTCTCCAGCTCGTCGAGGATCGCGATCTCGCGGTGCACCAGGGACTGCAGCCGGCGCGCGAGGCTGACGAAGACCTCCAGTTTCTGCTCGCTGCCGGCCTGGCTAGAGAGCTGGGCGGCCTGCACGACGGCGGTGACGGCGCCCTCGTGCGCCCGCGCCAGGTCGGCGGCGAGCAGTTCGAAGTCGTCGGCGTCCCCGGGCGGCCCGGACCGGGGTCTGCGCCGGGGCGGGGTCTCGCCCCGCCGCAGGCCCTCCACGAGGGCGCGCAGGTCGGCCTCCCGGCGTGCGCTGCTGCGGCGCAGCGCGCCGACGCGCTCGTGCACGGACCGCGCGGCCCGGTCGGCGGCCACGGCGGCGATCGCGATGCCGGCGAACGCCACACCCACCGCTCCGGCGAGCACGGCCCACAGGGTGGGGCCGGTGCGCACGCCGGTGGAACGGACGGTGAAGAGCACGGCGGCGCTGGCGCTGAGCGCCACCGCGGTGGGCGGGAGGACGGCCAGCCGCAGGAGCTGCGGTCGTATGTGGGCCTCGGGCAGCGCGGGTGCGGTACGGGCGACCGGCCGTCCGTGCCGCCCGCCCTCGCGGCGGTCTGCGCGTGCGGCCGGTGCGCGGAGGTGAGACATCGGTGTCCTCGTACTGGTCCGTCTACTGGTCCGTCGGAGGGCCGCGCGGAGCGCGACGATCGGCCCTGCGTCGCCCGACGGACACACACCGTAGTCGCCACCGCATCGACCGCGGTGGACAGTTGACAAACTCCTCCGCTCGCGGTCCCGCTCTGGTATGAGGGACCGCACGGCAGAGCGATAACCCTGCGGACACGCCGGTCGAGGCCGATACCGCACCGGTCCGTCCCGGTCCGCACCGATCACTTCCGGTCGTCCGGGGTGGCCCCGGTTCGGGCACGGCCGGAACGGGGGCGCCCGTGCCGGTCGTTCTCGCGACACTTCCCGTCGCCTCCGGTCGCTCCCGGCCGCTTCCCAGCCGCTTCCCGTCGCTTCCGGTTGCCTCCGGTTGCCTCCCGTGGCCCGCCGTGGCCCGCCGTGGCCCGCCGTGGCGCACCGCTGTCGTCCGGCCGCCCGGGGCCGGGGAGCATCCCGTGCCGGGCGGCCCGTGCCGGGCGGCCCGTGCCGGGCGGTCAGTGACTGGCGGTCAATGACTGGCGGTCAGTGACTGGCCTACGGTGGCCCGGTCGGCGGTGCCGCACGCGGGCGGCGGGTCGGCGCGGATGCGCGGGGCCTCAGCGCGGGGCGACCAGGACGGTCACCCGCGTACCGGGGCGGGCGTGGACACGGGCGGTCGCCGAACGGTCCGCGGGGAGCAGCGGGGTGGGCGTGCCGGCGCGCCCCGACACCGACACCCGCCAGCCGCCCGGGCGGGCCGGCACCCGGATCTCGGTCACCCCGCGGGCGGCGCGGTAGTCGAGGCGGTAGGCGCCGGTCTCCGGGATGCGGGTCTCGGCGACGACCGCTCCCGCCACGGCCGGGGCGTACGGCGCCGCGGTGAGCTGCTTGCCGGGCCGCAGCCGCCCGTCGGCGTCGAGGGCGCAGTAGCCGCCGCCGTAGCACCAGACGTAGCCGGCCCAGCCGGAGGTGTAGCGGTCCAGGGAGGCGAGCGCGTCCCCGTAGAACCTGCCCGTGTTCGGCAGGGTGCTGTTCAGCGGGCCCCACTCGCCGACGACCACCGGCACCCGGTGGCGCGCCGGGTACTGCGTGACGGCCGCCTCGTACGCCTCGATCCAGCCCGCGGCCGGGTCGTAGTCGGCGCCGGCCTCCATCTGCGTGTTGTAGAAGTGCGGGGCGTACACGGCCTTCGGGTCGTGCACCCGGCCGAGTCCGGTCGGCACGCCCTCGCCGACGATCGGGGTGGGCTCGAAGAAGATCCAGGCGTCCCGGTCTGCGGACCGGACCGCGGGGGCGAGACGGTTGTACAGGGGCGTGAGCTGCTCAGCCTCGATCCGCCGGGCGGCGGTCACGAGGTCCTCGCCCGCGCGCAGTTCCCCCATGGGCTCGTTCATCAGGTCGTAGCCGAGGACGGCCGGGTGGTGGGCGAACCGGCCGGCGAGCACCCGCCACATGCGGACCTGGGCGCGCCGCAGGTCCTCGTCCTCGTAGAGGTGGGTGAAGGCGCGCTGCACCGCGGGCTCGAAGTACTCGGCGAACCAGTCCTGCGGATGCGGGGTGAACGGCAGTCCGTCGGTGCGGGTGGCCCACGCGGGGATGCCGCGGTGGCCGAACGCGGGGCCGAAGACGTCCTGGTGGGCGTCGATGAGGACCTGGACGCGGTAGGTGTGCGCCCAGTCCAGGACGCGGTCGATGCGGCGCAGGTAGTCCCGGCTGTAGCGGCCCGGCTCGGGTTCCAGGTCGTCCCAGAACACCAGCAGGCGGGCGAAGTTGAAGCCGTGGTCGCGCAGGTCCCTGAAGTGCCGCTCGGTGATCGCGGAGAGCGCCCGGTCCCCGCGGTGCTGCTTGTCCTCCACGTTCCAGCCGCGCAGGGTGAGCACGCGTCCGCGGTCGTCGGTGAGGCGGGGGATGTCCCGGACCGCCCCGGTGGCGGCGTCGCCGGGCGGCCCCTGCGCGGGGCGCGCGGTGGACCCGTGGCCGGCGACCGGCGCCGGGTCGGCGACGGACGCGGGAGCGGGCACGGGAGCGGACACAGAGGCGGAAGCGGAAGCGGGCAAGGAGGCGGAAGCGGGGACGGACACAGAGGCGGGCACGGGAGCGGGCACAGAGGCGGGAGCGGAAGCGGGCACAGAGCCGGGCGCGGGGACGGACACAGACGCGGGAGCGGAAGCGGGCACAGAGCCGGGCGCGGAAGCGGGCACGGGAGCGGGCACAGAGGCGGGAGCGGAAGCGGGCACAGAGCCGGGCGCGGAAGCGGGCACGGGAGCGGGCACAGAGGCGGGGACGGGGACGGGGACAGGAGCGGGGACGAGCACGGGCACGGGGGCGGAGGCCGGGGCGGCCGCGGTGCCCGCGTGGGCGGCGGGGCCGGCGGCGAGCAGGGCGGTACAGGCGAGCGCGGCGAACAGACGTCGGTGCACGGGCGGACCTCCGGCGCGATCGGTCGGCTGGTGCGGGAGATCACACCAGATGGGCTGACGGTCCATCAAGAGGCGGGAGCAGGCCGGTCCGCGGGCACCGGGACCGCTCCCCGGCACCGTCCGCCTCCGCGGGCCGGCCGGCGCGGTTCCCGGCGGCCGGCGGAGGCGGCCGGCGCCGGCCGGGAACCCGGCGGGTGCGCCGTACGACTCCTTCAGCGCACGGCTTGACAGTAACGAGGGGTGAAGGGCGAAGGGCGGGCGGAGGATGGGCGGACTGGACATACGCATGACCGGCGTCGCCTGCCGGCACGGCCGCGAGCAGGCGGTCGTCGGCGTGGATCTGGAGATCGCCGCCGGTGCGCGGGTCGCGCTGACCGGGACGAACGGCTCCGGGAAGACGACGCTGCTGCGCGCGGTGATCGGGCTGCACCGGCGGACCAGCGGCACCATCGAGGTCGGCGGGCGCAGCGCCCGTACGGCCGCGGAGTGGGCGTGGCGGCGACGGGCCTGCGCGTGGATCCCGCAGAAGCCGCCCGCCGGACGGTTCCCGCTGCGCGGAGACGAACTCCTGGCCAGCGGCGGCGCCCCGGAGGAGGCGGCCGCGGCGGCGGAGCGGCTCGGCGTCGGCGCGCTGACCGGGCGGCCGGTGGACACGCTGTCCGGCGGCCAGTTGCAGCGGATGTACCTGGCGCGTGCGCTCGGCTGTGTCGCGGCGGGCGCCCGGGTGCTGCTCGCCGACGAGCCCACCGCCGCACTGGACTTCGCGGGCCAGGAGGAGGCCGCGGACGTGCTGGCGGCGCTGCCGGTCACGCTCGTCGTCGTCACCCACGACCGGGCGCTCGCCGAACGCTGCGACCGGGTGCTGGAGATGGCCGCCGGCCGGCTGCGGGAGGTGCGGTGAACGCGCTCGCGGCCGCCGACCTCGGCGCCATGCTCCAGCTGGTCCCCGTGCGGCGGGCGGGTCTCGCGCTGCTGCTGGCCGCGGTCGGGCTGCCGGTGGTCGGCGTGGTCATCGTCGGTCTGGACATCATGCCGGTGCGGTTCGCGATGATGCACGTGGCGCTGCTGGGCATCGCGGTCGGTCTGCTGACCGGGCTCGATCCGATGCTGTGCGCACTGGTGGCGTGCGCGCTGTCCGGGGCCGGGGTGGCACCGCTGGCCCGCACCCCGGACGGGCTGTCCAGCGCCATGGGCCTGCTGATGAGTCTCGCCGTCGCCGCCGCACTGCTGGTCCTCGCCGTGTCCGGCGTCAACGCCTCCGGGGCGTTCGCGCTGCTGTGGGGGTCGATCCTCTCGGTCGGCCCGGCCGACCTGCTCGTGCTGGGCGCGCTCGCCGTGGCCGTACCGGCCCTGTTCCTCTGGCGGCGGCGCGAGCTGGCGCTGCTGCTGTACGACCGTGAACTCGCCCAGTGTTCGGGCGTACCGGTCCGCTTCCTGACCACCGCGCTGCTCGTGCTCGTCGCGGTCGCCGTGGCCGGGGCGATCAAACTGACCGGGGCGCTCCTGGTCGACGCCCTGACACTGCTGCCCGCGCTGGCCGCGCGCCGGCTGGGCCGCTCGCTGCGGTCCATCACCCTGTGGGCGATCGGCCTCGGGGTCGCGGTCAACCTCACGGGGTTCCTCGCGGCCCTCTGGCTGGACTGGCCTCCCGGCCCGGTCCTCGTCCTCACGGCGGGGGCCGTCGTCCTCGCCGTGTACCTCGTTCCCGAACGGAGACACCGCTCATGGCGCGCACCCGCGTCCACACCGACCGACCCTCCCGCAGCTCCCGTGTCGCTGCCCTCGTCGCACTGAGCGCGGCGCTGCCCCTGCTCGCCGGGTGCGGGTCCGGCGGCGGCCCGGAGAAGGACCGCAAGGAGTCGAAGCCGTCGGGGGCGTCGGGTTCCGCTCCGGTGGTGGTCGCCACGACCACCTGGGAAGGGGCCTTCGCCAAGGCGGCCGGCGCCGAGGACGTCACGGTGATCGTGCCGCAGTCGGTGCACCACGCGCCGGACTACGACCCGAAGCCGTCCGACCTCGCCGCCGTCGCGAAGGCGGACTTCGTGCTGTACGCGCCGTTCGAACCGTACGCGGCGAAGATCAAGGAGGCGGCGGGCTCGACGGCGAAGCTGGTGGAGGTGGACCTCGACAACGACCCGGGCAAGGCCGGCGCCGAAGTGACCCGGCTGGGCGGCCTGTTCGGCACCGAGGACGCCGCCGCGCAGTGGAAGGCCCGGCTCGGCGAGGAGGTCGCCGAGCTGAACGGCGAGCTGAAGGCGGCCTGGCCGGACGGGAGGAGCCCCGAGGTGGTCACCCAGGTGTTCACGGGCTGGGCCGCGGGGCTCGCGCAGGCGAAGACGGTGGGCACCTACGGCCCGGAGCCGGTCACCCCGGCGCGGCTGGCCGAACTCTCCGCGAAGAAGCCCGCCTTCGTGCTGGACAACGCGCACATGTCCACCGGGACCGTGCTGCCCGGCTCGGGCGCCGAGCAGGTGATGATCGTCAACTACCCGTCGGAGGACCTGGATCTGCTCGCGGTGTACCGCAATGCGGCGGCCGAGCTGCGGAAGGCGATGAGCGGGGCCTGACGGCGCCCCGACGACCGGGCCGTGACGGCGCCCGGCCGACGACGGGAGGGTGAGGGGCGCGCCGCGGTGGCGCGCCCTTCACCCGTGCTCATGCCCCGGCCGCGACGGCGGAGGAGGCCGGCTCCGCGCCGGCGGCGGGCCCGGCGGCGGGCCCGGCGGTGGGCCCGGCGGTGGGCCCGGCGGTGGACTCCCGGACGCGGCGGCGCAGGTCGGCGCGGTCCGGTTTGCCCGCGGCGGTCAGCGGCAGTTCGCCGAGTACCAGGACGAGTTCGGGGTGCTTGAAGCGGTCCACGCCGCGGCCGGCCAGATGGGCGCTCAGCTCCTCGGTGCCGGGGGCCCGCGCGCCTCTGGGCACCACGCAGGCCGCGAGCCGCTCCCCCATCAGCGGGTCCGGGACGCCGACGCAGACCACGTCGCGTATCGCGGGGTGCCCGGCGAGTTCCCGTTCCACCTCGGCCGGACTGATGTTGGCGCCGCCGCGTATCACGACGTCCTTCAGGCGCCCGACGACGTGCAGCACGCCCGCCGGGTCGAGGTGGCCGAGGTCTCCGGTGCGGACCCAGCCGTCGGGGGTGCGGTGGCGGACGTCGAGGTCCGGGGAACCGACGTAGCACAGCGGGGTCATGGGGCCGCGGGAGAGGATCTCGCCGACGGCGCCCTCGGCGAGCGGCTCGTGGGTCTCGGGGTCGGCGACGCGGATCTCGGTGACGCGCGGGTCCGGGCGGCCGGCGACGACGCCGGAGCGGCCGGCGGGCGGGACCCGGTGGCCGAGGCCGGTGTGGCAGTTGACGCCGTCGGCCGAACCGTAGAGGTTCACCACGGCGCAGCCGAAGGCCTCGGCGGCGGCTTCGGCGGTGGCCTCGTCGAGCGGCGCGCCGCCCAGCACGAGCGCGGTCGGGGCGGGCAGCCTCCCGGCGTCGTCGGAGCGCTCCAGGTGCTCCAGGTGCTCAAGGTGCTCAAGGTGCTCCAGGTGCTCAAGGTGCTCAAGGTGCTCCAGCATCATCCGGACCATGGTGGGCACGCCGAGGACGTGGGTGGGCGCGTGCTCGCGCATCGCCGCGAGCGCGGCCCCGGGGGTGAAGTGGTCCAGCAGGACGAGGGTGCCGCCGTGCCGGGCGAGCGTGACGGCGGTGCCGTTGGAGCCGAACGCGGAGGCCAGGGGCACGAGGAAGAGGCAGCGGGGAGGTGTCCCGTCGGGCATCAGGGAGGCGAGGAAGTTGCCCCGCCCGCCGGCCAGGGCGTTGTGGGAGTAGGCGACGAGTTTGGGTTCCGCCTCGGAGCCGGAGGACACCAGGATGCGGGCGGCGCTGTCGGGGTCGGGGCGGGCCGGCACGAACCCGGCCGGGTCGGTGCGCAGCAGCTCCCGCAGCGGAATCGTTCCCTCGGGTGCGGTGCCCGGCCCCGCGGCGATGATGTGGCGCAGGGCCGGCAGGGCGGGGGCGAGCGCGGCGAGGCCGGCGGCGCGGCTCTGCCCCCGGTGTTCGACGGCGGCGACGACGGCGACCGCCTCGGCGCGGCGCAGCAGACACTCGGCCTCGACCGCGCCGCGGCCGGCCGGGAAGGGCAGGGCGACCGCGCCGAGCGCGGCGAGGGCGAGGTCGGCGACGACGGCGTCGCGGTGGTCGGGGAGCTGGACGGCCACGACGTCCCCGGCCGCGACGCCGAGGCCGCGCAGGCCCCCGGCCAGGCTGCGGACCTTGCGGTCGAGGGCCGTGTAGCAGAGCGTCCCCCCGGCGTCGAGGACCGCCGGACGGTGCGGGCCGGCGATCCGCCGGGCCCGGAAGAGGCTGTAGAGGTCGAGGTCGGGGCAGGTGCCGTCGGCCGCCCAGGAGCGGCGCAGGCGGGCGGGCAGCAGGTCGGTCAGGGGGACGGTCACGCGAAGCTCCAGGGGTCGGGAACGGCGGGGGCGCCGTGCGGGTCCCGGCCGATCGGGCCGGACAGGCGCGGGTCGTCGAGGAGGCGGGACAGGTCGGTGGTGACGGCGGTGGCCGTGAGGCCGCGGGTGCGCAGCGCGTGCAGCGCGTCCTCGGTGGTCTCCTCCGGGTCGTGGTGCGCGGCGGCGGCCGCGGCGCAGGCGTCGCCCGGGGCGATCCAGCCGTCACGGGTGGGCAGCGGGTGCCGGAACCCGGCGGGGGGCCGCGGGTCGAGGCCCCGGCGGGCCCGGTCCAGGGCGGGGGCGAGGAGGGTGTCGGCCGCGCCGAGGAGCGAGGAGCCGACGCGGACGCCGCGCCCGGTGCGTTCGCGCAGCAGCAGGCCGGCGAGGACCGCCTCGGCGCCGTGCAGGCCGCCGAGCACGTCGAGGAGGGTCATCAGGGACGGCACGGGGGGCTCTCCGGCCGGGTGGACGGCCTCTCCGGTGCCGGTGCGGGCCTGCACCATGAAGTCGGTGCCCAGGGGGGCGTCGTCGAGCCGGTCCGCCCAGCCGCCGGTGTAGGCGTACACGAGTGCGGGGTTGACGGCGGCCAGGTGCCCGGCGTCGAGTTCGAGCGCGGCGGCCTTGCCGGGTGCCCAGTTGTGCAGGAACACGTCGGCCCCGGCGGCGAGTTCGCGCAGCCGCCGCCGGCCGCCGGGGGACTTGATGTCGATCTCGACGGCGTCCTTGCCCCGGTTGAGGGCGAGCCAGCGGGCGGAGACGCCGTCGCAGGCGGGCGGCATGCCGCGCAGCGGGTCGCCGCCCGGCGGCTCGATCCTGACCACGCGGGCGCCGAGCAGACGCAGCAGGTGCGCGGCGAGGGGTGCCTGGATGCGGCGGCCCGCCTCCAGCACGGTCAGCCCGGCCAGTGGCGGACCGGCGGTGGGCGCCGCGGCGGGTGTGCGGGGGGTGCCGGCGCCGCCCGGGTGCGGGGCGTGCAGGGTCCAGGGGTCGGCGGCGTCGTCCTCGGCGGCCCGTTCGGCGAGGGTGCGCAGCCGGCACACCTGTGCCCCCGAGGCATCGGCCGCCCGCGTCAGGTGGGCGAAGGTGTGACGGCGGGTCACCTCGTGCAGGGCGTCCGGGAGGGGCGCGCCGGCGGTCGCGTACCGGAACTGGAAGGGCCGCCAGCCCGCCCGGAGTGCTTCCGCGGGGGCGTCGAGGGCGCGCCAGAACGCCGCCCAGTCGCCGGGGTCCAGGGTCTCCAGTTCGAACCGGATGCCGTCGGCGGAGGTGAACGGGGGGCCGCCGGGCGCCGGCCGGACCGCTTCGGGCTCGTCCGCGCCGGCCGCGGCGAGGTACTGGGACACGGTGAGCAGGCCGGCGCGGTCGGCCGTCGTCGTCACCTCGGTGGGGGCGTCACCGCCGCGGGCCTGGCCGAGGAGGGCGGCGAGCAGCCCCTGGACGGTGAGCACGCCGGTGGCGGTGGCGAGGTAGTCGGCTCCCAGGCCGCGCGGGCCGCCGTGGCGGCGGCCGTGCACGGCCATCACGCCGGTGACGGCCTGCGCGGTCGCCTCGTCCGCCACGTCCGGTCCGGGCGGACCCCAGGCGGTACGGGCGGCGACCGGGCCGAACCCCGCCCCGCCGAGGGTGATGCGCCCGGCGTCCGGGGTGCGGGTCCGCGCCCCGAGCCGGGTGAGGTGGTCGGCGAGGACCCCGGTCAGGGCGGCCGGCCCGGCGAGGTCGAAGGTGAGTGCGTCGAGCGGGCGCCGGACGCCGGGTGGGCGGCCGACCGCGCCGCGCGGGGTGGCTGGTGTCGCCATGCCTCTCCTCTGTGGTCCCCTCCGGCGCGGCGGCGGGCCGGCGCACGGAGTCGTCAACGGGGGGAACCGGCGGGCGGATGCGCCCGACCACTTCCACAGGCAGGCAGTCGTACGCGCGTTCTGCCGAGTTCCCGGCACAGAGGAGGATTCAGTGACGGACCATGACGTAAGGGATCTCTCGCGCCTGCGTGACCGGGTGGCCGCGTTCGTGCGCGAGCAGGTGTTCCCGCGGGAGGACCGGTTGGACGCGGGAGGGCCGGGCGCGGCGGACGTACGCGAGCACCTGCGCAGGCGGGCCCGGGAGGAGGGCCTGTGGGCGCTGCCGCTGCCGGCCCAACTCGGCGGCGGGGGGCTGCCGTTGGCCGCGTACGGCGCGCTCGCCGAGGCGGAGGGAGCCAGCGACCACGGCCCGGCCGCCCTCGGGTCGGCGCCGCTGCTGGACGTGACCATGCTGTCCCGGCACGGGTCGGCGCGGGTGCGGGCGGACGTGTTGCGCGGACTCGTCGCCGGAGATCTGCGGACCTGCTTCGCGATGACGGAGCCGGACACGCCCGGCACCGAGCCGGCGCTCACCGCGGCCCGGGCCGAGCGGCTGTCCGGCGGCGGCTGGCGGGTGACGGGACGCAAGTGGTTCGTGTCGCACGCGGCCGGCGCGGACCTGGTGACCGTGCTCGCGCGGAGCGACGGCGCTCCGGGCGACCGGGACGGGCTCTCCCTGTTCCTGGTGCCGACCGCCGCGCCGGGCTTCCGGGTGGTGCGCGAGCTGCCGGTGCTGGGCGCGGCCGGGCAGTACGAGATCGCCCTCGACGGCGTCGAGATCGGCGAGGAGCAGCTCGTCGGCGAACCGGGCCGGGCGCTGGCCGTCGCCGCCGAGCGGCTCCGGCTGGGCCGCACGCTGCGGGCGCTGCGCTGGATCGGGCAGGCCCAGCGGGCGTTCGACCTGTTGTGCGACCGGGCCGCGGCGCGGCGCGGGACGCGGGAGCGACTCGCGGACCGGCAGCTCGTCCAGCAGCACGTGTTCGAGTCGCTGCTGGTGCTGCGGACCGCGCGGCCGCTGGTGCAGGAGGCGATGCGGCTGGTCGCGGCGGGCCGGGACGCCCACCTGGAGGTGGGGCTGGCGAAGACGGCCGCGGCCCGCGCCCTGCAGGAGGTCGCGGACCGGGCCGTGCAGGTGCACGGTGCGGCCGGCCTCGGCCCGGACACCGCGCTGCCCGCCCTGCTGCGCACCGGACGGACGGCGAGGATCCTGGACGGGCCGGACGAGTTGCACGTCGCCTCCGTCGCCCGCCGCGTCCTGCGCGACCGTACGGCCCCGGACGCGGGACCCGCCTGAGGCCGGGGCGGGCCGTCGCCGCCCGGCCCCGTCGCGGGCCGCCGTACGCCCTGGTGATCGGCACAGGCGCCAGGCCCGCCCGAGGCCGGTGCGGCCCCCCGCCCGGCAGCGGCCGGCCCGGAGCCGGGCACCCCGCCCGGGACGGCCACGGACGGCGAAGCGGCCCGCAGCCGGTACGCCCGGGCCGGCACACCGCTCCGCGGCCGCGGACACCGCGCCTGCCCGGGGCCGACGCGGGCGCTACACCTGCCTGAGGTCGACACGGCCCAGGCGGGCCGACAGCCCGAGCGCCAGGAAGAAGTCACCCCAGACCAGTTCGTGCCGTACGGCGGTGCCGGCCTGCGCGTCGTAGCAGCCGTCCAGGAGCATGCCGGGCGGGGCGGTGCCACCGGGCCGGGTGAGGTGGGCGGTGGCGAGCCGGCCGAGGACGGCGTCGGCCCGCCCGGCACACGCACCCGCCCGGGGTGCCCCGGGCACGGCCGCGAGCTTCAGCAGCGCGACGGCGGCGATGGCGGCGGCGGAGGTGTCCCGCGGCCCGTCGGGCTGCGAGGCGTCGGCAGGCGGCACCAGCGGTCCGGTGAGCAGGCGGGCGCTGTCGAGGAGGAGTTCGGCGGCCCCGGTGAGCCGCTCCCGGTGCGGGCCCGGCTCGCCCGCGTGCAGCAGCCCGTCCGCGACGGCCAGCAGCAGCCAGGCCTCGCCCCGGGTCCAGCCCGGCGCCGGGTCCGGGGCGGGCGTCCAGCCGTCCGGCTCGCTCCGGTTCCAGGCCGGGCGGGGCCGGGCGGCGGCCGTGCCGGGCAGGCACAGGTCGAGGTGGCGGTGCAGGTGGGAGGCTGCGGCCGCGGCTCCTTCGGCTCCGGCGGACGACAGCAGCGGCACGAGGCCGGGCACGCCGTCCGCCCGGACCCGCAGCCGCGGCCCGCCGAGCGCGGCGCCCCACGGGACCACGCCGAGCCTGCTGTCGAAGGCGGCGACGGTGTCCCGCGCCGCGCGCTCGCGCAGCCGCCGCGCGGCGGGGTCCCCGTCGGCCAGGGCGGTGCCGTACCAGAGGATCAGCCCGCGCGTCGCGGTGTCGGCGCCCGCCCAGGCGGTGAGCCGCGCGGTCGCGGCGGCCGCCGCCGCGCGGTCTGCGGCGGCTGCGGTGTGCCGGGCCCGCAGCCAGAGCAGTCCCGCCCAGAAGCCGCCGGTCCACGAGCCGCGCCCGGTGGTCCTCCAGCTGCCGTCGGCCGGGTCCGCGTACAGCGGGAACCGCTCCCCCACCTGCGCGGCGGTCTCCGCCACCCGCCCGAGGACGAGAGCGAGGGCGTCGGCGGCGGGGTCCGGGCCGACGGCGCCCCGGGCGGTGCCCGCGCCTCGGTCCGCCGGCCGCTGCGGCGGTCGGGCCGCGTCGGCGGCGCTCATGCCGCCGCTCCCGTTCCGCCGCGGCGGTCCCGGACCGCCCAGACCAGGGCGACCGCCCCGGCGACCGCGAACTCCGCGGCGACCAGCAGCCAGCCCGCGCCGTAGTGGCCGCGTTCGGCGAGCGGGCCGAACACCGGCGGGCCCACCGCGAACCCGGCGAAGAACCCGGCCGCGACCAGCGCCGAGTCCCTTCCGGCGCGGCCGGCCGCGGAACGCTGCATGACCAGCACCATCGACACGGCGTTGGCCGACACCGCGAACACTCCCACCGCCACGGCGGCCGGCCACACCAGCGGGCCCAGCCGCACCGCCGCCGCCAGCAGGACGGCCGCGCCGACCGCCCCGGCGGCCAGCAGCCCCGGCAGCCACGGAGCGCGGCCGGGGGTGGCGGCCCGGGACCAGCCGACGCGGCCGCCGATCCCGGCGGCGCCGAGGACCGCGACCAGCGCGCCCGCCACCGCGGGCCCCATGTCCAGCCGCTGCGCGCCGAACAGGGCGAGATAGGTGTTGACGGAGGCGATGCCGGCGCCCAGGAGGACGGAGAACGCCGCCAGCCACGGCACCGGTCCACCGGAACGGGACGGCCCGCGCACGGCGGGCGCCGCCTTCGCAGCCTGCACGGCTCTCACGGCCCGCGCGGCGGACGCGGGTGACGCTGACGCCGCGGATACGGGGGCCGGGGCGGACACGGCGGACGCGGGGGGCGGCGCGTCGTCGGCCGGCAGCGCGCGCCGGGCCCACTCGGCGGCGGACAGGGCGGCCGCCGCGGCCGTCCACACCGCGACGCGCCAGCCGAGCAGCCCCGCCGTCACCGCGAGCGGCAACCCGGCCGCGAACGCGCCCAGTTGGACTCCGGACTGCTTCGCCCCGGTCACCGCGCCGCGCCTCGGCGCCGGGACGGCGGCGAGGACGGCCTTGTTCGTCGCGGGGTTGGCGAGCGCCTGCGGGATGCCTCCGAGTGCCACGGCGGCCAGCAGCAGACCCGGCCCGGGGGCCGCACCGATCAGGCCGAGCGCCGCCGCCGACACCGCGAGCAGCGCCACCAGCGCCCGCCGCGGACCGACCCGGTCCACGATGCGGCCGCCCGCCGGAGACAGCACCGCCGCCGTGCCGAACCCCACGGTGGTGGTCAGGCCGAGCACCGTCTCCGAGAGGCCGAGCGCACCGACCAGACGCGGGCCGAGGGCGCCCAGCAGGAACAGCTGCATCATGGAGAAGGCCATGGCGGTGGTCAGCAGCAGCGTCAGCCCGCGTGTGCCGACGCCGGGTTCGGCCGGTGCGGACCGCACCCCGTCCGCTGTGTCCATGTGCTCCCGTGCTCCCCTCCCGTGCCGGCCGGGCCGGCCGGTCGGCCGTGGCCCCTTGCGCAGCCCGCCGTCGTCGGCGGCCCGCGTCCAGAAGTCGCGGCGCACCCGCCGGGAGTTCCCGGGGAACCCTCGTGGGGCGCGCCACAGCCGCGTCCTGCGCGCGGACGGCCCGCCGCCCCGGCCGCCGCGTCGGACCGGGCCGCGCCCACGGGCGACGCCCGGCCCGCGCCGGTCCCGGCCCTGCCCCGACCCGCCCCGACCCGCCCTGGCCTGGCCCGACCTGGCCCGGCCCGGCCCGGCCTGACGGGTTCGGACGCGGCGTGCCGCGGGTCCCGCCCGCCGGCTCCGCAAGGCCCTGGCGGGCCCGGCCCGGACCGCGCGGTCCGCGGGAGGGGAGGACGTGCCCTCCCCTCCGCGTCGCGGTCAGGCACGGCGGCCGCTGCGCACCGGTTGCGGCGCGGGGACCGCCGCGGCCGGTGCCGCGGCCCGGTTCCACGCCATCCGGGACCACGGAAGGGCCAGTGCCCGCTGGTCGGTGACCTCCTGCGGCGCCAGCGCGGAGACCGGCGGGGCCCCCTCGTGACCGGCGTAGACCGTGTCGACGTAGCGGTGGCCGGTGTCGGCGGCGACGAGCAGAACGGTCCGTCCGGGCGAGCGGTCGCGTTCGTGGCGGGCCGCGAGGTAGCCCGCGCCGGTCGAGAGTCCGGCGAACACCGCGTGCCGCCGCAGCAGGTCCACACTGCCGGCCCGGGCCGCGTCGAACGAGATCCAGTGCAGGGTGTCGTACAGCTCGTGGCGTACGTTCCCGAACGGGATGGAGCTGCCGATGCCGGCGATGATGATCTCCGGGTCGGCGAGGTGCTCGGCACCGAACGTGACGCTGCCGTAGGGCTGGACACCCACGAGCTGCACGTCGGCCGGTGCCTGGGGCGCGGTGCCGGAGCGGGTGCCCGCCGGCGCGCGCAGCCGGCGGGCGAGGGCGCCGGTGGAGGCCCCTGAACCGACCCCGCCGACGAGGGTGAGACGCTCCGCGCCCAGTTCCTCGCGGACACGGTCGGCGACGGCCGCGTAGCCGAGGTAGTGGACGTCGTCGTGGTACTGCCGCATCCAGTGGTACTCGGGGTGTTCGGCCAGGAGCTCGTGGACGCGCTCCACCCTCCGCTTCTGGTCGAGCTTGAGGTCGCTGCAGGGTTCCATCCGCTCCAGCGTCGCCCCGAGGACGGCCAGTTGGGTGCGCAGGGTGTCGTCGACGGTGGTCGAGCCGACGATGTGGCAGCGCATGCCGTGGCGGTGGCAGGCCAGGGCGAGGGCATAGGCGTAGATGCCGCTGGAGCTGTCCAGCAGGGTGTCCCCCGGGCGCACCGCCCCGGTGTCGAGCAGGTGGCGCACCGCCGCGAGGGCGGAGACCACCTTCATCGTCTCGAAGCGCAGGCAGACGAGCCGGTCGTCGAGGCGTATCAGGTCCGGACGCCCGACGGCCTCCGCGATGTGCTGGTCCATGGCGGGATCTCCTTGCTCGTGGTGAAGGTGCGGGTGACGGGGATGCGGTGACCGGCGAGGGCGCGCCGGCCGTCGCGGACGCGCCGGTGCAGGTCCGGTGCGGCCGGGTCGAACAGCAGGCCCGCGACGGCGCCGCTGTGCGCGATCTGCACACCGGCCGCCCCGGCCCGCCGGGCGGCGGCGGTGAGCGCTGCGAACTCCGGGTGGGCGAGCACCCGCTGACCGCGGACGGCGCTGGCGGTGGCGACCTCGCCGAGCAGCGGCACGTCGCCGGTGGCGACCGCCCGGCGCAGCAGACGGCGCAGCCGCTCCCCGTGCCGGACGGCGTCGTCGCCGACGTCGGCGGCGGGCAGGGCGAGGGTGTCGACGGGGGCGCCGCCGCCGAGCAGGCAGCCCACCACGACGAGCGGGGGCAGGGCCGGCCCGAGGACTTCGAGCACCCGGCCCTCGCGCTGCGCGAACAGCACCGCCCGGCCGTCGTCCAGCATCAGCGGGTCGCAGGCCCGCTCGGCGCGCACCGCCAGCCGGGCGGTGGCGGCGGGGTCCATCCGCAGCCCGTAGGCGTCGGCGACCGCGCGGACGGTGGCGAGGACGTCGCTGGTGGAGCTGCCCATGCCCAGGCCGACGGGGACCGTGCCGGTGAGGCGGAGGTGTCCGCCCTCGGCGGGCCGGCCGGTCCGCCCGGCGCACTCGGCCACCGCGAGGCGGGCGGCCCGTGCCGCCTTGGTCCGGTCGGCGGGTACGACGGTGAGGCTGCCCGGCGGGGTGCCGGGCCGGCGGACGAACTCGGCGCTGCTGCCGGGCCCGGCCAGGGGCAGGGTGACCAGACCGGGGCAGCGCCGCCCGGCCTGGTCGAGGAACACGCCCTGGAGGATCTCGCCGTGGTGGCGGGGGGCGTGCCCGGTCCCGGTGCGCGGGGCACCGTGCGCGGTGGCGTCCGGCGCGGGGCGGGTGAGGGCGTCCGGGGGGACGGCGGGGCCGTGCGGGCGGTTCGCGGGAGCGTGCGGGCGGGCGGCGGGGACGGGGTTCACGCGCCGTCCGCCGTCCGGTAGCGGTACAGGACCGTCTCCTCCGCGCTGAACTGGGAGAAGGGGAAGGGTTCCGCGGACAGGGCGGTCACCCCGGAGCCGAGGAAGGCGCGGGCGACGGCGCTGCCGGTCTGGGCGTAGACGACGAGCGGGATCCGGCGTGTGCGGCAGCGGTCCAGGATGGTGTCGAAGGAGCCGTTGCCCAGGGTCATGCCGGTGGCGACGACGGTTCCGGCGGTGTCCAGCACGGTGTGCATGTCGGCGGTGACGGGGTCGCCCCACTGGGTGGTCCTGAGGTTGAGGTCGCACAGCAGGGGTTCGCCGCCGTGTGCGCGGATCGCCGCGACGAGCGGGTTGACCACGCCGATGAGGCCCACCTTGGTGCCCTCCTCGATGTCGAGCAGGCCGGCGACGGCGGCGTCGCGGGCCGCGGCACGGGTCTCCGGGGAGCCGGCGGGAAGGGTGACGGGTTCGGCGTCGCCCGCCCGTGCGGCCTCGGGGTGCGGGCGGGTCTCGGACAGGTAGGCGTCGAGCGCGGCGATCCGCAGCGGACGCGGCGCCTCGCGCAGCAGTACGTCGAGCGGGGCGCCGGAGTGGTCGCGGCACACCGCGGGGTCGATCTCGCCGCTCTCGAAGGCGCAGCCGCCGAACGAGCCGCCGAGGCGCACCAGGACGTACTGGTTGAGGTAGGTGGTGGCGCCGCCGGCCAGCCGGGTGCCGTGGTGGATCCAGAACACGCTCGTCGCGGCGAGACCGGAGGGCCGGGGGCCGTGACGCCCGGCCAGGACGGCGTCGGCGAGGGCGTCGACGCCCGGCGTGGGGGTGGGGGCGGTACGAGGGGCTGCGGAGGTCATGGACGTCCTTCTCACAGGGCGGACTTCGGGCGGGTGAACTCGGGGCGGGCGGACTTCGGGCGGGTGAACTCGGGGCGGGCGGACTTCGGGCGGGCGAACTCGGGGCGGGCGAACTCGGGGCGGACGGACGGGTGGGCACGGGACCGGGCCCGGTGCCGGGGCGCGGCCCCGCCCGGCGGGCCGGGCCCGCGCACCACGGGGCGGATCGCGGGGCGGGTGACGGGGCGGGTGACGGGGCGGATCACGGGGCGGATCACGGCGCGGTCGGCCGCAGGAGCGGGGCGGGGCGGCCGAGCGGGCCGCGGTAGGAGACCTGGGGCCGTCCCAGGGCGTCGGTGGTGAGGTCGGCGTCCACGTCGAACACCTCGGCGAGACGGGCGCGGGTCAGGACGGCGGCGGGTGGCCCGGACGCGACCAGCCGGCCGTGGTGGAGCAGCAGCACCCGGTCGCAGTAGCGGGCGGCGAGGGACAGGTCGTGCAGCGCGACCAGAGCCGTCTGCGGGCTTCCGGCCAGCAGTTCCATCAGCTCCAACTGGTGTCTCACGTCGAGGTGGTTGGTCGGTTCGTCGAGCAGCAGCGCGCGGGGCTGCTGGGCCAGGGCGCGGGCGAGCTGGACCCGCTGCCGCTCGCCGCCGGACAGCGCCCTGAAGGGACGGCCGGCGAGCGCGGCGAGTCCGACGCGGTCCAGGGCGGCGGCGACCACCGCCCGGTCGGCGGCGTCCGGTCCGCGCCAGCGGTCTCTGAACGGGGTCCGCCCCAGGTCCACGACGTCGGCGACCCGCAGGTCGCTGTCCGTGCCCGCGTCCTGGGCGACGAAGGCGGCGTGCCGGGCGATCCGGCGGGCGTTCCAGTCCCGTACGAGGGCGCCGTCGTAGCGGACGGTGCCGGTGTCGGGGATGCGCAGCCCGGCCAGACAGCGCAGCAGCGAGGACTTGCCGGAGCCGTTGGGGCCGAGCAGGGCGACGGTCTCGCCGGGGGCGATGTCCGCGCCGACCTCGCGGACGACGGCCGTGCCGCCCACCGACCAGGTCAGGTTCTCCGCGGTGATCCTCACAACTCACCCCGCCTGCGCAGGACGAGCAGGAACAGCGGCACACCGAGCAGTGCGGTGATCACGCCTACCGGGAGTTCGCGGGGCGCGAACGCCACCCGGGCGAGGGCGTCCGTCCAGACCAGGAACACCGCGCCGGCGAGGGCCGCGTACGGCAGCAGCACCCGGTGCCTCGGTCCGGCCAGGAACCGCGCCCCGTGCGGGACGATCAGCCCGACGAAGCCGATGGCGCCGACCGTGGCCACCGCCACGGCGGTCAGCACGGCGGTGACGGCGAGCAGCAGCAGGCGGGTGGACCGCACGCCGACGCCCAGGGAGGCGGCGGTGTCGGCGCCGAAGGCCAGCCCGTCCAGGGCGTCGGCGCACAGCCAGGCGGCCGCGAGCCCCAGCGGGGTGACGACGGCGCAGAGGACGACGGTGTCCCAGCGGGCCGGCGCCATCGAGCCGAGCAGCCAGTGGGTGACGGCCCGGGTGGTGTCGGCGTCCGCGGAGGCCATCAGGACGAGCGAGGTCAGCGCGGTGAAGAGCTGGCCGACGACCACACCGGTGAGCACGATGCGGACCGAGTCGAGGCCGGTGCGCCGCAGCAGCGCCAGCAGCAGCGCGAAGGAGAGCAGGGCTCCGGCGAGCGCGCCGCCGCCGACTCCGAGCGAGCCCGCGCCGACGCCGAGGACGACGACGGTGACGGCGCCGGCCGAGGCTCCGGAGGACACCCCGAGCAGATAGGGGTCGGCCAGCGCGTTGCGGGTGACCGCCTGGAGCACGGTGCCGCACACGGCGAGCGAGGCGCCGACCAGGGCGGCCATGAGCACGCGCGGCAGCCGCAGGTCCCACACGAGGGAGTCGAGGAGCGGGGGGAGCGGCTCCACGGCCAGCCCGAGGCGGGTGCCCAGGACCCGGGCGAGACCGGCCCAGCCCACGTCGGCGGTGCCGATGCGGGTGGCGGCGGCCACCGACCCGGCCAGCACCGCCGCGGCGGCGGCGCCCCGCAGGGCCCGGACCGCGACGGACGGGCCGCCCCGCGCCGCGCCGCCGTCCGGAACCGGGCCGTCACCGGGGTGGGCGCCCTCGTGCCCGTCGGCGCGGTCGTACCGCGGGGGACGGCCGGGGGTGCCGCGGGCCGGTGCGGTCGCGGTGCCGGCGGCCGGCGGCCGGCGCGGTTCGCCGGCCCGGGCCGCAACCGGGTCAGGAGACATACCCGAGGTCCTTCATGCCGTCGGCGAGCAGTTCGAGGGCGTGCACGGAGCGTACCGAGGGATCCAGTTCGATCCCGGGGACCTCGATGACGCGCTGCTCGCGGACCGCGTCGAGCCGGGAGACGACCGGGTGGCGCCGCATGGCGGCCCGCTTCTCGGCCGCGCTGTCGCCCGGCCGGCCGCGCTCCGACAGGTCGCCGATCACGATGACGTCGGGGTCGCGCCGGGCGACTTCCTCCCAGGTGACCTCCGGCCAGTCCTCGTGCACGTCGTCGAAGGCGTTCCTCGCGCCGACGATCCGGCTCATCTCGCTGGGCAGGCCGGTCCCGCCGGCCACGTAGGGCAGGCCGTTGAAGACGGAGTACAGGTAGACGACGGTCGGCCGGTCCGCGCCGTCGGCGGCCGCCGCGCCGCGTCGTGCCGCGCGCGCGACCACGGCGCGCTGTCCGGCGGCGAGTCCGGCGGCCCGCTCCTCGGCGCCGAACACCTTGCCGAGGTTCTCGTAGTCGGAGAACAGCAGCTCGAAGGGGGTCGCGCCGGACGGGTTCCGCTCCGGGCAGTCGACGGCGCTGACGAACGTGGGCACCTTGAGGGCGCCCAGCTCCTCGCGGGTGCCGGCCCGGTCCCCGGTGAACAGGTCGGCGGATCCGGCGACCACGAAGTCCGGTGCGGCGGCGCGCAGTTGCTCGGCGATGGCGATCTTCGGGGCGATGACCGGGACGGTCCGGTAGGCGGCGGCATACCGCTCGGGGATCTTCGTCTTGAGGTTGGCGGTGCCCGCCATCCGGTCCTGGAGGCCGAGTTCGAGCAGGGTCTCGGTGGAGGTCTGGTCCAGGGCGACGGCCCGTTCGGGCGGCGTGCCGAGGGGCACGTCGCGGCCGCAGCTCGTGACGGAGGCCGGGCCGGCCGGGGTGCGGGCGGCGGACCTGCCGTCCGCGTCCGGGCCGCCGGCCGCGGCGGAGCAGCCGGCGGTGGCGAGCACAAGGGCCAGGGCGACGCCCGGGCGGGTGGGGTGGCGCATGGGGATTCTCCGGTCTCGCGGGTCATGGGTGGTGCCGTGAACGGGGCAGGACTGCCGCGAACGAAGGGTACTGTAATGGCAATCATTTTCAATAACGATTCCGGGGGGTGCGCCACCGGCGCCGCCCCCCGCTGCCGAGGAGCAGTCGCACATGGCCACCACACCCACTCCCCTCGCGGCCGAGTCCGCCCCACCGCCCGCACGTTCGGTGCTGCGCGAGCCCGCCTTCCTGCGTCTGTGGGCGGGCACCACCGCCTCGGGCCTGGCCACCTGGGCGCTGCCCTTCGTCCTCGGGCTCGCCGTGCTCCACCGCGACCTCGGAGCCGCCGGGCTCGGCCTGGCCCTCGCCGCCCGCACCGCGGGATTCCTGCTCGCCGTGGCGGTCGGCGGTGTCCTGGCCGACCGCCACTCCCGCCGCGCCGTCGTCCGGTGGTCCGCCCTCACGGCGGCCGTCTCCGCGCCTCTGCTCGCCCTCGGGCTCGGCCGCTCGCTGCTGCTGATGACGGCCGCCGCCGTGCTCGCGGGCGCCGGACAGGGTGCCTGCCGCCCGGCGTTCCAGGCACTCACCGCGGAGACCGTCGATCCGGAGCGCCGCCGGCAGGCCAACGCCGCCATGACCCTGGCCGTGCGCTCCGCCACCCTCGCCGGCCCCGCCCTGACCGCGCTGCTGGCGACCGTCGTGGACGTCCCGGCCCTGCTGCTCGGCATCGGCCTGCTGTGGCTGGCCGCCGCGCTCGTGCCCGGCGGTGCCGCGGCGTCCTCCCGCTCGGCGCCGGCCCCCGAACCGGTCCCCGGGGCCGCCCGCGGAACCGTCTCCGAACGCGCCGGGTTCCGCGCCGAGTTCCTGGAGGGCATACGGGAGGCGCGCCGCCACCCCTGGTTCCTCGCCGGACTGGCCGCCCTCGCCGCCGTCGTCGCCCTGGGCTACTCCGCCACCAGCGTGGCCCTGCCCCTGATCAGCCGGGACCGCTACGGCACCGAGTGGGTCCTGGCGGCGGCCGTGACCGCGTACACCGTGGGCGCGCTCGTCGGGGCCCTGGTCGTCGCCCGGTGGCGGCCGCGCTCCCAGGGCTGGGCGGCGCTGGCCGGACTCGCCGCGTACGGAGTGGCCCCGCTGAGCCTGATGCTTCCCGTGTCCCCGCCCGTGGTGGTCGTGGCCGCGTACGCCGTGGCCGGCCTGGGCATCGAACTGTTCAACGTGCCCTGGTTCACGGCGACCCAGCGCGAGGTGGCCCCCGGTGCACTGGCCCGCGTCTCCTCGCTGGACTTCCTCGTGTCCTACGGCCTGGCCCCGGTCGGGCTCGCGCTGATCGCCCCCGCCATCGGCCTGCTGGGGGTCACGGCCGTGCTCGGCGCGTGCGCCGCGGCGTGCTTCCTCGTCCCGGCGGCGGCGGCGCTCGTCCCCTCGGCCCGGCACTTCGCACGGACCCCGCCGGGCACGAGGGCGACCGGGCCCGCGACGGGGCCGTCGCACTGAACGCACGCCCGAGACCCGGGAGGCAGGGGGCGGCGGAGGTCCGCCACCCCTCCGCCGCCCCCCGCCGCGCCTCCACCCCGGCTCCGGCCACCCCGCGCACCGCCCGGCGCGGGGCTCCGCGGCTCCGCACGGGCGGGCCGGAGCGGCCTCCGCACCGCGGTCAGCGGCCGGACACGGCCGCACCGGGGTGGGAGACCTGCCAGGTGGCGCGGATCAGCGCGCGTTCGGTGGCCTCCAGGTGGACGGCGGCGGCCAGCCAGGCCCGCGCGTACCGGCCGGGGTCGGGGTCGGCCGGCCGGCCGAAGACGTCCCGGTCCCGCCTCCCGGCCTCCGCGGCGAGCCCGGCGGCCAGGTCGGCGGCCGTGTGGAAGCCCGCACGCCGCAACCGTGCGAACCCGGAGCCGGGCGGCGTGGCGCGCCCGTCGCCGCGGACGTGCTCGGCGACGGTCCTGCGCCCTCCGGCCACGGCCAGCTCCACCAGATGCCGGGCCTGCCACAGCGGCGAGTCGGCCAGCGGGTCGGGCCCGGACGGCACGGCGGGCACAGGTCCGAGCGCCTCGGGCGGCGGGAGGTGCGAGCCCAGCAGCCGGTCGTAGCCGAGGTCCGCGTGTCCGTGCCAGTCCGGGGGCAGCCGGAGGGTCGCCCGGGTACCGGGCACCGGGCCGACCGCCAACGGGCGCAGGGTGGCGGCCCGTCCGGTGTCGATGCGTCCGAGCACGCGCAGCCGCAGCCCGGGACGGGACGCGAGCCGGCGGAGGTTGGCCGTGTGGGCGAGGTCGGGACGGCCGTCGGCGGCCACCAGACGGATCGACAGGCCGGCCGGGGGCGCCGGGGAGCCGACGGCGAGGGCCCCGGCCCAGGCCGCGCGGGTTCCGGCCCCGGGGCCAAAACCGCCGGCGGACGCGGTTCCGGCCGGCGCGTCGGCAGGAACCGTCGCCACCGTCGCCACCGGCGGTGCGGCCGTCCCGGCGGGAGGCAGGACGCGGGCGAGCACCTGGTCCCCGTCCGCACCGGTGATGACCACATCGCAGCCGACCGGCTCACGGGCGGCGCGCTCCGCCGCCTCCGGGTCCTCCCACGGCGCCGCGGACAGCCGTTCCGCGGCCGACTCGGAGACCGGGCGGGCGAACAGGGCGCCGAGCGGCCCCTCGGACCACGGCAGGCCGGGCAGCGGGGTGGCCCGCACCCCGCGGCCGGAGCCGAGCCGGCCGTCCGGGGAGACGGTCGCCCCCGCTATCAGCAGCCCCCCGCGGGCGAGTCGGCGGTGGTCGAGCGCGCCCCCGCCGAGTGCGACGGCGGCGGTTCCCGCTCCACGGGCCCGCGACGGGCCGCCCGGCCTGACGTCGGCGACGGTGTACCAGCGCCCGTCCTCCCCGAGCAGATGGGTCGCCACCCCGCCGTACCCGGTCGCGCTGACCACCGGTTCCCGGAACACGCCGTGCACCCGCAGGCCGCCTCCCGGCCGGTAGTCGCGGCGGACGGCGCCGACCAGGGCCGGGTCGGCGTTCCCGGCGGCGAGGAGGCCCGCCGTACGGAGCAGGTCGCACAGCGCCGAGGTGAGGTCGGACAGCCGGTGGCCGTCGTGACGGGCGCGGGCGGCCCGCAGGCCGCGGATCACCCGCAGGGCCGCGGCCTCCGCCCGCACGAGCCCGGCCAGCCGTGCGGTGTGGGCGGCACGGAGCAGTTCCGCCTGCGGTACGGCGCCCACGGCGGGCAGGCCGGGCGCGAGCACGGCCGCGGCCGCCGTCCACAGCCCCGCCGCCGCCGACACCTGGGCGGACGTGAGCGGGGCGGGGGCGGGCCGGGCCGGAACGGGCGCGGCGGGAAGGCCGGGTGGGGCGCCGTCCGTCGGGGACGCCGCGGCAGCGGAGGGGGCGCCGGGAGTGGCGCGGGACGCGGACGGACGAGCCCGGGCGCCGGCCGGCCGCGTCCTCGGGGTCTCGGCCGCCCCGCCCGCGGGCAAGGGCCCCTCCCCCGCCTCGGGGGGCTCCGGCTCCGGGCCGGCGAGGGGGCAGGCTCCGAGGACGGCCGCCCGGTGCAGGCAGCGCGGGGCGAGCAGGCAGGTGCAGCGCGCCTGCTCGGCCAGGGTGACCGTGCCGGAGGGTCCCGGATCCAGTGTGACCTCGGCGTCCGCGCCGCAGTCGACGCGCAGCATGCCGTCCGCCGCGGTGACCGGCGCCGCGGCGTACCGCTCGACCGCTTCGTCCAGCCTCTTGCGGAGCCGTGAGGTGAGACCTTCCACGGCGGCCGCCACCACGTCCGGTGCCGCCGGCGGAAGCGGGACGGGCGCACCCGGACCGGCCGGCGGGGTCTGGGCGGTCCGGGCGCTGGGGAGCTGTGTCAACGGGGTTCTCCACGGAGGCGGTCGCCCACCCAGCGGGCGAGGGCGAGCGGGCTGAGAGCGGCGACCGGCATCCCGGCCGCGACGAGCTGCCGGGCGACGGACACCGAGTAGCGCGGCGTTCCGGCGTCGTCCAGTGCGGCGCAGCCCATCAGGTGGACGCCGGACGCCGCCAGGGCGCGGACCTCGCCGAGCAGTCCGCCGAGCGGACCGCCCTCCTCGAAGTCGCTGACCACGGCCACCAGGGTGCGGCTCGGCACGGTCACCAGCGAGCGTGCGTGCGCGAGTCCCGCCGCGATGTGGGTGCCGCCGCCGACCCGTACCTCCAGCAGCAGGGACAGCGGGTCGTCCACCCGGTCGGTGAGGTCGAGCACCTGGGTGGAGAAGGCGAGGAAGTGGGTGGAGAGGGTGGGTACGCCGCCCAGCACGGCAGCGGTCAGCGCGGACCAGACCACGGACGCCTCCATCGAGCCGGACACGTCGACGACCAGGATCAGCCGCCAGTCCGCCTCCCCCCGCGAACGGGTGCTGAACACCGGCCGCTCCGGCACGACGACGGTCCGGCCGTCGCCGAGGCGGCGGGTGTGGGCCAGGTTGGCGCGCAGGGTGCGGGGCAGGTCCAGCCGTCCGCCGGGCCGGCGGGTGGGCCGCGGTCTGGCGAGTCCGGTGAGCGCGGGCCGGACACGGGTGGCGAGTTCCCTGGCGAGTTCGTCGACCAGGCGGCGCACCAGCGGGCGCAGTCGGGCCAGTTTCTGTTCGGGCAGGCCGCCGGCCAGGGACAGCACCGAGGTCAGCAGTTCGACGGAGGGGCGTACGGTGGCGGGGTCGAGCTCGGTGAGGACATCGGTGCGGCCCTGCGCGGCGGCGCCGGCCAGGACCTCCTCCCGGATCTCCGCGCCGAACAGGGCCCGGAGTTCCTCGGCCCACTCGCGCGCGGTGGGGAAGGACGCCTCCCGGCCGCCGCCGCTGCCCTGCGCGTAGTCGGTGGCGCCCTCGCCGCTGCCGTGGCCGTACAGCTCGTCGAGGGCCTGTGCGAAGCCGCGGGCGCCGTCGGGGAGCCGGTCGGTCTCCCGGCCGAGGAGCAGGCGCCACCGGTCGGTGGGGGCCAGACGGGGCGCCGGGGCGCCGCCGGGGGCGGCGGCCGCGTCGTTCACGGGCACCGCCGCGGACCCGGTTGCGGACCCGGTTGCGTTCTCGACTGCGTTCTCGGCTGCGTTCTCGGCCGCGGGCCCGGCTGCGGACTCGCCGTGGGTGACGGCCCCGGGCACGATGCCGTGCGCGGGTGTGTCGTCGGCGCAGGGCGTCCCCGGTCCCCCGGGGGAGGACACGACGGCCCCCGCCGTCGGTGCTGTGCCGCCGGATGTGGGCGGGGCGCCCCCGGCCGGCCGCCCGTCGCCTCCCGCTGCCGGGGAGCCGCCCTGGGCCGCCGGGTCGCCGCCGGGGACGGGCAGGCTCAGCCCGTGCAGGGCCGTCCGTCCCTCGGCGTCCGCCGCGGTCCACAGGGCGAGGAGTTCCGGCGGGGTGTCCAGGGCGAGGTCGGGCCGGTCGCCGAGCCGGTCGGTGACGGCACGCAGCACCCGGTCGCGGCCGGCCGGGGTGAGGGCGTCGAAGCCTCCGCGCAGGGCGGGCAGGCGGTCCAGGAACTCCCGGTCGCCCAGCGTGCCGATACGGTCCAGCAGCGGATCGAGCGCGGCGGGGGCCGACTGGAGCAGCGGGGCCGCGGCCGTGAGCAGGCCGGTGAGCAGCCGGGCCAGCCGGCGGCGGCCGTCCGGGGCCGTAGCGCCGTCGACCCAGCCCGCGGCACGGGTGCCGAGGGTGCCGGGCGTGTCGAGGTCGAGCAGGACCCGGGAGGCCAGGGCGGCGCCCTGGACGAGCGGAGCGCCGGCGGCGGCCAGGTCGCCCAGCACGTCGTCCAGCCGCAGGCCGAGGCGGTGCTCACCGGCCCGCGCGGCGAACGCCACCAGAGCGGCGGCGTCCTCCTGCTCGTCGCTGCCCGCGAGCCCGGGCAGCGATCGGACGGCCGTCTCCAGCAGGGCGGTGGCCAGTTCACCCGCCTGCTCCCGGCTCCCGGGCGTCGTACCGGGCAGGTGCCGGCGCCGCAGTGCCTCCAGCAGGTCCAGGCCTTCCAGGAGTTCGGGGAGGGTGGCGGAGGCGGGCAGCACGGCGGCCGCGTCGGCGAGCCGGTCGGCGACCAGGTCCGGGAGGTCGCACCGGGCCGCGGCGCCCAGCGCGGCAAGGATCTGCGTGCTGGTGGCGCCGCCGTCGGCGGTCTCCCGGCGGAAGGTCTCGCGGAGCGTACCGGCCGCGGCCTGGGCGGCGGTGACGCCCCGTACGCCCGCGAGGTCGAGCAGCGCGGCGACGGACGGGGTCCAGGACAGCCGCCACCGGCTGGTGAGCGCGGCCGCGTCACCGGTGCCGGCGACGTCGAGCGGATGGCCGTAGTCCACGCCGCAGGCCTGAAGCCGCCGCAGCAGGGTCTCGCGACGCCGGTCGGGTGTCGAGCGGAGCGGGTCGAGCCGGACCTCGCGGGCATCGGGCCGGTCCGGGCACGGCAGGCGCAGTGCGGCGAGTTCGGCCTCCACGGACGGGCCGAGCCCGGAGCGCGGTGTGCCGGGCGCGGTGCTGCCCCGGTCGGAGCCGACCAGGACCGCCTCCAGGGCCCGGGCCAGAGCGCGGCCCCGGCCGAGGGGTTCGCCCTGCCCGAGCACGGTCGTCACCGCCTCCAGCAGCTCGCCGCGGCCGGGGGCGGGCAGCCCGCGCAGCCGGGCGAGGTCGCAGGCGAGGCGCAGGGTCTCGGCGGCCTCACCGGTGCCGGCGGTGTGCCCCGCGGCACGCAGTTCACGGCAGAGGCCGGTGACCGCGCGGGCCGCGGCGTCGTGCACCCGCTCCGGGTCCCCTCCGGCTTCGAACACGGCCTGCTGCCACCGGGGGTCGCGGATGCCCGCGGGATATCCGGAACGGGCGTCGAGCAGCGCGAACGTGTAGGGAACGAGCGAGGTGACCGTACCCCCGGACGCCTGGGCACGACCGGTCGCGGAATCGGACGGCGCCACGGGGCCGTCCGATTCCGCGAGCCCGGACGGCGGCTCGGAGGGGGAGGACCCGGCACGGGCGGGCACGGAACCGGCGGGAACGGAACCCGCAGGCACGGACGGGCCGGGCACGGAACCCGCGGAAGCCGAACCCCCCGGCACAGACGGGACCGACACAGAACCCGCCGAAGCCGAACCCCCCGGCACAGACCGGACCGACACAGAACCCGCCGAAGCCGAACCCCCCGGCACAGACCGGACCGACACGGAACCCGCCGAAGCCGAACCCCCCGGCACAGACGGGGCGGTCGCAGAAGCAGAAGGGGCGGATGCCGCGCCGAGCAGGGCGGGAGCGTGGAAGGCGCCGACCACGGCGGCGACCCTCCGGCCGGCCGCGGCCGCGCGGGCGACGGCCCGGCGCATGTGCGCCTCACGGGCCAGGTCCACGGGTGCCACGCCGCTCCCGGCCTCGGCGTCCCGGCGCAGCGCCCAGCCGACGCCGAGCGCCGCCCTGCGCACCGCGTCGGGCGGGCAGCCGGGGGCGAGGACCTCCACGGCCCGGTCCCACAGGTCGTCGCCGTCCCGGCCCGTGCCCGCGGCGGTGAGCCCTTCGGTGAAGGCGGTCGCGGGGCCGCGGACCCCGGCTGCCGCGGGCCGGGCCGCGCCGGCCCCGGAGCGGACCGGGTCGGCGAGCGGGAGGTCGCAGCACACGACCTCGGCTCCGCGTTCCCGGGCCCAGCGGACGGCGGCCAGCTCGGGCGAGAAGTCGGCGAACGGGTAGAAGCCGAGCCGCCCTTCGACGGCGCCGGCGAGCGCCACCGGCGCCCGGGTGGCCGGGTCGGCGAGGTGGGGCAGCCACGGCTGGAACTCGGCCGGCAGCTCCACGCAGACCGTCTCCGCGCCGCAGGCGTCCAGCAGGTCCGGCACGGCCGCCGCCAGGGCGGGACTGTGGTGACGTACACCCAGCAGGTACGGGGTGGCCGATCCGGCGAGCGCGGCCACGGAGTCCCGGGGCCCGGTGTCGTCCCGGTACGGGCCCGGCTGTGGGCGGTCGGGGAGGCCGGGCGGCCGGTCCCCGGCGGCCCGAGCCGCTGTGATGCCGTGCTGTCCGGTCACCGCAGGTTCTCCCGCAGGTCCCAGAGGCGGCGCCAGAGGGCGGAGCCGCTCTCCGCCCGGCGGCGGACCGGCCCGTCCCAGTAGCCCAGCAGTCTGCCGTGGTCGGCGGGGTCGTCCTTGCGGACGACGCCCAGGAGATGACCGGGCATCAGATCGAGGGCGTCCCCGACGGGCAGGTAGGCCGAGGCCACGCCGAGGGAGGCGGCCACCTGCACCGCCTCGGCGGTGGACATCACCGTGCCGGGCCGCTCCACGTCCCAGCCCTCGTCCGAGCGGCCGGCCCGCAGGTCCCGGAAGACGGTGACCAGCGCGTCCAGGACGGCGTCGTCCACGCCGAAGGCGGCTCCGGCGCGCTGCACCGCGGCCGTCGCCTGGCGGCGTACCAGCGCGGTCTCGGCGTCGGCGTCGGCGATGGGGTGCACGGTCTCGAAGTTGAAACGCCGTTTGAGCGCGGCCGACATCTCCGAGACCCCTCGGTCGCGCAGGTTGGCCGTGGCGATCACGGTGAAGCCGGGCGCGGCGGGCACCAGGCCGTCGCCCGCCCCGGCACCGGCGAGTTCGGGCACGCTCAGCCGCCGGTCCGACAGGATCGACACCAGGGCGTCCTGCACCTCGGGCAGGCAGCGGGTGACCTCCTCGATCCGGGCCACCCTTCCGGTGCGCATGGCGGTGAGCACCGGGGAGTCGACGAGCGCCTGTGGCGTCGGTCCCTGGGCGAGCAGCAGGGCGTAGTTCCAGCCGTAGCGGAAGGCGTCCTCGGTGGTGCCCGCCGTGCCCTGGACGGTCAGCGCGCTGGTGCCGCAGACGGCCGCGGCGAGCAGCTCGGACAGCATCGACTTGGCGGTGCCGGGCTCGCCCACGAGCAGCAGTCCGCGCTCCCCGGCGAGGGTGACCACGCACCGCTCCACCAGGGCGCGTTCCCCGACGAACTTGCGGGTTATCTCCAGCTTCGCGGGCAGTTGGGCGGGCGGTTCACCGGCCAGGGCGAGGGGTTCGCCGTCGCTGCCGCAGACGAAGGTGACCACGGCACGCGGGGTCAGCGCCCAGCCCGGGGGGCGGGGGCCGTCGTCGTGGGCGGCGAGGAAGGCCAGTTCGGCGGCGTACCGCTGCTCGGCGGGCTGGGTCTGGGTGGCCGCGGAGGGGGTGCTCCGGTCGGCGGTCTGCGTCATGGGTTCGTGCTCCAGGGTGTGTGTCCGGGCCGTGCGCGGGCAGGCTGTCGGGGGTGGCGGGTGGACGGGCGGGCGTTCGCCGGCTCAGCGGCGTCCGCCGCGCGGCACCCTCAGCTCCTCGAAGCGGGGCGCGTCGCCGTCCTGGACCCGCTGCCAGGCCCTGCGGTACAGCTCCGCGGCCGGTTCGACCGGCACGACCACGTACAGCGGTGTCTCCTCCCCGCAGAGCAGGTCGCCGTAGAGCGGGAGTTTCCACTGCTCCAGTGGCGTGCGCGGGGCTCTGAGGACCGTCCAGCCGCCCGGCAGGAACAGCGAACGCCCCGCCCTGGTGCGCCTGGCCTGAACCACCAGCCCGCCGTGCGCGGCCAGTTCGGCCCGGGCGGCCTTGAGGCGGGCCGGTCTCCACCCGGTCCACCGCGCCGTGTTGCGGTCGGTCGGGTCGGGCATCGCCAGCAGCATCAGGTACAGCGCGGCCGCGTCCGCTCCGAGACCGTACGCCCCGGCCGCCTCCCCGACCAGTTCGGGCACGGACCGGGCCGGGTCCTGCGGCCACCACGTGCCGTCCTCCGCGCGGGCCCCAGCCACCGGGTCGCCGGGCCCCGTGAGCAGCGCCTCGAACCGGGGGTCGAGCGCCAGCCGGAGCGCCGCCTCGGCGGGGAACGGCGTCTGTTCCGCGGTGCGCAGGGCGGGCAGGTACGGGTCGCCTCCGACGGCGTCCAGCGCCGCGGTGCGGATGGCGGGCGCGGGCTGGTCGTCGTGGGTGGCCAGCACGACCGCCCCGTAGCGCTCCCATCCGTCGCCGGTCTCGGTGGGGGCACCGGCCGCCGCGCGGAACCGCGGCAGGTCGATGTAGCGGTCCAGGTCCAGCAGCAGTCCCGGATGGGCCAGCCGCTCCCGGACCGCGGCCAGCGCGCCGGGGAGTGCCGCGCGGACCGGGTCTCCCCCGGGGAGGCGGTGGGCCAGCCAGGCGGTCAGCGCCACGGTGCTCTGCAGGGTACGCGAGTCGAACCCGAAGGCCTCCCCGCCGGCCGGCCGGGCCCGGTCGCCCCGGATCTGCCACTGCAGGTCCTGGGCGAGCCGGGGTTCGGCGGCGGGGTCGAGCAGGGCGGGCAGCGCTTCGGCGGGCTCCCAGGGGATCCGTACCGTGCGGACGGCGTCGCCGAGCAGTTCCTCGGGGATCGCGGTACGCCGTCCCAGGCCGGCGTTCCACACCCGCGCGGCGGCGGCGACGTCGGGGCCCTCGGTCCACAGACGTGCGGGCTCGGCGGGCAGCAGCGCCGAGACGACGGCCTGCCGGAGCCCGGCGCGGAGACGCTGGAGCATGTCCTTGGCCACGGTCGCGTCCGCGACCTTCAGTCCGAGGAGGGTCCGCGCCTCCTTCGAGAGGAAGGAGCGGCCGTACTCGTCGACACCGGGCAGGCTCGCCAGCACCAGCCGGGCGGTCGCCGCGGTCACCCCGGTGAGCCGGGCGAACTCCTCGGCCGCCGCCGGCTGCCAGGGGGCCGGACCGCGCTCGGCCAGCTCGGCGAGGAAGGCGCTCGCCCACCCCGGGCCCCGCTCCGGCTCGCCGACCGGTTCCGAGGACCGCACGGTGTACGGGGCGGGCACCTCGAAGCGGCCGGACGGGTCGTGCAGCAGTGCGGTGAGGTCGAAGCCCTCGTTCTCCTCGGGCGTCCCCGACCAGTTCACGACGGCGAGGAGGGCACCGCCGTCCAGCGGCAGCACGCCCGACCAGTTGCCGGTCCGCCGCCTGCCGGTGTACGGGGTCAGCAGGCTCCCGTCCACACGGAGTTCGAGGCGGCGCCACCCGGCGGGTCCGAGGGCCGAGGCGAGTCCGGCGGAGTCCAGCTCCCGCACCAGGGTGACCAGGGCCTTGCGGTGCTCGGGGACGGTGGTCGGGGCGGCGGCGCGGAAGGCGACCGAGGCGCACCGGTCGGCGACCGCCAGCAGGTCCGGCCAGGCCCGCTCCAGCAGCGGCGGGCCGTCGACGTGGAGCCGGGCGGCGGGCCGGCCGTCGGCCCCGGCGGCCTCCGGTGCGCCCTGCGTGCCCCGCGCCTCGCGGGCGAGCCGGGCGACGGCGCGCAGCCGGCGGAACACCCGGTCGGAGGAGCCGTCGCCGTACCAGCTGTGGGCCTCTCCGAGGAGTCCGGAGAGCGCCTGCTGGAACAGGTCGCCGCTCGGCCCCGCCGGTTCCCGCTCGGGGGTGACGGCGAGGGCCCCGGCGAGCCGCTGTGCCACGTCGTCCAGCACCGTCTGCTGTGCCGCGGCGTACCGCACCAGGGCGGCGACCCCGGCCACCAGCGCCTCGTGGGTGAGCCCGGGAAGCAGGGTGCGCACCGCGGCGTGCAGACCCGCCCCCTCGTGGTCGGCGGCCGCCTTCAGCAGCGCCACCGCCGTCTCCCGGTCGGCCCGGCGCAGCACGGCCGAGCCCTCCGGGTCGCGGGGCCGCAGGCAGTGCCAGTACTCGACGGGCGGCAGGATCGGGGTGCCCGCGCCGAAGGGGCCGGGCGGGTCGTCGGTGTCGGCGACGGCCGTGACCACGCCGTCGGGGTCGACCAGGCCGACCGAGTAGCTCCCTCGGGTGACGGCACGCGGCCGGTCGTCGCCGGGGAACAGTACGGCGGCGGCGGGCCTGCCGCGCCCGGCCGGCACCGCGACGGCCCGCCCCTCGGGGTCGGCACCGCGCTGTGAGCCGTCGGGCAGCCGCACCTCCCGCCAGCCGAGCGGACCGCCTCCGGCCCGAGTCCCGGGCGCGGCGGCACCGGGCTCGGCGTTCCCGGACGCCGGGGTCCCGGGGAGACCGGCCGACGCGGCGGCCCCGGCGGGCGTGGTCCCGCCGGTCACGGCGCCGGCCGTCGCGGTTGTGCCGTCCGCGGCCCCGGCGGTCGCGGCCCCGGCGGTCGCGGGCAGCAGCCGGCCCGTGCGCAGCACGCTGCCCTCGGGGACCGTGCGCAGCGCGTCGGCGAGGAAGCCGGGCATGCTGCGCCGCCCGTGCTCGCCGGTGGCCGGGTCGTACGCGTACCAGCTGGTGCCGCTCGCGCGGCCGCGTCCCACCGCACCGTCCGTGTCCGGCTTCCACACCCAGTACGCGGTGCCGTCGCTGATCACCGGGTGCTCGGCGGGCAGCACGCTGTCCCCGGCGTGCAGCACGCCGCCGCCGGTTGTGCGGCCGCCGGAGGGCAGCGGGAGGCTGAACCTCGTGATGCCGTCGTAGTAGTCCATCCGCGTGCCCCGCGGGCGGTCCGCGCCTTCCAGTTCCAGCAGCCGGCCGGGGGCGGTGTGCCAGTAGCCGCGCAGCGCGCCGTCCAGCGCCCGGGACCTCCAGTGCACGAGAAGGGCGCCGTCCACGAAGTGGAAGCCGGGGTCGCCCCAGCTGTCCCCGGCCGGTATCCGCAGGTCGTGGGTGAGGACCGTGCCCTCGGGGCCGAGGACGCGGGCCTGCGCGGGGCCGGCGACGATCAGGTGGGGCCAGGCCTCCGCGACGATCAGGTCGTCGACGTCCTGCTTGCGGACCAGGGCCGCGGCCGCCTCCTCCCAGGCGGGCCAGCTCAGTTCGTCGAAGAGTCCGCCCCGCAGGGTCCGGGCGAGCAGTTCGTCGACCCGCCCGCGGGCGGCCGCCTGCCGCACCTCGTCGGGGGCGAGGGCCAGCGCCTCGCCCGGGAGCGCGGACAGCCGGGTGAGCGCCGCCGGGAGCCGGGGCAGGCCCGCGGCCGTCGACCGCTCGGCGACCTGGCGCACCCACTCCGTCAGCATCGGCCGCCCGCCGGGCGAGGCGGCCAGCAGCCGTACGGCGCGCCGTCCGGCCTCGCTGTCGAAGGACGAGTCGGCACTCCGGCGGAAGGCGGGCCGGAACCGGAGGTCGGCCGCCAGCGCCAGCAGGTCCCGCTGCCCCTCCCCCTGCGCCCACTGGGCCAGGCGCAGCGCCGTGTTCCCCGGGTCGGCCACCGGTACGTCCAGCGACAGCAGCAGGTCCAGGAGGTCCACGTCGCCGGTGGGCGGCAGCGGGGTTCCGCGCTCGGCGAGTTCCCGTCGCAGCCGGGGGGCCATCCGCTCCACCAGCGCGTACAGCTCCGGCATCCGGTCGGGCCCGTTCCACGGCGGGCGCCGGAACCCCAGGAAGCGCTCCAGCCAGCCGGCGCTGCCGTCGGCGGGGCGCAGTTCGGCGGGGGCGTCGTCGTCGCAGAGCCCGGCGACGGCCCCGGACTCCTCCAGCATCTCCAGCCAGAGGACGGCCAGTCCGTCGTCGTCGGTGAGCGGCATGCTGTCCAGCAGCCTGCCGCACACCCGCCGGTCCCGCCGGGCGAGCGCCACCAGCGCGGCCCGGTGGGCCTTCCACCAGCCGTGCGCGGCCCGCAGGGTGCCCGCCAGCCCCAGCAGCTGTGTCACGTAGTCCTGTTCGGCCTCACCGGCCCCCGGTCCGGACACCGCCTTCGCCAGCCGGCGCACATCCGCCGCCAGCTGCGCCGACGGCGGCAGTCCGCCGGCGGTGCGGCGGACACACAGCCGGACGTAGCGCCGCAGCGCCTCCTCGGCGGGGACGCGGGCCGCCAGGTCCTTCGCGTAGGCGGACATCGCCTTCACCGGCAGCGCGCCCGCGAGCGCGAACTCCAGGAAGACCGCGTCCAGTCGGTCCTCGTCGACCGCGAGCCCGTGCTCGGCCTCCGCCTTGCGGGCCGCGGTGAACATCCGGCCCGCGAAGCCGGCGTTGTCCACGGCGAGGAAGAGCCGCCCGGCCTGCTCGTAGAACGTGGGCAGGAAGTGCGGGACCGACCCGGCCAGGCGGTCGGCGAGCTTCCGGCAGGCGTCCAGGGCCGCCTTCGGCTTGGTCTTCGCCCGCTGTGCGGCGCGTTCCAGCTCCGGGACGAGGTCCAGCGCGCGGTGCCCGTCCTCCGGGTGGTGCACCAGCACCCACTCCGGGAAGCCCAGCGCCTGCGCGGCGCCCAGGCCGACGACCTCCGGCTGCCCGTGCGGGCGCATCCCGAGGAATCCGGCGACCTGGTCCTCGGCCGCTCCCAGCTGCCCGGGGACCAGCCGTACCACGGTGCGGTCGTCGAGTCCCGGGTGCCGGTAGGCGCGGGCGGTGAGCTCCACCGCCCGCGGGCCGGCGCCCTCGGTGCCGGGCGGCAGCACGGCGCCTGCGGCCAGCAGCTCCTCCGGGTCGAAGGCCGCCGGGGCGGTGGCGTCCGGCTGCGTCGCGGGGTGGTTGCTCATGCGTCCTTGCCTTCCTCGATGATCCGGCCGGCGTACAGCGCCGCGGCCATCCGCATGCCCTCCGACCAGGCCACGGGCCCCACCTCACGCAGCCGCAGGGTCCGGCCGTCGGCGTCGCTCCAGCTCAGCGCGCCGGTCTCGGTCTCGTCGTCCCAGTACGGCTCCCCGATCCACACCGCCGCCTCGACGGCCCGCCCGCCCTCGCTGACCGGGCAGGTGGCGCTGCCGCCGGAGACGCGGTAGCCCAGGGAGGCGGCCCGCGCCGCCAGGCCGAACCGTGAGGCGTACCTCCCGCCGGCGTGGTCGCGGACCTCGGTGCTCCACTCGGCGAGGTCGCCGGGCCTGCTCCAGGTGGCCCGGTGGATCTGCTCGACCTTCTGCACCACGCCCAGTTCGGAGGCGAACTCCCGCAGGTCGTCGAGGTCGGGGAGGAGTACGGGGTGCGGCAGCAGCACGGTCGGCGGCGCCATCCGCACGGTCTCGCCGTCCAGGTCGACCACCCGCAGTTCACCGGAGTCGGTGACATCCCGCAGGAACCCCGGCTCGTCCGGGTCGTCGCCCACCACGACCAGGTCACGCAGCGCCGCCTGCCACGCCTCGTCCGGCCACACCCGGGCCAGCAGGCCGGTCGGCACCGGCAGCGACGACACCATCCAGTGGTCGACCTGGGCCAGGCATCCTGCGGCGTGCCGTTCCAGCCATTCGGCGAACCGCCGCAGCCGGTCCACCTCGGGGTGTCCCCGCAACGCCTTGGGCAGCGACTTCAACTGCCGCCCCGCGGACCGCCCCGAGGTGGACCGCGCCGTCACCCGGCCTCCCACCAGGGCGACTTCGTACCCCTCGCCCGCCGTCAGCCAACCCACACCAGTCCCCGCCCTTCACTTCCGCTCCCGGGACACACCTGCCCGCGCACACACCGGCACAGGGGTGTCCGGGATCCCGGTCCTGCCGTACTGATGCGATGACGCTATATCCCGCCACTGACAACCGCCGCCGCGGTCGCCCCGGCAGCGGGCTCCGTCAACGTGGCCGGGCGGGAGGAACCGGCTGCACGGGCGTCCGCCGGCCGGACCCGGCGGCCGCGTCCCGAAAGGCCGCGGCACAACGCGGAGTCGACCGCGGCACCGGATGTACGGGGCGAGGAGCCCCTGCCCGGACGGGGCCCCGGGGCAGGGTCCCGGCACCGCCGCGGAGTACCGGGGGCACCGCCCGGCCGGCCGGGGACTGCTCGTCCTCGCCTCGGATCAGCCCTCCCCCACCAGGTCCAGGCCGTCGCGGGAGGTGGCGTCGGGGAGTTCGGGGGCGGGCCACTTCCGGTCGGCGGGGACGTGGCCCACGGAGCGCCACCACGTCGCGGTCGGCAGGTCTCCGGCGGGCTCGAAGGGCCGGCCGGGGACGGGAAAGGCCACGGGCTGGCCGATCGCCTCGGCGGCGGAGGCGGTCCATTCCGCGGGCTCCGCCCACGGGTGCGGGGCCAGGTTGAACGTGCCCCAGTGGATCGGGAGCAGGACGCCCGCGGGGGTGCCTGCCTGGAGGTCCACGTGGGCGCGCAGGGCTTCCTCGGGCGTCATGTGGATGTCCGGCCAGAACTCGCTGTACGCGCCGAGCTGGATCATCGTGGCGTCGAACGGGCCGTGCGCGGCCCCGATGTCACGGAAGCCCTCGAAGTAGCCGGTGTCGCCGCTGTGGTAGACGCGGTGCTCGTCACCGGTGACGGACCAGGAGGCCCACAGGGTGTGCTGGGTGTTGCGCAGGCCGCGGCCGCAGAAGTGGCGGGCCGGGGTCGCGGTCAGGGTGAGGCCGCCGACGCGCGTCGACTCGTGCCAGTCCAGCTCGCGCAGCCGGTCGGCGGACACCCCCCAGCGCTCCAGGTGCGCGCCCACCCCGAGGGGCACCGCGAACACGGTGTCCGTACCGGCCAGCGCCTTGATCGTGGGCAGGTCCAGATGGTCGTAGTGGTCGTGGGAGATCACCACGGCGTCGACCGTGCCGAGCGCGGTCAGCGGCACCGGTGCGGGGTGCAGACGCTTGGGCCCGACGAACGCGAACGGTGAGCAGCGCCGGCCCCACACGGGGTCGAGGAGCACCCGGGCGCCGTCGATCTCGGCGAGCACACTGGAGTGCCCCATCCAGGTCAGGCGCAGCCCCGAGGCGGGCGGCCGGGCGAGGTCGGCGAGGGTCGTGGCGTGCACGGGGATGCGCCCGTGCGGCGCCCTGCGGGTGCGGGCGTCCTTGTCGAAGTAGAGCTTCGCGAAGTCCAGGGCCGAGCCGGAGGGGCGGGTGCGGGCCGGGCCGCCCGGGTTCTGGAAGACACCGTCCGCGAAGTGCGGGGATCTGCGGATCCGCGCCATGCGCTCACCGCTGGGATCCGCGCCGAAGGCCTCGGGCTGAAGCGCGCTGAGTCCGGCGCTCAGGGAACGGGAACCGGCCACGGTACCTCCAGGTGGAGTCGGTGAGGCCTTCCATTATGGTCCGCCGCGCCCGACGGCCCGGACCGGCCCGGCTGGGCGCCCCCGGGCCGCCGCCGTGGAATCTCCGGGCGCACACGGGCCCGGCCCGGGCGTGCCGGGCCCGGGCGGCCCGGGCTCGGGCGTGCCGGGCACGGCGGCACAGGCCCGGCGCCACAGGCACGGCGCCACAGGCACGGCGCGGCTCGGGCCCGGCCGCACGGGCCCGGCGGGAAGTATCAGGGTTGACAGGTTCGGGCCATGTTTCGATACTGACCGCCGGTTCAGTACGCTGCGTGACCGTCCGCCGGGTGCCGGGACCGGCCCGCAGGCGTGCGCCGGCCCTGCTCCGCGCGGCCACGTCCGCCGGGCGCCCCTCCGCCCCGTCCCGGCCACCGCCCCCGAGGAGCCTCCGTGACCAGCCCCCTGCTCTCCCTCACCTGGACCGATCACGTCACCGGCCGGCAGGGGTTCCTGGTCGTCGACCGGCTGGTGCGCGGGGTGTGCAGCGGCGGTCTGCGGATGCGGCCGGGCTGCTCCCTGGAGGAGGTCGCCGGACTCGCCCGCGGCATGACCATGAAGGAGGCGCTGCACTACGACCCGCTGGGGCGGTACGTCCCGCTGGGCGGCGCCAAGGGCGGCATCGACTGCGACCCGCGGGACCCCGCGGCGTACGGGCTGCTGGTCCGCTACCTGCGGGCGATGCGGCCGTACGTCGAGCAGTGCTGGACCACCGGCGAGGACCTCGGCCTCACCCAGGACCTCGTGGACCGGGCCGCCGCCGAGGCGGGCCTGGTGTCCCCGGTCCAGGCCGTGTTCCCGCTGCTGGACGACGAGGTGTCGGCGCGGGCCCGGCTCGCCGAGGCGTCCGCGGCGCGGGTCGGCGGGATCGGGCTCGGCGAGCTGGTGGGCGGCTGCGGGGTCGCCGAGGTCGTGCTCGCGGCCCTGGACCGGGCGGGCGCGCCGTACGCCGGCACGCGGGTCGCCGTGCAGGGCTTCGGCACGATGGGCGGCGCCACCGCCCGCTTCCTGGTACGGGCCGGCCTGACCGTCGTGGCGGTCGCCGACGTCAAGGGCACCGTCGCCAACCCGGCCGGCCTGGACGTGGAGGAGCTGCTCGCCGCGCGGGACGCCCACGGCACCGTGGACCGGGCGGCGCTGCGCCCCGGCGACCGCGAGCTGCCGGACGACGCCTGGCTGTCCGCGGACGCGGAGATCCTGGTCCCGGCGGCGGTGTCGTACGCGATCGACGGCACGAACCACGAGCGCGTCACGGCCCGCTGGATCGTGGAGGCCGCCAACATGCCGGTCGCCCCCGCCGCCGAGGAGCCGCTCGCCGCGCGCGGCGTGTGCGTGCTGCCCGACGTGGTGGCCAACTCCGGCACGAACGCCTGGTGGTGGTGGACCCTGTTCGGGGACGTCGGCGCGGACCCCGACGAGGCGTTCGCCCGCATCCGCCGGTCGATGCGGACCCTGGTCGACGAGATGCTCACGCGCGCGGACGCCGGGGGGACGACCCCGAGGGCGGCCGCGCACGCCATCGTGGCCGAACGGCTGCCGGTGATCGCCGAGCAGTTCGGGTGGTACCGCTGACGGACGCCACCGCCTCCCGGGGACCGGGCCGGCGCCTTCGCGGCCTGCTCCGGACGGGGGCGTGGCCGGCGCCCGCGGGGCGGCCGGGGGCGCTGCGCAGGCGTCTGCCCACGTCCGGGCCGCTGTGTAGGGTGAAGCGCGTGGCGAGAGTGCGGTTGGGCGTTCAGGAGCGGCGCGAGGAACTGCTGCGGGCCGCCATCGAGCAGATCGAGGTACGCGGCGTGGTCTCGGTGCGGATCTCCGACGTCGCCTCGGCGCTCGGCGTGAGCAACGCGCTGGTGCTCTACCACTTCTCCACCAAGGAGAAGCTCGTCGCCGCCGCGTTCGCGCACGCCGCCGAGGGCGACCTGGCCCACCTGCGCGGGCTGCTGGCCCGCCGCACCAGCGCGCTGCGCCGGCTGCGTGCCGTCGTGCGGTGGTACGCGCCGACCGGGCAGGCCAAGGGCTGGCGGCTGTGGATCGAGGGCTGGGCCGCCGCTCTGCGCGATCCCGGCCTGCGTCAGGTCAGCCGCGACCTGGACCGGCAGTGGAAGGCCGCGCTCGGCGAGGTGATCGCCGAGGGCGTCGCCGCGGGCGAGTTCCACTGCCCCGACCCCGCCGCCAGCGCCCTGCGGCTGACCGCGCTCCTCGACGGCCTCGCCGTCCAGCTGATCTCCTACCCGGGCGCGGTGTCGCGGACCCTGGCGGCGCGGTGGGTGGACGAGGCGCTCGCGCGGGAACTGGGACTGGACCGGGAGACGCGGGCCGCGCCGCTCGGGCGCTGACCGCCCGGCCGGGACGCACAGGTCCGCGGGCCACGGGCTCAGATCAGCTCGTACACGGCCGTGACCGTCGCCGTGGCACGGATCTCACCGGGCACGATGGGCACGCCCGCGCCCGATCCCTGCGGGGCGTCCGCGGCGGGCGGGGAGGGGCGCGGCGGGCTCATCGCGTCCTCGGTCAGCGAGACCAGCCGGCCCAGCCGGTGACCGCCGAGCCGGGCGTACTGCTCGGCCTTGGCGCGCGCGTCCTCGAACGCCGCCTGGCGGGCCCGGGCGCGCAGCGGGCCCGGGTCGGCCACGTCGAAGGACACGGAGTGGATGCGGCCCGCGGTGCCGGCGGCGTCGGTGAGCGCCTGGAGGACCGCGCCGGTGCGGTCCACCTGGCGCACCTTCAGGAAGAAGGACTGCGAGGCCTGGTAGCCCTTCAGCCGGGAGGCGCCGTCCTGGTACTCGTAGACCGGGGCGAGGGACACGCTCTCGGTGCGCATGTCGCGTTCGGCGACGCCCTGCTCCCTGGCCGCCCGCAGCAGCGCGGCGGCGGCCTTGCTCTGGGCGTCCAGCGCCGTCTGGGGTGTCGCGGCGACCGCCTCGACACCGGCCCCGACGACGGCGAGGTCGGGTTCCGTCGCGGCGCTTCCCTCACCGGTCACGGTGACGGCCGCGACGCCGGGCTCCTGGACGGCGGCCGGCGCGGGCAGCGCGAGGGCGGCGGGAGCGGCGAGCGCCGGGGCGCCGAGGGCGAGCAGGGCGAGGGCCAGGGCGGTGGTGGCGCGGGACAGCACGGCGGGGGTGCGTGCGAGCGGCATGCGGGGGTCCTTCCGGTGGGCGGGGGGTGTCGCCGTCATCCCAGCACCGCGGCCGTGCCGTCGTCCGGCACCACTCCCGCACCGTCACCTCTCTGGTGGAGCGCGGGCGTTGCGGCGCGGCCCGCGCCCCTGCGCGCAGCGCGGCCCCCCTGCGCGGCCCGCTGTCAGGCCACGGCGTCGATGCGGAGCCTGATGTCGTCGGGGCTCAGCGCGCCCTTGGCCGTGACGTTGTCGCCGGAGGACTCACCGCGCAGGCGGCGGCCGATCCAGGGGACCAGGTACTCGCGGGCCCAGTGGACGTCGTCGCGACGGACCTCCAGGGTGCCGCGGGGCGGCAGCGGGGGCCAGGGCTGCTCGGGGTCCGCGGGGATCTCGACGCCGAGGGCCTGCCCGGCGCGCAGCGCCACCCGGGTGTGGCCCTCGGGCGAGAGGTGCAGCCGGTCGTGGTCCCAGGCCCTGCGGTCCTGTACGGACTTCAGCGACCACAGGTCCAGCACGGGGCAGCGGTACCGGTCGGCGATCGCCCGTACGTGCCCGTTGTAGGTGGCGATCTTCCCGCGCAGGTGCTTGAGGAGGGGGACGCCCCGGGTGTCGAAGCCGGTGGTCACCAGCACCGTGCCGGCCCGCTCGGTCAGCGCGGCCACGGCCCGCTCGAACCGCTCGGCGACGTCGTCGGGGTCGGTGCCGGGCCGGATGATGTCGTTGCCGCCCGCGCAGAACGAGACCAGGTCCGGGGCGAGTTCCGCGGCGCGCGGCACCTGGTCGGCCACGATCTGGTCCAGCAGTTTGCCGCGTACGGCGAGGTTGGTGTAGTCGAAGTCGCCCTCGGGCCGCCGGTCGGCGAGCAGCACCGCGAACCGGTCGGCCCAGCCGACGAACGCCCCGTCGGGGCCCGGGTCGCCGACGCCTTCGGTGAAGCTGTCCCCCACCGCCACGTACGACCCGATCACTGATCTGTTGTCGTTCTTCGCATCGTCTGCCACGTCGGACCATGATTCCCCCTCGAATGTGACCTACGCGACCGTAGGCAGGGGTTGACGGGCGGTGAGATAGACCACTGGTCAAGTCTTGGCATCTGCGGAATAGGGTCCGCGCACGGGCGGTCCGCGCGGCGGGCGGTCCGCATACGGGTGGCCCGCGGGGGGTGTTCGGGTGCGCCGAAGGCCGGACCCGGGGATCGGGGTCCGGCCTTCGGCGGCGGGTGCAGGGCGTCAGCCGAGGGACACGCCGTGCGAGCGGAGGTACGCGACCGGGTCCACGTCCGAGCCGTAGTCGGGGGTGGTCCGGATCTCGAAGTGCAGGTGCGGGCCGGTGACGTTGCCGGTCGCGCCGGAGAGGCCGACCTGCTGACCGGCGGCCACGCTCTGGCCGGCCGAGACGGACAGCGAGGACAGGTGGGCGTACTGGGCGTAGTAGCCGTCGGCCAGCCTGATGACGACCTGGTTGCCGTACGCGCCGCCCCAGCCCGCGGAGACCACGGTGCCCGTGCCCACGGCCTTCAGCGGGGTACCGGTCGGCACGACGAGGTCGACACCGGTGTGGTAGCCGCTGGACCACATGCTGCCCGCCACGTGGTAGGCGGTGCCGACACCGGCACCGGCGACGGGGGCGGCGTAGCCGCTCGCCGCGGTGGTGGCGGTCTGCACGGCGTCCGTGGAGGACTGCTGTGCGGAGGACTCCTGCGCGGGGGCCGCGGCGGGCTTCGGCGCGGCCGCGGACGACTTCGACGCGGTGGACGGCTTGGCGGCCCCGGACGACGCGGTAGAGCCGGAGGACTTCGAGGAGCCGGAGGACGTCGCGGGCTTCGGCGCCCGGGCGGTGGCCGGGGTGTGGGCCGCGGCCGCCTTCTTGCCGAGGGTGAGCTTCAGGCCCGGATGGATCAGCGACGGGTCGGCGCCGACAGCCTCGCGGTTGTCCTGGTAGAGCTTGTGCCAGCCGCCGCGGACGTGGTGCTCGTCGGCGATCTTCGACAGGCAGTCGCCGCTCTTGACGGTGTAGAGGTGCGTGGCCTTCTGGGCGGCGGCCGGCTTCTGGGCGGCCTTGGTCTGCGTGGTCACCGACTGGACGGCCGACTGCGGAGCGGCCTGCCCGGGCGCGGCGACGGCGACCGCGGCGCCCAGCAGCGGGAGGGCGAGTGCGGCGCTGCCGGTGCCGGCGACGACGAGAGAACGGCTGAGGCGCTGAGCGGCCTTGGGACGGCGGTGCTTACCCTTCACGGGCATGGGGGATTCCTCTCCGGCGCCTGCGAGGTGAGCTGTCGGGTGCGGACTGGAGATGTCCGGCCGCGCCGGGGCGCGGCTTTACCCCAAGCCGTTCCGGAGACCGGAACAGGCGTTTGTACCTGTGGGTCCCCCGCTCCTGCCGTACACGGGTGGGTTTGCGCGGGCTCCGGTCGGCGGCAGGATTAGGCGTCCGTCCGGATCGGTTGGGAACGTAAGCGACCAAGACGCAAACGGACAAGCAAGAGGTTCCAGGCGAAGCGTCGGTTCTTGATCCTTACAGGTGGTTCACGGTCACCCTGCGTGCAATGCGGACGCCCCGCGTTCCCCGAATCCCCTTGAAAGGCTGACTGATTACGTGAGCATGACGGGCGACTCACCGTCACGGATATGACGCTCCTCACGTGACACGTCTCCAGGTTTCTTTATTCCAGAGCGAGTTGGAATGAAGACACTAATTCGGACAGAAGCCCCAGAAGGCATTGAGAAGGAGGACTCACACATTGAGTCCGCTTGCCCCACCAAAGCGACACCACTCGACGAACCGGCCCACGCTCAGGCGGCAAGAGTCCGATTCCCGCACTTCATCCGTTGAGCACCTTTCGTCACACGACAGGCAATACATCCCCCCCCGGGGCGCCCCGCCCCTCCACACCCCTCCACACCTCTCCGCCCGCTCCGGATGTCTCCGGATGTCTCCGGATGTCTCACATTCCTCCTCATTCCTCCTCATTCCCCCCACCCGCGCGCCCCCCACGCACCCCCACGCCCTCCCACGCACCCCCCAAGGCACCCCCACCCGGCCGTCCGTCCACCGGCCCTCCCGCGCAGGGGCTCGCGGAATCGGGCCGAGAGCCCGGGCGTGAGAGCCCGGGCCTGAGAGGCGCCACGGGGGACACCGGCGCGCGCCGCGGGCGCACGCCGGGCCGTGCGGTCAGCGCCCGGGAGCCCCGGGCCCGACGGCATGGACGACCGGTGGCCCCGGGAAGCCATGTCGTATCGTCAGACCGTGCCCGTCGACGAGCCGCGCCGACGGGGCCCTACCGGGAGGGAGCCCCCGTGACGCAGCAGGTCCCGTCGACCGAACCCGAGCTGGCCGGCGTGCGTAATTTCCGCGACGTGGGCGGACTGCCGACGGTCGACGGACGCCGGGTGCGCCACGGCGTGCTGTTCCGCAGCGGCCACCTGGCCCACGCGACCTCCGACGACGCGGCGTTCCTCTCCTCCCTGGGCCTGCACACGATCTTCGACTTCCGCAACGCCGCCGACCAGAAGCTGGAGGGCCCGGACGTCGACCTGCCGGGCGTGCGCAACCTGAACCTTCCGCTGAGCGACCCGGCCGACGGCGCCGAGTTCTGGAGGATGGTCCGCGACGGCGATCTCGCGCAGCTGCGCTCCGTCCTCGCGGACGGCAGGGCCGCGGGCCGCATGATCGCGTCGTACCGCATGATCGTCGTGGAGCGCACCGGTGAGCACTCGCGGGTGCTGCACGCCCTCGCCGAGGACAGCGTGCCCGCCCTGATGCACTGTGCCGCGGGCAAGGACCGCGCCGGACTGTCGATCGCGGTGACGCTGCTCGCGATCGGCGTCGAGCAGGACGCGATCCTCGCCGACTACCTGGAGTCCAACGCCACCCACCGCCGCTACAAGGTGCGCCGCAACGGCGATGCGGCCGCCGCCTACTCCCCCGAGGTCATGGATCTGCTCAGCCCGCTGTTCGACGCGCGCGCCGAGTACCTCACCGCGGCGATGGAGACCATCGAGCAGACCTGGGGCGGGGTCGACGCCTATCTGGAGCAGGGGCTCGGGGTGACACCCGAGACCCGGGAGCGGCTGCGGGACCGCCTGCTGGACTGAGCCGGCCCGAAGCGCCGGCCCCGCGCCCGCCCCCTCTGCCCCGTCCCGGAGCCCGCCCGGGGCCGGGTCAGTCCGCGCCCACGGCGAACAGCAGGTACAGGAACCCGGCGAACAGGTGCCCGGCGGCGATGTAGATCAGCAGCCGCACCCAGAGCGTGCGGGGGAACTTCTGTTCGATGTCACTCATGGTGTGTCTCCCGTCGGCGGCCCCAGGCACAGCGAGGCCGTGGGACTCTGCAACAGCGTGTGGACGAAGAGCAGGTCGACGCCGCCGGGGTCCTCGGCGGCGATGCGGTGCGGGGTCAGCGAGTCGAAGTGCGCGCTGTCGCCGGGCCCCAGACGGTGCGCGGCGTCACCGAGGTCGAGCCGCAGCCGCCCGCCGAGGACGTGCAGCCACTCCTCGCCGGGATGCACACGCACGATGTCGCCCTGGGAGCCGCGCGGTACGTGCACCCGCAGAGCCTGCATCCCGCGGCCGGGCGCGCCGGCCTGCCAGTACGTCCAGCCGCCCGCCCGGGTCGGCTCCATGCCGGCGGCCCGCACGACGGCGTCCCGGTCGGCGACCCTCTCACCGAGCAGCTCGGAGACGGTCGTACCGTAGACGCGGGCGAGCGCGAGCAGCATCGGCAGCGACGGCTGGCGCTGCCCGGTCTCCAGCCGGGACAGGTGCGCCGGCGACAGCCCGGCGGTGCGCGCCGCGGCCTCCAGAGTGAGCGACGCCCGGCGGCGCAGGGCGCGCAGCTGTGGGGCCACCGCGGGAAGGCCGGGGACCGCGGGAGAGTCGGCGACCGCGGGAGAGTCGGCGACCGCGGGAGAGTCGGCGACCGCGGGAGAGTCGGGGGACGCGGGAGAGTCGGGGGACGCGGTCCCGTCGGCCGCGGCGGGCGGGACGGGCCCGGTCTCGGAAGGGCTCATGCCCTCCATTCAGCCGCAGCCGTTGCCCCCGGGGCAAGTTTCTTGCCTGAGGGGCAAACCCGGCTCCTCCCGCGCAGCACTCCGGCCCGAGGGTGCTCAGCGCTGGGCCACCGCCTGCTTCACCAGCGTCCTGCCGAACTCCCACATCAGCCCGCCTCCGCTGTGGGCGTCGTCCATGACCTCGGTGAAGGCGTCCACGAAGCGGTCCACCTCCCGCTCCCCGATGACCAGCGGCGGAATGAGCTTGATCACCTCCAGATGGTCCCCGGACACCTGGGTGAGGATCCGGTGCCGCCGGAGCAGGGGTACGACCACCATCTGTGCGAACAGGCCCTTGCGGGCCGCCTGGAGCATGGCCCAGCGGCTGCGCAGCTTCAGCGACCTGGGCCGTCCGAACTCGATGCCGATCATCAGACCCCGGCCGCGCACGTCGGCGAGCAGCTCGTAGCGGTCCACCAGGGCGGCGAGCCGCGCCTTCAGCAGGTCGCCGGTGGCCCGCGCGTTCGCGACGATCTGCTCGTTCTCCATCACGGACAGCACGGCCAGGCCCGCCGCCATGGCCTGGGCGTTGGATCCGAAGCTCGCGGAGTGGACCAGGACCCGGTCCATGGACGAGTAGACCTGCTTGAAGATCCAGTCCTTGCCGAGGGTCGCGCCCACCGGCACGTATCCCCCGGACAGCGCTTTGGCCACACACACCAGGTCCGGCTCCACACCCTCCTCGTGCTGGTAGGCGTAGAAGTCGCCGGTGCGGCCGAGACCGGTCTGCACCTCGTCGGCGATCAGCAGCGCCTTGTGCCGGTGCAGCAGATCCTGTGCGGCACGCAGGTGGCCGGGCGGGGCCTCGTGCACGCCCTTGCCCTGGATGGGCTCGACGATCAGGGCGGCCACGTCCCCCTTGCGCAGTTCCCCGGCCAGCGCGTCGAGGTCTCCGAGGGGGACGGCGGTGTCCGGCAGCAGCGGGGCGAAGCCCTCACGGAAGCCGCTCTCACCGTTGACGGACAGGGAGCCCGTGGTCAGGCCGTGGAAGGCGTGGTCCCAGTAGAGCACCCGTGGCCTGCCGGTGGCGCGGCGGGCGAACTTCAGCGCGGTCTCCACCGCCTCGGTGCCGCTGTTGCCGAAGAACACCCGGTCCAGGTGCGGGCTGTGCGCGAGCAGCCGCTCGGCCAGCAGGCCGGGCAGCGGCTGGCAGTCGAAGCGGGTGAGGTCGGCGAGGCCGGCGTCGAGCACGTCGTGGAGCGCCCGCCGGACCACCGGGTGGTGCCGGCCCAGGCCCATCACCCCGAACCCGGCGAGCATGTCCAGGTAGTCGTCCCCGGCCGCGTCCCAGAAGTAGGCGCCCTCGGCCCGCTCGTACACCTTGTCGAAACCGATGGTGTGCAGCATCCGCGGAAGCTGGTGGTTGAGGTATCTGCCGTGCAGCTCATAGCGCTCGGCGCCGCGCTCGGCGAGCAGTCTGCCGAGGTCGAACTGCCCTGCTCCCGGTGACTGCGCCGCGGGTTCGGCGGTGCTCATACCGTCTCCTCGTCCGTGCCGTCGCCGCCGTCCGGGGCCGCGTCCGCCTCATCCCGGGCCGCACCCCGGCCCCTCGGGCCACCGGGAGCGGCGGCGGGCGCGCCGGGCGGGCCGGATCCGTCGAACCCGCCGGCCCCGTCGACCGTCCCCGGACCACCGGAACCGGTCCCGGACCCCGTACCGGCGCCGGCGGCCGAGGCCAGACCCGCCCCGACGGCTCCGGCGATCTCGACCGGGGTCAGCCCGATGTCCGCCAGCACCTCGCCCCGTTTGGCGTGCGCGAGGAACTGCTCGGGGATGCCGAACCGCCGTACGGGTACGTCGACCCCGGCGTCGCCCAGCGCCAGGGCGACGGCCGAACCGACCCCGGCGGCACGGCTGTTGTCCTCCACGACCGCCACCAGCCGGTGTCCGCCCGCCAGTTGCGGCAGGGCCGGGTCGACGGGCTTGACCCAGCGCGGGTCCACCACGGTGCAGCCGATGCCGCGGGCTTCGAGCAGCTCGGCCGCCTGGAGGCACACCGGGGCCATCACCCCGACGGCCACCAGCAGCACCTCCGGGCGTTCGGCGCGGTGCAGGACGTCCATCCCGCCCACCCGGTCGAGCGCCGGGATGTCCGGGCCGACGGTCTCCTTCGGGAAGCGGACCAGGGTCGGCGCGTCGTCCACCGCCACGGCCTCCCGCAGCTGGGCGCGCAGCCGGGCGGCGTCACGGGGCGCGGCGATGCGCAGCCCCGGAACCACCTGGAGCACGGACAGGTCCCACATGCCGTTGTGCGAGGGCCCGTCCACGCCGGTCACTCCGGCCCGGTCCAGGACGAAGGTGACCGGGCAGCGGTGCAGGGCGACGTCCATCAGGAGCTGGTCGAAGGCGCGGTTGAGGAAGGTGGCGTAGACGGCGACGACGGGGTGCAGCCCGCCGGTGGCCAGGCCCGCCGCGGAGACGGTGGCGTGCTGCTCGGCGATGCCGACGTCCCAGACCCGGTCCGGGAACCGCTCGGCGAACCGGGCGAGGCCGACCGGGTGCAGCATGGCCGCGGTGACGGCGACGACGTCCTCGCGCTCCTCGCCGATCCGCACCAGTTCCTCGCCGAAGACCGACGTCCAGGACGGCGCGCCCGGCGGGGCGAGCGGGGCGCAGGTGAGCGGGTCCATGACACCGACGGTGTGGAAGTGGTCCTCCTCGTGGGCGAGGGCGGGCTGGTAGCCGCGGCCCTTCACGGTGAGGCAGTGCACCAGGACCGGCCCGTGGAAGCGCTTGGCGCGGCGCAGCGCGGACTCGACGGCGCCGATGTCGTGGCCGTCGATGGGGCCGACGTACTTCAGGCCCAGGTCCTCGAACATGCCCTGCGGGGCGAAGGCGTCCTTGAAGCCCTTCTTCGCGCCGTGCAGGGCCTCGTAGACGGGCCGGCCGAGGACGGGGGTGCGCAGCAGGACGCCCTTGCCCCAGGCGAGGAACCTCTCGTAGCCGTCGGTGGTGCGCAGCGTCGCCAGGTGGTTGGCGAGACCGCCGATGGTGGGGGCGTAGGAGCGCTCGTTGTCGTTGACGACGATGATCAGCGGCCGGTCCTTGGCGGCGGCGATGTTGTTGAGGGCTTCCCAGGCCATGCCGCCGGTGAGGGCTCCGTCGCCGATGACCGCGACGACGTGCCCCTCGCCGCCCTGCACCTGGCGGGCCTTGGCGAGTCCGTCGGCCCAGCCCAGCGCGGTGGAGGCGTGGCTGTTCTCGATGACGTCGTGCTCGGACTCCTCGCGGCAGGGGTAGCCGGACAGGCCTCCCTTGCCGCGCAGCTTGGAGAAGTCCTGACGCCCTGTCAGCAGCTTGTGCACGTAGCTCTGGTGGCCGGTGTCCCACAGGATGCGGTCGGCCGGCGACTCGAAGACCCGGTGCAGGGCGACGGACAGCTCCACCACGCCCAGGTTGGGCCCGAGGTGTCCGCCGGTCCTGGCGACCGCGTGCACGAGGAACTGCCTGATCTCCTCCGACAGTTCGCGAAGCTGCGCCCCGGTCAGCGCTCTGAGATCGCGTGGTTGGCGGATGTTCTCCAGGATCGTCACACTCGGCCCCCTTCGGTCCGTGCTGTTCACCTCACGCTGACGGTCGGCTTCCCCGGTGCGGCGCCGTCCTGTTCCTTCTGCTCGGCCAGCTTCATGGCCTCCTCGATGAGGGTCTCCACGATCTTCGACTCGGGGACGGTCTTGACGACCTCGCCCTTGACGAAGATCTGCCCCTTGCCGTTGCCGGAGGCGACACCGAGGTCGGCCTCACGGGCCTCGCCCGGCCCGTTGACCACGCAGCCCATGACCGCCACCCGCAGCGGGACGTCCATACCCGTGAGACCGGCGGTCACCTCCTCCGCGAGCTTGTACACGTCGACCTGGGCGCGGCCGCAGGACGGACAGGAGACGATCTCCAGACCACGCTCCCTGAGGTTCAGCGACTCCAGGATCTGGATACCGACCTTGACCTCCTCGGCCGGCGGCGCGCTCAGCGAGACACGGATGGTGTCGCCGATACCCTCGGAGAGCAGCGCGCCGAACGCCACGGCCGACTTCACCGTGCCCTGGAAGGCCGGGCCGGCCTCGGTGACGCCCAGGTGCAGGGGATAGTCGCACCGGGCGGCGAGCTGCCGGTAGGCCTCGATCATCACCACCGGGTCGTTGTGCTTGACCGAGATCTTGATGTCGTGGAAACCGTGCTCCTCGAACAGCGACGCCTCCCACAGCGCCGACTCCACCAGGGCCTGAGGCGTGGCCCTGCCGTACTTCTCCAGCAGCCGCCGGTCCAGAGAACCGGCGTTGACCCCGATCCGGATCGGGGTGCCGTGGTCCTTCGCGGCCCTGGCGATCTCCCTGACCTGGTCGTCGAACTTCTTGATGTTGCCCGGGTTGACGCGCACGGCCGCACAGCCGGCCTCGATCGCGGCGAACACGTACTTGGGCTGGAAATGGATGTCCGCGATCACCGGGATCTGCGACTTGCGGGCGATCGTCGCCAGCGCGTCCGCGTCGTCCTGCGTGGGACACGCCACCCGTACGATCTGGCAGCCCGACGCCGTCAGCTCGGCGATCTGCTGGAGCGTGGCACCGATGTCGGAGGTCCGCGTCGTCGTCATGGACTGCACCGACACCGGCGCGTCACCGCCGACCGCCACGGAGCCGACCTGGATCCGCCGGCTCTTGCGCCGCTCGGCGACCGGCCGGACCGGCACCTCGGGGACGCCCAGGGGGATGGCGGTCATGAGGTCACTCCCGGTTCCCGCCGACCGTCTCGCGCATGGCCCGCAGGGACTCCTTGAGCGAGCCCATGGTGGCCAGCACGGCGGTGGGCTCGTAGCCGCAGTGCGCCATGCAGTTGGCGCAGCGCGGGTCCTTGCCGCGTCCGTACTTGTCCCAGTCGGTGTCCTCGATGAGCTCGCGGTACGTCGGGACGTAGCCGTCGCTCATCAGGTAGCAGGGGCGCTGCCAGCCGAAGAGGGAGTAGTTGGGGATCGCCCAGGCGGTGCAGGGGAAGTCGACCCTGCCCTCCAGGAAGTCCAGGAAGAGCGGGGAGTGGTTGAGCCGCCAGCGGCGCCGGTTGCCGCCGGAGAACGCCTTGCGGAACAGCTCGCGGGTCTGCTCCACACCGAGGAAGTGCTCCTGGTCGGGGGCCTTCTCGTACGCGTAGGCGGGCGAGATCATCATCTCGTCGACCTGGAGGTCGTCGTTGAGGAAGTCGAGGACCTCCACGATGGTCTGCGGGGTGTCGGTGTTGAAGAAGGTGGAGTTGGTGGTGACCCGGAAGCCGCGCCGCTTGGCCTCCTTGATCGCCTCCACCGCCTCGTCGAAGACGCCCTCCTTGGCGACCGACTCGTCGTGCCGCTCGCGCAGTCCGTCGATGTGCACGGCGAACGCGAAGTACGGCGAGGGCGTGAACTTCTCGATCTTCTTGCGCAGCAGCATCGCGTTGGTGCACAGGAAGACGTACTTCCGCTTGGCCACCAACTGGCGTACGATCTCGTCGATCTGAGGATGCATCAGCGGCTCGCCGCCGGCGATGGACACCATCGGTGCACCCGACTCCAGCACCGCGCCCACCGCCTGCGCCACCGGCATGCGCTGCTTGAGCACACCGGCCGGATGCTGGATCTTGCCGCAGCCCTCGCACTTGAGATTGCAGGCGAAGAGCGGTTCCAGCTCGACGATCAGCGGGAACTTCTCACGCCGGCGAAGCTTCTGTTCGGCCAGGTATGTAGCAACCTTGATGGACTGTCGCAGCGGCATGGCCATCTGGCTCACCTCCGGGGGAGCAGCAAAGAACGGTGCCATTCGAAGAAAGCGGGAAGCACGGAGCGAAGCACGCGGAAGGCTGATATTCCACCGCGCAGGGTGCCGATTCGGACGAGTTCGTGTTCTGGAGCGTCCACGACCACCCGGACGGCCGCAACCGGGCGCGCGCCGGCCCGTACGGCGTTCAGGAGCGTGGCGGCCGACTCCATGTCCGCCGCGATCGCGCCGGTGGCGAGCAGCGCGGACCGCTCGGCACCCCGCACGACGTGGTCGGAGCCGGTGAGCGGCCCGGTGTGCACGGTGCGGCCCGGCACGGCCCGCGCCAGCTCCTTGACGAGCAGGTCGGTGCCGGTGCAGGGGGTGCGGCCGTGCGGGTCGCGGGTCTCCTCGGCGACGACGAGGTCGCCGGGGTGCATGCCGGGGGCGAGCCCGGCGCAGAAGCCGGTGGCGAGCACCGCGGCGCCGGCGAGTTCAGCGGTGGCCAGGACCCGGGTGACGGAGCGTTCGGCGGCCCTCGGGCCCATCCCGGTGCGGAGCACGGTCACCGGCCCGCCCGCGCCGCCGCGGTCGCCCAGGCGCAGGGCGAGGTGCTCGATGCCGAGCGCACAGGCGATCAGCAGCGGGGCGGGGGCGGGCCTGGCCGTCATCAGCCCTCCCCGGCCTCGGCGGGACGGGCGGTGAAGGGCTCGCCGTGGACGTACCGGCCGAGCGCGGTCAGCGGGAAGACCAGCCGGTACAGGTGGTAGTTGATGGAGAAGTCCCAGGGGAAACCGGTGCCGGTGAAGTAGGGCTCGTCCCAGGAGCCGTCCTCCCGCTGGGTGCGGACGAGCCAGTCGACGCCCTGCCGGACGGTGGGGGTGTCCCGTTCTCCGGCGGCCAGCAGGGCGAGCAGCGCCCAGGCGGTCTGCGAGGCGGTGGACGGCCCGCGTCCGCTCCAGCCCCGGGTGTCCTGGTAGGAGCGCAGGTCCTCGCCCCAGCCGCCGTCCTCGTTCTGCACGGACCGCAGCCAGCTCACCGCCCGGCGGATCGCCGGGTGGGAGCCGGGCAGGCCGGCCGCGGTCAGCGCGGGCACCACGGAGCCGGTGCCGTAGATGTAGTTGACGCCCCAGCGCCCGAACCAGGAGCCGTCCGGCTCCTGTTCGGCCAGCAGCCAGGAGACGCCGCGCCGGGTGCGCGGGTCGTGGGCGAGGCCCTCCACGGCGAGCATCTCCACCACGTGCGCGGTGACGTCGGCCGAGGGCGGGTCGATGACCTCGCCGAAGTCGCAGAACGGCAGCCGGTTGGGGAAGGGGCTGGTGTTGTCGACGTCGAACGCGCCCCAGGCGCCGTTCCGGGACTGCATGCCGAGATTCCATCGCACGGCCCGTCCGACGGCCCGGTCCAGACGCTGGGCGTCGGGGTGGCGGACCCGGCGCAGCGCGAGCACCACCTCGGCGGTGTCGTCGATGTCGGGGTAGTTGTCGTTGTGGAACTCGAACGCCCAGCCGCCGGGCGGGAGTCCGGGCCGCTTCACGGACCAGTCGCCGGGCCGGACGATCTCCTCACCGAGCATCCAGTCGGCGGCCTTGACCAGCTGGGGATGGTCCGCGGGCACGCCGGCGTCGGCGAGCGCGATGGTCGCCAGGCAGGTGTCCCACACCGGGGACTGACAGGCCTCGATCATCCGGGCGCCGTCCTCGCGCCACACGGCGAAACGGTCCAGCGAGGCGAGGCCCTCGCGCATGACCGGATGCTTCAGGTCGTAGCCGAGCAGGTGGAGGGCGATCAGCGAGTACACGGCCGGGGGCTGGATGCCGCCCCAGCAGCCGTCGTTCTCCTGCCGTTCGATGATCCAGCGGGCCGCGGTGTTCATCGCCGCCCTGCGCAGCCGGCGCGGGGCGACCTTGCGCAGCGCGTGCAGGCCCCGGTCCAGTCGCTGGAACGCGCCGTCCCAGCTGGCCACCGGGGCCAGCGGGCGGGCCGGGCTGGGGCGGGCCGGGTCGGTGTGCAGCTCGTCGAGCGGGAACGGGGCGGGGCGGACCGGGCGCTGCGCGGAGACGATCGTCAGCGGGACGATGGTCTGGCGGGCCCAGCAGCCGAAGTCGTAGATGTTGAGCGGCACCCACGGCGGCAGGTAGATGATCTCCGGGGGGAGTTCGGGCAGGTCCTCCCACTTCCACCAGCCGAACAGGGCGAGCCAGATGCGGGTGAAGACGCGCGCCGCGGCGATGCCGCCGCGCTCGCGGACCCAGGCCGAGGCCCGGGCCATGTGGGGCTCGTCGGGCCGGTCCCCGGCCAGCCGGAGCGCGACATAGGCCTCGATGGTGGCGGACAGCTCGCCCGGTCCGCCGAAGAAGGTGGCCCAGGCGCCGTCGGCGCGCTGCTCGCCGCGGACGAAGAGCGCGGCGGCGCGGGCGGTGTCCGCGTCGAGGATGCCCAGGAACTGGCGGAGCAACAGGTCCTCGGCGTCCATGGTGACGTTGGTCTCCAGGTCGCCCTTCCACCATCCCTGAGGGTCCTGCCGGGCCAGCAGATGGTCTCTGGCGTGCCGCATCGCACGTTCGGCGGCACCGTGCGTCCCCGCCGCCTCGGGGGCGGTGCGGTGTGTGGTGGTGGCCGCGGCAGCGTGGGGCGGCAGGGCCCCGGCGCTTCCGTCGGTCGTCGCTGTCATGGCTTCCCCTTCACTGCAGTCGTGCTGATGGTGCGTCTGCTGCGGGTCCGCCGTCGGCCGGTGCGCGCCGCGAGCGCGCCGCCGGCCGGCGACTAAGCGAGGTGCGTCCGGCCGATGGCGGTCATCTCTTCCGTACGACGACGAAGTCGGCGAGCGCCGTGAACTGCGCCCGCACCCGCTCGGGCAGGTCGACGGCGTGCAGCGCGTCCAGGGCCACGTCGTACTGGCGGCGGGCCTCCCCGCTGGTCCACTCGCGGCCGCCGGCCTCCTCGATGAGCGCGGCCCGGGCGGCGAATTCGGCCTCGGAGAAGTCCGCGGAGTCGCTGCTCCCGGCGTCGGCGGCGAGCAGTCCGGCGAGCCGGTCGGAGGCGGGTCCGCCGGCCGCGAGCGCGGCGACGACCGGCAGGGACTTCTTGCGCTGGCGCAGGTCGCTCCAGGCCTGCTTGCCGGTGGCCCGGGGGTCGCCCCAGATGCCGAGCAGGTCGTCGACGGCCTGGAAGGCGAGGCCCAGGTGGTAGCCGTAGCGCTCCAGGTGGTCGGCGGTGCGGTCGTCGGCGCCGCCGAGCACGGCCCCGATGGAGCAGGCGCAGGCGAGCAGGGCACCGGTCTTGTTGCCCTCCATCTCCAGGCACTCCTCGACGCTGACGCGGTCGCGGTGCTCGTAGGAGATGTCCTGGGCCTGTCCGTCGATCAGGGCGCGGGTGGCGGTGGTCAGCCGACGGGTGGCGCGTGCCGCGTCGGCGGTGCCCAGCTCCAGCAGGATCTCGTTGGCGAGGGCCAGCATGGCGTCACCGACCAGGATGGCCTGGGCGGGGCCGTGCACCTTCCAGACGGTGTCGCGGTGGCGCCGCTGCTCGTCGCCGTCCATCAGGTCGTCGTGCAGCAGCGAGAAGTTGTGCACCAGCTCGACGGCGACCGCGCCGGGTACGCCGACCTCCGGTGCGGCGCCGGCGGCCTCGGCGGACAGCACGGCGAGGGCGGGGCGCACGGCCTTGCCGCCGTCGCCGTCGCTGGGCCTGCCGTCGGCGTCGATCCAGCCGAAGTGGTAGGCGGACACGGTGTCCATAGGAGAGGCCAGGCGGTCGACGGCCGCCCGCAGCACCGGTGTGGCCAGGGTCCGGGCACGCTCCAGGAGCGCGGTCACGTCCACCGCGGTCTCATGGGCGGCCGTCCAGGCCGGGGGCACAGTGGGCACGGGTTCTCCTCTTGTTGCGGTGCCGGAGGTGCGGGGACCTGCCGCGCGCTCGTCGAGTCTCATGCCGCCTCCTCGAACGCGAAGAGGCGGCGGGGGCGGGGCCGGCCGAGGGCGCCGAGCGCGGCCTGAGCCGCGCCGACACCGCTGCGGACCGCACTCTCCATGGTCGCGGGCCACCCGGTGGCGGTCCACGCTCCGGCCAGGTACAGGCCGGGGGCCTTGGTGCGGGCGCCGGGCCTGAGCCGCCCGACGCCGGGCGCGGGGGCGAACGTCGCGGTGCGCTCCCGGGTCACGAAGAAGTCCACCACCTGGGCGTGGCGGGCGAGCGGCAGCAGTCGCTCCAGCTCGGGCAGGTAGCGCTCGCGCAGCACGGCGACCGGCTCGTCGATCTCGTCCTGGGCGGCCGACTGGGACAGGGCGAGGTACTGGCCGCGGCGCAGCCCGGAGGCCTCGGTGCGGTCGAAGACCCACTGCACGGGCGTGCCGAGCGCGGCGAGAAACGGCGCGTCGAGCACCCTGCGGTCGTAGACGGCGTGCACGTTCAGGATGGGCGCGGTGCCGATCTCCAGCAGCCGCCCGGGGTCGTCGAGGGCGCCGGCGGGCAGCAGGCCGTGCGTCTCGCGCTGGGGTACGGCGAGGACGACGGCGTCCGCCTCCAGCGTCCCGCCGGGAACCTGAACGCGCCAGCGTCCGTTCTCGTACCGGGAGACGGAGGTGACGCGTGTACGGACCTCGGTGCGGACGCCCGCGGAGTCGAGCGCCCTGCGGGCGAGCCGGTCGTGCAGTTCGCCCAGCGGGACGTGCGCCCAGCCGATGTCGGCGGCGCCCGGGTCGGACAGCAGGCCGGTCTTGAACACCATCGCGGCGAGCGCCAGGGAGGAGTCGGCGGCGACCGCGTTGAGGGTGGCGACCCCGACCAGGTCCCACAGAGCCTCGACGGCCCGCGCGGACTGGCCGTGTGCGGCGAGCCAGGTGCCGAAGTCCTGCTCGTCCAGGGCGGGATCGGTGAGGTCCAGGCCCCGCAGGGCGAGTGCGGCACGGCCCACGCGGGCGCGGTCGGCGAGCGGGAGGTGCGGGTAGGCGGCGAGGCTGCGCCCGAGGTGCAGGGGCACGGGCAGCGGGTCGCGGCGCAGTCTGCCCAGGCGTGCGCCGGCGGGCCGGGCCACGTCGACGACGGGCACGTCCAGCCGGTTCTGGAGCGGTGCGAGGGCCGCGCCGCCGATCCGGTCGAGGAACCAGCGGTAGGCGGTGCAGCAGCGGAGGTAGACGTGCTGCCCGTTGTCCACGGTGAGGTCGCCGCGCCGGAAGGAGAACGCGAGGCCGCCGAGTCTGGGCCGGCCTTCGAGCAGGGTGACGCGCAGTCCGGCGTCGGCGAGCGCGAGCGCGGCGGTGACGCCGGCGAGGCCGCCGCCGACGACGACGGCGTCCCGGCCGCCGCCGCGGGAGGCGTCGGCGTGGTCGGTGCGTGGGCCGTGCGGCCCGGTGCCGTCGGTCATCGTGCGCCCTCCCCTGCGCGGACCCCGCGGCGGTCGAACGGCGCACGGCGGCCCGCTGCCCTCAGGGACGCGCCCCGGCAGCGGAAGGTTGCCCACCGCTTCCCGCCGTCGAGCACCGTGCCGTGCCCGTTCCGGTGCCCGTGCCGGTGTCCGCCGTCGGCGGCCGGAGCGGGGAGAACAGGCAGGAGGATCAGGGCGGGCAGGGCGGGCAGGACCGATTCGCCCGCCCGTGCGCGGGCGGGCGTGCGCGGGGACCGGCCGGGAGTGTCGGCGGCCCTCACGTGCGCCCCCTGACGGTGCGCGTGACATGCCGGGTGTCGAGTCCGGACAGCCCCCGCACGGCGACGTAGGCCTTCTCGCGGCCGGGCAGGGAGACCCGGCCGCGCAGCACCGCCCCCGGGTCGCGCTCGATCCGGTCCAGGAGCCTGCGGTAGATCCCGGCCATGGCCGCGACGCAGGCGCCGCTGCGCCGGTCCAGCATCGGCAGCAGCCGGTAGCCCTCGGCGAACAGGGCCCGGGCCCGGCGCACCTCGAAGTGCACCAGACCGGCGAAGTCGGAGCCCTCCGGCGGGGTGGGCCCGCCGTCGAACCCGGCGGAGCAGCCGAACTTCGCGAGGTCGTCCCCGGGCAGGTAGACGCGCCCGTTCGCGGCGTCCTCGCGGACGTCGCGGAGGATGTTGGTGAGCTGGAGCGCGAGCCCGAGCGTGTCGGCGTACTCCGGAGCGCGCTCGGCGCCGCGCGCCCCCGCGGCGGGACCGAAGACACCGAGGGAGAGCCGTCCGATGGCGCCCGCCACGCAGCGGCAGTACACCTTCAGGTCGTCCCACGTCTCGTACGTCTGGCCGCGTACGTCCATCAGGACGCCGTCGATGAGCTCGTCCAGGCCGCCGAGCGGGATCGGGAAGGCCTGGGCGGCGTGAGCGAGGGCGACCGCGACCGGGTCGGTGTCGTCCTCGTCGACCGCGCCCGCGCGCACCCGGTCCAGCATGGCCCGGGTGTCCTGAAGCCGGGCGGCCTTGACCTCGGCGGCGAGGGTGCCGTCGCCGATGTCGTCGACGCGGCGGGAGAACGTGTACAGCGCCGACATCGCCCGCCGCTTGGCGGTGGGCAGCAGCCGGATCCCGTACGCGAAGTTACGGGCCTGCTGGCCGGTGACGGTCTCGCAGTAGCTGTAGGCGGCGAGCACCGGTGCGGACACGGATGGTGCGGGATCCACGGCCCGGATCACCCCTCTCCTCGCAGAGCGACGCCCACCTCGCGCAGCAACTGGACCTTGCCGGACGTGGGCGGGCCGGGAAGTACGTCGTAGTCGGCGGCGGCGATCGCGTGGAGCGCCGCCCTCCCCCCTGCCACGAACCCTGCGAGCAGCAGTCTCAGCCTGCCGTGGACGCTACCCACCAGAGGGGCGCCTTCATTCAGCAGCTCGCGGGCGCGTTGGGCCTCGAACGCGACGAGGGCGCGCACCGACGCGCCCGCGCTGCCCGCGGCGAGGTCGGAGACCTGGACGTGGAAGCGCTTCAGGTCCGCGGCGGGCAGGTAGACGCGGTCCCGGGCGAGGTCCTCGGCCACGTCCTGGAGGTGCTCGACGATCTGCAGGGCGGTGCACACCGCGTCGGAGCGGCGGATCCGCTCAGGGGTGGAGGTGCCGGTGACGGCGAGGACGAGGCGGCCCACGGGGTTGGCGGACAGGGCGCAGTAGGCCAGCAGGTCGTCATAGGTCTCGTACCGGGTGACCAGCTGGTCCTGCCGGTTCGCGGCGATCAGGTCGAGGAACGGCGCGGGGGTCAGCGCGCGGCTGCGGACGGTCGGCCGCAGGCGGCGCAGCAGGGGGTGGCGGGGCTCGCCGTCGAAGACCCGGCGCAGGTCGGCCTCGAAGGCGTCCAGCATGGCCGGGCGGTCCCCGGCGCGCTCCGGCGGGACCCCGAGGAGGCGGGCGTCGGCGCCGCCGGGGGCCAGGTCGCCGTCGCCGATGTCGTCGACGAGCCGGGCGAAGCCGTAGACGGCCATGAGGTCGGCGCGCCAGGCGCGGGGCAGGAAGAAGGGGGCCACGGGGAAGTTCTCGGCCGCGGCCTTGGCCAGGGTGGCGCGCTCGGGGTCGCCGCGCCGCGTCGTGCGGGTTCCCGTCACCGTTCGCTGCCTCGGGCGGGGACGGCGCACGCCTCGCGGAGCTGGGGAGTTTCCGTAGCCATTGCCGTCACATCTCCCGTTCTACACTGCCGACCCAATACACACTATTTCGGACACGCCGCCCGGCGCGCGCCGCGATGCCCCGGTGGAGGGTGGCGCGCATTATCACCCCACTTGCCGTGATTGGGCACCGGTACAGCTTACGTTGTACAACCCGGCCCGGACCGTGGGGGTGTCCGGCACATCACAAGACAACACCGATCGGCGTCCAAGATTCCTGCGCGAAGACGAAGTTGACGCTTCCTTTGCGGGGCGCCGCGCGGGCGGGCCCCGCCGGCGGGACTCCGCCGGGGCTCCGGCGGGACTCCGGCGCCGCCGGGCTGCGGGCACCGGCCTGCGGGCACCCGCCCCGAGTCCGCCGGCTCACCCGGCGGTGGCGTTCTCCCCCGGCGGTGGCGTGCTCACTTGGCCGTGAACTTGGTGTACTCCTTGAGCACCTCTTCGGTGGGCCCGTCCATGCGCAGCTCGCCGCGCTCCAGCCAGAGCACCCGGTCGCAGGTGTCCCGGATCGACTTGTTGTTGTGGCTGACCAGGAACACCGTGCCCGCGTGCTGCCGCAGCTCCCGGATGCGGGCCTCGGAGCGCTTCTGGAAGGAGCGGTCGCCGGTGGCGAGCGCCTCGTCGATCATGAGGACGTCGTGGTCCTTGGCCGCGGCGATGGAGAAGCGCAGGCGGGCGGCCATGCCGGAGGAGTACGTCCGCATGGGCAGGGTGATGAAGTCGCCCTTCTCGTTGATGCCGGAGAAGTCGACGATCTCCCGGTAGCGCTCCCTGACCTGCTCGCGGGACATGCCCATGGCGAGTCCGCCGAGGATGACGTTGCGCTCTCCGGTGAGGTCGTTCATCAGGGCCGCGTTCACGCCCAGCAGGGACGGCTGGCCGTTGGTGTAGACCTTGCCGCTCTCAGCGGGCAGCAGTCCGGCGATGGCCCGGAGCAGGGTGGACTTGCCGGAGCCGTTGGAGCCGATCAGGCCGATCGCCTCGCCCCGGTGCGCGACGAACGACACGCCCCGCACCGCGTGCACCTTGCGCACGCCGCGCGCCGCGTCGTCGGAGCCGCGCCTGAGGATCCGGCTCAGGGCGGCCGTCGCGCCGCCCTTGCCCGCCTTGGAGCCGTTGACGCGGTAGACGATGTGCAGTTCGTCGGCGATGACGGTGGGAATGCGCTGCTCAGCCACGGCCGTACCGCTCCTCCGCCTTCCAGAAGTACACGAAGCCGCCCACCGCGAACAGCACGGCCCAGCCGGCCGCGCCCGCCCACACGTGGTCGGGGAGGTTCTGCGCACCGTAGTCGTCGATGAGCGCGAACCGCATCAGGTCCATGTAGACCGCGGCGGGGTTCCACTGCAGGACCGTGGCGATCCACTGCGGCTTGTTCGCCAGCATGATCGGGATGGAGTACATGACGCCGGAGGCGTACATCCAGGTCCGCATCACGAACGGCATCAGCTGCGCGAGGTCCGGGGTCCGGGCGCCGGCCCGCGCGATGATCAGGGCGAGGCCGGTGTTGAACAGGAACTGCAGCGCCAGCACCGGGACCACCAGCAGCCAGGACAGGCCCGGGTAGCTGCCGAACGCGGTGATCACCACGACCAGCACGATCATGGAGAACAGCAGCTGCTGGAGCTGCTGGAGCGAGAAGGAGATGGGCAGCGAGGCGCGCGGGAAGTGCAGCGCGCGCACCAGTCCGAGGTTCCCGGAGATGGCCCGTACGCCCGCCATCACCGAGCTCTGCGTGAAGGTGAACACGAACACCCCGGTGACCAGGAAGGGGATGTAGACGCTGCGGGACATGCCCCGGTCGGCCTGCAGGATCACGCCGAAGATGAAGAAGTAGACGGCGGCGTTCAGCAGCGGGGTGACCACCTGCCACAGCTGGCCGAGCTTGGCCTGGCTGTACTGCGCGGTCAGCTTGGCCTGGGAGAACGCCACGATGAAGTGGCGGCGGCCCCAGAGCTGCCGGACGTACTCGGCGAGCGTGGGGCGGGCACCGCTGACCGCCAGGCCGTACTTCTCGGCGAGCTGGGCCGCCGTCGGCGACTCTTCGGGGGACGCGGGCACGCTCACGGCGACCCCCTCGTCCTGCGTGGTCTCACTCACTGGTGGTTACTTTCGTCTTCGGTGTGCTCAGCCGGTGCCGGGACGGCGGGCGGCCGGCCCGGCACCGGCGCTCCCTGGTCGAGCTTGTCAGATCACCGGGGGCCGGCCCAGCCTGGTCAGCCGCCACACGGTACGCCACCGCATCGGTCTGCGCGGCCCGCAGGACGTGGTCCAGCCTTCCCGGAACCCGCCGAACCACGCCTTCAGCGCGGACCGCGACGGACGGCGTACGAGGGTGAGCAGCAGCCACACCCCGAGGTAGACCGGGACCAGCGGGACGGGCAGGTTGCGGCGGGCCAGCCAGACCCGGTTGCGGGCGACCATACGGTGGTAGACGGCGTGCCGCGAGGGGGCGGTCGTCGGATGGTTCAGCACCATGTCGGAGCGGTAGTCGATCAGCCAGCCGGCGTCCAGCGCGCGCCAGGCCAGGTCGGTCTCCTCGTGGGCGTAGAAGAACGCGTCCGGCAGGGCGCCGACCTCGGCGAAGACACGGGTGCGGACGGCGTTGGCGCCGCCGAGGAACGTGGTGACCCGGGAGGAGCGCATCGGGTCGGAGGCACGCAGCCGGGGCACGTGCCGGCGCTGCGTGACACCGGTGTCCGGGTCGGCGATGCGGAAGCTGATGATGCCGAGCCGGTCGTCGGCGGCGAAGGCCTGCCGGCACAGTTCGGCGGTGTCCGTCCGGGCGAGCAGGCCGTCGTCGTCGAGGAACAGCAATATGTCGACGTCGCGGCCGGCCGGGCCGAAGGCCTCGATGCCGACGTTGCGGCCGCCGGGGATGCCGAGGTTCTCGGGCAGCTCGACCGTGCGGACGCCGTCGGGGACGTCCGGGACGGGCGAGCCGTTGCCGACCACGACGACCTCGACCGGGTCGCCGTCCTGCTTGGCGACCGAGTCGAGGAGGGCGCGCAGTTCGTCCGGGCGGTTGCCCATGGTGATGATCACCGCGCCGGCGCGGAGGCGGTCCGTGCTCACTTCAGCCTGCTCGACGCGAGGACGGACACCAGGTGGAGCAGCGTCTGCAGGAGCGCGATGCCGGCCAGCACGGCCACGCCGAGCCGCGTGAAGAACAGGTCGCCGCGCACCTGGTCGGCGACGGCCAGCAGCAGGATCAGCAGCGACGCCTCGATGCCGAGGATCAGCCGGTGGAACTTCAGCGCGGCGGCCGCCCGGCGGGCCAGCGCCATGCCCGGGGAGCGCATCTCGGCGGCGGCCTCCTTGACCGGCGGTTCGCCGGCCTGGTGCCGGGCGACCTGGACCAGGTCGGTCTCCGCCTTGATGAGGACGGCTCCGAGCGCGGCCAGGGTGCCCAGGAACGCCCACAGCCAGTCGATGCGGCCGCCGCCCCACAGGTCGGCGGCACGCAGCCCGAGCCCGACGAGCACCGCGGCGTCGGTGAGGTAGGCGCCGACCCGGTCGAGGTAGACGCCGCTGAGAGAGTACTGCTTCCTCCAGCGCGCGATCTCGCCGTCGACGCAGTCCAGCAGCAGGTACAGCTGGACGCACAGCACGCCGAGCACGGCGCCCCAGACGCCCGGCACCAGCAGGGCGGGGGCCGCGAGCACACCGAACACGGTCATCAGGTACGTGAGCTGGTTGGGCGTGACCCGGGTGTTCACCAGGTAGCGGTCCACCCGCAGGGACACCTCGCGCATGTAGAGGCGTCCCATCCAGTGCTCACCGCTGCGCCGGTCCTTGACCCCTGCGGGGTGGACGACCGGACGGAGTTCAGCTACCGATGGCCTTGACATAGTCGGCGTAGACGTCCTTGATCTGGTCGGTTGTCAGGTCGAGGTGTTCGAGGATCGTGTAGCGGCCGGGCCGGGTCTCCGGGGCGAACTCCACGACGGCGACGAACTCCTCGGTCGTGAAGCCGATCTCCTCCGGCAGCACCGGAAGGCCGTGCCTGCGCAGCACGCCGGCCATGGTGGCCGACTCCTCGTGGGCTCCGCGCAGGTACATCGCGAAGGCCGCGCCCAGGCCGCACTGCTCGCCGTGGGCGGCCGCGCGCCGCGGGTGGAGCAGGTCGAAGGCGTGGTTGATCTCGTGGCAGGCGCCGGAGGAGGGGCGGGAGTCGCCCGACACCGACATGGCGATGCCGCTGAGCACCAGCGCCTCGGCCAGCACCTGGAGGAAGCCGGTGTCGGCGACGGTCCCGGGGTGCCGCAGGACGGCCTCGCCGGCCTGCCGGGCGATGGCGGCGGCCAGGCCGTCGACCTTCTCCCCCTTGACCCGGTGGGCCAGTTCCCAGTCCGCGACGGCGGAGAGGTTGGAGACGGCGTCGCCGATGCCGGCCCGGACGAAGCGCACCGGGGCCTCGCGGATGACGTCCAGGTCGATCACCACGGCGATCGGGGTGGGCACACCGTACGAGCCGCGGCCGGCGTCGTTGTCGAGCGTGGCCACCGGCGAGCAGAGGCCGTCGTGGGCGAGGTTGGTGGGGACGGCGACCAGCGGCAGGCCGACGCGGGCGGCGGCGAACTTGGCACAGTCGATGATCTTGCCGCCGCCCAGTCCGACCAGGGCGTCGTAGTGCCCGGCCCGCATGTCGGCGGCCAGCCGTACCGCGTCGTCGAGGGTGCCGCCGCCGACCTCGTACCAGGTGGCGCCGGGCAGGGCCGGGGCGAGCCGCTCGCGCAGCCGGGCGCCGGAGCCGCCGCTGACGGCGACGGCGAGCCGGCCCGAGGGCGAGACGCGCTCGTCGGCGAGCACGCCGGCCAGGTCGTCCAGGGCGCCCGGGCGGATGTCGACGACGACCGGCGAGGGGATCAGCCTGGTCAGTACCGGCATGCGATCTCCCGTCCGCGGGCGAGGTCGTCGTGGTTGTCGATCTCCACCCAGTCGACGTCGCCAATCGGTGCGACGTCGATCGTGAAGCCGCGGTTCACGAGCTCCTGGTAGCCGTGCTCGTAGAACTGCTGCGGGTCGGTCTCCCACACGGTCTTCAGCGCGTCGGCCAGGTCACCGGCGGCCTCGCCCTCGATCAGGGTGACGCCGATGTACTCGCCGGTGGCCTCCGCCGGGTCCATCAGCTTGGTGATCCTCCGGACGCCGCCGGCGGGGTCGGCGACGACCTTCATCTCCTCGTCGGCCAGGTCCTTGACGGTGTCCAGGGCGAGGATGATCCGGCGGCCCTCGCCGCGGGCGGCGAGCAGCGTCTTCTCGACGGAGACCGGGTGGACGGTGTCGCCGTTGGCGAGGATCACGCCGTCCTTGAGGGCGTCGCGGCCGCACCACAGGGAGTAGGCGTTGTTCCAGTCCTCGGCGCGGTCGTTGTCGATGAGGGTGAGCTTGAGGCCGTACCTGGCCTCCAGTGCCGCCTGGCGCGCGTAGACCGCTTCCCTGCGGTAGCCGACGATGATCGCGGCCTCGGTCAGGCCGATCTCGGCGAAGTTGCCGAGCGTGAGGTCCAGGACCGTGGGTCCGTCTTCGGTGCCCGTCGGCCCCACCGGCACCAGTGCCTTGGGCAGGGTGTCGGTGTAGGGGCGCAGGCGCCGTCCGGCGCCGGCCGCCAGCACGAGGCCGATCATGCGGGTTCTCCTTCATCGTGTACGGCGGGTGCGCCTCCCCGGTGGGAGGCCACCCAGAAGCGGATGCTCTCGACGAGCACCACCAGGGCGACGGCCACGGCCGAGACCGTGAGCGCGACCGTGAACTGCGCGCCGGTGAGCGTCGCGGCCAGGACGGCCACCAGCAGCGTCCGCCCCTCCTGCCCTGCGACGGCACGCACCAGCCAGGCCGGCGGCGCGCCGGCCCCGCCCCGGATGCGGTACACGGTGTCGTAGTGATGGTAGGCGACGGCCGCCACCAGTCCGAAAGCTGCCGGAAGCGCACCGTTCACCTCCGCTTCACTCGCGAGCACCAGCACGGTGCCGTACTCGGCCGCCCGGAAGAACGGCGGGACGAGCCAGTCGAAGGCGCCCTTGAGCGGGCGGGCCAGGGCGAGCCCGGAGGTCACGACGTACCCGGCGGCGGCGAGCACCGGCCAGAGGCTGCCGAAGCCGGCCGACGCCGCCGTGCCGACGACGGCGAGTCCGCCCAGCAGGGCGAGCGCGGGGACCGCGAGCGAGGGCAGCGCACGGGCGGCGCCGCGGAACCCGCGGGCGAGGCCGAGGGCGAGCGGACCGCAGTCCGCGAGGTCGGCCAGGGCGGTCGCGGCACGGTCGGAGCCCGGCCCGGCGCCGGGGGCCCGGCGGCTCACCGAGCGCAGCACCCGGCCGGCCGTGGTGTAGGCCGCGGCGACGGCGCAGCCGATGAGCAGCGCGGAGAAGGTGATGCGGGGTGTGGTGGCCGCGGTGAGGACCGCGATCATCGCCCAGCGCTCGCCGATCGGCAGGACGATCATGCGGCGCGCCCACACCGTCCAGCCGACGCCGTCGAGCCGGCCGGACAGGGCGGCGGTGGGGCCGGTGCCCGCGGCGCCGCCGGGGTTCGCCTCGTTGTAGGAGAAGTCGACGACGTGGCGGCAGGTCTGGAGGATCATCGCGCCGAGCGCGAGGGCCCACACGTCGTCCTGGCCGCGGGCCGCCCCGAGGGCGAGTCCCGCGTAGTAGGCGTACTCCTTGGCACGGTCGAAGGTGGCGTCCAGCCAGGCGCCGAGCGTGGAGTACTGCAGGGAGTAGCGGGCGAGCTGGCCGTCGGTGCAGTCCAGTACGAAGGACAGGATCAGCAGGGCGCCCGCGGCGACGAAGCCGCCGCGGGTGCCGGTGGCCGCGCAGCCGGCCGCGACCAGCGCGGTGACCAGGGAGGCCGTGGTGACCTGGTTGGGGGTCAGGCCGCGGCGGGCGCACCAGCGGGCGAGGTGGCGCGAGTAGGGGCTGATGAAGAACGTGGTGAAGAAGCCGTCGCGGGCCTTCACCGCCGACTTCAGGCGGACGGCCTCGTCGTCGACGGCGGAGACGGCCTGCCGGGCCTCGTTGCGGGCCTGCGGGTCGGCGGGGACGGTCGCGACGAGCGTGCCCAGTTCGGGGCGGTGCACGTCGGCGCCGTCGGCGGTCAGCGCCGCGGCGAGCCGGTCGGCGAGGTCGTCGGCGAGGTCGTCGGCGGGATCGTCCGCGGAGCCGTCGGCGGGGGCGGCGGCGGGGATGCTCCCGGCGGCGAGGCCGTCGGCCACGAGGTGCCCGGCGGCGGGGCGGTCCGCGGCGAGGCCGCCCGGGGCGGGGCGGCCGGCGGCCGGGCCGCCGGCGCTCGGGGCGTGCTCCCGGGCCAGGGCGGCGTCCAGGGCTCGGACGAGGGCCTCACGGCCGTCCGGCTGCGCGGTGACGGCACCGGGGACGGCGGCGAGCGCGAAGCGCGGGTCGGTCAGGCCCAGCCGCAGGGCGTGCAGATGGCCGACGAACCGGGGGTCGACGACCGCGACGCGCTCGTCGGCGGGGGCCTGCGCCAGGAGTGCCGCGGTGCCGGCGCTGCCGGAGGCCGTCCGGACGTCGAAGCCGAGGGAGCGCAGATCGCCCTCGATCGACGAACCGGGGACCGGTTGCCCGGTGAGGATGGCGGTCGGCAACCGAGCTCACTCCCTGAGTCGCGGCGCGTCCGCGCCGGTCATGTGCATGATGAGGCGCCCCCGGGCAGCGCCGGGCGGGCGGCATGTCGGCAGAGGCTATCGGATCGCGGGAAAGCCGTGTTCACCGGACGTTAACGGTCCGGTCGACGCGGTCTGCTCCACCCCTCCGACGTGATCATCATCAGCGATCGCGGGCCGGACGGACAACATCCCGGAACAGGACCGGGCATTCAGGACACCGGTCTCGTCCGGCGTCCGCCCCGGGAGGGACGCCGGGACCGGACGCGGAACGCGCTCCGCTTAGGCTGGGCCACCATGACATGGCTGATCACCGGCGGCGCCGGATACATCGGCGCCCATGTGGCGCGGGCCCTGACGGACGCCGGGGAGCACGTGGTGGCGCTGGACGACCTCTCGGCGGGCGTCCCCGCGCGGCTTCCGGCCGGCGTGGCACTCGTCGAGGGCTCCGTCCTGGACGGTGCGCTGCTGCGCCGGGTGCTCGCCGAGCACCGGGTGACCGGTGTGGTGCACCTGGCGGCACGCAAGCAGGTGGCGGAGTCGGTGGCGCGCCCCGCCTGGTACTACGCGGAGAACGTGGGCGGCCTCGCCACCCTCCTGGACGCCGTCACCGGGGCCGGGATCGACCGGTTCGTCTTCTCCTCCTCCGCGGCCGTCTACGGCATCCCGGACACCGGCCTCATCACCGAGGACACCCCGTGCGCGCCGGTGAACCCCTACGGGGAGACCAAGCTGGCCGGGGAGTGGCTGGTGCGGGCGGCGGGCCGGGCGCACGGCATCTCCACGGTGTGCCTGCGCTACTTCAACGTGGCCGGGGCGGGCGCGCCCCAGCTGGCCGACACGGGCGTGTTCAACATCGTCCCGATGGTCCTGGACCGGCTCACCCGCGGCGAGGCCCCGCGGATCTTCGGCGCCGACTACCCCACCCCGGACGGCACCTGCGTCCGCGACTACATCCACGTGACCGACCTCGCGGAGGCCCATCTGGCGGCCACCCGGCGGCTCGACGGCGGCGCGACGGGCGACCTCACGGTCAACATCGGCCGCGGGGAGGGCGTGTCCGTACGCGAGCTCGTCGCCCTGATCGGCGAGGTCACCGGCGACCGGCGCCCCGCCCTCGTCGAGGGCCGGCGCCCCGGGGACGCGCCCCGGGCCGTGGCCTGTGCCGCACGCGCCGCCGAGGAGCTGGGCTGGAGGGCGCGGCACGGTGTGCGGGAGATGGTCGAATCGGCCTGGCAGGGGTGGCGGCACCACCACGGCCAGTGACCGCACCGCCCTGACCTGCTCTTCGTTTCCGCAGGTCAGGGCATATGACAACGGTGTTCACTGCCGCGTTGCCGGATACCCCCCACCCGTAGTTCACTGTGATCCCGGGCGGATCACAGGAAGGCGGGAGCGATGGGGGCAGGGCACGACCACGGGCACGCGCGGGCCGGCGGCGGCACGGCCACCGCGGCCTACCGGGGCCGGCTGCGGATCGCGCTCACCATCACCCTGAGCGTGATGGTGGTCGAGATCGCCGGCGGCCTGGTCGCCGACTCCCTGGCGCTGATCGCGGACGCCGCGCACATGGCGACCGACGCGCTCGGCCTCGGCATGGCGCTGCTGGCGATCCGCTTCGCGAGCCTGCCCCCGACCGCCCGCCGCACCTTCGGCTACGCCCGCGCGGAGATCCTCGCCGCCCTCGCCAACTGCCTGCTGCTCCTCGGGGTCGGCGGCTACGTGCTGTACGAGGCGGTGCAGCGGTTCATCACCCCGGCCGCCACCGAGGGCGGCCCGACCATCGTCTTCGCCCTGGTGGGCCTCGCCGCGAACGCGGTCTCGCTGGCCCTGCTGATGCGCGGCAGCCGGGAGAGCCTCAACGTGCGCGGCGCGTTCCTGGAGGTCGTGGCGGACGCGCTCGGTTCGCTGGCGGTGCTCGTCTCGGCCACCGTGATCCTCACCACCGGCTGGCAGGCGGCGGACCCGATCGCCTCCCTGCTCATCGCCCTGATGATCGTCCCGCGGACCCTGCGGCTGCTGCGCGAGACCCTCGACGTACTGCTGGAGTCCGCCCCCGAGGGCGTCGACATGGCCGAGGTGCGCGAGCACGTGCTGGCGCTGGACGGCGTGGTGGACGTGCACGACCTGCACGCCTGGACGATCACCTCCGGCATGCCGGTGCTCTCCGCGCACGTGGTGGTCCGCGAGGACGTCCTCGACGCGACCGGCCACGAGAAGCTGCTGCACGAGCTCCAGGGCTGCCTCGGCGACCACTTCGACGTGGAGCACTGCACCTTCCAGCTGGAGCCCGGCGGACACGCCGAACACGAGGCCCGGCTCTGCCACTGAGGCCGCAGCGGTGTCCGGTGGTTCGTCGCAGGGGTTCCGGTCCCGGGGCACCCGGGCATGATCACCCACCGAGCCCCCCTTGCGGCGCCCCGATGACGGGATGCGCCCGAACCGCCGGTTTCGTACGGCAGACTGGGGCACGAGGACCGAGGCGAAGGACGGACATGCCGATCACACCTGCCACCGCGGCGCAGAACGCGCCGGAGGGCACCGCGGAAGCCATCTTGCTGGAACTCGTCGACGAGGACGGCGTGACGACCGGCACCGCGGAGAAGCTGGCCGCGCACCGGGCGCCGGGGATGCTGCACCGCGCGTTCTCGGTGTTCCTCTTCGACGAGCGCGGGCGGCTTCTGCTGCAGCAGCGGGCGCAGGGCAAGTACCACTCCCCCGGCGTGTGGTCCAACACCTGCTGCGGCCACCCCTACCCGGGCGAGTCGCCGTTCGCGGCGGCGGCCCGGCGGACCTGGGAGGAGCTCGGGGTGTCCCCGGCGCTGCTGGCGGAGGCGGGCACGGTCCGCTACAACCACCCGGACCCGGCGTCCGGCCTGGTGGAGCAGGAGTACAACCACCTCTTCGTCGGGCTGGTCCGGCCCCCGCTGCGGCCGGACCCGGAGGAGGTCGGCGACACCGCCTTCGTGACGGCCGCCGAACTGGCCGAGCGGCAGTCCCGGGACGTGTTCTCCGCCTGGTTCACGACCGTGCTGGATGCCGCCCGCCCCGCGATCCGCGAGCTCACGGGCGACAACGCGGGCTGGTGACACCGCGGGCCGGCGGCACCGCCGGGCCTCGGCGGGGTCCGGCGGGGCGGTCGGGCGAGAGCACCGGCCGCGGAGCCCGGGCCGCACGGCGGACGTCGGGGCCGGACCGGCAGGGCGGCCGGGCGGCCGGGCGGCCGCGGGACGGAAGCGGAGCCGGCCGGCGGGCACCGCACCGGTCGCGGAGCCGTACGGCGGGCCCCCGGGGGCGCAGCCCGTCCGGCGCCGGACGGGTCGCACCGCACGGCGCCGGACGAGTTCCGGCCGCGCGGCGCCTGCGAGGCTCAGGCCGCTCGGTGCCTGCGAGGCTCAGGCCGCTCGGTGCCTGCGAGGCTCAGGCCGCTCGGTGCCTGCGAGGCTCAGGCCGCTCGGTGCCTGCGAGGCTCCGGCCGTACGCCGCCCGGACCGGTCCGGGCACCGCGGCGCGGGTCAGGGCCGAACGGCAGGGGGGAGCGGCATCACGGCCCAGATCACCTTGCCGCCGCTCGCGGTGTGCTCCACGTCGCAGGCCCCGCCCGCCTCCCGGGTGATCTCCCGCACCAGCAGCAGCCCCCGCCCGCCCGTCTGGCCGTGATCGGCCTCCAGGGCGGTCGGCCGGTAGGGGTGGCTGTCCTCCACGGACACCCTCACCCACTCCGCGCCGACGGCGACCTCCACGGCGAGCACCGGCGACAGCAGCGCGGCGTGCCGGACGGCGTTGGTCACCAGTTCCGAGACGATCAGCAGCAGGCCCTGGACGAGGTCCTCCGGGGCGGGCACGCCCTGCCGGTACAACAGGTCCCGCACGGCGTGCCGCGCCTGCGGAACCGAGGCCTCCACGGCCGGGGCGGAGAACCGCCAGACACCCTCGTACGGCCGCGGCTCCGGCGGGCCCGCCTGAAGGGGTGCGTCCGCGCCGTCTGCGGGGCGCGGGCCGGGGCCACGCCCGTGGGTCTCCATCGTCCGGTCGCCACCCTCGCGCTCGATTGTCACCACACGTCGAGTGTTGGGAACACGCCGCGCCACCCCGGATGACTGAACACAAGTCAGCGACTATCGAGCGTTTCTGACCGTTGCCGCATGACCGGGTCGGCTCGGGGACTGCTCCTGCGTCCCCGGTGCCGTCTTCGCGAACTCTTCGGGTTGTCAGGGTTGCGGCCCGCCCCGGCCGTCCCGGCCGTCCCGGCCGTCCCGTCCTGCCCGCACCCCCCTCCGACCGGCTCGTCCGCCGGACGGACCGCGCCCGGCAGCGCCCCGAAGGAGGGCGCGGACAAGCACCCGACCAGGCACGACCGGGCCGCAGCCGCCCCACGGCCCGGTGCGCCCCGGGGAGGATGCGACCCGCCCCGCGGAGCACCGGGGGCCGCGGCAGTAGCATCCGGCCCATGGAGCCCCAGCTGCTGCACCGTGTGACCGACTCCGTCGCCACGGTCGTCATCCACCACCCGGCCAAGCGGAACGCCATGACCGCGGCGATGTGGGCCGCGCTGCCCCCGCTGCTCGACACGCTGGCCCGCGATCCCGCCGTACGGGCCCTGGTGCTCACCGGGGAGGGCGGCACGTTCTGCGCGGGCGCCGACATCTCCACGCTGCGGGAATCGCCCCGTGCGGCGCAGGAGCTGTCGGTGCGGGCCGAGGAGGCGCTGGCCGCCTTCCCCAAGCCCACCCTCGCGGCCGTCCGGGGGCACTGCGTGGGCGGCGGTGCGCAGCTCGCGGCCGCCTGCGACCTGCGGTTCGCCCAGGAGGACGCCCTGTTCGGGGTGACCCCGGCGAAGCTGGGGATCGTCTACCCCGCCTCCTCCACCCGCCGCCTGGTGTCGCTGACCGGACCCTCCGCCGCCAAGTACCTGTTGTTCTCCGGCGAGTTGATCGACGCCGGGCGAGCGCTGCGCACCGGCCTGGTGGACGAGGTGCTGCCGGAGGGCGAACTCGGCAAGCGGGTGGCGGAGTTCACCCGGACCCTGGCCGCGCGCTCGCAGCTGACGCAGGCCGCGGCGAAGGAGTACGCCGACGGCCGCACGGACCGCGACGCCCACTGGGCCGAGCAGGCGCGCGACAGCGCCGACGCGGCGGAGGGCGTCGCCGCGTTCCTGGAGCGCCGGGAGCCGCACTTCACCTGGACCGCCGGCACCGGCTGAGGCGTCCGCCCCGGCCCGCCCGGGGTGCCCGCCGGTGCGCCCCGGCCGCCGGTGGCGCGCCCTGATCCCGCACTGTCGGCGCCACCTGCCACAATTGCCGCGCAACCCGAAGTGGAGAAGGCGGTACGGCATCGTGACGACACCCGGATCCCTCGCAGCAGGGTCCATCGAAGGCAGGATCGCCGACGAGCTCGGCGTACGGGAGCGGCAGGTCAAGGCTGCCGTGGAGCTGCTGGACGGCGGTTCGACGGTGCCCTTCATCGCCCGCTACCGCAAGGAAGCCACCGAGATGCTCGACGACGCGCAGCTGCGCACGCTCGAGGAGCGGCTGCGCTACCTGCGTGAGCTGGAGGAGCGCCGCACGGCGATCCTCGAATCGGTGCGCGAGCAGGGCAAGCTCACCGAGGAGCTGCAGGCGCGGATCCGCGGCGCGGAGACCAAGGCCCGCCTGGAGGACGTGTACCTGCCCTACAAGCCCAAGCGGCGCACCAAGGCGCAGATCGCGCGGGAGGCCGGACTGGAGCCGCTGGCGGAGGGACTGCTCGGCGACCCCTCGGTGGAGCCGCTCGCCGCCGCCACGGCCTTCGTCGACGCCGGCAAGGGCGTCGACGGTCCGCAGGCCGCGCTGGACGGCGCTCGGGCGATCCTGACCGAGCGGTTCGCCGAGGACGCCGACCTGATCGGCGAGCTGCGCGAGCGCATGTGGGTGCGCGGCCGGCTGGCCGCCCGGGTCCGCGAGGGCAAGGAGGAGGCGGGCGCCAAGTTCGCCGACTACTTCGACTTCTCCGAGCCGTTCACCGAGCTGCCCTCGCACCGGATCCTGGCGATGCTGCGCGGTGAGAAGGAGGAGGTCCTCGACCTCGTGCTGGAGCCCGAGGAGCCGGCCGAGCCGTCGTCGGCGCCGACCGCGCCGACCGCGCCCTCGTCGTACGAGGCGATCGTGGCCGGGCGGTTCGGTGTCGCCGACCGGGGCCGGCCCGCCGACAAGTGGCTCCTGGACACCGTCCGCTGGGCGTGGCGCACCCGCATCCTGGTGCATCTGGGCATCGACCTGCGGCTGCGGCTGCGGACGGCCGCCGAGGACGACGCGGTCGGGGTGTTCGCCGCCAACCTGCGCGACCTGCTGCTCGCCGCCCCGGCGGGCACCCGCGCCACCCTCGGTCTCGACCCCGGCTTCCGTACCGGGGTGAAGGTCGCCGTCGTCGACGCCACCGGCAAGGTCGTCGCCACCGACGTCATCCACCCGCATGTGCCCGCCAACCGCTGGGACGAGGCCGTGGCCAGGCTGGCCGGGCTGGCGCGGGAGCACGCCGTCGAGCTGGTCGCGATCGGCAACGGCACCGCGTCCCGCGAGACCGACAGGCTCGCCGGCGACCTCATCTCCCGGCACCCGGAGCTGAACCTCACCAAGGTGATGGTGTCCGAGGCGGGCGCCTCGGTGTACTCGGCGTCCGCGTTCGCCTCGCAGGAGCTGCCCGGCCTCGACGTGTCGCTGCGCGGCGCGGTGTCGATCGCGCGGCGGCTGCAGGACCCGCTCGCCGAGCTGGTGAAGATCGACCCGAAGTCGATCGGTGTCGGCCAGTACCAGCACGACCTGTCCGAGGTGAAGCTCTCGCGGTCGCTGGACGCGGTGGTCGAGGACTGTGTGAACGGCGTCGGTGTGGACGTCAACACCGCCTCGGCGCCCCTGCTGGCCCGGGTGTCCGGCGTCTCCTCGGGGCTCGCCGAGAACATCGTGGCGCACCGCGACGCCAACGGTCCCTTCCGGTCGCGCGCGGAGCTGAAGAGGGTGGCCCGGCTCGGCCCCAAGGCGTACGAGCAGTGTGCGGGCTTCCTGCGGATCCGCGGCGGCGCCGACCCGCTGGACGCCTCCAGTGTGCACCCGGAGGCGTACCCGGTGGTGCGGCGGATGGTGAAGGCCGCCGGGCAGGAGGTCGCGGCGCTGATCGGCAACACGTCGGTGCTGCGCTCGCTGAAGCCCGGGGACTTCGTGGACGGCACCTTCGGTCTGCCGACCGTCGCCGACATCCTCAGGGAGCTGGAGAAGCCGGGGCGCGACCCCCGTCCGGCGTTCCGGACGGCCACCTTCAAGGAAGGCGTGGAGAAGATCGCCGACCTGACCTCCGGGATGGTGCTGGAGGGCGTCGTCACGAACGTGGCCGCGTTCGGCGCGTTCGTCGACGTCGGCGTCCACCAGGACGGGCTCGTGCATGTGTCGGCCATGTCGAAGACGTTCGTCAAGGACCCGCGGGACGTGGTCAAACCGGGTGACATCGTCAAGGTGAAGGTCCTGGACGTGGACATCCCGCGCAAGCGGATCTCCCTGACGCTGCGGCTGGACGACGAGGCGGCCCCGAAGGGCGGCGGCGCGTCCCCGGACGGGCGCCGGCAGCGCGGCGGCGGGCGCCCGCCCCAGCAGCGGCAGGGCCGCGGGGGCGAGCGCCAGGGCCGCGGGGGCGGGGGCGGCGGCTCCCGGCAGGCGGCCCCGCCGGCCAACAGCGCGATGGCGGACGCGCTGCGCAAGGCGGGGCTGCTGGACCCGAAGAAGAGCGGCCGCGGCTGACCCTCCCGCCGCCGGTCCGGATACGCCCCGGACCGGCGGCACGCCCGAGCGCTGTGTGCACGATCGGGGCTAGGGCGTGTTTCGAAAGTAGCGTCGTCTGCCCGAAGGGCAGGTCTGGCGGCGTCTGGTGCGTGCGATCGCAAGGCGGAGGGGCGCCCCGATACTGGATGTATCGGGGCGAGCCCGACAACGCGGCGAGCGTGCGTGCCAGACGCCGCCAGGCAGGCGGGACTTTCGAAACACGCCCTAGGTGACTGGTGTTAATCGTGTGAGCTCGCGTCGGTTCTTCAACGTGTGCCAGGCTGCTTGGTGTTGGTCGCTGGGTGTGGGGAGAGGTTGAGCGATGGCAGTGGGCCGGACCCCGATGCAGCCGGGGTTGCTCTCCTCCACGGCGGGTTTCTGCGAGGGTCGGCTGGCGCCGAACTCGATCTACGCGGTGCTGCACCGCGAGTGCCGGGCGTTGTTCCCCGATGAGATGTTCGCCGATCTGTTCGCCGAGGACGGCCGCAGGTCGGTGCCGCCGGTGATCGTGGCGGTCGTGATGGTCCTGCAGCGCCTGGAAGGCTTGTCCCGTGAAGCGGTCGAGCAGTTCGCCACATTCGATGTCCGCTGGAAGTACGCCGCCGGCGGGCTGGACTTCGATCATCCCGGGTTCGTGCACACCGTGCTGGTGGACATGCGCGCGCGGCTGGCCGCGTCCGCCCGCCCGGACCGGATCTTCGAGCGGACGGTGGACGGTGCAGCCAGGCCGGGCTGGTGGGTCGTCGGCGGGTGCTGGACTCGGCTCCGGTCTATGACGCCGTGGCCACGCAGGACACCATCACGCTGATCCGCTCGGCCGTCCGCGGCCTGCTGCGGGCGGCCGATCACGGGCTGCGAGCGAGGCTGGGCGCGACTGACCAGCGGCGATGCCTACACCGACGCCACCGGTCATCGACTGGACGGACGCCGGTGAGCGGGAGGCGCTGATCGATTCGCGGGCCCGGGACGGGTACGCGCTCTTGGCCGTGCTGGAGGGCCGGGTGCTGGAGCCGGAGGCGGACCAGGCCGCGCGCCTGCTGGCCACCGTGCTCGGCCAGGACCTGGACCAGGACGGTAACGAGATCCTGCCGGATACCTGCCGGAAGGTGGCCACGGACCGGGTGATCTCCACGGTCGATCCCGAGGCCCGGCACGGGCACAAAACCGTCAACCGGTCCTTCGACGGCTACAAGGGGCACGTGGCCGAAGACCCCGACAGCGAGGTCATCACCGCAACCGCGGATCACTGCGGGCAACGCCGGCGACGCCGAGCCCGCCGCCGAGCTGCTGGCCGACGTCCTGAACGCGCCCGCCCCGAACGAAGGGGCCGCGGGTGAGCGGGCCGAGGTCTACGGCGACGCCGCCTACGGGACCGGACCGCTGCTGGCCGAGCTGGACGGGGCCGGCGTCGAGGTGATGGTCAAAGTGCAGGCCGCCAACGCGCCCGGCGGACGGTTCTCCAAGGACGCCTTCACCGTCGACCTGGGGGCGGGGCAGGTCACCTGCCCGAACCAGGTGACCGTCCCCATCCGCCCGAAGTCCGACGGCCGTGGGGCGGCCTGCTTCAAGGCCGCCTGCGCCGCCTGCCCGCTCGCGGCCCAGTGCACGACCGCCAGGGACGGACGCGTCATCACCATCGGCCCGCCCGAGGAACACCTGGCACGCGGCCGGGCACGCAGCGCCGACCCGGCCTGGCTGGCTACCTACCGGGCCACCCGGCCCAAGGTGGAAACGCAAGATCGCCCACCTCATGCGGCGGCGACACGGCGGACGCCGGGCCCGGGTGCGGGGGCGGGCCAAGGTCGCCGCCGACTTCTCCCTGCTGGCCGCCGCCGCCAACATCGCGCGGCTCGGCGTGCTCGGAATCATGTCCACAGCCGCTGGAAACTGGGCCATCGCCACCGGCTGACCGGCCAGCAAGGCCCAGGGCACACACGAACGACCGCACCCGGACGCACCAAACCCTCAACAGCCTCAAGACCAGGCCACGGGCCGCCCGGAGCACCGCCCCGGCGACACGCCCCTGACGCCCCAGTGACGACACCGCACGCCCAGGAAGCCCCGCTTAACACCAGCTACCTAGTGATCGTTTCCGTTCCACGCCTGGGTCAGGTCCGTCCAGACGTACGGCGCCATGGCGAGGACGATCCACTGCTGGCTGAGGTCGTTGTTGCAGTCCCAGATGTTCAGCCAGTGTCCGCTGCCCGTGTTCAGGTTCAGGCACTTGCCGGACGCCCAGGACGTGATGGTCCCGTCGGACCGGACCGTCCACCCCTGGTTGGGCTGACCGTTGCATTCGTATGTGTCTATCGACGTGCCGTTGGAGGTCCATTGCCCTTGGACGTCCATGCACTTCACCGACGGGGTGTTGATCTCGAAGAAGTTGACCTTGTCCACGTCATAGGTCCAGTCCTCGTAGCCGATGCCGTCACAGTGGTCGGCCATGACCCAGTCGTTCCATGTCCTGTTGATGCACTCGTCCTGATAGAGCCCCGACATGATCGACTGCTTCTCGGCGGCGGCCCGGAAGCTGAACTCGACCGCGAAGTGGTCGGACCCGCCGATGCCCAGCCGACGCCCCGTCCAGCCGGCCATGTTCTGGGTGTCGTTGGACAGCATGTAGTCCAGTTCGCCACCGCTCTGATGGGTGCCCTGGTTGCTGCGGTACATCCCCACACCCGAGGGCGGATTCAGCAGGGCCGGCCGGCGGTTGAAGTCACCGAGCACGGCCCAGCTGCCGGCGCTCCGCGCGGAGGCGATGTCAGACACCATGTTCTGTGCGTCGTTGCTGCTGTTGTCGCCGTTCGAGCTGGCGTGGAAGCTGTAGAACCAGCTGCCGTCCGCGAGCACGACCCCGACGGCGGGGCGGGCACCCCAGCTGCCGTTGGCATTCCGACTGCGTACCAGCTCTGCCGCGACGGGGTAGTCGTGCGTCACGATGGCCACGTTGTTGCGGTTTCCGCCCGGGTCGGTGTTCACCCAGGTGATGTACACGTCGCGGCCTCGCGTCGATGAGCCGACATGCCACTGGCGGATCTCGTAGTCGAACGTTCCCCCTCCGTTGGGCACCGTCATGGTCGACCTTCTGATGGTGGTGCCGGGGACGGAGCTGAGGGGACCGGCTTCCTGCAGGGCGACCACGTCATGGGACAGGTAGTTGCTTCCCCGTCCGTTCGCCATGGAGGCGACGGTGGTCCACTTCCCCGCGTTCCCTCCCTGCATGTTCCAGGTGATCGGGGTGTGGTGACCGGCTGCCGCGTGGCTGCTGGGTGCGGCGGCGAGAACGAGACAGGTTGCGGCCAGTGCCGCGGTGAGGAGGTAGGCGAGGAGGGTGCGCAGGCTGGTCCGTGCCGGGTGCAGCCGGGCGGGGTGTGGGGCCGGAGGTGGAGAAGTGAGGGACATGGTGACCTCTGCGTCGTGAGTGGCAGGTCGGGCTGGTGCCGCGGCAGGTGACGTCCGTCCGTCAGGGAGCGGCGTCCGGTGCGTGCCGTGGGGGGTCCCCTCGGCCGACGGCTGCGGGCCGACCGGAAGCCTTCGCATGGGAGACGCTCGGGCTTTCGGGCGGTGCGGCGGGTGGGGGCTCCGCCCACGCCCTTGAGGCCGTGGAGGAGCGTGCCGGGCGGGTGTCGGAGAGATGGGTGTGTGACGTCTGTGTGGTGTGCCAGGACAGGCAAGCACCCTCTCGGCGCCGACCGCATGGGTGAGGCACACCCAAAGCAGGGAGGCGGGAGCGCCTGCCGCGTCGGCGCGACGCGCGGTCACCGCCGCCGCCCGGGAGCCCGGTAGCAGTTCCGAGTGCCCGCCTGGCCGGTACCGCCGGGCTTTGCGGTACCCCGCCACCGCCGCACCGTCACCGTGGCACCGCCCTCAGGGCCTTCGGCCCCGGTCGCGCCGCTGGCGCCGGACGTGCACACCGGTCGTCTGATTTGGGTGTGTATCGCCCATGTGGCGGGCGTCGCCCGGCTGCTTGGCTGTCCCCCAGTTCCGAGGACAGCGCTCCACTCCGCGCCACCAGGTGTCCCCTTCGCCGGGCCGCCCCGGAGGCGGGCGTCGCGCCGAGTCCGCCACCGCCCGGCGCGCTGTGCCGGCTCTCCCCCCAGCAAGGAGCCTCCGCCATGCCTTCCCTTCCCTCACCGTCCCGCAGAGCCCGCCGCGCCGCGCCCCGGGGACGGTCGCCGCTTCGCCTCGCGTCCGTCCTGGCCCTGGCCGGCGCCCTGGGCACGGGAGGTTCCCTCGCAGCGGCAACGGCTGCCGACGCTGCCACGGCCGAGGCCTGGGACGTGGTCGCGGCGTGCGAGAGCGGCGGCGACTGGTCGCTGGACAGCGGCAACGGCTACTTCGGCGGGCTGCAGTTCCAGCCCGCCACATGGGCCGAGTTCGGTGGACGCGACTTCGCCGAGAACGCCCACCGGGCCACACGGGAACAGCAGATCACCGTGGCTGAACGGGTCCTGTCCGTGCAGGGCCCCGGTGCCTGGCCGCAGTGCTCGCTCGGCGCCGGACTGGAACCCGGCACGGTCCCGGCCACCGGCGCCCCTCCGACCGCCCAGGACGCCGTTCCGACCGCCCAGGACGCCGCCGGCACTCGCCCCGACGCAGCAGGCACGGCAGGACGGCCCGGGACCGTCGACCGCCCCGCGACCGCCGCCGAGCCGGGCCCCGCGGCACCACACCCGGCGTCCCGCCCGGCGGTCGGCGTCCCCCTCGATGCCCTGACCGTGTCCACCGCCTACGGCACACCCGGCGCCTGGGCCGCCGGCCACCACACCGGTGTCGACTTCGCCGTCCCCACCGGGACGCCGGTCAAGGCCGTGGCCGACGGCACCGTCGTCTCCTCCGGATGGGCCGGCGCCTACGGCAACGCCGTCGTCATCCAGCACGACGACGGCATCCACACCCTCTCCGCCCACCTCTCCACGACAGGTGTCACCCCCGGTGAACACCTCACCGCCGGACAGCAGATCGGCCTGTCGGGCAGCACCGGCAACTCCACCGGCCCGCACCTGCACTTCGAGGTCCGCACCCGCAACACCTACGGGGCCGACATCGACCCCCTCGCCTACCTCCGCAGCATCGGCGTCACCGTCTGACCGCCCCACCCGGCACGGACGACCGAGCCCGTGCCACACGCGCACACGCCCCCGTCACACCGCACCCGAGGACCCCCACGTGCATGTCATCCCCCGCCTCAGGCGTACCGCCTTCGGAATCGTCGCCCGCCTCGGCAGGACCTCCGCCGCCGTCATCGCCGCCCTTCTCCTCGGCGCAGCCGTCGCACCGGGTCAGGCCTCCGCGGCCGCCGCGGGCGAAGAACGCGTCGACGACTGGATCCACCACTCGCTGGCCGTCATGCGCCTGCACCACATCCCCGGCAGCTTCGACGGCATCAGACGCAACCTCATGCGCGAGTCCAGCGGCGATCCCCTCGCGATCAACCTCTGGGACTCCAACGCACGCGCCGGCACTCCTTCCAAAGGCCTGATGCAGGTCATCGACCCCACCTTCACCGCATTCCATGTCGACGGCACCTCCTGGGACATCTACGACCCCATCGCCAACATCACCGCCGCCTGCAACTACGCAGCCCACCGCTACGGCTCCATCGACAACGTCGACGGCCCGTACTAGGGCGTGTTTCGAAAGTAGCGTCGTCTGCCCGAAGGGCAGGTCTGGCGGCGTCTGGTGCGTGCGATCGCAAGGCGGAGGGTCGCCCCGATACTGGATGTATCGGGGCGAGCCCGACAACGCGGCGAGCGTGCGTGCCAGACGCCGCCAGGCAGGCGGGACTTTCGAAACACGCCCTAGAAGATCACTGAAAATCTTGCTGTGAGGGTGGTTCCGCCGGTGGCGGGGCCGCCCTCCGTGCTTCATGGTGTGGCCGGGGTCAGGGTCCACGTGCCGTCGTTGGCGGGTTCGAGGCCGAGGTTGATGAGTCGGCGGAGGTTGAGGGCGGCGGCTCGGTTGCGGAGCCAGGTGTCGTTCTTGAGGGTGCCGAGGTAGCGGAGTCTGCGGTTGCCTTTGGCGGTCAGCCAGGCGATGCCGCGTTCGACGGGTGGCCGCCAGCGGCGGTAGGTGTCCTTCCAGACGGGGTCGGCGGCCTGGGCACGGGCGTCGGCCAGGCGCCGGTGCTGGGGGTGGACCCGCAGGACGCGGCCGGTCTTGGAGGTGGTGCAGCGTTCGCGCAGCGGGCATCCGGTGCACAGCGTCTTGAACTGGGCCTGACGGAACCCTCCCTTCAGGGGCTTGCCGAGCGGGAGGGTGTGCCCTGCCGGGCAGGTGACCTGGCTGGTCTCGGTGTCGATGTGGAAGTCGTCGCTGGTGAAGCCGCCGGGGACCGCCATCCGGAGCGGCGGCGGTTTGAGGATCGCGTCGTGGCCGGCCTGTTCGAGGTGTTCGCGCAGGCCGGCGGTGCCGTAGGCGGAATCGCCGAGCACTTCGACCGGTTCGGTCTCGTCTGCCAGGAGGTCCTCGGCGACTCTCGCCTCGTGGTTGGCGGGCCCGCTGCCGGGGGCCAGGGCGACCTCGGTGAACAGGCCGGTCTCCGGCTCCACGGCAGCGTGGCCCTTGAAGCCCTCCTGGTGGCGGGTGCGGTTCTTGTGGATGTGTCTGGCCTCGGGGTCCACGGTGGAGACCACCCGGTCAGGGGCGGTGCCGCGGGTGATGCGCCAGCGGCCGTCGCGGCCGTCGGAGTCCTCGGCGGGCTCGACATCCTGGCCGGCGACCAGTGCCAGCAGGCCGACCGCGTTCGCCGCCCGCTCGCCCAGCTCCTGCTCAGGCAGACGGCCCAGCAGGTTGAGCGCGTCGCTCACCAGCGCGTCGACCAGCTCGGCGCGGGCCTGCTCATCGTCCCAGGCGATCCTCGGCTTGCCCGCATCGGCGTAGTCGTGCGCGGCTAAGTACGTGGCGGCGACCTGGCCGGCGCCGGGCACCTCGCGGATCACCCGGCGGATGGCCGAGATCAGCTGGGTGACCGTGTCCTGGGTGGCCACCGCGTCGTCGAACACCGTGGAGTCCAGCGCGCGGCGCCGCTTCCCGCGCAGGATGCCGGTGGCGGCCACGACCTCCTTGACCCGGGTGAAGATCCGCCCCGGGTCCGCCGAGCGCTGCAGACGGCGCCGGAAGTAGGTCAGCAGCGAGGGGTCGAACGCGGTGTCGTACAGGCCCAGCCCGCATGCCGCCTTCCACCGCAGGTCGCACCGCAGCTCCAGCACAGTCTCCACGTCCGAGGTCCCGAACAGGCTCTGCAGCACCACCGCCGCCGCCAGCACCTGCGGCGGCAACGACGGCCGGCCGTTGGCCGAGGGGTACATGTCCGCGAACATCTCCGGCGGCAGCAACCGCTCGCGGTGCTCGGCCAGGAACGCGAACACACTCCCCGCCGGGATCAGCTCCCGGCAGGTCTCCCATACATCCGGCCCGACCGGCTCCCCGGCCCATTCCCCCTGCACACACAACAGTCTGGCCCCGCGTCAGCACACGCGGGGCCAGAACCGAAGATTTTCAGTGATCTTCTAGCGCCTCGGCAGGGCCTTGACGGGCTCACTCGCCGATGGCACGTCCGAACCTCAACGCCCCGAACCGGGTCCGCGTCCGGCCGATGGCGACACCTGGTCACCTCACGCGCCCGCCACTCGCCGTAGGGAGCCCGGTGTCGCTGTCCCGGGGACCGGTCCGGAAGCTCCGCCGTACACCGCGCCGGTGGACGTGGTCGGCGTTTGGGTGTGTATCACCCATGCGGATCAGGTCACCCGGGTGCTTTGCTGTCTCCCCCAGGAGACGCGTTCCCTCTCCCGCCCCGGATCGCGCGGAGCGCTTCGAGACCGGCGTCTCCCCCACCTCCCGCCGACCGGCTCGCGCGTACCCGGTCCCGCGCCGCGGGCGTCGCGGCCGGTTCGGCCCCGGAGTGCCCCTGCACCGCACGGCATCAGGAGGCCCCGAGTTGCGACCACCGACTCAGTCCCGGGCACCGCCGAACCGGCCACGCCCCTCCCACTCCGGATCTCCGTACGGCAGACGCCCCCACCCCAGCTCCAGCCCAGGCCGGGCCGGGCACCCGGTCGCGTTACCCCGAAGGCAGAGGTCACCATGTCACCCACAGCCCAGCCGCGCCCAGTGGCGGCGCAGCCACACCCGGCGCGCGTCACACCGCGCACGCTGCTCATCCACCTCGTCACCGCCGCACTCGTCGCCGCGTCCCTCGTCCTGGCCACCGCGACCGCCGGCCACGCGGCCCCGGGACACCACCGCCCGGCCACCTGGAACATGCAGGGTGCCTTCAGCTCCAGCGACAGCAAATGGACCACCACCGTGGCCAGGCTCTCCGCCGGTGGCTACAACTACCTGCCCCACGACGTGGTCGCCCTCCAGGAGGCCGGCCCCCGTGGCAGCCTCCCCGGGACCGCCGTCCGGTCCGGCACCGTCGCCGTCAGCGGACGGCAGGCCACCTATCAATACGAGGTGCGCAGGTGGCGCATCGGCAGCGGAAGCCGCGGCCGGGACGTCTACATCACCTGGATGAACTCCGACCCCACCGGAAACCGCAACAACGTCGCCCTCGTCACCCACGAACAGCCCAGAAACGTCACCGCCGTGGCCGCACGGCAGGCCGACAACAGACACTGGGGCATGCGCCCCGCACTCGGCGTCCAGCTCTCCGACGGCAGCTGGTTCTGGAGCTTCCACGCCAGCTCCAACGGTGACAACCGCAGCAACGACGCCGAGAACATGATGTACCAGATCGCCAGCCGCGGAGGCCAGTGGGCGGTCCTCGGCGACTTCAACCGCAATCCCGTCAACCTCGCCAACCTCCCCGCCGGCTCACAGATCTACTCCAGTGGCCAAGGCACACAGCAGAGCGGCGGCGAACTCGACTACATGGTCTCCAACGACCAACAGAACATGCAAGGCTGGACCGGACGCCGCCTCAACGGCGCGGGCTCCGACCACTACGCAGTCGAATTCACCTTCGCAGCAGCTTCCTCGGAATACAAGATCCAATACGGGAAGGACCCTCGTAAGTGCATCAACGCCCGATACGACGACACTGTCGACGTCCAGGGCATCTGCGATGACCAGGGCACAGAGGAATTCTCCTTCAGCGGCCAATTCTCGTCCCACGGCACTTTCACGGATCTCCAGCCTTCGCTGACTCGTGGCCCCTACTGCCTCGATGTCCGTGGCGAAGGGACCTCCAACGGGACCCAAGTCTTGTGGTACAGCTGCGGTCTTGGACGCAACCAGATTTTTCGGCGCACGGATGATTCGGCACTCCTGGCCGATCAGTCAGGAAAGTGTGTGGAGGTCGGCGGCAACGAGAAACTGATCATCAACGAGTGCACTCCTGCGAAACCCGAGCAAGAGTGGATCGTGCGCTCCGTCAGTCCGTACGTATACGGATTCCTGTCCCGCTTCGGCCCCGCAACCGGTCAGGAAGACGCCCAGACCGCAGGGTCCGGGGCATCCTCCGACCCCAACGGCCTCAACCCCTCTCGACCCCCCGTCCACGACGAGACCAAGCGCAGCGTTCCGGACGGAACAGCGTCTACATCAGACGGGATACCTCAGATGCCGACGCCTCCGGCCCTGACATCTCCGAGCACCCCGTCCGGCTCCACCGGCACCACCAGCGGCTCCTCCGGCACCGGAGACTGCCTCGGGTCCACCGGCTTCGTTCCGTGCTCCGGCACCCCGAGCACTCCGGGTGGCTCGTCCGGCACCACCTTGAACACCCCGGGAGGTTCCTCCGGCACCGGCAGCACGTCGGGCGGCGGTTCCGAGCCCTGCCGCACCCCCAGTGGCGCCCCGTGCCCCTGGTAGCTCCCGACGAGAGCCGGCTACGGCCATGACGCTCCGTGTGACGAGGCCTCGGCTCCTGGGCTGCGGCCTCGTCACCTGCCCTGGCCGGTCCGGCCTGGCGGGCAGCGCCGACATGCTCGGGGACCTCACCCTCCGGAGCACCGTCTACCGGACACCCCCCTCGGCGATGTGGTCGAGGGCGTCGGGCAGTTCTCTTCGGCTGGTGAGCCCGAGCTTGCGGTAGGCGCTGGAGAGGTGGCGGTCGATGGTGCGGTGGGAGAGGGTGAGCTGCCGGGCTATCTCCTGGTTGGTGTGTCCTGCGGCGGCGAGCAGGGCGACTTCGCGTTCCCGGGCGCTGAGGGGCTCGGCCGTCTCCATGGCGTCGAGCAGGAACGTGGCTCTCCCCTCATGACGTCGCCGAGCGGTCGTGCCGCGCTGAGCTGCCGCCGCGGCCTGGCGCGTTTCGCCTGCGTGCTGGTGCAGGCGCCAGGTCACCGCCCAGGCCTCCGCGGCGTACAGAGGGGTCCCGGCCTGTTCGAAGTGTGCGGCCGAGTCGGCTGCCGCGGAGGCGGAGGCCGTTGCGCAGGCGTGCGCGAAGTCGATGCGCAGGCGGTCGAGGGGGCTCTGCAGGCCGCGGGTCCAGTCGCCGCACAGGTCCGTGGCGGCGGTGAAGTGGCCGATGCGGGTGAGTTCGTGGACGATGCGCGCCAGAGGTGCGAGGGCACCCTGCCGGGCGGCGTGCCGGCCTGCGGTGTGCAGGGTCGTCGCGGCCGCCTGGCGTCGGCCGTGGAACAGGTCGTGCGCTGCCTGGGCGATGGAGGCCCGGTGGTCGTGGCCGCCGGACGCGTGCGGGTGGAAGTGCTGTGCGGCGGCGCGGACGCCTTCGGGGGAACCGATCCGGACTGCGGTTTCGAGGGCTCCGGAGCGGGCGAGCCGGCGTGTGCGGGGGTGGGTGCCCACCGCGGTGGAGTAGATGCGGTGTGCCTCGGTGAGGTGGCCGTGCTCGGCGAGCAGGTCGGCCAGCAGGACCGCGGTGTGGGTGACCAGGGTGGCGTTCGCCGCGTGCGCGGCGGTGCGGATGAGGGTTCTGAGGGTCTCGATGGCTTCCGCCGGTCTTCCCGTCCGGGCGAGGGCGAGGGCGAGAAGCGCGGGGATGTGCGAGGTGTCGGGACCGGCCGGGCCGCTGTCGGCGGCCCGGGCGGTGGCCCGGTGAAGCCGGGGGCCCAGAGCGAGGCAGTCCTGGGGGCGTCCCATCCGGAGCAGTGCCCGGAGCGCCGTTCCGCCGACCGCCGCCACGCGGGCGGGGTCGGGATGGTCGAGCTGCGCTTCGGCGGCGGCCAGCGCCTGTGCGCAGTTCCCGATGTCCAGCAGGTGCTGCGGCGTGGAGACGAGGGCCGCCGGCTCGGCGGGGCGGACACGGCTTCGCCGGTGCGGTACGCCCGGGCCCGCGGCGGCGGGTGTGCCGCCGCCTGCCGGAGGCTCGGGCACGGACCGTCGGCAGGAGGTGCCCGCCCCGCGGGACACCGCCTCGTCGGACGGGGCGTCGGCCTCCTCCGGGTCGCCGAGCTGTGAGAGGAGGCTGCGGTAGTGGTGCGCTGTGCGGGGGGTGCGGTGCAGCTGCCACGCGTGGCGTGCGAGGCGCAGGGCCGTGGACCAGTCGAGTGACCACCACGCGGTGTTCGCGGCGCGCATGAGCTCCTCCTCGCCGAGGGGGAGGCCGAGTTCGGCTCTCCACGCTGCGTGCCGTACCCGCAGCACGGTGCGTGCGACCGGGTCGTCGTCGAGCTCCGCGAGGAGTGCGGTGAGCAGGCGGCGGCGCCGGAGAGCCGGGAGGCGCGGGGTGAGGGTGTGGGCCGCCAGAGGGTCGGCGCGGAGCATGCAGCCGAAGGGATCCGTGGCGTGGACGCGGACCATCCCGCGGTGTTCGAGGTCCTCCCAGGCGGTGTCGTCGGCCAGCCGCAGTGCGGTGGCGAGCGGCAGGACGCCGCTCAGGCAGAGGTACTCCAGCGCGGTGCGGCTGGGGCGGGAGAGGCCCGCGAGGCGCGTGTGGATCAGGTTGGCCGCCCGGTGGGAGGGTGCCCAGCTGTCGCTGAGGACGTACTGCCCGTGCCGGAGGACGAGGGCACCGGATTCGACCGCGTCCGCGGCCAGTTCTCTCAGGTGGGTCAGGTTTCCGTCCGCGAGGGCGGCCAGCCGGGCAGCCGTCGCGTACTGCACGGGCCGGGGCAGCAGGCCGCTGCAGACCGCTGTCGTGTGACCGTGGCCGAGCGGCTGCAGCGGCACGCGGTCGATGCGTCCGTCCCGCCACAGGCCGGCGACATGCCGGGGCGTGTCGGCTTCCGCCGGGACGGCCAGGACGACGCGGCAGGCCGCGTCGTCGAGCAGGTGACGCAGGACGGCGGCGGAGGCACGGTCCAGCCACTGGGCGTCGTCCACGCCGATCAGGAGAGGGCGTCGTCGGCTCTCCTCGGCGAGGACGGCGGCGGCCTGCTCGGGCCGTCCGGGGACGGGGAGCCGGGCGGATCCCATCGCGATGGCCAGCGCGCGCAGGGGCTCCGGCACGGGGGCGTCGTCCGGATGCAGGAGGACGGGGCGCATCCCGTGGGTGGACGCGAGGGCCGCGGCTTCGTACAGGAGGCGGGTGCGGCCGCTCCCGGGGCCGCCCGCGATGGCCAGGCCGCCGCGGACCGGGCGGAGCAGGAACCTTCGCAGCAGGTCCGTGATGTCCTCGCGGCCCGTCAGCGGGGGGTGAGCGAGTGCCGGGGAGCCGGGCCGGTGAGCGGGGGCCGTGGTGCCGGTGCGGTGTTCGTGCATGGGGATCACAGATGCGTCGGGCGTGTCGTGCGGCGGGCGTGTTCGAAAGGCGCCGTCAGGAGCGTCAGGGGCACCGGCCTCTGCGGCGGGATGCGGCGGGATGCGGCGCCCCGGGAGGAGGGGGTGGTCGTTCGGCCGCTGAAGACCGGGACGACGTCCGTAATCTCTTCGTTATGTGACGGTGATCTGGCGACATGGCGCGCCCTGCGCTGGTCAGTCCGTCGCCTGCCGGACGGCGAGACTGTGCCGCACGCATTGCGCCCATCGACTTTCCTGGAAAGAGGATTCGCTCGCGTCCGCTGCTTCCTCAAGGATTCTGCGGGCACTGATGCGGCACATTGTTCCGCGGTCGTCCACCACCCACAGCGCGTCTGCCGACGCCTCCCGACTGGCCATTCTGATCACCGCGGGTCTTCCGTTCGGAAGGGTGATCCGCCTGCCGGTCCATTTCTCCCACGCGGGGTTTGCGACGATCATCACGATCACTTCCCGTCTGCGTCACGTCCGATCGGGGGGACGGCATTTCCACGACCTGGCACCCGGCGTCCTCAAGGTAGAGGACGACCGCACGTGCCACCAGGTCGTCGAGGGAGAAGGCGAAGGCCCCCGGAACGAGGACGACATCGAACTCTCCGTCGTCCACTCTGTGAATCAGTGATTCCAGAAAGGGGCACACCTCCCGCGAGGACAACCCGTTGTCGAAGAACACCACCGGCTCCGGGATCCCGATTTCGCGGGCGTATCGAAGGAGGGCTCTCCGGTGCGTCTCCATTTGCCACGTGTCATACGGGTAGCAGCGGAGGTATATTGCTGCCCTCGGCATTCTGCTGCTGCTTTCGGGGCGGTTCACGGCGTCTCACCGGACCTTCCTGGGAGGGACCCTGTCCCGATAAATCGGGATATTCCGGGTGTTTCTTCCTCTTCCAGGAGACCGGTTCGGGGGAGTCGGGTCCAGGCATTCCCGGGCCGCGTTGGGTAACGGCTCATGCATGCCATAGGGGATCCGTAGGTAGTGCGGGTGCCCCGGGTGAGGCTGCCGGGCCGCTGCGGGCCGGCCATTGCCGCGCACCCCGCGAGAGGGCTAGCGTGCAGGTGGGGGGAGGTTCGCGTACGGCGCAGTCCGTCGGTCCGAAGGAGGTCGGCGGTGGCGGAGAGCATGCCGGCGACCCGTGCGGGGCGCGCGTCTCCCGTGGTGGGACGGGACGAGGAGCGTGCGGCCGTGCTGGCCGCGCTGGCCCGGCCCCCGGCCGTGGTGCTGGTGGAGGGCGAGGCGGGAGTGGGCAAGACCCGCCTGGTCCGCGAGGCCGCCTCGGCCTTCGAGGAAGGCGGCGGGCGGGTTCTGTCGGGCGTGTGCCGCACCGTGGACGAGCCGCTGCCGTTCGAGCCCGTTCTCGACGCCCTGCGGACGGCGGGCGACTGGCTGCCCGCGCCGGACGCCCTCAATCCCCAGACCGGACTGCTGCGCGCCTTCCTGCCGGAACTGGGCGACCGTCTGCCGCCCGGCCCCCGACCGCCTCAGGGTGACGGAGGGCGTGTGGGCCGCTTCCATCTGCTCGGCGCCGTCCGGTCCGCGCTGGATGCGGCAGGTCCGGCGATGCTGGCCGTGGACGATGTGCACCTGGCGGACCGGACGACGCGCGACCTGCTCACCTTTCTGGCCCGGGACCCGCCGTCCCGGCTCGGGCTGGTGCTGGCCTACCGCAGCGACGCGGTGCCGGGAGGGCATCCGGTCCTCGATGTCGCCCGTCTGCACCCGGCGGGAGCGGAGGCGACCGTCGTGCACCTCGCCCCGTTGACGTCAGGTGACGTGCAGCTGCTCGCCGGACACGTACTCGGCGACCGGGCGACGAGATCCGTGGGCCGGGCGCTGTTCGAACGCAGCGAGGGGCTGCCGCTGATCCTCGCGGAAGACCTGCGGGCGGCCGCCCGGTCGGCCTCCCGCGGTGAGGCGCTGCCGGACCGGCTTCGGCGTGCCCCGCCGCCCGCGGGCCTGCGCGTCCTGGTCGCCGAGCGCTTCGCCGGCCTGTCCCCCGGTGCCCGATCCGTCGCCGAAGCGGCAGCGGTGCTCGCCGAGGCGGCCCCGCAGAGCCTGATCGCCCGTCTGGCCGGCCTCGACGACGGCCCGGGGGCGGCAGCGCTGACCGAAGCACTGGAAGCCGGACTACTGCAGGAGAGCGGGCCCGACCGGTACCGCTTCCGTCACTCCCTGGCGGGCCGGGTGGTCTACGACCGCATTCCGGGGCCCCGGCGCCGCCAGATGCATCTGCGCGCCGTGGAAGCACTCGATGCGCTGGCCGAGCCGCCGCTGGTGCAGATCGCACGGCACACCAGGCAGCTGGGCGAACACCAGGCATGGCTCGCCCGGGCGCTTCCCGCCGCGGACGAGGCCGCGGCGGCAGGCGACGACCGTACGGCCATGGAGATCCTGCACGACGTCCTGGCCGATCCCGCCCTCGAGCCCGGCACCCGCGCGCGGGCCGCGCTGTCGATGAGCGGTGTGCTGCTGGCGGCCGGGCGGGTGGCGTCCGACGGCGCCGACTACCGCACGACCGTCTCCGCCCTGCGCCGGCTGATGGCCGACCCGCAGCTGCCCCGGCCCGCACGCGGAGAGATCCGGCTGAGCCTGGGCCGGTTCATGATCGACCAGACGCTGGACCAGGCCGGCATGCGGGAGATGCGGCGTGCCCTCGGGGAACTGGACAGCCGCCCCGACCTCGCCGGACGCGCCATGGCGGGCATGGCGCTGCGGGCCGGCGACCAACCCGTGTCGGAGGATCTGGACTGGATGCGGCGCGCCGAGGAGACGGTCGGGGTCAGCAAGGACCCCGAAGCCCGGGCCGCCGTGCACAGCAGCAAGATCACCCTGTGGGCCATGACCGGGGACCCCGAGGTGTGGGAACTGGTCGACCGGCTCCCCCGGGAGTCGGCCAGCCCCGCGACTCTGAAGCAGGCGGCCCAGACCCTGTTCAACGTCGCGTCCCTCGCGCTGGACCTCGGGCACGACGAGCGGGCCGCGGTGCTGCTGGAGGAGAGCGTGGACCTGGCCGAACGCTCGGGACGGCCGCTGCTCGACTTCTGGAACCGCTGGCTCCACATGGAGCTCGACTGGTACGCGGGCCGGTGGGCCGGCCTCGAAGCACGGTATGCGGCGCTGGAGGCCGAGAACCCCGACATGCCGATGCTCGACGTGGGAATCGCCCTGCCGTGCGGGCGCCTGGCCGCCGCGCGCGGGGAATGGAAACGGGCGGAGGAGCACTTCCGCACGGTCACCGCGCGCAGGGACAGCTTCGACAATCCCATCGGGATACCGGCCGCCGTCGGACTCGCCCGCCTGGCGCTGGCCCGCGGCGAGACGGACGCCGCATGGGACTGCATCGGGCCCGCGGTCGAACGGCAGCGTCGCAAGGACGTGTGGGTCTGGGCCAACGGGCTGGTCCCGGCAGCTGTCCGGACGCTCCTGGGACGCGGGCGGCGCGATCAGGCCGAACAGCTGAGCCAGGCCATGCAGGACGGACTGGCCGACCGGGACTCACCGGCCGCGAGCGCGGAACTGCAGCTGTGCCTGGGCCACCTCGCGGAGACCGCGGACCCCGGGCGCGGCGCGCAGCACTTCGACCGGGCACGGCTGATCTACCAGGTGATCGGCCGTCCCTACGACGGCGCGCAGGCCGCCGAGTACGCCGTCCGGGCCACCGCCGCCACCGCACCGCACGACGCCGCCCGGCGACTCGCCGAGATCATCCACACCTACGACCGGCTCGGGGCCGAGTCCGACGCCGCGCGCTGCCAGCAGACACTGCGGGAGCTGAGCACCCGGCGTCACGCGCACCCCGGACGCCGCGGCTACGGTTCCGCCCTCTCCCCCCGGGAGCTGCAGGTCGCCCGGCTGCTGGCCGGCGGCTCCGGCAACCGCGCCATCGCCGAGGCCCTGTTCCTGTCCCCGCGCACGGTCGAGAACCATGTGGCACGCGTGCTGAAGAAGCTGGGCGTCACCCGCGACGGCGTCGCCGACGCACTCGCACACGTCGAGCGCTGATCAGCCGGCCCAACACGCCGGGCCGCCGAGAGCACCGTCCGGAGTGCGCCGGTGCTAGTTTTTCTCCCGCTTCGGCAGCATCTTCACGACCACCCTCGTCGGGGGCGCACCGCACGGGTGCGCGCCGAGCCCGGCGGCGTCCTCCCCTCCCGCCCGGGAACCTGCCGCACGTCCCGGGCGGGCCGCCGGGAGGACACACCGCGGCCCTGCGCAGGAAGGGGGACGTCACCCTGGTGAACCGGGCAGTCGGGCACCGTGCCCCGGGGGCGTACACCGGTGCCGGCGGCATCAGCGAGGAGAGCGTGCACGCCGCGGACGTCACGGGCCGGCCCCGGCCACGGCGGGATCTCACCGGCGCCCCGGCCGGGGCGGTGGGGGCCGCGGCGCGGCCGTGCGGCGGCAGGTACCGGGACTCGGCGGCTGCCGCGGGTGCGGCCGCCTCACAGAAGGGACCGCACTGCGCGGATGACGAGGCTGGTCCGACTGCTGCGAGGGGTCGCCGGTTTCGCGCTGCTGGCCGCGCTCGCCGCCTGCGTCACCTATCTGCTGGCCGCCGCGAGCCTCGACCCGAGAGCGGCCTTCACCGGGCGCACCCCGCCGCCCTCGCCGCAGGCGGTGTCCGCCCTGCTGGACTCGTACAACCTCAATCCCGACACGCCGCTGGTCCAGCGCCTCGCCCGCTGGGCGACAGGGGTCCTGCGGGGGGATCTGGGGCGTACGGTCACGGGCGGCAGGGTCGGCGAGGAGTTCCTCGACCGGGCGGGGGTGAGCCTGCGGCTGCTGACCGGGGCGACCGTGCTGGGAGCGGCCGGCGGTGTGCTGCTGGGAGCCTGGAGCGCGGCGCGGCAGTACCGCCCGGGCGACCGCGTGGTGACCACGGCGGCGTACGTCGTGCTGGCGACGCCGCTGTTCGTGACCGCCGTCGTCCTGCAGGCCGGGGCACGGCAGATCAACCGGGCGGCGGGCCGCACCCTGATCGCGTACACCGGCGAGTACTCGCCGCAGGCACAGGGAACGTGGGAGGTCCTGGCCAGCCGGCTGCAGCACCTGCTGCTGCCCAGCATCGCCCTGGTCACCGTGCAGGCCGCGCTGTTCGCCCTCTACCAGCGCAGCACCATGCTGGACGTGCTCGCCAGCGACTTCGTACGCACCGCCCGCGCCAAGGGGCTGCGCCGCCGTACCGCACTGCTCAGGCACGGGCTGCGGGTGGCCATCCTGCCGGTCCTGCCGCTGCTGGTCTACAACTCCCTGCTGGTGTTCGCGGGGGCCGCGTTCGTCGAGAAGGTCTTCGGGTGGCACGGGATGGGCGAATGGCTCGTCGACTCGATCGCCACCGACGACGTCAACGCGGTGGCGGCCATCGGCCTGTTCACCGCGGTGCTCGTCCTCGCGGCCGGGACGCTGTCCAGCCTGCTGGGCGTTCTGCTCGATCCGCGGGCCCGCCCCCGCTGACCGGCCCGACGCCGGTGCCGGGGTGGTGGTGATGGCGCTCGGCCCGGGACCGGGCTACTCCCCGGCCGGCGGGGTCGACACCGCCGGGCAGGCCCCCGCCGTCCGGCCCGCCGTCCGAGCCCCGCACGCCCGGCTGGTGCTGCGCCGCTTCCTGCGCAGCCGCACCGCCGTCGCCGGGCTGGCCGTCCTGGCCGCCCTGTTCGCGCTGGCCTATCTCGTACCGCTGTTCTACCCCTGGTCCTACCGGGAGCTCGACCCGGCCGCGCTCCTCTCGCCCCCGAGCCGACGGCACTGGTTCGGCACGGACCGGGCCGGGGCCGACGTCTTCGCCCTGACCCTGCGCGGCCTGCAGAAGTCCCTGGTGATCGGTCTGGTCGTGGCCGCCGTGTGCACCGTGCTCGCGGCGCTGGCGGGCACCTGGGCCGGATACCGCGGGGGCCGGCCGGCAGCGGTCCTGATGCGGATCATCGACCTGCTGCTGGTGCTGCCCGCCTTCCTCATCGTCGCGGTGCTCTCCCCGGCACGCCGCGGCACCAGCTGGCTGCTGCTCGCGCTGCTGCTGGCCGCCTTCAGCTGGATGATCACCGCCCGGGCGGTACGCGCCACGGCCCTGACGGTCAGAGGCCGCGAGTTCGTCCTCGCCGCCGCCTACGCCGGAGTGCCCACCCGTGCGATCATCCTGCGGCACATCGCCCCGGCCGCGGCATCGCTCCTGCTGATCGACGCCGTGATCCAGGTGGAAGCGGCGATTCTGGGCGAGGCCGGTCTGTCCTACCTGGGGTTCGGCATCCAGCTCCCCGACGTCTCCCTCGGCACCGTGATCGCCGCCGGAACCCCGGCGGTGGCCTCCTTCCCCTGGCTGTTCTACGGCCCCGCCGCCTGCCTGACGCTGACCGCACTGTCCGCCGCCGTCATCGGCGACGGTCTGCGCGACGCCCTCGACCCCGGCGCGACCCGCGCCCGCACCCGCCTCCCCCGCCGCGGCCCCGACGCCGAACAGCAGGGCGGGACGACACCCCTCCTCCCTTCGGCCGTCCCGGCCTCCGAGCGGCCCGCGGGGGTGCCGCTGCTCGAAGTGGACCACCTGCAGGTGACGTTTCCCGGCGAGACCGGTCCGGTGCACGCGGTCCGCGGCCTGTCCTGCACCCTGCACCCCGGCGAGGCCCTCGCCGTCGTCGGCGAGTCCGGCTCCGGGAAGAGCGCCGCTGCGCTCGCCGTCCTCGGGCTGCTCCCCGCCGGCACACGGGTCCACGGGGCGGTGCGGCTGCGCGGACGGGACCTGCTCGCGCTGAACGACCGCGGGCTGTCCGCCGTGCGCGGCGACGAGATCGCCATCGTCTTCCAGGACTCCCAGTCCGCCTTCACCCCCGTCAAACGGCTCGGGGACCAGCTCGCCGAGGCCCTGCGCGCCCATCAGGCACTCGACCGCGCCACCGCGCGGCGCGCGGCGCTGGACCTGCTCCGCCGATACGGCACCCCCGACCCGGAGCGCGTCTACGCCGCCTACCCGGAACAGCTGTCCGGCGGAATGCGCCAACGCGCCATGATCGCCATGGCAGCGGCCAACCACCCCGACGTCATCATCGCCGACGAGCCCACCGCCGCCCTCGACGTCACCGTCCAGGCCGAAGTCCTGGACACCCTGCGCACCGCCCGGGAGACAGCCGGAGCCGCCCTCGTGCTGATCACCCACGACCTGGGGGTCGCCGCCAGAGTCGCCGACCGCGTCCAGGTCATGTACGCCGGGCGGACGGTGGAGAGCGGCCCGGCCGACGAGATCTTCCACCAGCCACGCATGCCGTACACCATCGGCCTGCTGGCCGCGGCACCGCGCCCGGGCACCCGCCGCCTTCCGACGCCTCTGCGGGGCGCGCCTCCCGGCATGGCCGCCCTGCCCGCCGGCTGCCCCTTCGCTCCGCGCTGTCCGATCGCGACCGGCCTGTGCCACAGCGTCGAGCCGGCTCTGGCCGTCCCCGCGCACGGCACCCACGAGAGCGCCTGCCATCGCAGCGACGAACTGTGCACCGGCGCTCTGGACCCGCGCAGCCTCTACCCGCCCTCCCCGACGCCTCCGCCCCCGGGGCCGGGCCGTCCGCCGGGGCGGCCGGCGGTGCTGGAAGTGCGGGACCTGGTCAGGCACTTCCCCGTCACCACCGGTCGCGGGCTCAGACGGGCACCACGGCCCCTGCGGGCCGTCGACGGCATCAGTCTCACCCTCCACCAGGGTCAGGCGCTGGCGCTGGTGGGCGAGTCCGGCTGCGGCAAGACCACCGCCCTGCGTGAGATCCTCGACTTCGACCGGGACCGGCCCGGCACCGTCACGGTTCTCGGATCCGATCCGCGCGACCTCGACCGCCGGAGCAGACGGGAGCTGCACCGCGGCGTGCAGGCCGTGTTCCAGGACCCGACCGCCGGCCTCGACGCACACCTGCCCGTCGGCGCCAGCCTCGCGGAACCCCTCAAAGCGGCCCACTGGCCCAAGGACCGGATCCCCGCACGCGTCGCCGAACTGCTCACCCTGGTCCACCTCGGCACCGAGCACGTCCACCGCTTCCCCCGGGAACTGTCCACCGGCCAGCGCCAGCGCGTCGGCATCGCCCGGGCCCTCGCCCCACAGCCCCGCATCCTGCTCCTGGACGAACCCGTCTCCGCGCTCGACGCCTCCGTGCGGGCCGGAGTCCTGGGCCTGCTCCGCGACCTGAAACAGCGGCTGTCCCTGAGCTACCTGCTCGTCGCGCACGACCTGTCCCTGCTCGGGCACATCGCCGACCGCATCGCCGTCATGCACGGCGGCCAGATCGTGGAGACCGGCGACGCCGACCCCGTGCTCACCCGCCCCCTGCACCCGTACACCCGCGCCCTGATCTCCGCCGTCCCCGTACCCGACCCCCGCGTCGAGCGCCACCGGCGCCGCATCCCCCTGCCCGGCGAACAGGCCGTCGCCCTGGTCCGGCCGCCCGGCTGTCCCTTCCGCAGCCGCTGCCCCCTGTACCCCACCCTGGCCGGCCGCGAGCAGCTCCGCTGCCGCGACGAGCCGCCTGTGCTGCGGGAACACGCCCCGGGCCGGCGGGCAGCCTGCCACTACGCCCTCCGACCGCTGCCCAGCACACCCCCCGACGCCCAGCCGTCCTGACCGGAAAGCGCCACGGAACGCATGAAGCCCTTCCGCATCCCAGCCGCCCTGCTGGCCGTGCTCACCGCGCTCGCCCTGACCGCGACCGCCTGCAGCAGCAGCAGCGACACAGCCGACACCGACCAGTCCGCACCCGCCAGTGACGTGCACCGCGTGGACCGCGACGACCTGCGCCGGGGTGGAACCCTCACCTGGCCGGTCGCCCAGATCCCCGGAAACCTCAACTTCCAGACCGTGGAGGGCACCACCCTGGAAACCCAGGAGATCATGTTCGCGGTCATGCCCGTCCTGATGACCGTCGACGCGGAAGGCACCGTCGACACCAACCCCGACTACCTCACCGAGGCCCGGGCCACCGCGACCGGCGACGGCCAGACCGTCACCTACCGCATCAACCCCGACGCCCGGTGGTCCGACGGCACCCCCCTGACCTGGCGCGACTTCCAAGCCAACTGGAAGGCCCTCAACGGCGCCGACACCGCCTACCGCCCCGCCTCCACCACCGGCTACGACCTGATCACCGGCGTCACCCGCGGCGCCGACGACAGGGAAGCCGTCGTCACCTTCTCCAGCCCCTTCGGCGACTGGCGCTCCCTGTTCACCCCCCTGTACCCGGCCTCCGTCGTCTCCGAGCCCGACGGCTTCAACACCGGATACCGAAACGCCGTCCCCGTCAGCGCCGGACCCTTCCAGCTCGACTCCGTCAACCGGAGCGCCAAGACCCTCACCCTCGTCCCCGACCCCGACTGGTGGGCAGACCCCCCGCTCCTCGACCGCATCGTCTACCGCGCCCTCGACCCCGCCGCCACCACCGGAGCCTTCGCGAACGGCGAGATCGACTTCGTCAAGATCGGCTCCGACCCGGCCGCCTACGACCAGGTCCGCGCCGTCAGCGACGCACGCGTCCTGCGCGCGGCCGCCCCCAACTGGCGGCAGATCACCTTCAACGCGCAGGGCGCCATCCTGTCCGACGCCGGGGTCCGCAAAGCCCTCTTCCACGCCATCGACCGCGAGGCCATCGCCACCTCCGACCTGCGCGGGCTCGACTGGCCGGCCACCCTCCTGAACAACCACCTGCTCGTCAACACCCAGAAGGGCTACCAGGACAACTCCGGCGGCCTCGCCGACTACGACCCCGACCAGGCCCGCCGGGAACTCGACGAGGCCGGCTGGCGGCAGCAGGGCGACATCCGTGCCAAGAACGGAACACCGCTCAGGCTCCGCTTCGTCGCCCAGGCCGGTCAGGCCGTCTCCACCAACGAGGCCCGTCTCGTGCAGAACATGCTCCGGGAAGTCGGCGCCGACGTCGACATCACCACCGTCCCCGCCGACCAGTTCATCACCCGGTCCGTCGCCACCGGCAACTTCGACCTCACCGCCTTCGCCTGGTTCGGCACCCCCTTCCCCGCCTCCTCCGGCCGCTCCCTGTTCATCGCACCGGACGGCGCCGACATCCAGCAGAACTACACCCGCACCGGCAGCGCCCGGATCGACCAGGCCCTCGACCGGGCCGCCACCTCACTCGACCCCGACCGGACGATCGCGGACCTCAACGCCGCCGACACCCTCATCTGGGAACAGGCCGCCATGCTCCCCCTCTACCAGCAACCCGAGATCGTCGCCGCCAAGAACACCCTCGCCAACCTCGGAGCCATGGGCCTCTCCCTGCCCGTGTACCAGAACATCGGCTTCACCGCGTAGCCTCGCAGACCCGCCGCTGCACCCGCGTCCGCCCTCAATCCCCCGGGAGCCGGACAGCGGGTGGTCACGCCGCGGGGGCGGCGCCGCGGTCGGCGCCCCCGCGCCCGCGGCGCCTCCGGCGGAGCGGGAGAGCACCCCTCAGCCCTGCTGCTCGCACACCTTGCCGTCGGCGACCTCCAGACGCCGCGTGACCCGCACCGCGTCCAGCATCCGGCGGTCGTGCGTGACCAGCAGCAGCGTCCCCTCATAGGCGTCCAGTGCGGACTCCAGCTGTTCGATCGCGGGCAGGTCCAGATGGTTGGTCGGCTCGTCGAGCACGAGAAGGTTGACGCCCCTGCCCTGGAGCAGGGCCAGCGCGGCCCGGGTCCGCTCCCCGGGCGACAGCGTCCCGGCCGGCCGCAGCACATGCTCCGCCTTCAGCCCGAACTTGGCGAGCAGCGTGCGCACCTGGACCGGCTCGGTCTCCGGTACGGCCGCACCGAACGCGTCGAGCAGGCTGTGCGGGCCGTGGAACAGCCCGCGGGCCTGGTCCACCTCCCCCACCAGCACCCCCGAGCCGAGCGCCGCGTGCCCCGCGTCCAGCGGCACGCGGCCCAGCAGGGCCCCGAGCAGCGTGGACTTGCCCGCCCCGTTCGCGCCGGTCACCGCGACGCGGTCGGCCCAGTCGACCTGGAGGGACACCGGGCCCAGGGTGAACGCCCCACGGCGCACCTCCGCGTCCCGCAGCGTCGCGACGACCGTGCCGGAGCGGGGCGCGGAGGCGATCTCCATGCGCAGTTCCCACTCCTTGCGGGGCTCCTCGACGACCTCCAGGCGTTCGATCATGCGCTGGGTCTGGCGGGCCTTGGCGGCCTGCTTCTCGCTGGCCTCGCTGCGGAACTTGCGGCCGATCTTGTCGTTGTCGGAGCCCGCCCTGCGCCGGGCGTTCTTGACGCCCTTGTCCATCCAGGCCCGCTGGGTCCGGGCGCGTTCCTGGAGGGCGGCCCTCCTGTCCGCGTACTCCTCGTAGTCCTCGCGGGCGTGCCGCCGGGCGACCTCGCGCTCGTCGAGGTAGCCCTCGTAGCCGCCGCCGTAGAGGTGGACCTGCTGCTGGGCGAGGTCGAGTTCGAGGACGGCGGTGACGGTGCGGGCGAGGAACTCGCGGTCGTGGCTGACGAGAACGGTGCCGGCGCGCAGGCCGGTGACGAAGCCTTCGAGGCGTTCCAGGCCGTCGAGGTCGAGGTCGTTGGTGGGTTCGTCGAGCAGGAAGACGTCGTAGCGGGACAGCAGGAGGGAGGCGAGGCCGGCGCGGGCGGCCTGGCCGCCGGACAGGGCGGTCATGGGCTGGTCGAGGCCGACGGCCAGGCCGAGGGAGCCGGCCACGTCGTCGGCGCGTTCGTCGAGGTCGGCGCCGCCGAGCGCGAGCCAGCGCTCCAGGCTCGCCGCGTAGGCGTCGTCGGCGCCGGGGGTGCCGTCGGCCAGGCCCTGCGCGGCGTCGTCCATGGCGCGCTGGGCCTCGGCGACGCCGGTGCGGCGGGCGAGGAAGGCACGGACGGACTCACCGGGGCGGCGCTCCGGTTCCTGCGGGAGGTGGCCGACGGCGGCGCCGGGCGGCGAGAGGCGGATCTCGCCGTGCTCGGGCGCGGTGAGCCCGGCGAGCAGCCGCAGCAGGCTGGACTTGCCCGCGCCGTTGGCCCCGACCAGGCCGATCACGTCGCCCGGGCCGACGACCAGGTCGAGGCCGGTGAACAGGGAGCGGTCGCCGTGCCCGGCGGCGAGGTCCTTGGCGACGAGGGTGGCAGTCATCAGGGGTCCGATCCTAACGGGCGGGCAGCCCGCCCCGCGCCCCTCACCAGCGGGGGTACGCACGGCGCCCGGCCCTCGGCCGGCGGGCTCGCGATCTCGGCCGGATGCCGTTCGTGTGACAGCAGGGGCGGTGGACAGGGTCTGGGGCCCGGGGAGTCAATAGGCTCCGAACGGATCTCGTGCCCCTACGACTTGGAGCTTGCGTGCACCGCAGAATCTTCGCACCGGGCGCACTGGCCGCGGCCTGCCTCCTGCTGGCGATCCCGGCGTCGGCCGCCGGCTTCTCCCCCGGCGCACCGGGCATCGGCGACCCCTACTACCCGGCCTACGGCAACGGCGGCTACGACGTCTCCCACTACGACCTGCGGCTGAGGTACCAGCCGGCCACGGACGAGCTGCAGGGCACCGCGACCCTGCTGGCCCGCACCACCGAGGACCTGAGGCGGTTCAACCTGGACTTCCTGCTGGACGTCAGCGAGGTCCGCGTCAACGGCGTCCGCGCGGCGTTCGCCACGTCCGGCGAGCACGAGCTGGAGATCACCCCGCGCGGCCCGCTGCGGCGCGGCACGGAGATGACCGTCGTGGTGCGCTACCGGGGCGTGCCCTCGACGAAGCAGGCGTACGGCTTCAACGGCTGGCACCGCACCCCGGACGGCGGCATCGCGGCGAACGAGCCGGAGGCGGCCTGGTGGTGGTTCCCGAGCAACGACCACCCGCTGGACAAGGCCACCTACGACGTGTCGGTGCAGGTGCCGGACGGCACCCAGGCCATCTCCAACGGCACCCTGCAGTCCACGACGTCGCGGCTGGGCTGGACCCGCTACAGCTGGCGGTCGGGCAGGCCGCAGGCCACGTACCTCGCCACGCTCGCCGTGGGGAGGTTCGACGTGACGACCGGGACCACCGAGAGCGGCATCCCCGTCCTCAACGCCTACAGCAGGGACCTCGGCGCGCACTACGGCGCGGCACGGGCCAGCGTGGAGCGGACCGGCGAGATCACCGACTGGCTCGCGGAGTACTTCGGCCGTTTCCCGTACGACGCCGTCGGCGGCTACGTGCCCAACACGGGCACGGGGTACGCGCTGGAGACGCAGACCCGGCCGTTCTACAGCCCGCGGCTGTTCGCGAACGGGTCCAACACCTCCGTGGTCGTGCACGAGCTGGCCCACCAGTGGTACGGGGACATGGTCTCGGTCTCCGGATGGAAGGACATCTGGATCAACGAGGGCTTCGCCCGGTACGCGCAGTGGCTGTGGTCCGAGCACGAGGGCGAGGGCACGGCGCAGGAGATCGCGGACTACGTGTACGCCTCGCGGGCGGCGAACGACCCGTTCTGGACGGTGAAGCCGGGCGACCCGGGCCCGGACAACCAGTTCCACATCGCCGTGTACGACCGCGGGGCGCTGGCCCTCCAGGCGCTGCGCAACCGGATCGGGGACCGGGACTTCTTCGCCGTCCTCAAGGGCTGGCCGCAGCGGTACGCGTACGGCAACGCGAGCGTGGCGGACTTCGTCGGCTACGCCGAGGAGGTCTCGGGCGAGAAGCTGGGCACGCTGTTCGACACCTGGCTGTTCCGGCCGGGCAAGCCCGCTGCGGCCGCGGCCCGCGCCGTCGCCGTGGCTCCGTCCTCCGCGGCGCCGCCCGAGCGTCCGGCGTCCTGGCGGAAGATCGCCGCGACGAACACGGTGCACCGGCACTGAGCGGCGGTCACCCCGTGACCGCCCCCCGGTCCAGGGCGCCGACCCGGTCCAGGAGGCCGGTCCGGGTGATCGCGTCGGTCCGGGCCGCGGAGACCGTGCAGGCGTGCGCGCCCGCGACCGCGCCGTGGAGCGCGCAGCGGTGCGGGGGTTCGCCGGTGAGGCGGGCGTAGAGGAACGCGGCGGCGAAGGCGTCGCCCGCGCCGTTGGAGTCGACCACCGGCGCGGGCGGCGCCACGGCGGGCAGCCGCGTCAGTGTGCCGCCGGCCAGAACGTGGCAGCCGTCGGCGCCGGCCGTGGCCACGACGACCTCGGCACGCCCGCGGGCGGCGATGCGGCGCATCACGGCCTCCGGGTCGGTGAGCGCGGCGGCGGAGAGGAACACCACGTCGGCGGCGTACGCGAACGCCTCGTGGTACGGGTCGACGCCGTCCCAGTCGTGCAGGTCGGTGGAGATCGTGACAGCGGTTTCGCGCAGCAGCGGCAGGGCCTCGGCGCACGGCTGGGTGATGCAGACGTGGACGTGCCGGGCGGCCCGTGCCAGGTCGCGCACCAGGTCCTCGGGGAAGCGGTCGCCGGGGGTGGAGCGGCTGGTGTCGTAGAGCGACATGCGGCGCCCGTCGGGGCCGACCAGGTTGACCGCGCGCTTGGTTCCGGCGGGCTGCGGCACCGTGGTCAGCGCGATGCCCTTGTCCCGGTGCAGCGCCCGGACCAGCTCGCCCTCCGGGTCGTCGCCGAGCAGGTCGAGGTGGTGTGCGCGCAGCCCCAGCGCGGTCAGCCCGAGACAGACGAAGTCGCCGGTCTGCCCCGCGCGGGTACGGATGCCGGAGTCGATCATGTGGCTGTCGGCGTACGGGAGCGGCAGCCGGGGGACGGGGACGATGGTGTCCACCCCGGCCCCGCCCAGCACGAGGACGTCGCCGTCGTCCTTCAACGCGTTCCTCCCGTTGCCCGGCCACGGTCCGCAGGGAGCCTGAGCGCTCCGCTGGAAGGGCCACAGTACGCCGTCGCCCGGCCGCGGCGCGGTCGTGGCCGGCCGCGCAGTTCCCCGCGCCCCTTCAGGGGGCCCCGGCTCGGCGGGGCTTCGCCGTGGGGGTGCGGGCGGGGGCGACCGGCTCGCCCAGGACACGGCCGGCGAGGTCCTCCGCGAGGGTGGGGACGTGGCGTCGCAGTTCCCGCTCCGCGGCGGCGCGGTCGGCCTGGATGCGGGCCGCGGAGTCGGCGAGGAGGGCCCGGCTTCTGCGCATGCCGTCGGCGCGGGCCTCGGCGACGAGGGCGGCGCCGTGCTCGTGGGCCCGCCGGCGGATGTCGGCGGCGTCGTGGCGGGCCTCGGCCAGCAGGGCGAGGGCCTGGTGGTGGACCGCGTCGGCCTCGGCCCGGGTCTGCTCCGCGCGGTGCCGTGCTCCGTCCGTGGCGTCCTCGCGCTCGGCCAGCACCCGGTTGATCCGCCGCAGCAGCCGCACCATGGCGGCGTAGCAGACGGCGAAGGTCACCACCGCGAACACCAGGTCCGCCACTCCGGGGTTGAGCGGACCGAGTTCCAGCGAGAGATTCTCCATGCCGTTGTCCTCCCCACGCACCCGCCTGTCCGTGCGGCATCGGAGAGCCAATTCTGGCGGAGATCCGACGCCTGGCGCGGCAACGCCTCGCGGCTCGGTCCCGGGCCGGGCCTCGGGCGCGGATCACGGGGGCGGATCACGGGGGGCGGATCTCGGGGGGCGGATCACGGGGCCCGGCCGGCGGGCGTCGTCGGCCGGGGATGACAGCCGTGGATGTGACAGCATGCGGTGTGACAGCGTGTGATGTGACAGCGATACTGCTGAACATGACGACGGACGCCGGGGAGCCCACCCTCACCATCGACGAGCTGGCCGCGCGCGCGGGTGTCACGGTCCGCACCGTGCGGTTCTACGCCACCAAGGGGCTGCTGCCGCCCCCGGTGATCGGGCCGCGCCGGGTGGGCCGCTACGGGGCCGGGCACCTGGCGCGGCTGGCACTGATCGAGGAACTGCAGCGCCAGGGCATGACACTGGCCGCGATCGAGCGCCAGTTGCGTGCCCTGCCGGCCGGGCTCAGCGCGCACGACCTGGCCATCCACCGGGCCGTGGTCGCGTCCTGGGCGCCGGAGGCGACGGAGTCGGTCTCGGGCGGGGAGCTCGGCCGGCTGGCCGGGCGGCCGCTCGGCGAGGAGGACGTCGAGCGGCTCGTCGCGCTGGACGTGGTCACCCGGGAGGACGACGGCCGGTTCCGGGTCGACGTCGGGCTGCTGCGGCTCGGGGTGGACCTGCTGGACGTGCCGCTGTCGCAGGAGACCATCCTGGCCGCGCGCAGTGCCCTGATCGAGCATTCCCGGGCGGCGGCGGGAGAGCTGTCGCGGCTCCTGCGGGAGGCGGTCGCCGAACGCGCCCCGCAGGAGGTGAAGTCCCTGTCCGCGCACATGCATCCGCTGGTGGTGCAGGCGCTGCTGACGACGTTCCAGCGGTCGTTGCGGGAGGAACTGCGGGCCTGGCTGAGCGAGCCCGCGGCCGGGCCCCACGACTGAGCCCGCCGGCCGGCGGCCCGGGGCTCTGGGGTGGAGGTGCCCCGGCCGACGGCGGCCTGGTACCGACGGACGGGCCCCCGGCGGAGGCCGGGAGCCCGTGTCCGGCCGTCGGGAGCGGGCTGCCGCCGCCCGTGGGCGGCGGCAGCCCGGTTGCCGTCGGCCGGAGGCCGGGGCCCGTCCTCCGCCGCCGTCAGCCGCCGCCGTCGGCCGGCGCCGGTCAGCCGCCGCGGGTCAGCCGGCGTCCGTGAAGGTCTCCCCCCGCTCGGCCTTCTCGACGAGCAGCGCGGGCGGGGCGAAGCGGTCGCCGTAGCGCTCGGCGAGTTCACGCGCGCGGGCCGTGAAGCCGGGCAGGCCGCCCTCGTAGCCGTTGATGTACTGGAGCACGCCGCCGGTCCAGCCGGGGAAGCCGATCCCGAGGACGGAGCCGATGTTGGCGTCGGCGACCGAGGTCAGCACCCCTTCCTCCAGCAGCCGGACGGTGTCCAGCGCCTCGGCGAACAGCATGCGCTCCTGCATGTCCTCGAACGGGACGCCGTGGTCGGCCCGGGTGAAGTGCTCGCGCAGGCCCGGCCAGAGCCCGGCGCGGCTGCCGTCCTCGGCGTAGTCGTAGAAGCCCGCGCCGCCGCTGCGGCCGGTGCGGCCGAACTCGTCCACCATGCGGTCCACGACGGCCTCGGCGGGGTGCGGCCGCCAGGTGCCGCCGGCCTCCTCGACCGCGCGCCGCGACTCGCTGCGGATCCTGCGCGGCAGGGTCAGCGTCAGCTCGTCCATCAGGGACAGCACCTTCGCCGGGTATCCGGCCTGGGCGGCCGCCTGCTCGACGGAGGCGGGGTCGACGCCCTCGCCGACCATGGCGACGCCCTCGTTGATGAAGTGCCCGATGACCCGGGAGGTGAAGAAGCCGCGCGAGTCGTTGACGACGATCGGCGTCTTGTTGATCTGCCGGACCAGGTCGAAGGCGCGGGCGAGGGCCTCGTCGCCGGTGCGCTCGCCCTTGATGATCTCCACGAGGGGCATCTTGTCGACGGGCGAGAAGAAGTGCAGCCCGATGAAGTCGGCCCGGCGGTGCACGCCCTCGGCGAGTGCGGTGATGGGCAGGGTGGAGGTGTTGGAGCACAGCAGCGCGTCGGGGGCGACGACGTCCTGGACCTCCTGGAACACCTTGTGCTTGAGAGCGGTGTCCTCGAAGACGGCCTCGATGACCGCGTCGCAGCCCGCGAGGTCGGCGCTCTCGGCGGTGGGCGTGATCCGGGCGAGCAGCGCGTCGGCCTTCTCCCGGCTGGTACGGCCCTTGGCGACGGCCTTGGCGCACAGCTTCTCGGAGTAGCCCTTGCCGCGGGCGGCGGCCTCCGCCGAGACGTCCTTCAGGACGACGTCGATGCCCGCGCGGGCGCAGGAGTAGGCGATGCCCGCGCCCATCATCCCGGCCCCGAGCACGGCGACCTTGCGGACCTGTCGCGGTGCGACGCCCCGGGGGCGGTTGGCGCCGGAGTTGACGGCCTGGAGGTCGAAGAAGAAGGCCTGGATCATGTTCTTCGAGGTCTGTCCGGCGGCCAGTTCCACGAAGTAGCGGGCCTCGATGACCTGCGCGGTCTCGAAGTCGACCTGGGAGCCCTCGACGGCCGCCGCGAGGATGGCGCGCGGGGCGGGGTAGGGGGCGCCGCCGGTCTGCTTGCGCAGGGTGGCGGGGAAGGCGGGCAGGTTCGCGGCGAACCTGGGGTGGGCCGGGGTGCCGCCGGGGATACGGTGGCCGGGCACGTCCCAGGGCTGCCGGGCCTCGGGGTTGGCGTCGATGAACGCGCGTGCCCTGGCCAGCAGTTCCTCCGGGGTGGCGGCCACCTCGTGGACCAGGCCGTTCTCCTGGGCGCGCCGGGCGTTGTACTGGGTGCCCTGCAGGAGCACCTTCAGCAGGGCGTCGGCGATGCCGAGGAGGCGGACCGTGCGGACGACGCCGCCGCCGCCGGGGAGCAGGCCGAGGGTGACCTCGGGGCAGCCGATGCGGGTGCCGGGCGTGTCCAGGGCGACGCGGTGGTGGCAGGCCAGGGTGAGCTCGTACCCGCCGCCCAGGGCGGCACCGTTGATCGCGGCGACCACCGGCTTGCCGAGGGTCTCCAGGCGGCGCAGGTCGCGCTTGAGTTCCAGGCCGCCGTCGAGCAGTTGCTGCGCGGTCTCGGGCGTGACGCGGATCAGGTCGCGCAGGTCGCCGCCGGCGAAGAAGGTCTTCTTGGCGGAGGTGAGGATGACGCCGCGTACGGAGTCCCGCTCCGCCTCCAGGCGGTCGACGGTCGCGGAGAGCGAGGCGCGGAACGCCGCGTTCATGGTGTTGGCGGACTGGTCGGGATCGTCGATGACGAGGGTGACGACACCCGTGTCGTCCTGTTCCCAGCGGATGGTCGTGGACTCAGTGCTCATGAGGGAGGGTGCTCCGTAGGAATCCGTCGGGAAGGGGTCAGAGACGCTCGATGACGGTGGCGATGCCCATGCCGCCGCCCACGCACAGCGTGGCGAGGCCGTACCGCTTGTCCTGGCGCTCCAGTTCGTCGACCAGGGTGCCGAGGATCATCGCGCCGGTGGCGCCGAGCGGGTGGCCGAGGGCGATGGCGCCGCCGTTGACGTTGACCTTGTCCAGCGTGAGGCCCATGTCCTTCACGAAGCGCAGGACGACCGCGGCGAACGCCTCGTTGATCTCGACCAGGTCGATGTCGTCGATGGTGAGCCGGGCCTTGGCGAGGGCCTTGCGGGTGGCGGGCGCGGGCCCGGTGAGCATGATGGTGGGCTCGGAGCCGGAGACGGCGGCGGAGACGATCCGGGCGCGCGGGGTGAGTCCGTTGCGCTCTCCGGCCTCCTTGGAGCCGATGGCGACGAGCGCGGCGCCGTCCACGATGCCGGAGGAGTTGCCCGCGTGGTGGACGTGGTCGATCTTCTCGACCCAGTGGTACTTCTGCAGGGCGACGGCGTCGAAGCCGCCCAGTTCGCCGATGTCCGCGAAGGACGGCTTCAGTCCGGCGAGGGAGTCGGCGGTGGTGCCGGGGCGCAGGTGCTCGTCGTGGTCGAGGACGACCAGTCCGCTGCGGTCGCGGACCGGCACCACCGAGCGGGTGAAGCGGCCGTCCTTCCAGGCGGCCGCCGCCCGCTCCTGCGACAGCGCGGCGTACTCGTCGACGTCGCGGCGGGAGAAGCCTTCGAGGGTGGCGATGAGGTCGGCGCCGATGCCCTGCGGCACGAAGTTGACCGCGAGGTTGGTCATGGGGTCGTTGAACCAGGCTCCGCCGTCGGAGGCCATCGGCACCCGCGACATGGACTCCACGCCCCCGGCGAGGACGAGGTCCTCCCAGCCGGAGCGGACCTTGGCCGCGGCGAGGTTGACGGCTTCCAGACCGGAGGCGCAGAAGCGGTTCTCCTGGACGCCGGCGACGGTGTCGGGCAGCCCGGCGGCGATCGCGGCGATGCGGGCGATGTCGGAGCCCTGGTCCCCGACCGGGCCGACGACGCCGAGCACGACGTCGTCGATCGTGGCCGGGTCGAGGTCCGGGAAGCGGTCGCGGAGTTCGTGGATGAGTCCGACGACCAGGTCGATGGGCTTCGTGCCGTGCAGGGAGCCGGTCGCCCTGCCGCGCCCGCGCGGGGTGCGGATCGCGTCGTACACATACGCTTCGGTGCTCACGGGGTGGCCTTTCCACGGGGGTTGCGGGGCGCGGGGGTGTCATCGGTGCCCGGCCGCGGCGCGGCGGCGCCGGCCGGCGGGCGCGGGGCGGGGTCGGCCTCGGCCGGCGGTCCCGGTGCGGGGGCGCCGGCCGCCAGTCGCGGTACGTCCCAGTCGCGGGCCACGTCCCGGGTGTCGGCGCCGGGCAGGGCCGGGCCGGTACGGACCGCGGTGGGCGTGCCGGAGAAGCGGGGCGCGGGGGCGGGCTGGGTGATGCCGCCGTGGTCGGTGAAGGTGCCGCGGGCGGCGAGGTGCGGGTGGTGCGGGGCCTCGCGCAGCGACAGCACGGGCGCCACACAGGCGTCCGACCCTTCGAACACGGCCGTCCACTCGTCGCGGGTCCGGGTCCGGAAGCGGGCCGTGACCGCCTCGCGCAGTTCGCCCCAGCGGGTGAGGTCGCCGTGGGCCGGGGCGAGGCCGGGCAGCCCGAGCAGGTCGAGGAACTCGGCGTAGAACCGGCGCTCCAGGGCACCGACCGCCATGTACCCGCCGTCGGCCGTCTCGTAGGTGCCGTAGTACGGGCAGCCGCCGTCCAGGAGGTTGGCGCCGCGCCGGTCCTGCCAGCCGCCCGCGGCGAGCATGCCGTGGATCATCGTGGAGAGGTGGGCGGCGCCGTCGACCACGGCCGCGTCGACGACCTGCCCGGAGCCGGTGGCGCGGGCGTGGTGCAGCGCCGCGAGCACGCCGACGACGAGGTAGAGGGAGCCGCCCGCGTAGTCGCCGACCAGGTTGGCGGGGACGGCGGGGGGCGTGTCCGGCGCCCCGATCAGGCCGAGGGTGCCGGTCGGCGCGATGTACGCGATGTCGTGCCCGGCCCGGTGGGCCAGCGGGCCCTCCTGACCCCAGCCGGTCATCCGCCCGTACACCAGCGCGGCGTTGCGGGCGTGGCAGTCCGCGGGTCCGACGCCGAGGCGTTCGGCGACGCCGGGACGGTACCCCTCGACGAGGACGTCGGCCCGCTCGGCGAGGTCGAGGACCCGGGCCGGGCCGTCGGGTGACTTCAGGTCGACGAGCACGGAGCGCTTGTTGCGGTTGGTGACGTCGTAGGCCGGGTCGACACCCAGTCCGGGGCCTCCGGGGCGGTCCACCCGCACCACGTCGGCGCCCAGGTCGGCCAGCAGCATCGCGGCGAACGGGCCGGGGCCGATCCCGGCCAGTTCGACCACGCGCACGCCCGCGAGCGGGCCCTGCCCCGGCGTCCTCGCCGTCGTCATCCGGCCCCCAGCCGTTTGTGTGACACCAATGATGTAACACCAGTGATGTTAAGAACGCGTTCCGGTCCGGGCAAGACCTGGAAGAGCAAGCGCTTAGACAATCTACGGCGCCGGGCCCGACCCGGCACACCTCCGGCGCTCCCGATCCGGCACCCGGGCGCCCCCGGACGCCCCCGACGGCACCCGGCACCCGGCACCCGGCCATGCGGGACTTGGCAGGCCTCTCGGGCCGCACGGACCCGCGTGCGCCCCGGCGGTCACCCGCGTTCTGCCGGGCAGCGCTCCCCCACCCCGGGCCACGGGTGCGGCACCCGTCGCGGGGTGCACCGGTCACCGGGTGGCGGGTTCCGCCGTGGGGCGCTTCGGGGGCGTCGGCGCGGCCGGTCTCCCCGGCCCGGTCGCCGGGCGGTCCGCCCGCGGGCTGCCGGTACCTCCCGGCGGCACGCCGCCCCGGCCCGCCCGGCCGAGGCCGTGTCCGCCCGGCCGGGCGCCCGGGGGCCGAGGGCGTGCGCGTGGGGGCCGAGGGCGTGCGCGTGGGCGGTCCGGTCCGTGAGCCTGGCGGTGGCGCCCGTCGGTCTCGTCCGTGAGCCTGGCGGTGACCGTCGGTCGGCTGCCGTCGGTCACCCCCAGGGACACGAACCCCTTCTTGCCGACCTCGACGACGGTCTCCTCCGGGGGAGGTCCTCCGCAGCGCCCGGCAGCGTCAGGGCGAACGCGCGCACTTCCTCCCACTTGTTCAGGGCATGTCCGGTGACAGTCACCGCACACCTCCGGGCTCGTCGCCGGGCTCCGTAGCGCGCACGCTAGCCTCAGCCACCGACAACGGCGCGGCCGCGGACCAAGGGGTGTCATGAGCAGGCTGAAGAAGGCGGAACGTCCGTACGACATCGTGCTCTTCGGAGCCACCGGTTTCGTCGGGAGGCTCACCGCCGGGTACCTGGCGGCGAACGCCCCCGACGGACTGCGCTGGGCGGTCGCGGGCCGGGACGAGGCCCGGCTGGAGCGGCTGCGCGACGGGCTGCCGGGCGGGGAGAAGGCGGGTGTGCTGGTCGCCGACGTGGCCGACCCGGAGTCCGTGCGCGCGCTGGCCGGCCACGCGCGCGTGGTCGCCTCGACCGTCGGCCCCTACGTGCGCCACGGCGGGGACCTGGTGGCCGCCTGCGCGGACGCGGGCACGGACTACCTGGACATCACCGGGGAGCCGGAGTTCGTGGACCTGATGTACGTCCGGCACGACGCACGCGCGCGGGAGACGGGCGCGCGCCTGGTGCACGCCTGCGGGTTCGACTCCGTTCCGCACGACCTGGGGGCCTACTTCACCGTGCGGCAGCTGCCGGAGGGCGTGCCGTTGACCGTGGACGGCTACGTGACCGCCGACGCGTCCTTCTCCGGCGGCACCCTGGCCTCCGCGCTGGGACAGTTCGCCCGCGGCCGGCAGATGCTCGCGGCCGCACGGGACCGGCGCCGGCACGAGCCGCGCCTGGTGGGCCGCCGGGCGTCGACGCCGGCCGGCGCCCCCCGCTACGCCGCCGAGGTCGACGCCTGGGCGCTGCCGCTGCCGACCATCGACCCGCAGATCGTGGGCCGTTCGGCACGGGCCCTGGAGCGCTACGGGCCCGACTTCCGCTACCGCCACTACGCCGCGGTGCGGCATCTTCCGGTCGCGGTCGGCGGGGCCGCCGCCGTCGGCGCGCTGTTCGCGGCCGCCCAGGTGCCGGCCGCCCGGCGGGCGCTCTCCGCGCGGCTGCGGCCCGGTGAGGGCCCGAGCCCCGAGAAGCGGGCCCGGAGCTGGTTCTCCGTGCGGTTCGTCGGCGAGGGCGGCGGCCGCCGGGTGTACACCGAGGTCGCGGGCGGCGACCCCGGCTACGGCGAGACGGCCAAGATGTTCGCCGAGGCGGCCCTCGCGCTCGCCTTCGACGATCTGCCCCCGACCGCGGGCCAGGTCACGACGGCACAGGCGATGGGCGACGCCCTGACCGGGCGGCTGACCCGCGCGGGCATCACGTTCCGGGTGGCGGCGGTCCGCTGAGCCGGGCCGCGCCGCGCGGCCGCCCGCCGGGTGGGGCCGCCCGCCGGGTGGGGCCGCCCGCCGGGCGCGCCGCCGTGACGGCGACCGGCCCGGCCCGTCCGCCGGGTGACGGCCGTCCGGCAGGACCGCCCGCCGGGCGACGGGGACCGACCGGGCACCGTGCCGGATGACGGCCGCCCGCCGGACCCGCCCGCGGCCGGCGGCGCGGCACGGGGCAGCCGCGGCGGCCCGTCCGCCGTGGATCCCCGTGCCCGTCCGCCCTGGGTCCCCGTGCCCGTCCGCCGTGGGTCCCCCATGCCCGTCCGCCGTGGGTCCCCCGTGCCCGGGCGAAGGCCACCGAGAAGGCCGGGCAGGCTCGACGACAGGCGTGCAGCGCCCTTGCAGGGCGCGGGGAGCCGCGCGACCAGCCACGACGGCGCAGCGGTCGGCCGCTGTCGTACCGCGGACCTCCCGGCGGAGCGCTCCGCTCGCCTCGCGCCGCCGCTCCGGTCGCGCCCGCCGCCTCCGCGACGTGCGGGCGCGCCGCCTCCGGACGGCCGTGCGCGCCACGGGGACGGCGGTGCGCTCTCCGGGTCCGGGCCGCCCCCTCCCGCCGCCGGGCTACCCCGCCGCGGCGAGGGCCTCCCGCAGCGCACGCCGGCACAGGGCGTCCGCGCGGCGGGTGGTCTCCGGCAGGCGGTGGTCCGGGGTCAGGCGCAGCACATGGGCGCAGGCGGCGGCGAGGGAGACGCGGTGGCCGACGGAGACGTACACCGGCTTCACCCCGTCGCGGGTGCGCAGGGCGCGGCCCACCTCCTCCTCGCCCGCGAGCAGGGGCGTGGACGAGCCGCGCGGGGTGGCCGGTTCGGTGTGCCGGAAGGTGAAGGGGTTCTTGGCGACGCCGATCGCGGGCAGCCCGGTCAGGACCCCCAGATGGCTGGCGAGGCCGAAGCGGCGGGGGTGGGCCAGACCGTAGCCGTCGCAGACGACCAGGCCGGGCGGCCCCGGCAGGGCGTCCAGCGCGGCCCGCACGGCCGGGATCTCCCGGAAGGCCAGCAGCCCGGGGACGTACGGGAACGGGATCCGGCCCACCGCGGTCGCCTCCGCGACCACGTCGAGGCTCGCCCCGTCGAGCGTGACGGCCGCGGCCGCCACCAGGTCGCGCTCGTCGTCGTAGGCCACGTCCACGCCGGTCACCCGGCCCGAGCCGGGCGGCGGCCCCGGCTCGTCCAGCACCACCCGCCCGCGCAGCGCGTCCTGCACCGCGCGGGCCTCCTCCTCGGTCGCGGGCCAGCCCGCGGGAACGCTCACGGTCGTCATCGTGAAACCGAGCGTACGGCCTTCCGCTCCGGAGCCGCCCCGGGCCGGGCCCGGCCCGGGTTCACTTGCCGAGCGCCCTCCGCAGCTGCGCCTTGTTCATCTCCGAACGGCCGTGGACGTCACGGCGCCTGGCCTCCTCGTACAGCTGGTCGTAGGTGGGGCCCTGGGCCCCCTTGCCGGAGCGCAGCCCGCCGCGCCTGCCGGAGGAGGTGTCCTCGGTCGAGACGCGGCTCGCCGTCTCCGACTCGCCGGACCGGGCGCGCTCCTTGTTCACGGTGCGCGCGGCGATCTCCTCGGCGCGCTTGCGGCTCTCGCCCCGGTCCAGCGCGCTCTGCCTGATGTGCTCGTACTGACGCTCCCGCTTGGGGCCGGAACCGCGTGGCATGGGCCACCACTCCTCTCGTACGCCGTCCCCGGGTACGGACCGGACGGCCGGGTGTCTGGCCCGGCGCGGGGCACCGGCCTCCCGGGCGCCCGCCCGGACCGGGTACGCGTCACCGGGTACCCGGTGACGCGGCGGCACACGCGCGGCTCAGCGCTCCAGGCGCGCCACCCGGCCGGCCTCGCCGGCGGCCCAGCAGCCGCGGTCGCGGGCGCAGTCGACCGTGTCGTAGGAGCCGGGGTCCACGGTCCGCCAGGTGCGGCCCGCATCCGTGGTGAGATCGGTGCCGGTGGGGCCGACCGCGAGGGCGGCGGTGCGGCTGTGCGGCAGCCAGGCCACGCCGGAGCGGTAGGCGGGCGGGGGCTCGGCGGCGGGCCGCCAGGTGCGGCCGCCGTCGCCGGTGCGTGCCGCGGCCCGCGGTGAGGCCTGGTCGGGGCGGTAGTCGCCGCCCACGGCCAGGCCGTGCGCACGGTCGCGGAAGGCGAGGGCGAAGACCCCGCGGGCCGGGTCGCCGGCGGGCACCGGTGTCCCGGCCGCCGTCCAGGTCAGTCCGCGGTCCGCGGAGTGCAGCACGCGCGCGCGGGCCGCGCCGCCCGTGGCGAGCCAGACGTCCTTCGGTCCGGCGGCCACCAGGCACTGGCCGCTCGCCGCGAACCCGGCCTCGCCCTCCAGCGCCGGCGGCATGCCCGCGGCGGGCAGGACCCGCCAGGTGCGGCCGCCGTCCGCGGTCGACAGGATGCGGAACCGGCCGTCGACCGGGTCGCTCATGGCGAGTCCGTGACGGTGGTCGAAGAAGGCGAGGCAGTCGTAGAAGGCCCGGGCGTCGGTGTTGCGGAAGGACTCGGTCCAGGTGGTGCCGCCGTCGTCCGTGCGGTACACACGGGAGGCCTCGCCCTCGCCGATGGCGAGGACCACCGCACGGCGGGCGTCGAAGGCCTCGATGTCCCGGAACTGGAGCTCCTCGGCACCCGGCGGCGAGACGTTCCGCCAGCTCGCGCCGCCGTCGGTGGTGCGCAGCACGGTGCCGGCGCTGCCGGACACCCAGGCGACGCGGTGGCTGACGGCCGCCAGGCCGCGGAGGCGGGCCGTCGTCGCGGTGCCGGTGTCCTTCAGCGCCCAGTGCGCCCCGCGGTGCGGATGCCACCGCGTCGCCGCCGCCTCGTCCGCTCCGGCCCCGGCCACCCGTCCTGCCGCCCCCTCGGCCCGGGGTGCCCGCCCGGCTCGACCGCCCCGACCTGTCTGACCTGCCTGACCTGCCTGACCGGTTTGACCGGCCTGAACGGTTCGACCGGCCCGCGGACCGTGCGTGCCCGGTGCGTCCTGCCCGCTCTGCAGGGTCTGCTCCGGCTGGCGGGCCTGTGCGGATGCGGTGGCGAGGACGGCGAGCGCCGCCCCGCAGACCGCCGCAACGGCCGCCTTCCTGGCGGCCCTTGGCGTCCGCCCCGACCCTCGCGTGCTCCCCATACGCCTCATGGCGCGCGAAGCTAGCCGACCGCCCCCGGCCCGTCCAGAGGGCCTGGACCCGTCGCGGCGTGCCCGGACACGCGCGGGCCGGCATCCCGCGGCCGGAACCCCGGCCGACCTCGTCGGCCCGGAGCGAGCCCGGCACCGGCCCGGCACCGCCGGACCGGAACCGGCCGGAAGCAGCCGGAAGCAGCCGGAAGCGGGGTGAGGGCGGCGCGCTCCGGCGGAGGCCTGTGGGGAAGTCGTGGGGAGGCGGAGGGGAGGCGGCGAAGGCCGGGCGAACGGGGACCGAGCCGCGGCCGGGATGGAACACGGTGACAGAGGTCACTGGTGACTCAGGTGCACGCGGTGGCCGATTCCCTCGTCTCTTCCATCAAGGGGCCTCATCCACCCGGAGCTCCGTCCCGACGTCGCAAGGGAGCCAGGCCTTGTCCACCGTGATCGAGCAGCCCGTCGAGGCCCGTCTGATCTCCACCATGCCGCGGATGCAGTTCATCCCGGCCGCGCTGCACTACGACCCGAGTGACCCGTACGCCGTCCACATGACCTTCCCCGCGCAGGCCACCCTGGAGGGCGTCGAGGTGGTCTGGACGTTCGCCCGCGAGCTGCTGGCGGCCGGCCTGGAGGGCGCCGAGGGGCAGGGCGACGTCCGCGTACGGCCGTACGGGTACGAACGCACCGAGCTGGAGTTCCACGCGCCGGAGGGCACGGCCGTCGTCCACCTGCACTCCGGTGAGGTACGGCGGTTCCTGGACGCGGCCGCGGCGCTGGTGCCGGTGGGGTGCGAGCACCGCATGCTCGACCTGGACGGCGACCTGGCGGAGCTGATGCGCGACGCCTGCTGACGCGCGACGCCCGCCGGCGCGGGCGGCCCCCGCGCCCGCCGCGACACCCCCCCTGTGCGAGCCGTCACCCGCCGTCGACGGCTCCCGTCGGCGCCCCGGCGTCCCCGCCGGTGCGGCCTCCCCGTACCGGTTCCCTCCGACGGGCCCGCGGCCTCCCCGGGCCGGCTCCCCGCTCACACGCCGGCCCCCGGCCACGCCGCCCGGCCCCCGGCCGCGCCGCCCGGGCCGCGGCGTCGGCCGGCCCCGCCGTAATTCCGTTGACGGCGCCCACCGCCTCTCCTACCGTTCATGTCGGACCTGTTGCCGCCGAGGGGAGAAGGACGTTGCTCGTCTGAGGTTCTGAGACACCGCGCCGCACCTGCGAGGTGCGTGCGCCGCGTGCGACCTCGGCGTCCGAGCCGTCCCTGCGGAGCAGGCCCCTTTGCATGTCCCGGCCGCTCCCCTCTGCCCGCCCTGCGGGTGGTCGCCCGCCTCCGGTGTCTCGACACGCGCTTGCCCTGCCCATGTCGCGCAACCGCGGAGGCCCGCATGCATACCTCGATCACCTGTACCTCACTGTCGTTCTCCTGGCCCGACGGCACCCCCGTCCTGGACGGGCTCGACCTCTCCGTCGGCCCCGGCCGCACCGGCCTGGTCGGCGTCAACGGCGCCGGGAAGTCCACCCTGTTGAAGCTCGTCGCCGGAGAACTCACCCCGGTCGGCGGCACCGTGCGCGTCACCGGCGAGATCGGCTACCTGCCGCAGAACGTCACCCTGGACACGGCCCAGCGCGTCGACCACGCCCTCGGGGTGGCAGAACGGCGTGCCGCGCTGCACGCCATCGAGGCGGGCGACGCGGCCGAGGAGCACTTCGAGACGGTCGGCGACGACTGGGACGTCGAGGAGCGCGCCCTCGCCACACTCGGCGAACTCGGCCTCGGCCACCTCGGGCTGGACCGCACGGTCGGCGACCTGTCGGGCGGCGAGTCGGTGCTGCTGCGGCTGGCCGCGCTGCTGCTGCGCCGCCCGGACGTGCTGCTGCTGGACGAGCCGACCAACAACCTCGACCTGTACGCGCGCCGGCGGCTGTACGAGGCCGTACGGTCCTGGCCCGGTGTGCTCGTCGTGGTCAGCCACGACCGCGAACTGCTCGAACTGGTCGACCGGATCGCCGACCTGCGCTCCGGCGAGGTCGCCTGGTACGGCGGCCCCTACTCGGCCTACGAGGCCGCCCTGGCCGGTGAACAGGAGGCGGCCGAGCGGATGGTGAGGGCCGCCGAGGCCGACCTGCGCAGGCAGCAGCGCGAACTGGCCGACGCCCAGGTCAAGCTGGCCCGCCGCAAGCGGTACGGGCAGAAGATGTGGGACAACACCCGCGAGCCGAAGGCCGTCATGGCGATGCGCAAGCGGACGGCCCAGGAGTCCGCGGGCAAGCACCGCATCCTGCACGAGGAGCGGCTGGCCGCGGCGAAGGAACGGCTCGGCGAGGCGGTGGAGGCGGTCCGGGACGACGCCGAGATCCGGGTCGACCTGCCCCGCACCGCCGTACCGCCCGGCCGTACGGTGCTCACCCTGGAGGACGTGGCCCTGGCGCACGGCACCCTGACCGGGGGACGGCTGGAGCTGCGCGGTCCTGAGCGGGTGGCGCTGCTCGGGCGCAACGGCGCGGGCAAGAGCACGCTGCTGCGCACGGTCGCCGGGGAGCTGGCACCGCTGTCCGGGGAGGTGCGGGCGCATGTGCCGCACCGGTTCCTGCCGCAGCGGCTGGACGTGCTGGACGACGAGCTGACGGTCGCGGAGAACGTGGCCCGGTTCGCACCGGACGCCACCCCCAACCGGGTCCGGGCGCGGCTGGCCCGCTTCCTGTTCCGGGGCGCGCGGGCGGACCAGCGGGTGGGCACCCTGTCCGGCGGGGAGCGCTTCCGGGCGGCGCTGGCCGCGCTGATGCTGGCGGAGCCGGCCCCGCAGCTGCTGATGCTGGACGAGCCGACGAACAACCTGGACCTGGCGAGCGTCCGGCAGCTCACCACGGCCCTGGAGGGCTACGAGGGGGCGCTGCTGGTGGCCAGCCACGACCTGGCGTTCCTGGACGCGCTCGGTGTCACGCGGCGGCTGCTGCTGGACGACGGGCTGCGGGAGATCACCGCGGAGGAGGCCGCTCCGTCCGCCTGAGGCGCCGCCGCCCGCGGCCACCGGCCCGCGTGACCGCCCAGCCCGCCCGGTAGCCCGGTCACGCGGTCACGCGGTCACGCGGTCACGCGGTCACGCGGTCACGCGGTCACGCGGTCACGCGGTCACGCGGTCACGCGGTCACGCGGTCACGCGGCGTCACCGTCCGGTTTCCGCCGCCGCGCATTTCGGGTGGGGCACAGCCTGGCAACGAGGGGTTCTGTCCGCGGGGGCGGGCTGTGCATGATGGCCCACCGGCGCCGCGGCCCGGAACCGGAACATCCCGCTCCGCACTGCCGTGCCTCCCGCTCGACAGCTCACGTCCGACAGCTCCCGCCCGACCTCTCCCGCCCGATACGGAGTACCTCTCGTGTCCAGCAAGAAGGCCCTGATCCGCCGCCCCGGTCCCCGCCTCGCCGAGGGGCTCGTCACGCATGTCGAGCGCTCCGTCGTGGATGTGGAGCTGGCGGCGGAGCAGTGGGAGGCGTACGCCGGGGCGCTGCGCGCGCACGGCTGGGAGACCGTGGAGGTGGCCCCGGCGGACGACTGCCCCGACGCGGTGTTCGTCGAGGACACGGTGGTGATGTACCGCAACGTGGCGCTGATCGCCCGGCCGGGCGCCGAGTCCCGGCGCGCGGAGACCGCCGCGGTGGAGCAGGCCGTGGCGGCGCTGGGCTGCTCGGTGAACTGGGTGTGGGAGCCGGGCACCCTGGACGGCGGCGATGTGCTGAAGGTGGGTGACACGCTGTACGTGGGCCGGGGCGGACGCACCGACGCGGCCGGTGTGCAGCAGTTGCGTGCCGCTTTCGAGCCGCTGGGCGCCCGGGTGGTCGCCGTCCCCGTGACCAAGGTGCTGCATCTGAAGTCGGCGGTCACCGCGCTGCCGGACGGGACGGTCGTCGGGCACCTGCCGCTGACGGACGCGCCCTCGCTGTTCGGGCGCTTCCTTCCGGTGCCGGAGGAGTCCGGGGCGCATGTGGTGCTGCTCGGCGGTGACCGGCTGCTGATGGCGGCGAGCGCGCCGAGGACGGCCGAGCTGTACCGGTCGCTGGGCTACACACCGGTCGTGGTGGACATCAGCGAGTTCGAGAAGCTGGAGGGCTGTGTGACGTGCCTCTCGGTGCGGCTGCGCGGGCTGTACGCCTGACGGGTGAGCCGTTCACCCGGCCGGCCCTGGGACCTGCGGGTCCCGGGGCGCGTCGGATGCCCGTACGACACCCCTGACCAGGGATCTTGGGGCGCATCTTTACCCCGAACTTAACCTACGGCTTCGTAACCTACGGATTCGTAGCCTACGATCCCGTAGGTTCCGGCGTCGCACGCCGGTGCGTTCCGCTTTGCTCTGCGTCCCCCTGGAGTACCCGTGACGATCACCTCTCCCCATCTGGGCAGCCCTTCCGCGTGGACCGACGCCCGGCTGCTGTACGCGCTGGAGGAAGTGGTCGAGACCGAGCTGAACCGGCACCTGAAGGTCGCCAAGGACTGGATGCCGCACGAGTACGTCCCCTGGAGCGACGCCCGCAACTTCCCCGGGTACTTCGAGGACGGCGAGGCCTGGTCCAAGGAGCAGTCGCAGGTCACCGAGGTCGGCCGGACCGCTCTGGTGGTCAACCTGCTCACCGAGGACAACCTGCCCAGCTACCACCACGAGATCGCCACGCTGTTCGGGCGGGACGGGGCCTGGGGCACCTGGGTGCACCGCTGGACGGCCGAGGAGGGCCGGCACGGCATCGTCATGCGCGACTACCTGCTGGCCTCGCGGGCGGTCGACCCCGACCAGCTGGAACGGTTCCGCATGGCGCACATGAGCGAGGGCTTCGAGTCCGACAACCGGCACTCGATGCTGCACTCGGTCGCCTACGTCGCCTTCCAGGAGCTGGCCACCCGTATCTCGCACCGCAACACCGGCCACCAGTCCGGCGACCCGGTCTGCGACCGCATGCTGGCCCGTATCGCGACCGACGAGAACCTCCACATGGTCTTCTACCGGAACCTGCTCAAGGCCGCGTTCGAGATCGCCCCGGACCCCACCATGCAGGCGGTGCGGGACGTCGTGGTCGACTTCCGCATGCCCGGCCACGGCATCCCCGGCTTCGAGCGGGCCGCCGCCCAGATGGCCATCGGCGAGGTCTACAACCTGCGCATCCACCACGACGACGTGATCCAGCCCGTGCTGCGTTTCCTGAAGGTCCTGGAGATCGACGGCCTCGGCCCGGAGGGCCTCCGGGCCCAGGAGGAGCTGGGCCTGTTCCTGGGCGGCCTGAACGACGAGGCTCTCAAGTTCGACGAGAAGCTCGCCGCCCGCAAGGCCCGGATGGCGGCTCGGGCGGGCCGCTGACCCGACACCCCGGGCCCGCATGAGCGGGCCTGGCCGGCCGCGCGGCCGCGCGTGCGGCCGGCCGGCCGCCGGGTCAGCTCGGCGTGCGGCGCAACTGCGCGCGCTCCTTCTCCGAGAGGCCGCCCCAGACGCCGAAGCGTTCGTCGTGGGCGAGGGCGTACTCCAGACAGGCCGGGCGCAGGTCGCACAGTCCGCAGATGCGCTTGGCCTCGCGGACCGAGCTGCCCGGCTCGGGGAAGAAGAAGTCGGCCCCGGTCTGCGCGCACAGGGCCTCGGACCGCCAGGCGGAGGAGTCCGGGGAAAGTGTGTCGGTGTGCATGGCCGAGATCGTGCCGGGCTGCGCAAAACGTTCGGTCAACGTGTCATCAACGCCCGTTTCCCGGGCGGTCGCGGCGCGGCGGCGGCACCCCGGACGGCCGCACGCCGGACGGCCGCACGCCGATGATGGTGCCCGCGCCGGCCTCGTACGCCAAGGCGGCGCGCGGCCGCCCGCGGGCGGTGCCAGACTCGGCGGAGCGGGCGTCCGGCCCGCCCGGAGGAGGGCGATGATGCTCAGCACCCGTTTCGTCCACGGCGCCCCGTACGGGATCGAGCTCGCCACCCCCGACCCCGCCGGGGCCGCGGCGTTCTACGCCGGCCTCTTCGGCTGGCGGTTCGGGCCGACCGGGCCCGAGGACGGCGGGCCCGGCGTGTTCCGGCTCGGCGGCTCCGCCGTCGCGGGGGCCCGGCGGACCGCCGCCGGGCAGGGTCCGGCCTCCTGGACCGCGCTCTTCCACAGCGCGGACGCCGACGCCACGGCCGAGGCCGCCGAGCAGGCCCGGGGCACCGTGCTGGAGCCGCCCGCGGACGGTGCGGACGGGGGACGGGCGGCGCTGCTCGCCGACCGGGCGGGCGTCGCCTTCGGCGTCCGCGGACCGGGGCGGGCCGGCGGTACGGACCTGGTGCGGGTGCCCGGCTCGCTGTGCTGGCTGGAGCTGTGCGCGCGGGACATCCCCGCCGCGGCCGGCTTCTACCACCGGGTGCTCGGCTGGGAGACGTCCTCCGTGACCCATCCCGGGGGCCGCTACACCTGTCTGCGCCCGGCCGGACAGGAGGAGGACGCCGTGTTCGGCGGGCTGGTCCCGCTCGGCGCCGACCCGGCGGAGGCCGACGACGCCCCGGACCCGTACTGGCTGGCGTACATCGAGGCGGCGGACCCCGACACGGTCACCGCCCGCACCCGCGAGCTCGGCGGCGCGGTCCGCAGGGCCCCGGCCGACCTGCCGGACGTCGGCCGCGTCGCCCAGCTCACCGACCCGCACGGCGCCCGCTTCGCGGTCGTCGCCACCGCCACGGGCCCCTGAGGCGGCGGCCTGCCCCGGGCCCGGGCTACGCGGTGGCCCGACGCACCAGGGTGGTCGGCAGGACCAGGCCGGCCGTGTCCGCCTCTCCGGCGAGCCGGCCCAGCAGCAGGCGGGCCATGAGCCGGCCCATCTCCTCTATGGGCTGCCGTACGGTCGTCAGGGGCGGGTCGGTCTGCTCGGCGACGGTCAGCATGTCGTCGAAGCCCACCACGGCGACGTCCTCGGGCACCCGCCGCCCGTGCGCGCGCAGCGCGCGCAGCGCGCCCGCGGCGGACAGGTCGTTGGCGGCGAACACGGCGTCCAGACCGGGGCTCCGCGCCAGCAGGGCGCGCATCGCCCGCTCCCCGCCGGACGGGGTGAAGTCGCCCTCGGCGACCAGTGCCGGATCGGGCCGGGCCACGGTGTCCCGGTAGCCGGCCAGCCGGTCCGCCGCGGAGGTCTGGTCCAGCGGGCCGGTGATGTGCGCTATCCGGTTGCGCCCCAGGGCGGCGAGATGCCGCACCGCGTCCCGCGCGCCGCCCCGGTTGTCACTGTCGACGTACACGGTCGGCGGCCCCCCGCCGGTCCCGTCGTCGCACCAGCCGGGGCGTCCGCCGAACACGGCCGGAACCCCGGCGCGGCGGATGAGGCCCGGCAGCGGGTCGTCCAGGTGCAGGGAGAACACCAGCGCACCGTCGACGTGTCCGCCGGCCAGGTAGCGCCCCACCCGGCCGTGGTCCTCCGGCCCTTCGGTGAGCAGCAGGACGAGCTGGTTGTCGTGGGCGGTCAGCTCCCTGCTGATGCCGCGCAGCTGGAGCGCGAAGAAGGGGTCGGCGAACACGCGGGTCTCCGGCTCGGCGATGACCACGGCGACGGCGTCGTGCCGACGGGTCACCAGGCTGCGTGCGGCCCGGTTGGGGACGTAGCCCAGCTCCTCCACGGCCCGCAGGACCCGCCGGACGAGCGGCTCGCGCACCCCTTCGCCGCCGTTGACCACACGGGAGACGGTGGCCCGTGACACCCCGGCCCGCGCGGCCACGGCCTCCAGTGTGGGGCGTGGCGCGGTCTCGGTCACGGTCCGGCTCCTCTGCTGCGGCTCGTGGATCAGGATAGCCAGCGGCCCGGAGCGACGCGGTCAGTGCTTCCTGGCCCGGCTGGGCTGCACCCTCTTCGGCTCGCCCGGCATCTTGGGGTACTCCGGCGGATACGGCAGGTCGGCCAGTCCGTGGTCGCGTTCGTCCCGGGCGGCCAGCTCCAGCAGGCCCTGAAGCGAGTAGGCGTGGTCGTCCATGTCGGCGTGGACGTCGCCGAGCCGGGCGAAGCGGCCGGGCATCGTGGCGAGATCGAAGTCGGCGGGGTGCGCCTCGCCGACCTCCTCCCAGCGCAGCGGGGCGGAGACCGGGGCGTGCGGGCGGGGGCGCACGGAGTAGGCGGAGGCGACGGTACGGTCGCGGGCGGTCTGGTTGTAGTCGACGAAGATGCGCTCCCCGCGCTCCTCCTTCCACCACTTGATGGTGACCCGGCCCGGCATCCGGCGCTCCAGCTCGCGGCCCACGGCGATGGCGGCACGGCGGACCTGGGTGAAGGTCCAGCGCGGCTCGATCGGCACGAAGACGTGCAGTCCGCGTCCGCCGGAGGTCTTCGGCCAGCCGCGCAGCCCGCCGAACTCGTCGAGAACGGAGCGCAGTTCGTGCGCGGCGCGGGCCGCGTCGGCGAAGTCGGTGCCGGGCTGCGGGTCGAGGTCGATGCGGAGTTCGTCGGGGTGGTCGACGTCCGCGCGGCGGACCGGCCACGGGTGGAAGGTGAGCGTGCCGTACTGGGCCGCCCACACCACGGCGGCCTCCTCGGTGGGGCACATCTCGTCGGCGCTGCGGCCGCTGGGAAAGGTGATGTGGGCGGTGGGGATCCAGTCCGGCATGTTCTTCGGGGCGCGCTTCTGGAAGAAGAACTCACCGTCCACGCCGTCGGGGTAGCGCTCCAGCGTGGTGGGCCGCTCGCGCAGCGCGCGCAGGATGCCGGGGGCGACCGCCTGGTAGTAGCGGGCGAGGTCCAGCTTGGTGTACCCGGGCTCCGGGAAGAAGACCTTGTCCGGGTTGGTCAGGCGCACGGTGCGGCCGCCCGTCTCCAGTTCCACCGCTTCGGCCATGCGGCCACCGTAGGCGTACCGGGCACACCTCGCACACCGGGCGAACCGGGCCTGGGGCGCGCAGAATCGGATGCATGGACCTGCCGGTGATGCCGCCCGTGAAGCCGATGCTCGCCAAGTCGGTGGCGGACATCCCGCCGGGGATGCAGTACGAGGCGAAGTGGGACGGCTTCCGGGCGATCGTGTTCCGCGACGGCGCCGAGATCGAACTGGGCAGCCGTACCGCGAAGCCGCTGACCAGATACTTTCCGGAGCTGGTGGCGGCGCTGGCGCAGCGGGTCCCGGGACGGTGCGTGCTGGACGGGGAGATCGTGATCGCCCGGGAGGGGCGGCTGGACTTCGACGCGCTCACCGAGCGGATCCATCCGGCCGACTCCCGGGTGCGCACGCTGGCCGGGCGCACCCCGGCCTCGTTCGTGGCGTTCGACCTGCTGGCGCTGGCCGACGAGTCGCTGCTGGACGTGCCGCTGACCGACCGGCGGGCCCTGCTGGCCCGGGCGCTGGAGGGGGTCACCCCGCCGGTGCACCTGGCGCCCGCGACGACCGACGAGGAGGTGGCCCGGACCTGGTTCGAGCAGTACGAGGGCGCCGGCCTGGACGGCGTGATCGCCAAGCCGCTGTCGGGGCGGTACCGGCAGGACGAGCGGGCCATGTTCAAGGTCAAGCACGAGCGCACCGCGGACGTCGTGGTGGCCGGCTACCGGCTGCACAAGAGCGGCCCCGTGGTGGGCTCGCTGCTGCTCGGGCTGCACGACGAGCGGGGGGTGCTCCAGCACGTCGGCGTGTCGGCGGCCTTCCCGATGGCGCGGCGCGCCGAGCTGGTCGAGGAGCTGGAGCCGCTGCGGATGGCCGACGCGAGCGGCCACCCGTGGGCCGCCTGGGCGGAGGAGGCCGCCCACGAGACGGCCCGGCTGCCGGGGGCTCCGAGCCGCTGGTCGGGGAAGAAGGACCTGTCCTGGGTGCCGCTGCGGCCGGAGCGGGTCGCGGAGGTCGCCTACGACCACATGGAGAACGGCGCGCGCTTCCGGCACACCGCCCGCTTCCGCCGCTGGCGCCCCGACCGCACCCCGGAGAGCTGCACCTACGCCCAGCTGGAGGAGCCGGTGCGCTACGACCTCGCGGAGATCCTCGGCCACGGCACCTGAGCCGGGCCGGAACCGGAGCCCGCCCGGCGTCCGCGGCGCCCCGCCCCCCTCCCCGTACGGCGGTGTGCCGGGCCGCCGGCATGGGCCGATCGGCCCCTTCCGTCCCGCCGTCGGGGGACGCCGCGCGCGATGTACCGGATGATGGGGTATGGCCTGCGATGACCTGATAAGCGCACAATCGACGACACAGGACAGGGCGGGTGGCCACGGTGGGCATGGAACGCAGGGCGCGCGGACGGCGCCGGGGTACGACGCGGGTGCTGCTGACCGCCGTGCTGGCGGCCGCCCTGGCAGCGGGCTGCTCCCCGGGCGGCTCCTCCGGCGGCGCGGACGACGGGCGTTCCCCGGACCGGACCGGAAGCCGGGAGCAGGGGCAGCCGACGGACCCGGCGGCCGGCGCGTCGGTTCTCGCCGTGAAGATCGACAACTCGGTGCGGGCCCGTCCCCAGACCGGACTCGGCAGCGCGGACGTCGTCTACGTCGAGCAGGTCGAGGGCGGTCTGAGCCGGCTGATGGCGGTGTACGCGACGGCCCTGCCCGCGGCCGTCGGCCCGGTGCGCAGCGCCCGGGAGACGGACCTGGAGCTGCTGCGCCAGTTCGAGGAGCCGACGCTCGCCTACTCGGGGGCGCAGCGCAGGCTGACGCCGCTGATCGACGCGGCGCCGCTCCGGGCGGAGCCGCCGGAGCAGGCGTCGGAGGCCTACTACCGGGGCACGGCCCGTCCCGCCCCGCACAACCTGTATCTGCGCCCCGCCGCGCTGCTGCCGGAGGCTCCCGGTGCCGCCGCACTGACCACCGGCTTCCGGTACGGGAAGACTCCCGCGGGCGGCATGGCGGACCTCTCCGAGACGGTGCGCTACCCGTCGGCGCGCTTCACCTTCACCTGGTCGCCGGAGAGCGGCGGCTATCTGGTGGACATGGACGGCACCGCCGCGACGAGCACGGACAGCGGCCCGCTGGCGCCCGCGACGGTCGTGGTGCAGTACGTGCGGGTGCGCGAGTCCGACTACCACGACTCGCTGGGCAACCGCACCCCCTTCACCGAGACGGTCGGGGAGGGCCGGGCGAGGGTGCTCCGCGACGGACGGGCCTTCGACGCCGTCTGGTCGCGCCCCGGGGCGTCCGACGGCACCACGTTCACGAGGCCCGACGGCACGCCGCTGGCGTTCGCCGAGGGCCAGGTCTGGGTGGTGTTCGCCGCGGCCTGACGCGCGGGCCGGACCGGCTGCCACGGACCGGCCGGTCCGGCCGACCCGGTCGGCGGGGCCGGCCCGGTCGGCGGGGCCGGGCGGATCAGCGGGCTCCGGCCGGTTCGGCCCGGTCAGCCGGGCAGGCGGTCCAGGCCCCGGCGCGCCCGGGCGGCGAGCCCGTCCGCGCCGCAGGAGCGGGCCAGGGTCAGGCCGCGGCCCAGTTCGCTCGCCGAGCCGGTCGCCAGGCCGTACTCGATCCGCGCGGCGGCGTGCTCGTACTGGCTGGGTGAGGCCTCCAGGTAGGCGACGGCCCGTTCGGCGAGGCGGGCCCGGTGCGGGCCGGTCTCCAGGGCCGCGGCACAGCGCAGGGCCTCGCCGATGGCGGTGTCGGTGCCGAAGCGCTCGGCCTGGCGGCGGGCGTCGGCGGCCAGCTGGGCGGCGCGGGCGGGGTCCTCGGCGGCGAGGGCGTGTGCGAGGTCGATGGTCCAGGGCGCGAGGACGGGGTTGTGCCCGCCACGGGCGGCGGCCGCCTTCTCGGCCTCGCCGAGTTCGTTGACGCCTTCCTTCGTGCGGCCCACGGCGAGCAGCAGCCGGCCGCGCACGGAGCGGGTGTCGGGCAGCACGATGGTGGAGGGGTAGGGCGGGGCGAAGCCGTACTGCTCGGCGAGCGACCAGGCCTCGTCGATGTGGCCGCGGGCGAGCAGGGTGTCGACGAGTCCGCAGGTCGCCGACCAGTACAGCGGCAGTCCGCGGCCGACGCGTTCGGCGATCCGCAGCGACTCGCGCAGCACGTTCTCGGCGTCGCGGAGCCGTCCCTGGCGACGGTAGGCGAGGCCCAGGAAGGCGTTGGCCAGGGCGAGATGGCCGCCGCTCCAGCCGGCCGTGGTGTAGGCGCGCAGTGCTTCGGAGAACAGGCTCTCGGCGCGGTCGAGCCGGTCGGAGTAGGCGTAGCAGCTGCCGAGCATCATCAGCAGTTCCATGCCCCACTCGGTGTCGGTCCAGCCCAGCCCGGGTGCGAGGCGGCCGTTGACGAGGGCGCGGTCGCACAGCTCGACGACCTCCTCCGCGTTCTCGCCGTGGGTCATGGCGTCGAAGGCGCGCAGGATGAGCAGGGCGCGTTCGGAGTTGTCGCGGCCGGTGCAGGTGGCGGCGAGCCGGGCGAGGCGTTCGGAGCGGCCGGGTGAGGCGGCCTCTCCGGCGTAGATGCCCTCCCACATGTACTGCACGGCCTTCAGCCGCAGCCGGGCGGGCCCGTCCGCGTGCCGGGCGGCCTCCGCCTCGATGGTGCGCACGGCCTGTTCGAGCTGGTCGTTGTGGAGCAGGGCCTGGGAGAGCCGGATGACGGCGTCGACGCGCTGGCCACCGTCGAGGCCGGGGATGGCGAGTGCGGAACGCAGGTGGCCGATGGTGGTGCGGGGCGAGGTGAGCAGGGTGGCGCAGCCCAGCTCGAACAGGACCTGGGCGTGGACCTCCTGCCGGGGCGGTTCGGCCAGGGCGCGTTCCAGGCAGCGGCGGGCGGCGTCCGGGGCGCCGACGGCGAGGTGTTCGGCGGCGGCCTCGCGGAGCTGCTCGACGAGTTCCGCGTCGTCGTCCGGGTGGACCTGGAGCAGGTGGCGGGAGGCCGCCGCGGCTCCGCGCCCGGAGTCGGTGACGACCCGCGCGGCGATGCCGTGCATGGCGGTGCGCAGCGCGTCGGGGATGGAGTTGTAGACGGCGGAGGCGATCAGCGGGTGGACGAACTCCAGCTCCCGGGCGCCGAGATGGGCGGCGGCGGGGCCGGACTCGGTCAGGATGCGGGCGGTACGCAGGCGTTCGGCGCAGCGGGCGGCGTCGTCGTGGGGCATGGTGGCGAGCCGGGCCACGAGGTCGACGGAGATGCCGGTGCCGAGGATGGCGGCCGCCCAGGCGAACCGGGTGGCCTCGATGCCCAGCCCCTCCAGCCGGGCGACGAGGCCGCCGCCGCGGGCCGAGCGGTTCAGGGCGCGCAGTTCGGCGGCGGAGGCCTCGGTCGGTTCGAGTTCGCTGTCCTGGACCTTGGCGAGGAGTTCGACGCTCTCGTAGGGGTTGCCGCCGGTGACGGCCCAGACCTCGCGGCAGAACGGGGCGTCGGCGTGCTCGCCGAGGGTGGCCCGGGTGAGTCCGGCCACGGCGTCCGGGGTGAGGGCGCTCAGACCGGTGACGGGGCCGCTCACGGCGGCGACCGCATCGAGGTGGCGGGCGCCTTCGCCGCTCAGGTCGCCGGGTCTGCGGGCGACGATGACCAGGACGGACAGGTCGTCGAGGCGTTCGGCGAACGCCGCGAGCCAGCGCAGCGTCTCCAGGTCGGCCCAGTGGGCGTCGTCGATCAGCAGCACGAGCGGCCAGTCCCGGCGGGCCAGACGGCGCACGGCGGCGACGAGTCCGTCGCACACGCCCTGCGGGTCGGCCCGGCGCTCGGTGGGGTCCGCTATGCCGAGGGCGGGGCCGGCGATGTCGTACCAGTCGCCGAGGTAGTCGCGGGCTTCTTCGGGCAGCAGGGAGACGAGGGCGGGCTGGAGGAGCTGGCGGACGCCGTTGAAGGGGACGGAGCGCAGCGTCTCGCCGCCGCGGGTGGACCAGACGGTGCAGGCGCGTGCCTCGGCGAGGCTGCGGGCCTCGCGCAGCAGGGCCGTCTTGCCGAGGCCGGCCTCGCCGCAGAACAGCAGCAGCCGGCCTGCCGATGTGCGGTCCGCGCACAGGACGTCGACCGCCCGCGCGATGGCGGCGACCTCCTCGTCGCGCTCCCACAGGGAGGCCGAGCCGGCCGCTGTGGGCCGTACCTCCGTCATCCCGCTACCTCCCCGAGTCGCCCGGACGACGTACAGGGCTTGAGCGTAGCCGTCCGGGAGGCCCGGTGGTGACGGGTCCGGCGACCTGTTGCCGCGAGGGGTGAGCGGCGGGGCGCGGGGGCGACGTGGGAGCGAGCCGGCCGCTCCGGCGGCGGGTCAGCGGGGCCCGGCGGGCGGGGAGTTGGCCCTGTTTCGGGCGGGAACACACGTGTGCGCACCCCTATCGGCCGGTTCTCGGGGCCGGGCCCGACCCTCTCATCGGGATCTCACGCTCGCCTCATACGGTGGGGGGATGACGCAGGTGACTCCCCCGGGGTGGTACCCCGATCCCGGGCAGAAGAATGACGGTCCCGCCACCGAGCGCTGGTGGGACGGCGGGGCCTGGACGGACCGGACCCGTCCCGCGGGGTCGGCCGCGCCGTGGGTGCCTCCGGTGCCGCCTGCCGCGGCGGGGCCGTACGGGACCGTGGTGGACGGCCCGGGGGCTTTGGCGCAGCCGGTGCCGCCGTCACCGCCGGCCTCCCAGGGCCACCCCGGGCAGCCCGGGCAGCCCGGGTACGGGGGCCCTCCGGCGTGTCAGGGGTATCCGGGGTACCCCGGGCACCCGGGTGCGGTGCCCGCGCCGTCGCGGCGGGGCGGGGCGCGGACCTGGGTCGCGGTCGGGGTGGCGGCCGCGGTGCTGGCGAGCATCGGCGTCGGCGTGTACGCACTGGCCGACGACGACGCCGGTCCCCGGCGGACCGACTCCCGGCAGGGGCCGGGCGGCGGGGGCACCCCGTTCGGAGACGGCGACCGGGACGGCGGCTCGCCGTCGCCGCGGCAGCGCGGGGACGGCGGAGGTCCGGGGGACTCCGGGGGCTCGGGCGGCTCCGAGGGCGACGGCCAGCGGGGCCGGGTGTCCGGCGGGGGCACGCTGAGCGACGTCGTCAACGGGATCACGATGCCGGTGCCCGAGGGCTGGTCGGGACAGCCGAACGGAGCGGGGGCGGCGATGTCGTCCGACACCACCTACCCCTGCCCCGCCACGCCGTCCGAGACCTGCACGAAGGGCGGCGTCTACTCGGCTCCGGCCAGGCTCCTGGAGGCCAGGGGCGCCACCCCCGAGGAGATCGCCAGGAACGACATCGCGCGGAACGCCGAGGAGTCCTACGGCACCGGCTACGGCAAGATCACCTCGCATCAGGAGCTGGCCGCCGAACCGGTCGCGGTGGCCGGCCAGAAGGGCTACCTGGTGCGCTGGAAGGCGGTCACGAGCAAGGGCTCGGACGGCTACGTCCAGTCGCTGGCGGTCCCGTCCCCCGCCGACCCCGAGCACCGGATGATCATCATCCGTTTCGGCCTGGACACCGACCAGAAGGTGTCGGTCCTCGACGACATCACCCGGGGCATCAAGAAGGGGTCCACCGGGGGCGCGGGACGCGACGTCTGAGTCCGGGACCCGGGGGCGGGTGACTCCGGGACCCGGAGCGGGTGACTCCGGACCCCGGGGCCGGCGTCCGTCCGCGGGGGCGGTCGCGTCCGCCCCCGCGGGTCCCGTGACGGAAGGAACGGCGCAACGCGAGGCCCGCACCCGGAACACCGGCCCCGAGGGGGGCCGGACCCGGAGGGGGCCAGACCCGGAGGGAGAGCCAGTCCCGGAGAGGGCCGGACCCGGCGAGGGCCAGTCCCGGAGAGGGCCGGACCCGGCGAGGGCCAGTCCCGGAGGGGGCCAGACCCGGAGAGGGCCAGACCCGGAGAGGGCCAGACCCGGAGAGGGCCAGACCCGGAGGGGGCCAGTCCCGGAGAGGGCCAGACCCAGAGCGAGAGCCAGAGGGGCACGGCGACCGGGAGCGCCGGGGGCGCCCGACCGGTCCCGCACCGCCGCCCGGCCGCTCGTCCCCGGCGCCGCCGGTGGGGTCCGGCCTCGTCCCGCGCCTCTCCGCCCGGCGGACGACGGCCGGGAGAGGTGCCACTCCGCTCTGGAGGCACCCCTCCCGGCCGGGGGGTGCGCGCCGCCCCCGTCCCCACGGTGCGGCGCGGTCAGGCCGCCGTCGCGTCATCCCGCGGACGGCGGCCCGGGTCTTCAGCCGAGGCCCAGCACGGGCAGCACCGCGGCCTCCACGAAGCGGACCAGGTAGTCCGCGTCGGCGTACTCGCCCTCGATGACGGGGCGCGCCCGCAGCACCCCGTACAACTGCGCCGGGATGTACTCCAGCGCGGGGTGGTCCGCCGGGATCTCGCCGCGCTCGATGCCGCGCCGCAGGATCCCCCGCAGCGCCTCGATCTCGGGGTCGACGAGCGCCTCGCGCAGCGCCTGCTGGAGCTCGCGGTCCTGCATGACCGCGTGCCCCAGGGCCTGGAGCAGCCCCTGGTCCTTGTCGGAGGAGCCGCCCGCGGCGCGTGCCGCCTGGCGCAGGTCCTCGGCGAGGGAGCCGGTGTCGATGCCGGCGAAGCGTACCTGCCGGCAGGAGCGCAGCGCCGCCGCGACGAACTGCGGCTTGGTCCGCCACTGCCGGTACAGCGTGGACTTGCTGCACCGCGTGCTGGCGGCCACGCCCTCCATGGTCACGGAGTCGTAGCCGCACGCGCGGATCTGTTCCAGGACGGCGTCGAAGAACTCCTGCTCCCGCTCCCGGGTGAGCTTGGAGCGGCTCGAAGCGACCTGTTCCGGCCGGTCCGCGGCCTGCGACGTCATCGGCGTTCCCTCTCGCTCCGGCAGCCCTGCGGCGCGGACCGGCGCTACCGACCACCCCGCCGTCCGAGCCCTTCGACGGCCCAGTGTACCGGTACGCGAACGTATCGGTACACTCCCGTATCGGTACACCACCGTATCGGTACGCTCAGGTATCGGTACGCCGCCGTATCGCCGAGCCGGGACAGGTCCGCGGCTCGTCCGCACCACCGTCACCGAAGGGGCTGGGCATGAAGGCACGCACCGGGCCCGGCCGAGCGGGGCCCGACCGGGCGTCCCGGCCGCCGCTGCTGCGGGAACTGCTGCTCGTCGGGGGGCTCTTCCTCGTGTACAAGCTCGGCCGGCGACTGGCCGCGGACCACACCGGGGAGGCCTACCGCAACGCGCACCGCGTGTGGGACCTGGAGCACACCCTGCGGCTGCCCGGCGAGGGCTTGGTGCAGTCCGTCCTGCTGCACGGCGACACCCTCGTCCGGCTGGCCAACACCTACTACGCGGCCGTCCACTTCCCGGCGACCGCGGCCTTCCTGGTCTGGCTCTACCTGCGGCGCCCCGTGCACTACGTGTGGGCCCGGCGGGTGCTCGCCGCGGTGACCGCGGCGGCGCTCGCCCTGCATCTGGCGTTCCCGCTGGCTCCGCCACGGATGCTCGGGGAGACCGGACTGATCGACACCGCGCGGGTGTACGGACCTTCCGTGTACGGGCCCCCGCAGTCCGACCACCTCTCCAACCAGTTCGCCGCGATGCCGTCCCTGCACGTCGGCTGGGCGCTGATGCTCGCGATCGGCCTGATCGCCGCCACCCGGTCCCGGTGGCGCGTGCTGTGGCTGCTGCACCCGCTGCTGACCCTGCTGGTCGTGGTGGGCACCGCCAACCACTACTGGCTCGATGCGATCGCGGCGACCGCGCTGCTGGGGCTCGCGCTGGCGCTGGTCCGCGCGCCGTCCCGGATCCCCGCCGCACCCGCCGCACCCGCCGGCGGCAGCCGCCTCCCCTCGCCCCGCACACCCGCCGCAGACGGCGGGCCCGGCGGAACCCGCGCACGTGACGGGGACGGCGCGCCCCCTGCGGCCGACGCGCGCGCCGGGGACGGCGCACCCGCCCGGGGTGTCGCTCCGGCGCGGGACGGGGCGGCACCGGCCGGGGTGGTCCGGTGAGTACGGCCTTCACCCTCGCCGTCGTCCTGTCGCTGTTCTCCGCGGTCGCCTACGCCGCCGCCGCGGTCACCCAGGAGCGGCTCGCCCGCTCCGCCGGGACCGGCCCGCCGCGGCTGCTGGGCAGCGCGGTGTGGTGGGGGGCGGTCCTGCTCAACGCGGCCGGGGCACTGCTGCACGTGGTGGCCCTCAAGTACGGCCCGCTGACGGTGGTGCAGCCGCTCGGCGCGCTCACGCTCGTCGCGGCCGTGCCGCTGGGGGCGCGGGTGGCGGGCCGGCGGGTCAGCGCCGCCGAGTGGCGGGGCACCGCGTGCACGCTGGCGGGCCTGGCCGCACTGCTGGCAGCGGCATCGGGCCCGGCGCCGGACGACGTGCTGAGCCCGGCCGAGGCGCTGGCCGTCGCGGGCACCGCGGCGGTGCTGATCGGAGTGCTGTCCCGGCCGGGCGCACGGCCGGGCCTGCGGCACGCGACCGCGTCCGGCCTCGCCTCGGGGGTCGCCTCCGCACTCACCCAGACCGTGACGGTGGCCGCCACCGACCGCTCCGGCCCCCTGCTCAGCGCGCAGGTGGTCGGGGTCGCCGTCCTCGTCGCGGCGCTCGCGGCCGGAGGCCTGCTGCTGTCGCAGACCGCCTACCGGGGCGGCCTGGGCGCCCCGCTCGCCACGGTCACCCTCGCCAACCCGGTGGCGGCCGCCCTGATCGGCCTCTCCCTCCTCGGCGAGCACCTCCAGGGCGGACCGGCGGGCCTCCTGCTGGCCCTCACCGGGACGGCACTGGCCGCCCGAGGCGTCATCCTCCTGTCCCGCCCCCCGGCCACCGTCGGCACCGAGCCCTCCCCGCTCCCCCGGCCCACTCCGATCCCGGCCCCCCGCACCAGACGCGGCAGACGCCGGCTGGCCGCCTGACCACCGAGCCGGCACCCGCGGCCGCGCTCCGACGCGACCCGGGAACGGCACTGCCGCCGTCAACGCGCCCACGCCCGGGAAGGGGCGCACGGGAACTGCGCGAGCGGCCGCGACACGCCCGCGCACCCCTGCCCACGGCGCCACCGCACCCGGCAGGGACTCCATGCGGCGGGGGCCGGCCGCGCCCCGCCGGGCCGACCTGACGCCGTCGGCGACCTGAACGCCGACGGTGCCAGGTCAGTCCTCGGGGGCGGGCACCACGCTGAGGTGACCCACCGTGCGGCGCGCCCTGGACACGGCTGCGCGCTCGGCGGCAGCACGTCGGTCGCGCAGCACCAACGTCAGACGGGTGCGGTCCAGTTCCCGCAGCGCCCGGGGCGTCTCGTCGACGATCCGGCAGTCGGTCGCGCCCCACCGGGGATCGGGATGCAGCAGCGGCCGCACGGCCCCGTCGTGCTCCAGGGCCGACTCACCCACGGCCCGCACCCAGTGCGGCAGACCCTGCCGGTAGGCCGCCTCCATGAAGGGGTCCTGCGCGATCTCACGCCGCACCGCCTGCAGCGCGGGGTCGTGCCCGTGCCGCTCCAGCGCGGCGGCGAAGTGCGCCAGCATGGGCAGGCACCAGCGCGACTCGTGCTCGCCGAGGACCGTCCCCGCGTCGGGATGGAACAGGACGAACCGCAGGAAGTTGTCGGCCGGCATGGCGGTGGGATGCGGGCCCACGCCGCGGAAGAGTGTCCGGAACGCGCCGTTGGTCAGCACCACGTCCCAGCGGTGGTCGACCACGAACGACGGGAAGGGAACGGCCTCCACGAGCGCCGCGTAGTCCCGAAGGTACTCCTGGGCCTGCGGACGCACGGGGGCGGACCGCGGCGCCGGCCGCTGCCCACCTGCCTGGTATGCCATCGGGAGGTCACCCCTCTTGCCTCTGCGGCCATCTCGCGGCGCACCGATCCTGCTGCTCCGACCGTAGGCATGTCAACTATCGTGGCATTCCACGACTGTTGACGGCTGAAATTGGCCACAGTTGTGGCGAGACCTGGATGTGAGTTCGAAGCACCGGCTACGCTCCGGGAAGTTCACGGGGACCATGGGTGAGACGGCTGTGCGAGACGTAGGAGACACGTCGGTGGCGGATGGCTACGAGGTTTCGGACGGCACGGCGTGGGCCGTCCTGCCGGCCGTCGTCGACCGCGTCACGGCGCTCGCCGACCGGCTCGGCGTACCGCACCCGGAAGTGTTCGACACGGTACGGCTGTCCGTGGCCTCCGGCGTCCCCGAGCCCGTGGTGAAGGACCTCCTCCAGGGCCGCCCGGCCGGCGAACCCGACGTGCAGGCACGCTTCCTGCAACGTCTCGACCTGCTGCGGCGCACCCGGCTCAAGCCGAACGGGCGCAGATACACCCAGCAGGAGATCGCCGACGGCGCGGGCATGTCCCGGCAGCAGGCGGGCGCGCTGATCAACGGCGACCGGCGCCCCACCATGGAACACTGCGACGCCCTCCAGCGCTTCTTCCGCGTGCACGCCGGCTTCCTGACCGCCGAGGACGGCGAGGCACTCGCCGGTGCTCTCCAACGCGCCGAGCAGGACCTGCTGCAGAAGCTCGCCGACCGTGAGCGGCAGGCGGCGGCCGCGGTGCCGTCGGACCCGCTGGAGCGGCTGCTCCAGGACCACGGGGTGCGCGGCATCGCCTGGCGGGCCGCCCAACTGCCCACCGATCAGCATCGCGACAAGGTCGCCGAATGGCTGGACATGCTCCTGGAGAGCGTCAAACGGCCCGAGTCGTGATCCGGGAGAGAACTGTGGGAAACGGAAACGCCCGGGAGATGCGCCGTCTGTGCGCCGACCTGGTGGCCGGACTCCGGCTGCCCGCACCGGCGGCACCCGTGGAGCTCTACACCGCGCTGTGCGACGCGATGAGCAGACGCCGCGGGCGCCCGGTGCGCCTGCGCATGGCCTCCTTCCCGTCCAACGCGGCCAGCGGCCTGTGGATCGACATGGCGGACCAGGACCTGGTGGTCATCGAGGAGCGCACCGCTCCGGATCATCAACTCGTCATCCTCGGACACGAGTTGTGGCACATGCAGGCCGGGCACCGCGGCCACCATGTGGACGGCGCGACGGTGGCCGCCCGGCTGCTGGAGGAGTCCGCGGACCTTCAGGCGACCGTGCTGAAAGTGGCCGCCCGCACCCGCTTCGACCTCGACGACGAGCGGGAGGCGGAGGCGTTCGGCCTGCTCCTGGCCAGCAAGTGCCGTACCTGGCTGGCCGATTCCTCGGGCCGGGCACCGCTGCGGCGCGACCGGCTGGCCGGCCGCATCGAGACGTCCCTGGGCTATCTGGGCCCGCAGGGCTGAGGCGCACCCGGGGGGGGGCCGCTCCCCGGCCGGCGCACCGCTCCCGTTCCGGCCACCGCTCCCGCTGCCCCGATCCGGCCGCCCCGATCCGGCTGCCCCGATCCGGCGGGCCGCCTCCCGGGGCTCCCCGGCCGGCCCGCGCGGCCCACCGGGCCGCCGCGTACCCGCCGAGGGCGTCCCGCACCCGGAGGCATCCCGGGCCGGCGGGGTGGCCCGGCGTCGGCTGAGCGGGCGAACCGGCCGTCGCTGCGCCCCGATTGTCAGTGGCGGCGGGCAAGCTGGAGAGCGCGTCCCCCGAGGGGGCGTACGTGCCCACCGGCGCGTGACCGACCGAGCCGACACGGGGAGAGCCGACCGATGCCCACGATCGTCCTGACCGACCGGGAGCGCACGGCCGTCCAGGCCTATCTGCGCCTGCTGCACACCGTACGGGCCGCGTTCGACGACGCCGAGGGCGGCGGCGCGGCCGACGGACACGGCGAAACCGGCACCACCGGTCCGGACGGTGTCCTCGACGGGGCCTGCGGCACGGGGGCCGCCGACCGGCCGCCGGAGGGCGGGCGGCCACCGGTCGTCCCGCCGTCCGTCCTGGCCGAGGCCGAGCAGGCACTGGCCCAGGCGGGGCTGAGAGGCAACGAGGAGGAGTTCTTCCGGCTGGTGCAGACCTGGCAGCCGCACGGCTGACACCCCACAGGGGAGCGCACACCGCCGGCGCGCCCCGCGGCGTGCGGCGGGCCCGGGCTCAGGGGCCCCCGGCTCAGGGGGCGTCGGGCCCGGGGGCGCGGCGCGGCTCCCGGGGCAGGACGACGCGCGGGACGCCGGGCGGCTGGGGGCGGCCGCGCCACTCGCGGGGATAGCCCACCGACACCTCCTCGAAGGGGACCCCGTCCAGCACCGTACTGCGGGGGATGTGCAGATGGCCGTACACCATCGCGACCGTTCCGAAGCGGCGGTGCCAGTCGGCGGTCAGCCTCGTCCCGCACCACATGGCGAACTCGGGGTACCAGAGCACGTCCGTCGGATGCCGGTCCAGCGGGTAGTGGTTGACCAGGACCAGGGGCAGGTCACCCGCCTGCTCGGCGAGCCGGCGTCCGGTCAGCTCCACCCGGGCCCGGCACCAGGCGTCCCGCGTCGGATAGGGGTCGGGGTGCAGCAGGTCCTCGTCGTTGCAGACGATCCCGGTGCTGCGGGCGTAGGCCAGGCCCTCCTCCTTGGTGGCACAGCCCTGCGGCAGGAAGGAGTAGTCGTACAGCAGGAACAGCGGTGCCACCCGCACCGGCCCGTCGGGCCCCTGCCACACGGGGTAGGGGTCCTCCGGCGTATGCACGCCCAGCTCGCGGCAGAGAGAGACCAGATGGTCGTAGCGGGCGACACCGCGCAGGGTGACCGGGTCCTTGGGGTGTGTCCACAGTTCGTGGTTGCCGGGCACCCAGAGGACCGTGTGAAAGCGCTCGGCGAGCAGGGCGAGGGCCCAGCGGATGTCGGCGACGGTCTCGGCCACGTCGCCGGCCACCACGAGCCAGTCGCCCTCCTGCTCGGGATACAGCTTCTCGACCAGCGCCCGGTTCTCCGGATACCCGATGTGCAGGTCGCTGATGGCCAGCAGCCGCCCGCTCCCGCCGGCCCTCGACGCCACCCGTTCGCCCCCCATCCGGTGTCCACCGTCCGCCCCTACGACAGCACATTCCGCGCCCCGCCGACAAGGCGATCCCGCGACACCTGCAGACCCCGCCCCGGTGGGGAATCCGTAACACCCGCGTTGCACGCGGAGGTCCGGGGAGGTCGTATGATCCCCCCAACACCACCGCCGAGACACTTCCCTTCACCGGGGCGGTTCGGTGTCCCTTCAACCACCTTGCCCGGGCACGGGCCGCTCCGCCGTGCCCGCGAACCCCCGAAAGGCGGCCCTGCATGGTCTCTCGCGTACGCGTCTGGCTCAACCGCACGTACGCGGAGAACGTGTTCTTCATGGATCAGCTCCGACGAAATCCCAGCGACCGGGCCGTCGAGATCCATGCCACGCACGGGGACCCGGACTCCCCCGTGCTCGCCGCCGCCGACACCGCCGAGCCGGAGCCGGAGGGCCTGTCCCCGGCGGCGTACGTCGAGTTCGCCCTCGACCTGTGCGCGCGGCGCGGCATCGACGTGTTCGTGCCCCGGCTGCACCAGGCGGCGATCGCGGCGCACCGGGCGGACTTCGCGGCCGTCGGCACCGCGCTGCTGGCGCCCACTCCGGAGGCGGCCGCGCTCTTCGAGGACAAGATCGTCGCCTACCAGGCGGTGCAGGCGATCGGAGTGCCGGTGCCGCCCTGGTGGCGGGTGCGCACCGCGGACGAACTCCTCGCCGCCGTGGAGGAGTTGGAGGCGGCCGGACACAAGGCGTGCTTCAAGCCGGCGTCCGGAGCGGGCGGCGTGGGCTTCCGGGTGGTCACCCGGGCCCCCTTCTCCCTGGTGCAGCTCAACGGCTTCCCGAGCCCCTACGTCCATCTCGACCTGGTCGTCGAGGCGCTGCGGTCGGCCGACGAGCCGGTGGACTGGCTGGTGATGCCGCGGCTGGACCAGCCCGAGGTGTCGGTGGACTGCCTGACCGGGACGGACAACCGGGTCCGGCTGGCGATCGGCCGCACGAAGAACGGGCGGCGGCGCGGCTTCACCCTGCACGAGCAGTGGCTGGAGCCGGCCCGCCGGATCGCCGAGGGCTTCGGGCTGCACCACCTGTCCAACATCCAGTTCCGGATGCTCGGGGACACGCCCGTGCTGATGGACGTGAACACCCGTCCGGCCGGCGGACTGCACCAGCTGTCCCTGTGCGGGACGAACGTGCCGTGGCTGGCCGTCCGGCTGGCGCTCGGGGAGGACCCGGGCGAGGTCGCTCCGCCGTTCCTCGGGCAGGACTACACGGTCGTCTCGGGGCCGCGGCCCCTGCTGGCCGTCTCCCTGCCCCAGCAGCGGAGCGAGGAGACCGAGGTGCCGCTGCCCGCCGTACCGGCCCTGCCGGACCCGGTACAGAGCACCGCCCAGGCCCTGCCGCTCTAGGGCGCGGCCGCTCCCGGTGCGCACCGGGAGCGGCCGCGCTCCGGGCTCCGGTACGGACGGATGTCGAGCGGCCTCTTGACAGCAGGATTGGTCCATACCAACTTGGTGGGCGCACCACCCGCACTCCCGTGCACTCCCGAACACCCCACATTCCCCAGGGAGATCGCGTGCGCACCTCACTCCTCAGTCGCTCCCGACGCAGACTTCTCGCGCTGCTCGGTGCCGTCGGCCTCGCGGCCGGCGGAGCCGTCGCGCTTCCCGGTACCGCCCAGGCGGCCAACATCCTGTCCAACGCCGGTTTCGAGTCGGGGTCGTTGTCGCCCTGGACCTGCACCGGAAACCTCGGCTCGGTCGTGTCCTCCCCCGTGCACAGCGGCTCCCGCGCCCTCCGGGGGGCGGCCGGCGCGAGCGACAACGCCAAGTGCGGCCAGGACATCGCGGTCCGGCCGGGCACGGCGTACACGCTCAGCGGCTGGGTCCGCGGCTCCTACGTCTACCTCGGCGTGGACGGCGGCGCCTCCACCTGGACCACCTCGCCGTCGTCGTACAGCCGGCTCAGCCTGTCCTTCACCACGGGCGCCTCGCAGACCAGCGCCCGGGTGTACGTGCACGGCTGGTACGGGCAGGGGACGTACCACGCCGACGACATCAGCCTCGACGGACCCGGCGGCGGGGGCGGCGGCGACACCCAGGCGCCGACGGTGCCGGGCAGCCTGCGCGCCACGGGCAGGACCTCGTCCAGCGTGTCCCTGGCCTGGAACGCCTCCACCGACGACACCGGCGTCACCGCGTACGACGTGTTCAGCGGATCCCACCAGGTGCTGAGCGTGTCCGGGACCAGCGCCACGGTCTCCGGGCTCGCGGCGAGCACCTCCTACACCTTCACCGTGCGGGCCCGGGACGCGGCCGGCAACAGCTCCCCCGCGTCCAACGCCGTCACCGTCACCACGGACCCGGGCGGCGGCGGGGGCACCGGCTTCAAGCAGGCCGCGCCCTACCTGTACCTCGGCTGGGGCGACCCGCCCGGCGCGACCTCGGTGATGGGCGCGACCGGCGTCAAGTGGTACACGATGGCGTTCATCCTCTCCTCCGGCGGCTGCAACCCGGCCTGGGACGGAAACCGGCCGCTGACCGGCGGCAACGACCAGGGCGTCATCAACTCCGTCCGCGCCGCGGGCGGCGACGTCGTCCCCTCGATCGGCGGCTGGAGCGGCAACAAGCTCGGCCCGAACTGCTCCACGCCCGAGGCCCTGGCCGGCGCCTACCAGCGCGTCATCGACGCCTACGGCCTCAAGGCGATCGACGTCGACATCGAGAACTCGGACGAGTTCGAGAACGCGACCGTGCAGGACCGCATCCTGAACGCCCTGAAGATCGTCAAGGCCGGCAACCCGGGCCTGCGCACGATCCTCACCTTCGGCACCTCGACGACCGGTCCGACCTACTGGGGCAACCGGCTCATCGAGCAGGCCAAGGCGCTCAACGCCGGCATCGACGTGTTCACCGTCATGCCGTTCGACTTCGGGGGCGGTGCCGACATGTACGGCAACACCGTCAACGCCACCGAGGGACTCAAGGCCAAGCTGAAGTCCACGTTCGGCTGGGACGACGCCACCGCGTACGCCCACATCGGCATCTCCGGCATGAACGGCCTGTCCGACCAGCAGGAGCTGACCTCCGTCGCGACCTGGACCCGGATCCGCGACTGGGCGAACTCCCACCACCTCGCGCGCCTCGCCTTCTGGTCGGTCAACCGCGACCGGCCCTGTCCGGGCGGCGGCGTGACCAGCAACTGCTCCGGCATCAGCCAGAACAACTGGCAGTTCACCTCCATCACGGCCGGATTCACCGGCTGACCGGCCCGCCGTGCGGCGCCCCGCCGCGGGTGCCGCACGCACTCCCCGGACCGGGGGCGCCCCCTCGCAGGGGCGCCCCCGGCGCGTTCCCGGCGCGTTCCCGTGGCGCCGTCGGGCGGAGTCCCTCCGTGTGCGGCGTCCGTCGGGCGGAGTCCCTCCGTGTGCGGCGTCCGTGGGGCGGCCGCCCCGTGCACGGTGTCCCCGTGCGGGCCGCCTCGTACGGGGGCGTCCGGGTGCGGGCCCCGGAGGACGAACATCCCTCTCCCCGGCGAGGCGGAGCCCGCGACCGGCCCGGATACTGCAACCGCCCCGGCCCCGAGGAGCGTTCATGCCCACCCGGTCCTGGATCGACACCGCGGCCACGTGGCTGCGCACGGCGAACCCGTACGCCGTCGACGGTGCGCTCGCCGCGCTCGTGCTGTTCGCCGCCTCCCTCCAGTGGATCTTCCCCGACGAGGGCGACGACCGGCTGACCTGGCTCGGATTCGCGCTGGGCACGGCGACGGCGGTGCCGCTCGTGTGGCGCCGCAGAGCTCCCTTCGCCACCGCGCTGGCGGTGTCGGCGGCGACCGTCCTGATGGCCCTGCACCACGCACCCCCGCCGACCGTGATCTGGGGCGGGCTCGCCGTGCTGTACACGGCCGCCGCCCAGTGCCGGCCCGTGGAACGGCGGATGATGCTGCTGGGCTGGCTGTTCGGCGTGGTCGTCACCGTGTTCCCGAGGGAGAGCGCCCAGCCCTTCGCATACGCGTTCCACCTGCTCAGCGTCGTCTGCGCGTACGCGCTCGGCGTGCTCGCCCGGGCGCAGCGCGCCTACACGGCGGCCCTTAAGGACCGGGCCCGGCGGCTGGAGGCGGAGCGGGTCGCGGACGCCGAGCGGGCTCGGGCCCAGGGGCTGCGGGAGGAGGCGGCCGCCCCGGCCGAGCGGGAGCTGGTGCACCACTGACTGCCCCGCGTGACCGCCCCGCTCCCACCGTCTGCCCGGACTGCGGTCCGGGCAGAGGGTCGGGCAGGCCGAGCCGGGCAGGCCAGCCGGGCGGGCAGGGCCGGAACGGGGGCCGTCCGCCGTGCCGTGGTGGACGGCCCGCGGCCTTTCACTTCATGAACTCTTGCCCGCTCCAAAGGATTTATCTGCTTCACCTCTTGACGACCCGCCCGGCCGGGAGCACATTGGGCGCGCCGTGAGAGCGCTCTCAGAACGGGGCCGCCCTGCGCTCGCACCGCAGTGGCAGGCCCCATGCACAGACACAGACACAGGCACAGGCACAGGCAACCCTCACGCACCGCTCAGGCACGGCAGTACGGCTCCCCGCATCCCCGTATCCCGAGAGGCGACCCCCACATGAGCGACACACCCGGCGTCCGCAGACGCCGCCCGCTGCGTCAGGCCCTGCTGGCGGCGGCCGCCACACTCGCCCTGGCCACGGCCGCCGCCACGACGGCCACCGGCACGGCCGGGGCGGCCGCGCCGCCGCCCCCCTCGGGCTGGACCCAGGTCTTCGCCGACGACTTCGACGGCCCGGCCGGCTCCGGCGTGAACACCGCCGACTGGCAGTACGCGACCGGCACCTCCTATCCGGGCGGCCCCGCCAACTGGGGCACCGGCGAGGTGGAGACGATGACCTCCAGCACCGACAACGTGGCCCTCGACGGCAGCGGCAACCTGCGCATCACACCGCGACGCGACGCCTCCGGCCGCTGGACCTCGGGCCGGATCGAGACCCGCCGCACCGACTTCCAGCCCCCGGCGGGCGGCAAGCTGCGCGTCGAGGCCCGGATCCAGATGCCGAACGTCACCGGCGCGGCGGCGAAGGGCTACTGGCCGGCGTTCTGGATGCTGGGCGCGCCCTACCGCGGCAACTACTGGAACTGGCCCGGCGTCGGCGAACTGGACATCCTGGAGAACGTCCAGGGCATCAACACCGTCTGGGCCACGATGCACTGCGGCACCAGCCCCGGCGGGCCGTGCAACGAGACCACCGGCATCGGCGGCTCCACCCCCTGCCCGGGCGCGTCCTGCCAGGCGGGCTTCCACACCTACCGGATGGAGTGGGACCGCTCCACCGGCGTGGAGCAGGTCCGGTTCTCCGTCGACGGCACCACCTACCACACGGTCCGGGCCGACCAGGTCGACGCCGCGACGTGGGCGAACGCCACGAACCACGGCTACTTCGTCATCCTGAACGTGGCGATGGGCGGCGGCTTCCCCGATGCGTTCGGCGGCGGCCCCGACGGCGGCACGGTGCCGGGGCACGCGATGGTCGTCGACTACGTGCAGGTGCTGTCCTTGGGATCGGGCGGCGGGACCACACCCCCGCCGAGCGGCAGCCGGGACGCCTACACCGCCATCCAGGCCGAGTCCTACGACGCCCAGTCCGGCACCGTCACGGAGGCGACCACGGACTCCGGCGGCGGGCAGAACATCGGCGCGCTGGCCAACGGCGACTGGGCGCTGTACCGGGGCGTCGACTTCGGCTCCTCGGCGGCCAGGCAGTTCTACGGCCGGGTCGCCAGCGGTGCCGCGGGCGGCGTCAGCGGGCTGGTCGAGGTGCGCCTGGACAGCCGCACCAGCGCACCCGTCGGCAGCTTCGCGGTCGGCAGCACCGGAGGCTGGCAGTCGTGGCGGACCGTTCCCGCCAACATCACCGCGGTGACCGGCATCCACGACGTCTACCTGACCTTCACCAGCGGCCAGCCCGCCGACTTCGTGAACGTCAACTGGTTCGACTTCGGCCACTGAGCATCCGCACGAGAGGGCACATCGGCCGACGGGGCGTCACGAGGACGCCCCGTCGGCGTGTTTCCGCACGGAAGGCGGCGGGGCCGGACCCGTACGCCCCGGGAGGGCCCGGAGAGGTTCACCGCAGGCGAAGCCGTGCGCGGCGGGCCCGACGCACACGACGGCCCGGACGGCGACGGCGACAGCCACAGCCACAGCCACAGCCACAGCCACAGCCACAGCCACAGCGACAGCGACAGCGACAGCGACAGCGACAGCGACAGCGACAGCGACAGCGACAGCAGGATCGTGGCAGCGACAGCAGGACCGTGGCGGCACAGGTCGGTGGCACCGGCCGTGCCACGGGGCGGGAAGCCGGCGGGCGGGGTCAGCGCCGTGCCGCGGCACCGGGCCCGCGCGGAGAAGCGGCACACCCCTCGGGCCGGATCCAGGACCTCTCCCCGCCGTGCCGCCTGAGCTCCGCGGCGCGCCGCGGAGCCGGCACCCACTGCAGGCCGCGCCAGGCCGCGCCGCGCCACGCCGCCTTCGCCCGCGCGGCCCTGTCGTGCCGCGCGCACGGGACGGCTGTGTCCCGTGTGTCCCGGCCGCGCGCGCACCGGCCTCGGCCGCTCACCTGTGACCGGCCGAGGCTCACCTGTCGCATGCTGTCCCACGGTTGCCGCAGCGAGAGGCACCCCGCCCTGGCCTCAAAAAAGTCAGACTTTTAGTCTCTAACGCGTAGGCCCCCGGAATCGCTCCGCCAGAGGATCTCTTGAAGATGAGCACGCATGCGTCTCCCCGGTTCGAGTGGACCGGACGTGACCGGCGTGCCGTCGGCCCGGCATGCGTTCTCGGCGCCGACGCGGTACGGAGGGCGGGCAGCGGGCGCCCGGGCACGGCCACGGGTCCCACACCCGTCGCGTACACGCTCTTTCAGAAGGTGATGCAGGTGTGCGGGCGCCGGGAGGCCGGCGGCGTCCCGGCGTGCGCGGTGCCCCTGCCGGGCACCCTGCCCGGGCCGTGCGCGGGGTGGTGCGAGGAGCAGCCGCGGGCCCGCCGGGACCGCGTCCTTCCGCCGTCCGTGCGAGCGCGCGGCGCCGGGGCAGCCGGGATCGCCCCGACGGGGTACCGCTTCACACAGGACGCGGGACGCGTCGTCCTCCCCGGCCCCGTCGGCGTCCGTGCCGACGCCGCGCCCCGTCGGCCGGGTGCGGCGTCACGGCCGCACCCGTCGCCGCGACGGCGCGGGAGGCCGTCACCGCCGCCCGGGAATCCCGGGACCCGGCACGTGGTTGACCCGACCGCCAGAGAGAAGAAGATCACGAAATGACCGAAGCAACCGCGTCCGCGGGAGCCCTCAGGAGCCACTCCGGCGGCGGCGTCCGCGCCCGGCCGGGCGACCGGCCGGACCACGGGAGCACCGCGGCCGGGCCGGACCGGGGTGCCGCCGGCGGCACCGCCGGAGGCCGGACTGCCGGGGCCGCCCGCGGCTCCGGCGGGGGCCGCTCCGACGGAAGCCGCGACGAGCGGGCGACGAGCAGGGGAGTTGACGGGGAATGAGCAAGGAGAGCACCGCGCGGACGGCCTCAGGAGCGCCCGCGGCCCAGGGCGCCGCGGCGGCGGACGGCCGGCCGGGCAGCACGCCCGCCTCCGTGTCCCGCCCCGCGTCCGGGACGGCCGGCGGGACACGGGGCCGCCGGACGAAGCCGCGTACCCGACGGGCGGCCGCCGCGGCCGCGCGCTCCGCCGCCTGGGCCAACCCCCTGCGCGACGGGCGGGACCGCAGGCTGCCGCGGATCGCGGGCCCTTCCGGGCTGGTCATCTTCGGTGTCACCGGCGACCTCTCCCGCAAGAAGCTGATGCCGGCCGTCTACGACCTCGCCAACCGGGGACTGCTGCCGCCGGGCTTCTCCCTGGTGGGCTTCGCCCGCCGCGACTGGGAGGACCAGGACTTCGCGCAGGTCGTCCACGACGCCGTGCGCGAGCACTCCCGCACCCCCTTCCGCGAGGAGGTCTGGCAGCAGCTCGCGGAGGGCATGCGGTTCATCCCGGGCGACTTCGACGACGACACCGCGTTCGAGACGCTGCGCAGGACCGTCGACGAGCTGGACTCCGCCCGCGGCACCAGCGGCAACTACGCCTTCTACCTCTCCGTGCCGCCGAGGTTCTTCCCCAAGGTCGTCCGGCAGCTGAAGAAGCACGGCCTGGCGGACGGGCCCGACGGTGCCTGGCGGCGCGCGGTCATCGAGAAGCCGTTCGGGCGCGACCTGGAGAGCGCACGCGCACTGAACGCCGTCGTGCACGACGTGTTCGACCCCGAGCAGGTCTTCCGCATCGACCACTACCTCGGCAAGGAGACCGTCCAGAACATCCTGGCGCTGCGCTTCGCCAACCAGATGTTCGAACCGATCTGGAACCGGTCGTACGTGGACCACGTGCAGATCACCATGGCCGAGGACATCGGCATCGGCGGCCGCGCCGGCTACTACGACGGCATCGGCTCGGCCCGCGACGTCATCCAGAACCACCTGCTGCAGCTGATGGCGCTCACCGCGATGGAGGAGCCGGCCTCCTTCGACGCGGGATCGCTGCTCACCGAGAAGCTGAAGGTCCTCAGGGCCGTGAAACTGCCGGCGGACCTGGCGGCCCACACGGTGCGCGGGCAGTACGCTCCCGGCTGGCAGGGCGGCCGGCAGGTGCGCGGCTACCTGGAGGAGGACGGCATCGACCCGGGCTCCACCACCGACACCTACGCGGCGCTGCGGCTGAACGTGGACAACCGGCGCTGGGCGGGCGTGCCGTTCTACCTGCGCACCGGCAAGCGGCTGGGGCGGCGGGTCACGGAGATCGCGGTGGTGTTCCAGCGCGCCCCGCACTCCCCGTTCGACTCCACCGCCACCGAGGAGCTCGGCGCGAACGCCGTCGTCATCCGGGTGCAGCCGGACGAGGGCATGACGGTCCGGTTCGGCTCGAAGGTACCGGGCACGTCGATGGAGATCCGGGACGTGACGATGGACTTCGCCTACGGCGAGTCGTTCACCGAGTCCAGCCCGGAGGCGTACGAACGGCTCATCCTGGACGTCCTCCTGGGGGACGCCAACCTGTTCCCGCGCCATCAGGAAGTGGAAGAGTCCTGGAAGATCCTCGACCCGGTCGAGGAGCACTGGGCGGCACACGGCCGGCCGGCGCAGTACGCGTCGGGCGGCTGGGGCCCCCGGGAAGCCGACGAGATGCTCGCACGAGACGGACGGAGCTGGCGCAGGCCATGAAGATCGACCTGACCGACACCACGGCAAGCAGGATCAACAAGGCGCTGGTGCAGGGCCGCCGGGACATCGGCACGCCGGCCGTGGGCATGGTCCTGACCATGGTGATCGTCACCGACGAGGAGAACGCCTACGACGCCATCAAGGCCGCCGAGCGCGCCTCGCACGAGCACCCCTCGCGCACCCTGGTCGTCATCAAGCGGCACGCCCGTACGCCGCGTGACCGCACCGCGTCCCGGCTGGACGCCGAGGTACGGGTGGGGGCGGACGCGGGCACCGGCGAGACCGTCGTCCTGCGCCTGTACGGCGAGGTGGCCGCGCACGCCGACTCCGTGGTGCTGCCGCTGCTGCTGCCGGACGCCCCGGTCGTCGTGTGGTGGCCGGTGGACGCCCCCGAGGTGCCCGCCAAGGACCCGCTCGGCGCCCTCGCCCAGCGCCGTATCACCGACATGTACGCCGTGGAGCGCCCGCTGGAGGCGCTGGCGGCCCGGGTGCGGTCCTACGCGCCCGGCGACACCGACCTGGCCTGGACCCGGCTGACGCCGTGGCGCTCGATGCTGGCCGCCGCGCTGGACCAGGCCCGGGTGAAGGTGACCGCCGGGGCGGTGGAGAGCGAGGCGGAGAACCCCAGCGCCGAGCTGCTGGCGCGCTGGCTGGAGGCCCGCCTCGGCGTCGCCGTGGACCGCGTGGTCACGGCCGGCCCCGTCGTCACGGCCGTACGACTGGGCACCGACGACGGTGAGATCGTCATCGACCGCCCCGAAGGACCGCTGGCCACCCTGTCCCTGCCCGGCCAGCCCTCGCGCTCCCTCGCCCTGAAGGTGCGCCCGACCTCCGACCTCATCGCCGAGGAGCTGCGGCGCCTCGACGCGGACGAGATGTACGCCATCGCCCTGCGGGGCATGGCCGGCAAGGAGATGCCCGCCCATGTCTGACTTCCCCCCGCTGACCCGCCGCCCGGAGTGGGCCGCCCTGGAGGACCACCGCGCCGAAGGGCAGCCGCACCTGCGTGAGCTGTTCGCCGCCGACCCCGGCCGTGCCGAGCGGTACGTCGTACGCGTCGGCGACCTGTACATCGACTACTCCAAGCATCTGGTGACCGACGAGACGCTCCGGCTGTTGCGGGAACTGGCTGCCGCGACGGGCGTGTTCGGGCTGAGGGACGCCATGTTCCGCGGTGAGCGGATCAACACCACCGAGGGGCGGGCTGTGCTGCACACCGCGTTGCGGGCCCCGGCCGGCGCGGTGGTCGAGGCCGACGGCCACGACGTGGTGCCCGGGGTGCACGCGGTGCTGGAGAAGATGGCCGGCTTCGCCCGCCGGGTCCGCTCCGGCGAGTGGACCGGCCACACCGGCCGCCGCATCCGCAACGTCGTCAACATCGGCATCGGCGGCTCCGACCTCGGCCCCGCCATGGCCTACGAGGCCCTGCGCGCCTACACCGCCCGGGACATGACCTTCCGCTTCGTCTCCAACGTCGACGGCGCCGACCTGCACGAGGCGCTGCACGGCCTGGACCCGGCCGAGACGCTGTTCGTCATCGCCTCCAAGACCTTCACCACCGTCGAGACGGTCACCAACGCCACCTCCGCCCGCTCCTGGCTCCTGGACGCCCTCGGCGACGACAAGGCCGTGGCACGCCACTTCGTGGCACTGTCGACGAACGAGGAGAAGGTCACCGCGTTCGGCATCGACCCGGCGAACATGTTCGAGTTCTGGGACTGGGTCGGCGGCCGCTACTCCTACGACTCCGCGATCGGCCTGTCGCTGATGATCGCGATCGGCCCGGACCGCTTCCGGGAGATGCTCGCGGGCTTCCGCACCGTCGACGAGCACTTCCGCACCGCGCCCCCCGAGGCCAACGCCCCCCTGCTGATGGGCCTGCTGGGCATCTGGTACGGCAACTTCCACGACGCGCAGTCCCACGCCGTGCTGCCCTACAGCCACTACCTGTCGAAGTTCACCGCCTACCTCCAGCAGCTCGACATGGAGTCCAACGGCAAGTCCGTCGACCGCGAGGGCCGCCCCGTCACCTGGCAGACCGGGCCGGTGGTGTGGGGCACGCCCGGCACCAACGGCCAGCACGCCTACTACCAGCTCATCCACCAGGGCACCAGGCTGGTCCCCGCGGACTTCATCGGCTTCGCACGCCCCGTCGACGGCCTCGGCGACACCCTCAAGGCCCAGCACGACCTGCTGATGGCCAACTTCTTCGCCCAGACCCAGGCCCTCGCCTTCGGCAAGACCCCCGGGGAAGTCCGCGCCGAGGGCGTGCCCGAGGAGCAGGTGCCGCACCGCACCTTCCAGGGCGACCACCCCACCACCACCGTCCTGGCGCCGGAGCTGACCCCCTCGGTGCTCGGCCAGCTGGTCGCGCTCTACGAACACAAGGTGTTCGTGCAGGGCGCCGTCTGGCACATCGACTCCTTCGACCAGTGGGGCGTCGAACTGGGCAAGGTCCTCGCCAGGCGGATCGAACCCGCCCTGACCCAGGGCACGGACGTACCCGGACTCGACGCCTCCACCACCGCCCTCGTCGCGGCCTACCGCGACCTCAAGGAAGTGAACTGATCATGCAGCTCGGTCTCATCGGCCTCGGCAAGATGGGCGGCAACATGCGCGAGCGGATCCGCCGCGCGGGCCACACCGTCGTCGGATACGACCGCAACCCCGACCTCGCCGACGTGGGCAGCCTCGGCGAACTCGTCGAACGGCTGGACGCTCCGCGCGTGGTCTGGGTGATGGTCCCGGCCGGAGGCGCCACCCAGTCGGTCCTCGACGAGCTGGCCGGGCTGCTGTCCCCGGGCGACGTGGTCGTCGACGGCGGCAACTCCCGCTGGACGGACGACGAGAAGCACGCGGGGGAACTGGGCGCCAGGGGCATCGGCTTCGTCGACGCCGGTGTCTCCGGCGGCGTGTGGGGCCTGGAGAACGGCTACGCCCTCATGGTGGGCGGCGACGCCGCCAACGTGGCCCGGGTCCGGCCGGTGTTCGACGCGCTCAGGCCGGAGGGCGACTTCGGCTACGTCCACGCCGGCCGGGTCGGCGCCGGCCACTTCGCGAAGATGGTCCACAACGGCATCGAGTACGCCATGATGCAGGCCTACGCCGAGGGCTGGGAACTGCTGGAGAAGGCCGACTCCGTGGACAACGTCCGCGAGGTCCTCCGCTCCTGGCAGCAGGGCACCGTCATCCGCTCCTGGCTGCTGGACCTCGCGGTCAACGCCCTCGACGACGACCAGCACCTGGACAAGCTGCGCGGCTACGCCCAGGACTCCGGGGAGGGCCGCTGGACGGTGGAGGCGGCGATCGACCACGCCGTGCCGCTGCCCGCGATCACCGCGTCGCTGTTCGCGCGGTTCGCCTCCCGCCAGGACGACTCGCCGCAGATGAAGATGATCGCCGCGCTGCGCAACCAGTTCGGCGGCCACGCCGTCGAGCAGAAGTAGGGCCCGCCGTGCTGCGCGATCTGCTGCTGGTCCGTCACGGCGAGACGGAGTGGAGCGCCGACGGGCGCCACACCGGGTTCACCGACCTGCCCCTCACCCCGCGCGGTGAGGAGGAGGCTCGGTCGCTGGCACCGGTCCTGTCCGGCCGGCCCTTCGCTCTCGTCCTGACCAGTCCGCTGTCCCGCGCGGTCCGCACGGCCGAACTCGCCGGCCTGAAGGACACCGTGCCGGACGAGGACCTGCACGAGTGGGACTACGGCGGCTACGAGGGGATGAGCACGGACGCGATCCACCGCGTCCGCCCCGGCTGGGACCTGTGGCGCGACGGCGTGCCGCCCGGCACCGGCCACCCGGGCGAGAGCGCGGCGGACGTCGGCGTGCGGGCGGACCGGGTGCTCGCCCGGGTGGACGCGCTGCCCGCCGACCGGCCGGGAGACGTACTCCTGGTCGCCCACGCCCACTTCCTCCGGGTGCTGACCGCCCGCCGGCTCGGCCTGGCGCCGACCGAGGGCCGGCTGTTCCAGCTCGCCACGGCCACGGTCGGCCGGCTGTCGACGGAGCACGGCCACCCCGTGATCGCGGAGTGGAACACCCGTCCGTCAGTGTGAAGTTGACACCCGTGCCCCGGCCGGGTCACAGTCCCCCGCGATGGAGACCGACGACCTGACACCGGCCGAGGCACGGGTGTGGCGGGCCTACCCCCGGGGCGCAGTGGTGGACTTCCGCCCGCCCGGCCCCGCCGACGGCAACACCCCCTGCGGACCCGAACACACCATACGAGCCACCGTGCTGCGCAGGCTGCTGCTCGACGATCCTTGCGAGGAGGGGGAGATACCCGCGCTCCGGATCGTGGGCGCCCGCATCACCGGCGTCCTGGACCTGGAGTACGCCACCACCCCGCGCCCGGTCCGGCTGAGCCACTGCCACTTCGACGCCGAACCCGTCTTCTACGGGGCCCGGCTGCGCCAGCTGAACCTGCGCGGCTCCGTCCTGCCAGGCCTGGACTCGGCCTCGGTGCAGGTGGAGGGCGTGCTGCGGCTGTCCGGCTGCCGGTTCGGTGGTCCGGTGCGGCTCGGCGGGGCGCAGATCGGCGGGGCGCTGTTCCTGGACGGTGCGGACATCGAGGCGCCCGGCACGTCCGCCCTCCAGCTCAACCATGTCGGCATCGGCGACGGCCTGTCCGCGCCCGGCCTCGGCGTCCGCGGCGAGGTCCGGCTGACCGGCGCCGCAGTGAGCGGAACGATCGACCTGAGCCACGCCCGGATCACCGCGGCCGACAAGGCGGTCGACGCCGAGGGCCTCGGCGTGGAGGGCGACCTGCTCGTGCGCCACGCCGACCTGCGCGGCAAGGTCGCCCTGCGCGGCACGCGGATCGCCGGCCGGCTCGACCTGTCGGACAGCAGGCTCTCCCACCCCGGCGACACCGCGCTGCGGGCGAGCAGCAGCACCATCGGCGAGCTGTGGCTGCGCGGAGGCCCGCCGATGGACGGCACGCTGAACCTGCGGCGCTCCCAGATCGGCGTCCTGTTCCTGAACCCCGAAACGCTGCCGCGGGCTGTGCTGCTCAGCGGACTGACCTACGCCTCCCTCACCCCGCAGGAGCCTGCCGAGCGTCGGCTGCCGATGGCGGAACGGGACGAGGACGGCTACGTCCCGCACGCCTACGAGCAGTTGGCGGCCGCCTACCTGAGCACCGGCGACGACCGCGCCGCCCGCCTCGTCCAGCTCGCCAAGCAGCGCCGCCACCGCACCACCCTGCCCTGGTACGGCCGGGTGTGGGGCCGGGTCCAGGACATCACCGTCGGCTACGGGTTCCGCCCGCTGCGCGCGGCGGGCTGGCTGCTGTCCCTGCTGGCCGTCGGCTCCCTCGTCTACGGACTGCATCCGCCCGGCGCCCTGAAGGCGGACGAGGCGCCGCAGTTCAACGCGGTCTTCTACACCCTGGACCTGCTGGTCCCCGTGATCTCCTTCGGGCAGGAGAGCGCCTTCTCCCCGCACGGCTGGTACCAGTGGCTGTCCTACCTGTTCGTCGTCACCGGCTGGATCCTCGCGACCACCGTGGTGGCCGGCGTCAGCCGCTCCGTCACCCGGCAGTGACACGGGCCGGCTGCAACGGCTGAGCGGTCATGAGGTCTGACGTCGTCCTGGCGGGGGTAGGCCGGTGCGCATCGTCGCACGCGAGCGGAGGAGAGCGATGGCACAGCTGCGGCAAGAGGTCGACCCGGGGGAGGCGGGCCTGGACCCGAGGACGCTCCACCGTATGGACCGGCACTTCGCGGACGAGGTCGACGCCGGGCGGCTGCCCGGCTTCCTGGTGTCGGTGGCCCGCGGCGGCCGGGTCGCGCACCTCACCGCGTACGGCCGGCGCGACATCGCGGCCGGGCTGCCCGTCGAGGCGGACACGCTGTGGCGGATCTACTCCATGACCAAGCCGGTGACCTCGGTCGCCGCGCTGCTGCTCGTGGAGGAGGGCCGGCTCGGCCTGGACGACCCGGTCGCCCGGCACCTGCCCGCGTTCGCCGCTCCCCGGGTGTACGTCGAGGGGGCCGGGACGGAGCTGAGGACGCGGCCGGCCGAGGAGCCCGTCCTGGTGCGGCACCTGCTGACCCACACCGCTGGTCTCACCTTCGGCTCCTACCGCTGCCACCCCGTGGACGCCCTGTACCGGGAGGCGGGCCTCACGTCCACGGTGCGGCCGGGCGCGGACCTCGCGGAGACCGTCGACCTGTACGCGAGCCTGCCGCTGCAGTTCGAGCCGGGAACGCAGTGGAACTACTCCGTGGCCTACAACGTGCTCGGGCGGATCGTCGAGGTGGTGTCGGGCCGGCCGCTGGACGCGTTCCTCGCCGAGCGGGTCTTCCGGCCGCTCGGCATGGCGGACGCCGCCTTCCAGGTCACCGACGCGCAGGCGCCCCGGCTCGCCGAACTGTACGGGGAGCGGGAGGACGGCCGGCTCACGCCGGTGCCGGGGCTGCCGCTGCGCCGCGGGCGGCCCCGCTTCCTGTCCGGCAGCGGCGGAATGGTGGCCGGCGCGCACGACGTGCACCGCTTCATGGAACTGCTGCGCGGCCGGGGCGCGGTGGACGGCGTCCGGCTGCTGGCGCCGGACACCGTCGCCCTGATGACGGCCAACCAGCTGCCCGGCGGCGCCGACCTGCGGTCCTTCGGCAGCCGTCCCGCCCACGACGACCCCGGCAAGGAGGGCGTCGGCTTCGGCCTCGGGGTGTCCGTGGTCGTCGACCCCGAGCGCACCAGGGTCCCCTCCGGGCGGGGCACGTACGGGTGGAGCGGTGTGGCCACCACGACGTTCTTCGTCGACCCGGGCCGCGACCTGACGGTCCAGTTCATGACCCAGCTGCGGCCGCGCGGCGCCCACACCGTCTACCCGGTGCTCAAACGTTTCGTCCACCAGGCCGCCACCGGCTGAGCCACAGGCGGATCCGGCCCGGCCGCCCCGGCGGCGCTCTGCGGCCGCCCGGTCGCCGCCCGGTCGCCGCCCGGTGTCGCGGCACCGCGGCGGCCGGGCCGCGGGCCGGGCGGCTGCCCGGTCGCGCCGGCCGGCCCGGGGCGGGTCCCGGCCGCCGTCACCGGTGCTGCGCGACCGCGTCCAGGTGGGGCAGCCGGTGGTCCATCCGCTTCAGCTTGGTGCGCAGGTAGGTGATGTTGTTCTCGTTCGGCGGGATCAGCAGCGGCACCTCCTCGGCGACCTGGATGCCGTGGCGCACCAGCGCCTCCCGTTTGCGCGGGTTGTTCGACATCAGCCGCACCGAGCGGACCCCGAGGTCGCGCAGCATCGCGGCGGCGACACCGTAGTCGCGGGCGTCCACCGGCAGACCGAGGGCGAGGTTGGCCTCCACCGTGTCCAGGCCCTCCGCCTGCAGCGCCATGGCGCGCAGCTTGCCCAGCAGCCCGATGCCGCGGCCCTCGTGTCCGCGCAGGTAGACGACGATCCCGCGGCCCTCCGCCGCCACCGCCCGCAGCGCCGAGTCGAGCTGGTCGCCGCACTCGCAGTGCTGGGAGCCGAACGCGTCGCCGGTCAGGCACTCGGAGTGCAGCCGGGTCAGCACCGCGTCGCCGCCGGGGTCCCCGTGGACCAGCGCGACCTGCTCCTCGCCGCGGTCGTGGTCGAGATAGCCGACCGCGGTGAACTGCCCGTACACGGTGGGCAGCGGGGCATTCACGACGCGTTCCACTCCGGTGCGCGGCGCGGACTTCGCGGCGAGTACGCCGATCTTTTCTGTCATGATCTGTTCCTCAGCAGAGATGAAAGGCCGTGAAAGAGATGAGTGGTTCGGACATACGGCCGGCGGCGTACAGCCTGCTGCCGGCCGACACGACGGACGACGTACGGGCCCGGGACGCGCGGATCGCGGTGCTGCCCGTGGGGAGCTTCGAACAGCACGGCCCCTTTCTGCCGCTGGCCACCGACACCCTCGTCGCCTGCGCCGTGGCCGCGGAGATCGCCGCCGCGCACCCGGTGCACCTGCTGCCGCCGGTGACGGTGTCCTGCTCGCACGAGCACGCGGCCTGGCCGGGGACGGTCAGCGTCTCCGCCGTCACCCTGCACGCGATCGTCCGGGACATCGCCGCCTCGCTCCGCGCGTCGGGCGTCGACACGCTGGTGGTGGTCAACGGCCACGGCGGCAACTACGTCCTGGGCAACGTGGTGCAGGAGGCCTCCGCCCGCGGTGAGCGGATGGCGCTGTTCCCGGCCGCGGAGGACTGGGAGGAGGCCCGGGAGCGGGCCGGGGTGCGCACCTCGCTGCTCACCGACATGCACGCGGGGGAAATCGAGACCTCCGTCCTTCTGCACGCGTATCCGGAAAGGGTGCGGCCCGGCTACGAGTCCGCCGATTTCGAGGCCGACGACCGCCGGCATCTCCTGACCGCGGGAATGTCCGCCTATACCGATTCGGGCGTCATAGGCCGTCCCTCCCTGGCATCCGCGGAAAAGGGAAAGGAACTCCTGGCGAGTCTCGCGGATTCCTTCGGTGCGTACGTCTCCCTGCTGCTGGGCGACGACGGTCCGGACGCGGCCGGGTAGGCGCGGGCGCGCAGGGCCGCGCACCAGCGCACCACGGGCACGGCGGCACCGGGCAGGCTCGCCGCGAAGCACAGCACGCCGTAGACGACGGCGACGGCGAGCCCGTTCGCCGCCCCCAGCCCGGCGGTGGCGAACGCCCAGGCCGTGACGCCCTCGCGGGGTCCCCAGCCGCCGACGTTCAGCGGCAGGCTCATCGCCAGCAGGGCGAGCACGGCCAGCGGCAGCAGGGTGAGCGCGGGAGCGCCCACGCCGGCCACCCTGGCGGCGAGCAGGAAGAGGGTGATGTGGCCGGCCAGCACGACCGTGGACGCGGCGAGCACGGCGGGCCCGGTGCGCAGGGAGAACAGCGCCTCGCGCACCTCGGCGGCCAGGGCCCGGCCGCGACGCGGGGCGGCGGGCCCGCTCCCGGGCCCGGAGGCGTCGCGGGACGGGGCCGCGCCGGGGCCGGCGCCCCGCCGGGGGGCGTCGGCCGGCCCGGTGGGCGGTGCGGGGACGCCGTCCGCGGCGGCCGCGCCGCGGGGCCGGTTCATGCGCAGGGCGGCGACGACGGCGAGGGCGCCGGTCGCGGCCACGGCGGCGAGGGCGGCGATCTGCCGGGTCTCCTCCCGCAGCGCGGACGGCACCGTGGTCAGGACGAGGCCGCCCGCGACGGCGAGGACGAGTTGCCCGGCCGTCCGCTCCAGCACCACGGCCCGGACGCCCCGGCCGACGTCGCCCGCGCTCTGTCCGTGCCGCACGGCGCGGTGCACGTCGCCGAGCACCCCGCCGGGCAGCGCCGCGTTCAGGAACAGCGCCCGGTAGTAGTCGGCGACGGCCTGCCGCAGGGGCAGCCGGATGCCCAGGCCGCGGGCGACCAGCTGCCAGCGCCAGGCGCTGAGCACCGTGGTGCCCAGGCCGATGCCGAGCGCGCCGAGCAGCGCGGCGGCGTCGATCCGGCGCAGCCCGTCCAGCAGCACTCCGGTGCCGAGCCGCCAGGTGACGGCGACCAGGACGGCGAGTCCGGCTGCGGTCCCGAGCCGAGCCCGCAGCCGCCCCCGCGCCGGCCGGGGCGGGGACGCGGCCTCCGCGAGGACGGCAGGCCCGGCCGGGCCGACGGGGCCGAGCGGGTCGGGCCGGCCGACCGGGCCGGCGGGGCCGACCGGGCCGTCGGGGGCGCTGGAGCCGTCGGGGGCGGCCGGGCCGTCGGGGGCGGCCGGGCCACCGGCCGGCCGGACCGGTCCGGCCGGGGCTGCGGTGGCCGGCCGACGGGCCGGACCGGTGGCGGCGGGGACCGTCCCCGCCGCCGTGCACGTCCTCGTACGCGGCTCCGTCCGGGCCCGGGACTGCGGCTCCGTCCGGGCCCGGGACTGCGGCTCCGTCCGGGTCCCCGGCCGCGGCGCGGTCCGGGTCCCCGTGAGCGGCCCGGTCGGGGACTCGGCCGGCGGCCCCGCCGGGGCCCTCGTGGACGCCGTCATGAGCATGCGTCCGAGCGCCGGGGAAGGGCCAGCAGATCGGCGTGGTGGACCGTGACGTGCAGCTCGCCCCGCGCGCAGGCGGCGAGCCGGGCCGCGAGGTACTCCGCCGCGGCCGCCCGCAGCTGGGGCCGCTGCTCCACCGCCGCGCCCACCCAGCCCCGCAGCCACTGCTCGGTCAGCCGGGCCCGGTCCGGGCCGAGCCGCCAGGCGCTGGGGCGTATCTGCACGGTCGCGCCCCGCTCGCCGAACGCCTCGCACGCCGCGTCCACCGCGTCGGGCCCGAGCAGGCCGGTGCTGCGCTGGTGGGCGTTGAACGCGTCGGCGAGCTCGGCGTCGAGCGGCTCGGCGGGGGTGAGTTCGACGCGGCCGACGACCGACAGGGTGAGCAGGGCGGGGCAGCCCGCTCCGGAGCAGGCGTCGGCGAGGGCGTCGATCTCCTCCCGGGTGAGGACGTCGAGCAGCGCGGAGGCGGTGACGAGCGAGGCGTGGTCGAAGGCGTCCGGGGTGAGCCGGGCGACGTCTCCGCGCCGGGTCTCGACGGTGACGCCGCTGCCGTCGGCGGCGGCCTTCGGGGAGGCCACGGCCGCGAAGTGCAGCAGGTAGGGGTCGCGGTCGTGGAGCACCCAGTGCTGGGCGCCGTCCAGCCGGGGGGCCAGCCAGCGGCCCATCGAGCCGGTGCCGCACCCGAGGTCGTGCACGACCAGCCTGCCGGGGTCCCGGCCGGGCGGGCCGGCCAGCCGGGCGCGCAGCGGGTCGAGCAGTTCCGCCGAGCGCGCCTCGGCGTCGGCCGCTTCGCGCAGTTCCAGCCATTCCGGCGCGTACCGGGGTGGTTCGGTGCCGTCCGGGCCGGGCCGGAGCCGTACGGTCTCGCGCTCCGCACCGGGGCCGGCCGCCCTGGACGGGGCGGTGGGGCCGGCCCCGGGGATGACGGAGGCCGGGGCTGCGGCGACCGCCCGCACCGCCTCGTCCGGCCGGCCGGCCGGGACCGCCCGGTCGGCGTGGTCGGCCGTCGTGGTCCGCTTCATGCCGCCCTCCTGGGTTCGCCCGGCAGCCGGTGCAGCACCCCGGCGAGGGTGCGGGCGGTGGTGGCCCAGCCGCCCAGCGCGGCGCGGCGGCCGCGTGCGGCGGACTTGAGCCGGCGTCGTACGTCCGGTTCGCCGAACCAGCCGCGGAGTTCCGCGGCGAGGGCCGCCGGGTCCTCCGGGGGGACGAGGATGCCGGGCACCCCGCCGTCGGGGGCGCGGCCGACCGCCTCCGGCACCCCGCCGACGTCGGTGGCCAGCACCGGGATGCCGCGCGCCAGTGCCTCCGTGACCGCCATGCCGTACGTCTCGGCGTACGAGGTGAGGACCATGAGGTCGGCGGTGGCGTAGAGGGCGTCCAGTTCGGCACCCGCCCGGGGTCCGGCCAGCCGGACGCGGTCGGTGAGGCCGTGCCGGTCGATCAGGTCGCGCAGGTGGTCGACGTAGGCCGGATCCTGGGTGAGGTTTCCGGCGCAGGTCCAGGTCCAGGGCAGATCGCGGGCCTCGGCCAGGGCCTGCACCAGCCGGTGCTGGCCCTTGCGCGGGGTGACGGAGGCGACCGAGAGCAGGTGGGTGACGCCGTCGGTGCCCGCCGCCAGCGGCGCGATGTCGGCTCCGGGGGTCGCCGAGTGCACCCGGTCGGGGGCGAGGCCGTGGTGGGAGACGAGGCGGCGCACCGCCCAGTCGCTGGTGGCGACGACCGCGTGGGCGGCCCGCAGCACGGACCGTTCGCGGGAGTCGAGTTCGGCCGCGACGTCCGGTTCCAGGCCGGTCTCGTCGCCGAGCGGCAGATGCACCAGGACGGCGAGGCGCAGCCGTTCGGCGGCGGGGAGGACGATCTGGGGTACGGCGCAGGCGACGAGGCCGTCCAGCAGGACGACCGCGTCGTCCGGCAGCCGGCGCAGGGTGCGGGCGAGTTCGGCGCGGGCGGCCGAGTCGGGGCGGGGCCAGGAGCCGGCCATGAGGTGGCGGCGGACCTGCCAGCCGAAGCCGGGCAGGTCGAGGCTGACACGCCGGTCGTAGGCGTTGCCGCCGCTGGGGCGGGACGGGTCGGTGACGCCGTTGGGCATCACGAAGTGCAGGGTGTTGAGGGTCATGGGCACCAGTTCGCCGCCGACGGGGACGGGATGCTCGCGCGCGGGGCGCTGTGTGGTCGTCCGGGTCACAGGGCACGCTCGTAACTCGCCCACGCCACATGCGACTCGTGGAGCGTGACCGTGATGCCTGCCAGGCCCTTCGCGCCCTCGCCGAGGGCGCCCCGGTGGACGCGGTGGGCGAGGCGGTCGGCGATGACCTGCGCGAGGAACTCGGTGGAGGTGTTGATGCCCTTGAAGTCCGGTTCGTCGTCCAGGTTGCGGTAGTTGAGTTCGGCGGCGATCGCGCCGAGCTCACGCGTGGCCAGGCCGATGTCGACGACGATGTTGTCCTCGTCCAGCCGCTCGCGCCGGAAGGTGGCGTCCACCAGGAACGTCGCTCCGTGCAGGCGCTGCGCGGGTCCGAAGACCTCGCCGCGGAAGCTGTGGGCGATCATGATGTGATCGCGGACGGTGATGCTGAACAACGGGCGACCCTCCAGTGCGGCGCGTCCGGTCCCCCGCGTTCCCTGCCCGGGGGGTGCCGTGTAGTACGGCTCGTGGCTTCCCCGCGTTCAGCGGGCTCTCACTCTCTCGTCCGGCCCCGTCTGAGGTCAGGGACCGGGGTACGCCACCCGGTGGCACAGCGCGGGCAGCTCTCCGGAGGTGATGCGGGGCATGACGTCGGGGAGGTCGGTGAAGTCGCTCTCGCCGGTGACGAGGGCGTCCAGGGCGGGATCGGCGAGCAGGTCCAGGGCGAGCGCGAGGCGCTCGGCGTAGGTGCGGTGCGCGCGTGCCGGGGAGACCGTGCCGACCTGGCTGGCGCGCAGGGTGAGGCGCCGGGAGTGGAAGGCCTCGCCGAGCGGCAGGGAGACCTTCCGGTCGCCGTACCAGCTCAGTTCGACGAGGGTGCCTTCGGCGGTGAGGAGTTCCAGGCCGCGGGCGAGGCCCTGTTCGGTGGCGCTGGCGTGGACGACGAGGTCGCAGCCGTCGAGGGCGTCCTCGGGTGCGGCGTAGGCGCAGCCGAGCGCGTCGGCGGTCGCGGCGCGGGCCGGGTCGGTGTCGACGAGTTGTACGCGTACGCCGGGGAAGCGGGCGAGGAGGGCGGCGACGGAGCAGCCGACCATGCCGCCGCCGATCACCGCGATCCGGTCGCCGACCCGCGGGGCCGCGTCCCACAGGGCGTTCACGGCGGTCTCCACGGTGCCGGCGAGGACGGCCCGTGCGGCGGGCACGGCGGCGGGCACGGGGGTGACGGCCGCGGCGGGCACGACGTAGCGGGTCTGGTGCGGGTAGAGGCAGAAGACGGTGCGGCCGAGCAGTGCGGCCGGGCCGTGCTCGACCACGCCCACGTTGAGGTAGCCGTACTTCACCGGCCCGGGGAAGCCGCCGTCCTGGAAGGGCGCGCGCATCGCCTCGTACTGGCTGTGCGGCACTCCGCCGCGGAAGACGAGCGTCTCGGTGCCCCGGCTGATCCCGGAGTACAGGGTGCGCACCAGCACCTCGTCTTCGGCGGGCTCCGGCAGGACCGTCTCGCGGATCTCGCCGCGCCCCGGGGAGGCCAGCCAGAACGCGTGTGCGGCTCGGTTCATCCGCATCCTCCTGATAGTCCTGAACGAACGGGTACCCGTTCCCGTACGGAGAAGAGCAAGGCCGCGCACAAGGTACGCGGCGTCGATCGACTCTGTCACACGGCCGGAGGATGCGCGGTGGCGCTGAACGACACGTACGACGCGAGGCCCGTCCAGCAGGAGCCCGCGGTCGGAGCGGGCGCGCAACTGCTGGTGCTGGCCCTGCTGGGACCGGCGGCCGGCCTGGGTGCGGTGGGCTGGCTGACCGGGCTCGGCTTCGCGCTGGCCGGCTGGGCGGTGCTGTCCCGTGCACTGCACCGCGCCCGGCCGCGGTCCTTCGGTCCGGCGAACCGGGTCACGCTGGGCCGGGCCGTACTGGTCGGGGCGGTGACGGCGCTGGTGGCCGACTCCTTCCGCAGTCCGCCGCCGGTCTCGGTGTTCGTGGCGCTGACGGCGGTGGCGCTGATCCTGGACGGCGTGGACGGGAAGGTCGCCCGGCGCACCGGTACGTCCACGCCGCTGGGGGCGCGGTTCGACATGGAGGTCGACGCGTTCCTCATCCTGGTGCTGAGTGTGTACGTGGCGGCCGCGCTGGGCCCGTGGGTGCTGCTGATCGGCGGGATGCGCTACGCGTTCGTCGCCGCGGCCCGCGCGCTGCCCTGGCTGAACGCACCGCTGCCGCCGTCCGCGGCCCGCAAGACGGTGGCCGCCCTGCAGGGCGTGCTGCTGCTGGTGGCGGCCTCGGGCCTGCTGCCGGTCCCGGCCGCGACCGCGGTGGTGCTGGTCGCGCTCGGGGCACTGGTGTGGTCCTTCGGGCGGGACGTGCGGTGGCTGTGGCGGGTCTCCCGGGGCCGCACCGGGGCGTCTGCCGGACGGGCGGAGCGGCCCCTTCAGACGGTGGCGGGCTGAGGACGGCGCACGGCCGGCCCCACCTCTCTGCCGGTGCGGCGGCGGGCGACGTCCGCCCCGTCGCGGCGTCCGGCACGCACGCCCGCCGCGCCGCCCGCAAGCCCGGGTACGTCCCGTACGAGGGCCTCCGGCCGGCGCGCAGAGCACGCACCGGACGCCGCTCCTCGACGGGGCGGACGCCGCCTGCCGCGGCACCGGGTCCGGCCGTACGGACCCCGTCAGGCGAGGGCGACGGGGTCGGCGGCGGTGGCCCCGTCGCTGTAGAAGTGGCGGCGCACGCGGCGCAGCCAGTCCTCGGCCGGGGCCTCGTCCGGCTGCTCGGGCAGCACGGTGGCCGTCTCGTCGAAGGCCGTCTCGTAGCGGCCGAGCAGCGCCACCGCCGTGGCGGGGTCGGCCGCGGCCTGCTCGCCGAAGCGGTGGTACGCCGCGGGGTCCTCGACCCGGACGGTCAGCTCGCCGGTGCGGTAGAGCGCGTGGCCCTGCTCGCACAGCCGCAACAGATGCCGCGCGTGCTTGGCGATCCGGTCGCGCCCGGCGCCGGCGGACCCGGCCGGGCGGGACCCGCGCGACTGCAGCCTGCGGGCCTGCTGGACGGCGTACCCGAGGTAGGCGTCGCGGACCCGGCGGGCGCTGAGGAAGGAGCCGCGGATGCCGATGAGTTCGTCGCCGAGCGGGGTGCGCACCTCGTACAACTCGTCCGGCAGCCAGACGAGTTCCATCACGGTCGGGTTGCCGCCCAGGGCGAGCCGGCACCACTTCGCGGCCTCGTGCAGGGTGCGGTCGGGGTCGGTGCTCACCCGGGTCTGCCGTGGTGCGTGCAGTCCGTGCAGGTCCTCGGTGGGCGCCGCGAACAGGCCGAGCCGGTCCACGTCCGAACCCGCGTGGGCCAGGCCGTACGCGGTGGAGCCGACGATGCCGGACAGGAGGAGGTGGCGGACGGTCATGGAGGCCCCCGGTGGGCGGACGGTGCACGGGTCGGGCGCCCGGGCGTGCCGGGGACTCCGGCGGGGCCGCGCGGCGCCGAGCCTCATGATGCCCCGCCGGGCACGTGTGTCTCACCGCATTTTCACAACGCCGGTGTGGACGGCGGGTTCACGTCGTCCGGACGGTCGGCTGTGAGTCGTCGGGCGGTGCGGGCGTCGTGGTTCTCGCGGTGCGCGAGGGCCTCGGCCATGTGGGTCTGCGCCCAGTCCCTGAGCCCGCGCGTCATGTGGTGGAGCGAGAGGCTCAACTGGGGTCCCTGCCGGTGTCCGAGGCTCGCATCACGCCATCTGGGACGAGGGTGCACGCGCTTCGGTCGCCTGGTACGGCTGGCAGAAGTGGGCCGCGAACTCCCTCGCCCGACCGGGGCGCACGCCAGCCTGGCAGTCCGGCCGGTCCGCTGGGCCGCGCGCCTGTTCCCCGCCCGTGTCGCATGCCTGGAAGAGTCCACGACAGCCGCGCTCCTGCTGGCGGCCGGCGGTCGTGGTGGAGCCTGGCGACACGGCGCCGCCACCGATCCGATGCGCATGCACGCCTGGATCTGTGAGGTTCACGGCCAGCCTGTCGCCAACGCCCGGCACCTCTCGCCGGGCCACACGATGGCGCGGTACGGCAGGCGTCGCGCTGAGGGAGCGAAGAAGCCGGCCGCTTCCGGTGCCAGATCACGCCGCGGCCGGAGAAACAGAAAGACCCCAGATCAACTGGGGTCCCTGCCGGTGTCCGAGGGGGGCTTGAACTCTCCTCTCGGGCACCAGCCCACAACCGCTCTGACCTGGGAAAACGCCCGTCGACAGGCTTGATTTCGGCGGGCGTTTCTCCTGTTCTTTCCTGCTGTTTCAGGCCCTCTCGGACCCCTGTTGGTCATGCGTTGGTCACGTGACCAACCCTCGGACCCTGGCCCTGATCAGGACTTTTCGATGACCTCGAAGATGTCGGCATCCGTCTCCTGCTGCCATGCCGGGAGGTCGGGCCAGTCGGCGACGTACCCCGGCTTGGGGTCCTCGAAGTGCTTGAACATCTGCGCTGTCCAGCACACCGCCACGAACCGGCCCTTCTGCTCCCGAGACAGCTTGGCGGTGTGACCGCCACTGATCTCGATGAACTGGCGGACCTGGTCATAGACGGCGCCTGCGGCCTCACGCTCCCACTGCGGCGTGTCCTCCCAGGGGGTGACGTACCCAGGCTTCGGCTCCCCCGGGAAGTGGCGGTGCACTCCTTCGATCCAGGCCTCCCGGAACACTCGTGCGCCTTCGACCTGCGACATGCCAACCCCTCTCGTCACGGCGTGCTCAGCGCGGCAATCTCCGCCCCCAGCTCCGCTACCCGGCGGTCCCTGCTCAGGGGGCCGAACTCATCGCACAGGGCTTGGAGTCTACGGGCGACGTACCCGGACGATGATGCTTGGGCCAACTGGATGGCCTCACGTCCGTACGCGACGACTTGTTCAGGGTCGCGCCGCTTCGCTCCGACGGCGGCAAGGTCGGTCAGGACGGCACCCCTGCGCCGGTACGACTGTCCGGAGGAAAGGGCGGTCTGAGCCAGTGCCTGCTTCAAGGTCTCTTCTGCCAGGTCGAGGCGTCCAAGCTGTACGTAACGCGCTCCCCGTTCCTCGGCCAACCGCGTGCCGTCGAAGCGCAGCCAGCCACCGTTGGCGGTGTCCGTGCCCAGTTCCAACACCCGCTCGACCTCGTCCAGTGCGCGCTCACACGAGGCCAGGTCGCCAGTGCCGGCGTACGCCTCGGCCTGGACAGCGGCGACCCAATGACGGGTGGCAAGACTGCTGTCTCCGCGCTGAGCCAGTCTCTCCGCCGCTCTCAGGATCTGCGCGGCCTGCTCGTATCGGTGCTCGTACACGTCCACGTAGGCGTGCCGCACGAGGGCGCACGCCCACAGGTCGAAGGCTCGGGCGTCCTTGCTGACGGACGCAGCCAGGGAGTAGGAGGCTGCCGCGTCGGTGTACCGGTTGGCATCGAAGGCGACTTCCCCGGCGAGCTGAAAGAGGTCGGATGCCGCGTTCAGGAGAGGGCGGGAGTTGCCTCGGGTGTCCGCCAGGGCTTCGTTCAGTGTCGAGAGCTGGTCGCGGACGATGGGGTAGACGGAGCCCTTGGAGCGGGCTAGCTGGTAGACCTGCCACAGGTGGCTGTTCATCCGCGTGAAGTCGGCAGGTGCGCCCCTGCGTACTCCGTCGGCCAGGGCTTCCGCCTCATCCAAGGGCAGCGTGGTCAAGGCTCCGCTGACGGTGAGTATGCGGAGGAATTCGCGGCGAATCATTTCGTCAGGGTCTCCCGCGCCAGGATGGTCATCGGACTGCTGCCCTGGAATTCCCTGGCTGACTCCTCGTGACTGCGCCAGGAGGGCGTCAAGCTCGGTGAGGCTGACTTCGAGGGCATCGGCCAAGCTCGGTCGCTGGGGCGGCTGAGGGGTGCTTCTGCCGCTCTCCCAACGCCCGATGGTCGTGCGGTCCACTCCGAGTAACTCGGCCAGTTGCTCCTGACTGTAGCCCAGAGCTTTGCGCCGTTCGGCCATGCTCATGGCTGCCCCTCTCCGTGACCCGCGCCGCCCTGCCCCGTGCACGGAAGTGCATCAAGACTGCCCCATCGATGCCGTGGGATGAACGGCCTTCCGGCGCTTTTCTTGGAGTTGTTGCCGAACGGCAGACGCCCCTGGCTGACCGGTCGGCGCCGGACCAGGAAGCGACCGACTGACGAGCGCGGATCACCTAGCGATCCGCCTCAAGCCCACCCGGAACGGAGACACAGGTGACCACCGTCGACACTGCAACGATCACAGTCGAACTGCCCGAGGCGTTCGACCCGCGCTGGAACCGCCTGCCCGGCATCACCGTGGACGGCAAGAAGATCACCCTCGACCCGGCCGAGTACTTCTTCCGGTTCGAGGCCAACACCTGGCTCGTCATCGACTGGCAGACCGTGACGGACGGCCTGCTGAACGTGGACGAGACCGAGACCGCAAGCGTCGAACAGATGGCGCTGGAGTTCGTGAAGGCCCACGGCCGCTCGACCAGCGACGCGGGCGAGGTCCTGTCCATCGCGTACCAGGTGTACTCGTACCTCTTCCGGGACGAGCACCTCGCCACGCTCGGCCTGCCGGACGTGACCGCCGAGCACCTGAAGATGCTCCGCGAGGCGGCCACCTTCATGGCCCTGAACAAGGTCGAGCTCGACGGCCACATCTCCAACGTCGGCCCGTGCTGGTTCTTCCCCTCCGCGACCGGAGTGGTCTTCGACCTCTCTGACGAGGGCGGCCAAATGCTGGACGAGGTCTACCACGGCGGGTGGTTCAACGAGCACCGCCGGATCGAGGGCATCAAGGCCCATGCCGCGCTCGGCGGTCGGCTGGTTCACGGCTGCCAGTCCAAGCCCGACCAGACCGGCGGCGTCGTCGCCCCCTACGGCGCGTCGATGGCCACCTTCGGCAAGGAGCTGGCCGCGATGAAGGCCGAGTGGATCGAGCAGGTCAACTCCTACCGGGTGACCGCCGCCTGATCCCAACGTTGATCCTCGGCCCGGGGCGCCAAGCGCACTGTCGCCCCGAGCCTGGCCCCCTGACCCACCCACGAACGAACGGAACCGCCCCCGTGGACAGCAAGCTCACCGCCGCCATCCTCGCCGACATCTGCGCCCGCACCGGCCAGCCGCTCCCCACCCGCGAAGAGATGCGGGTGTGGGACATGTCGGGTGTCGAGCGCTTGCGCTTCCCCCCGAAGATGCGCACCGCGATCTACAAGTACGCCGTCGAACCGTTCGCCACCGAGGACGAGATCCTTCGAGCCGCCGACCGGTCCGGCATCCCCGTCCCGAAGGTCATCGGCTCCATCGTCCGAGACGGAACCCTTGGCATGGTCATCGAGGACCTGGGCGAAGCGGTCCGCGAAGCACAGGATGCTGACGGCATCGTGGCCGCTGTCGCCCTGCACCAGGCACCCGCCACCCCGTCGCTTCGGGAGATGGACGAGGACGCGCTTGCCGCCCTGCCCGAGCTCGCGCTCGGTCACCTGCGCCGCCTGCACGATGCCGGCCGCTGGGACGAGGACACCACCGAGATCACGCTTGCTCTGGAAACCCTCGCCGCGTCGGCGGAGAAGCGGGCGACCGGCGCTGAGCTGGCCCCGTTCGGCTGGGTGCACTCCGAGTTCCACCCGACCAGCCTGCACATCAGCGAGGAAGGCTGGTACCTGCTCGACTTCGCCCGTGCCTTCACTGGTCCCGGCCTGCTCGACCTCGCGTCCTGGCACGGCACCACCGGCGACCCGAACCCGGCGAGGCTGCGCGCCTTCATCGAGGCGTACGTGACCGCTGGCGGCGAAGGGGACGCGCTTACCGAACGCGGGGGCCTTCCTGCCGAGCAGTGGGCGCTGGGCTGGCACCGAGTGTGGGCGAGTGAGTGGTTCATGGAGCAGGCGCTTCGCTGGATCAACAACCCCGAGGATGACCCGCTCTACATCAAGGTCGTCCGCAAGCACCTCCAGGCGGCCGTCAGGCTGTTGGAGGCATGACGTGGATGCCTGGGACGCCCACGCTGCCCAGCGCCTGGCAGAGGGCCCGCTGCGCCCTCTCGAATCACCCGCCCGGATGGAGTGGACACAGCGCCCCGGCATCGGCCCCGGCTCCGAGATTTTCGGCGAGGAACTGACAGGGCGACGGGTCGTGGAGCTGGGCTGCGGACCCGGCCACAACGCCGCCCACCTGACCAGCCTCGGCGCCAAGGTCACCGGAGTGGACCGCTCGAAGGGACAGATCCAACGGGCGTCCGCCCACTACGGGCACCACGGAACTGAGTTCGTCCACTCCCGGGCACTGGGCTACCTCACGCACGAGAGTGAACGCCTGGACGTGATCGTCTCGGTCTTCGGGGCGATCGGCATGGATGAACCGTCGAAACTGCTCGGCGCTTGCTCCCGCCGCCTCGGCCGCAAGAGCGTGCTCGCCTTCTCGGTACCGCACCCTCAGCGAACCGGCCACATCCCGGTCAGTCCCCTCACGCGTGACCGGATGACCTTGCCGGACGGCACCACCGCCACGGTGGACCGATGGGACATCGACCCGGCCGCATGGGTGCGGGCGCTCAACCGGGCCGGGCTTCTGATCACGGGCTTGACCAACCTGTTCGCCCCGGCTGACGCCCGCTGGCCGACCACCTTGCTCATCACCGCACGGAAGCCCTGACACCCGACCGAATCCGGGAGGCACCGATGCACCGACCCCCGTTCCTGCTGTTGGACATAGACGGCGTCTTCATCCCGTTCCCCGGACCAGACGGCGCCACCCCGGCAACCCACCCCCGCCACACGGTGAGCACGGACGACGTGGACAAGCCGTTCGATGTCTGGCTCAACCCGGACCACGGCAAGCTCATCACCGACGCGATCGGTACCGGCCTGGTTCGGCCCGTATGGTGCACGAGCTGGCGAAACGATGCCCGCCGCGTGATCGCCCCACTGCTGGGCGTGCCGGACTTCGAGCACATCGAACTGCCCAACCTGCCGATCAAGACCAGCCACCCCGACGGCTACCTGTGGAAGCGCAACCACGTAGCGGACTGGCTCGCTACCGCTCCGGCCGTGTGGATCGATGACGACTTCACCCACCTCGACCACCAGTGGGCGGCCGACCGTACCGCGTTCGGTAACCCGACCCTGTTGATCGAGCCTGACCCGCACGAGGGCATCCAGCCCGAGCACATCGCGTTCGCTCTGGAGTGGGCTGCCAACCACATGACCGTGAAGGAGGCGGCTTGATGTCGGCTCGACATGCGGCACCACAGGACCGTGACCGACTCGGCACGGTGCTCGCCGCGACCTGGGCCCTGCTTCACCTGCTCGCCCTCGGCTCACTCGGCAGCCTGGCTATGCATGAACGTCCGGCTGTCGCCGACCGTATGGCGACTCTCGCGGATTCCGTTCCGGACTCGGAGCCTGCCTGATGTTCGCGTCGATCACACGTACCTTCTCGGCGGCGATCACCGACAGGTACGAGCCGTCGGCGAGACGTGTGAGAACGGGGGTACGCCGGTTGCTGCGGAGCCGGCCCAGGAACTGAGCGCGGGTAGCGGTGACGGAGGCGAGGAAGTCGTTGCCGTCGAAGCCCTTGTCCCACAGGACGAGCATGTCCGGCCGCAGCAGATGCAGCAGGCGCGAGGCATAGCTGGTCTCGCCCTCGGCGGTGGGCCCGAACACCGCGCCGAGCAGGGCCCGTGTGCCGGTCTCGACCAGCGTCATCAACTCCAGTGTGGGGTAGCCGTGATGGGAGGTCCGCCCCAGCCAGGCCCTGTTTCGCCCGGAGTCGGGGACCTTCTGGGAACTGCAGCCGTCGAATGACACAGTCCGATACGGCCCGGACCGCACACCGGGTGTCGTCGGCCGCGGTCCAGAGGCCCCGCGAGTACCTCGAACAGCGCCCGCACCGGTGCACTGCCCAGCCGTCGGCACAGATCACGCAGGGCCTTCGGCGTCGGGGAGGCCACCGGCACCCCGGTCAGCCCGGCCGTCAGCTTGTCCCAGACCAGCCGGTAGCCGACTTCGGGGAACAGACACATCGCGAGCAGGAAGTAGATCCCGACGCGCGAAGGAAGATCACGAAGCCGTCTCTGCACCGACCGCGTCTCCGCCAGGACCGCGTCGACCAGCTCGAACGGCACCACGGCCGTCAGCTCGCCCAGATGCCCGGGCGCGAACCGGCCCGCACCCACTGTGACCGTACGGGTGATGGCCATCACCGGGGCCGGCAGGACATGATGAAGCGGCAACGGAGCTCCTCAAGTACAAGCTGTCTTGGACGACTGCCTGTACCAACGAGCTCCGTTGCTCTGAGTCAGGGATCTTTCAACTGGCTTGCGTGACCTGCGAAAACGTTAACTACCCGGCCTTGGGGCAAGGCCCGTCTTCGGGACGCCCCGCTGTGGACGGCCTACGCGGCCACCTCATGCCGCCGCAGTGAGGTGCTGGGGTGGAAGTGGTCGCTGATCCACTGGGATGAGTGCGCCATCGAACTCGCCTGGGTCGTGGTCGAGGAAGGCAACACCTACCGGCTGCGGAAGCTGACCAAGGACGGAGACGACAACGCGATCATCTACGGAGACCAGGCCCTGATGAACATCCTCAAGTGGCAGAAGGAACGCCAGGCGGAGCGGGAACGTCTCGGGGATCTCTGGGTGGACCATGACCTCGTGTGCGCCCGTGACGGCTTCAAGCTGTACCGGGGCGAGGCCGGCGGACCGCAAAACCCCGAGAAGGTGTCGGCCCGCTGGCGGACGGCACGCAACCGTCTGCACCTGCCGGAGAACTTCCGGCTGCATGACCGTCGGGCGTCGAAGACCACGAACGATCTGGACCACCACGAGAACCCGGTAGGGGTCTCGGCCAACGCCCGGCACCACTCGCCGGGCCACACGATGGCGCGGTACGGCAGGCGTCACGCTGAGGGAGCGAAGAAGCCGGCCGCTTCCGGTGCCAGATCACGCCGCGGCCGGAGAAACAGAAAGACCCCAGATCAACTGGGGTCCCTGCCGGTGTCCGAGGGGGGACTTGAACTCTCCTCTCGGGCACCAGCCCCCAACCGCTCTGACGCGTAAATAGGTGGAGGTCAGGGTGGCGTGAGGCAGATCTGAGTGCCCGGTGGCCGTGGTGGTCGCCGGGTGTCCGGGCCCTGGGCGTCAGGCTGCGTCCTCGATCGGGTTGAGGGTGACGGTGTAGCCGAGCTGGTTGAGCGCGGTGATCGCGCGGCGGGTGGCGCGTTCGGGGTCACGTTGGGCGAAGTAGGTGCCGCCGAGCTCGCGGTAGGGGACGTTGTCGGTGAGCATGTGCCAGATCGCGGTAATGATCGAGTGCTCGACGGCGACCAGGGCCTTCATCGGGCCGCGGCGGGCGGTCAGCCGCTTGTAGCGGGCCTGGAGGTAGGTGTCCTTGGTCCTCACCGCGCCGAAGGCGGCCAGGCCGAGGGCTCCTTTGAGGTACGGGTTGCCGGGGCGGACCTTGGTGTTCTTGGTGCGGCCGGCGGACTCGTGGTGGCCGGGGCAGACCCCGGCCCAGGACGCGAGGTGCCTGGCGGAGGTGAACCGGGCCATGTCGCCGCCGGTCTCCGCGATGATCACTTCGGCGACGGCCTGGTTGATGCCGGGGATGGTGTCGAGCAGGTCGAGGGCGGGACGAAAGGGGGCCATCGCCTCCTCGATCCGCTCATCGAGCTGTCCGATGGCGTCGGTGAGCTGGTCGTAGTGGTCCAGGTGCAGCCGGGTGAGGAAGGCGTGGTGGTCGCGGAAGCGGCCGGTCAGGGCCTCGGTGAGTTCGGGGATCTTGTTGCGGAGCTTGCGTTTGGCCAGGTCTGCCAGCGTCTGCGGGTCGCGTTCCCCGCCGATGAGGGCCTCCAGCATGGCCCGGCCGGAGACGCCCATGATGTCGGAGGCGACCGCGGCGAGTTTGATGCCGGTGTCCTCCAGCAGCTTCTCCAGCCGCTGGACGATCTGCCCGCGTTCGCGGGTCATCTGGGTGCGGGCCCGGGTCAGGTCCCGCAGTTCGCGCACCGGTGCGGGTGGCACGAACGAGGGGCGGACCAGGCCGTGTGCGCCGAGCTGAGCCAGCCAGGCGGCGTCGGAAACGTCCGTCTTGCGGCCGGGCAGGTTCTTGACCTGCCGGGCGTTGACCAGGATCACGTTCAGGTCCTCGGCCAGCAGGTAGTAGAACGGCTTCCAGTAGTCCGAGGTCGCTTCGATCACGACGAGGGTGACCTCGGCAGCGACCAGATGATCCCGCAGGGCGAGCACGGCGTTCGTGGTCGAGCCCCAGGTCGTGGTCTCGTTGGTGAAAGAGCCTCGCCGTTTCGTACTCGGGCTGCGGACACACGCCTTGGCGTCCTTCTTGCTGATGTCCACACCGGCGCAGCGTTCGTGCAGCACGTCCACGGCCCCGCTCCCTCCCTCACCGAACGGCCAAGCGGTACGCCGTTCCGGGAGGGCCAGGGTGGAACAGGAATTCTGACGCCCGTGCTTCGCAGCAACACTCCACGGTTCCCGTGGACGGCCCTCAGCGCCACGCTGACCTGCGAGCTCACCGGCATCACAGAGCAATCGGCTTCGGCCGGAACGAACCCCACCAGCGTCCCGGACCGGCATCAACCCCCGTCAGGGCAGACAGGAAGCACCTCGGCGCACGCCACGACATTTACCACGCCCCCGGCGCGCACCGAAGGTGCGCTGGATCGCTGACCTGGGAAAACGCCCGTCGACAGGCTTGATTTCGGCGGGCGTTTCTCCTGTTCTTTCCTGCTGTTTCAGGCCCTCTCAGGCCCCTGTTGGTCATGCGTTGGTCACGTGACCAACCCTCCTCCGAGGCGTCCGCACCTGGGTCGCGTCAGGCTTCCCGGACGGCGCCACGGGGCTACGCCCAGTCTGCACGGTCGCGTACGTGACCGCGTACCGGGGTGGGCTCGCGGCGGCCAGGGACCTGTTTATGCAAGGACACGCATAGTCGCGTTCACGCATAGACGCGTAGCGCCACCCCCTCTACTGTCGTTGGTCAGGCGGCCCAAACGGATCCAGAGCAAGGGGGTTTGGCATGTCCGAACGTTCGGCACTCACCCGGCTCACGGGCAACGGCAACGGCGAGTGCGGAGAAAAGGACTGCCCGAACGTGTACCGCACGGCCACCGGCTCGTTCGTGGTGCAGGGCGACGTGTCCGACGCCTTTACCCCGCCCACCGGGGAAGGGCTCGTGGAAATCCCCGAGGCGGTTCTCAGGGAGGCGTTCCGTGCACTTGGATGGTGACGCGTGGAATGACTGCTTCGATTCCATGGAGCGTGAGGCGTGGCGGCTGGAGACGCTGCCCGTCTACACCATGCCGCAGGAAGCGGAGAAGCTGAAGCGCTTTCTCGCCGGGGAGAATTCGCCGGACGATTACACCTCGGCATGGATGGACGAGGTCCGGCAATGGACCTCGGAAGGAAAGCATGTCGGCAGGGTCCACGTCGTAACACGCCCGCTCTCGGATTACCTCCGGTTCGAGTTCGAGTATTACTACCGGCATCACGTCAAGGCGGGCGAGGATATTCGTATCCTCGACCTCACCGACCGAGAGAACCCGGGCCTTCCGGATCAGGACTTCTGGATGTTCGATGACTCCAAGGTGGTCCTGATGAACTACCGGGAAGACGGGACGCAGATAAACCGGGAACTATACGAGGGTGATCCCGAGTCATACCGGCAGTGGAAGCGGATTGCCATTGCCGAGTCGGTTCCATTCCTGGAGTACGTGAGCGGGTGACGTTCGACCCTGAACAGTTGGGGCAGCCGAAGCAAGAATTGGCCGCCCTGCTGAAAGAACTACGCAAGCGAGCCGGCCTCACTGGGGACCGGCTCGCTCGGCGTTGCAACATGTCCCAATCGAAGATCAGTCGGATCGAGAACGGGAAAGCGCAACCGAGCCTGCTCGACCTGGAGAGAATCCTCCGGGCTGTCGTTGCTCCGCCCGAGGTCATCGAGGAGGTCATTGCCCTTGCGAGGCTGGCCAATACCGAGTGGCAAGACCTGCGCTCGCTGCGGCGAAGGGGGTTGGAGAAGAAGCAGACCGAACTTGCCGCGCTTGAATCCTCCTCCACCGAGTTCCGCTTCTTCCTGCTCTCGATGATTACGGGACTGCTGTCCACTCCTGAGTACATCCGGGCCAGCCTTGCCCATTCACCGGCTGATGTCACTAAGACGATCGCGAGGAAGTTGGAGCGGCAGGAGGTTCTTTACGACACGAAGAAGCGGTTCACCTTCATCCTCACCGAACAGGCCGTGAGGTGGCCAATCCTGCCCCCGGCCGCGATGGCGATGCAGATTGACCGGCTGGCCTCGTTGACCCACCTGCCGAATGTGAAGCTCGGTGTCATCCCAATCGCGGGATACAAGCCCATGGCTCCGATGGACACCTTCACTGTCTACGACAACACCCTGGCCACTGTGGAGAACACCACCGGAGTCGTGTTCCTGAGAGATCCACGCGACATCGAAATGCATTTGGAACTGTTCTCGACACTGGAGGGGTACGCGCTGTTCGGGGCCGAAGCGCGAGCCTTGTTGACGGAGTGGGCTGCCGCCTGCCGTTCATGATCTTTAGTCCATGACGGGAAAGAACTACACAGCCGCCACTTTCTGGGCCAATGATTTCCCCCATGACAGCGACCGAGCGAAACGAAGAGCGGGTGCGTTACGGCGTAGGTCGGGGGCTGGAGTACCGGCGGACGTTCGGCCCTGATGGTGGTGTGCGCTCGTGACGGGGCGCATGACTCTGCGGGTGTCGTACGACGGCGGCCGGACGTACGGCCCGGTTCGTGAGGTGCAGGTGGAGCCGCGCAATGCGGTGATCCTGGGTTCGCCGACCAAGTACCCGCCGTGCGGGTGCCCTCGGTGCACGGGCCGCAGTTCGTTGCCTGCCAGTGCTCCCCGCCCCGTCGCGGTGGAGCCGAAGGCGACGTGATGCGTGGCGTGCGTCCTGGTTCTCGCCGGAACTCTGGCGATCCGGTAGCCGCCGCACTCGCCGCTGTCTCCCTTTGCTTCCTGCCGAATTCCCGGCGGGAGTCCCCGAGAAGAGAGAGGTAGTCCGATGGTGGAAGAGAACACCACTTCGGTGGCCCCCGAGGGGGGTGGCCTGCTCGTCGCGAAGCGGAAGATCGTGGCCGCGCGCACCCGCGCCGAGCAGGAGTCTGACGTCAGCAGTGGCCGTTCCGACGGCAACGACTGACGGGAGCGCCCACGTTGCTTGATGCAGCCTCGTGGGCGGGGCGTCTGGGCGGGGACACGTTCCTCGCCCAGACGTACCACCGCTCCTACGCGCACTTCCCCGGGGCCGCCGACACGGCGGGCCTGTTCTCCTGGGATGACCTGAACCGGATCATCGCCACGCAGCGGCTGGAGCCGCCCCGGCTGCGCCTGTCGGTCGACGGCGAGATGGTCCCGCTCCACCGCTACGCGATCCCGACCACGAACCGCCGCGCGGTCACCTGGTCCCGCATCCAGCCGTCCGACTTCCACGGCCAGCTCAGGGACGGGGCGTCGCTGGTCCTGGACGCGGTGGAGAAGATCCACCCCGCCGTGGGGGCGGCTGCGGAGGGACTGGAACGCTTCCTCGGGACTTCCGTGCAGGCCAACGTGTACGCCTCGTGGACCGAGCGGGAGGGCTTCGGCCGGCACTGGGACGACCACGATGTGGTCGTGGTCCAACTGCACGGCTCGAAGCGGTGGCGCCTGTGGGGGATGACCCGTGAAGCGCCCACCTTCCGGGACGTGGAGTCGCCGGAGGAACCGGAGGGCGTCCCGGTGGCGGACCTCGTTCTGTCCCCGGGTGACGTGCTCTACCTGCCGCGCGGCTGGTGGCACGCGGTCACCGCTGACCAAGGGACGGAATCCCTTCACCTCACGTTCGGGATGGTCCCGCACACGGGCGCTGACCTGATGCTCTGGGTCGTCGACCAGCTCCGGGCGTCCCTCGCGCTCCGCAGGGACATCCCGCGCTTCGGCTCGCTGGTGGAACAGTCGGACTTCACCGACGCCGTACGCCGTGAAGTGGCCGACATGATGGCGGACCCCCGCCTCGTGGAGCGGTGGGCAGAGTCGATCGACACGACGGACCTGGGCCACGCGATTCCGTCCCTGCCCTACGTGGACGGCCTCCCCGCACGGGGGGAGATCACGGTCAAGCTCACCACTCCGAGGGGCCGCCTGACGGCGAACCGCGAACAGGGCACGGTCACCTTCTCGGCGGCCGGTACCGCGTGGGACTTCGCCGAGTCCGCCGCTCCCGCGCTGGGCACGCTGCTGACCAACCAGCCGACCACTCTGGGGGAGATGGCCGACTCCGCCGGGCTTGAGGTCAAGGAGGTGGCCGAACTGGTCTCCATCCTCATCGAGGGCCACGCCGTCGCAGTAGTGGGGACGGTGCTGTGACCGCCGCGCTCTGCCTGGGGACATACCGCGTGCGTGCCGTTGCTCAGGCGGCACGCACCGCCCTGGCCGCCGGTAGCCCCTGGGTGGACACGGCACCGAACTACGCCCGTGGTCGGGCGCATGAGAACCTGCGCCCGGTTCTCGGGGAGTACCCGACCGTGCGGGTAGCCACGAAGACGGGGTTCTTCACCGAGGAGCAGGGCGGTACGGCCCTGGCTGAGGGCGTGCTCGCCCGGGAAGAGGCGGCCGGTAGACACAGCCTTGAGCGGGGCTTCGTCCGCTGGCAGACGGAGCGGTCGTTGGCCGCGCTCGGGCGCGTGGACCTGGTGTTCGTGCACAACCCGGAGCACCACGGGCACGGCCTTGACCGTGCCGTTCTGCACGGGCGTGTACGGGAAGCCTTCACGGCGCTGGAAGAGTTCGCCCATGCGGGCAGGATCGGCGGGTACGGCGTCGCCACCTGGTCGGGCCTGACCTCCGGAGCGCTCAGCGTGCCCGAGTTGCTCACGCTCGCCCGGCAGGCGGCCGGTTCCGCCGAGCACCACTTCACGGCCTTGCAGATGCCCGTCAGCCTGATCATGGATGCCCCGATCACACAGGCCCTGAACGGCGGCGGACCACTGGTACAAGCGAAGGACGCAGGGCTGATCACCTTCGGCTCCGCTCCCCTGCACGGGGGCGAACTCCTCGACGCCATGACACCCGAACTGGTGAACCTCATCCGCCCCGGCCTGTCGGCCGCAGCCGCTGCCCTGCTGGCCCCTGGCTCGTGCCCTGGCCTCGATGTCGTCCTCACCTCCGCGAGCACCCGCGAGCACTGGGACGATATGGCCAAGGCTCTGGCTGCGCCGCTGACGGCCCGGGAACTCAGGAGGGTGACGGATGAACTCGCCGGTGAATGAGGAGGTGCAGGCCCTGATGGAGGCCGCCCACGACCGGGCGGCCAAGGCACTGGGCCTCACCTGCACGGGGCCACTGGCGTGGGGCTTCCTCGGTGTCACCCTCGGACGCCGAGCGGGGGACCGGTGGCTACGGGTCAGCCGGACGGCGAAGAGGAACGCGGGCAGGAAGGCGGGGGAAGGCATCGTCGGCGCCTCGGAGCTGGTGCCTGACGGCGTGCCCCGCCCCCACCTGTACGCGGTGCATGACTGGACTGACGGCGAGTGGGCCTTCGAGTCGGAAGTCCTGGACTACCTCACGCAACCCATCGTGTCCCCCGACCGGGCCGACATCGACCACGACCCGGGGTTGCCTGACGAGTGGTGGGCGGACCTTCGCCAAGCCCTTGCCCTCCTCGCTGAAGCGGAGGGAGTGAAGGCAACCGTGCGGGACGGGTGGATCGAACGAGCCTTCCCCCAGTTCCTCGGCATCCCTGCCCCCGCCACGGTGGAGCGGGTGACCGGTCACGGTGACCTTCACTGGGGCAATCTCACCGCCGCGCCCCTGTGCCTGCTGGACTGGGAGCGGTGGGGACGGGTGCCCTTCGGCTATGACGCGGGACTCCTCCATGCCAACAGCCTGCTTGTTCCCGACGTAGCCGCCCGCATCCGCAAGGAGTTTGCGCCGATCCTCGACACCCCCGCCGGCCGAATCGGGGAACTCGCGGCCCTGGCCGAGATGCTGCAAGCCGTAGCCCGTGGCTGGTACCCCGGCCTTGCGCCCCACCTCGTGGCCCGTGCGGAGGCGCTCACCGGGGTGCGCCCGCCCGTCCCGGTGCACTCCGAGGTGAGCGCCTGACCGTGCCCCTGTGCGCCTGTCTCAGGCGCTCTCACCGATGTGCCGGTACAAGGTGGCCCGGGAGATCCCCAGAGCCTTGGCGATGGCTGTGACGCTCTCTCCCTTGGCGTGCCTGGCACGGGCTATGGCTAGCTTGTCGTCATCCACGACGGAGGGGCGTCCACCGTGGTTGCCCTTACGGGCCGCAGTGTCCAGCCCCTCCAACGTCTTCTCCCGGATACCTTCCCGCTCCACCTCGGCGGCCACCGCCAGGACGGCGAACACGATGGCACCCGCCCCGTTCGGGTCGTACACACCCTGCAAGGGACCGGAGAGCAGTTCCAGTTGGATGCCGTCCGCTTGCAGGGTGGAGGACAACGTCATGAGTTCCGCCGCGTTGCGGGCAAGGCGCTTCATCTCCACCACGGTGAGGATGACGGGCTGATTCGGTGCGGCTGCCTTGAACTCCCGCGCGAGAGTGAGGGCCTTCTCCAGTTCCGGCCGCTCCTTCACGCGGGTACTGGTCTTCTCCGAGAAGACGCGGGTGCAGTCGGCACGGGCGAGTAGATCCAACTGGGACTGGAGTTCCTGCCCAACCGTGCTGCACCTGGCATAGCCCAGTCGTATCGCTGCGCCCGGCACGGCTTCGGCCACCACGGGCACGGGCTCACCCTGCACCCACCGCTTACCGGTGTTGCGGTCGGCCGGGGTCTTTACGGTGAGTTCCGCTTTGAGTGAGGGCACGGCGGGCGTCGAAGATCACGAACGATCTCGACAACCACGAGAACCCGGTAGAGGTCTCGGCCAACGCCCGGCACCACTCGCCGGGCTACACCATGGCGCGGTACGGCAGGCGTCGCGCTGAGGGAGCGAAGAAGCTGGCTGCTTCGAGTGCCAGCCGTCTCGGCCTGTCATCCCTGGTCTGACCAGGAAGTTCGCTCGGCTGTTGGTCACGTGGTTGGTCACGCCACAGCCGGAGAAACAGAAAGACCCCAGATCAACTGGGGTCCCTGCCGGTGTCCGAGGGGGGACTTGAACCCCCACGCCCGATAAAGGGCACTAGCACCTCAAGCTAGCGCGTCTGCCATTCCGCCACCCGGACCAGGTGATGCCGCCCGGCGGGGTGCTCCCCGCGGCGACATGGACAACCATACCAAGCTTTGGGAGCGCCTCTCACCTGCGTATCCGGGGCTGCGGAGCGGGTCCGCCGGACGGGAGGGAGAGGGACCTAGAGTCTCACCATGGGTGACTGGATGACTACCGGCGGTTTGCCGGAGGGTCGACGGCCGAGGGCGCTGTCGCCGTTGCGGGAACATCTGCGGGACACGTTCTGGTTCGCGCCCGCGGCTGCCATGGTGCTGGTCTTCGTGGTGTGGACGGGGGCGTCGGAGCTCGACAGCAGGATCGTCGAGACCCTGCGGGATGCGGAGGAGTACGACGCCATCCGCGACCTGATCGGCATCGCCGAGGACGCCCGGACGGTGGCGAGCACCATCAGCTCGGCGATGATGACGTTCATCGGTGTGGTGTTCAGCATCTCGCTGGTGGCCGTGCAGATGGCGAGCGGGCAGTTCACGCCTCGCGTGGTGCGGTTCTACGTGCGCAGCCGCATCACGAAGGCCACCTTCGCCGTCTTCCTGTCGACGTTCCTGCTGTCCCTGCTCATCCTGACGTCGTCCACCGGCGAGACCGACCCGCGCCGTGTGATCACGGTTCCCCTGGTCCAGTCGCTGCTCATGATCGTCATGCTGGGGCTGAGCCTGGTGCTGTTCGTGCTGTACGTGAACTCGACCCTGCGGCTCATGCGGGTCAGCCATGTCATCGACCGGATCACCGGGGAGGCCATGCGCATGGTCGCGCTGATGCCCTCCGCCGGGGCCTCCGGCGCCGAGGAGGAACTCGGGCCCGTGACGGCGTGGGTGGCGCACCGGGGGCGGGCCGGTGTGCTGCGCGACGTCAACATCTCCCGGCTGGTCAAGGCGGCACGGCAGCGGGGGGTGGTACTGCGGCTGGTGCCGCGGATCGGCGACTTCGTGGTCCCCGGCACGCCGCTGCTCGCCGTGCACGGCGGGCCCGCGCCGTCGGTGCGGTCGCTGAGCTACACCGTGTCCGTCGGCGTGGAGCGGACCTTCCACCAGGACCTCGCCCTCGGGCTGCGGCAACTGGCCGACATCGGGCTGCGCGCGCTGTCCCCGGGCGTGAACGACCCGACGACGGCGGTGCAGGCCCTCGACCGGATCGTGCAGTTCCTGGCGGCGCTGTCCCGTCGGCCGTTGCGCGCCTCGCTCCATCGGGACCGGCAGCGCACCGTGCGCCTGGTGCAGCCGGTGCCCGGCTGGTCCGAACTGGTGGATCTCGGATTCGCCGAGATCCGGGGCGCCGCCATCGGCAGTCCGCAGGTCACCCGGAGGCTCGTCGCCGCGCTCGACGACCTGCTGCTGGTCACCCCCGAGGAGCGCCGCCCGCCCCTGGAGCGCCACCGCGAGCTGCTGGTGGAGGCGGTGGGTCGTGAGGTGTCCGCGGCGGCGGACCGGGCCTTCGCCCTGCAGCCCGACCGGCAGGGCATCGGCTGAGGGCCGTCCCGCGGGCCGCGGAGGGAGCCCCGGCCGCCGCCGAGCGTGCGCGGGCCGCCCTCCGTCGGTGGCCCCCGGCCACGGCCGCACGGCACGGTGGCCTCGCGGCGCGGCCCCGGTCCGGCCCGCGCCCGGTGGGCGTGGCCCCGCTCACGGGCAGCGTACGACCTGGCCCGCGTAGGACAGGTTGCCGCCGAAACCGAAGAGCAGGACGGAGTCGCCGGTGCCGATCTCGCCCCTCTCGACGAGCTTGGAGAAGGCCAGCGGGATGCTCGCCGCGGAGGTGTTCCCGGACTCGACGACATCGCGCGCGACGACCGCCCCGACCGCGCCGATCTTCTCCGCGAGCGGCTCGATGATCCGCAGGTTCGCCTGGTGCAGCACGACCGCGGCGAGGTCCTCGGGGGCCAGGCCCGCCCGCTCGCAGGCCTGCCGGGCGAGCGGCGGCAGCTGACGGGTGGCCCAGCGGTACACGCTCTGCCCCTCCTGCGCGAACCGGGCGGGCTCCCCCTCGATCCTCACGGCGTGCCCCATCTCGGGCACCGAGCCCCACAGCACGGGCCCGATGCCCGGCTCGGCTCCCTCCGGGCTCGCCTCGACCACGGCGGCGCCGGCACCGTCGCCGACCAGGACGCAGGTGGTGCGGTCGGTCCAGTCGGTCACGGCGGACATCTTGTCGGCGCCGATCACCAGCGCGCGCCGGGCGGCCCCCGCGCGGACGGTGTGGTCGGCGGTGGCCAGGGCGTGGGTGAATCCGGCGCAGACCACGTTGACGTCCATGGCGGCGGGCTGCGGGATGCCGAGCCGGGCGGCGACGCGGGCGGCCGTGTTCGGGGAGCGGTCGACGGCCGTGGAGGTGGCGACGAGCACGAGGTCGATGTCGGCGGGCGTGAGCCCCGCCGCCGCGAGCGCCTTGGCGGCGGCATGGGCGGCCAGTTCGTCCACGGGTTCGTCGGGCCCGGCGATGTGGCGGGTGCGGATACCGACGCGGGTGCGGATCCACTCGTCGCTGGTGTCGACCGTCCGGGACAGGTCGTCGTTGGTCAGCACCCCGGCGGGCTGGTAGTGGCCGACGGCGACGATGCGCGAGCCGTGCATGTGTGAGGGACCCCCTTGGCCTCGACTGCGGGATTCACCAGTGTTGTTCGTGACTGATGGGTAGCCCGGCAGGTGAAGGCACAGGAAACAGGCGTCCCGGTTGTCGGCTTCGGTCAGTCGGGCCCCCGCACACCCGCGCGTACCGCCCTCGCGCCCCCTCGCCCCGGACAACGGTTCGCCGGCGCCGCATGGATGTTCCCCGGGATCCGGGATCGGGGGCTGGGGGCTGGGATCCGGGATCCGGGATCCGGGATCGGGGGGCCGGGGGCTGGGATCCGGGATCCGGGATCCGGGATCGGGGGGCCGGGGGCTGGGATCCGGGGCGGGTCCGGGTGCGGCCTCGACGGCCGCGGACGCCGGGCGGCGGGCAGCCGTACGCCGTGCAGGACAATGAGTCCGTGAACCGACGGAACCGGGACCGATGGGCGTAGTGGGCGTATGGGACGAGTCACGGAACGACGCAAGGTGATCCGGATCCGGGACGGCGCCGTCAGCGCCCGCCCCGACACCCTGGTCGCCGAGGAGCCCCTGGAGATCCGGCTGAACGGCAGGCCGCTGGCCGTCACCATGCGCACCCCCGGCGACGACTTCGCCCTGGCCGCCGGTTTCCTGGTGAGCGAGGGTGTCCTCGCCGCGCAGCAGGACCTGCGGAACATCGTCTACTGCGCGGGCGCCACCGACGACGGCTCCAACACCTACAACGTGGTCGACGTGCGGACCGCCCCCGAAGTGACCGTCCCGGACATCACGCTGGAGCGCAACGTCTACACCACGTCGTCCTGCGGCCTGTGCGGAAAGGCCAGCCTGGACGCGGTGCGCACCACGACCCGCTGGCCCGTGGCCGACACTCCCCCGCTGCGCGTCGAGCCCGCGCTGCTCTCGGCCCTGCCCGACCGGCTGCGGGCGGCGCAGCGCGTGTTCGACCGCACGGGCGGTCTGCACGCGGCGGCACTGTTCGGCGAGGACGGCGAGCTGATCGACGTACGGGAGGACGTGGGCCGGCACAACGCCGTGGACAAGCTGGTCGGCCGGGCGCTGCGGGACGGCCGGCTGCCACTGTCGCGGGCGGTGCTGCTGGTGTCCGGGCGGGCCTCCTTCGAGCTGGCGCAGAAGGCCGTGATGGCCGGGATCCCGCTGCTCGCGGCCGTCTCCGCGCCGTCGTCGCTCGCCGTGGACCTGGCCGCGGAGACGGGTCTGACGCTGGTGGGGTTCCTGCGGGGCGGCTCGATGAACGTGTACGCGGGTGAGCAGCGCATCGCGCTGCGGCCGGAGTCCGTGCCGCCCGGGCGGACCGCCCCCGGGTAGGCGCGCCGGCCGGGGACGGCCACGGCCCCGGGTGCTGCCCGGGCCCTGGCCGTCCCCGGCCACGGCGAAGCGCCCGGGCAGGTGCTCTCGGGCGGCCGGGCGCGCTCAGCAGCCAGGCGCGCTCAGCAGCCAGGCACGCTCAGCAGCCAGGCACGCTCAGCAGCCAGGCACGCTCAGCAGCCAGGCACGGGCCGGGCGTCGCCCGAGCCCGCGCCGCCGGCCGGACCGGTCCCGGCGGCCGCCCGGGCCGGGTCGAGCGGGTCGGGCGACTCCGGCGGGTCCTGGGCGCGGCGGCGCGCGATCACCGCGCACACCATGAGCTGCATCTGGTGGAACAGCATCAGCGGCAGCACGGCCAGCGCGGCGTGCGCGCCGAACAGGACGCTCGCCATGGGCAGTCCGGCGGCCAGCGACTTCTTCGAGCCCGCGAACTGGATCGCGATCCGGTCGCCGCGGCCGAAGCCCAGCGCCCGGGAGCCGTACCAGGTCAGCGCCAGCATCACCGCGAGCAGCACGGCCTCGACCAGCAGCAGGCCGCCCAGCCGGAGCGGGCTGACCCGGTGCCAGATGCCCTGCACCATGCCCTCACTGAACGCGGTGTAGACGACCAGCAGGATCGAGCCGCGGTCGACGAGTCCCAGCACCCTCCTGTGCCGGCCGACGAACCCCCCTATCCAGCGACGCAGCACCTGCCCCGCGAGGAACGGCACGAGCAGCTGGACGACGATGTGCAGCAGCGCGTCCGTCGAGAACCCGCCGACGTCCCCGCCCAGCAGCAGCGCCGCGAGCAGCGGGGTGGCGACGATGCCCACGAGCGAGGAGAAGGACCCGGCGCAGATCGCGGCGGGCACGTTGCCCCGGGCGATGGAGGTGAACGCGATCGACGACTGGATCGTCGACGGCACCAGGGTGAGGAAGAGCAGGCCCTGGTGGAGGGGCGGGGTGAGCAGCGCCGGGACGAGGCCGCGGGCGGCCAGCCCGAGCAGCGGGAAGACCACGAAGGTGCAGGCCAGCACGGTGGTGTGGAGCCTCCAGTGGCGCAGGCCGTCCAGCGCCTCCCGGGTGGACAGGCGCACCCCGTAGAGGAAGAACAGCAGCGCGATGGCCACGTCGGCCGCGCCGGCCGCGACGTCGGCGCCGGCTCCGCGCGCCGGGAGCAGCGCCGCGAACCCCACCGTGCCGAGCAGCAGCAGGACGTACGGGTCGATCGGCAGCCGGGTCGGCCGTATCGGGCGGTTCACGTGTGCGGTGCTCTCCTTGCGGTGGGAACCGGGGGCCGGGGGCCCCGGTCCGGGGGCCGGGGGCTGGACCGGGCCCGCGCGGCTCGGCGGGTGCGGGTCCGTCCCGGGTCCATCCTGCCCCGGCGTCGGATCATCGGGAATCCGGTACGCCGGACTCACTGTCATCATGAATCGCGATATCGCGATAGCCTCGGTCCATGTACGACCCCGTCCATCTGCGCACCTTTCTCGCGGTGGCGCAGACGCTGAGTTTCACGCAGGCCGGGCGACGGCTGGGGCTGCGCCAGTCCACCGTGAGCCAGCACGTCCGGCGGCTGGAGGACGCCGCCGGACGGACGCTGTTCACCCGGGACACGCACTCGGTGGAGCTGACCGAGGACGGCGAGGCGATGCTCGGGTTCGCGCGGCGCATCCTTCAGGTGCAGGAGCAGGCGGCGGCGTTCTTCGCCGGCACCCGGTTGCGCGGGCGGCTGCGGTTCGGCGCGTCGGAGGACTTCGTGCTGACCCGGCTGCCGGAGATCCTGGAGCGGTTCCGGCACGACCACCCCGAGGTCGACCTGGAGCTGACCGTGGAGTTGTCGGGCACCCTGCACGAGCAGCTCGCCGCCGGCCGGCTGGATCTGGTGCTCGCCAAGCGGCGGGCCGGAGACCCGCAGGGACAACTGGTGTGGCACGACCGGCTGGTGTGGATCGGCGCCGAGCGGCTGCGCCTGGACCCGGACCGGCCGGTGCCGCTGATCGTCTATCCGCCGCCCGGCATCACCCGGGCGAGGGCGATGGAGGCCCTCCAGCGGCAGGGCCGGGCCTGGCGGGTCGCCTGCACCAGCGGCAGCCTCAACGGGCTCGTCGCCGCGGCCCGCGCCGGGCTCGGGGTGATGGCCCACTCCCGCGGCCTGGTCCCGCCCGGTCTGGTCCGGGTGCCGGACCGCGCCGGCCTGCCGGAACTGGGCGGGGTCGACTTCGTCCTGGTCCACGACCGGCGCCGCGCCGCCGCGCAGGGTCCGGCGGACGCCCTCGCGGCGGCGGTCCTGGCGGGCGGAGTGCGGCCGACGGGGCGGGCGGGGGCGACGTGAGCCCGGCCGGGCCCCGGCGATCCCGGAGCGTCCCCGGCTGAGCCCGGCGTGAGCCCCGGACCGGTCCGGCGTGCCCGCGGCCGGTCCGGCGTGAGTCCGCCGACGGCGCGGCGAATCCGGTGGCGGCACGGCGTCGGCCGCCGTGGTACGCCCAGGCGTCCGGGGCGTCCCGCGCGTGCCTGCCCGGGACACCCCGCGCACCCCGCGAGAAGGCCCGTGCGGACGGTCGCGAGCCGGGTGCCGGGACGGTCGCGAGCCGGGTGCCAGGGCGGCGGAGAGCCGGGTGCCAGGGCTGCCGCGAGCCGGGTGCCAGGGCGGCGGAGAGCGGTGGAGTGCGACGGAGGGGCTGCCTCGGATCGTAGGGATCGCGTGGAGATTTCCGCACGGATTCGGCGGGGGCGCCGACGCGATCCTTACTGGATCGTCAGGAAGCTGTCCGACCCGTCCCTTATATGTGGTTCTCTCTCCGCTGACCAGGTACGACCCGGGCAGGTCCGCGGCTCCCGCACCCTCCCGCGCGCCCGGCGGCGTGAGGTAGCTTTCACGGCGCTGCGGGCGCCGGATCGAGGCGGGAGCGGGATTGCGCGAGTTCACCACCCCTGCGCCGGCGTCGGCACCGCCGGTGGGCGGCCTGGCCGACGCCGTGTTCGAGTACGCCCGGGAGGACCCGGGGCGCATCGCGTTCGGCCGGAGGGACGCGGCCGGGCGGTGGCGGGACGTGACCGCGGCCGGGTTCCGCGACGAGGTGCTCGCCCTGGCCAAGGGCCTGCTGGCACAGGGCGTACGGTTCGGCGACCGGGTGGCCCTGATGTCCCGCACGCGGTACGAGTGGACGCTGTTCGACTTCGCGCTGTGGACGATCGGCGCCCAGGTGGTGCCGCTGTACCCGACGTCCTCGGCCGAGCAGTGCTACTGGATGCTGCACGACGCCGGCGTGACGGCCGCGGTGGTCGAGCACGAGGACCACGCCATGACGATCGCCTCGGTCATCGGCCGCCTGCCCCGCCTGGAGCGGCTCTGGCAGCTGGACGCCGACTGCGTGGGCGAGCTGTACGACGCCGGAGCGCACCTGGACGACGAGGTGGTGCACCGGCACCGGCGCGCGGTCACGCCCGAGTCGGTGGCCACCGTCATCTACACCTCGGGTACGACGGGCCGGCCCAAGGGCTGCGTCCTCACCCACGGCAACTTCATGTACGAGGCGGACACCGTCCTGGAGCGCTGGAAGCCAGTGTTCCACTCCCGCCGGGGCGAGGAGGCGGCCACCCTGCTGTTCCTGCCGCTCGCGCACGTCTTCGGACGGATGGTGCAGGTGGCCGCGGTCCGCGGCCGGGTCCGCCTCGGGCACCAGCCGCGGCTGGACGCCCAGGCCCTGCTGCCGGCCCTGGCCGGGTACCGGCCGACGTTCGTGCTCGCCGTGCCGTACGTCTTCGAGAAGCTGTACGCGGCGGCCCGCCGCGCGGCCGAGCGGGACGGCAGGGCGGGCCCCTTCGACAAGGCCGTCGAGGTCGCGGTGCGGTACGCCGAGGCCACGGAGGAGAAGGCGTGGGGCACCGGGCCGGGGCCGTCGGCGGCGCTGCGCGTGCAGCACCAGTTCTTCGACAGGGCCGTCTACGCGAAGCTGCGGGCGGCACTGGGCGGCCGGATCCGCACCGCCATGTCGGGCGGCTCGGCGATGGACCGGCGGCTGGGCCTGTTCTTCGCGGGCGCGGGCGTACAGATCTACGAGGGCTACGGCCTGACCGAGTGCACCGCCGCCGCCACGGCCAACCCTCCCGAGCGGACCCGCTACGGCACGGTCGGACAGCCGGTGCCCGGGGTGAGCGTGCACATCGCGGAGGACGGCGAGGTCTGGCTGCGCGGCCCCACCGTGTTCCGGGGCTACCTCAACAACCCCGGGGCGGACGAGGAGACCCTGCGGGACGGCTGGCTGGCCACCGGCGACCTGGGACAGCTCGACGAGGACGGCTACCTCACCATCACCGGCCGCAAGAAGGAGATCCTGGTGACCTCCAGCGGCAAGAGCATCTCCCCGGGCGTGCTGGAGGAGCGCGTGCGCGAGCATCCGCTGGTCCACCAGTGCCTCGTCGTCGGCAACGACCGCCCGTTCGTCGCCGCCCTCGTCACCCTCGACCGGGAGGCCGTCGAACACTGGCTGGCGCTGTGCGACAAGCCGCCGCTCGACGACGCCGCACTCGTGAGCGAACCGGACCTGGAGGCGGAGGTGCGGCGCGCGGTCGTCGCCGCCAACACCCTCGTCTCACAGGCCGAGTCCATCCGCACCTTCCGTGTCCTCGCCCGGCCCTTCACCGAGGAGGAGGGGCTGCTCACCCCCTCGCTGAAGCTCAAGCGCAGGGCGATCGAGAAGGCGTACGCGGCGACGGTCGACGCGCTCTACCGGACCTGAGGCCGCGGCGGCCGCGGCGCGGATCGCGTCCCGGACCACGACGGGTCCGCGGATCAGGAATGCGTGCCGGTCCGTGATCGTTGACGATGGGCGTACCCCCCGCAAGCTACCGAAGGATCGAGAGCTCGTGAGCAGCAAGGTCCCCCCGATCATCCTCAACAACGGCGTCGAGATGCCCCAGCTGGGCTACGGCGTGTGGCAGGTGCCGGACGACGAGGCCGAGCAGGCGGTCGGCACGGCGCTGGAGGCCGGGTACCGCAGCATCGACACAGCGGCGATCTACGGCAACGAGAGGGGCACCGGCAGGGCCATCGCCGCCTCCGGGCTGCCCCGCGAGGACGTCTTCGTCACCACCAAGCTCTGGAACAGCGACCAGGGGCACGACTCCGCCCTGCGCGCCTTCGACGAGTCCCTGGCCCGGCTCGGCCTCGACTACGTGGACCTGTACCTGATCCACTGGCCGATGCCGTCCCGGGACACGTACGTCGCCACCTACCGGGCGTTCGAGGAGCTCCTGGCCGACGGCCGGGCCCGCGCCATCGGCGTGTCCAACTTCCTGCCCGAGCACCTGCGGCGGCTCATCGACGAGACCTCGGTGATTCCGGCGGTCAACCAGATCGAGCTGCACCCTCATCTCCAGCAGCACGCCGCCCGCGCCTTCCACGCGGAGCAGGGCATCGCCACCGAGGCGTGGTCGCCGCTGGGCCAGGGCAAGGGCCTGCTCCAGGTGCCGGCCCTGGTCGCCATCGCGCAGAAGCACGGCCGCACCCCGGCACAGGTCGTCCTGCGCTGGCACCTGCAGCAGGGCACCGTGGTCATCCCCAAGTCCGTCACCCCGGCCCGGATCAGGGAGAACATCGAGGTGTTCGACTTCAGCCTGGACACCGAGGACCTGGCCGCGATCAGCGCGCTCAACGAGGACCGGCGGCTGGGCCCGGACCCGGCGACGTTCGCGATGGCCTGACCCGGACCGCCGGACCCCGGACTGCCACGACCTGGACATCCACGACCCGGACATGCACGACCCGGACCGCCCGCGGGAGCGGGTGGACCGCGCACCGTGCGCCGCGGGAACCGGGCGCACGGACCGCGCCGGCCGGGGCGGGGCCGCGCGTCCGGGCCCTGCCCCGCCGGCCGGCCCGGCCGGCGGGGAGCGGCCGGGCCCTCGCGTTCGCCGGGCGCGGGGGCTCGCTGAGCCAGGAGTCCCCCGCTTCGGCCGGGGGAGGGCTCAAAGAGCCCGGGTCGCGGTGTGGATGGTGTGTGCGGCCAGTACGAACACGTCGGGGCGGTGATGGACGCCGGCCCGGTCGTCCGGGTCGGTCAGCCGGTCCAGGGTCGCGCGGTCCCCGGCGTCGAGTTCCTCCGCCATCGCCGCACGGATCCGGGACAGCGTGTCGGCGACGTAGCCGCGGGCGCGGTCGGTGGCGGGAGCCGGCAGGTCCAGGAGGAAGGTGCGGCTGCCGGTGGGCCGCAGACCTGCCGAGGCGAGCAGTGCGGGCCAGTCCTCGGTCTCGTCGACCGCTCCGGGCAGCGAGTCCCGCATCCGGGTGAACCACTCCGACTCGACGGCGTCCAGCCGGTCCTGCAGGCCGGGCCTGCCGATGCCGATGTCGCGGGGCAGGAAGCGGGCCGGCAGCCCGCCCTCCATCAGGGCGATGGTGCCGCCCGGCGCCAGGTGCCCGGCGAACGCGGCGAGCGCGGCCCGCTGGTCGCCGAGGTGGTGCAGACTGCGGCTGGCCCACAGCAGGTCGGCGGGGTAGTCGAGCTCGCCGAGGACGCCGGGCAGTTCGCCGGCCAGGGTGCCGAAGCGGTCGGCGTGGCCGAGCCGTACGGCCCGGTCCCGGGCCCGCTCCAGCAGCGGCTCGTTCGCGTCGACGGCGACCACGCGGGCGCCGGGGAAGGTGTCGGCGAGCAGCCCGGCCACCACTCCGGGTCCGCTGCCCGCGTCGACGACCAGGCCGGGGGCCGTCTGCCGCTTGCCCAGCCAGGCCAGGGCGTGCTCGTACAGCGGGGTGAACAGTTCGGCCTGCGATTCCAGCAACGGGCCCATCTCGGCCCAGTCGATGTCCGTGGTGTCGTGGTGGTGGTTCCCCGGACCGTGCCCGGGTCCGGCGTGGCTCCCGTGCCCGAGGCTGTGCCCGCCGTGCTGACGGTGCTCCGGTTCCGGGGCCGTCCCCTGGTCGGAGCCCTGGCCGGGGCCGTGGTCCGGGCCCTCGTCCGGGCCGTGTCCCGGGTGGTGTTCCGGGCCCTGTCCGCCGTGCCGGTGCTCTGCGTGCGCCATGTCGTCAGCCTCTCCTCGGGATGCCGCCAGGGTGCGCCGACGCACCGGCGAGGAGCCAGCGACGTTGCCGCAACGGCAAAACCCGGAACGGCAGAACCCGGCCGATCCGGGTCGGTCGATCCGGGTCGGCCGGTCCGCGGCCGGTCGATCCGGTTCGGCCGACCCGCGGCCGGTCGATCCGGAGTCGGTCGATCCGGATCGGCCGGTCCTGGGTCCGTCGGCCCGGGGTCGGCCGGTCCGGAGCCGGCATTGCAGGCGACGCCGTCGAGGGGGAACGCGGCCGGTACGGCGGTGCTGCCGCTGTGGGCGGCCTGGAACCGGAAGCTGACCGAACCGCCCGTCGCCAGGGTGCCGTCGCCGCTCTCGTCGCGGACGATGACGGCCGTCCCGGACCGGGTGACCCGCGCGTTCCACGCGATGCCGGTCGGCCCACGCGTCGCCGGTCGGCTGGTCGCCCGCGTGGGTCCGGGCCGGTCGGCGGGTCGCCCGCGCAGGTCCGGCCCGGGGTCGGCCGGTCCGGAGTCGGCATTGCAGGCGACGCCGTCGAGGGGGAACGCGGCCGGTACGGCGGTGCTGCCGCTGTGGGCGGCCTGGAACCGGAAGCTGACCGAACCGCCCGTCGCCAGGGTGCCGTCGCCGCTCTCGTCGCGGACGATGACGGCCGTCCCGGACCGGGTGACCCGCGCGTTCCACGCGATGCCGGTCGGCCCACGCGTCGCCGGTCGGCTGGTCGCCCGCGTGGGTCCGGGCCGGTCGGCGGGTCGCCCGCGCAGGTCCGGCCCGCGTAGGTCCGGCCCGCCTACGTCCGGCCCGCCTACGTCCGGCGGAACGCCCGCAGGCTGAACACCGGGTCCGGGCGGGGTACGTCCTGGTCCGGCAGTCCGGCGACGCGGGCGGCGAAGTCCTCGGTGAGGGGGTCGCCGGGCGGCAGCGTGACGAACCAGCCGCGGCGCAGGTCGGTGATCGTGCGGCGGGGGCTGCGCCCCTGGCCCCGGCCGGTGAAGCGGGCCTCGCCCGCCGGGGCGAACCCGTGCTCGGCGGCACGGGCGGCGACCGTCCCGGCGGCGTCGCGGGCGGGGCTGCGCGGGCGGGCCGCGAGCACCGCGTCGATGTCGCTGCCCACGTTGTGCGCGGCCGCCTTGTCGACCGTGGTCACCCACACGCCGCCGGGCCGCAGCACCCGGGAGCACTCGGCGACGGCCCGCCCCACGTCCGCGTCGTCGAGCAGGTGCAGCAGCCAGACACTCACCACCGCGTCGAAGGAGGCGTCCGGGAACGGCAGCCGGCGGCTGTCGCCGACCACGACCGTGCCGGGCAACCGCGCCGCCGCGGTCCGGGCCATGCCCATCGCCAGGTCCACACCGGCCAGCCGGGCGGCGGGCCGGGCGGAGGCCAGGCGGCGGGTCACGATGCCGGTGCCGCAGCCGACGTCCAGCAGCGCGCCGAGGCCGGGCGGGAGCAGGCTCAGCACCGCCTCGGCAGCGGCGGCGGCCCGGGGTTCACCGCCGCGCAGCGCGTCGTAGGCGCCGGCCTCCTTGTCGTAGTCGAGCATGGCCCACCCCCCGTGCCTCGAAGTCCACTCGGCCGGTTCAGCTCGCCCCGTGCCCCGGCGCAAGGCCGTCGGCCCGGCCCGCCAGGCGGAAGTCCAGCTCGGTGAGCCCCCCGCCGGCGCTGTGGGTGTTCACCGACAGGCGGACCGTGTTGTACCCGAGGGTGAGGTCGGAGTGGTGGTCGAGCTCCTCCTGGACCTGGGCGAGGTGCACGACGAGCGCGGCGGCGGCGAAGTGGGAGCCGAGGCGGTAGGTGCGGGTGAGGCGGCCGTCCTCGACGGCCCAGCCGGGCAGCTCGGCCAGCCGGTCCTCGATCTCCTTCTGCGACAGGGGTTCGACGGCCACGGCGGGGCTCCTTCCTGGCGGAGGTGTCACCTCCGTCGGACGCGTACCCGTCCAGCGTGCCCGGCCCGGCCACGGTCGTCCACAGGACGCGCCCCGTTCGCCTCCGCCCGCGCCCGCGGCGGTGTCCGCGCCCGCCGCCGGGTCCGCGTCACCCCGGCAACCCGGCGGCCGCCTCCCGCGCCGCGGGCTCCGCCACCCGGTGCCGCGGCCGGAGGAGGCCGGCGGGGCCCGTCGTGAGCGGGTGGGCTCCGCCCTCGCCGCACCGGGCGGGCGGCCCCGGGCCCGCCCGGCAACGTGGCGTGCACCTCACCGCCATCCGGTGATCGGGCCCCCGGGGCATGGCAGACTGCCCTCGGATTCCGGGCTCATCAGGGGAGGCGTGGCGTGAGCGAGCGGCGGCCCGCACCCACCGTGGGCCAAGTGGTGCTCGGCAAGCGGCTGCAGGAGCTGCGGGAGGCGGCGGGGCTCCGGCGCGAGGAGGCGGCCCGGGTGCTGCGGGTGGCTCCGGCGACGGTGCGCCGCATGGAGGTCGCCGAGGTCACCCTCAAGATCCCGTACGTCCAGGTGCTGCTGGAGACCTACGGTGTGCCCGCGGCGGAGGCGGCCGCGTTCGTCGCTCTGGCCGAGGAGGCCAACCAGCCCGGCTGGTGGCAGCGTTACCACGACGTACTGCCCGACTGGTTCAGTCTGTACGTGAGTCTGGAGGGCGCGGCGCGCCTGATCCGCTCCTACGAGCCGCACTTCGTGCCCGGCCTGCTCCAGACCGAGGAGTACGCACGCGCCGTGCTGGGCGCCGGGACGATCGGGCAGAACGGGCCGGAGACCGTCGACCGGCATGTGGCACTGCGCATGGAGCGGCAGCGTCTGCTCGACCGCGACCAGCCGCCCCACCTGTGGGTGATCATGGACGAGACCGTGCTGCTGCGGCCCGTCTCCAGCCGGCCCGAGGTGATGCGCGACCAGCTCGACCGCCTGCTGGAGGCCGCCGAGAACGAGCGGGTCACGCTCCAGATCGCCGAGTTCGCGAGCGGCCCGCACCCCGGGACGTACGCGCCGTTCTCGCTGTTCCGCTTCGCCGAACCCGAGCTTCCCGACATGGTGTTCACCGAGTACCTGACCGGCGCGCTCTACCTCGACTCGCGCCAGGAGGTCTCCGCGCACCTGGAGGTGCTGGACCACGTCACCGCGCACGCGGCGTCGGCCCGGCGCACCAAGAAGATCCTCCGCGCGTACCGGGAGCGCTCCTAGTGCCGCGGCAGGCGACGTCCGCCCGTCGCGGAGCGGCGTCGGGTGCGTGCTCCCGGCGGGCCGGCCGGAAGCCCTCGTACCGGACGTACCCGGACGTGCGGGCGGTGCGGCGGGCGTGCGTGCCGGGCGTCGCGACGGGGCGCACGCCGCCTGCCGCGGCACCGGGGCCGCGGTACGGCGCCCCCGGCCGGCAGGCCCCGGCCGCCCCCCGCCGCCTGCGGCGGGCCCACCTACGGCACCATCCAGCGACACGTCTTCGAGGAGCACACCGCGCATGACCGGATCCGACGCCCCGGCCCCCCGTATCGACACCAGCCGACCGCACCCGGCCCGGGTCTACGACTGGTGGCTGGGCGGGAAGGACAACTACCCGGTGGACGAGGAACTGGCCCGCCGCATCCTCGCCGTCGACGGCACCGTGGTGCGCGGCGCCCGCGCCAACCGCCGCTTCATGCACCGGGCGGTGCGCACGGTCGCCGAGGCCGGTGTCCGCCAGTTCCTGGACATCGGCACCGGCATTCCCACCGAGCCGAACCTGCACCAGGTGGCGCAGCGGGTCGACCCGGCCGCCCGGGTCGTGTACGCCGACAACGACCCGATCGTGCTGCGCCACGCGGAAGCGCTGCTGGGCGGCACCGCCGAGGGCAGCACCGACTACGTGCACGCCGACGTCCGCGACGCCGACGCGCTGCTGGACCGGGCCCGGCAGTCCCTCGACTTCGCCGAGCCGGTCGCACTGTCCCTGGTCGCGCTCACCCACTACCTGGACGACCTGGACGACGACGTGTACGGCCTGCTCGGACGGTACGTCGACGCGCTCGCGCCCGGCAGCCACCTCATCCTGTCCCAGGTCACGCCCGACCTGAATCCGGAGGCGATCGCCGAGGCGGCGGAGAACTTCCGGCGCGGCGGCACGCCCTTCTTCCCGCGCACGCTGACGGAGTTCGCCCGCTTCTTCGACGGGCTGGAGCTGCTCGGCCCCGGCCTGATCCCGGTGCACGGCTGGCGCCCTCAGGAGGAGGACGTCGCGGCGCAGGCCGAGGGGATCGTGCCGGTGTACGCGGGCGTGGCGCGCAAGCCCTGACGGAGCGCGCCGGGCGCCGGTCCGGCCGCACCGGTCCGGGCGCACCGGTCCGGGCGCACCGGTCCGGGCGCACCGGTCCGGGCGGTGCCCGCCGGGTGACCCGAACGGAGGCCGTGGACGGGTGCGCTCCCCCGCCCGCCCCTAGGTTCGAGTCGAACCACCGGGCGAGCAAGGGAGCGTACGTGTGCGGACCGCGGACCGCGCCCGTCGGGCCGGTCGCGGCCGGCCGGCGGCGCCCCCGGACCAGGAGGACCCGATGCCCTCGGACGCCGTGCTGTACCAGGCGGCCGCCCTCTGCCTGACGTTCCCGGACGACGGGTTCCGGACGCGGCTGCCGCTGCTGCGGGAAGCAGCCCCGCAGCTACGGGAGTTCACCGACCACGCCGCCGTCACGCCCGACCGGGTGCTGGCCGCCGACTACCTGCGGGTCTTCGAGGGCGGGCACCGCGACGGCCTCTACCTGAGCCGGTGGAGCGACGGGGGCGCCCCGAGCTCCCAGAGCCCGTCCGACCGGGTCCCGGAGCGGTTCGAGGACGCCTACCGGGCGCACGGGCTGGAGGTCGAGGACGGGGAGCTGCCCGACTTCCTGCCCGCGGTGCTGGAGTTCGCGGCCCGCACCGGCGACGTGGCCCTGCTGGTGGAGCACCGGGCCGGCCTGGAGCGGCTGCGTGCCCGGCTGTCCGGGCTCGGCACCCCCTACGCGTGCGTCCTGGACGCGGTGTGCGCCACCCTGCCGCCCGCCCCGGCCGGAGCGCGCCCGTGAGTCCCCGGCCGGGCGCGGGCCGGTGACGGCGCCGCCGTCACCGGCCCCCACCGTCCCGTAGCGGCGGCCGCGAGCTGCCGCGGCTCGCGGCCGCCGTCGCGGGCCGCCGCGCGCGCTACGCGGCGCCGTCCCGGGCGTCCCGCCCGCTCCGGGTGTCCCGGTGCTCTCCGGCGCCGTCCGCGCCGCCGGCCCCGCCCGGGTCCCGCTCGTCGTCGACGATCTCGGCATCGACCACGCCGTCGTCGTCCTGCGGGGGCGGCGGGGCGGACGGTTCGCCGTCGGCCTGCTGCCGGGTGCGCGCGTACATCGCCTGGCCCATCTTCTGGCTGACCGAGGCGAGCCGCTCGACGCCGGTGCGCAGTTCGCCGGTGCCGGCGTTCCGGTCGAGCAGCGCCTTCAGCGCGGTGACGGCGGACTCGACCTCCTCGCGGGTGGCGGCGGGGATGCCGTCGGTGGTGTCGCGAAGGAACCGCTCGGTCTGGTAGACGAGTTGCTCGGCCTGGTTGCGGGTCTCCGCGGCCTCGCGGCGGTCGCGGTCCTCCTCGGCGTACTGCTCGGCCTCCCGCACCATGCGGTCGATGTCGTCCTTGGGCAGCGCCGAGCCGCCCGTGACGGTCATCTTCTGCTCGCGGCCGGTGGCGAGGTCCTTGGCGAAGACGTGCATGATCCCGTCGGCGTCGATGTCGAACGCGACCTCGATCTGCGGCACCCCGCGCGGCGCGGGCGGCAGGCCGGTCAGGTCGAAGGTGCCGAGCTTCTTGTTGTACGCGGCCATCTCGCGCTCGCCCTGGTAGACCTGGATGCCGACCGAGGGCTGGTTGTCCTCCGCGGTGGTGAAGATCTCCGAACGGCGGGTGGGGATCGTGGTGTTGCGTTCGATGAGCCGGGTCATGACCCCGCCCTTGGTCTCGATGCCGAGGGACAGCGGGGTGACGTCGAGCAGCAGGACGTCCTTGACGTCGCCGCGGATCACCCCGGCCTGCAGGGCGGCGCCCACCGCCACCACCTCGTCGGGGTTGACGCCCTTGTGCGGGTCCTTGCCGGTGAGGTCGCGGACCAGGTCGGCGACGGCGGGCATCCGGGTGGAGCCGCCCACCAGGATGACGTGGTCGATCGCGGACAGCTCGACCCTCGCGTCCTTCACGGCCTGGTGGAAGGGCTTGCGGCAGCGGTCGAGGAGGTCGGCGGTCAGCTCCTGGAACCGGGCCCGGGTGAGCGTCTCCTCCAGGTGCAGGGGGCCCTCCGCGGACGCGGTGACGTAGGGCAGGTGAAGGTGGGTCTCCAAGGAGCTGGACAGCTCGATCTTGGCGCGCTCGGCGGCCTCGCGCAGCCGCTGCACGGCCATCCTGTCCCGGGTGAGGTCGATGCCGTGGTGGCTGCGGAAGCCGGCCGCCAGGTGCTCCACGATCCGCTGGTCCCAGTCGTCGCCGCCGAGGTGCGTGTCGCCGTTGGTGGCCTTGACCTCGATGACGCCGTCGCCGATCTCCAGCAGCGACACGTCGAAGGTGCCGCCGCCGAGGTCGAACACGAGGACGGTCTGCTCCTGGCCGCGGTCCAGGCCGTAGGCGAGGGCGGCGGACGTCGGCTCGTTGACGATCCGCAGCACCTTCAGCCCGGCGATCTCGCCGGCCTCCTTGGTGGCCTGCCGCTGCGCGTCGTCGAAGTAGGCGGGCACGGTGACGACCGCGTCGGAGACGTCCTCGCCGAGATACGCCTCCGCGTCCCTCTTGAGCTTCTGGAGCACCCGGGCGGACAGCTCCTGGGCCCGGTAGCGGGTGCCGTCCACGGAGTCCTGCTCCGGGAAGCGCCACCCGGTGTCGCCCATGTGGCGTTTGACCGAGCGCGCCGTGCGGTCGACGTTGGTCACCGCCTGCCGTTTGGCGACCTCCCCGACGAGCACCTCGCCGTTCTTGGCGAAGGCCACCACGGAGGGTGTGGTGCGGGCGCCCTCCGCGTTGGGGACGACGGTGGGCTCACCGCCCTCCAGCACGGCCACCACCGAGTTGGTGGTGCCCAGATCGATCCCGACCGCACGTGCCATCGCCGTCCCCTTCCGCCAGGGCCTGCCCGACCGCCTGCACCTCCAGCACAAAACTTGAGTGGGAGCTTGTCAATGGGGCCCCGCCCGCGCCGCGGGCGCCTGCCGCCCGGCCGCCGCGGAGACCGCCGTGCGACCGGCCTGCGACCGCCGTGCGACTGCCGCGGAACCGCCGTGCCACGGCCCGGAGAGCACCGCAGGACCGCCCGGCAGACGCCGTGCCGGCGCCGGGGGCCGCGACCGCCGCGCCGGCCGCCACGCCGGGTTCCGGCAGCGCGGCCGCCGAGGGCGCCGCGCCCGGGGCGCGCCCCCGCCGGGGTGCGGGACGCGCCCGTGCCGCGAAGCGCCGCGGGGCCCGTGGACGACGGGCCCCGCGGCGGGTGCGACACGCGGAGAGGGCAGCTCAGACCAGCTTCGCCGTCAGGGTGACCGGGACGGCCTTCAGCGCCTGGCTGACCGGACAGTTGGCCTTGGCGCCCTCGGCGGCCTCGGCGAAGGCGTCGCCGTCCATGCCCTCGACCGTGCCCTCGACCGTCAGGTGGATGCCCGTGATCCCCTCGCCCGGCTGGAAGGTGACGTCGGCCGAGGTGACGAGCCTGGTGGGCGGGGTGCCGGCCCCGGCCAGGGCGTGCGACAGCGCCATCGAGAAGCAGCTGGAGTGGGCGGCGGCGATCAGTTCCTCGGGGCTGGTCCTGCCGTCCGCCTGCTCGGCACGCGACGGCCAGGACACCGGCTGCGTGCCGATGCCGGAGGAGTCGAAGGTGACGACACCGCTGCCCTGGAGCAGGTTGCCTTCCCACACCGTGTGTGCGGAGCGCGTGGTTGCCACGGTTCTTCCTTTCGGAGGCTCTCTGGGCGGTCCCGGATCCGCCCGGGGGCCACGCCCTATCGGACCACATTCCGGCGCACCGCACCCGGAGCACCCGGAACATCGCGCGTCAGCCGCTCTGGTCCGGCACCAGCCCGTCGCCCGGCACGGACAGCGGCGCCGCTCCGCCCTCGGTGCGGGCGGGCGGGTCCCCGGGGACCGCCGCGGTGCCGCCGGCCTCGCGCAGCCACCGGCGCAGCAGCCGGTGGACGTGCTCGGCGCCCGCGAGTGGGCCGGGCGGCGCGGACAGCTGGACCGGGTGCAGCAGGAAGGGCCGGCCCTGCGGGCCGCCGAGGCCGCCGTGGGAACCGATCTGCTCCTCGAAGGCGAGGACCTCGCCGTCGGCCGGGTCGTGGAAGGAGTTGACCATGATGTCGGCGGTGTGCGGGAAGCCGTGGGTGCGCCGGACGGCCTCGGCGGCGCCGGGCCCGAACGGGGCCAGCGGGCCGCGTCCGTCGGCGAGTTCCGCGAGGGGGACCTCGGCGCCGTGCGCGCCGAGCACCACGCCGCCGTGCCGCTCGCTGCGCACGAGGAGGAAGCCGATGCCGGGGTGGTTGGCGAGGGTCGCCAGCAGCGCCGGGTGGCGGGCCTCGATCTCCTCCCGCGTCATCCGGTGCGGCACGTCGGGGAAGGAGACCAGGCCGAGGTTGCCGGAGGCGAGCACGACCGGCTCGGCGCGGCGCGGCGGGCGGTACTCGCCGGCGCCCTCCTCCACGGGGCGGCGCAGCGCAGCGCGGACCGCCGCCCGGGCCTCGGTACCGCTGTGCGTACGGCGTGCCCGGCGCGGCACCGGCAGTCCGCAGCCGGCCCGCACGAGGTCGGCGAGGCCGAGTCCGTAGCGCGCGCGGAAGGTCTCGCCGGGGCTCTGGCCGTGGTCCGAGAGCAGCACCAGCCGGTACGGGCGGGGGGCGTGCTCGGCGACCTTCTCGATCAGGGCGAGCGACCGGTCGAGCCGGGCGAGGACCTGCAGGGCGTCGCGGCTGCGCGGCCCGGAGTGGTGCGCCACCTCGTCGTAGGCGACGAGGTCGGCATAGACGGCGGTGCGGCCGGCCAGCAGGTCGCCGGTCACGGCGGCGACGACCACGTCCCGCTCGACGACGGTGGCGAAGGCCCGGACGAAGGGGTACAGCCCGCCGCGGCCGACCCGGGGCCGCTGCCTGCGCAGCCGGGCCCGGACGGACTGGCCGATCTCCCGGCCCGCCTCGGCGGCGAACGACAGGGCGGTGCGCACCGCGTTGGCCGGATCGGAGAAGTAGGCGAAGTACCCGGCGCGGGAGCGGGTCTCACGGCTGCGCCGGCGCGCGGCTATCGACAGCACCAGGGCCTGCTCGTCGGCGCCTCCGCTGAACAGGTTGCCGCGGCTGGCGCCGTCCGCGCCGAGCAGTCCGGGCCGCCCGGTGCGCTGGACGGCGCGGCGCTGGAGTTCGGCGGCGCTGCTGGGCCGGTTGCACACCATGACGACGCCACGGTCCTTCTCGTACCAGCGGAAGGCGGGCACGTCGAAGGTGCTTCCGTGCAGGATGCCGAGCTGGCTGGCGCCGGTCTGGCTGGACCAGTCGGTGCGCCAGGGAGTGAGCCGGTGGGTGGCGGGGCCGTCCGGCCCGCCGTGCAGCCAGCCGGCGACGGTGGGCATCAGCCCCTGGGCGACGGCGTCCGCGAGGACGTCGTGGCCCACGCCGTCCAGTTGCAGGAAGAGGGTGCCGGGGGCGGCGGGGCCGGCCGGGCGGGTCCGGTGGCGGCGGTGGGCCAGGCGGTAGAGGCGGCGGCGGTAGGCGTCGTCGTCGCGCACCGCGAGGGCGGCGCCGGTCGCGGAGGCGACCGCGGACATCACGGCGGCCACCACGACCGCGGTCTCCCAGGCGGCGGCGCCCGCCTCGGCCGGGTTCAGCCGCAGCGCGAGCAGCAGCAGACCGCCGTTCAGGAAGAACACCAGCAGGCCGAGCACCAGGGCCGGCACGAGCAGCAGCAGCCGTACCAGCAGGGGCCAGACGAGCGCGGACAGCAGGCCGAAGGCGCCCGCGCCGAGGGCGGCGGTGACGGCGATCCGGGTGGCGCTGTCGCCGTCGGCGGACTGGAGCTGGAAGTCGGGCAGCAGGCCGGCCAGCACGAGCATCGTGAGCGTGGACACGGCCCACACCGCGGTGCTCCGGCCGATCTGGCTCACGGCCCGCCGCCAACGCCGTCCCCGCACGCGCACACCTCACGTCCCGGCCCGCCGCCGCCGCGGGCCCGCTGTCCAGCGTGTCACACCGCTTGCCGTGACCGGCCCGGGGCCGGACCGTACCGGCCGCGGGGCAGGGCCCGGCACGCCGTCAGCGGCCGTCGTAGCCCGCGGTCGGCATGGACAGCCTGCGGTGCACGAGGGCCTTCATACCGGCGTCGTACGACGGCTCGGCGCTGCCCACCGTCTCCACCCGCACCCCGCGCCGGGCGCACTCGGCGGCGAACTCCTCCAGCGAGGCGAGGGCCCGCTCCAGCACGCGCCGGCTGGGCGCCACGAACAGGTCGCGTCCGGGCCGGACGCCGTCCCACAGGGCGAGGTGGTCGGGCCGCAGCCGGCGCACCAGCAGCTCGCGGGCGACGACGTAGCCGCGCTCGGCGGCCCAGCGCGCGCACATGGCGTGCTGGCCCCGGGAGTCCACGAGGAACGGATCGGCCTCCAGTTCCTCCAGCGGGGTCAGGCTCGCGATGGCCGTGACCTGGACGACCTCGGCGTCCGGCCGTCCGAAGACACCCTGCGGCGTTCCCATGGCGTCCCCCTCACCTCCGGGTTTCGCCGCCGACCCTACTCCTGCACGTAGGCTTCGGGGGAGTCGTGCGAAAGGGGCGGACGGGTGCCGGTGGAGATCACCTGGTGGGGGCACGCCAGCTGCACGGTCGCGGACTCGGGCACCCGGGTCCTGACCGACCCGCTGTTCGCCCGCAGGCTGGCGCACCTGCGGCGACGGCGCGGCGCGCTGCCGCCGCCGGAGGCCTGGCGGGCGGACGTGGCGCTGGTGTCGCATCTGCACGCCGACCATCTGCACGTGCCGTCGCTGGCACGGCTCGCGCCGGGAACCCTGCTGCTCGTGCCCCGGGGCGCGCCCCGGGCCGTGCCCTCGCTGCGCCGGCTCGGCCACCTGCGGATCGAGGAAGTGGCTCCCGGTGACACGGTGCGCGCGGGCGGGCTGCTGGTGCGCGCGGTGCCCGCGGCGCACGACGGGCGCAGGCTGCCGGTCGGGCCGCACCGCTCGCCCGCGCTCGGCTACGTGGTGGCGGGCGAGGCACGGACCTACTTCGCCGGGGACACCGGGCTGTTCGACACGATGGCCGAGGACGTCGGGCCGGTCGACGTGGCACTGCTGCCGGTCGGCGGCTGGGGACCGTACCTCGGGGAGGGGCATCTGGACGCGGGGCTGGCCGCGCGGGCGCTGGCCCGGCTGGGTGCGGGCAGCGCGGTGCCGGTGCACTACGGCACGTACTGGCCGATCGGGCTGGACGCGGTCCGCCCGCACGAGTTCCACGCGCCGGGCGAGGAGTTCGTACGGCTGGCCGCGGAGCGCGCGCCGGGTGTGCGGGTGCACCGGCTGGCGCACGGGGAGCACGTGCGGGTCCAGGGGGCGCGGTGAGGTGGCTCGCGGAGGCCTCCACCGCGGTGCCCGCGGAGTCGACGCAGCAGGCCATCGGCTATCCGACCCTGTTCCTGCTGGTGCTGGCCGGGGCGCTGGTGCCGGTGGTGCCGACGGGGGCGCTGGTGTCCTCGGCGGCGGTGGTGGCGTTCCATCAGACGGCCCCGTTCTCGCTGGTGCTGGTGTTCGTCACGGCGTCGGTGGCCGCGTTCCTGGGCGATCTGACGCTGTACTGGCTGGGGCGGCGCGGGGTCGGGTCGCGGGGCGGCTCGCGCTGGCTGGAGGCGATCCGGTCGCGCGCGCCGGAGGACCGGCTGGAGCGGGCGCGGTCGAAGCTGGCCGACCACGGGGTGTCCGTGCTGGTGCTGTCCCGGCTGCTGCCCGCCGGCCGGCTGCCGGTGATGCTGGCGTGTCTGCTGGCGGAGTGGCCGATCCGCAGGTTCGTCCGCGGGAACCTGCCCGCGTGCCTGGCGTGGGCGCTGACCTACCAGCTGATCGGCATTCTCGGCGGGTCGCTGTTCCCCGAGCCGTGGCAGGGGGTGGTCGCGGCGATCTCGCTCACCCTGGTGATCAGCGCGGCCCCGGTGGTGCGGCGGCGGTGGCGTCCGGCGGAGTGAGCCCGTCCGGCGGCGCGTCCGGCTCGGGCGCCCCTGCCGCCGGGCCGGGCCCCCGCCCGGTGCCGGGGCGCCTGCCCTGAGGGCACCTGCCCCGAGGGCGCCGGCTCCGCCCTCAGCGCTCGGGCAGCACGCGCGAGCCGCCGACGGGCAGGTCCCACAGGTCGTCGCGGTCCAGGCCCGCCGCGCGCCAGGCCCGCCGCACCCGGGTGAGCGGCTCCAGCACCGGCTCCGCGGAGAGGATGAACGTGCCCCAGTGCATGGGGGCCATTCTGCGGGCGTCCAGGTCCCGGGCCGCCCGCACGGCCTCCTCCGGGTCGCAGTGGACGTCGCTCAGCCACCAGCGGGGGTGGTAGGCGCCGATGGGGAGCAGGGCGAGGTCGATGCCCGGGTAGCGTCCGCCGATGCGGGAGAACCAGTGCCCGTAGCCGGTGTCCCCGGCGAAGTAGACCCGCCTGCCGTCGGGGGCGGTGAGGACCCAGCCGCCCCACAGGCTGCGGCAGGTGTCGGTCAGGGTGCGCTTGGACCAGTGGTGGGCCGGGACGAAGTCGAAGCGGACGCCGTCGAGTTCGGCCGCCTCCCACCAGTCCAGCTCGGTGACGCGGGTGAAGCGGCGGCGGTGGAACCAGCGGGCGAGGCCCGCGGGCACGAACACCGGGGTGCCGCGGGGCAGTCGGCGCAGGGTCGGCGCGTCGAGGTGGTCGTAGTGGTTGTGGCTGATGACGACGGCGTCCACCCGCGGCAGCGCGCTCCAGTCGAAACCCACGGGGGTGACCCGGGCCGGGGTGCCCAGGATGCGGCGCGACCAGACCGGGTCGGTGAGCACGGTCAGCCCGCCGATGTGCAGCACCCAACTGGCGTGTCCGGCCCAGGACACGGCGACCGTGCGGGCGTCGGCACGGGGCAGCGGACCGGGTTCGTACGGCAGCCGGGGGACGTCGGCGAGGCCCGCGGCGCCGGGGCGTACGGAGCCCTCGCGGGCGAAGCGGGCCAGCGCCTTCAGGCCCGGCAGCGGGGCGGTGAGCCGGTGGTGGAAGGTGCGCGGCCACACCCGGCGCTCGCCCGGCGGGCGCGGCTCGGCCGGGGGCGGCTCGGCCGGGGGCGGGCCCGCCGGACCGGACGGGGTGGTCGGGCCGAAGGAGGCCGCCGGGCCGGGCCGCGGGGGCGGCCCGGCGGGGGTCTCCCGGATGCCCGGCCCCGCGGCGGCGGCACCCGCCCTCGGACCGGACGGCTCGGGCTGCTGCGTCATCGAGAGGGCTCCCATCGACTGGCGTCCTCGCGGAGATCGTCGAAGACCGTCCGCACGGTGGTCAGAGCACGTCGCACATGCGGAAGTTCCCACGGCCGGGGCGAGGTGAGGCAGTGCGCGCGCTCCTCGTCCGTGCCGCCGAGCAGGGAGCCGGTGGCGAGCCGGACCCGCGGTGCGGCCAGGTCGTCGCCGAAGCGCTGTCCGCCGGGTGCGGGCATGCCGAGGCGGGCCGTGAGGAAGTCCTCCAGTTCCTGCGCGTCGCCCACCCCGTGCGCGGACAGCGCGGCACGCAGCGGGCCGAGGTCGGCGTAGAGGTGGCGGCCCGCCTGCGGGGGGCGGGCGAGGGCCCCGGCACCGACGACGGCGGCGTGCAGGCCGGCGGCCAGGCGGGCGTGCAGGCGGACGGCTGCGGCCACCCGGTCGGTGACCGGCCGGGGCTCGTCGAGGGCGTGCGCGGCCGCGGCGGCGACCGGGCCCGCCACACCGGCGCCGAGGGCGGTGAGGATGTCGAGGACGCGGGCGCGGAGCCGGACCCCGGCCGCCCCGGCGGGGAAGCGGGCGACGGCGGCGGGCCAGGCGGGCGGCAGCAGCGCTCCGGCCAGGTCGGTGACGACGGTGACCCGGTCGGGGAGCATCTCGGCGGGGCTGAGCAGCACGGTGGCGGGCGGGGCGTGCACGGTGTCGCGCCAGGTCTCGTCGCTGACCAGGTGCAGTCCCTCGGCGGCCGCGGCCTCGGCCGTCTCGTGGATCAGCTCGGGCGGGGCGACGGTGGCGGTGGGGTCGTCGGCCACGGAGACCACGAGCAGCCGGGGTTCGCCGCCCTCCTCGCGGACCCGGCGCACGGTCTCCAGCAGGGCGTACGGGTCCGGCACACCGCCGCACTCGGCGGGGGTGGAGACGTGGTACGCGGGTCTGCCCAGCAGCCGGGCGTACGGTGCCCACCAGGCGGCGCAGGGCCGGGGCACGAGGACGTCGCCGCCGAGCGCGGCGGTCAGCGCGAGCAGCAGACTGGGCGCGCCGGGGCCGGCGGCGGCGTGGCCGGGGTCGGTCCGCAGTCCTCGCCGGTCCCAGTAGCCGGCGGCGGCCCGGAGCAGGCGCGGCCCGCCGCCGACCGGTTCGGCACCGGGGCGGCCGGCCGCGGCGGTGAGCGCGCCGCGCAGCTCGGGCAGCACCGGCAGGCCGTCGTCGGGCGGCGGCGGCCCGTACCGGACGGAGCCGTGTCCCTGAGCGTCCGTCCACCGCATGCCCACCTCCGTGTGCTGCCCGCCGTGCGTCTGTCCCTGTCGCCGTGCCCGGGGCCCGCGGGCGCGGTCCGTGTGCCGCACGGGGCGCCGTCGGCCTCCCGGGGCTCTGCGTACCCAGCGCGGCACCGGGTCAGGCGTCCCCGTGCCGGGCCGGGAGAGGCCTGCCGGGCCGGGCCCGCCGGGGTCAGGTGTCCCGGGCCGGGCTCCGGCGGCGCAGCCGGTACACGGCACCGGCGACGGCCCCCGCGACGAACAGCCCGCCGGCCACGAGTGCGGGCACCGAGCCGGTGAACGCGCCGCCCGCCCCGGCCCGTACGCCGTGCTCGACGGGCGGTGCGGGCGGTGCGGGCGGCGTGTGCGGTGCGGGCGGACAGGCCGGACCGTGGGGGGTGGGGCAGGGGTGCGGGCCGGGCTCGCGGGTGACGGTGAAGGTGGCGCTCCAGGGCTTGCCCCGGCCGTCCGGCGGCGGGCAGGTGCCCTCGACGGTCCAGGCGGTGTCCGGGCCGAGGCCCGCGGGATCGCTCTCCAGGTCGGCGGCGGACGCGATGCGGGCGGTGCCGCGGTAGGCCGGGCCGGACACCGCGTCGGCGTCGTCGGGCACCAGATGGAGCGCGACCGTGACCTCCTCGAAGGCGTCGGAGGTGGCTTCCATGTCCGGCGGCGGGTCGCCGTCGGTGTGGTCGCAGGAGACGGAGACGGTGACGGTGCCGCCGGGCTGCGCGGTGGCGGGGTTCACCTCCGCGGCCGGAGCGGCTACCGGACCGGCTGCCGGACCGGCCGCCGGACCGGCCGCCGCCGGCGGCGCGGCGACAGCCAGGACGGCACCGGTCGCGGCACCGACGAGGGCGGCGGACAGGGCACGGGCGGTGCGGCGCATACGGCGGGCTCCTCGGCCGGGCGGGCTGGGGTGGCTGGCGGCGCGGGTGACAGCGCCCCCAGCCATGACAGCCCGCCCGGCCGCGCGCCGCGCGCGGCCGGGCACCATCAGGGGGACGCGCGCGCCCGACCGGGTGACACCGCCCCGTGCTCCCCGCGGCCGCGCCGCACCGCGCCGCACCGTGCCGTGCCGCCGCCTCCCGGGGCGTGGCGGCGGTGCGGGGTGTCACCGGCGCCCGCCCCGGCACCGGCGTGCGGCGGCGGTGGCGGCGGTGGTGGCGGTGGTGGCGGCGGCGGCGGCTCAGGCTCCTCCGGCAGGGTGATCACCGGTCCGCGGGGCCGCCCCGTCCGCGCCGCGGTGCCGGACCGCGTAAACAGGGTGCACCGGGTGGACCGGGGGGCCGGCTCTGCCGGGCCGGGCGTGCGGAAGGTCAGCGCCGGGCGGAGCCCGCTCCCGAGCCCCACTTGCCGACCGGGGTACGGGGGTCGCCGTCGACGTGTGCCCGGTCGCGGGCGCCGTCCCGGGTCCGGCCGGCGGAGACGGACCGGCGCGGATTGCGGCGCAGGTACTCGCCCTCCAGTTGCGCCATGCGCTCGTTGTGCACGCGCAGGGCGTCGTTCGAGCCGTACAGCAGGGTGTCGTGGCGCGTGCGGTGGATCGTCTCCAGCTCTCTCATGAGCTGCTGGTCGTCCAGACGGCCCGGGTCGACTCCGGTCATGGTGGTGCCCCGCTCGTCGTGTTCGTCCATGCCGTTCGGGCACCGGCCCGGAGCGCAGCGTCCGCGCGGTGTCCGGGAGCGGACCGCCGGCCTCGCTCCTCTGCCTCCACTGTACGGACAAACCGGGCGGCGGGCTCCGCGTACGGGAGCGCCCGGCGGGGCGGGGCTACCGGGCCCGCTCCACCCGGCGCTCGTCCCACACCGGCTCGGGGGTCTCCCGGACCCGTCCGTCGCTGCCGAAGACGAGGTAGCGGTCGAAGGAGCGGGCGAACCAGCGGTCGTGGGTGACGGCGAGGACGGTGCCCTCGAACGCCTCCAGGCCTTCCTGGAGGGCCTCGGCGGACTCCAGGTCGAGGTTGTCGGTGGGCTCGTCCAGGAGCAGCGCGGTGACGCCCCGGAGCTCCAGGAGGAGGATCTGGAAGCGGGCCTGCTGGCCGCCGGAGAGCCGGTCGAAGCTCTGCTCGGCCTGGCCGGTCAGCTCGTAGCGGCGCAGCCGGGACATCGCCGCGCCGCGGTCCTGGGCGTGCTCCTTCCACAGGATGTCCAGCAGGGTGCGGCCCTCGAGCTCGGGGTGGGCGTGGGTCTGCGCGAAGTGGCCGGGCACGACCCGTGCGCCGAGCCGCCACTCCCCCGTGTGGGCCACGTCCTCGCCCGCGAGCAGCCGCAGGAAGTGCGACTTGCCGGAGCCGTTGGAGCCGAGGACGGCGACGCGCTCGCCGTAGAAGACCTCCAGGGAGAACGGCTGCATCAGGCCGGTGAGCCCGAGTCCCTCGCAGGTGACGGCGCGGACACCGGTGCGGCCGCCCTTCAGCCGCATCCGGATGTCCTGCTCGCGGGGCGGCTCGGGCGGCGGTCCGGCCTCCTCGAACTTGCGCAGCCGGGTCTGCGCGGCGCGGTAACGGGAGGCCATGTCGGGGCTGTTCTCGGCAGCCTGACGGAGCGTCAGTACGAGCTTCTTGAGCCGGGCGTGCTGCTCGTCCCAGCGCCTGCGGAGCTCCTCGAAGCGGGCGAAGCGCCGGCGCCGGGCCTCGTGGTAGGTGGCGAAGCCGTCGCCGTGCACCCAGGCGTCGGCACCGGCCGGGCCGGGCTCCAGGGAGACGATCTTCTGGGCGGCGCGGGAGAGCAGTTCGCGGTCGTGGGAGACGAACAGAACGGTCTTGCGGGTCTCCTTCAGGCGGTCCTCCAGCCACCGCTTGCCGGGCACGTCGAGGTAGTTGTCGGGCTCGTCGAGCAGCAGCACCTCGTCCGTGCCGCGCAGCAGCGCCTCCAGCACCAGCCGCTTCTGTTCGCCGCCGGACAGGGTGCGCACCAGCCGCCACTGCGCCTTGTCGTAGGGGACGCCGAGCGCGGCCGTGGTGCACACGTCCCACAGGGTCTCCGCCTCGTAGCCGCGTGCCTCCGCCCAGTCGGCGAGGGCCTGCGCGTAGCCGAGCTGGGCGGCCTCGTCGTCGACGGTCATCAGGGCGTGCTCGGCGGCGTCGACCGCGGCGGCCGCGTCGCGGATGCGTGGCGGGGCGACGGAGACGAGCAGGTCGCGGACGGTCGTCTCGTCGCGGACCGAGCCGACGAACTGCCGCATCACGCCGAGCCCGCCGCTGACCGCGACGCCGCCGCCGTGCGGCCGGAGCTCTCCGGAGAGCAGCCGGAGCAGGGTGGTCTTGCCGGCGCCGTTGGGTCCGACGAGGGCGACGACGGCGCCCTCCCCCACCCGGAAGGACACGTCGCCCAGCAGGGTCCTCCCGTCGGGGAGGTGGTACTCGAGGTGCGCGGCTTCCAGATGTCCCATGGTCAGGCATTGTGCGGTCGGCCCGCGGGCGCGGGCAAACCCTTATCGGGGGTCCTCCAGCGGCTCCCCGGCAGGACCGCTCCCGGCGGCCGGCATCGGGGCGCCCGCCCAGGTCAGCGCCTTCCAGCCGTCGGCGGGCGTGCCCTCCAGGACGACCACACCGGTGTTGTCCAGCCCGTGGGCGGCGGCGTAGGCCACGTCGATGTTGACGGCACGCACCGCCGTCCACAGCCGGATGACCGCTCCGTGGCTGACCAGGGCGGCGGCGCCGGCGCTCCGGCCGGCGGCTTCCGCGACCACGGCGTCGAAGCGGGCGAGGACCTCCTGCCCCGTGTCCGCGCCGGGCATCCGCAGGCGGGTGTCACCGTGCATCCAGGCGACCAGGGTGTGCAGGTAGCGCTCGCCGTCCCCGAAGTGACCGGGCAGCATCTCCAGCTCGCCCGCGGAGACCTCGCGCAGACCGTCGCGGACCTGGACCTCCAGGCCGCGGGCGGCGGCCAGCGGGGCCGCGGTGTGCCGGGTGCGGGTCAGCGGGGAGGCGTACACCGCCCCGATGTCCTCGTCGGCGAGCGCCTCGGCCAGGGCGGCGGCCTGCCGTTCGCCGAGCCCGGTCAGCGGCGTACCGGGGAACGCGGTGTCGAGGAGGTAGTCCAGGTTGGCGACGGTCTGACCGTGGCGTATCAGAAGCAGCCGCATCCGCGGGTCCTCTCACTGGGCGGCACGGCGCAGGCCGGCCGTACGACCACTTCAGCCTACCCGCGGCGGAGACGGCGATCCGCTCACTGACAGTACGTCAGTCCATATCTCAGGACACCTGTCTCAGGATGCGGCGAAGGAGGCGTACGGTGGCAGCAGCCGCCCCGGATGCTGCCGGGACGGGCCCGAGCCCGTAGAGCGGGGCCGACGGGCCGGCCGACGGGCCGACGAAGCGAAGACTCGGGAAGTCCGGGGCCGCGAGGCGTCCGGTGAGAGGGGTACGGCCATGCCGAGCGACCGGGAGACCGCCGTCTACACGCACGGGCACCATGCGTCGGTGCTGCGTTCCCACACCTGGCGCACCGCCGCCAACTCGGCCGCGTACCTGACCGGTTCGCTCCGGCCGGACATGCGGATCCTGGACATCGGCTGCGGGCCCGGGACGATCACCGCGGACCTGGCCGCGCTGGTTCCGCGGGGGCATGTCACCGGCGCCGACCGGGCCCCCGGGATCGTGTCGACCGCCCGGGCCACCGCGGCCGAACGGGGGCTGACGAACACGGACTTCACCGTCGCGGACGTCCATGCGCTCGGCTTCCCGGACGACACGTTCCACGTCGTCCACGCCCACCAGGTGCTCCAGCACGTCGGTGACCCCGTCCGGGCGCTGCGGGAGATGCGGCGGGTCACGCGACCGGGCGGCCTGGTCGCCGTCCGTGACGCGGACTACGCGGCCATGACCTGGTATCCGGCGGTTCCCGGCCTGGACGCCTGGCGGGACCTGTACGAGCGGGTCGCCCGCGCGGGCGGCGGTGAGCCGGACGCGGGGCGGCGGCTGACCGCGTGGGCTCGGGCGGCCGGCCTGACCGACGTCACCGCCACCTCCTCGGCCTGGACCTTCGCCACCCCTGGGGAGCGGGCGTGGTGGAGCGGCCTGTGGGCGGAGCGCACACTGGCCTCCGCCTTCGCGAAGCGTGCCGTCGCGGGCGGCCACGCGACGGCCGCGGACCTCCGGGCGGCGGCGGCCGCGTGGGAGGAGTGGGGGCGCCGGGAGGACGGCTGGTTCGCCGTCCTGCACGGGGAGATCCTCTGCCGCACCGAGGTCTGAACCGCGGAATCCGGGAAACACGGGCGGTCAGGAGGTCGACGACATGGTTCCGATTCTGCTCGTCCTGCTGTTGGTACTGCTGCTGTTCGGCGTCGGTTTCGCCGTGAAGGTGCTCTGGTGGATCGCCCTGGCGGTGCTGGTGGTGTGGCTGCTCGGGTTCCTGGTGCGGGGCACGTCCGCCGGCGGGGGCAGGGGCCGCTGGTACAGGTGGTGAGGCCCGCTTCCGGGCCGGTGGGTGCGGGGCGGCGGGGTGCCGGTGGGCATCCCGCCGCCCCGCGGGTCCGGTCCCCGCCGCGGGTCCGGTCCCCGCCGCGCGTGCGATCCCGCCGCGCACGCCGGTACCTGTCCGGGCCCGCCCGCCCGCACCCGCTCTTGCCCGTCGGGCCCCGTGGTGTCTGGTGTCCCCCGGAGACGCTCGGTGTCCGCCCGCAGGAATACCTGCCCGTCCCGGGCGGCGCACGACGTACAGTCGGATCTTCGACCCGCGGACGGAGGAGGCCGACATGGCGGAACAGCACACCTACCGGGTGATCGTGCGCGGCACCTGGAGCGAGCTGACCGAGGAGGCCGGGGAGCGGCTGCTGGCCGAAGCGGCTGAGCACGGTCTGGCGAGCATGCGCTTCACCGAGGAGGGCACGCTGTCCTACGAACCGAGACCGCTGAAGCACTTCTCGATGCGGTTCGTGGTGGTGTCGGACGCGGCGGACGGCGAGGAGATGGCGGCGGCGATCGCCGAGGACCGGGCCAAGACGGTGCTGCGCGGGCTGGGCTACGGCTTCGGGCCGTTGCGCTCGACGGTCACCGACCTGGACACGATGAAGATCAACCTCAAGCCCGCATCTCGGCGGTGAGCGCCCAGCGTTCGTGGTCGCGCCAGGCCCCGTCGATGAACAGCATCGCCGGGGAGAAGCCCTCCAGCCGGAACCCGCAGGAGCGGGCCAGGGCGATGGAGGCGGCGTTTCCGGGCTGCACGTTGATCTCCAGGCGGTGCAGCCGCATCGGTCCGAAGGCGTGGTCGACGACCAGCCCGAGGCCCTCGCGCATCAGGCCGCGACCGGCCGCGTGCGCGAAGGCCCCGTAGCCGAGGGCGCCCGAGAGGAACGCTCCGTGCACGATGTTGTTGATCGTGACGAACCCGGCGATCGACCCGTCGTGCCTCTCGCACACCAGGAAGCCCTCCTTCGTCGGGTCCTCGATGAGCCGGCTCGCGTAGGCGTCGTAGGCGGGGGCGTCGTCGGGCGGGAACAGCCAGGGGCGGTGGAGGTCCTTGCTCTCCTGGGCGCGGGCGGTGAACTCGGGGCCGTCGGCACGCGTGAACGGGCGTATGCCCACGCGGGGGCCCTCCGCGAGGTGGCGCGATACGGGGTGGGGCATCGGCTCACCCTATGCCGTCAGCGCCGGCGCCTCATGAAGTAGGCCCCGCACAGGGCGCCGACGATCCCGGTGGCGAGCAGCGCCGTCCACAGCGGCACGGTGACCTCGGGGATCAGCAGCCGGATCTCGGTCTCACGGGTGTTCTCGAAGATGAAGATCAGGGCCAGGACGGCGAGCACCAGGACCGCCGTCCGCGCCGGGGTCATCGCCTCGCGCAGTCTGCCCCGGTCCTTCTCGGAGGTCTTCGGACTCATACCCCCAGGGTGCGCCCACCGGACACGTCACGCACGGTGAGGGCACGAGGAGGGCCCGGGCCGGGCGTGCTTCGGCCCCTGCCGCGGGCCCGGTACGGCCCGCGCCCGCACCCCGCCCGCCGCCACGCCACGCGCCGCCACGCCACACCACGCGCCGCCACGCCACGCGCTGCGCGCCGCCGCACCGCGCACGGAGCGCGCCGCCGCACCGCCCACGGGCCGGTCCCGCGGCGGCCGGTGCGGTGACCGGAGGGGTTCGCCGCACGGCTCGCGCCCTGCGGTGCGGTGCGCCGCGGGGCGGAGCATCAGCCGCGTGCCGGCCGTGCGCGGGTGAGGCCGCAACGCGGCGAGGCGGCGCCGTGCCGGGCGCCGCGGGCCGGTGAACGCCCCCGGTCACGGCAGCAGGTCCCCCGGCGCACGCGCACCCCGGTTCGGCTCCGGCCACGGCGGTGCCGGGCCGGCAGCGGCCACGCCGTGGCAGCGCCTGCCGGAGGCCGGGGCGAGCCCCGCCCCGCACGCACCCGCCGGCCCCTGCCGGGCGTCCGCGGGGCTCAGCGCAGGGCCGGTTCGTCCAGGGTCAGGGTGCCCGCCCCGGCGTCCAGTTCGGCCACGGCTCCGAAGGGGACGGTCAGCGCCCCGGGGCCGTGCCCGAAGCCGAACTCCTCCACGACCGGCACGCCGAGCCCGCCGAGCCGGTCGGCGAGCAGCGGCCGCAGCGCGTCGTAGGGGCCGCAGCCCTCCCAGGAGCCGAGCAGCACCCCGCTGACGCCGTCCAGCCAGCCCGCGCGCAGCAGTTGGGTGAGGCAGCGGTCGACGCGGTACGGCTCCTCCCCCACGTCCTCCAGGCACAGCAGCCCGCCCGCGGCCGAGGGGCGGGCGTGCCCGGTGCCCGCCTCGGCGGCGAGCAGCGACAGGCAGCCGCCGAGCAGCACCCCGCGGGCCCGGCCCGGGACCATGGCCCGGCCTCCGTCGGCGGCGCGGACGGTGGTGACGGTCTCCGGCGCGAACAGGGTGGCCCGCAGGTGGTCCTGGGCGCGCGTGTTCTTCAGGAAGTCGACGCCGGCCGCCATCGGCCCGTGCAGGGTGGCCAGTCCGAGCCGGACGGCGAACGCCTCGTGCAGGGCGGTGATGTCGCTGAACCCGACGAACACCTTGGGCCCGGCGGCCCGCATCGCGTCCCAGTCCAGCAGGCCGGCCATGCGCTGCGCGCCGTAGCCGCCGCGGGCGCACAGCACGGCGTCGACGGCCGGGTCGCACCAGGCGGCCTGGAGGTCGGCGGCCCGGTCGGCGTCGGCGCCTGCCAGGTAGCCGAACTCGGGGTGCCGGTCGAGGACATGGGGTGCGACGACCGGGTCGAGGTCCCAGCCGCGGAGCACGTCGAGGCCGGCCTGGAGACGCTCCTCGGGGACGGGGCCGCTGGGCGCGACGACGGCCACCCGGGCGCCGGGCGCGAGCCGACGAGGGCGGGTCAGCTGCTTCACGTGGTCAGCTCCAGCACCGGGACGCCGGGCGGATTGAGCCCGAACACCTGTGCGTACAGGGACAGTTCGGCCTCCAGGGCGCGCACCATGGTGTCGGCCCGCCTGAAGCCGTGCCCCTCGCCCTCGAAGGCGAGGTAGGCGTGCGGCACGCCCCGCCCGGCCATGCGGGCGAGCAGGCGTTCGCTCTGGGCGGGCGGGCAGATCACGTCGTCCAGGCCCTGCAGCAGCAGGAACGGGGCGGTGATGCGGTCGGCGTGCTCCACGGGCGAGCGCTCCGCGTACCGTGCGGGCACCTCGGCGCGGGGTCCGACCAGGGTCTCCAGGTAGTGGGACTCGAAGTCGTGGGTCTCGCCGGCCGCCCAGCCGGCCAGGTCGAGCACCGGGTAGATGATCGTGCCGCAGGCGTACACGTCGGTGGCGGCGAGCGAGGCGGCCGCGGTCCAGCCGCCCGCGCTGCCGCCGCGCAGGGCGAGCCGGGCGGGGTCCGCGGTGCCCTCGCCGGCCAGGGTGAGGGCGACGGCCGCGCAGTCCTCCACGTCGACGACGCCCCACTGCCCGCGCAGCCGGTTGCGGTACTCCCGCCCGTAGCCGGCCGAGCCGCCGTAGTCGACCTCGGCGACGCCGATGCCCCGGGAGGTGAAGTAGGCGATCTCCAGGTCGAGCACCAGCGGGGAGCGGCCGGTGGGTCCGCCGTGCGCCCACACCACGTACGGGGGTCTCTCGGCGTCGGGGGCGGCGCAGCCGGGGTTGTGCGGCGGGTACACGTGCGCGTGGATCTCCCGGCCGTCGGGGCCGGTGAAGGTGCGGATCTGCGGCTCGGGGTAGTACACGGGGTCGACGTCGTCGGTGTGCGCGGCGCCGGTCACCCTGGCGTGCCCGGTGGCGGTGTCGAGTTCGACGACCTCGTACCCGGTGCGCGGGCTGGCTCCGACGGCGACGACCCGGTCGCCGGACACGGCGAGGGTGGGGGCGAACTCCGTCCAGGGTCCGGCGGCGTCGACGACCTCGCCGGTCTCCGGGTCGAGCAGGCCGAGCGCGGTGGCGCCGCGTCCGTGCACCACGGCGACCGGCCCGCCGGGCAGCGGTGCGAACCAGCGTTGGCCGACCTTCCACAGCGGTCCGCCGAACTCCTCCTCGCGCGGGCACAGGGGCGTTCCGTCGCGGTAGAGGTTCCACCAGCCGGTACGGTCGCTCGCCCACAGCAGCGCCCCGTCGGCGGCGAAGTCGGCCTGGCAGACGGACTCCTCGGGTCCGCCCGCCACCGTCCGGGGCGCGTGGAGGGTGCCGTCGGGGGTGACGTCGGCGAGCAGCAGTTCGGTGCCGTCCCAGGGCATCCGCGGATGGTCCCAGCCGAGCCAGGCGGCCCGCCGCCCGTCGGGCGAGAGCTTCGGTCCGGTCACGAAGCGGTGGCGTTCGGGGGTGAGCCGGCGTACCGCGGGGCGGTCCCCGGCGGCGGATCCGTCCAGCGGGACGGCGGCCAGGACGCGGCGCACGTCGCCCGGCCCGTCGCCGGTGAACTCCTCCAGCACCGCCCACACCTCGCCCCGCTCGGGCAGCACCACGGGGTCGGCCCAGCGCAGTCCGCCGCCGGTCGCGGAGACCGGGGTGAGCGGGACCGGGGTGCCGCCGGGTGCGAAGCGGTACAGACGCTGGTCGGCGAAGTCGGCGAACACCACCAGCGGGCGGCCGTCGACGACGGCTCCCGCCCAGGGCTGCCCGCCGTACTCGATGACCCGGCTGCGCACGTTCCACGGCGCGGGCAGGACCGCCTCCTCCCGCCCGTCGGGGTGCCGGCGCACCAGGGTGCGCCGCCCGCCCTCGGCGGGGCGCGGCTCGGTCCACCAGGTCTCCTCGCCGACGACCCCGACCCATTCGGGGTGCCCGTCGTTCGCGGCGGCGAGCGCCGCGTCGATGGGCGAGGGCCACGATCCGTAGGGCAGTGTCCGCACGTCGTCCCCCACTTCTCTCAGGCCGTCCGCAGGAAGCGGTCCAGGACGCGGACGCCGAAGTGCAGCGCCTCGACCGGCACCCGTTCGTCGACCCCGTGGAACAGGGCCTGGTAGTCCAGCGACTCCGGCAGTTTCAGAGGTGCGAAACCGTACCCGGTGATGCCCAGCCGGGAGAACTGCTTGGCGTCGGTGCCGCCCGACATGCAGTACGGCACCACGTGCCCCTCGGGCGCGAACTCCTCGACGGCGGCCCGCATCCGGGCGAAGGTCTCCGACTCCACGGGTGCCTGGAGGGCGACTTCACGGTGGTCGAACTCCCAGTCCACGTCCGGTCCGGTCAGTTCGTCCAGGGTGGCGCGGAACTCCTCCTCGCCGCCCGCCAGGAAGCGGCCGTCGACATGGGCGACGGCCTCGCCGGGGATCACGTTGACCTTGTAGCCCGCCTGCAGCATGGTCGGGTTGGCGCTGTTGCGCACGGTCGCCTCGACCAGCTTCGCCGCCGGGCCCAGCTTGGCGAGCAGGCCGTCGACGTCGTCGAAGTCGGGGGTGATCTCCGAGGAGATGCCGTAGAGCGCGGCGAGTTCGGTGAGGGCGGCCCGCACGGTGGGGGTGAGCCGGAGCGGCCACTCGTGGTCGCCGATGCGGGTGACGGCCGCGGCGAGCCGGCTCACCGCGTTCTCCCGGTTGACCTTGGAGCCGTGCCCGGCCCGGCCGCGGGCGGTCAGCTTCAGCCAGCCGGTGCCGCGCTCGCCCGCCGCGATGGGGTAGATCCGGCGGCCGGAGCCGTCGTGGAAGGTGAAGGCGCCGGACTCGCTGATGCCCTCGGTGCAGCCCTCGAAGAGGTGCGGGTGCCGGTCGGCGAGGAAGCCGGAGCCGTCCTCGGCGCTGGCCTCCTCGTCCGCGGTGAACGCGATCACCAGGTCGCGGCGCGGCCGGACACCGGTGCGCGCCCAGGACCGCAGGACGGCCAGGATCATCGCGTCCATGTTCTTCATGTCGACCGCGCCGCGGCCCCACACGACGCCGTCGCGGATCTCGCCGGAGAAGGGGTGCACGCTCCAGTCGGCCGCCTGAGCGGGCACCACGTCCAGGTGCCCGTGGACCAGCAGCGCGTCCGCGGAGGGGTCGGTGCCGGGCAGCCGGGCCACGACGTTCGTCCGGCCCTCGGTGCGCTCCAGCAGGACCGGCTCCAGGCCCGCTCCGGTGAGGGCCTCGGCCGCGTACTCGGCGGCGGGCCGCTCCCGGCAGTCGCCGCCGCCCCGGTTGGTGGTGTCGATGCGGATGAGGTCGGAGGTGAAGCGGACGACCTCGTCCAGTGCCTGCTCGTCAGCCATACTGCTCCTCCACGGCGGCCGAGACGATGGTGGTGACCGCCTTGAAGGTGCGGATCCCCTCGACCATGGTGTCGCTGGTGTAGGCGACCCTGCGCTCCCCGGTGCGGTCCACTCCGGGCACGACCGTGGCGGCCATCGCCAGGTGTTCGGCGTCGAACTCCAGGGCGACGGTGTGGGGTCCGGCCGTGACGGGCTCGCGCCGCACGGCGAGCGCGGCCGCCTCCTTGGCGGCCGCGCGGATGTCGGCGGCGGTCCGGGCGGGGGTGCGGCAGACCGCCGCGTACCGCGAGACGTGGTCCTTCACGGCCACCTTCAGCGCTTCGGGGGCGTAGCCCAGGGCGTCCTCGCAGGCCAGGTCGTCCCCGGTGACGAGGACGACCGGGACGCCGTACTCCGCGACGACGTGCGCGTTGAGCAGGCCCTCGCTGGCCCGTACGCCGTCCAGCCAGACGCCCGTGATCTGGTTGGCGAGGTAGGTGTGGGCGAGGACGCCCTCCATGCCGGCGCCCGCGTGGTAGCCGACGAAGGCGATGCCGTCGATGTCGCCGTGCTGGACGCCCTCCACCATGGACAGCGCCTTGTGCCGGCCGGTGAGCATCTCGGCCCGCTGGTCCAGCTGCTCCAGCAGCAGGTTGCGCATGCTCCAGTGGGCCTCGTTGACGAGGACCTCGTCGGCGCCGCCGTCGTGGAAGCCGAGCACCGCGGCGTTGACGTCCGAGGTGAACATCGACCGGCACCGCTCCCACTGCGGTGTCCCCGGAAGCACGTCGGCGGGCCAGGTCACGCCGGTGGCGCCCTCCATGTCGGCGCTGATGAGGATCTTCATGGAGCGCCACGTTACGCCGGGACACGCGAACGGGCCAGGACGTCCCATCGCGCCGTGACCGGCGGCTTCGCCCCGGGCCGGCCCGGTGGCCGGCTGCCGGGAGGTCCGCCTCCGGGGCCGGCCGGGCGCTGTGCGGCGCCCCGCCGGGTCCGGCCGGGCGCTATGCGGCGCCCACCACCAGCCACTTCGACGGCAGCTCTATCAGGGCGCCGTCGGCGGTGCGCTCGGTCGTCGCGAGCGGCAGGTCACCGTCGGCCAGGACGGCGAGCCCGGCGGCGGCGAGGAGGCCGGTCACCGCGGAGTCGGCCACCTCGCCGGGGGCGATGCCGTGTCTGAGGACGGGGGCCAGCTTGGCGGGCGGCCCGTCCGGGCCCTGGGCCAGGCCGCGCAGCACGGAACCGGCCTGCTCGGACGGCTCCACGAGGAAGCCGCGGCCGCGCTCGCCGAGGAGGGCGGCGAGCGCGTCGGCCAGCGGCAGCCGGTCGTCCGGCTCGCACTGGTGGAGCACACCGCGCATGTAGACGTTGGCGTCGCCGAGCTCCGCGTGCAGCGTCTCGGCCTCGGACTTGTCCGTGGCGTCCAGCTCCCGGTAGGCCGCCTGCCCGGCGGGGTCGGCGAGCCGGGCGTGCTGCAGGGCGGCGGGCGACAGGTCGGCGCCGATCACCCGCGGGAAGCGGGCGGCGAAGAAGCGGGTCTGGGTGCCGTTGCCGCAGCCCAGGTCTATCAGCGGCAGACCGGGGTCGGTGAGCAGCGGCTCGAACAGGGCCACGTGCCGTGCGGCGGTCAGGGACGGCTCGGCATCCCAGAACACGGCTCCCTGTTCGTCGGAGGCCTCCTGCCAGAAGCCCTCCCAGGCGCTCCGGTACCGGCTCGTCACGCTCATGTCCCCAACTCCCCAAGGTGCGACGCGATCCCGCCGTGTGCGACGGGCCAGTACGGTCTACCCTTCCCCGGTCGCCGAAACAACCGCGGGACGGGCTTCTTCACGGCGCGTTCGATGTCCGGGGCTCGTCGAGCGGGGCGCCGAACCCTGTGCAGGGACGTGGAGTTGAGGGTGTGTCAGTGGGGCCGGGCGGGGAGCGCGAGCTCGAACCACACGGTCTTGCCGGTGCCGGTGCGGCTGGTGCCCCACTCCCGGGCGAGTGCGGAGACCACCCGCAGTCCGCGCCCCGCCACGTCGCCGGGCCCGGTGCTCAGCAGGGTGGGCAGCTCGTGCCCGTCGTCCTCCACCTCGCACAGCAGGGTGTCGCCGCGCACCAGCCTGAGGGTGACCGGCCTGCTGTCCGCGTGCCGTACGGCGTTGGTGACGAGCTCGCTGACCAGCAGTTCGGCCGGGTCGGCGAGCCGGGCGAGCCCCCAGGTGCGGAGCTGCTCGCGGACCACGGCGCGGGCCCGCGGCACCTCGGCCGGGGTGAGCGCGAGACTCCACTCCGCGACGTCGTCGGGGGCGATGCCGTTGAGGCGCGCCATCAGCAGGGCGACGTCGTCCTTGCGGCCGCCGCGGGTGTTGAGGGCGCGGATGATGGTGTCGCAGGCGGCGTCCATGGAGGCGGCCGGATGCGCGGCGGACTCGCACAGCGTGGCCAGCCCCACCCCGATGTCCTCGCCGCGCATCTCCACCAGCCCGTCGGTGCACATCACCAGCCGGTCGCCCGGCCCGACACGGACGCGGACGGTCTCGAAGGGGACTCCGCCGACGCCGATCGGGGCGCCGGTCGGCAGGTCGAGGAGTTCGCTGCGGCCGTCCCCGGCCCGGACGACCACGGGCGGGATGTGTCCGGCGTTGGCGAGGCACAGTTCGCCCGCGATGGGGTCGTACACGGCGTAGAGGCAGGTCGCCAGGTAGCCGTCACCGAGCCGCTGGGCGAGGTCGTCCAGGTTGCGCAGGAGCTGGGCGGGCGGCAGGTCGAGCGCCGCCATGGTCTGTACGGCGGTGCGCAACTGGCCCATCATCGCGGCCGAGTTCAGCCCGTGGCCCATGACGTCGCCGACCACCAGGGCGGTCCGGGCGCCGGGCAGCTTGACCGAGTCGAACCAGTCGCCGCCGACCCGGCCGAGGAGGGTGCCCGGCAGGTAGCGGGTGGCGATGTCGCAGCCCGCCCGGCGCGCCGGGATGTGCGGCAGCATGCTGTCCTGGAGCGTCTCGGCGACGGACTCCTGGTAGGTGTACATGCGCGCGTTGTCCAGCACGAGCCCGGCGCGGGCGGCGAGTTCGGCGCCGGTGACGCGGTCCATGTCGTTGAACTCGGCGCGCTCGGGGTGGCGCAGCAGGACCATGAAGCCGAGGACGACGTTGCGGGCCTTGAGCGGTACGACCAGCATGGACCGGCCGGTGATCAGCGGCCGGATGTCCCGCTTCTCGAACTGGGAGGCGATGGCGTGTCCGAGCTGCTCGCTGATCCGGGGCACCAGGACGGGTTCGCCGGTGGTCATGCACTGGAAGAACGGGGTGTGCGCGGGGAACGGCATGGCCTCGCCGACCGGCACGACGTCGTCCCAGCGGCCGGGTTCGTCGGTGTGCTCGACGGCCACCCGGTGCCACAGGGTGGTGGTGTCGGGGACGCCCTCGGGGAACCCCTCACCCGCGACGACCTGTTCGCGCAGGTAGGTGCCGGCGACGTCGGTGAAGCGCGGCACCACCGCCCGGCTGACCTCGATGACGGTGCGGGACAGGTCGAGGGAGGTGCCGATGCGCCCGCTGACCTCGTTGAGGAACTCCAGGCGCTCGCGCACGGCGGCGTGTTCGAGGTCCTCCGCGAGATCCTCGGCCTCGTCCGCGGTCAGGTCGGCGGGCAGCGGCAGGCCGGAGGCGGCGCGGGCCAGGCGCTCGCGGCGGGCCTGGCGTTCGGCGCGCCGGGGCACGCCCCAGTCGGGAGTCACGGGCACCCGGTCGTTCTGGCTGAACTCCAGTACGGGATAACCCAGTTCGAGGACCTGGGCGACGATGCGGGCGCTGTCCTCCACGCTCATGCTGGGCAGGATGTCGGGCAGGCGGCGGGCGAGTTCGGCGGCGCCGGGGAAGTCGGTGTGCAGGGCGAAGGCCGGCGCGACGCGCTCCGTGCCCGTGCCCGTGCCCGGACCGGCGGCCGGTCCGCCCAGGTGGGGTCCGGCCGCGTCGGCGGCGAGGACGAGCAGCCGTTCGGGGCCGGGGCCGACCAGCGGGTAGGCCCACCAGAGCACGTCGGCCCGCGTGCCGCCCGGCACGTCCAGGCGGGCGCGTCCGGCCGCGGGATAGGCGAGGGCACCGCCGAGCGAGGACCCCAGGTCGTGACCGAGCGGATCGTGGCCGAGCCCCTCGTGCACGGGGTAGGCGCCGAAGGGACTGTCCTCCTGCCGCTCGGGGAGCGCGCCGGAGACCGGCAGCAGGTCGGTGACGGGCCGGCCGATCGCGTCCTGTTTGGGCGTGCCGAAGAGCCGTCGGGCGCCGCTGCTCCAGTGCGAGACCAGCCCGTCGCGGTCGACGACGGCCACGGCGAGCGGGACGCGCCCGGCCGCGGGGCCGGCCTCCCCGCCGACGCCGTCCGGCCGACTGGGGAGTGCTGCCCGGTCGGTGCCACGGTCCATGGCCCAAGCCCTCTCTCCGCACGCCTCCACAAGATCTGTCCCCCGCACCACCGTACGGCTCCGGCGCACCGCCGTGGGCGGCAATACGGGAATTGACGGCACGGGGTGCCCCGGCGGCCGGGCCTGCACGGGGCCGGCCGGGGCGGGCGGGGCGGGCGGGATTCCACCCGATCCGGTGAAGAGGACCGACGGCCCTCCACGGCCGGGGACTTGCACGCCCCCGGGCGCGGAGCGCATTGCCCGGAGGGGAACCTACTTCTCGACCTCGGCGGCGAGCCGGGCGAGCACCACGTCGTAGATCCGGCCCAGGCCCTTGGGGGCGAAGGTCCTCTCGAAGAAGCCGCCGATGCCGCCGGCGCCCTTCCAGGTGGTGGTGACGGCCACGCGCGAGGCGCCCTCGCCGGCCGGGGTGACGCGCCAGACCGTGACCATGGAGGAGTTGCGGTCCTTCTCGACCAGTTCGCCGTCGGTGGGCTCGGTGACCTCCAGGAGGCAGTCGCGCACCCGCTTGCTGGTGGCCTGGAGCTTCCAGTGGACGAGCGTGCCCTCACCGTCGCCGCCTTCGCGCACCTCGTACTCGCTGAAGTGCTCGGGGAGCAGCTTCGCGCGGGTGCCGCTGTAGTCGGCGAGCGTGTCGAACACCGTCTCCGGGTCCGCCGCGACGACCCGCTCCGTGCTGGCCTCGACCTGCGCCATTGCTTCCTCCAGGACCTTCGGTTCTCGGGGTTGGGGCAAGCCAACCACCCTGCCGCCCGGCCGCCCAAATCGGGAGCGCACGATCATGGGAACATATGTTCTATTGTGGGCTCCCGTGCCACCGAGGAGGACTCATGCGCTGGGAGAACCTCACCGACCGCGCCGAGCACAGCCGGGCCGAGCACAGCCGGGCCGGCGCCGCGCCGTCCGGCGCCGACGCGGTGATCAGCCGGTCGTCCGGCCCGCCCGGGTTCCGGGGGATCACCCTCCCCGGGATCCGGGCCCGGTCGGCCCTCGACCGGGTGCCGGGCGCGTCCCGCAGGCCGTTCGCGTGGACGCTCACCCCCTGCCGAGGCCGATCCCGTGCCCGCGCGTAGTTCCTCGGACGACCCGGCTCCCCGGATCTCCCGGACGAAGTCCCCGGCGAGGCCCGTGCGCATCGACAGCGCATGGCGGAGCACGGCCAGAGGACTCCCGCCGAACGACGCGCCCACCACCGGCGGACGGGACACACCCCGGGCCGGCGCGGCGGCCTACGCGACCCTGCTCGGCGAGGGCAGGGCCAAGAACCCCGAGCCCCTCGACGACCCGGCCGGCGCCCCGTCCGCGCCCGGGAGCACCGGGGGGGCCGCCCTCGGAGCGGGCGGGCTCCCACGCGAGGGCGGCGGCAGCCGGCCAGGACGGGACCCGCCCGACCGGAGACCTGCGGCGCTCGGCAGGGCGGGCGAACGGGGCAGCCCGGATGTCCTGACACGTCGCCGGAGAACACCTCAGGGCCGGTGCCGGCACACGACCACGGCCCGTACGACTCTGCCGAGTGCCTCGCGACACCCCGGAACGGATCGTCGAGCGGCGCCGCGACCCGGGCGGACGCATCGCAGACCGCCGGTGAGACCTTCTTCGGGCTCCATCGCACGGCTGAGAAGCGGCTGCACGGCGCAGGAAGCCGAGCCGGCCGCACCCGGCTGGGCCACGCCGGGAGTTCCGCGCGTCCCGGGTCGTTCCGCAGCACGGCTGAGAAGCGGCTGCACGGCGCAGGAAGCCGAGCCGGCCCCACCCGGCGGGGCCACGCCGGGAGTTCCGCGCGTCCCGGGTCGTTCCGCAGCCCCGAAAACCAGGTGTCCCGGCCGCCGCGCCTGCCTAGGCTTCCCGCCATGGGCAGCTCCTGGGCCGAGGGCCTCGTCAACATCGTGGACGTCGAAGCGACCTGCTGGGCCGGTTCCCCGCCGCCCGGCGAGGTCAGCGAGATCATCGAGATCGGGCTGACCGTCATCGACCTGGACGCCGGCCGGCGCCTCGCCCGGCACCGGATCCTGGTGAGGCCCGCCCGGTCCACGGTCAGCGGGTTCTGCACGGAGCTCACCGGCCTCACTCGACACGAGGTCGACCAGGGGGTCACCTTCGCCGAGGCGTGCCGGCTCCTGGCGGCCGAGCACCGCGCAGGCGCCCGGCCGTGGGTCAGTTGGGGCGACTACGACCGCCGCCAGTTCACCCGGCAGTGTCAGGCCACGCGGACGCCCTACCCCTTCGGACGCCGTCACACCAACGCCAAGGCCGTCTTCACCGAGGCATACGGTCTGCGCAAGCGCCCCGGTATGGCACAGGCCCTGGAGATGGCCGGGCGGCGGCTCGAAGGCCGTCACCACCGGGGCGAGGACGACGCCTGGAACATCGCGGCCCTCGTGCTGCACCTCTCCGAACGGGGCGTCTGGCCGATCGCGTCAGAACCCCCCGCCTGACGCACCGGCCCGACGCCCGTGTCCCGGTGGGCCCGAGCCGGCAGCCACGAGGCCACACCCGTGGTGTGCGGATCCTCGCCCTCCTGCGCGGCGATCCTGCCGCGCCCGGCGACCCACCAGAGCAGCGAGCTGTCCGGCCGGCAGGCGATGAAGAGTCGACGGCGCGGCCCTCGGCCGCGCCTCCTCCAGCTCCGGGAGATCGCCTGCTTCAGGCCGGAGGCCGGGCTGCCGCGTCGCGTCCGGGAGCGCCCGCCGGCCCCCGAGCCGGTGCCCGGGCCTACTCAACTCATGCTGGTGTGGGGTGCATCCGAGCGCACCGAGCGATCCAATCGGGTCACGTACGTGCGGAACAGGTTCCTCCGCGCGCGCGTTCCGGGACGATGCCGCGAGGGCCGTCTCCCGGCGGTCCGGCCGACCTCCGTCCCGGAAGGACACCATGAAGAGACGCGCAGCCGTACTGTGCGGCACCGCCGCCATCCTGGCCGGGTCGTTCACCACCCTGCCCGCCCGCGCCACCGCCCAGGACCCCGGACCGGACACCGCCGTCGCCGCCGGTCAGGTCACCGGGCAGGCCGGACAGGGCTCGGCCGCCTCCCGACCCGCCTGGAAGGACTGCGCGACCGCGGCCTACCCCACCCTCGAATGCGCGTCCCTGAAGGTCCCGCTGGACCACGCACGCCCCCGGGGCCGGCAGATCACCCTCGCCCTGACCCGGGTGCGGCACACCGCCGAGCGGTACCAGGGGCCGCTGCTGGTCAACCCGGGCGGTCCCGGCGGCAGCGGGCGCACCCTCGCCGGGTTCGTCGCCAAGGCGCTGCCGAAGGAGGTGGCCGCCCAGTACGACGTGATCGGCTTCGACCCGCGCGGCGTCGGCAGGAGCAGGCCCGCCCTGGACTGTCTGCCCGGCCACTTCGACCCGGTGCGCCCCGACTCCGTCCCGGCCACCCCCGCGATCGAGCGGGCCAACCTGGCGCGCGCCCAGGACTTCGCCGACGCCTGCGCCGCCAAGTACCGGGACCTGCTGCCGCACATCGGCACGATCGCCGCCGCGCAGGACATGGACCTGATCCGGCGGGCACTCGGCGCCCGCCGGATCAACTACTTCGGCTACTCCTACGGCACCTACCTCGGCGCGGTCTACGCCAAGCTGCACCCCGAGCGGGTACGCCGGCTCGTCCTGGACTCCGTGGTCGACCCGACCGGCGTCTGGTACGGCGACAACCTCACGCAGGACCACGCCTTCAACGACCGCCACCGGGCGTTCACGGCCTGGGTCGCCGAGCACGACGCCGCCTACGGGCTCGGCACCGACCCGGCCGCGATCGAGACCGCCTGGTACGCGATGGGGGCCGAGCTGGCGAAGAAGCCGGCCGGCGGCACGGTGGGCGCCGCCGAAGTGGAGGACACCTTCCTGCCGGGCGGCTACTACAACGGCTACTGGCCCTACCTCGCCGAGGCGTTCGCCGCCTACGTCAACGACCACGACTCCGCCCCGCTGGTCGAGGCGTACGAGGCCTTCGCCGCGATCGACGCCGACGGAGGCAACGGGTACAGCGTCTACGCCGCAGTGCAGTGCCGGGACGCGTCCTGGCCGCGCCACTGGTCGACCTGGCGTCAGGACAACTGGGCGACACACGCGAAGGCGCCCTTCATGACCTGGAACAACGCCTGGTACAACGCGCCGTGCGCGTTCTGGCCGGTACGGCCGCTGCGGCCGGTGCAGGTGGCCAACGCCGCGCTGCCCCCGGCACTGCTGTTCCAGGCCACCGACGACGCCGCCACCCCCTACCGGGGCGGCACCAGGATGCACACCCTGCTGCGCGGCTCCAGCCTCGTGGTGGAGCAGGGCGGCGGCAACCACGGCATCACGCTGAGCGGGAACAGCTGCCTGGACCGGCACCTGGCCGCGTACCTCACCGACGGCACGGTGCCGCGCGGCGGCGGCGCCGAGGCGGACGCGGTGTGCCCGGCCCTGCCCGACCCGGAGCCGCTCGAGTCCGCGTCCAGGTCCGCGCGCGGCGCGACGCTGCACGGCCTGCTGGGCTTCCGCGGCTGACCCGCCCGCCGGGGCGCCGACGGGGCACCGGCCGGGGCCGGGCTCCGGAACCGGGGGCGGGCGGGGACGACGCCGTGGTCCCATGGGGCCATGAGTGAGTCGATCATCCGGATCCCCGCCCCCGACGGCGTCGCGCCCGCGGCGGCCTACACCCATGTGGTCACCGGCACCGGCCGGTTCGTGGCCGTCTCCGGCCAGCTGCCGCTCGACGCGGACGGCGCCCTGGTCGGCCCCGGCGACCCCGCCGCCCAGGCCCGGCAGGTCTTCGCGAACCTCCGGCGGTGCCTGGCCTCCGCCGGGGCGACCTTCGACGACGTCGTCAAACTCACCTATTTCGTCACGGACATGGCGCACCTGCCCGCGATCCGCGCGGCCCGCGCCGAGCACATCCCGGACGACCGGCTCCCCGCCGCCTCCGCGGTGCAGGTGGCCGCACTGGTGGGGCCGGAGTACCTGATGGAGATCGAGGCGTACGCGGTGGTGGCCGGATGACGCCGCGCGGACCGGCGCCGCACGTGCGGGAGATGGCACCCGCCGGCTGCCGCCGGGTCGCCGGGATCCGGGGGCGGCGGGCGGGCTTCCGGCCGGACGGGGCGCGGGAGCCGTTCGAGGCGGGCGGGCTTCCGGCCGGACGGGGCGCGGGAGCCGTTCGAGGCGGGCGGGCTTCCGGCCGGACGGGGCGCGGGAGCCGTTCGAGGCGGGCGGGGCGCCGGCGCTGCGCTGCACGGCGGACCTCACCGCTGCCGGGGAATCCGGCTCAGCGCGTGCACCGCGGCCCGGGCCAGCGGCGGATGGGCGAGCGCCTCGGTGAGCACGGTCCTGGCCCGCGCGTCGCCCAGCGCGCCGAGGCCCTCCACACAGGCCAGGGCGACCCGGCCGTAGGGGTCGTGCGGGCGCAGCCGCCGTTCGAGGGCGGTGATCAGCGCGGGCACCGACTCCGGGGCGCGCAGCACCACCAGCAGGCGCACCGGGTGCAGCGCGTAGGCGACGCGCAGTTCGTTGGTGGCGAGGGCGGCGGCCGCGCGGGCGGTGCGTGGGTCCCCGAGCCGGGCCAGGGCGTGGGCGGCGGACGCGCAGCGCTGCGGATCACGGTGGTTGAGCAGCAGGACGAGCGTCTCGAAGGCGCGCCGGTCCCCGGCCAGGCCCAGCCGAAAGGCGGCCAGTTCGCGGGCCCACAGCGGCTGTCCGGGCGCGGTGAGCACCTGGGCGAGCTCGTCCGGGTCGCCGGTCGCCGCCAGGTGCGCGAAGGCCGGGACGGCCCCGGACTCGCGCCGTAAGCGCTCCGTGAGCGATCGCAACTCTTCGTCCATGGGCCGAGCGTAGGCGGGATCGGCCCGGGACGGGACGTACCTCACAAAGTCCGGGGGCTGGCGCGCTCGTTACCCGCCGGTTAAGCTCAGACGAGCGGGTCACCCACCCGCGCAGCCCTCGTGGCGGTCTGGTGACGCGGCCGCCCTGCGGGAACACCGCCCATGTCTTCGGGGCAGCGGGCGAGCTGCCGGCCTGACGTCGACCGCACCCAGGTGCCGTCGGCCGCAGGCGGCCGCGACCAGTCCGGCAGGACGTGTACCGCTGTGTGGCGGTACGCCGTACCGCCGTCGTGCGACCCGGCCCAGGGACAGGGCCGGCCGGTCTCCGCCGCGGGACGGGCGTTGTGCGCGCCCGCCGGTCCGGCGCCGGGCGTGTGCGCCTGCGGCCCGGCCCTCACCCTTCCCGCGGCTCCCTCCGCCGCCCGGTGCGCCCCTCGCGCACCCGGGGGCGTTCCCCGTCGTCACCACCCTCTTCCTGGAGTCCCGCGATGGCCACTCCCCTGTCCGACACCCCTCTGTCCCCCCAGTCCTCCGGATCCCCGCTGCGGACCGTCGCCGTCGTCGGCCTCGGCACGATGGGCACCGGCATCGCCGAGGTGCTCACCCGGGCCGGCCGCGAGGTCGTCGGCATCGACGTCGACGAGGCCCAGGCCGCGCGGTGCGTCGCCGCCCTGGAGTCCGCCACCGCCCGTGCCGTGGCGCGCGGGCGGCTCGCGGAGCGGGAGCGCGCGCAGGTCCTCTCCCGGCTGCGCACCACCACCGACCTCGCCGCCGCGGCCGAGGCCGACCTGGTCGTCGAGGTGGTGCCGGAGTCGTACGAGCTGAAGCAGCGGATCTTCCGCGAGCTGGACCGGATCGTGCGCCCGGGGACGATCCTGGCGACCGGCACCAACGCGCTGTCGGTGACCCGGCTGGCCGCGGAGTCCGAGCGCCCCGAGCGGGTGCTGGGCCTGCACTTCTTCAATCCGGCGCCCGCCATGCGGCTGGTGGAGGTGGTCTCCTCGGTGCTCACCGCCCCGCAGGCGGTCGCCGCGGTCACCGACCTGGCGGTCGAGCTGGGCAAGGAGCCGGTCGCGGTCGGCGACCGGCCCGGGTTCGTCGCCGACGGGCTGCTGTTCGGCTACCTCAACCAGGCGGCCGCCATGTACGAGGCGAAGTACGCCTCCCGCGAGGACATCGACGCGGCGATGCGGCTGGGCTGCGGCCTGCCCATGGGCCCGCTGGCCCTGCTCGACCTGATCGGCATCGACTGCGCGTGCCGGGTGCTGGAGGCCATGTACGCCGAGTCGCACGACCGGCTGCACGCCCCGGCGCCGATCCTGAAGCAGCTCAGCGAGGCGGGTCTGACGGGCCGCAAGGCGGGGCGCGGCTTCTACACCTACGAGGCTCCGGGCAGCCCCGCGGTGGTGCGGGACGCGCTGACCCCGCCGGAGGGCGCCGCGCTCGCCGGTGGCCGTACGGTCTCCTCGGTCGGCGTCGCCGGTTCGGGGACCATGGCGTCCGGGATCGCGGAGGTGTTCGCCAAGGCGGGCTTCGACGTGGTGCTCGCCGGGCGCGGCCTGGAGAAGGCGGAGGCGGCGAAGGCGCGGGTCGGCCGGTCGCTGTCGCGGGCGGTCGGCAGGGGCCGGCTGACCGCGGAGGCGGCCGCGGGGGCCCTGGAGCGGATCACGCCCGCCGGGAGCTGGGACGCGTTCGCCGAGGCCGACCTGGTGGTGGAGGCGGTCGCGGAGGACCTGGAGGTCAAGCAGCAGCTCTTCGCGACGCTGGACAAGGTCTGCAAGCCGGGCGCGGTCCTCGCCACCACCACGTCCTCGCTGCCGGTCGTGGCCTGTGCCCGCGCCACCTCGCGCCCGCGGGACGTGATCGGGATGCACTTCTTCAACCCGGCGCCCGCGATGAGGCTGGTCGAGGTGGTCCGTACGGTGCTGACCGCCGACGACGCGCACGCGACGGTCCGCGCGGTGTGCGAGAGGATCGGCAAGCACGCCGTGGACTGCGGGGACCGGGCCGGCTTCATCGTGAACGCGCTGCTGTTCCCGTACCTGAACAACGCCGTGAAGATGGTCCAGGACCACTACGCGACCCTCGACGAGGTGGACGCGGCGATGAAGCTGGGCGGCGGATACCCGATGGGCCCGTTCGAGCTGCTGGACGTCGTCGGCCTGGACGTCTCGCTGGCGATCGAGCAGGTGCTCCACCAGGAGTTCCGCGACCCCGGCCTCGCCCCCGCGCCGCTCCTGGAGCACCTGGTGGCGGCCGGCTGCCTCGGCCGCAAGACCGGCCGCGGCTTCCGCGAGTACGCCCGCCCGTAGCGGTGCCCTCCCGGCAGCCGCCCTCCGGGCAGCCCACCTCTGGGACGACACCCCCGCAACGGCCCCCAGCCGGGCCCGGCCCCCGCGGTGCGCAGCCCCCGGCCGGGGCCACCGACGCCGCCGGGGCCGCCGACGGGCCCGGCGCTCCGGCGAAGGAACGGCCCCCCGGCAGCCGGGGGGCCTCGGCCGGCCACGGCCCCGGCGGGCCCACTCCGGCGGCCACCGGGTCCGCCACCGGGTCCGCAGCCGGGTCCGCCGCCGTGTCCGCCTGGGCCGCGGGTACCCCCGTGGCTGCGCGCCGGGCTGCACGCATGCAGTACGTTCAGGTCATGTCCCAGCCCGCCAAGTCCTCACGTACTCCCGCCACCCCCGACGCGCCGGAAAGTGCCGCGGGGTCCCGCGCGGCGGCCCAGCGGCTCAAGATGCGCCGGGAGCTGGCGGCCGCGGCCATGGAGCTGTTCGCGACCAAGGGGTACGAGGCGACCACCGTCGACGAGATCGCGGCCGCGGCCGGGGTCGCGCGCCGCACGTTCTTCCGCCACTTCCGCTCCAAGGAAGAGGCGATCTTCCCCGACCACGACGACACCCTGATCCGCGCCGAGGCCGTGCTGAACGCCGCGCCCGCCCACGAGCACCCCCTGGACACCGTGTGCCGCGGCATCAAGGAGGTCATGCGGATGTACGCGGCCCGGCCGGAGATCTCGGTCGCCCGCTACAAGCTGACCCGCGAGGTCCCCACCCTGCGCGAGGCGGAGATCGCGTCGGTGGCCCGCTACGAGCGGCTGTTCACCCGCTACCTCCTGGGCCACTTCGACGAGCACGCGCACGACGACGACGCCAACGACGACCCGCTGCTCGCCGAGGTCGCCGCCTCCGCGGTGGTCACCGCCCACAACCACGTGCTGCGGCGCTGGCTCAGGGCGGGCGCGCAGGGCGACGTGGAGGCGCAGCTCGACCACGCCTTCGCCATCGTGCGCAGGACCTTCGGCACCGGCATCGGCGCGGGCCGCACGAGCACGGAGGCGTCCCGTACGGCGCCGTCGGTCCCGGCCGCCGGCCGGAGCGAGGTCCTGGTGGCCGTGGCACGCACCGACGCCCCGCTGGACGAGGTCCTGCGGACCATCGAGGAGGCGCTCGCGGACCGCTGAGGCTCCGCGCCCGGATCCGGACGGCCACCCTTCGGGGTGGCCGTTTTCGCATGTCGGAGGGGGTTTCCGGGGTCCGGCACCGGGCCGTTCGATCGATCATCGCTCATGTGTTGCGTAAAGATTTCATCTGAGGCCAACTTCTGGCACTCAGTGCCTTGCGGGCTGACACGGTGTGCCATACGTTGAAGAGGTCCGGGCGGCCGGAGCGCATCGATCCCTCGCGCGAAGGCTGTCCCCGCGACCGTCCCCGGCGTCCCGAAGGCCCGGCGGAAGAACCCGGTTCGCGCCGCCCGGACGCCTGCGTCACAGGCAACCCTCCTGCGCCACCAAGCGCTGCCGCCGGCGTCACCCGCGCCGGGCCCAACGGCACCGGAACACCCACCCCCCAGCAGCACTCGACGAACCCTCAGGCGTCCCTCCCCCGGGGCGCTCAGTCAGCACCCCTCCCTCAGGGTGCGCATCGCCGGAGGCAACACCGTGACCGTGAAGGACATCCTCGACGCGATCCAGTCGCCGGACGCCACGTCCGCCGACGTCGCCGCAATCCCGCTCCCGGAGTCGTACCGCGCCGTCACCGTCCACAAGGACGAGACGGAGATGTTCGCGGGCCAGGCCACCCGCGACAAGGACCCGCGCAAGTCGCTGCACCTGGACGAGGTGCCGCTGCCCGAGCTGGGACCGGGCGAGGCGCTGGTGGCCGTGATGGCCTCCTCGGTCAACTACAACTCGGTGTGGACCTCGATCTTCGAGCCGCTGTCCACCTTCGGCTTCCTGGAGCGCTACGGCCGCACCAGCGACCTGGCCAGGCGGCACGACCTGCCTTACCACATCATCGGCTCCGACCTGGCCGGCGTGGTCCTGCGCACCGGCCCCGGCGTCAACGCCTGGCAGCCCGGCGACGAGGTCGTCGCGCACTGCCTCTCCGTCGAGCTGGAGTCCTCCGACGGCCACAACGACACCATGCTCGACCCCGAGCAGCGCATCTGGGGCTTCGAGACCAACTTCGGCGGCCTGGCCGAGATCGCCCTGGTCAAGTCCAACCAGCTGATGCCCAAGCCGGGCCACCTCAGCTGGGAGGAGGCCGCCGCGCCGGGCCTGGTGAACTCCACCGCCTACCGCCAGCTGGTCTCCCGCAACGGCGCCGGCATGAAGCAGGGCGACAACGTCCTCATCTGGGGCGCCAGCGGCGGCCTCGGCTCCTACGCCACCCAGTTCGCCCTGGCCGGCGGCGCGAACCCGGTCTGCGTCGTCTCCAGCGAGCAGAAGGCGGCCATCTGCCGCTCGATGGGCGCCGAAGCGATCATCGACCGCAGCGCCGAGGGCTACCGGTTCTGGAAGGACGAGCACACCCAGGACCCCAGGGAGTGGAAGCGCTTCGGCAGGCGCATCCGCGAACTCACCGGCGGCGAGGACATCGACATCGTCTTCGAGCATCCCGGCCGCGAGACCTTCGGCGCCTCGGTGTACGTCACCCGCAAGGGCGGCACCATCACCACCTGCGCCTCGACCTCGGGCTACCTGCACCAGTACGACAACCGCTACCTGTGGATGTCCCTCAAGCGCATCATCGGCTCGCACTTCGCCAACTACCGCGAGGCCTGGGAGGCCAACCGCCTCATCGCCAAGGGCAAGATCCACCCCACCCTGTCGAAGGTCTACTCCCTGGCGGAGACCGGCCAGGCCGCCCACGACGTCCACCGCAACGCCCACCAGGGCAAGGTCGGCGTGCTCTGCCTCGCGCCCGAGGAAGGCCTCGGCGTGCGCGACCAGGAGATGCGCGCCCGGCACATCGACGCCATCAACCGCTTCCGCAACATCTGACGACACCCGAGGTCATAGATGACTGAGCGCCAGCCCGCCGAGGTGCAGCGGGAGAAGGACCGGCCGTGGCTCATGCGGACCTACGCAGGCCATTCCACGGCGGAGGCCTCCAACGAGCTGTACCGGCGCAACCTCGCCAAGGGCCAGACGGGTCTGTCGGTCGCCTTCGACCTGCCGACCCAGACCGGCTACGACCCCGACCACATCCTCGCCCGCGGCGAGGTCGGCCGGGTCGGCGTGCCGGTCGCGCACCTGGGCGACATGCGCCGGCTGTTCCAGGACATCCCCCTGGAGCAGATGAACACCTCGATGACGATCAACGCCACCGCCATGTGGCTGCTGGCGCTCTACCAGGTCGTCGCCGAGGAGCAGGGCGCGGACGTCGCCAAGCTCCAGGGCACGACCCAGAACGACATCGTGAAGGAATACCTGTCGCGGGGAACCCATGTCTTCCCGCCGGGGCCCTCACTCCGGCTGACGACGGACATGATCGCCTACACGGTCTCCCACATCCCGAAGTGGAACCCGATCAACATCTGCAGCTACCACCTGCAGGAGGCGGGCGCCACTCCGGTCCAGGAGATCGCGTACGCGATGTCCACCGCGATCGCGGTTCTCGATGCCGTGCGCGACGCAGGGCAGGTCCCCGCCGAGCGGTTCGGGGACGTCGTGGCCCGCATCTCCTTCTTCGTGAACGCCGGAGTCCGCTTCATCGAGGAGATGTGCAAGATGCGGGCGTTCGGGCGGATCTGGGACCGGATCACGCGCGAGCGGTACGGCATCGAGAACCCCAAGCAGCGCCGGTTCCGCTACGGCGTCCAGGTCAACTCGCTCGGTCTGACCGAGGCGCAGCCGGAGAACAACGTCCAGCGGATCGTCCTGGAGATGCTGGCCGTGACGCTGTCCAAGGACGCCCGGGCACGGGCCGTCCAGCTCCCGGCGTGGAACGAGGCACTCGGCCTGCCCCGGCCCTGGGACCAGCAGTGGAGCCTGCGCATCCAGCAGGTCCTGGCGCACGAGAGCGACCTGCTGGAGTACGACGACATCTTCGCCGGCTCGACGGTCGTCGAGGCCAAGGTCACCCGGCTGGTGGAGGACTCCCTCGCCGAGATCGAGCGGATCCAGGAGATGGGCGGCGCCATGGCCGCCGTCGAGTCCGGCTACCTGAAGTCGCAGCTGGTCGCCTCGCACGCCGAGCGCCGGGCCCGCATCGAGTCCGGGCAGGAGAAGATCGTCGGCGTCAACGTGTTCGAGACGAGCGAGCCCAACCCGCTCACGGCCGACCTGGACACCGCGGTGCAGACGGTCGACGCCCGGGTGGAGGCGCGTGTCGTGGACGCCGTCGAGGAGTGGCGCACCACCCGGCAGGAGTCCTCGGACCGTCAGGGCATGGGCGACCCCTTCCACTTCCCGACCGTGCGGCAGGCGCTCGACCGCCTCAAGGAGGCCGCGGCGGGCACGGAGAACCTCATGGAGGCCACCCTGGAGTGCGCCCGCGCCGACGTCACGACCGGCGAGTGGGCGGGCGCCCTGCGGGAGGTCTTCGGGGAGTTCCGGGCACCGACGGGCGTCTCCTCGGCGCCGGTGGCCGTGCCCGCCGAGGCGGGCTCGCCGATGGCCGGGGTCCGCGACAGGGTCGACGCCACCGCCCGGGAGCTGGGCGTCGGCAAGCTGCGCTTCCTGGTCGGCAAGCCCGGACTGGACGGGCACTCCAACGGCGCCGAGCAGATCGCCGTCCGGGCCCGCGACGCCGGGTTCGAGGTGGTCTACCAGGGCATCCGGCTGACCCCGGAGCAGATCGTGGACGCCGCTCTGGCGGAGGACGTGCACGCCGTGGGGCTGTCGATCCTGTCCGGGTCGCACGCGCGGCTGGTGCCGGACGTCCTCCAGCGGCTGCGCGACGCCGGCGCCACCGACATCCCGGTCGTCGCGGGCGGCATCATCCCGAACGCCGACGCCGATCAGCTGAAGGCCGCCGGCGTGGCCGCGGTCTTCACGCCCAAGGACTTCGACATCACCGGGATCATCGGCCGTATCGTCGACGAGATCCGGACTGCGAACAAGCTCGACCCCCAGGAGGTCCCCGTATGACCACGCCCACCCCCCAGGTCAACCGCCTGCGCCCGCGCCGCTCCTGCCTGGCCGTCCCGGGGTCGAACCCGCGCTTCCTGGAGAAGGCCCAGGGGCTCCCCGCCGACCAGGTCTTCCTCGACCTGGAGGACGCCTGCGCCCCGCTCGCCAAGCCGGAGGCCCGGCACACCATCGTCAAGTTCCTCAACGAGGGGGACTGGACCGGCAAGACGAGGGTGGTGCGCGTCAACGACTGGACGACCGAGTGGACGTACCGGGACGTCGTCACGGTCGTCGAGGGCGCGGGCCAGAACCTCGACTGCATCATGCTGCCGAAGGTGCAGGACGCCCAGCAGATCGTGGCGCTCGACCTGCTGCTGACGCAGATCGAGAAGACCATGGGCTTCGAGGTCGGCCGCATCGGCATCGAGGCGCAGATCGAGAACGCGCAGGGCCTCAACAACGTCAACGCGATCGCCCAGGCCAGCCCGCGCACCGAGACGATCATCTTCGGCCCGGCCGACTTCATGGCGTCGATCAACATGAAGTCCCTGGTCGTGGGCGAGCAGCCGCCGGGCTACCCGGCGGACGCCTACCACTACATCCTGATGAAGATCCTGATGGCCGCCCGCGCCAACGACCTCCAGGCGATCGACGGCCCCTACCTCCAGATCCGCAACGTCGACGGCTACCGCGAGGTCGCCGGGCGCGCGGCCGCCCTCGGCTTCGACGGCAAGTGGGTGCTGCACCCGGGCCAGGTCGAGGCGTCCAACGAGATCTTCTCGCCGTCGCAGGAGGACTACGACCACGCCGAGCTGATCCTGGACGCCTACGAGTACTGCACGTCCGAGGCCGGCGGCAGGAAGGGCTCCGCGATGCTCGGCGACGAGATGATCGACGAGGCCAGCCGGAAGATGGCGCTGGTCATCGCGGGCAAGGGCCGCGCGGCCGGGATGCGCCGCACCAGCACCTTCGAGATCCCCGCCCCGTAACCGCCGGGCCGCCGCCGGACAGCGGCCGGACAGCGGCCGGCGGCCGGACAGCGGCCGGACAAGCGGCCGGAGAGAAGCCGAGACAGAAAGGGCCGTGAACGCGATGCAGTTCGGGCGCACCTACGAGGAGTTCGAGGTCGGGGCGACGTACAAGCACTGGCCGGGCAAGACGGTCACCGAGTACGACGACCACCTGTTCTGCCTCCTCACCATGAACCACCACCCGCTCCACATGGACAGCAACTACGCGGAGAAGACCACCGACTTCGGCAGGAACGTCGTGGTGGGCAACTACGTCTACTCGCTGCTGCTGGGCATGTCCGTGCCGGACGTGTCCGGCAAGGCGATCGCCAACCTGGAGATCGAGTCGCTCCGCCACGTGGCGCCGACCTTCCACGGCGACACGATCTACGGCGAGACCACCGTGCTCGACAAGTGGCCGTCGAAGTCGAAGGACGACCGCGGCATCGTCCATGTCGAGACCAAGGGCTACAAGCAGGACGGCACCCTCGTGTGCGTCTTCCGCCGCAAGGTGATGGTGCCCACCGAGACGTACATCAAGGAGCGCGGCGGCGAACAGCCCGGCCGCCCGGAGCTGAACGCTCCCACGGAGAAGACGGAGAAGTAGAGATGGCGCGACTCGCCCAGACCGCCGGTCTGACCGACGTCCAGCAGGAGATCCTGGCCACGGTCCGCGACTTCGTGGACAAGGAGATCATCCCGGTCGCCACCGAGCTGGAGCACCGCGACGAGTACCCGCAGACGATCGTCGACGGCCTGAAGGAGCTCGGCCTGTTCGGTCTGATGATCCCCGAGGAGTACGGGGGCCTGGGCGAGTCGCTGCTGACCTACGCGCTGTGCGTGGAGGAGATCGCCCGCGGCTGGATGTCGGTGTCCGGCATCATCAACACGCACTTCATCGTGGCGTACATGCTCAAGCAGCACGGCACGCAGGAGCAGAAGGACCACTTCCTGCCCCGGATGGCGGCCGGCGACATCCGCGGCGCGTTCTCCATGTCGGAGCCGGGCCTCGGCTCCGACGTGTCGGCCATCACGTCCAAGGCGGTCAAGGACGGCGACTCGTACGTCCTCAACGGCCAGAAGATGTGGCTGACGAACGGCGGCACCTCCTCGCTGGTGGCCGTTCTGGTGCGCAGTGACGAAGGACACTCCCCCGAGCAGGCGGCCGCCAGGCCGCACCAGTCGATGACCACCTTCCTGGTCGAGAAGGAGCCCGGCTTCGGCGACGTGCGGCCCGGCCTGACCATCCCGGGCAAGATCGAGAAGATGGGCTACAAGGGCGTCGACACCACCGAGCTCATCATGGACGACCTGCGCATTCCGGCGGACCGGGTGCTCGGCGGGGTCACCGGGCGAGGTTTTTACCAAATGATGGACGGCGTCGAGGTCGGCCGCGTCAACGTCGCGGCGCGTGGCTGCGGCGTCGCACAGCGTGCCTTCGAACTCGGCGTCCGGTACGCCCAGCAGCGTCACACTTTCGGCAAGCCGATCGCCCAGCACCAGGCGATCCAGTTCAAGCTGGCCGAGATGGCTACCAAGGTCGAGGCCGCGCATGCCATGATGGTGAACGCTGCACGCAAAAAGGACTCCGGGGAGCGAAACGACCTCGAAGCGGGGATGGCGAAGTACCTCGCCTCCGAGTACTGCAAGGAGGTCGTGGAGGACGCCTTCCGGATCCACGGCGGCTACGGGTTCTCCAAGGAGTACGAGATCGAGCGCCTCTACCGGGAGGCCCCGATGCTGCTGATCGGTGAAGGTACCGCCGAGATCCAGAAAATGATCATTGGGCGCCGACTGCTCGAAGAGTATCGATTCCAGGGCTGATTGTCCGGGGTCGGGGTGTTTTCATCGAGAAGAAGATCACACCCTGTAGGCACTCTTCGGACGCCGACTCGGCTTCCCGGCTTACCCAGTTGTGACGCTTAACCGCTACGATCGCCGGAAAGCCGCCGTCCCCCCTCATGCGCGGCATCATCCGCTACGAAGGTCATCCATGCCCCACAGCCAAACCTCTGCACCAAGCGACCGCCAGGTCGGCGTACGCCTCGCGCGCGGAGCATCGCCGTGGCTTCTCCCGACCGTCGCCACCGCGGCTCTCAGCCTGGCCCGTGCCCGCCGCTCCGGCGTCGCCCGGGCCGTGGCCGTGCCCGCCACCGCTCTCGCGGCGGGCATGCTGTGGTTCTTCCGCGACCCCGAGCGCGAGATCGCCCAGGGCCGGGTCATCTCCCCCGCCGACGGCGTGGTGCAGAGCATCATGCCGTGGAAGGACGGGCGGACCCGGGTCGCGATCTTCATGAGCCCGCTCAACGTACACGTCAACCGCGCTCCCCTGGCGGGCACGGTGACGTCCGTCGAGCACGTCCCCGGCGGCTTCGTTCCCGCTTTCAACAAGGAGAGCGAGAACAACGAGCGGGTCGTCTGGCACTTCGACACCGAGCTCGGCGACATCGAGATGGTCCAGATCGCCGGTGCGGTGGCCCGCCGCATCGTCCCGTACCTGCCGGAGGGCACCAAGGTCGAGCAGGGCGACCGCGTCGGTCTGATCCGCTTCGGCAGCCGCGTCGACATCTACCTCCCCGAGGGCGTCGAGGTCGCGGTCGAGGTCGGCCAGAAGACCGTGGCGGGGGTGACTCGCATTGACCGTGATTGACCCGGAGACCCGGACCGAGTGGGTGCCGGAGGCCGACGAGGCGGACGAGGAGGAGATGCCGCTCTCGCTCCGCCTGTCGATAGCGGACACCCTCACTCTGGGTAACGCCACCTGCGGGTTCATGGCGGTGTACTTCACCACCACCGGCATCCTGATCCCGCACCTCACCGGAAGCCAGGAGTCCGGCATGGCCCGCCACAGCGCGGCCACGGCGGTCATCCTGATGCTCTGCGCGGCGGTCTTCGACCTCTTCGACGGCCTGGTGGCGCGCAAGCTGCGGTCCTCCCCGATGGGCGCGGAGCTGGACAACCTCTCGGACCTGATCAGCTTCGGTCTCGCCCCGGCGTACTTCGTGCTCGTGTACGGCATGGTCGCCGACGACGCCCACCAGCGGGTGGCCGCGGTGGGCGCGATCGTGGTCCTGCTGGCGGTCGTGCTGCGCCTGGCGCGGTTCTCGTGCGTGACGCCGACGAACGGCATGTTCCAGGGCATGCCGTCCCCGTTCGGCGCGCTGACGGTGGTCTCCATCGTGCTGCTGGAGCTGCCCTTCGTGGCGACCCTGCTGGCGATCATCGGCACCGCCTGGCTGATGGTCAGCCGGGTCGAGTACCCCAAGCCGCGGGGCCGCCTCGCGGTGGCGATGCTGTCCTGGATCGTGCTCAGCATGGGTCTGCTGACCGCGTGGGCGTTCGACGCGCCCAGCGGCGAGATCCTCCTCCAGACCGGCTGCGCGCTCCAGCTCGTCACGGGCGCGGTCATCCCGCTGTTCGCCACGGCCCGCCGGGTGAACAACTTCCGCGGCAACCGCCGCGAGGCCCGGGCAGCCCAGCTCCCGTAGCCCCGGTACCCGCGAAGGGCCCGCGCCTGCCTGATGCAGGCCCGGGCCCTTCGTCGTGTCCCCGGAGGCCGGGCCCTCGCCGGACGGCCGACCGCCCGGACGGCCGTCCGGGCCGGCCGCGCGAGGTCCACCACGGTTCGGCGGCGCCCTGAAGGGGCGCGGGCACACCGCGGCCGCTAGGGCGTGTTTCGAAAGTCCCGCCTGCCTGGCGGCGTCTGGCACGCACGCTCGCCGCGTTGTCGGGCTCGCCCCGATACATCCAGTATCGGGGCGACCCTCCGCCTTGCGATCGCACGCACCAGACGCCGCCAGACCTGCCCTTCGGGCAGACGACGCTACTTTCGAAACACGCCCTAGGGCGTGCCGAAGAAGTCCCGCGCGATGGACTCGGCCACGTCCTCCAGCAGGGGGCCGGCCCCGGCGATGCTGCGGGCCGGGTCGGGCTCGACCGCGGACAGCGGGTAGGCCCGCCGGATACCGGCGCGCTCCAGCGCCTCCCGTTCCAGCGCCAGCCGCCCGCACACCGCGACGACCTCCCTGCCCGCGGCCCGCGCCGCGGCCGCTACCCCGGCCGGGGCCTTCCCGTGCAGGGTCTGCTCGTCCAGGGACCCCTCCCCCGTGATCACGAGGGACGCCCGCTCAAGGGCGGGCGCGAACCCCAGCACGTCCAGCATGACCTCGATACCGGGCCGGAACCGCGCCCCGAGCAGCATCGCGCCGAAGCCGATGCCGCCGGCCGCACCGGCCCCCGGTGACGCCGCGTACTCCGCGGCGCGCGGCCCCACCGCCCCCCGGAGGACCTCCGCGAAGTGCGCCAGCGCCGCGTCCAGCGCGCGCACGTCCCGCGGCGTCGCCCCCTTCTGCGGGCCGTACACCGCGGGCGCCCCCTTGGGCCCGGTCAGCGGGTTGTCGACGTCGCTGGCCAGCACCAGGTCCACCGCGGCCAGCCGCGGGTCGAGCCCGGACAGGTCGGCCGTCGCCAGCTCGGCGAGTCCCGCGCCGCCCGGTGGCACCGGCCGTCCGTCGGCGTCCAGGAACCTCGCCCCGAGCGCGGCCAGCATTCCCGCCCCGCCGTCGGTGGTGGCGCTGCCGCCGACGCCGAACACGAGGGTGCCCGCGCCCGCGTCCAGCGCGGCCGCGAGCAGTTCCCCGGAGCCGTACGTCGACGCGGTGAGCGGCGCGAAGACACCCTCCGGCAGCCGCTGCAGTCCGCTCGCCTCCGCCATCTCCACCACGGCGGTGCCCTCGCGCAGCGCGAAGGCCGCCGTGACCTCGTCCCCGAGCGGGCCCTCCACCCGGACCTCGCGGCGTTCGAACCCGGCCGCGACCGCCGCGGCCACGGTCCCGTCGCCGCCGTCGGCCACCGGCAGCGCCTCCACCCGCAGGTCCGGCACGACCCGGCGCAGCCCGGCGGTCACCCGCGCGGCGACCTGCACCGCGGTCAGCGACCCCTTGAACTTGTCCGCGGCCACGAGCACCCCGCGGGTGCTCTCCAGTGCAGCGTCTGCCACCTTGCCATCCCCTTGATCTTCGAGCCTTGCGCACGTCAAGGCAGTCGCGCCGCTGCGACCCTATCCCCGGGGCGGCGCCCCCGCCATGCCCTGCCCGGAGGGTGGAACCAGGGCGGGGCGGGGCGGGCTGGGTACAGTGCGGGGCGGGGCGGGCTGGGTACAGTGCCGTGATGACCACTGGTGACTTCGCCGCGTACATCGCCGGACTGCCCCGTGTCCTGGTGGGTGCCGCCGCCCTGTTCCGGGACGCCGAGGGGCGCGTGCTGCTCGTGGAGCCGAACTACCGCGACGGGTGGGGGCTGCCGGGCGGCACCGTCGAGTCCGACGACGGCGAGACCCCGCGCCAGGGGGCACGGCGGGAGACGGCCGAGGAGATCGGCCTGGACAGGGAGATCGGCCGGCTGCTCGCGGTGGACTGGTCGCACGGTCCGGGGCGCCCGCCGCTGGTGGCGTACCTGTACGACGGCGGGGTGCTGGGCGAGGACGACCTGAAGGCGGTCCGGCTCCAGGAGGAGGAGCTGCTGTCCTGGCGGATGGCGGCCCGTGAGGACCTGCCCGTCCTGCTGCCGGGCTCCCTGGGCGGGCGTGTGCTGGCCGCGCTGGAGGTCCTGGAGGAGGGGTCGGGCCCGGTGGAGCTGGAGAACGGCCGCCGGGTGGGCTGACCACCGGGGCCCGTCGGCCCTCGACGGCCCGGGACGGGGTCTGCCGCTCGCGCAGCGCGTCGTCCCGCTCGACGGCTCCGGCCTCGGTGCGGTGGCCGCCGCGGACGTGGTCGCGGACGACGAGTTCGACGGCGTCCTGCGGGTTGCCGGCACCGGAGAGCACCATCGCCTCCACGGCGAGTCCGGCGGCCGGAGAGACGCTGACCTCGGCTGCCGTGCCAGGACGCCGGCAGCCCCCGCACCCGCGTGACAGCACGCACGACCCCGCCGGGGTGCGGTGTGGGGAAAGCCGCTCGCCCCGGGCGGTCAAGGGTCCTACCCTCGGGCGCATGACCAAGCCCCTCGTCGCGATCCTCAGCGGCGCCGGTATCAGCACCGACTCCGGGATCCCCGACTACCGCGGCCCCAACGGGCTGTGGCGCACGGATCCCGAGGCCGAGAAGCTCGTGACCTACGCGTACTACATGGGCGACCCGGAGATCCGGCGGCGTTCCTGGCAGATGCGGCGCGGGAGCCGCACGCTGCGGGCCGAGCCGAACGCCGCGCACCGCGCCGTCGCCGACCTGGAGAGGGCCGGGGTCCCGGTGCGGGTGATCACCCAGAACGTGGACGGGCTGCACCAGCTCGCCGGGATGCCCGCCCGCAAGGTGCTCGAACTGCACGGCAGCGCGCGCAGCGTCGTGTGCACCTCGTGCCGGGCGCGCGGTCCGATGGAGGACGCCCTCGCCCGGGTGGAAGCCGGCGAGGAGGACCCGGCGTGCCTGGGGTGCGGCGGCATCCTCAAGTCGGCGACGGTCATGTTCGGCGAGCGTCTCGACCCGCAGGTCCTCGGCGACGCCCTGGCCGTCACCAAGGCCTGCCGGGTCTTCGTCGCCGTCGGCACCAGCCTCCAGGTGCAGCCCGCCGCCGCTCTGGCCGGTCTGGCCGCCGACCACGGTGCCCGCCTGATCATCGTCAACGCCGAACCGACCCCGTACGACGACCGCGCCGACACCGTCGTACGGGAACCCATCGGCACGGCGCTCCCAAAACTGCTGCGCGAGCTGGCGGCTCCGGGCTCCGGTACGGCCCCGGCCGGCTGACCCGGCCCCGACGCGCGCGGCGGCCGGGGTGCACGGGGCGCTAGGGCGTGTTTCGAAAGTCCCGCCTGCCTGGCGGCGTCTGGCACGCACGCTCGCCGCGTTGTCGGGCTCGCCCCGATACATCCAGTATCGGGGCGACCCTCCGCCTTGCGATCGCACGCACCAGACGCCGCCAGACCTGCCCTTCGGGCAGACGACGCTACTTTCGAAACACGCCCTAGAACAGTGCGGTGCCCCGTTCGAAGTCAAGGAGCCGCTGCTTGCGGTCCAGGCCGCCGCCGTAGCCGGTGAGGCTGCCGTCGGCGCCCACCACCCGATGGCAGGGGACGATGATGCTGACCGGGTTCCTGCCGTTGGCGAGGCCCACCGCGCGGGAGGCCTTGGAGTTGCCCAGGTCGTCGGCGAGCCGGCCGTAGCTGCGGGTCTCGCCGTAGGGGATGCGGACCAGCCGTTCCCACACCGAGCGCTGGAACGGGGTTCCGTGCAGGCGCAGTTCCAGGGTGAACTCCTTCAGCTCGCCCGCGAAGTAGGCGGTGAGCTGCTCCTCGGCCGGTCCGAAGGGCGCGTCGTCGAGCGGCCCGAAGGTCTCCTCGGCGGGCCGGTGGCGCTGGTCGGTCATGTAGAGGCCGCACAGGACGCCGTCGTCGGCGACCAGGGTGAGCGGCCCGTAGGGGCTGTCGATGACCGTGTGCTGCTTCATGGTGGTGATCCTCAGACGGGAAGGAAGTTGATCGGGTGGTGGTCGGTCGCCCACAGGTACTGGACGGCGTAGGCCCGCCAGGGGCGCCAGAGGGCCGCGCGGGCGGTGAGGGCGGCCGGTGTGGAGGGCAGGCCCAGCTCCTGCGCGGCACGGCGGATGCCGAGGTCGGTGGGGAGGAAGGCGTCGGGGTCGCCGAGGGCGCGCATGGCGATGACGTCGGTGGTCCAGGGCCCGAAGCCGGGCAGGGACAGCAGCCGGGCGCGGGTCTCGGCCCAGTCGCTGTCGACGCCCAGCCGCAGCGAGCCGTCGGCGAGCCGGCCGACGAGGGTGGTGAAGGTCTGCCGGCGGGTACGGGGCATCGCCAGCGACCCGGGGTCGACGGCGGCCAGCGCGCCGGGCGTGGGGAACAGGTGGGTGAGCCCGCCCTCGGGGTCGTCGACGCGTTCGCCGTACGCGGTGACCAGCCGGGCGGCGTGGGTGCGGGCGGCGGCGGTGGAGACCTGCTGGCCCAGGACGGCCCGGACGGCGAACTCGGCCTCGTCCACGGTACGCGGCACCCGGCGGCCGGGCGCCTTGTCCACCAGCGGGGCGAGCAGCGGGTCGGTGCGCAGCTGTCCGTCCACGGCGGCCGGGTCGGCGTCGAGGTCGAGCATGCGTCGGCACCGGCTGATGGCGACGGGCAGGTCGCGCAGGTCGCTGAGGCTGAGCCGGCAGGAGACGTGGTCGGGGCGCGGGCCGAGCGCGGCGATGCCGTGGCCGTAGGGCAGCCGCAGCGTCCGGCGGTAGCTGCCGCCCGCGCCGTCGGGCCCGGCGGGGACCCACTCCTCCACTCCCGGTACGGCGGTGGCGACGAGGTGCCCGAAGAGGTTGTCGGGGTTGAGCGGGGCGCGGAACGGCAGGCGCAGGGTGAGCACGCCGTTCTGGCGGCCCGCCCGGGGTGCCCGGGTGCGCAGGCCGGTCGGGGTGAGTGCGTACACCTCGCGGACCGTGTCGTTGAAGGTGCGCACCGAGGTGAAGCCGGCGGCGAACGCGATGTCCGCCATGGGCAGGGCCGTCGTCTCGATCAGCAGCCGGGCGGTCTGGGCGCGCTGGGCGCGGGCCAGGGCGAGGGGGCCGGCACCGAGCTCGGCGACGAGCTGGCGTTCGATCTGCCGGGCACTGTAGCCGAGCCGGGCGGCGAGGCCGGACACACCGTCGCGGTCGACGGTGCCGTCGGCGATGAGCCGCATGGCGCGGGCCACCAGGTCGGCGCGCCGGTTCCACTCCGGGGAGCCGGGCGTGGTGTCCGGCCGGCAGCGCTTGCAGGCCCGGAACCCGGCCTGCTGACAGGCGGCCGCGCTCGGGTGGAACACCATGTTCTCGGGTCTGGGCGGCACCGCCGGACAGCTGGGCCGGCAGTAGATGCCGGTGCTCGTCACCGCCGTGAAGAACCAGCCGTCGAAACGCGCGTCCTTGCCCTGGACCGCGCGCACGCAGTGCTCCCGGTCGGTGTGCATCGCGTTCTGCATACGTCCAGCATCCCGGACCCGGCACCCCGGGTCTGGCGAGTTTCCGACATCGACCTCGCCCGCCCTGCACCGGTCCGGTTCGCCGTCGCCCGGGGCGGCGGGGCCGCCTCGCGGGACCGCCGCCCGACAGCCCTGGCGGCCCGCGCGGGCATCGGGCGCGACGCCGGTGCACAGCCGACGGGCCCGTCCGGGCCGCGGCGGGGTGCAGCGCCCGGGTGGGCCTGTGGGTCAGCCCGCGACCCAGGTGGTCGCCTCCGCGCGCTGGGCCAGCGGGAACGTCCGGGTCTCTCCCGGCGTCATCCAGCCGAAGAGCGCCGTGAGGTGGCTCATCCAGTCGAGGTCGGTGACCAGCGCGATGCGCTTCCAGGAGCGCAGGTGTTCGACGCCGACCTTGAGGTCCTCCCACATCGCGCCGCCGGACATGCCGCCGAAGTCGCGGACGACGAGCAGGAACCGTACTTCGCCCGAGGCGGCCGCGCCGGTGAGCGCGGGCAGCACCGTGTCGCGGTAGTCCTGCGCGGAGATCCTCCCGGTGGCTTCGAAGCCGATGACGCCGTCCGGCATCCCGTCGAGCCTGCTGATCATGATCGCTCCTCTCGGGTGGGGTGTCAGCCTGTCTGAGCGGTGCGGCTGGCCAGCGCCCAGATGACGAACACGTCGATCGCCATCATCACCACGGACCACACGGGCGCGTACGGCAGGAACAGGAACTGGGTGACCAGGCTGAGCGCGGCGAAGAAGATGCCGGCGAACCGGGCCCACGGGGCAGCCCTGAGCAGCCCCGCCCCGGTGACGGCGACGAGCACTCCCACGACGATGTGGATCCAGCCCCATCCGGTGAGGTCCAGCTCGTAGACATAGGTCCCGATGCGGGCGTACACGTCGTCCTCGGCGACGGCCGCGATGCCCTGCAGGACGGCGAGCACGCCGCCGCAGAGCATCAGCACGCCCGCGAAGAGGACTCCGCCGGTCACCCACGGGTCCGGGCCGGCCGGTCCGGCGGGCGGTGCCCCTCGGCGCCCCGCGCTCCAGGCGGAGCCGATCTCGCTGTCCGGCCGGCCCTCGGGCCGTCCTTCCTGCTGGCTCATGGTCGCGTCCCTTCGGTCGCCCCCTCGTGCGGACCCCCCTCGTGCGGCCCCCCGTCACCCGCCCCCTCCTGCGGGCCTCCTCCCCCGGCTCCCGGGCCGTCCCCCTCGCCCACCGCCAGGAAGTCGGCCACGCTCAGCGCGAAGAGCAGCGTGAGTGCCAGGCCGACGACGACCCAGCCGGTCGGGTAGGACCACAGGACGTAGGCGAGGACGGCGGCGACGACCAGGATCCAGGTGATCCAGGTGCGGTAGCGGAGCACGAACGGGCCCACCGGCCCGGTGCGCATGCCCAGTTGGTCGGCGGTGCCGCGGCTGGCGGTGATCCCCGAGTGCCACATCTGGCGCAGCCCCCTCGCCCAGCGGCCGGGTCCGGACAGCCAGGCCGCCACGGCGATCACCACGCCCAGCGCCACCACCGCGCGTACGGCGGTCCGCAGGTAGCGGATCAGCGTGTCGTAGAGGGCGCCGGCGGCCGGCTGGTCCACGTCGGAGGGCAGGGCGTCGAGGTAGACCCCGCGGAACACGGTGAGGGCGACACCGAGGACGAGCGCGGCGAACGCGACGCACAGCGAGGCGGTGATCAGGGCCGTGCGGCGGTGCGCGGACAGCAGCACCCCGGCCGCGATCAGCAGCACCGCGATGACGGGCAGCCAGAACCCGGCCAGCTCCAGCAGCCGGACATAGGTCCTGATCTTCCCGATCTCCTCGGACTCCACGACGGTGAACCGGGCGTGGATCGTGGGGATGTTCGCGGCCACGGTCAGACCCGAGTCGACGAGCCGCTGCTTGACCTGCTCCACGAGGGGTGCGAGGTCCACGGTCACGGTGTCGTCGGTGAGCTGGACGGTGCCGTCGCCGCCGCCGGTGAGGGCCTCGTCCACGGCGGCGTGGACACGGCGGTTGGCCTCGGTCCAGATCCGTTCGAAGGCGTCGGAGGCGACCACGGCCCGCGTCCTGTCGCGGACGAAGCTGGCGACGGCGCCCTCCAGGGAGTCGCCCAGCCGGCCCAGGGCCTTGTCCACCAGGGGCCGGTCCGCGGGGGCCACGCCCTGGAGCAGGGCCGGCAGGTCCAGGTGCTCCATGACGGCGTCGGTGACCCGGTCGGCGACGGCGTTCTGCACGGCCTCGTCGCGGGCCAGCGGCGCGACGGTGTCGACGTAGCGGTCGGTGTCGCCGATGAACTCGGCGCTCCAGGCGGCCACCAGACTGAACGGCGCGAGGACACAGCCCAGCACGATCAGCACGGCGGCGAGGAACGACCTGACGCGGTGGCGGGGCGGGCGGGTCTGCTCGGCCTCCAGCATCTCGACGCGGGCCCGCAGCCGCTCCAGCTCGCTCTGCCCCGCCGGGGGCCGGTCGTCCGCCATGGCCGCTCCCTCGCTTGCGCCGGAGTGACCCGACGCAGCAAGGACAACCCGTCCAGGGGGCGGCGGCGAACGCTGCCGGGCCGTTCGGGTGAGCGGCCCCGCCCCCGCCTCACATGTTGATCATGTGTCCGGCCAGGCCGTGCACGGCCTCCTTGACGGCCTCGCCCAGGGTCGGGTGGGCGTGCACGTTGCGGGCGACCTCGTGGACGGTGAGGTCCCACTGCTGGGCCAGGGTCAGCTCCGGCAGCAGCTCGGTGACGTCGGGGCCGACGAGGTGGCCGCCGATCAGCTCCCCGTGCGTGGCGTCGCTGATCAGCTTGACGAAGCCGGTGGTGTCGCCGAGGCCGTGGGACTTGCCGTTGGCGCTGAACGGGAACTTGGCGACCTGCACGTCGTAGCCGAGATCACGGGCCTGGGCCTCGGTGTACCCGAAGCTGGCGATCTGCGGCTGGCAGTAGGTGGCGCGCGGGATCATCGCGTAGTCGAGCTCCATCGTCTCGGCGTCCGCGAGCGTCTCGGCGGCGATCACGCCCATCGCCTCGGCGGCGTGCGCGAGCATCAGCCTGGCCGTGACGTCGCCGATGGCGTAGAGGTGCGGCACCGAGGTGCGGCAGCGGCCGTCGACGTCGATCGCGCCGCGCTCGGTGAGGCGGACCCCGGTCTTGTCCAGGCCGTAGCCCTCCACGTTCGGCGCGAACCCGATCGCCTGGAGCACCTTGTCCGCCTCCAGCACCTGCCGCGCGCCGTCCTTGCCGGTGACGGCGACCCGCACCGTGGCGCCGGACTCGTCGATGCCGTCGACCCGGGTGGAGGTGAGCACGTCGATGCCGAGCTTGCGGTACTGGCGGGCGAGTTCGGCGGACACCTCGGCGTCCTCCAGGGGCGCCATGCGGTCCAGGAACTCGACGACGGTGACCTTCACCCCGTAGTTGTGCAGGACGTACGCGAACTCGATGCCGATCGCGCCCGCGCCCGCGATCACCACCGACCCGGGCAGGTCCTCGGCGAGGATCTGCTCCTCGTACGTCACCACGCGTGCGCTGCGCTTGGTGCCCGGCAGCAGCTTGGGGGTGGCGCCGGTGGCGATGATGCAGTGCGTGAAGCCGATGGTGCGGGTGTCGCCGTCGTAGCCGGCCACCTGGAGGGTGTGCGCGTCCAGGAAGGTGCCGCGGCCGTCCAGCTCGGTGATCTTGTTCTTCTTCATCAGGTAGTGGACCCCCTTGACCCGGCCGTCGGCGACCCTGCGGCTGCGCCGGAACGCCTCGCCGTAGTCGAAGGAGACCTCGCCGTCGACCTTGATGCCGAAGGTCCCGGCCTGGTGGGTGAAGATGTGCGCCAGCTCGGCGTTGCGCAGCAGGGCCTTGGTGGGGATGCAGCCGACGTTCAGGCAGACGCCGCCCCAGTACTTCTCCTCCACGACGGCGACCTTCTTCCCGAGCTGGGCGGCGCGCACGGCGGCGACATACCCGCCGGGGCCCGCGCCGAGTACGACGACGTCGAAGTGCTCGTCCTGCTCGTGCATGGCTGGTCCTCTTCGGTGACGTGGCAGCGGCTGTCCGCTCGGTGCGCCTCAGATTGTTTCGCCCGGCCCGGCCCGCCGCCACACGGCCCCGGCAAAGGTGATCACCCTCACCGGGCGGGGTGGGACCGGTCCCGGGCCGCGGGCCGGTCCCGGGCCGTCCCGTCCGCGGGCGGGTCAGCGCAGCTGCGCCGCGAAGGCCTCGTAGGCGGGCGCGTCGAAGAGGACGAACCGGATCTCCGCCACCGCGGTGTCCGCGGCCCGGACCGCCGCGACCGCGATACGGGCGGCGTCGTCCACGGGCCAGCCGTAGATGCCGGCGGAGACGGCGGGAAAGGCGACGCTCCGGGCGCCCAGCTCGTCGGCGACGCGGAGCGACTCGCGGTAGCAGGAGGCGAGCAGCGCGGAGCGGTCCTCCTCCCGGCTGTAGCGGGGGCCCACGGTGTGGATCACCCACTCGGCGTCCAGTTCGCCGGCGGTCGTGGCGACGGCCCGGCCGGTGGGCAGGCCCTTGCCGTAGTGTCCGGCGCGCAGCCGGCGGCAGTCCGCCAGAATGGCCGGACCGCCGCGGCGGTGGATCGCGCCGTCGACGCCTCCACCGCCGAGGAGCGAGGAGTTGGCCGCGTTGACGATGGCGTCGGCGGTCTGCCGGGTGATGTCGCCCCGGACGAGCGCGATGACGGTCATGACGACTCCCTCCTGTCCCTGGACCGGACCCCTGCCGGCCTCTGCTGGTCTTTCAGTGGCTCTCGGCCCCCCGCGAGGTCTTCTGCCTCCCGTTCAGGTCCGGCGCAGGGCGCGCCAGACCTCCTTGGCCGCGTTGTGCCCGGACATGCCGTGTACACCGGGGCCGGGCGGGGTCGCGGAGGAGCAGAGGAACACGGCCGGGTGCGGGGTGCGGTACGGGTACAGGGACAGCCGCGGGCGCAGCAGGGCCTGCAGGCCGGTGAAGGCGCCGCAGGCGATGTCGCCGCCGACGTAGTTGGCGTTGCGGGCGGCGAGTTGGGGCGGGCCGGCGGTGGCGCGGGCGAGCACGCGGTCGCAAAAGCCCGGTGCGAAGCGCTCCAGTTGGCGTTCGACGGCGTCGGTGAGGTCACCCGTCCAGCCGTTGGGGACGTGTCCGTACACCCAGAAGACGTGCTGTCCGGCCGGGGCGCGGGTGGGGTCGACCACACTGGGCTGCACGGTGATGAGGAACGGCACCTCGGGGGCGCGTTTCTGACGGGACGCCGCACGCAGGGCGGTGTCGATCTCCGCGGCGTCGGCGCCGAGCTGGACGGTGCCGGCGCGACGGGCCTCGGCGGCGGTCCACGGGACGGGCCCGTCGAGCGCGTAGTCGACCTTGAAGACGGCGGCGCCGTAGCGGTAGTGGCCGTAGCGGTCGCCGAGCCCGGCGATCCGGGCGAGAGCGGTGGGCGAGGTGTCGAAGACGTACGCGCGGGCGGGCGGGAGGTCGTCGAGCCGCCTGACCTCGTAGTCGGTGTGGACGGTGCCGCCGTGGGCGCGGAACAGGGAGGCGAGGGCGTCGGACACGGCCTGGGAACCGCCCTCCGCGACGGGCCAGCCGCGGGCGTGCGCGGCGAGCGCGAAGACCAGGCCGACGGCACTGGTCGCGAGGCCGTCGAGGGGGGCGATGACATGGGCGGCGAGGCCGGCGAAGAGGGCCTTGGCCCGCTCGTCCCGGAAGCGGCGGGTGAGCCAGGTGGAGGGCGGCAGCCCCCGCAGGCCGAAGCGGGCCAGCGTGACCGGGTCGCGGGGGAGCGCGGTCAGGGGCAGGGACATGAAGTCCCGCACGAGGGTGTCCCAGTGCGGCAGGAACGGTGCGACGAGTCTGCGGTACGCCCCCGCGTCGCGCGGCCCGAAGGAGGCGGCCGTCTCCGCCACCGACCGGGACAGCACCGCCGCGCTGCCGTCGGGGAACGGGTGGGCCATGGGCAGGTCGGCGTGCAGCCAGCGCAGCCCGTGCCGGTGCAGCGGAAGGGCGCGGAAGGCGGGCGAGTTGACGCCGAGCGGGTGGGCCGCGGAGCAGGGGTCGTGGCGGAAGCCGGGCAGGGTGAGTTCCTCGGTCCTGGCACCTCCGCCGACGGTGTCGCGGGCCTCGAACAGGGCGACGGAGCAGCCTCTGCGGGCCAGCTCGACGGCGGCCGTGAGCCCGTTCGGCCCCGCACCCACCACGACGGCATCGAACATGGACGGCACCTTCGGACTCCTTCGTCAGCCGGCGGCCTCTGGGCCTCAGAATATGCCCCGCAGCCGCGGCACCCTCGCCGAGGCCGCCTCCCGCCCGTCGCCCCCTCGCGCCGCGGTGCCGCCGCACCGCCGGGCGGACGGGACCCCGGCCGCGCCCCGCCGCCGGTGCGGTGCACGGCGCTCCGCACCCGGCCGCCCACCGCACCCGGTCCGCAGACCGCGCCCAGCCACCGGACGGTGCGGCCGGGCCGGGCCGCGACCGCCGGTCAGGCCGGGCCGCCGGTCAGGCCGGGCCGCCGGTCAGGCCGGGCCGGCGAGCAGGGTCCGTACGCGGTGCGCGGTGGCGGTGTCCCGGGCCGCGGTGAAGGGCAGGCTGTTGCCGCCCGTGACCCGGAACGGCTCGCCGGTCAGGGTGAGGTGGGCGCCGCCCGCCTCCTCGACCAGGAGCAGGCCCGCCGCGTGGTCCCAGGCCGCCTCCCAGGAGAAGGCCGTGGCGTCCAGTTCACCGCGGGCCACGGCGAGGTACTCCAGGCCCGCCGACCCGCAGGCGCGCGGCGCCACACCCTCGGTCCACAGGCCGAGCAGGGCCTTCTTCTGCTCGTCGGTGGTGTAGTCCGGGTGGGAGGTGGCCACCCGCAGGGAACGGCCCGGTGCGGGCGCGCCGGTGTGCAGCCGCTCGCCGTCGAGGTAGGCGCCCCGGCCCCGTACCGCGACGGCGAGTTGGCCGCGCGCGGGCGCGTACGTCCAGGAGGCGAGCAGCTCACCGCGCCGGACGAGGCAGACGAGGGTGCAGAAGCCGTCGTCGCCGTGCACGAACTGCCGGGTGCCGTCGACCGGGTCGACGATCCAGACCGGGGCGTCGCCCTGTATCGCCCGGTAGGCGGCGGGGTCGGCGTGCACGGCCTCCTCGCCGACCACGACGGAGCCGGGCAGGAGGGAGCCGAGCGCCTCGGTGAGGTGGAGCTCGGCCTGCCGGTCGGCGTCGGTCACCAGGTCGTGCGGCCCGCTCTTCTGGTCGATCTCGTGTGCGGCGAGCCTCCGGAAGCGGGGCATGATCTCGGCCGCGGCGGCCTCGCGGACCGCCTCCTCCACGTCGGCCGAGCGGCGTGCGAGAAACTCGTCGATGGTTTCCGTGTCTTCGATCATGCCTCCATGAGAGCACGCGCCGCTGACAATCCCCACCCGCCCTGTGTACAAGTGGTGCATTCCAGATGAATTCCAGGTTCGGCTCCGGACGCGCACCGGCGCTCCCCCTCACCGAGGGTGACCGCGCCTCACACGGCAGCGACCCCGCCCCGCCGCCCGCCGGGCATCCGGCCCGCCCGCGCCGCACGCCGCCCGCGCCGGGCGGGGCCGCTCCGACGAGGTTCCGACGGGGTTCCGACGGGGTTCCGACGGGACCACGACCGCCACTGACGGGACATAACGGGACAGACGACCCGTCACCCACTCACCCCCGTCACCGTGCGGGCACACAGCGAGTTGGCACTTCCCCCTCACTGTCCGTCGTGTGACACTGGCGTCCCGTCCGCAGTGCGGACCCCCTCCGCACCGTCCCCCACGGAAAGTGCGCCCGTGCGTTCTCTTCCCCTGCCGCTCGCCCTCACCGCGCGGCTGTCCCCCGTCGTCGTGCTCGCGTGCGCCGGCTGGGCCCTCTCCTCCGGCACCGAGGCCGCGCCGGCCGCCCAGGACCCGCCCGGCCGCGGCACGGCCACGCGGGCGGCGTCCGCGCCCGCGACGGCGGCCGCGCCCCCCACGTACACGGGCGCGCCCGCGCCCTGCACGAGCCTGGCGAAGAAGACGATCACGTCCCTGGTGCCCGCCGCGAAGACCGCGGGCAAGGAGATTCCGTCCACGGACGCGACGTTGCGCCGCACCTGCTCGTGGAACGCGCTCGACGGCTTCGACTACCGGTGGCTGGACGTGTCGTTCGAGGTCATGGAGTCGGACGAGGCCGCGGAGAAGTCCTACCGGAGCCGTCTGGACGCGGCGAAGGGCGGCGGCGACGTCCCCGGGCTCGGCGACAGCGGGTACTCCGTCGTCAACCTCACCACCGAGGACGGGCAGGACACCCGCGAGGGAACGGTGCTGACCCGGTCGCACAACGCGCTGGTGGTGGTCACGTACACCGGCAGCGACTTCGAGTCGAAGAAGGCGCCCGGCACCGACGAGATCAACAAGGGTGCCATCAGGGCGGCCAAGGAGGCGATGGCGGTGCTGGAGGACGGCGCTTCCCGACCGTCACCGTCCTCCGGCTGACCGCCCCTTCGGGGAGGTGCTCCTCAGGCCTTCGCGCCGCGGTGCCGTCCGGTCGCCACGCTCAGCAGCAGGTACAGCAGCATCGACGTGCCGAGCCCCACCGCCCAGCCGTAGTCGGCGAGGGGCTCCAGCGCGGGGACCGGCCGGCCGTCGACGAGCGGCTCGAAGGTGGCCCCGCCGACCGCGAGCACGCCGCCGGCCAGGAACGCCGCGACGGCCCGCCAGTTCCAGCCTCGGTCGTACCAGTAGCGGCCGCCCTCGCGGTAGAGGTCGACGAGGTCCAGGCGGGCACGGCGCAGGATCCAGTAGTCGGCGATGAGGATGCCGGCGACGGTGCCCAGCAGGCCGCCGACCAGGCCGAGCCAGGTGAAGATGTAGCCCTGCGGGTCGGAGTACAGCTTCCACGGGAAGATCAGCACGCCGAGGACGCAGGTGGCGAGCGCACCGGCACGGAAGCTGATCCGCCGGGGCGCGAGGTTGGAGAAGTCGAAGGCCGGTGAGACCAGGTTCGCGGCGACGTTGACGGACAGCGTCGCCACCAGCACGGTGACCAGCGCGAAGAGCAGGCCCACCACGTTGTCGGTCTTCGCCGCCAACTGCACCGGGTCCCAGACGGGTTCGCCGTAGACGGCCTGCGATCCGGAGGTGACGAGCACCGACAGGAACGCGAACAGCGTCATCGTGGTGGGCAGTCCGAGGGCCTGTCCCCACGTCTGCGCCTTCTGGCTCCGGCCGTAGCGGGTGAAGTCGGGGATGTTGAGGGAGAGCGTCGACCAGAAGCCGATCATGCCCATCAGGGCGGGCCAGAACAGCTTCCAGAAGTCGCCGCCCCAGCCCAGCGAGGAGGGCTGGTCGAGCAGCGGGCCGAAGCCGCCCGCCTTGTCGCTCATCCACCACAGCATCACGAACGCCCCGACGAGCACGAAGGGCGCCGCCCAGTTCTCGAAGCGGCGGATCGTCTCCATGCCCCGGTAGATGATCGCGACCTGGATCGCCCAGAAGACGGCGAAGGACAGCCACATCGTCCAGGCGTATCCGCCGATCTTCGCGGTGTCCGTCCAGCCCTCGCCGATGAGTTTGCCCGCCAGGAAGTAGATCGCCTCACCACCGATCCAGGTCTGGATCCCGAACCAGCCGCAGGCCACCAACGCCCTCACCACGGCGGGCAGGTTGGCGCCCCGGACGCCGAAGGAGGCGCGGGCGAAGACCGGGAAGGGGATGCCGTACTTGGGACCGGCGTGCCCGGTGAGCAGCATCGGGGCCAGCACGATGACGTTGGCCAGCGCGATGGTGAGCACCGCCTGCTTCCAGTCCATGCCGACGGCGATCAGCCCGGAGGCGAGGGTCCAGGAGGCGGTGTTGTGGGCCATGCCGACCCACAGCGCGGAGAAGTTGTACGTCGTCCAGGTGCGCTTGGCCACGGGGACCGGCAGCAGGTCCTCGTTGGCGTAACGGCCGCTCGGCGGCGGGGAGTCGGGGGCGATCTCCACCCGCCCGTCGGCGAGGGTGACGTGGCTGGTGGACGGCGTGGCCGTGGGAGCGGTGTCGGTCATGGGCAGGCCAATCGGACGAGGTGGGACGGGGAGAGGCCGTGCGGGTGGAACCGAGGGGGGGTGCGCGGATGCGCCCTGGCCCCCTTCCCGGGACGGCGGGAAGGGGGAGCCTGACCGGCGGGGGACGGGCAGGACGGACGAGGAGGAGCGGGGACGGGCAAGGAGGACCAGGGAAGAGCAGGGAAGAGCAGGGAGGAACATAAGGTGACAGAGAGGGCCAGAGAGGGACAGGGAGGGACAGGGAGGGACAGGGAGAGGCAGGGAGAGGCAGGAAGGGGCAGGAAGGGGCAGGGAGGAACGGGGACGAGGAGGCAACGGCGGGGAGGGGGAGGCGGCGACGGGGTCCGGAAGGGTGCGCGGTGGCCGCGCCGCTCCGCGCGGCGGGGACCGGGCAACCGCCGCGGCCACCTAGGGCGTGTGTCGAAAGTCCCGCCTGCCTGGCGGCGTCTGGCACGCACGCTCGCCGCGTTGTCGGGCTCGCCCCGATACATCCAGTATCGGGGCGACCCTCCGCCTTGCGATCGCACGCACCAGACGCCGCCAGACCTGCCCTTCGGGCAGACGACGCTACTTTCGAAACACGCCCTAGGGGTCCGGTCCCGCCGGTGCGGCCGGCGGCACCAGCGGGACCGGCGGCACCGGCGGGACCAGCGCTGCGGTCAGCCGTTCACGGCCGGGATCACCTGCGTGCCGTACGCGTCGATCACGGCCTCCTGCGCGTCGTGCATGTCGTAGACGGCGAACTGGTCGACGCCCAGCTCACGCAGGGTGTTCATCTTCTCGATGTGCTTCTCGACGGGGCCGATCACACAGAACCGGTCCACGATCTCGTCGGGCACGAACGCGGTGTCGGGGTTGCCGCTGCGCCCGTGGTGGGCGTAGTCGTAGCCCTCGCGGGACTTGATGTAGTCGGTGAGTTCGTCGGGGACCCGCCCGGAGTTCTCTCCGTACTTGGCGACCAGGTCGGCGACGTGGTTGCCGACCATGCCGCCGAACCAGCGGCACTGCTCGCGGGCATGGGCGAGTGCCGCGGGCGAGTCGTCGGCGGTGACGTAGGCGGGTGCGGCGACGCAGACGGTGACCTCGGCCGGGTCCCGTCCGGCGTCGCTCGCCGCGGTCCGCACCGCCTTGATCATGTACTCGGTGAGGTAGGGGTCGGCGAGCTGGAGGATGAACCCGTCCGCCTCCTCCCCCGTCATCCGCAGCGCCTTCGGCCCGTACGCGGCCATCCAGACGGGCAGTTCGGCGCCGGGCCGGATCCACGGGAAGCGTACGGCCGTGCCGCCGCCGAGGTCGGCCTCGCGGCCGCTGCCGAGGTCGCGGATGACCTTCATGGCGGCACTGATCCGGGCGAGGGTGTTCGGTGTGCGGCCGGCCACCCGCATCGCGGAGTCGCCGCGGCCGATGCCGCACACGGTGCGGTTGCCGAACATGTCGTTGAGGGTGGCGAAGGTGGACGCGGTCACCTCCCAGGTGCGGGTGCCCGGGTTGGTCACCATCGGGCCGACCTTCAGCCGGGTGGTGTTGGCGAGGATCTGGCTGTAGATGACGAACGGCTCCTGCCAGAGCACGGCGGAGTCGAAGGTCCAGCCGTGGGTGAAGCCGTTGCGCTCGGCGCGCTTCATCAGGCTGACGACCCGGGATGCGGGCGGGTCGGTCTGCAGGACGAGTCCGAAGTCCATGGGCGCCACTCCTAGTTGAGGTACTGACAGGTGGAGCGCGGGGTGTAGACGCCGTGTCCGGCACGGCCCGTGTACTCCCGCTCGGTGATGACGGGGACGCCCCGCGAGAGCACCGTCTCCACACGGCCGGTGATGCGCCTGCCCTCGTACGCCGAGTAGTCGACGTTCATGTGGTGGGTCTCGGCGGACAGGATCTGCTCGGCGTGCGGGTCGTAGACCACCACGTCGGCGTCGGCGCCCGGCGCGATGGTGCCCTTCTTCGGGTACAGGCCGAACATCCGGGCGGGGGTGGCGCAGGCGATCTCGATCCAGCGGCGCCGGGTGATGTGGCCGTCGAGCACGGCCTGGTGGAGCAGGTCCATGCGGTGCTCCACCCCGGGCAGGCCGTTGGGGATCTTCGAGAAGTCGCCGCGGCCGAGTTCCTTCTGTCCCGCGAAGCAGAACGGGCAGTGGTCGGTGGAGACGACCTGGAGGTCGTCGGTGCGCAGCCCCTGCCAGAGCCGGGCCTGGTGCTCCCGGGGGCGCAGCGGGGTGCTGCACACGTACTTCGCACCCTCGAAGTCCGGTTCGGCGAGGTTGTCGGTGGACAGGAACAGGTACTGCGGGCAGGTCTCGCCGAAGACGTCGAGGCCCTCGTCGCGTGCCCGGGCCAGTTCGGCGACCGCCTCCGCCGCCGAGACGTGCACGACGTACAGCGGGGCACCCGCGACCTGCGCGAGCCGGATGGCGCGGTGGGTGGCCTCGGCCTCCAGCAGGGCCTTGCGGACCTCGCCGTGGTAGCGGGGATCGGTCTGGCCGCGGGCCAGGGCCTGTTCGACGAGGACGTCGATGGCGATGCCGTTCTCCGCGTGCATCATGATCAGGCCGCCGTTCCCGGCGGAGCGCTGCATGGCGCGCAGGATCTGGCCGTCGTCGCTGTAGAAGACGCCCGGGTAGGCCATGAACTGCTTGAAGGAGGTGACGCCTTCCTCGACGAGTTGGTCCATCTCCTTGAGCGTGTCCTGGTTCACGTCGGAGACGATCATGTGGAAGCCGTAGTCGACGGCGCAGTTGCCCTCGGCCTTGGCGTGCCAGGCGTCGAGTCCCTCGCGCAGGCTGTGGCCGACGCTCTGCACGGCGAAGTCGACGATGGTGGTGGTGCCGCCCCAGGCGGCCGCGCGGGTGCCGGTCTCGAAGGTGTCGGAGGCGAAGGTGCCGCCGAACGGCAGCTCCATGTGGGTGTGGGCGTCGACGCCGCCCGGGATGACGTACTTCCCGGCCGCGTCGATCGTACGGTCGGCGGTGAAGGTACGGGCGGCGGGTGTGCCCGCGGCGGCGAGGGCGGCGATGCGGCCGTCCTCGATCAGCACGTCGGCGTGGATCTCGTCGGCGGCGGTGATGACGAGGCCGCCGCGGATGACGGTACGGGTGCTCATGCGTCGTCGCTCCTCACGGGTGTCGGATGCCGGTGGTGCGCGGCCGGTGGCGAGGGGCGGGCCGGCAACCGGGCCGCACGCCGGTCGCGGGACGGGGGGTGCTCCGGCCTGCCGTGCGGCGCCCCGGCAGCCGCACGGCAGACCTGGTCAGGGCGCGGTGAGCGGGCCGTACGCCCCCGGCGCCCGGTCCCGGTAGAACTGCCAGCGGTCGCGGACTTCGCGCAGCTTGGCCATGTCCAGGTCGCGGACGACGAGTTCGGGCTCCTTGCCGCTGGCCACCTCGCCGACGAACCGGGCTTCGGGGTCCACGAAGTACGAGGTTCCGTAGAAGTCGTTGTCGCCCAGTTCCTCCACGCCGACCCGGTTGATCGCGCCGACGAAGTACTCGTTGGCGACGGCCGCGGCCGGCTGCTCCAGCTGCCACAGGTAGGCCGACAGTCCGCGCGAGGTGGCCGAAGGGTTGAAGACGATCTCGGCACCGGCCAGGCCCAGCGCCCGCCAGCCCTCGGGGAAGTGACGGTCGTAGCAGATGTACACGCCGATCCTGCCGACGGCGGTGTCGAAGACGGGCCAGCCGCTGTTGCCGGGGCGGAAGTAGAACTTCTCCCAGAAGCCGCGCACCTGCGGGATGTGGGTCTTGCGGTACTTGCCGAGGTAGGAGCCGTCCGCGTCGATCACGGCCGCGGTGTTGTAGAGGACCCCGGGCTGCTCCTCCTCGTACATCGGCAGGACGAGGACGAGTCCCAGTTCCGCGGCGAGTGCCTGGAAGCGGCGCACGATCGGGCCCTCGGGGATCTGCTCGGCGTACTCGTAGAACGCCGGGTCCTGCACCTGGCAGAAGTACGGTCCGTAGAACAGCTCCTGGAAGCAGAGGACTTGGGCGCCCTGGGCGGCGGCGTCGCGGGCCGCCTGCTCGTGCGCAAGGATCATCGACTCCTTGTCGCCCGTCCAGGCGGTCTGGAAGACGGCGGCGCGGATCACTCGGCTCATCGGGACCTCCGGTAGCTCGGTGTCCGGTGAGCCTAGGCAGTGCGCGGGCCCGCATTGAGTGGCACCGTGTCACGTCTCGGGGGGTGCGGCGTGGCACCGTGTCATCCGGGATCGAGCGCATGTTTCCTCACCGTTCTCCCAGGTCGTCGGGTGTTTCAGCCCTGTTGCGCGTCGTGCGCGAGGAGCGCGATGTGGACGGAGGCGGCCTGCTCGAAGTCGTCGAGGTCGACTCCGAGCCGGGACTGTATGGCCTCCAGGCGGCGGTAGAGAGCGGGCCGGGAGACATGGTGGAGCTGCGCGGTGCGGGACTTGTTGCGGCCGGTCGCCAGATAGGTGCGCAGCACGGCGAGCAGGTCGTCGTCGGCGGTGTGCAGCAGCCCGGCCAGCTCCCGCTCGGCGAAGGACTGCACCTGCGGGTCGTCCCGCAGCAGCCGGACCAGTCCGCGCAGGTGGACGTCCCTGAGGCGGACGACCGGTGGCAGCCGGAGCGCGCCGGAGGAGTCGGCGACGGCGTCCGCGACGTGCCGGGCCTCGCGCAGCCCGGCGGGTACGTCGTCCCAGTCGGGGCGGGCGGCGGCCGCGGCCACCACGGGGGCCGGGTCCGGCCGTTCGGGCGCCGGCGGCGGGTCCGGCCGGCGCAGGCGGTCCGCGAAGTGCCCGGTGAGGGCGTCGGCGTCCTGGTCCCGGGCGAGGCTCAGCAGGACGGCGCTCGCACCGTCGGCGAGTTCGGCGACCAGGCCGGGCAGGCCGACCAGCCGCAGCACCCGGTCGAGCCGGCCGGGCCGGGCGCCGCGCACCACGAGCGGCACGAACGTGCGCCGGTTGACGGGCAGTCCGGCGGCCCGCGCGCGCGGCAGCAGCCGCCGGGCCGGTACGGCGCCGGAGACGAGGTCGGTGAGCAGGCTCTGCGCGGACTGCTCCTCCCAGGAGGACGCGGCGGTGCCGCCGAGCAGGCGGTGCAGCACGAGGGCCTCGGCGGCGCGGTCGGCGAGCAGCCGGCCGGCGGCCGCGTCGCCGCGGAACCCGCACAGCAGGATGCGGCCCCAGCGTTCGCCGCGCCCGCCCAGTTCGGCGCGGATCCAGCCGTCGCCCTCGCTGCGGCCGGCCTGCCGGGCGATGCGCTCCCAGTCGCGCAGGACGTCGTCCACGGCGGGCCGCTCCCCCGCGGTGGCCAGTACGCGGTGGGCGAGGTTGGTGACGACGACGGGGCAGCCGCTGTGCCGGGCGACCTCGTCCAGGAGCCGCTGCAGCGGCTCCCCGGCGGTGATGAGACCGGTCAGGGCGGTGCGTACGGCCTCGGAGAGACTGACGGCGGCGTACTTGCGGCGCACCAGCCGGGACTGGACCTCCTCCGTCAGCTCGGCGAAGGGGAACGGCCGGTGCAGCACGACCAGGGGCAGTCCGCAGCGTTCGGCGGCGCGGCGCATCACGTCCGGCGGGGCGGGGAAGGCGCGGCCGAGTCCGAGGACGACGGCCGCGGCCTCCGCGCGGTGCAGGGAGCGGATGTACTCGGCCTGCTTGTGCTCGTCGCCGGCGAGCAGCACCCCGGTGGTGAGGACCATCTCGCCGCCGGTGAGCATGACGCCGACGTCCGCGGCCTCGGCGACGTGCACCCAGCGCACCGTGCGGTCCAGGTGGCCCGCCCCGGCCACCACCTCGGGCTCCCCGGCGAGGACCCGTTCCAGGCCGAGCACCTGCCGGACCGACAGGGCGGGCTCCAGGGTCTCCAGAGCGGTGGTCATCTCGGCGCTCCCTCGTGTCCGGCGCTGCCTCGTTCGCCTCGGGCTACTGGATCTCGTGCAGGGCGCGTTCGAGGATCGCGGCGCCCTCCTCGGCCTCGGCGACGGTCAGGGACATCGGCGGGGCGATGCGCAGCGCGCTGGTGTCGTGGCCGCCGCCCTTGCCGATGAGCAGCCCGCCCCGGCGGGCCGCCTCCAGTACGGTGGTGGCGGCCTGCGGGTCGGCCTGGCCGGTGCCGGGCCGGCACAGTTCCATGCCGATCATGAGGCCGCGGCCGCGCACCTCGCGGACGGCCGGCACCTGGGCGGCGACGGCCCGCAGCCGCTCGACGAGCATGCCGCCGACCCGGCGGGCGTTGCCCTGCAGGTCGTGTTCCAGGAGGTAGGTGAGGTTGGCGAGGCCTGCCGCCATGGTGATCTGAGTGCCGCCGAAGGTGGAGATGCTCTGTGCGTCCAGGCAGTTCATGATCTCGGAGCGGGCGATGACCCCGCCGACGGACATGCCGTTGCCGATGCCCTTGGCGAAGGTGACGATGTCCGGCGGGCCGGCCTGCCCGTGCGCCTGCCAGCCCCAGAAGTGCTCCCCGGTGCGGCCCCAGCCGGTCTGCACCTCGTCGGCGATCCACAGCACGCCCCGCTCGGCGAGGACCCGGCGGAAGGCGGCGTAGAGCCCGTCGGGCGGGGAGGTGAACCCGCCGACGCCCTGGATGGGTTCGGCGATCAGCGCGGCGGGCGGACGGGTGTGGCCGAGCAGGTCCTCCAGGTCCGCCACGCAGGCCTCGACGAACTCCCGGTCGTCCAGGGCCGCGTAGGGGCCTCGGGTACGGACGCCGCCGTGCACGTAGAGGGTCTGCAGCGGGGACAGCGAGGTCGGCGACCAGCCGCGGTTGCCGGTGACGCCGACCGCGCTGAAGGAGCGGCCGTGGTAGCTGTTGCGCATCGCCAGCACGGTGTTGCTGCGCCGGTGGGCGGTGGCGAGCAGCAGGGCGGTGTCGTTGGCCTCGGTGCCGGAGGTGGTGAAGAACACCCGGGCGTCGGGGATGCCGCTCACCTGGGCGATGCGCTCCGCCAGTTCCACCATGGGCCGGTTGAGGTAGAGGGTGGAGGAGTGGACGATCCGGCCGGCCTGCTCGCTCACCGCCTTGGTGACCTCGGGCAGGGCGTGCGCGGTCATGGTGGTGAGGATGCCGCCGAAGAAGTCCAGGTAGCGGTTGCCGTCGGCGTCCCAGACGTGGCGCCCCTCGCCGTGGGTGATCTCCAGCGGTTCCTCGTAGTACAGGGCGAGCCAGTCGGGGAGCACGGCGCGGTGGCGGCCCAGCAGGTCCTCGGTCACGGCTGTACCAGCCCTTCGTAGGCGTCGGGGCGGCGGTCCCGGTAGAAGGCCCACTGCTGCCGGACCTCCTCGATCAGGTCGAAGTCGAGGTCGCGGACGAGGAGTTCCTCCTCGGTGTCGCCGGCGGTGCCGCCGACGGTCCGGCCCCGCGGGTCGACGAAGTAGGAGGTGCCGTAGAAGTCGTTGTCGCCGTACTCCTCCTGTCCGACGCGGTTGATCGCGGCGACGAAGTACTCGTTGGCGACGGCGGCGGCCGGCTGCTCCAGCTGCCACAGGTGGGCGGAGAGCCCGCGGTGGGTGGCGGACGGGTTGTAGACCAGCTGGGCGCCGTTCAGGCCGAGTTGGCGCCAGCCCTCCGGGAAGTGCCGGTCGTAGCAGATGTACACGCCGATCCTGCCGACGGCGGTGTCGAAGACGGGCCAGCCCAGGTTGCCGGGCCTGAAGTAGTACTTCTCCCAGAAGCCCTCGACCTGCGGGATGTGGTGCTTGCGGTACTTGCCGAGGCAGGTCCCGTCGGCGTCGATCACGGCCGCGGTGTTGTAGTAGAGGCCGGACTGTTCGACCTCGAACACGGGCACGACCACGACCATGCCGGTCTCCCGCGCCAGGGCCTGCATCCGGCGCACGGTCGGCCCGTCCGGGACCGGCTCGGCCCAGCGGTAGTGCTCGGGCTCCTGGACCTGGCAGAAGTAGGGGCTGTTGAAGACCTCCTGGAAGCCGATGACCCGGGCTCCCCGGCCGGCCGCCACACGGGCGTGCTCCTCGTGTTTGGCCACCATGGACTCGGTGTCGCCGGTCCAGGTGGCCTGGACCAGAGCGGCACGGACGACGTTCGCCATGAGCTGCTCCTTCGACGGGACGTCAGCGCCTCTACGCCCGTAGAACAGGGACGTAGAGGGATGAACGTATGCCTACCCGAGGGCCTTGCCAAGACCATTGTCGGCAACCCGCGCCCTCCGCGGCGTTTCCCACTCCCGTGGGTGAGTCGGGCTCGCGTGGGTGAGTCGGGCCGCGGGGCGCCGGGCCGGGGCCGGTCCGGCGGTGGGCCGGGGGCGGGCGGCGGGACACGCGGGCCGGACGGGCCCCCGGGGTGCCCGGGGGCGGCGCCGCCCGCCGGTGCTCAGGCGGCGAGGCCCGCCACCCTTAACGCGTGCAGCAGGTCCCAGTAGCGCTCGTCGGACACACCCCGGGCGGCCTCCAGCAGCAGCGGGACCACGGTGTGCGGTTCGGCCGCGGCGCTGCGGGCCGCCTCCTCGGGCGTGCGGATCCGCACATAGGCGTCGAGCAGGGCGTGCACCTCGCGGCGGCGGCCCTCGCCGGCCAGCTCCACGACGGCGCGCCCGACCTCGGCGGCCGGGCGCACCAGGCCCTGCCGCAGGATCTGCCGCCCGTCGGCCGCCCGCCCGGCGGCGGACAGCGCGTCCCCCACCGCGACGAGGCGGTCCGGGGGCAGCGAGGCCGCCTCCCACAGCAGGGTGGCCCAGTCCGCGCCGAGTCCGGCGCGTTCCAGCTCGGCGGCGAGCACCGGGAACCGGGCCGGGGGCCAGCCGGCGGCCTCCACCAGCAGGGCGTGCGCCTCCCCGCTGCGCCCCTCGCCGCGCAGCCGGCCCAGCGCGCCCACCGTGCCGACGACCACGGCCCGGTCCTCGGGGCCGAGCACGCGCCGCGGTTCCGGCGCCCGCGGCGGCTCCCCGGCGGCCCCGGCGAAGCGGGCTCCGGTGGGCGTGCGGCCCGCCGCACCGGCCGCCGGCGCGGGCGGGTCCGGCGGTACGGCCGCGGAGGCGGGGGCCGGCGCGAAGGGCTCGTCCTCGGCCATCCCGGCGAAGCGGGCGCTGCCGCGCCGGCGTTTGCGCTGCTTGGGGACGGGGGCGGAGCGGGCGGAGGCCGCCGACGGGGCGGCCGGGGCGGCGGGGGCGGCCGGGGCGGCCGGGGGGATGGGGGCTGCGGGGGCGGCCGACTCAGCGGGCCCCGTCGCCGGGACGGCGGGCGCCGCGGGCGTCACCGCGGGGGCGGGTACGGGGGCGGGTGCGGGGCTGTCGAGTCCCGCCATCCGGCGGCGCAGTTCCGCGCAGCGGGCGGTCGCCCGCTCGTGGTCGTCGCGGGCCCAGGCCAGATCGACGCGAAGGGCCTCGGCGTCCGCGGCCGAGCGGGCGGAAGGCAGCGCGGCGTCCAGTGCGGCCAGCCGTTCGGCGGCGTACCGCTGCTCGCGCAGCATCACGTCGAGCCGGTCGACGAGGGCGTCACGCCCGCCGGGGCGCCGGTCGAAGGCGGCGAGTGCCGCCGTGTGCAGGGCCCGGGCCCGGTCCAGCTCACCGGCGGCGGCCGCGATGCCGTACCCGGCGGACAGGTCCTGGAGCAGGGCGTCCAGCACGTCCCAGGGCGGCACCTCACGTCCGTCGAGGCAGGCCTGCATGCCCTCCGGGTCGCGCTGCCAGAACACGGCGCACCACCCTCCGCCCTCGTCCAGGCGGGCCATCAGGCCGTCCAGGTAGTTCGCGAACTCCCTCACCCGAGACGGGAGTTGATCCACTGACATCGCACGCCCTCCGAGAGACCGGAGCATTCCGACTCGTCAGGCAACACCAGTCGTGTTACGGCGCGGCTACAGGGAGTTTTCCGCGGAGGCGCAGCCCCCTCGCCGCACGGCCCTCGCCGCGGTGACACCGGTCCGGCGCCGGGCGGACGCCGGTCAGGTGGGCAGCAGCGCGCACCGTGCGGCGAGGTCGTCCGTCGACAGGCCGAGTTCGCGGGCCAGCGCGGCCACGGTGAAGAACGCAGGGGTCGGCGCGCGGCCGGTCTCGATCTTGCGGAGGGTCTCGGCGGAGAGACCGGCGGCGGCCGCGACATCGGCCATGCTGCGGTCGCCGCGGGCCTCGCGCAGCAGCCGCCCGAGGCGTTCGCCGCGCTCGCGTTCTTCCGGAGTGAGAGGGGTGCGCACCATGACACCATTCTAATACCGGTATAGTAATTGGCATGGTGGAGCTGAAGACGGCGTCCTCGATCGACGCGATGTACGAAGCGGGACAGGTGGTCGCGCGTGCCCTCACGGCCGTGCGCGAGGCCGCGGGGGTGGGCGTCTCCCTGCGGGAGCTGGACGAGGTGGCGCGCGAGGTGTTGCGCGCGGCGGGCGCGCGCTCCCCCTTCCTCGGCTATCGCCCCTCCTTCGCACCGACCCCCTTCCCGGCCGTGCTCTGCGCGTCCGTGAACGACGCGATCGTGCACGGCATCCCCACCGGCTACCGCCTGCGCGACGGCGACCTGCTCTCGGTCGACTGCGGTGCCGAACTGGACGGCTGGGTCGGCGACTCGGCGCTCAGCCTCGTCGTGGGCCGGGCCCGCCCCGCCGACCGGCGGCTGATCGAGACCGCCGAGCGCGCGCTCGCCGCCGCCACCGAGGCCGCGGTCGCCGGACACCGCATCGGCGACATCGCCCATGCCGTCGGCACGGTGTGCCGCGCGGCGGGGTACGGCATCCCCGACGGCTTCGGCGGACACGGCATCGGCCGCCGCATGCACGAGGACCCGCCCGTCCCCAACGAGGGCCGCCCCGGACGGGGTCTGCGTCTGCGCCCGGGCATGGTGCTCGCCATCGAGCCCATGGTCATCGCGGGCGGCCGCGACGACTACCGGGTGGCCTCCGACGGCTGGACCCTGCGCACGAACGACGGCTCCCGGGCGGCCCACGCCGAACACACGGTGGCGATCACGGAAGCCGGCCCGCGCGTCCTGACGGCCCGCTGAGCGCCCCGCCCCCGCGCACCGCCCGGCGGGTGTGTGCTCCGAGTCCTGCGGTGGCGCCCGCCACGGGCCGTCCGCGGGGGCTTCCGGACGGGCGGCGGGCCGGGAGCGAGGCGCCCGAGCCCCGCGCCGGGGCACCGCAGGACCGGGCGGGAGACCGCGGGCGGACCCGGCCGGGACCTCCGCAGACCCGCCCGGCGGCCCGTCCCGCATCCCGGCCGCGCCGCTCGCCGGCGCCCTCGGCGCCACGGCCCGGCCCGTCGGCAGCGCCCGCGGCGGTCCGGCCCGCGGACCGCCGCGGGGGCTCCTCGGGCAGCCCGCCCGCGCACCCCGGGCCCGGGCCGTCGGGCGGCCGACCGCCCGGAGTGCCCCCGGAGCGCCCCGCGGGACGGTCCGTACGGCCCCGCCGGGGCGGCGCTTTCCTGAAGGTGCCCGTCGTCCTCGTTCGTGCGAAGGTGTTCTACGAGTGCGGCCAGGGGTTGTCCGGCTTCCGGCCGGGGCACCCGGCTCCGGCTTCGAGCAGCGAGGGCGACCCTGCCCGCGCAGGGACGCCGGATGGGAACGCCATGACCAGCGGTTTCAGCGGCCCGGACAGCTACGACGCCTTCGGGGAGTTCCTCGCCCGCTTCTTCGGCGGCCCCCGCCCCGGCCCCCGGCAGATCAACATCGGCCAGCTGCTCAACCAGCCGGCCCGGGAACTGGTGCGCGGCGCCGCCCAGTACGCCGCCGAGCACGGCAGCCGCGACCTGGACACCCAGCACCTGCTGCGCGCGGCGCTGAAGGCGGAGCCGACCCGCAGCCTCATCAGCCGGTCCGGCACCGACCCCGACACCCTCGCCACGGAGATCGACGAGCGTTCCGGCCCGGTCGTGCACCAGCCCGCCGAGGCGCCGCCGCCCACCTCGCTCTCCCTCACCCCGGCCGCCAAGCGGGCCCTGCTCGACGCGCACGAACTGGCCCGGTCCCGCGGCGCCGGCCACATCGGCCCCGAGCACGTACTGACCGCCCTCGCGGCGAACCCCGACTCCGCGGCCGGGCACATCCTCAGCCAGGCGCACTTCAGCCCCGCCGCCCCGCCCCCCGAGACTCCGGACCTGGCACCGCCGCGCACCGAGCGGAGGCAGCCGAGCGCCACGCCGACGCTCGACAAGTACGGCCGCGACCTCACCGAGCAGGCCCGGCAGGGCCGTATCGACCCGGTGATCGGCCGGGACGCCGAGATCGAGCAGACGGTCGAGGTGCTCTCCCGGCGGGGCAAGAACAACCCGGTGCTGATCGGCGACGCCGGCGTCGGCAAGACCGCCATCGTGGAGGGCCTGGCCCAGCGGATCGCCGAGGGCGACGTGCCCGACATCCTGGCCGGGCGGCGGGTGGTGGCGCTGGACCTGACCTCGGTGGTGGCCGGCACCCGCTACCGCGGCGACTTCGAGGAACGGCTGAACTCCATCGTGGAGGAGATCCGCGCCCACTCCGACCAGCTCATCGTCTTCATCGACGAGATCCACACCGTGGTCGGCGCGGGCGGCGGCGGTGAGGGCGGCGGCTCCATGGACGCCGGCAACATCCTCAAACCCGCCCTGGCCCGCGGCGAGCTGCACGTGGTCGGCGCGAGCACCCTGGAGGAGTTCCGCCGCATCGAGAAGGACGCCGCCCTCGCCCGCCGCTTCCAGCCGGTCCTCGTGTCCGAGCCGACCCCGGCGGACGCGCTGGAGATCCTGCGCGGCCTGCGCGACCGCTACGAGGCCCACCACCAGGTGCGCTACACCGACGAGGCCCTCGACGCGGCCGTGGAGCTGTCCGACCGCTACCTCACCGACCGCCGCCTGCCCGACAAGGCGATCGACCTGATCGACCAGGCCGGCGCCCGCGTCCGCCTGCGCGCCCGTACCAAGGGCACGGACGTACGGGCCATGGAGCGCGAGGCGGAACAGCTGGTCCGGGACAAGGACCAGGCCGCGGCGTCGGAGCAGTACGAGGAGGCCATGCGGCTGCGCGACCGCATCGGCGAGCTGAAGGAGCGGATCGCGGCGGCCGCCGGGGAGGACGCCGCCGACGAGGGCCAGCACCTGGAGGTCACCGCGGAGGCCGTCGCCGAGGTCGTCTCCCGGCGGACCGGCATCCCCGTCAGCCGGCTCACCGAGGAGGAGAAGGACCGGCTGCTGAACCTGGAGGACCACCTGCACCAGCGCGTCATCGGCCAGGAGGAGGCGGTCCGGGTCGTCTCCGACGCGGTGCTGCGCTCCCGCGCGGGCCTGGCCAGCCCCGACCGGCCCATCGGCAGCTTCCTCTTCCTCGGCCCGACCGGCGTCGGCAAGACCGAGCTGGCCCGCGCGCTGGCGGAGGCGCTGTTCGGCAGCGAGGACCGCATGGTGCGGCTCGACATGAGCGAGTACCAGGAGCGGCACACCGTGTCCCGGCTGGTCGGCGCCCCGCCCGGGTACGTCGGGCACGAGGAGGCCGGACAGCTCACCGAGGTGGTGCGGCGGCATCCGTACTCGCTGCTGCTGCTCGACGAGGTGGAGAAGGCGCACCCGGACGTGTTCAACATCCTGCTCCAGGTCCTCGACGACGGCCGGCTCACCGACTCCCAGGGCCGCACCGTCGACTTCACCAACACGGTGATCGTGATGACCAGCAATCTCGGCTCGGAGGCGGTCACCCGGAGCGGCGGCGGGATCGGCTTCGGCGCGGGCGGCGAGGAGGCGGACGAGGAGGCCCGGCGGGAGCGGGTGCTGCGCCCGCTGCGCGAGCACTTCCGGCCGGAGTTCCTCAACCGCATCGACGAGGTCGTCGTCTTCCGGCGGCTGACGTCGGAGCAGTTGCACCGGATCACCGATCTGCTGCTGGAGCAGACGCGGCGGCTGGTGCGGGCGCGGGGCATGACCGTCGACTTCACCGACGCCGCCGTCGACTGGCTGTCCCGGCAGGGGTTCCAGCCGGAGTACGGGGCCCGGCCGCTGCGGCGCACCATCCAGCGCGAGGTGGACAACCGGATGTCCCGGCTGCTGCTGGACGGCAGGGTCGCCGAGGGGGACCGGGTCACGGTGGACGTCGCGGACGGGCGGCTGGAGTTCCGGACGTAGAGCCCCGTCCGCCCGGCGCGGTGCCGCTGTCGGCGGACGGCCACCGTGGTCCGGCCGGCGAACCCGCCGCGGTGGCCGGCCGAGCGGCTCCCCGCACCCCCGAGGGCGTTGCCGGAACCGGCGCCAGAGCCCCGGCCCCGGCACACCGCGGCACCGGTGCTCCTCCGCCGAACCCGCCGCCGGGGCCTGCCGCGCGACTCCCCGCACCCCCGGGGGCGCTGTCCCGCCCGGCGCCGAGACGCCCGGCCCGGCCGGCTGAGGGCGCTGTGCCGCGGGGGTCAGGGGGTGGGGTGGAGGACCATGGCCGCGCCGCCGCCCCGGCGGGTCCTCTCCGCGGCGGCGAGCCACCTGCCGCCGGGGAGGCGTTGGACTCCGGTCGCGGCGCCGATCTCGGGGTTGGGGCGGAAGGCGTGGCCGAGCGCTTCGAGGCGGGCGCGCAACGGGCTGTCGTAGAGGCCGGGTTCGAGCTCGGTGGTGGTCTGGTTGCGCTGGCTGGCGCGGGGTGCGGCGATGGCGTCGACCAGCGGCAGCCCGCGGTCGAGCACGCCGGTGAGGGTCTGCAGGACCGTGGTGATGATGGTCGCGCCGCCGGGCGAACCCAGTGCCACCACCGGCCGGTGGTGCCGGTCGAGGACGATGGTCGGGGAGATCGACGAGCGCGGCCGCTTGCCCGGTCCGGGCAGGTTCGGGTCGGGTACGGCGGGGTCGGCGGGCGCGAAGGAGAAGTCGGTCAGCTCGTTGTTCAGCAGGAAGCCGCGGCCCGGGACGGTGATGCCGCTGCCGCCGGTCTGCTCGATGGTGAGGGTGTAGGCGACGACGTTGCCCCACCGGTCGGCGACGGTGAGGTGGGTGGTGTTCTCGCCCTCGTACGGGGTGGGGGCCGGGGCACCGGCGGAGGCGCAGTCGGCGGGGTGGCGCGGGTCCCCGGGCGGGAGGGGGCTGGTGAGGACGGCGTCGTCCCTGATCAGGCAGGCCCGCGCGTCGGCGTACCGCTGCGAGAGCAGGTGCCGGGTCGGTACGTCCTCGAAGGCGGGGTCGCCGACCCAGCGCCCGCGGTCGGCGAACGCGATGCGGCTGGCCTCGATGAAGCGGTGCAGGTAGCGGGCCTCGTCGGCGGTGGCGAGGTCGGTGTTCTCCAGGATGTTGAGGGCTTCGCCGACGGTGGTGCCGCCGGAGGAGGAGGGCGCGATGGAGTAGACGCCGAGCCCGCGGTACGACGTCCTGGACGGGGCCTGCCGCTTCGCGCGGTAGGCCGCGAGGTCCGCCGCGGTCAGCTTCCCCGGGCGGGCCGTCCAGCCCGAGGCCGGGTCCACCGGGGGGTGGTTGACGGCGTCGAGCAGGTCCCGGCCGAGGGCGCCCCGGTAGAGGGAGCCGACGCCCTTGCGGCCGAGTTCGGCGTAGGTGCGGGCCAGGTCGGGGTTCTTGAAGGTGGAGCCGACCTCGGGCAGCCGGCCGCCGGGCAGGAACAGCTCGGCGGTGTCCGGGAAGTAGCGGAAGCGGCCCTCGTTGGCGGCGGTCTGCGCGCGGAAGGTCGCGTCGACGGTGAAGCCTCTGCGGGCCAGCCGCTCGGCGGGCTTGAGCAGGGTTCCCAGCGGGCGGCTGCCCCAGTGCCGCAGGGCCGTCCGCCAGGTGGCGGGGGTGCCGGGGACGCCGACGCCGAGGCCGCTGCTGACGGCCTCGGCGAACGGCAGCGGCCGGCCGTCCTCCAGGAAGAGGCCGGGCCCGGCGCTCAGCGGTGCGGTCTCGCGGCCGTCGACGGTGTGCACGGAGCGGGTGGCGGCGTCGTAGTGGACGAAGTAGCCGCCTCCGCCGATGCCCGCCGAGTAGGGCTCGGTGACCCCGAGGGCGGCGGCGGTGGCGACGGCCGCGTCGACGGCGTTCCCGCCCTTGCGTAACACCTCGATGCCGGCCGCCGAGGCGTCGGCGTCGACGCTGGCCACGGCTCCGCCGTAGCCGACGGCGACGGGTGACTTGGCGGGATGCCCGGGCGGCGGGGCGGGCGACGCGGGCGGCGGGGCGGGCGACGCGGCGGGGGGCGCGGCCGCCCCCACCGACACCACGGCGGCCGAGACCGCCAGAACCGTCAGTTTCCGTGCGACGGGGACAGGGCGACGCATGCGCACCTCCAGTCGGTTCGGACCGTTGCCCGGAGCCTATTCCTTCCATGGTCACGTCAGGCAAGTAGCATGCGCGCCCATGAATGACGACGTCCGCAACATCGTGCTCGGGGTGGTGGCCGCCGGGATCAGCGCCGCGCTCGGCTGGCTCGCCCGCACCTCTCTGTGGAAGCGCAGGCTGCGCCGCAGGCAGCGCTTCCTCGGGCTGCCGGAGAACGCGGAGGCGGTGCTGGTCGTCAACCGCGATCCGGCGGCGGCGGAACCGGCCGTCCACCGCTTCGACGTGTTCGCCCTTCTGGAACTGTCGGCGCTGATCAAGGAATGCGGTGCGCACGCCCGGATCGTCACCCAGGACACCGCGCAGCCGGGTTTCGGCGAGCGGACCGAGTTCTGTGTGGGCGGGCCCGCCTCCAACCGGCGGATGACGGCGCACATGGCGGCCATGCTGCCGGGCGTCCAGGTCAACGTGGATCCCGAACCGGGCCCGGACCGGGGGGCGTTCCAGATCGGCGCGGAACGCTACCGCATGGACGCGGGACGCACCGAGTACGTCCTGCTGGCAAGACTGACGGACAGTCAGAATACGGTTGCGCGGCCGGTGTTCCTGTTCTGCGGCCAGCGGGCGATCACCAACCAGGCGGCCACCCGCTATCTGGCCCGCCACCACGAGCGGCTGGCCCGGAAGTACGGGACGGGGTCGTTCGTACTGCTGCTGAAGGTCGTCAACTCGCAGGCGTACGGACCCGACGTGGTCGAACTGGTGTCGGACGTGACGCGGGCTGCGCAGTCCCCGCTGCCGACGGAGGCGCCCCGTGCATCCCATCGGGCCCCCTGACGCCCCCGGTCGCATCCCGCGGAACCGCCCTGACGCCGGAGCCCCGGCCGCGCCGGCGCCGGCCGAGGAGAGCGGGACCCGCGTCGCCACGGGTACGACGGGGCCCGCCCGGCCTCGGCACGCCGGTCGGCCGTACATGCCCTCCCCGGGCACGTCGGCCCGTCCCACAGCGAGCACAACCCGACCGGCGCGCAGCTGACCTTCTCCTCGCCGGCGCACGACGCGTCCCGATGGACGGTCCCGCCGCGCGAGCAGTGATCTCCGGCTGCCGCCGGGCGGGTCTGGCTCTCCGCGACTGCTGCCCCCTGCGGTCGAGGGACCATGGGGAGGCCCCCACTCGGCAGCAGTGTCCCTGGTCCGGCGGCGACGACCACGACCGCCTCCGCCCTGGGTGAAGGTCACATCGTAGTCGAGGCCCGGAAGGCACGTCGTCGGGCGGGGCGGCCCGGCCCGGCGGCGCACAGGGGTGCGGGGTGAGGCGGGGCCGCCCCCGGCCGTTCAGCGGTGCAGGGGCTGCGCGACCAGGTGCGGGTGGGGGTGGGGGTTCGGGACGGAGTTCGGGACGGAGTTCGGGACGGAGTTCGGGACGGAGTTCGGGAGCGGCGTCGGGAAGACGGTGGCGACAGGCTTCGCGAGCAGACCGGAGGGCGGGAGGGCGTTGCGGGACGGGAAGCGCCCGGCGGCGCCGGCGCGCGGCGTTGCGGGCCTGCCGCGCCGCCGCACCCGTGGCGGCCACCCGCCTCTCGGGCGCGTCCCGGACCGGCTCGGACCGAGCCGGTCGGCCGCCCCGCGCAGGACCTGCCTGCCCGGCCCGGACGGGCCGCTGAAGACGACCACCTCCCCCTTGCCGACGGTGAGACCCACGTCCTGACGGACGGGCGGATCCTCGACGTACGCGTTCACTTCACTCAGCCCGATCAATGGATCGACGGCCATGGCCAGCCCCACTCACTCGTCGCTGTGTCGTGGCTGCCGCAAACTATCCACCCGGCGGGGACGCCGGTGCACGACACGCATCCCGCGGCGATTAGCCGTATGAACCGCTCGTCGCAGCGCGGGGGCCGCGGGGAGCCGGGCACCTGGTGGAGCATCACATGGGGTGCCCCGGCGCGCACTCAGGCCTCGGCGACCTCCGCGTACAGCTGGGACAGCTCGGGCACACCGCCGGCGGCCCACTCGTGCCCGGCGGTCACGACGTCGAACTCCCTGCCGGAGGGGAGCCGTACCACCGGCGTGCCGTTCGGCAGCAGGCGCCAGCGGGCACCGGGCACCGTCCGCACGATCACGGTGCCCAGATAGAGGCCCGCGTCGTTGCCGAGCCAGGGCAGGGTCTCGGCGTCGTCGCGCCACCGCGGCAGCAACTGGTCCAGCGCCTCCAGCGAGACCGCCGTGTCGTCGAGCCGCACCCCCGCCTCCTCGGCCTGGGAGCGCAGCAGTTCGCATTCGGACAGCAGCGCGGCCATCCCCTCGGGATCGGGGGCCGCGCCGTCGGTGTACACCGCGACGCCGCGCGCCGGTCCGCGCCTGCGCCGCCGGCGCCCGCCCAGGAACGGGATGTTCATACACCCAGACTGACATTCGTACCGGCGTACGCACCACAGGCGCGCGGAACTCCCCTTGCGGGTGAAATCCCGGGGCCCGTACCGCCGTGGTTTGACCGGGTGGTGCCCTCTCCCTAGCTTCGACCTGCGCCGCTCCCGTGCACAGCGGTCGATGCGCCCGACCAGTGACCTGGAGGATCGGTTGGTACACCGGGGACGCCGCCTGTTCGCCGCGGCCGTGTTCGTTCTGTTCGCCTCGGCGGTGTCCCCGACGGCACCGCGTGCGACCGCGACGGAGGCACCTCTTCCGCAGCCGCTGGAACGGCTGTTCGACAACACCGCCGTCAGCGACGACACCCGGCCCGGCGCGGCCGACTTCGACGGCTCGGGCGCCTCGCTGTCCGCCCAGGACCTGACGGCCGCGGGCTGGCTGCCGGGCGGCACCGTCACCGTGCAGGGCGCCCGGCTGGACTGGCCGCGCGGGCTCCCCGGCGAGCCGGACAACGTCCGGGCCGCCGGGCAGCGGGTGGACGTCACCGGTCGCGGGGACGCGCTCGCCTTCCTCGTGGCCGGCACCGGCACCGACGCGGCCGGCACCGGTCTCGTCGAGTACGCCGACGGCGGCACCGCCGGCTACCCGCTCGCCGCCCCCGACTGGCGCACCGGGCCGCTGCCCACCAAGGCCGTGGCGCTGCCGCACGTCAACACCCCCGGCGGCCGGCTCGACGCCAGGGCCCGGCTGTACGTGCTGACCGTGCCGGTCGACCCGCACCGGGACCTGGTCTCCGTCACCCTGCCGCGCGCCCGCGACCTGCACGTGTTCGCGGTGTCCGTGCGCGCCGGGACGACGGGCTGGACCGGGACGTGGGCGGCGCCGACGTCCGGGCAGTCGGCCGTGGGACCGTGGACGGACCGCACGCTGCGACTGGTCGTGCACACCTCGGCGGGCGGCCCGCGGGTGCGGCTGCGGTTCGACAACACCTTCGCCTCGGCACCGGTGCGGATCGGTGCGGCGACGGTCGCGGTGCGGGACGAGGACGCGGACGCGCTGGCCGCTCCCGTGCCGCTGGCCTTCGGGGGCGCGCCGGGCGTCACCGTCCCGGCCGGTGCCCAGGCCGTCAGCGACCCCCTCGACTTCGCCGTGCCCGCGGACTCCGACCTGCTGGTCAGCTTCCGGCTGCCCGGCACCGCGCGCACACTGCCGCTGCACAGCCTCGCGGTGCAGCGGTCGTACCTGAGCGAGCCCGGCGACCACACCGCCGACACCGCCGGGACCGCCTACACGTCGACGATCACCACCTGGCCGCTGCTGACCGGGGTGGACGTCGCGGGCGGGCCCGGCTCGGTGGCGCTGCTCGGCGACTCGATCACCGACGGCGCCCGCTCCACCACGGGCGCGAACCGGCGCTGGCCGGACGTCCTCGCCGACCGGCTCGGCGCCCAGTCGGTCCTTCCCCGCTACGGCGTGCTCAACGAGGGCATCTCCGGCAACCGGGTCACCCTGGACCGCTACCCCGGCGACGGCACCGCCACCGACACGGCCGGTGTCAGCGCGCTCCACCGTCTCGACCGGGACGTGTTCGCCCAGACGTCGGTGCGCACCCTCGTGGTGTTCGAGGGCATCAACGACCTGATCTCCGGTGTCTCCGCCGGACGGGTCACCGCGGCCCTCGACGAGATCGCCGCCCGCGCCCGCGCCCGCGGAGTACGGGTGCTCGCGGCGACCCTGCTGCCCTGCGGGGGCAACGGGTACTGCACGGCCGACCTGCAGTCCCGGCGGGCCGAGGTGAACGCCTGGATCCACCGGGCGGGGGCCTCGGGCGTGCTGGACGGGGTGTGCGACTTCGAGGCCGCGGTCCGCGACCCGGGCAGCCCGTCGCGGATGCTGCCCGCCTACGACAGCGGCGACCACCTGCACCCCAACGACGCGGGACTGGCCGCGCTGGCCCGCTCGGTGGACCTGTCGCTGCTGTGACGGCGGCGGCCCCGCGGCGGGGACGGGCCCTGCGGCAACTCAGGGCGGCGACTCAGGACAGCGGCTCAGGACAGCGGCTCAGGGCGGCGGCTCAGGGCGGCGGCTCAGGACAGGTCGAGGTCCACCACCACCGGCGCGTGGTCGGAGGCGCCCTTGCCCTTGCGCTCCTCCCGGTCCACATAGGCGTCGGTGACGGCCTTGGCGAACGGCTCGTTGCCGTACACCAGGTCGATCCGCATGCCGCGGTTCTTCGGGAAGCAGAGCTGCCGGTAGTCCCAGTACGTGAACGGGTGGTCGTACTTCAGCGGCCGCGGCACCACGTCGCCCAGGCCCGCCTCGCGCAGCGCGGCCAGAGCGGCCCGCTCGGGGGCGGTGACGTGTGTGGCGCCCTCGAACGCGGCCGTGTCGTAGACGTCGTCGTCGGTCGGCGCCACGTTGTAGTCGCCGAGGACGGCGAAGGGGCGGCCGCCGGCCGCGTCCCCGGCGACGGCGGCCCGCAGGGCCTCGAACCACCGGAGCTTGTAGGCGTAGTGCGGGTGGTCCACCTCGCGGCCGTTCGGCACGTACACCGACCAGACGCGGACCGGGCCGCAGGTCGCGGAGACGGCACGGGGCTCGACCACGCCGTCGTAGCCGGGGTCGCCGGGCAGGCCCTTGACGACGTCCTCCAGGCCGATGCGGGAGAGCACCGCCACCCCGTTCCACCGGCCGGTGGCGTGGACCGCGGACTCGTAGCCCAGCTCGCGCAGCTGCTCGGACGGGAACTGCTCCTCGGAGACCTTCGCCTCCTGCAGGCACAGCACGTCGGTGCCGCTGCTCTCCAGCCAGGCCAGCAGCCTGGGCAGGCGGGCGGTGATCGAGTTCACGTTCCAGGTCGCGATGCGCATGCCCCACAACCTACCCGGAGGGTCCGACAACGCCCCCGCCCGGCGTGCGGACCCGGTGCGGGCCCGGCGTGCAGGCCCGGCGTGCAGGCCCGGCGTGCAGAGGACTCGTCCCGGAGCCCGGATCGGGGCGCGTGCGGGCGCCGGGTCCGGGCCCGCGTTCAGACCTCGGTGGAGGTGCCCGGTGCGAGGCGCAGGTGCTCGGCGCCGCCGAGGGCGCCGATCTGCCGGTCGTAGATCGGCCGGGCCAGGTCGGTCAGCAGCGCGTCGTGGATGTCGTAGGCGCGCTGCGGCCGCACCTCGCGGACGTAGTCGATGACCTCGGAGATCTTGCTCCAGGGCGCCATCACCGGCAGCATCAGCGTCTCCACCGGCCGCTCGGGCACCGTGAGGGCGTCGCCGGGGTGGAAGACGCGGCCGCCGTCGACGAGGTAGCCGACATTGGTGATCCGCGGGATGTCCGGGTGGATCACCGCGTGCAGTTCGCCGTGCACCTCGACGTCGAAACCGGCCGCGGTGAAGGTGTCGCCGTGCCCGACGGTGTGGACGCGGCCCGGGAACGCCGCGGAGACCCGGTCCGCGACGGCCTTCAGCGTCCAGATCTCGGCGGCCGGATCCGCCTCCAGCGCGGCCCGCAGCCGGCCCTCGTCGAAGTGGTCCGGGTGCTCGTGCGTGACCAGCACGGCGTCCGCGCCGACGGCGGCGTCCGCCTCGGTGAAGCCGCCCGGGTCGACGACCAGTACGCGGCCGTCCTTCTCCAGGCGGACACAGGCGTGCGAGTGCTTCGTGAGCTTCATGCGCACCATCCTGCCGCCCGCTCCGCCCTGCCGCCCGCTCCGCGCGGCCGCTCACTCCTGGGGCGTGGTCTCCTCCAGGATCACCTGCTGCGCCGCCCGGAACGCGCGGCCCGCTGCCGGCATGCCGCAGTAGACGGCCGTCTGCAGCAGCACCTCCTTGATCTCGTCCGGGGTGAGGCCGTTGCGCAGGGCGGCCCGGGTGTGCACGGCGAGCTCCTCCAGGTGGCCGCCCGCGGCCAGGGCGGTGAGCGCCACGCAGCTGCGGGTGCGCCGGTCCAGGCCGGGCCGGTCCCAGATCTCGCCCCAGGTGCAGCGGGTGAGAAGGTCCTGGTAGTCGGCGGAGAAGGCGTCCGAGCGTGCCAGCGCCGCGTCCACGTGCGCGTCGCCGAGCACCTGCCGGCGCACCTTCGTCCCGGCCGCGTAGGCGTCGGCGCGGCCGCCGGCCTCGGGCCGGTCCGGGGACGGGCCGAGTTCGGCCGGGGGCGCGGTCTGCGTGGGCACGGGGAACGGCTGGGCCGGGACCGACGCCACCGCCGGTACCGGGATGTGTCCGGTACCGGTTCCGGTGTCGTGGGCGGGCTGCCAGGCCGTGGCGAAGTGCCGGACGAGCAGGTCGGTGACGGCGACGGGCTGCTCCACCGGCACCAGGTGGGAGGCGCCCGGCACGACCGCCAGCCGGGCGTCGGGGATCCCGGCGACCAGTGTGCGTGCCTCGGCCGGACCGGTGACCTGGTCCTCGGACCCGACCAGCACCAGTGTCGGCACTCCGACCCGGCCGAGCTCCGGACGCACGTCGAACGCGGCGAGCGCCTCGCAGGCCGCGATGTAGCAGCCGGGGTCGGTGGTGCGCACCATCTGCACCGCCCAGTCGGTGATGGCGGGCTGCGCCGCCGCGAACCCGGCGGTGAACCAGCGGTCGGGCGCGCTGCGGGCGATGGGGTCGAGCCCGTTGGTACGGACGATCACTCCACGCTGCCGGAACTCGTCGGCCGTGCCGAACCGCGGCGACGCCGCGATCAGCGCGAGCGAGGCCACCCGCTCCGGGTGACGCAGCGCCAGCTCGATGCCGACGGCACCGCCGAGCGCACAGCCCGCGAAGCCGAAGCGCTGCACGCCGAGTCCGTCCAGCGTGGCCAGCAGCCGCTCCGTCAGATCCGCCACGGAGCCCCCGGGGTAGGCGGGCGCCCCGCCGTGCCCCGGCAGGTCGAACCGGAACACCCGGAACTGCCGGGCCAGTTCCGGCACCTGCCGATCCCACATGTGCCAGGTGGTCCCCAGGGAGGGCCCCAGGATCAGCACGGGCGCGTCCTCCGGCCCGTCAAAGCGGTACTGCAGGGCGTTAGGTGATGTCTCGCTCACCCGTCAGACCCTCTCATGGCGGTTCCGGTCGGACAGCCACCGCGGATCTCCACGGCCGGCCGGCCCGGGCGCCTGCGCTGCTGGGACGAGGGTATCGAGGGTCGTGCCATGGCTCTCATCCTTGCATGAGAGCGAGACCGCACGGCCCGAGGGCGGCCCACTCCTGCGATGCGCGGGGCGGGGCATCGCTCCGGCACCGAGGCGACCGCTGACGGCACCCGGTGGGAGCCGGCATCGGCCCCGCTCCCGCAGCGGTGTCCCCAGCAGCTGCCACCTCGGCCGTGGTGACGGAAGGTGTGCCGGCCAGGGCATGAAGACGGTTCCCGGGCCGACTTGCGGCAGGCCGGGAGCAGGCACCTGGCACACTCGACAAGATTGACTCACATGGCCCCGGTGAATGACGAGTTGACTTGCGGAGGGTCGACAGCCGGGACTGCCCCGAGGTTGGGTGGCACCTGACCCGGTCTGCTGAGCGGCGGCCTGGAAGGGTGCTGTGGTTGCCGTTGCCGTGGCCGGCGTGTGGACGCCTCTTGGCTCGACCGGCCGCCGCAGAGCCCGCCGCCACGGGGACGGTGTCACGGCACGGCAGGCTCGACACGCTGCTCAAGGCCCGGCTGCGCGCTGCCGCCGACGCCGCCGTGCCCGGCGGGTGGCCGGGGCGGCGCGGTCAGGGGGCCGGGGTGTACAGGCCGGTGAGGGCGCCGACCGGGTCGTGGTCCGGGGTGCCGCGGGGCCACCAGTCGTCTGCTCCGGGCTCCGACTCGTAGGCGTACCAGAGGTGGTCGCGGCCGAGGCGGAGCTGGAGGTGGCCGCCGGGGTGGGTGAGCCGGTTGCGGGCGGGGCGGAAGGCGGGCAGGTCCGCCGCGAGCAGGAGGGGGCGCGCCCGGTCGAAGCGCCCGGCCGGCGGGTCCCACGGCTCCTCCAGGGCCGCGAGCCCGTCCGGGCCGCCCTGCCGCCACGCGGCGACCGCGCGGGCCAGCTCGGCCGGGGTGCGGCCGGCCGCTGCGGACAGCGACGCGTACAGGGCGCGGGTGCCGGCCGTCAGTCCGGAGCCGGGGCGGGCCGCGGCCAGGCGCACCGCGTCGTGCCACAGTGTCAGCCCGGCCATCGGGTCCTCTCCGGTGGCCAGCAGCCGGTGGGCCCGCGCGGCGGCGTCGGTGGCCAGTTGGTCCAGCGCGAGCGGGTCCGGACCACCCGGCGCGGCCGGGTAGGCGGGCGGCTGCTCCGGGTGCGCGGGCGGCGGGAGCGGGGCGGGCAGCGGCGGGCGTTCCCGCCGGGCGAGCACCTCGCTCGCCCGGACCCCGGGGAGTGCGGCCGGGTCGCCCTCCCGGGCCGCCCGCACGGAGCGCGCCGCGCTGCGGCGCGACAGCGCGTCCAGCAGGGCGCGTTCCCCCCTGCCCCGCAGCAGGAGCAGCACGAACGGATCGGTGTCCAGCAGCCGGGCCGTCTGGTAGCAGAGGGCCGCGGCGTGCTTGCAGGGGCGGCCGCTGTCCGGGCAGCTGCACCGGGGCTCGAGGTCGCCGGGGCCGGGCAGCAGGGAGGTGCCGGTCTCGGCGAGGGACGGGGGAAGTTCCCCGTCGAGCAGGGCGGCGATGTGCGCGGGCTGCTCGGCCGCGGCGTCCAGGAACCGCTCCCAGTCGGCGTCGTCCAGCGTACGGACCCGGATCTGGACCCGGTAGGGGCGGGGACGGCTGCCCTGCACATAGGCCAGGACCAGGCCGGGCGTCACCGTGATCGCGTCCACGTGGCCCCGCTCCGCGTATCCGCGTCCTCGGGCCAGTCGCGCGACGTCCAGCGCACCGTCCTCCAGCGCCCGCACCCAGGCGCCGCCCCACCAGGACGCGGCGGGGCCGGAGCCGCCGGAGACCGGGGCGAGCGCGGGGAAGGTGCGGCGGAGGTCGTGGTCGCGGCGGGGTGTGGCCATGGTGGGCGGTGCCGCCGGAGGACGCGGCGGACGGGTGGGGGTCCGGTCGGCCGGCGTGACCGGGCCGGGGCCGGGCTGGGGAGCGGCGGGCGGCGGGGCGGGGTCGGCGCTTCGGCGGGTGCCGGGGGCGGGGGCGGGCTTCCGGCGCGGTGCGGGTGTGACGGCTGCCCCGGGGTCGGATCCGGCCGTGCCGTCGGGGGCGGCCTCGGACGCGGCGCGCTGCTCGGCCCGGGCCGCCCGCAGCGCGGCGCGCGCGGCGTCGCCCGGACGGGACAGGTCGTCGGGGCGGGCGGGGTGGCCCGCCCCCGTGGGGCTGCCGGGGAGTGGCTGGACGCCAGGGGGGACCGGGCCGGGCGGTGCCGCGGACGCCGAGGGCTCCTGCTCCGGCTCGGTCCGGTGCGGGCCGCGCCGCAGCGCCGCGCGGGCGGCGTCGCCGGGGCGGGCCGGGCCGTCACCCGGGGGGCGGCGCGTTCCGGGAGTCCGCTTCCGGGTCCGGCCGGGGTCCGGCTCCGGGGCACCGCGCTCCAGGGCCGCCCGCAGGGCGCGGCGTGCCGCGTCCGCGGGGCCGGGGTGCGCGGCAGCGGGGGCGGGGTGCGCGGCAGCGGGGGCGGGGTGCGCGGCAGCGGGGGCGGGGTGCGCCGCGGCGGGGGCGGCTCCCTGGGCCGGGGAGCGGTCCGGGGCAGCGGGCGCGGCGACAGGCGGGACATGAGCCGAAGGCGGACCGGCCGCGTGCGGACCGGCCGGGGCCGGGTCGGCCGCCGAGGCCCCGTCCACGGTCAGGGCCTCCGTGGCCGGAGCACCGCCGGCCGAGGCCTGCACGGCCTCGGCCCGGTCGATCGCCGAAGCCCCGTCGGCGGCAGGGGCGAGGCCGGCGGCCGAAACCCCGTCGGCAGCCGGGGCACAGTCGGCGTCCGAAACCCCGTCGGCGGCCGCGGCGCGGTCGCTGGACGGTGTCGGGGCCGGACCGGGGGCGGGGGGTGCGGCCGGGGGCGGGCCCTGCAGCTCGCGGGGTTCGTCCGTCATGACGTCCTCCGCAGCGACACCAGGTCGGACAGCTCCCGGTCGGTGAGTTCGGTGAGGGCGGCCTCGCCGGAGCCGAGGACGGCGTCGGCGAGGGCTCGCTTGGCGGCGAGCATCTCGGCGATGCGGTCCTCGACGGTGCCCTCCGTGATGAGGCGGTGCACCTGCACGGGCTGGGTCTGGCCGATGCGGTAGGCGCGGTCGGTGGCCTGCTCCTCCACCGCCGGGTTCCACCAGCGGTCGAAGTGGATCACGTGGCCCGCACGGGTGAGGTTGAGGCCTGTGCCGGCGGCTCTCAGGGAGAGGACGAGCACCGGGGTGGCGCCGCTCTGGAAGCGGTCCACCATGCGCTCCCGCTCCTCCACCGGTGTCCCGCCGTGCAGCAGGTCCACCGGGATCGCGCGGGCCCGGAGGTGCCGGCCGATGAGCCGGGCCATGCCGACGTACTGCGTGAAGACCAGGGCCGAGCCGTCCTCCGCCAGCAGGGTGTCCAACAGCTCGTCCAGCAGGGCGAGTTTGCCGGAGCGGGCGGCAGGCGGGCCCAGGACCTGCCCCTCGTCCTCCTTGAGGTAGAGGGCCGGATGGTCGCAGATCTGCTTGAGCGCGCCGAGGAGTTTGAGCACCAGTCCGCGCCGGGCGATGCCCTGCGCCGTCTCGATGGCCAGCAGCGACTCGCGGACCACCGCCTCGTACAGCGCGGCCTGTTCGCGGGTGAGCGGCACCGGGTGGTCGGTCTCGGTCTTCGGCGGCAGTTCGGGCACGATCCCGGGGTCGGACTTCCTGCGGCGCAGCAGGAAGGGCCGTACGAGCCGGGCGAGACGCGTGACCGCCTCGGTGTTCTCGGTGGTCCCGGCGCCCCCGGCGCCCCCGGCGCCCCCGGCGCTCCCGGCGTTCTCCACGGCGCGTGCGTGCCGGGCACGGAAGGACTTCAGCGGGCCGAGCAGGCCCGGGGTCGTCCAGTCCAGGAGGGCCCACAGTTCGGAGAGGTTGTTCTCCACCGGCGTTCCGGTGAGGGCCACGCGGGCGGGTGTGGGCAGCGTGCGCAGCGCCTTCGCGGTGGCGGAGTGGGGGTTCTTCACGTGCTGCGCCTCGTCGGCGACGACCATGCCCCAGGTCCGCTCGGCGAGTGCGGGGGCGGACCCGCGCAGGGTGCCGTACGTGGTGAGGACGAAGCCGCCGTCCAGGCCGGTCAGGCTGCGCTCGGCGCCGTGGAAGCGGCGCACCGGGACGCCGGGCGCGAACCGGGTGATCTCCCGCTGCCAGTTGCCCAGCAGCGAGGCCGGGCAGACCACCAGGGTCGGTTCGGTGCGGGCGCGTTGGAGGTGCAGGGCGATGACGGTGACGGTCTTGCCGAGACCCATGTCGTCGGCGAGGCAGCCGCCCAGCCCGAGCGAGGTCATCAGGTCGAGCCAGGCCAGGCCGCGGAGTTGGTAGTCGCGCAGGGTGGCGGCGAGCCCTGCGGGCGGTTCGGCGGGGCGCACTCCGGCGGTCAGCCGGTCGCGCAGAGCGGCGAGCGCGCCCACCGGGACCGCCTCCACCGCCTCGCCGTCGACGTCCGCGCTGCCGGTGAGCGCGACGGACAGTGCTTCGACCGGGTCGAGCAGCCCCAGTTCGCGCTTGCGCGCCTTGCGGACGAGAGCGGGGTCGACCAGGACCCACCGGTCGCGCAGCCGTACGACCGGGCGGTGGGCCTCGGCCAGCGCGTCCATCTCGGCCTCGCTGAGGGGGTCGCCGCCGAGGGCCAGCTGCCAGCGGAAGCTGAGCAGTTCGCCGCTGTCGAAGAAGCCGGTGCCGTCGGTCGCCGAGCCGGGCGCGGGCCGTACCACCGCCGCCGCGGTGAGGTCGCGGGCGAGGTCGCGGGGCCAGTGCACGGCGACGCCCGCCGCGGCGAGCCGGGCGGCGGCCGCCCCGAGCAGATCGGCGGCCTCCTCCTCGGACAGGGCCAGGACGTCCGGCACGTCCTGCTCGACGAGCCGCTCCAGCGGCGGCCAGACCCGTGCCGCGCGGCGGACGGCGAGGGCGGCGTCCACGCGCGCGCGGGGGCCGAACGCCCCGTCGGCCTCCCCCGCCCACAGGGCGGCGGCATCGGCGACCAGGGTGGGGTCGGCGAGGCTGTGCACCTGGACGATCGCGGCGCCGGCCCGCCGGGTGTCCCGGCCCGCCCCCGGCGCGGAGGCCGGGCCGGTGGTGGGCTCCCCCGCCGTGTCCGTGTCGAACACCTCGTACGCCGACAGGTCCAGGCGCAGTGAGACACGTACGCCCGCGTCCATGCCGGCGGCGACCTCGGCGGCCCAGTCGCGGGCGTCGGGCAGGAGCTGGGGACGGGTGTCGGCGAAGGGCCGGCCGACGGCGTGCGGGGCGGCCGGGGTGCGGGGCAGGGTGTCCGCGACGGCGTCCACGAAGGCCCGGACGAGGGCCTCCGGCTCCGGCAGCCGTACGGGGCCGGGACCGGGCAGCGGGACGGCGTGGCCCTCGGCGGGCAGGGCTGCCGCGACGGCGCGCAGATGCGCGATGTCCTCGGGGTCGAGGGGCCCGGCCCGCCAGGCGTCGTGCCCGGACGGGGTGAGGCCGGGCAGCAGCCTGCCGCGGGCGACGATCCGCAGCGCGTGCAGGGCGGCCGCACCCCAGCAGGCCGTGGCGGGATGGGCCGCCGGGTCGCGACGGGCCCGGGCCAGGACGGGGAGCGCCTCGGCCAGGGGCAGCACGAACGCGGCGGCCGGGCCGCGGCGGACGCCCTTGCCGTGCGGGCGGACCACGGTCAGCTCCGTCCGGTCGGCCGGGTCGATCCGGTCCGTCCGGTCGGTCCGGTCGGTCCCGCGCGGCGACGGCGGGGCGTCGTCCTGCCGGGCCGCGCGGTTCTCAGCTCCGGGGCCGGCTGCCGGGGGCGGGGCGCCGTCGGGGTCCCAGAAGGCGACCCGGCCCTCGCGGGGAAGGCGACCCGGCAGGAAGACCGCGGCGAGACGCACCGGCACGGACGGCTCCGTGGTCCGCTGCGGGACGACGGCCCCGGTGGCCCCGCCCACTCGGGTGGCCCCGCCCGCCCCGGCCCCGTACGGCGTGCCGGTCCGCCCCGCCCCGAAGGCCGGGGCCGCGCCCGCGGCCCCGACCGTGTCCGTGCTCGTAGTCGTGCTCGTAGTCGTGCTCGTAGTCGTGCTTGCAGTCGTGCTTGTCGCTGTGCTCGTCGTTGTGCTCGTGCTCGTGCTCGTGGTCGGGCTCGTGCTCGTGGTCGTGCGCAGGGCTGCCCGCCCCGGCGCCGTGTCGCGCATCCGTCCTGTCACCTCCCGCCCGTGTGCCGCCGGTGCCGCTTCGGCCGTCGTCGGCCGTCTTCGGCTGTCTCCGGCTGTCTCCGACTCTACGGGCGGGGTCCGACAGTCGGCCGCGGCCGGTCGGCCGCGGCCAGCCCGGTCACGGGACCGTGCGGGAGACGACGTACACGAACGGGTTGTTCGGCTCGGACAGGTTCACCACGACGTCGTGCGTGGGCGCGGGCTGTCCCTGTTCGTGCACGAGGCCGTACCAGGGCCCGGAACCGCTGAAGTCCCAGCCGGTGACCTTCCGGTCGCGGGCGCTGACGGTGATGTCGTCGCGCTTGAGGGCGGTCCGGTCGGTTCCCAGGCTCCGCAGGAACTGGTCCAGGTTCGCGTTGGGGGTCTGGAACTGGACGTAGAGGCGGCTGGTCTTCCAGTTGTTGGTCTCGTAGTAGGCGACCTTGCCCGACGGGTGCGGGATCGGCACCTGGTAGAGGCGGCGCTGGACCTTGGAGGGCCAGTCGTCGGTCAGACCACGGGCGGAGTAGCGCGCCTCCTTGTCGCGGCCGCTGGCCCGGCTCTGCTCGGCGGAGATCGCCAGGTAGCCGGCCGGTACGCCGATGAGCAGCACGATGATGAGCAGGGTGAGCGCGCGGCGGACGTTGCGGTGGCGGCGGCCCTCCGGGCTGTCCGGCGGCTCGTCCGGCGGACCGGGCTGGCGCGGCAGGGACTGCGTCACAGCGACCCCTCCGTCCGCCGGGCCGCCGCGAGGCGTTCGTAGCGCTCGTACCGTTCCACCCGGCGGCGCTTGGCGCGCCGGAAGCGACGGGCGACCAGGCGGGCGAGGTCGGCGGCTCCGACCATGCCGGCCTCGGGGCCGAGCTGGGCCCGCACTATGCGGGCCTCGGGGCGGTAGCCACGGCCGGTGAGGTGGCGTTTGAAGGCGTCCCGGGCGGGGCCGATCAGCAGGTCGTCGGCGGCCGAGACGCCGCCGCCGATCACGAAGCAGGAGGGGTCGAGGGCGGCCGCGAGGTTGGCGATACCGACACCGAGCCACTGGCCGATGTCCTGGAGCAGCTCGATGCACATGGCGTCGCCGTCGCGGGCCAGCTCGGTGATCACCGGGCCGGTGATGTCGCCGACCTGGCCCTTGACGTGCTCGATGATCCCGTAGGCGACCGGGGAGTCGGCGGCGGCCAGTTCCCTCGCCTCGCGGACGAGCGCGTTGCCGGAGCTGTACTGCTCCCAGCAGCCGCGGTTGCCGCAGGGGCACCGGTGGCCGCCGGGCACCACCTGCATATGGCCGAACTCTCCGGCGACGCCGTACTTGCCGCGCTTGACCTGGCCGTCCTCCAGGATGGCGCCGCCGATGCCGGTGCCGAGCGTGATCATCACGAGGTGGTCCTCGCCGCGGCCGGCGCCGAAGCGCCACTCCGCCCACGCGGCGGTGTTGGCGTCGTTGTCGACCAGCACGGGCACCGACAGGCGGCCGGAGAGGCGGTCCCGCAGCGGTTCGTTGCGCCAGGACAGGTGGGGGGCGAACAGCACCCGGTTGCGGTCGGCGTCGACCCAGCCGGCCGCCCCGATGCCGACGGCGTGCACGTCGTGCCGGTCGGACAGGTCCAGGACCAGTTCGACGATGGTGTCCTCGACGACCCTGGGGCTCTTGGACTTGTCCGGCGTCTCGGCACGGAGCTTCTCCAGGATGTTGCCGTCGGCGTCGACCACGCCCGCCATCACCTTGGTGCCGCCGATGTCGATGCCGACGGTGGGCACGCGGGGCGCCGTCAGGTGCGAGCGGCGTTCCCGGGTGCCGACCGTGCGCAGGACGGTCGCACGGCGGGAGCCGATGGGGGCGGTGAGGTCGCGGTAGGTGCTCATCATCAGGGCCGATTCTGCCGCACGCGCGCGCCGTGTGCGGACCGGCGGGCGAGGGGGCGGGACATGTCGCGGGCGGGTGCGGGCGGGGTGAAGGGCGCGCCGTTGCCGGTCGCCCGTCGGTCCCGGTGGCCGGCGCCGCGGCCGGGGCCGGTGAAAACTCCCGGTCAGGGGTGCCGAGCGGTGGTGGTCACGGTCGCGGCAGCGGCCGCGTCGGGGGTCCTGCGTGGTGGCGGTCGCCGCCACTGTCACAGATCGGTGCCGACCGCGGTCACGGTCACGGCACGGCTCGGCTCGGGTCCCGGCCGTGACCACGGCCGTGGCCGCGGCTGCGCTCCGGGCCGCCGTCGCACCGCGGTGCCGGGCGCCGCACACCACGTGCCGGGTGCCCGGGGTGCCGCGTGCCCGGGGTGCCGCGTGCCCGGGCGTCGCGTGCCGGGCGTCGCGACGGGGCGAACGCCGCCTGCCGCGGCGCTAGGGCGTGTCGCGCTCCAGTTCGTGGCGCAGCGCGTCGAGCTCCGTTCCGCCTGCCATCTGCCGGGTCAGTTCGTCGAGGGTGATCTCGTCCCGGGTGTGGTTGCCCACCATGGTGCCCCGCTTGAGGAGCACGAAGCGGTCCCCCACGAGGTAGGCGTGATGGGGGTTGTGGGTGATCAGTACGACACCCAGGCCCGCGTCGCGTGCCGCGGCCACGTACTTCAGGACGACGCCCGACTGCTTGACGCCCAGGGCGGCCGTGGGCTCGTCGAGAACGAGGACCTTGGCGCCGAAGTGCACGGCGCGGGCGATGGCGACGCACTGGCGTTCGCCGCCGGAGAGCGTGCCGATCGGCTGGTCGACGTCGCGCAGGTCGATGCCCATGCGAAGGAGCGCGGCATGGGTGGTGCGACGCATGTGGGCGACGTCCATGCGCCGGAAGGGGCCGGCCCCCTTCCGGGGTTCGGAGCCGAGGAAGAAGTTCCGCCACACCGGCATGAGGGGGACGACCGCCAGGTCCTGGTAGACGGTCGCGATGCCCCGGTCCAGAGCGTCGCGCGGGGAGGACAGCCGGGTCTCCTCGCCCTCGATGCTCAGGACGCCGCCGTCATGCCGGTGCAGTCCCGCAATGATCTTGATCAGGGTTGACTTGCCGGCGCCGTTGTCGCCCAGGACGCAGGTGATCTCCCCCGCGCCGACGGTCATCGACACGCCGTCGAGGGCGCGGACGGTGCCGTAGTGCTTGCTGACACCGGTCAGCTCGACGAGGGTCACTTGGCGGCCTCCGCACGCTTGCGGACCCAGGCGTTCAGCAGGGTCGCGAGGAGCAGCATCGCTCCGAGGAAGAACTTGAACCAGTCGGGGTTCCACTCGGCGAAGACGATGCCCTTGCTGGTCATGCCGAAGATGAGCGCCCCGACGGCGGAGCCGACGGCGCTGCCGTAGCCGCCGGTGATCAGACAGCCGCCGATGACGGCCGCGATGATGTAGATCAGCTCGTTGCCGACGCCCTCGCCGGACTGGACGACGTCGTACGAGAAGAGCAGGTGCTGGCCGGCGACCCAGGCGCCGAACGCGACGCCCATGTACAGGGCGGTCTTGGTCCTGGCGACCGGGACGCCGACGGCGCGGGCCGCGTCCTTGTTGCCGCCGACGGCGAAGATCCAGTTGCCGAAGCGGGTGCGCAGCAGGATCCAGGAGGCGACGGCGACGAGTGCGCACCACCACAGGATCGTGATCTTGAAGTCGACGTCACCGATCGTCCAGGTCGACGCGAAGACGTCGCGGGCCGAGGAGAACCCCTCCATGTCGTCGATGCTCTTCGTCGAGACCGTGCCGGCGACCAGCTTGGTGAAGCCGAGGTTCATGCCCGTCAGCATCAGGAACGTGCCGAGCGTGATGATGAAGCTGGGCAGGCCGGTACGGGTGAGCATGAGCCCGTTGAACGCGCCGATGGCGAGGGTGGCCAGCAGGGAGACGCCGACGCCGACCCAGACGTTGGCGGTCATCTGGTAGCTGAACATCGACGAGATCAGCGCCGAGGACGTGACGAGCACCCCCGCGGAGAGGTCGAACTCGCCGCCGATCATCAGCAGCGCGACCGGGACGGCCATGATGCCGATGGTGGAGGACGCGTACAGGACGGTGCTCAGGCTGGAGGCCTGCAGGAAGCTGTCGGCGACCGCCGAGAAGAACACGAAGACGGCGATCGCGCCGACGACGGAGCCCAGCTCGGGGCGGCCGAGGAGCCTGCGCAGCGATGCGCCGCGCGCCGGGAGCTCCTGCGCGACGGCGCTCATCGGGTACCCCGCCGGGTGTAGGCCCCGAGTGCGGCCGCCTGGTCCTTGGTGACGATCTGCGGGCCGGTCAGCACGGGCTTGCCGCCGCCGAGCACGTCGGCGTTGTAGCGGTAGAGCCAGAGCAGGTCGACGGCCTCGTAGCCCTGCAGGTAGGGCTGCTGGTCGACGGCGAAGCCGAGGGTGCCGTCCTCGAGGCCGGCCGCGACCTTGGCGTTGAGGTCGAAGGTGTCGATCTCGGCGTCGCTGCCGGCGCCGCGCCTGGCCTTCACTGCGGTGTCGGCGAAGGGCGCGCCGAGGGTGACCACGGCGTCCACGGAGCGGTCGGCCTGGAGCTTGGCCTCGATGGCGGACTGCACGTCGGGCATGTTGGTGCCGTTGACGTAGAGGTTCTGCACCTCGCCGTCGAAGGTCTCCTTCACGCCGGCGCAGCGCTGCTCGTGGCCGACGTTGCCCTGCTCGTGCAGGACGCACACCGCGTTCTTGCGCCCGCGGCGGTTGAGCTCCTCGCCGACGGCCTGGCCGGCGACCGTCTCGTCCTGCCCGATGTGGGTCAGGGCGCCGAAGGCGCGGGACTCGGCGGAGCCGGAGTTGACGGTGATGACCGGGATGCCGGCCTTCACGGCGCGGGCGACGGCGGCCTTCATCGCGTCGGGCTTGGCGAGGGTGACGATGAGCCCGTCGACCTTCTTGTCGACGGCCGCGTCTATCAGCTGCGCCTGCTGCTGGGCCTCGTCGTCGTGGGAGTACAGGAAGTTGATGTTGTCCTTGGCGGCCGCGTCCTCGGCGCCGCTCTGGACGATGTCCCAGAAGGTGTCGCCGTCGCCGGAGTGGGTGACCATCGCCACGGTCCAGCGGGGGGTGGTCACCGCGGCCTTGCCCTGGGCCGCCGCGGCCTTGCGGGCGTCCTCGGCCCGCTTGCCACCGGTGCTGCTGCACGCCGCCAGGGACACGCTGAGTGCTCCCGCCAACGCGATCCCTGTCCACGTCCGAAACCGTGCCACGAGGCCGAGCCCTTCCTTCCGTGTCGACGCCGGGCCGGTCCCACGACCGGCCGCAAACGCTCCAGTATCGGGCATGCGGGCGGCGGCCCCGCAGGCGGGGAGCACAGATCGGCTGATTTTTATCGGTACATGACATCGATGCGTCCCCCCGGAGACGCCGGGCGGGACCGTCCGGCGCGGCAGGGGTCAGCGACGCGGGACCGTCCGGTGCCGCAGGGACCGACGGCACGGGACCGTCCGGCGCGACAGGCGTCGGGGGGCACGGGACCGTCCGGCGCGGCAGGGGTCAGGGGCGCGCGAGGAGCTGGAACTCGAAGGAGTAGCGGCTCGCCCGGTACAGGTGGCTGCCGTGCTCGACGGCCCGGCCGGTGTCGTCGAAGGCCGTGCGCTCCATGGTGAGCAGCGGCGCGCCCTCTCTCTCGTCGAGCCGCTCGGCCTCGGCGGCGCCGGCGGCGCGGGCCCCGACGGACTGGCGGGCGCTGTGCAGGGTGATCCCGGCGGCGCGCATCAGCCGGTACAGGCCGGTGGCCTCCAGACGGGCGGTGTCCAGGTCCAGCAGCCCGGCGGGCAGGTGGTTGCACAGGTGGGCGAGCGGCTCGCCGTGCGCGAGGCGCAGCCGCTCCACGCGCTGCACGTCCGAGCCCGGCGGCACGCCGAGCGCGGCGGCGGTCTCGGCGGAGGCGGGCACCAGGCTGTTGAACAGCACTCGGGTCACCGGGCCCTGGCCGGCCGCCGTCAGGTCGTCGTAGAGGCTGCTGAGTTCCAGCGGGCGCCTGACCCTGCTCTGCACGACCTGGGTGCCGACACCGCGGCGCCGCACCAGCAGCCCCTTGTCCACCAGGGACTGGATGGCCTGCCGGACGGTGGGCCGGGACAGCCCGAGCCGGGCCGCCAGGTCGATCTCGTTGCCCAGCAGGCTGCCCGGGGTGAGCGCACCCTGCTCGATGGCCGCCTCCAGCTGCTGCGAGAGCTGGAAGTAGAGGGGCACCGGGGAGCCGCGGTCCACACTGAGATCGAGTCGTACGGCCGGATCCACGTCTGGTTTGGGCACGGCCCGAGCGTAGCCCCGTGACGGGTTGACGGGAAGTTGTGAAGTCACATTGTCCGGACATACACATTGACAGATCCCCGGTCGCCCCTCACCTTGATTCCATGCGCATCGGGGTCATCGGTACGGGCCGCATCGGCACCTTCCATGCGAACACGCTGAGCCGCCATCGCGACGTCGGATCTCTGATCCTCACGGACGCGGACCCCGCGCGGGCTCAGGACCTCGCGCACCGGCTGGGTGAGACGGCCGCGCCGGGTGTGGACGAGATCTTCAAGTGGGGCGTGGACGCCATGGTGATCACCACGGCGACGTCCGCGCACGCGGAGCTGATCGGGCGGGCCGCCCGTTCGGGGCTGCCGGTGTTCTGCGAGAAGCCCATCGCCCTGGACCTGCCCGGCACGCTGCAGGCGATCGCCGAGGTGGAGACGGCGGGCACGGTCCTGCACATGGGTTTCCAGCGCCGCTTCGACGCGGGGTACACCGGTGCCCGCGACGCGGTCCGCTCGGGCCGTCTGGGGCGGCTGCACACGGTACGGGCCATGACCTCCGACCCGGCTCCGCCGCCGCCCGGGTATCTGCCGCTGTCGGGCGGGCTGTACCGGGACACCCTGATCCACGACTTCGACGCGCTGCGCTGGGTGACCGGCCACGAGGTGGTCGACGTGTACGCGGCGGGTTCGGACGCGGGGCCCGCCATGTTCCGGGAGGCCGGCGACATCGACACCGCCGCGGCGGTGCTCACCCTGGACGACGGCACGCTCGCGACGGCGACGTCGACCCGCTTGAACGGCGCGGGATACGACGTGCGGATGGAGCTCGCCGGGGAGCTCGACCAGATCACCGCCGGCCTCGACGACCGCACGCCGATCGCGTCGACCGAGCCGGCCGGGCCGCCGGCCGCCTCCAAACCGTGGACCGGTTTCCTGGAGCGCTTCGGGCCGTCCTACGAGGCGGAACTCGCCGCGTTCGTCGAGGTCGTACGGGGCGAGCGGGCCAACCCCTGCGACGGGCGGGAGGCCCTGCAGGCCCTGCGGATCGCCGAGGCCTGCGAGCTCTCCCGGCGTGAGCACCGACCGGTGCGGCTCGCCGAGATCGCGGGCGGGCGGGACACGGACGCGTAGCCACCGGCACACGAACGGTCACCGGCACACGGGGGGTCACCGGCACACGGGTGGTCACCAGCGCACGGGCAGGGTGCGCATGCCGCGCATCAGCATGCCGGGCAGCCATTCCCCGGCCGGGCCGTCGAGGGCGAGACCGGGGGCGCGCTCCAGCAATGTGCGGATCGCGGTGCGGCCCTCCAGGCGGGCCAGCGGGGCACCCATGCAGAAGTGGATGCCGTGGCCGAAGGCGACATGACCGCGCGGATCGCGGCGTATGTCGAAGCGGTCGGCGTCCGGATAGCGCTCCGGGTCACGGTCGGCGGCGGTGAGTCCGACGAGCACGGACTCGCCCTGGGCGATCGGCACCCCGGCGATCTCCATCGGCTCGGCGGCGAACCGGTACGTGGCGTTCTCCACCGGTCCCTCCCAGCGCAGCATCTCCTCCACCGCACCGTCGAGCAGGCTCATGTCGGCACGCAGATCGGCGAGTTGGCCGGGGTGGGTGAGCAGCGCGTGCACACCGTTGGTGATGAGGTTGACGGTCGTCTCGTGGCCGGCGATGAGCAGCAGGTAGGCCATGCCGCGCAGTTCGCCCGCGGAGAGCCGGTCACCGTCCTCGGCGGTGGTGCGGATCAGGTCGCCGAGCAGGTCGTCGCCCGGGCTGCCGGACCGCTTGTCCTCGATCAGCGCGGTGAGGTAGTCGGCGAGGGCGAGCACCGCGTCGTGCTCGCTGCCGGAGCTGGTGGGTGCCACCACCTCCGTGGAGATCTCGCGGAAGGCGGTGCGGTCCATCTCGGGAACGCCCAGCAGCTCGCAGATGACGGTCAGGGGCAGCGGGAAGGCGAAGGCCTCCACGAGGTCGGCGCTGCCCCGCGCCAGCATCGCGTCGAGCAGGTCGTCGGTGATCCGCTGGATGCGGGGGCGCATCGCCTCCACCCGCCGCACGGTGAAGGCGCGTGACACGAGGGAGCGCAGCCGGGTGTGGTCGGGCGGGTCGACGCTCAGCAGGTACTTGCCGATGTGCTCCTCGTCGAGGAAGGTCAGGCCGACCTTCGAGGGGTCCTTGGCGAGGCGCGGGTCCGCGAGAGCCGCGCGGGCCTCCTCGTGTCCCACGACGAGCCAGGTCTCGTGTCCGGTCTCCGCTCCCGGCGGCCGTACCCGGTGCACCGGACCCCGGGCGCGCAACGCGGCGTAGGCCGGGTGGGGGTCGGTGCGGAACGTGTCGCCGAACCCGCCCAGGTCGATCACCTCGGTCATGGATCCTCCCCCGGCGACCCGAGTCGCCCCTCGTGTTCCGTTGTTCCGTCACCCCGCCCAACGCTCGGGCCGCGGGAAGAGTGCCTGCCCGGCGGATCCGCGGGGGTGCTTTTCGCGTCATACGGGGAGGACGGAGGCCGTGGGAGGGTGCGGACGGGCTCCCCGGCGCCTCGTATGGTGCGCGGGGCAGTGGTGGTGCCCGGGGCACCGGGTGGGGGTGGCCGACCGGCGAAGACGTGCGAAGGCACACGACGAGCAAGCAGCAGCACGGACAGGGGAGGAGACGGCATGCGCGAGGTACTGCGGCGGCGACCGGTTCTGGGGAGGCTGGTGATCGCTGCCGTCGGTCTGAGTCTGCTCTCGCTGGCGAGCTGGCAGCTGAGTCGGGCGGTGGGTCCCGTGTTCCCGGAGCGGCCCGCCTGGGACCTCGGGAGCGCGGGGCCGTGGGTCGCCTCCTACGCCCGGGCGATCGCCGCCGGGTCGTGGGGCGCGGCCCGGTCCTGCTTCGCGCTGTCCGTCCTGCTTCTGGTGCTGGACACGGTGTACCGGGCCGTGGAGCGGCACCGCAGGGGCGCCCGGAGCAGCCATCAGGTGTCCTGAACCCGAGTCCCGGCCCCCACCGCTCCGCAGCCCGGAGCCTCCCGGGCCGAGACCGCCGCGCCGCTGCCGGGGCGCACCGTCCGAGCCGTGGCGGGCTGACCACGGCGGCACGACCACCGGGGCGGGCCGGGGTCTCGTGGGCCGGCCTCCGGGGATCAGCCTTCCGGGGGCAGGTCGAAGCTGCCGTACTCGGGCGCGCCGTCGAGGTCGTAGGTCTGGAGGGAGACGCCCGTGGAGGTGAACCGGCCGGTGCGGTGGCGGAAGCGGGCCGGGGCGGCGCCCTCCCGGAACAGGCGCCGGCCCGAGCCGAGCACCACGGGGAAGGTCAGCAGGTTCAGGGTGTCGACGAGGCCGAGCTCCAGCAGGCTGCCGACCAGGGCACCGCTGCCGTGGGTCTGCACCTCGCCGTCGGTGCGCTCCTTCAGGTCCGAGACCTCCCGGGCGAGGTCGCCGCGGAGCACGGTGGTGCCCGGCCAGTCCGGTGTGCCGAGGGTGGCGGAGACGACGTACTTCGGCAGCCCGTTCAGCCTGCCGGCGACCAGGCTGTCCGGATCGGTGATCTTCGGCCAGTAGGAGGCGAAGATGTCGTAGGTGCGGCGGCCCAGGAGGAACGCGGCCGGGCGTGCGAAGACCTCGTCGACGAACGCGCCGAAGTCCTCGTCGCCGTACGGGACGCACCAGCCGCCCCGTTCGAAGCCGCCGGAGGTGTCCTCCCCGGGGGCACCGGGCGCCTGGTAGACGCCGTCGAGGGTGACGAAGACGGTGGAGACGAGCCGGCCCATGGCGGGTGCCTTCTTCCGGTGAGTGCGGTTGCTGTCACCGCATGAGACCCGGTGGCCGCCCGCGATTCATCGGTGCGTCCGGGCCCGGATCCGCGACTGTCCCGCGCGTCGTGACGGCCGCCGCCGCGTCGACGGCCCGCCGCGTCGACTGCGCCGCCCCGTCGAAGGCGCCACCGTCGCGGTCCAGGTTCCCCGCTCCCGGCCTGCGCCCCTGACCCCCGGCTCCGGCTCCCGGGTCAGCCGCCCAGCTCCTGGTGCCGGGCCGTCAGGGCGGCGGCGCCCTGGGCGGTGAGGGAGCCGTAGAGGTGGAGGCGGGAGATGCCGCCGTCGGGGAAGATGTCCACGCGCGCGTGCGTGCCGGCCGCGGCCTCGGGCAGGGCGAACCGGTGCCGGGTGTCGGGCTGGAGGCGGGTGCGCGGGAGGATCTCGGTCCACTCGCCGTCCTCGCCGTCCTTGACGGAGACGGAGGCCCAGCCGGCGCTGTTGCCCTTGAGGTACGCCGTGTCGATCTCGATCGCGCGGATCTCGGACCGGGCGGCGAGCCGGTAGCGGATCCAGTCGTTGCCCTGGTCGCGACGGCGACGGGTCTCCCAGCCGTCGTCCATCTTGCGGGAGCGGCCGGGCTGGATGGTGTGGGTGGCGGGCGAGTAGAAGAGATCGGAGGCGTCCTCCACCTGGCCGCCGTGCTCCAGCGCGACCACGTCGAAGGTGCCGAGCACGCTCAGCCACGCGGGGTCGGGCACGACCTCGCCGTACACGCGCAGACGGGCGATGCCGCCGTCGGGGTGCTGGTTGAGACGCAGATGGGTGAAGCGCTGCTCCACCGACACGGCGAAGCCGTTCGCCGCGTGGCCGCCGACGGCGGTGCGCGGCACGAGGGTGGTCCACCCGACGTCGCCGCCGAGGAGTTCCTCCGGCGACGGGGAGCCCGGCACACAGGCGCCCTCGACGGACACGGCCTGCGGGTGGTTGCCGCGGAAGTGGGCGGTGTCGACGACGAGCCCGCGGACGACGCCGGGCGCTCCGAGGCGGATCAGGGCCCAGTCGTGGTCCTCGGCGGTGGGCCAGGGGTGGCCGGCCGACACGCCGCGGCGGCGCCGGGTCTCCCAGCCGTCCATGACCTTGCCCTTGTGACCGAAGTGCTCGGGGTCGAACTCGGCGCGCTCGGGGAGAAGAAGGTTCTCGCGCTGGGCGAAGAACTCGTCGTTGGCGGCGATGACGCCCGCCCCGAGGCGCCGGTCGGCGAGGTCGGCGTACCGGGTGAAGGGGAAGTCGGCGGTGCGGTAGTCCGCGTAGGGGTCGCCACCTGAGTAGGGGTTCGCGTCGCCGGTGAAACTCGGAATCGCCGTCACGGTGATCAGGTCGTCCTTTCGGGATGCCGGCGCGGATGCGCGGTGGCGGATGTGCGGTGGAGGATGCGCGGTGGAGGATGCGCGGTGGAGGATGCGCGGTGGAGGATGCGCGGTGGAGGATGCGCGGTGGCGGACGCGCGGGGAACGGGTCAGCTGGGGCGGGTGAGGAGACGTCCCTGCGGCTCGGTGAACTCGCCGTCGGCGACGATGCGCCGGCCGCGCAGCCAGGTGGACCGCACCACGCCGTACAGGGTCCGGCCGGCGTAGGCGGTGACACGGTTGCGGTGCTGGAGGGCGGCGGGGTCGACGGTGAACGTCGCGTCGGGGGCGAGCACGGCGAAGTCGGCGTCGCGGCCGGCCTCGATGGCACCCTTGCGGGTGAGGCCCGCCAGTTCGGCGGTGCGGGTGGACATCCAGCGGACCACGTCCTCAAGGCCGTGCCCGCGCCGGCGGGCCTCGGTCCACACGGCGGGCAGGCTGAGCTGGAGACCGGAGATGCCGCCCCAGGCGGTGGCGAAGTCGTCGGTCTTGAGGTCGGCGGTGGACGGGGAGTGGTCGGTGACCACGCAGTCGATGGTGCCGTCGGCGAGGGCCTGCCACAGCAGGTCCTGGTTGGCGGCCTCGCGGATCGGCGGACAGCACTTGAACTCGCTGGCCCCGTCGGGGACTTCCTCGGCGGTGAGGGTGAGGTAGTGCGGGCAGGTCTCGACGGTGAGCCGTACGCCCTCGGCGCGGGCCGCGGCGATCAGCGGCAGTGCGTCGCCGGAGGACAGGTGCAGGACGTGCACGCGCGCCCGGAGCCGCCTGGCCTGGTCGACGAGCTGGGCGACGGCGGTGTCCTCGGCGTCCCGCGGGCGGCTGGCGAGGAAGTCCGCATAGCGGGGACCGCCCTGCTGCGGGGCCGCGGCCAGGTGGTGCGGGTCCTCGGCGTGCACGATGAGCAGACCGTCGAAGGAGGCGATCTCCGCCAGGGACCGGGCGAGTTGCCGCTGGTCCAGGTGGGGGAACTCCGCCACACCGGACGGCGACAGGAACGCCTTGAAGCCGAAGACGCCGGCCTCGTGCAGAGGGCGCAGGTCCTTGACGTTGTCGGGCAGGGCGCCGCCCCAGAAGCCCACGTCGATGTGCGCCTTGTCGGCGGCCACCCGCCGCTTGGCCTCCAGGTGGGGGACGGTGGTGGTCGGCGGAAGGGAGTTGAGCGGCATGTCGACGAGGGTGGTGATGCCGCCGGCCGCCGCCGCGCGGGTGGCGGTCCAGAAGCCCTCCCACGCGGTGCGCCCGGGGTCGTTGACGTGCACGTGGGTGTCGACCAGGCCGGGCAGCAGGACGTCGTCGCCGAAGTCCTCCAGCCGGGTGCCGTCCGGTACCGGGGCGGCGTGGGGCAGGACCGCGGTGATGGTGCCGTCTGCGACCGCGACGGACGCGGCGCGCGTCCCCTCCGGTGTGATGACGCGTGTGGAGCGCAGCATCAGTTCAGCGTCGGACACCGGGGACCCCTCTCTGCCGCGTTACGTCCGCGAAACGAAATTCAACACTCTGTTGAACTTGTTCAGGAGTCTTCACTCCCGTCGCAGCCCCGTCAAGAGCACACGCCTCCACGGTGCACCCTCAGCCCACACCCTGGACTTTTTCACAAGGCGGAAATAGACTTCCGGTGAGCAGAACGTAGCTATGCACAACCGGGAAGCCGGCCGGCTGCCGGGTAGGCTGCTGCCCTCCCGCCAGTTCGAAAGGAACGCGCCGTGCCGACGTCCAGCGCCAGCACCAACGACTCCGCCAAGTCCGCCACGGGCGGGGTCCAGTCCCTCGAGCGCGCCTTCGATCTGCTGGAGCGGATGGCGGACGCGGGCGGCGAGGTGGGGCTGAGCGAGCTGTCGGCCAGCAGCGGACTGCCGCTGCCCACCATCCACCGGCTCATGCGGACGCTCGTGGCCTGCGGCTACGTCCGCCAGCAGCCCAACCGGCGGTACGCGCTCGGCCCCCGCCTGATCCGGCTCGGCGAGTCGGCCTCCCGGCTGCTGGGCACCTGGGCCCGCCCGTACCTGGCCCGCCTGGTCGAGGTGACCGGCGAGACGGCGAACATGGCCCTGCTGGACGGTGACGAGATCGTCTACGTCGCCCAGGTTCCCTCCAAGCACTCCATGCGGATGTTCACCGAGGTGGGCCGCCGGGTGCTGCCGCACTCCACCGGCGTCGGCAAGGCCCTGCTCGCCCACACCCCGGACGACGAGGTGCGGGCCCTGCTGTCCCGCACCGGCATGCCCGCCGCGACGGAGAAGACCATCACCACGCCCGACGGCTTCCTCGCGGCGCTGGCCGAGGTACGCCGCCTCGGGTACGCCGTCGACGACAACGAGCAGGAGATCGGCGTGCGCTGTCTCGCCGTCTCGGTGCCCGACTCCCCCACCGCGGCCGCCATCTCCATCTCGGGCCCGGCCGGCCGGGTGACCGAGGGAGCCACACAGGACATCGTGCCCGTCCTCCAGCAGATCGCCGGGGAACTCTCCGAGGCCCTCGCCAGCCAGAGCCCCGCGTAGAGCCCGCCGGACGAACCGGCCCGGCGGGGCACCGGCCGGCCGGTCCCGCACGGCTCCCCGCACCCGCACAGCCCGGACCCGCACAACCCGGACCCGCACGGCACCACCCGCACGGCACCACCCGCACCCGGCGCGGCGCGCCCCGGACCCGGCGCGCCCGACACTCCGTCCGGACCCCGCGCCAGGGCTGATGTCGCGTCAGGTATGCAGGACGCATGACGGAACGGACCGAAGAAGCCGCACCACCCGCACCCCGGACGTCGCGGGCACCGCAGGTGCACGCCCCCGAGGACCCGGTGGCCGGACTGGTGCTCGCCGCGGGGGGCGGGCGGCGGCTCGGCGGGCGGCCGAAGGCCCTGCTGGTCCACCGCGGCCGCCCCTTGGTGGAGCACGCCGTGGCGGCGCTGCGCGCGGCCGGATGCACCCGGGTGCACGTGGTGCTGGGCGCGCGCGCCGACGCCGTGCGCGAGCGGGCGCGGCTGGACGGATGCGTGCTCGTGGACAACCCCGAGTGGGAGCAGGGCATGGGGTCCTCGCTCCGCGCCGGCCTGGCCTCCCTCGCCGCGGTGGGCGCGCAGGCCGCGCTCGTGTCGCTGGTCGACCAGCCCGGCGTGGGCGCGGCCGCGATGGCACGGGTCCGGGCCGCCTACACCGGTGAGCACTCCCTGGCCGCGGCCGCCTACGACGGCGTACGGGGCCATCCCGTGCTGTTCGGTTCGGCGCACTGGAGCGGCATCGCGGCGAGCGCCTCAGGCGACCAGGGAGCCCGCTCCTACCTGCGGGAACACGCGCGGGAGATCACGCTGGTGGAGTGCGGTGACGTGGCCGCGTCGCACGACGTCGACACCGAGGCCGACCTGGACCACCTTGAGTGAACGAGGTGGCACCGTGCGCCACCTTGCCTCGACTCGGAGAATCTCGACATCAACAAACCATTGAGATTCCACAATGAGGAAACTACTATCCACTGATCAGAAGCACTCGACCGCACAGCGGGTGCGAATCGCCCCTGTTCGTCCCTCATGGCACCCGGTGCCATCGCTGAAGGAAGTGACAGCTCATGTCCGCACCAGCGCCGTCTCCGCTGGCCATCGTCGACGCCGAGCCTCTGCCCCGGCAGGAGGAGGTCCTCACCGATGCGGCGCTCGCCTTCGTGGCCGAGCTGCACCGGAGGTTCACGCCCCGGCGTGACGAACTCCTCGCCCGCCGACGGGAGCGCCGCGCCGAGATCGCCCGCACCTCGACGCTCGACTTCCTCCCCGAGACCGCCGCGATCCGCGCGGACGACAGCTGGAAGGTCGCCCCGGCGCCCGCCGCGCTGAACGACCGCCGCGTCGAGATCACCGGCCCCACCGACCGCAAGATGACGATCAACGCCCTGAACTCGGGCGCCCGGGTCTGGCTCGCCGACTTCGAGGACGCCTCGGCGCCCACCTGGGAGAACGTCGTCACCGGCCAGCTCAACCTGATCGACGCCTACACCCGGAACATCGACTTCACCGACCCCGGGTCCGGCAAGTCGTACGCGCTGCGCCCGGACGAGGAGCTCGCCACCGTCGTCATGCGGCCGCGCGGCTGGCACCTGGACGAGCGCCACCTGCAGGTCGACGGGCAGCCGGTGCCGGGCGCGTTCGTCGACTTCGGCCTGTACTTCTTCCACAACGCCCGGCGGCTGCTCGATTTCGGCAAGGGCCCGTACTTCTACCTGCCGAAGACCGAGTCGCACCTTGAGGCCCGCCTGTGGAACGACGTGTTCGTCTTCGCACAGGACCGGCTCGGCATCCCGCAGGGCACCGTCCGCGCCACCGTGCTGATCGAGACCATCACCGCGGCGTACGAGATGGAGGAGATCCTCTACGAGCTGCGCGACCACGCCTCCGGCCTGAACGCCGGCCGCTGGGACTACCTGTTCTCCATCGTGAAGAACTTCCGCGACGCCGGACCGGCGTTCGTGCTGCCGGACCGCAACGCGGTCACGATGACCGCCCCGTTCATGCGGGCGTACACCGAGCTGCTGGTGCGCACCTGCCACAGGCGCGGCGCGCACGCCATCGGCGGCATGGCCGCGTTCATCCCCTCCCGCCGGGACGCGGAGGTCAACCAGGTCGCGTTCGAGAAGGTGCGCGCCGACAAGGACCGCGAGGCCGGCGACGGCTTCGACGGCTCCTGGGTCGCCCACCCCGACCTGGTGCCGATCGCCATGGAGTCCTTCGACAAGGTGCTCGGCGACCGGCCGAACCAGAAGGACCGGCTGCGCGAGGACGTCCACGTCGAGGCGGCCGACCTGATCGCAGTCAACACCCTGGAGGCGAAGCCGACCTACAACGGACTGGTCAACGCCGTCCAGGTCGGCATCCGCTACATCGAGGCGTGGCTGCGCGGCCTGGGCGCCGTAGCCATCTTCAACCTGATGGAGGACGCGGCCACCGCCGAGATCTCCCGCTCGCAGATCTGGCAGTGGATCAACGCCGGGGTCGAGTTCGAGAACGGCGAGAAGGCCACGCCCGAGCTGGCCCGCAAGGTCGCCGCGCAGGAGCTGGACGCCATCCGCGAGGAGACGGGCGAGGAGGCCTTCGCGGCCGGCCACTGGCAGCAGGCCCACGACCTGCTGCTGGAGGTGTCGCTCGACGCCGACTACGCCGACTTCCTGACCCTGCCCGCCTACGAGCAGCTCAGGGGCTGACGTCCCGGTCCGAGTGGCCCAGGGCCCTGCCCGGGGCCACCCGGTCGCGTACGGCGCGCTTGACCGCCGTGGGCTCGGGGAAGCCCTGCTCACGGCGGTCCCAGACCACCTCGTCGTCGACCCGCACCACGAACACCCCGCCGGTGCCGGGCCTGAGCGCCAGCTCCTCCAGCTCGGCCTCGAAGGTCGTGAGCAGCTCCTGGGCCAGCCAGGCCGCGCGCGGCAGCCACCGGCACTGGGTGCAGTACTCGATCTGGACCCGTCCGCTCATCGCAGGTGCACCGACCCGTCGTGCTCCACGGCCGGCCTGCCGTGCAGGTCGGGGACCCGCTTCAGCCACGCCGGCCGGCCCTGCCGGGTCCGCGCCGCCCGCCGGGCGTCCTCGGCGGCGAGCTCCTCCCGGCTGGGGAAGTCGGTGGGCAGCCACGCGCCGGACGCCGCCGCACGCGCGAGGAGGTGCTCCACGTACGCCTCGCGGGTCTCGGCGGGCGGGCCGGTGCCGGCGTCGGCGAGCCAGGCGTCCGGTACTCCCGCGACGATCCGGCGCAGCAGTTCCCCCGTGACCTTCGGCGCGAGCTCGGCGTCGGCGGTGCGCACGTCGGGGCCGTAGCGCCCGAGGGCGTGGTGCCGGAAGTCGTAGGCGCGGGCCGGGTCGGCGCCGTCCCAGCGGTGGTGGAACACGAGCGCCGCACCGTGGTCGATGAGCCACAGCCGCGGCGGTACGGTGCCCAGGGTGGGCCACACCATCAGGTTGGAGCTGTGCACCGTCCGGTCGACGTTGGCGGTCAGCGCGTCCAGCCAGACGATCCGCCCCGCCTCCAGGGGGTCGACCGGAAACGACTCGGCGAGCTGAGGGGTGAGGTCCCGCGCCCCGGGCAGGAAGTCCATCCCGAGGTTGACTCCCGTGCTCGCCCCGTGCAGGTCACGCACCTCCTGGTGCGGCTCGTGCGCGGCGACGGCCGGGTCGAAGTGCACCAGGACCAGCTCCGGGAACCGCAGCCCGAGCGCGCGGGCCAGCTCCCCGACGATCACCTCGGCGACCAGTGCCCTGCGCCCCTGCGCGGACCCGGTGAACTTGACGACGTACGTGCCCAGGTCGTCCGCCTCGACGACGCCGGGGACGGACCCGCCGGAGTGCAGGGGTTCGATGTAGCGGGTCGCAACAACCTCTCTCAGCATCTTCCAAGACCCCACAACTCGATCACCTGACATTCCACGGCACACTCCGTTGCGGCGCAATCCGGGAGATCCTCCCCGCTCAGCCCTGGGGAGAATCCGGGGAGTTCTTGGGAGTTCCCGGCCGGCCCGCCTCCCGCTCTCCCCGGCAGGGCGTCCACGGGGGTGCGCCCGCTTCCGGCCGCCGGTCTCCGGCCGCCGGCCCTCGACCGCCGGTCTTCCGCCTTCGGTCTTCGGCCTTCGGTCTTCGGCCTTCGGTCTTCGGCCTTCGGTCTTCGGCCTTCGGTCTTCGGCCTTCGGCCTTCGGTACGAAAAGAGCATAGTAGGCAGGCGTGACGGCCGGGGAGGAGCGCCCGGGCCGGCGCGCCGGTCCCGCCGCGGACTCCCCCGCCTCCGGCACGGCGCGGGCGTGAGCGTGCCGCAGCGCACGGAAGCCCGGCGAAGGCGGAGAACGCCCCCGGCGCGGCCGATGCCCTCCGGGCTCCGCCCACGCCCCGGGTCAACCGCAGAGGCCTGCGCCACTCGATCAGGTCGTAGTCCGAGAGCCCGCCCGTCGACCGCGGCGGGACGGCCAACGGCACGCCGACGGTCCTGGGGCGGTGCAGCGGGGCCGCGAGCCAGCAGTGGACGTACGAGGACGGCACACTGCGCCACACCACATCCAGCCGCTGCCTGGACGTGCCGGGGTGGAACACGACGGACGGCACCCGGCTGGTCATCTGGGACTGCAACGGCGGAGCCAACCAGAAATGGAACGTCCCGACCGTCCCGGCGACCCCGTGAGGCCGTGAGGCCGCCCGGCCGTGAGTTCGCGCGTTCGTGAGGCGGCCCGGGGTCGACCCACCCTCCGGGGCCCGGTCTCCGGGGCGGCGGGGAGGTGCACACCATGCGCCTCCCCGCGGCCCGCTGCCCGCCGGCACCGCCGCGTCCGGCGTGCAGGGTCCCTCGCCCACCGACGGCTCCCCGGTGCGCTCGGGTCAGCGGGAGACGTCCGGGGGCAGCGCGCCGGGGGTGCCGCTGTCGGCCTCGGCGGCGTCGGCCAGGGCCGCCGCGGCGGCTTCCTCGGCCTGGGCCTTGTCGCTGGCGGCCTGGGCGGACATGTCGTCCCGCGGAGCCTCGCGGGTGGCCGGCGACTGGGGGAGCACCTCGCTGAAGGCGCGGGACACCCCCTGGAGCGCGGAGGTCATCTCGCTGGGGATGACCCAGAAGGTGCTGCCCGGGCCCTGGGCCAGCTGCGGCAGCATCTGGAGGTACTGGTAGGCGAGCAGCTTGGGGTCGGGGTCGTTGCGGTGCACGGCCTGGAAGACCTCGTCGATGGCCCGGGACTGGCCCTCGGCCTGGAGGATGGCGGCGGTCCGGTTGCCCTCGGCGCGCAGGACGGCGGCCTGCTTGTCGCCCTCGGCGGTGAGGATCTGCGACTGGCGCTGCCCTTCGGCCCCGAGGATCGCGGCCCTCTTGTCCCGCTCGGCGCGCATCTGCTTCTGCATCGCGTCCTTGATGGTCTGCGGGGGGTCGATGGCCTTGATCTCCACGCGGTTGACCCTCAGCCCCCATTTGCCCGTGGCCTCGTCCAGCACACCGCGGAGCTGGCTGTTGATGGTGTCCCGCGAGGTGAGGGTCTTCTCCAGGTCCATGGACCCCACCACGTTGCGCAGGGTGGTCACGGTGAGCTGTTCGACCGCCTGGAGGAAGTTCGCGATCTCGTAGAAGGCCGCCCGGGGGTCGGTGACCTGGAAGTAGAGGACGGTGTCGATCTCGACGACCAGGTTGTCCTCGGTGATCACCGGCTGCGGTTTGAACGAGACGACCTGTTCCCGCAGATCGATCACCGGATGGACGCGGTCGATGTAGGGGATGACCAGGTTGAGGCCGGGAGTCAGTGTCCGGTGGTAGCGGCCGAGCCGCTCGACATTGCGGGCGCGTGCCTGGGGCACGATACGGACCGCCCGCACCACGGTGAAGACCGCGAAGAGCGCGACGATCAGGCCGGCAACGAGGAACGCCGAGATGTCCATGTTTCAGCCCCGTGGGTAGACGATCGCTGTGGCACCACTGATCTCTATGACGTCGACAACCGCGCCCGAAGGAATCACCAGCGTCTCGTCGTAGGCGCGGGCCGTCCACTCCTCGCCTCCGATGCGGACCCTGCCGCCCCGCCCCGTCACCTCCGCGACGACGTAGCCGTCCTGGCCGACCAGCGCGTCCACCCCAAAGCGGGCCTTCGGCGGCTGGAGCACACGCCGCAGCGCGAGAGGACGGACGAACAGCAGCGTGACCGTGGTGACCACGGTGAACACCACCAGTTGGAGGGGCAGCGGCAGCCCGACCGCGGCGGACCCCGCCGTCACCAGCGCGGCGGCGCTCAGCATGCCCAGTGCGGCGGTGAGCGTGAAGACCTCCGCCACGGCCAGCACGGCCGCGATGATCAACCAGATCAGCCAAAGATCCATTGCCTGCCCCTTCTGCCGACGCGGCTAGGAAAGGCGTGACTCCCGCTATTGGACCCCCGCCGGGGGGACGGTGGATACCCCTGTGACGGTACGGCCCGCACAGCAGGGTCCGACGCTGGGTGTCCCCGGCACAGCGCGGTGACAACCTTTACTCTCATTTTAACCTGTAAGGGAGAAAGTAACCCCGTCTCGTCGGGGATCCCGTACGGCATGACGGTCCCGGACCGCACGACGAGCCCGTACGGCACGACGAGCCCGACCGTACGACGAGCCCGTACCGCGGACGTCCCTGGACGGCACAGCGCCGCGGTGAGGAGTACGTCCGGGCCCGGGGCGCGAGCCACGACGAGGCGTGCGCTACGGCGAGGCCTCCGACACGGCGGCCAGCGGGTTGGGCAGGGGCAGGTAGCGGGCGTCCGCGCCGGCCGCGCCGGTCCAGCGCAGCAGCAGGTTCGTCTTGCCGGGCAGGGTCGGCGCGGAGCGCAGGGCGGCCGCCTCGGACAGTCCGTGCCGGGCCAGTTCGCGGCACACGGCCGGCCAGGGGTCCAGCCCGGGGTGCCGCTCGGTGAGAGCGGCCGCGATCTCCATCAGGTGGTTGACCACCAGGCAGTACACCAGGCGCTCCCAGCCCGCCGCCCGGTCCGTGTCCGCGAGCAGTCGCACGCCCTCCGCGTCGCGGAACAGGGCCCGCACGGGCGTGCCGTCGGCGTCCACCGCGACGAGCGTGTTCTGCAGATGCGCCTCCAGCACCACGCCGTGGTCGGCGAAGGCCGCCAGCACCGGGGGCACGACCGCCCGCAGATAGGCCTCCCACCAGCCCGCCGGGTCCGCCGTGCGGTCCAGCGGACTGCCCTCGAAGCCCTCCACCAGCCCGGCGGCCAGCACCGGCACCGCGCCGGGCGGCACCCGGTCCGTGAAGCCCTCGCGGACCAGCACGGCCAGTTCCTCGAAGGCGAACCGTGCGGTGCGGTATCCCCGGTCGCTCAGCCAGGACGCCCCGGGGAGCCCGGTGAACGCCCGCACCACCGCGGTGTCGGTACGGCGCAGCGCGGCCAGGTCGTGCCGCCACAGCCGGCGGATGTCGTTGGTGATGCGCACGTCCAGGCTGAACTTGAGGAACAGGTCCGGTGCGGGGGCGTACAGCGTGCGCACGGCGGACGTCGGCCACAGCGGGAAGCCGGTGGTGCCGAGCCGGATCAGCCGGCCGTCCGCGAAGGCGTCCGCCAGCTCGCCGCCCCGCAGCTGAAGTTGCCAGGGATGGGCCGGCAGCAGCCGGTAGCCGGGCGGTGCCTGGCCGAGCGCGTCCAGGGCGGCGGTGTCGCCGTCCGCCACCACCTCGTCCGCGCGGACCCCGAGCAGTACCACCGGGAACCGGGCGTACGCCTCCGGTGCGTACGGCAGCCAGCCGTGCGCGGGTCCGCCACCGCGCGCCTTGGGCGCCGGATGGAACGGGTGGCCGGTGACCAGCGACTGCTCCGAGCGCAGGTAGAGGTCGTCCGGCGGGGCGGCCCAGGCCCGCGCGGCGAGGATCGCGGCGACCGCGTCCCGGCTGTCGGCCATTTCGGCCGGCAGCTCGTGGTTGGACCGGCCGGTGTGCAGGGTCAGTTCCTCGGCGACCAGCTGCACCAGATCGCCGTGGCCCAGCGGGCGCCATGCGCCGTCCGCGCCGAGTTCGGCGGCGGCGGGCCGCCGGGTGCCGCGCACCCGCAGCAGCCGGCCCCCGGGCAGCCGGTGCACGGACCACCCGGACCGCCCGAGCCCGGTCTCCACCGGGCGTGCCACCTCTCGCAGCAGGCAGTTGAGCAGCGGCGCGGCCGCGTAGGCGTCGGCGCGTGCGGTGACGTCGTCACCGGTGTGCGGGGGAAGAAGATCCACGCGATCCATTTCGTTCCATACGGTCCGTGAAGAGCGGAGACGATCAGTATCGCTGGCGCCCCGCCCGGCCGGGACCGTCGTACGCTCGCCTCCCCGGACACCCGAGGAGCCCGACCGTGCATCCCTACCCTGCCGAGGCCACGATGGCCGCCGAACTGGCCGTCGTACGCCCCGGCCTGCTGCCGGCGTTCACCGCCGGGCTGGCCGGTGCGCGGGCGGCGGTGCTGACCCGGCTGTGGCGGGGGCTGGCGCACGACCCGCTGCGCTGGGTGGAGCGCCGCGAGCCCGCCCGCGACGTCCTCGTGCTGCGGCTGCGCGACGGGCGCCGGCTGCACGGCCCGGCGCCGGATCCGTACGCCACCGACGCGTACGTCACGCAGGTGCGGCTGGACGGCGTGCGGTACGAGGATCCGGCGCGGCTCGTGACGGCGCTCGGGTCGCCGGACGGCGGGCCCGGGACGACCGGGTCCAGCGACTCCGCCGCGGCCGCCGGGCGGGCACCGTACGCGGGTTTCGCCGGGGAACTCGACCACAGTGCGGTCTCGTTGGCGCTGTCCCGGGCCAACCGCCCGCAGGGCGGCGCCGGGTGGCCGGTGGACGGCTGGGAGTGGGAGCGGCGGGTCACGGACGGGCACCCGTACCACCCCAACTGCCGTTCCCGGCCGGGCTTCTCCACAGCCGACCAGCTCGCGTACGGGCCGGAGCACGGGCCGCTGGTGGAGCTGGGGCTGGTGCCGGTGGCGGCCGGGCACTGCCTGGTGTCGGGCTGCTGGCCGAAGGAGCTGCGCGACGGCCGGCGCCTCCTGCTCCCCGTGCATCCCTGGCAGGCCGCGCACGTCCTGAAGGCGACGCCGGGGCCGGGGCCGTCCGCGCGGCCGCTGATGTCGCTGCGCACCCTGGAGGTGCCCGGCGGGCCCCATGTGAAGACCGCGCTGAGCACCCGGCTGACGTCCTCGGTACGGGACATGTCGACGGGGTCCGTCGCCGCCGCGGCGGCTCTGTCGGTCTTCGGCGAGCAACTCGCGGCCCGCACCGACGGGCTGCTGCACCTGACGCGGACGCTGGGCGCGGCCACCGCCGGCTCCCCCGGCCTGGCGGCGCTGCTGCGCGAGCCGCCTCAGGTGTACGCGGCCGGGGACGAGCGGGTGGTGCCGGTCGCCGCACTGCCCTCGACCGGGCTTCCCGGCCGGGCCGGCTGGCAGGCCGCGTTCGCCCGGCTCGCTCTCGGAGTGGGCCTGCGGGTCCTGGAGCTGGGCGTGGCACTGGAGGCGCACGGGCAGAACCTGCTGGTGGTGCTCTCCGCCTCGGGCGACCCGCTGCGGCTGGTCTACCGCGACATGGCCGACATCCGGGTCAGTCCCGTCCGGCTGGCCCGCCACGGCATCGCGCTGCCCGCGGGGGTGCCCGCACGGGTCCTCACCGACGACGTGGAGGCCCTGCGGCGCAAGCTGTTCGGATCGCTGGTGGCAGGCGCCCTCGCGGGAACGGCCGGATCCCGCGCGGCGCTGCGGGCCGCGCTGGAGGCGGCCGTAGGGGATCTGCCGCGCACCCCCGACCTGGAGGCGCTGACCGGGCGGCCGCTGCCCGCGAAGGCCCTGACGTCGATGCGGCTGTCCCCGGGCGCACCGGGCGGCCGGTGGACCCGGCTGCCGAATCCGCTGAGGTGAGGGGGAGTTGCCGACGGCGCGGAAGACCCCGCTTTGAAGCCCGGCGCCCCGGCTCAATAGGATCCGCCGATGATCACAAGAAAACGGCTGGCGTCAGGAGTGTGCGTCCTGTTGGCCGCCCTGGCCGCCGGGCTCGCGGCCCCGACCGCGGCCGTCGCCGACGAGACCACGGCCACGGCGCCGAAGGTGAACCTGCTCATCGATGTGAGCGGCTCGATGCGGGCCCGGGACATCGACGGACAGTCCCGGATGGCCGCGGCGAAGCACGCGTTCAACGAGGTGCTGGACGCCACCCCGGACGGGGTCCTGCTGGGCATCCGCACCCTCGGCGCCGACTACCCGGGCGACGACCAGAAGACGGGCTGCAAGGACACCGCACAGCTGTACCCGGTCGGCCCGCTGGACCGCACCGAGGCCAAGACGGCGGTGGCGACCCTGACACCCACCGGCTGGACCCCGATCGGCCCGGCGCTGCTGAAGGCGGCCGACGACCTCGACGGCGGCACCGGCTCCAAGCGCATCGTGCTGATCAGCGACGGGGAGGACACCTGCGCCCCGCTGGACCCGTGCGAGGTGGCCCGGGAGATCGCCGCGCGCGGCATCGGGCTGACCATCGACACGCTGGGTCTGGTGCCCAACACGAAGATGCGCAGGCAGCTCAGCTGCATCGCCGAGGCGACCGGCGGCACCTACACCTCCGTCGAGCACGCCGACGAACTCACCGACAAGGTCAACCAGTTGGTGGACCGGGCGGCGGACCCGGTGGTGACTCCGGTGGCCGCCGAGGGCGCCGACGCCTGCGCCGGGGCGCCGGCCCTGACCTCCGGTCTCTACACCGACCGGGCGGAGTTCGGGCAGCAGCGCTGGTACCGGGTGGACGTCGAGCCGGGCAAGGAGCTCCGTGCCTCGGTGAGCGTGGCCGCCGACCGTGCCGTCTCCCCCTCCTACGGTGTGCTGCTGCGGGCCGTCACCGTCCACGGGCGGGAGATTGTCCGCGGTGAGGCCGCGGGCACCGGCCGTACGGACATGGTGTCGACCGGCCTGCGCTACCCGAAGGCGGACGGCGACGACGAGGACGCACCGGCCGAGGCCGTCTGCCTCCAGGTGGCGCACTCCTTCTCCGGCGCCTCCGGTGTGCAGGCCACCCCCGGTCTGCCGCTGGAGCTGACCGTGGACGTCGTCGACGGCCCCGGCGACTCCGACGACGTGGCCGCCTTCGGTCTCGGGCGCGGCTGGTGGCTGCTGGGCGCGCTGATCGTGGCCGGGTTCCTGGCCGGTGTGCTGTGGGGCTGGCTGTCGCGCTGGCGGGTCGCGGTCTGGAGGACCAACTGATGCGTGTCACGAAGATGTTCGGCGCGGCCCTGCTGGTGCTCGGTCTCGCGGCCGCGCCCGCCGCCGCGGACTCCACGCCGTCGGCGAGCCCGTCCGAGGACGGCGCGGCCCCCACCGTCGCGGGCACGTCCTTCCGCACCGCCACCGAGATCGACCAGGGGCGGACCGCCACGGCGAACGGCTCCACCGGCGACTACCTGTACTGGTCCTTCCCGGCGGACGCCGGGCAGCGGCCGAAGGTGACGGCCACGGTGAAGCTGCCGCCGGCCCACACCGGCGGGACCTGGCAGGTGGACGTCTACGACGGGCTGCGCCGCCACCAGTCGTGCCAGTACGGCCGCCAGACGCGGACCGCCGCCGCGGGGGTCACCTCCCTCGAACTCGCCTGCGTGCTGCGGACCGTGCGCGCCTGGTCCGAGCCGTGGGCCAACGACCCGCTGCCCGGCACCTACTACCTGCGGCTCACCGCGGTCGGCCTGAGCACCGCCGACCGCGGCCTGCCGGTGGAGGCGGAGGTGCGGGTCGACGCCAAGGAGATCGGCGGCGCGGCCGCGGTCGACGGGTCGCTCGGCGAGCCGCTGGTCCCGGGCGTCGCGATGGGGTCCGCGCAGTCCTCGCAGAGCGGCGCGGACGAGGACGGCGGCGGGGACGCCGAGGCCGAAGAGGCCGAAGGGCAGGACTCGGCCGCCGCCGTGCTGTCCGCCATCGAGCCGGAGGACGGCTGGTCCTCGGGCTGGTGGTCGGACCGCTGGGTGTGGACCGCGGTGGGCGGCGCACTGGCCGCGCTCGCCGGGATCGGCGGCTACCGGCTGACCCGCGGGTCGGGCCGGCCCTTGCGGGTTCCGACGTCCGGAACCTGACGCCGAGTCCGCGGACGGGGCCGAGAGGCGGCGGGCCGAGAGGCGGCGGGCCGAGAGGTGGCGGGGCGGGGCCCGACGGGGCCTGTGGCCACGGCCCGGCCCGGCTCCGAGCACGGCCCGGTCCGGCCGGGTCCGGTCCCTGTCGTCCGGCCCGGCATCGGCCCGTTGCGCGTCCCGGCCAGGCTCCGGCCGCGCCCGGAGCGGGCCCGGGCCGGGGGCGGGCGAGTGGGGCGGAGGCCCGTCGTGTGCCGGGGTGCGCGGGGCGGGCCTCCGCCCTTCCGGAACCCCGCGCGCCCTGGTGCCACGGCGCCGGACGGTCGCCCCGTCGCGACGCCCGGCACGCTCGCCCCCTCCCGCAGGGGCGTGGGCGGAGCCCCACTCGCCGCACCGGCCGGAAGCCCGTGTGCGTCCAGGACGGGGCCCGCCGGCACTCCCCCGGCCTTCGGCCGGGGTCGCAGGGCCGGTCCGGGGCGACGGTCGGTGGCGGGTCGTAGTCTTCGTAGAGTCCGTACCGGCTCGGTGGCCCTGCCGGGCCGGAGCCGTGGACGCCGGGCTGCCCCGGCCGGACGGCCGATCCGCGGCCGGCCGGACGGCCGAGGCCCCGGAGGACCGTCGAGACCTCAGGGAGAGGAGCATGCCGTGACCCGACCGCCCACCGCCGCCCAGCGGCGTGTCATCCACGCCGCCGACCCGGTCACCGGACGGCTCCAGGGATCGGAGACGCAGCTCGCGGCGCTGGTCAGACATGGCCTGGCGTTCCGCCACCCACGGCCGCCGCACGCCCACTTCCTCACGCCCGCGGGGCACCGGATACGGGAGGCGGAGCGGCAGGAGGCGATACCCGCGGAGGCCGCCGTGCCGTCCCGGGGCGGGTCCGCGGAGCCCGCGGCGACGGGGGGTGTGTTCGCCGCGCGGGTGGGCGGCGAGGAGGACCCTGCCGGCACCGGGCCGGCCCGCGCGCGGGAGGTGCACGGCGCCTGGCAGGGGCTGCTGGAGCTGCGCCGGATGACCAACCCGGACGGTGCCGCGGACCGGCCGTGCGGCTGGGAGCGCGCACACCTGGTGCGGGCCGCGGCGCTGGCACTGGAGGCGGGCGGGCAGCCGCCGGCCGGGCCGGACGCTCCCGGCTACCGGGTGCGGGCCACGCCGCAGCCGGAGGCCGTCGCCGTGCACGCCCCGGACCCGGCGGCGCTGCGGGGCTGCGCGGACACGCTGGAGCGGGCGGGCTGGCAGGCCGGCGAACACACGGACCCGCGCAGCCGGGAGCGGTACCTGCTGGCCTCACCGCGCCGGGCGTGAACGGCGTGACAGGATCGGTGCAGCGCACCCACAGCGCCTGCCGCAATGAGGGGAAGACGAGGGAAAGCAGTGAGCGAGCCGTTCTCCGTCCCGGTGACCGTGCGTGGCTACGAGACCGACGTCCAGGGCCACCTCAACCAAGCCGTCTACCTCAACTACGCCGAGCACGCCCGCTGGTCGTTGCTCCAGGCCGTGGGCATCCGCCAGCGGGACCTCCAGGAGCGGGGTGTCGGCCCGGTCGCGCTGGAGACGACGATCAGGTACCGGCGTGAACTGCTGGCCGGTGAAGAGGTCGATGTGAGCTGCACCTTCGTCTGGAGCGAGGGGAAGACGTTCCGGATCGTGCAGACGATCCGGAAGGCCGACGGCACGGTCGCCGCGGAGATCGAGGCGGTGGGCGGCCTGATGGATCTCTCGGCCCGCCGCCTGCTGGCCGATCCGCGCGAGCGGTTCAAGGAGATGGCGGCGGACCCGGCGCTCTTCGGCCTGTAGGCCCGGGGCCGCCGGAGCGGCCGGGTGCACCGGCGTCACCCGAGCCTCCCGGTCCCGCCGGCCCCCCGTCCGGTGGGTGCCCCCGGTTCCCACCGGTGGGAACCGGGACAGGTACGGGACAGGTACGGGACAGGTACGGGACAGGTACCGGAGGCGTCCCCCGCCCGGACACGTACGCTGCCCCGCCCGGACGACCGTCCGGCGTGCGAGGCGACCGCGGGGGCACGCCCCGGCCGGGACGGGGCGTCACCTCCTGCCGGGACGGGACGGCGGCGCGGGCCGGGCGGCCCGGGACCGTCGAGCCGGAGCGGGTCTCCGCGGCTCCTGCCGGGCGGGTCCGCGCCCGCGGTGCGGCGGGGCCGGTGCCTCCCGGCCCGGGCCGGGAGGACTCAGGACCGGGTGGGAGCCCGGCTCGCCGCGGGGGCGGGTTCGTCGCCCGCTTCCGTCGGGCGGGTGACGTCCTGGGCCTGCCGCCCCCGGCCCAGGTGGTGGAAGACCAGGTTGAGCAGGACGGCGGCCACACAGCCGGTGGAGATGCCGGAGTCGAGGACGATCCTCGCGGTCTCGGGGAAGGAGTGGTAGAAGTCCGGCGCGGTGATCGGGATGATGCCGACGGCCAGGGAGACCGCGACGATGAGGACGTTGTCGTCCCGGTCGAGGCCGGCACGGACCAGCGTCTGGACACCGCTGGCGGCGACCGAGCCGAACAGCACCACTCCGGCGCCGCCGAGCACCGGGCGGGGCACCACCGCGATGAGGGCGGCGGCCACCGGGCACAGGCCCATCAGGACCAGGAAGCCTCCGCCGGCCGCCACCACGAAGCGGCTGCGGACCCGGGTCATCGCCACCAGCCCGATGTTCTGGGCGAAGGCGCTGCACATGAACCCGTTGAACACCGGGCTCAGGGCGGAACCGAGGGTGTCGGCGCGCAGTCCGGCGGCGATGGTCCGCTCGTCCGCCGGGCGTTCGACGATCTCCCCGAGCGCCAGCATGTCGGCGGTGGACTCGGTCATCGACACCACCATCACCACGCACATGGACACGATCGCGGCGAGCTGGAACCGGGGCGCGCCGAAGTGGAACGGGGTGGGGAAGCCGACGATGTCCGCGTCCGCGACCGGCGAGAAGTCGGTGGCGCCGAGCGGCACGGCGATGAGGGTGCCGGCCACCAGGCCGAGGAGCACGGCGATCTGCTTGACGAAGCCGCGGGTGAACCGGCGCAGCAGGAGCACGATCAGCAGGGTGACGGCGGCCAGGCCCAGATGGGCGCCCGAGCCGTAGCCGTCCGCCGACGGGTCCGGGCCCTGGGCCCAGCCGAACGCGACCGGCAGCAGGGAGACACCGATGAGGGTGATGACCGTGCCGGTGACCACCGGCGGGAAGAAGCGGACCGCCTTGCAGAAGACGGGGGCGGCGAGGAAGCCCAGGAGTCCGGCGACGACGACCGCGCCGAAGATGACCGGCAGAGCATCGGACGGGTCGTCGGTGGAGGCGACGATCGCCGTCATGGGGGCGACCCCGGCGAAGGTGACGCCGTTGACGAACGGCAGACGGGCGCCGATCTTCCAGACGCCGAGCGTCTGCAGGAGGGTGGCGAGACCCGCGGTGAACAGGCAGGCACCGGTGAGGAAGGTGAGTTCGGTGCCGGTCAGGCCGATGGCGGCGCCGACGATCAGAGGCGGGGCGACGACCCCGGCGTACATGGCGGCCACGTGCTGGAGGCCGGTGGTCGCCATCTTCAGGGCGGGGAGTTTCTCGTCGACGGGGTGGGCGGACACGGGCGGCTCCTCCGGTCGGGTAACGCGTCGGATCTGACACGGGTTTCAGGGAGGTGGTGCACGCGGGCATGAGGGGGTGCCTCCCGCCCCGGCCGGTCCGAGAAGGGCCGAGAAAGGGCCGAGAGGGGCCGGGAAGGGCCGAGAAGGGCCGAGAAGGGCCGAGAAGGGCCGAGAAGGGGGAGGGCCCGGGACGGGGACCGTTCCGGGGCGCGCACGTCCGGCGCGCGCCCCGGAGACGGCCGCCGTGGACCCCGCTCGGGTCCACGGCCGCCGGCCGGGAGCCGTCCCTCCCGGCCGGAGTCTCTGCGGGCGGTCAGCCCCGGGCGGCGATCCGCGCCAGGCGCTGCGCCTGCTCGCGCGTGGTGCGGGCGATCGCGTCCTCGTCGGCCGTGGTGAGGCGGCCGTTGTCGACGATCTGCACGCCGTTGACGAAGGAGGCGGTGACCGGGGCGGCCGCGCCGAACACCAGCGCGGTCACCGGGTCGGCGATGGAGGCGTGGGCCAGGGTGTCCAGCTTCCACAGCACCAGGTCGGCGAGCTTGCCGGGCTCCAGGGAGCCGGTCTCGGCGGCACGGCCGAGGACCTCGGCACCGCCGTAGGTGCCCAGGCGCAGGGCCTGGCGGGCGTTGAGCGCGGCCTCGCGGTGGGCGCCCAGGCGGTTGATGAGCAGCGCGTTGCGCAGTTCGGTGTGGAGTTCGCCGGACTCGTTGGAGGCGGTGCCGTCGACGCCGAGGCCGACGGGGACTCCGGCCGCGAGCATGTCGGGGACACGGGCGATGCCGGCCGCGAGCCGGGCGTTGGACGAGGGGCAGTGGGCGACGCCGGTCCGGGTGCGGGCGAAGGCGGCGATGTCGGAGTCGTTCATGTGGACGCAGTGCGCCATCCACACGTCCTCGCCGAGCCAGCCGGTGGACTCGAAGTAGTCGGTCGGGCCCATGCCGAACAGCTCGTGGCAGAACTTCTCCTCCTCGACCGTCTCCGAGCCGTGGGTGTGCATGCGCACACCGAGGCGGCGGGCCAGTTCGGCGCCCTGCCGCAGGAGGTCGGTGGAGATGGAGAAGGGGGAGCAGGGGGCGACCGCGACCTGGGTCATCGCGTCAAAGGAGGCGTCGTGGTACTGCCGGACGGTCTCCTCGGTCGCGGCGAGTGCGCCGTCGAGTGTCTCCACCGCGAAGTCCGGCGGCAGTCCGCCGTCCTTCTCGCTGCGGTCCATCGAGCCGCGGGCCAGGGTGAAGCGGACGCCCATGTCGCGGGCGGCGCGGATGATCGCGCCGGACAGGTCGCCGGCGTTCTCCGGGTAGACGTAGTGGTGGTCCATGGCGGTGGTGACGCCGCCGCGGGCCATCATGGCGAGCGAGCCCTGGGCGGCCGCGTGGACCATCTGTTCGTCGATGCGCGCCCAGGTCGGGTACAGGGCGACCAGCCAGTCGAACAGGTTGTGGTCGGTGGCCAGGCCGCGGGTGATCCACTGGTAGAAGTGGTGGTGGGTGTTGATCAGGCCGGGGGTGAGCAGGTGCCCGGTCGCGTCGATGCGGCGTACGACGTTCTCCAGGCCCTCGGGGGCCCGGCCCGCGCCGAGCGCCTCGATGCGGTTGCCGGCGAGGACGGCGTATCCGGAGGCGTGCTCGGTGTCGTTCGCGTCGACGGTCGCGATCGCGCAGTTCTCGATGACGATGCGCTGGCCTGCTGCCATGATGCGTCCCCTTTTTTCATGCTTTTCATGAAAGATACTGAAGTGGAGAGGGCACGGCAGGACCCTGGGAGATTTTGAGTGCCGCGGCCGGGGGGCTCCACAGCCCGCCCGGCCGCGGGTGCCGAAGTCGGTCGTGCTCCGGGCCGGGGCCCGGTGTCCTGCGGCCTACAGGTTGGTGAGGTCCACGGGGATCCTCGCCTCGCAGCCGTCCCGCAGGACGGTGCCCTCGATCAGGCCGTAGGGGCGGTCGGCGGCGTAGTACACCTCGTTGTCGTTCTTCAGCCCGAACGGCTCCAGGTCCACCAGGAAGTGATGCTTGTTCGGGAGCGAGAAGCGGACCTCGTCGATCTCGCTGCGGTTGTTGATGATGCGCGCGCCCATCTGGTAGAGCGTCTGCTGCAGCGACAGCGAGTACGTCTCGGCGAAGGCCTGGAGCATGTGCTTCTTGACCTGCTCGTAGGACTTGTCCCAGTTGGGCATCTTCTGCTCGTCGTCGGTCCAGTTGAAGCGCCAGCGGCCGGAGACCTGGGTGGCCAGGATGCGGTCGTAGGCCTCCTGGAGGGTCGTGTACCTGTCCTTGACGTAGCCCCAGAACTCGGAGTTGGTCGAGTTCATCACCACGAGGTCCTTCAGACCGGAGATCACCTCCCACGAGGAGCCGTCGTAGGTGATCTGGGTGACGCGGACCTCCTGGCCCTGGCGGACGAAGGAGTGCCTGACCTCGTCGGCGCCGATGAACCTGCTGTTGGCGTCGGAGGACTCGATGCGCTCCCAGGCGTACTCCTCGATGCGGATACGTGCCTGCCGGATGGGCTCCTGGGAGGTGACGAAGTGGCGGGCGAGGTGGATGCCGAACCGCTCGGCGGACTCGATGCCGTGCTCCTTGGCGAACGCGAACACCGTGTTCTTCGTGGTGTCGGTCGGCAGCACGTGGGCGTTGGAGCCGGAGTAGTGGACCTCCTCCATGTCGCCGCTCAGTGCCACGGACACGTTGAGGTCCTTGATGTGGTGGGTGGCGCCCTCCCGTGTGATCCTGACGACTCGGTTCTCGGCCTTGCCGTACTGGTTCTGTCCCAGAAGCACAGGCCGGGCAGGGCGGGAATTGACGGTCATTTAGCTAGCTCCCTCGGTAAACGGAGTAGCCGAACGGGTTGAGCAGCAGCGGTACGTGGTAGTGCTCGCCGGGGTTCACGGCGAAGGTGATCGCCACCTCCGGGAAGAACACGGCACCGCTGTCCCGAGTCGCGGGGGCGTCCTGCTGCGCATCGGCTTGCTTCTTCGCGGTTTCCTCGAAGTACGGTTCGACCCCGAAGTCGAGCCGCACGTGGGTCGTCCCCTCCGGCAGGTCCGGAAGGTCCTTGCACCGGCCGTCCGCGTCGGTCGCGGAGCCGCCGAGCGCCCGCCAGTCCGCGAGCCGGCCGCCACGGGCGGACAGCCGGACGGCGACCCCCGCGGCCGGGCGGCCGGCGGAGGTGTCCAGGATGTGCGTGGACACGGAGGCGGTGGTGCTGGTGCTCATGCTCAGGTGTCCTCTTCGACGAGTCGGGCCAGTCGGATGCGGTTGATCTTGCCCAGCTCGGTGCGCACGATCTCGCGCTCCCGCTCCGGCGAGTTGCCGATCCGCTCCTTGACCGCGTCCCGCATCTGCTCGCCGGTTCTGCCGGTGGCGCAGATCAGGAAGACGTGGCCGAACCTGTCCTGGTAGGCCAGGTTCAGTTCGAGCAGTTCCGCCTTCAGCTCCTCGGAGGCGCCGGCCAGGCCGCGCTGCTCGCGCGCCGAGGTGGGGTCGCCCGGCTTGGGGCGGCCGATCGGCGGGTGTCCGGCCATCGCTTCCGCGAGGTCCTCGGCGGTCAGGCCGGCGAGGGCGGCGTCGGCGGTGGCGTAGAGCTGCTCGGGCGTGGCGTACGGGCGGGCGGCGAGCAGCCGCCGCCCCCATGCGGTGGAGGCGCACGCCTCGTGGAGCGCGGCACGTGCCGCGTCCTCCTCAAGTGCGTTGAACCGGGCCAGGCCCGGCGTGGATGTCGACGTCACGGGAGCCTCCGTGGCCGGATACGGCCTTCGTGCTGAACGGGCTGCGGACAGCTAACGCCCTCCGGAACGCGACGTCAACACTTTGTTGAAAATTCTGTGTGACGGGGCCGTCACCCGCACCCGGGGGCCTTCGCCGGGCTCAGGCGCCCTTCTCACGGTTGAGGTAGTTGTAGACGGTGAAGCGGCTGACCCCGAGGGCGCCGGCCACCGTCTCCACGCCGTGCCGCACGGCGAACGCGCCGCGCGCCTCCAGGATCCGCACCACCTCCTGTTTCGCCCTGCGGTCCAGGTCCGCGAGCGGCATGCCCTTCCTGCGCTCCATCGCGGCGAGGATGTGATCCAGGGAGTCCGCGAGCTGCGGCAGCCGCACGGCGACGACGGCCGCGCCCTCCCAGGAGAGCACGACGTCCTCGGGGCCGGCCTCGTCCGGCGGGAGGATCTCCCCGCCCATGGCGTCGACCAGGGGCTTCACCGCCGCGATGAAGGGCTCGGCGCTCACTCGGCACCCTCCGCGAGCACGTTGACCTGGAGCGAGACCCGGGTGGCCCCGGCCTGGAGCGACGCGCGCAGCAGGGCGTCCACGGCGGCGAGAACCGCGTCGGCGCCGCCTTCCGCCGTGTTGCCGAAGGGGCCGACGTCCACCGCGTCCAGTTCGGCCGCCTCGATCACCCCGCGCGCGGCCGTGGCGTGCGCGGGCGCCTCGTCGAGGTCGAACGGCTCGGTCGTGAACTCCACTCTCAATCGCACGCGCCCAACCTAACGCCCCGCACGGAGGTTCCGGCAGCCCCCGCGAGCGTGCCGGGCCGTCCGGCGCCCCGCCGTCCGGAAGAGGTCCCGGACCTGCGGCGCTCCGTGCCTTCGTACGACGCCACCGGTGGGCAGTTTGTCGCAAGGACCCTTGACAGCCGTCCCTCGACGAAGGCAATCTTCCGTTGAGCAGAAACGAACTTCCGCAATACGGAATGCACGGTACGGAAATGCACAGTACGGAAGGGAGCGCGGACCCGATGCCAGGTTTTGCATCGAGCACAGCCGCAGACCAGCGCTTCGACGTCAACCTGTCGATCCTCTTCACCGAACTCCCGCTCCTGGAGCGCCCCGCGGCGGCGGCCGCGGCAGGCTTCACCGCGGTCGAGCTGTGGTGGCCCTGGATCGACACCCCGACCCCGGAGCAGTCCGAGCTCGACGCCCTGAGGAAGGCGATCGAGGACGCGGGCGTGCAGCTCACGGGCCTGAACTTCTACGCCGGCCGGCTCCCCGGCCCGGACCGCGGCGCCCTGTCGGTGCCGGGCGAGGAGTCGGAGCGGTTCCGCGCCAACGTCGGCGTGGCCGCCGGCTTCGCGCAGTCACTGGGCTGCAGGGCGCTCAACGCGCTGTACGGCAACCGCGTCGACGGCGTGGACCCGGCCGAGCAGGACGCCCTGGCCCTGGAGAACCTCGTCCTCGCGGCCCGGGCGGCCGACCGGATCGGCGCGATCCTGCTGATCGAGGCGCTGAACCGGCCCGAGTCGCCGCTGTACCCGCTGGTCAGCGCGCCGGCCGCGGTGGAGGTCGTCGACCGGGTCAACGAGGCCACCGGCCTGGACAACGCCCGGTTCCTGATGGACCTGTACCACCTGTCCATGAACGGCGAGGACCTGCCGGCGGTGATCGAGCGGTACGCCGCGAAGACCGGCCACGTCCAGATCGCCGACAACCCCGGCCGCGGGGCCCCGGGCACCGGCGCGCTTCCGCTCGCGGATCTGCTCGACCAGCTCCGCAAGGCCGGCTACGACGGCCTGGTCGGCCTGGAGTACAAGCCGGGCGACCGCCCCAGCGCCGAGGCCTTCGACTGGCTGTCCCGCTGACCCCCGATCCCCCGAGAGGCACCCTCATGAGCAACACCCGGACCGACTCCGCCCTGCCGTCCGTCGCCTGGATCGGCCTCGGCATCATGGGCTCCCCCATGTCCGAGAACCTGATCAAGGCGGGTTACCAGGTCACCGGCTTCACCCTGGAGCAGGACAAGCTCGACCGGCTCGCGGCGGCGGGCGGCACCGCGGCCTCCTCCATCGCCGAGGCGGTGCGCGAGGCCGACGTCATCATCACGATGGTCCCGGCGTCCCCGCAGGTCGAGGCGATCTCCTACGGTCCCGAGGGCATCCTGGAGAACGCCCGGCCGGGCGCCCTGCTGATCGACATGTCCTCGATCACCCCGCAGACCTCGGTCGACCTCGCCGCCGCCGCCCGCGACAAGGGCATCCGCGTCCTGGACGCACCCGTCTCCGGCGGCGAGGCCGGCGCCGTCGAGGCCGTGCTGTCCATCATGGCCGGCGGCGACCAGGCCGACTTCGACGAGGCCAGGCCGGTCTTCGAGGCGCTGGGCAGGACCATCGTGCTGTGCGGCCCGCACGGCTCCGGCCAGACCGTGAAGGCCGCCAACCAGCTGATCGTCGCCGTGAACATCCAGGCGTGTGCCGAGGCGGTGGTCTTCCTGGAGCGGTCCGGCGTGGACCTGAAGGCCGCACTGGACGTCCTCAACGGGGGCCTCGCCGGCTCCACCGTGCTGACACGCAAGAAGGACAACTTCCTCAACCGCGACTTCAGGCCGGGCTTCCGGATCGACCTGCACCACAAGGACATGGGCATCGTCACCGACGCCGCCCGCAACGTCGGCGCGGCCCTGCCGGTCGGTGCGGCCGTCGCCCAGCTGGTCGCCTCGCTGCGCGCCCAGGGCGACGGCGGCCTGGACCACTCGGCCCTGCTGCGGGCCGTCGAGCGCCTGTCCGGCGCCCAGGTCTGACGCGGAGGCACCCACAGACTTCCGGGCGGCGCCGCCGCCGACACCTGTCCTGTCGCGCCCAGGCGGGGGCGCCGCCCGGAATCCCCTTCAACAAACTGTTGACGCCCCGTCCGCCCGATTTTAGGCTCCACGAAGCGGAAACAGGTTTCCGCTGAATCTCGTACGGAAGGTCCACGATGTCGAAGCGCGTGCTCACCACCGAGTCCGGCGCCCCGGTCGCCGACAACCAGAACTCCGCCTCCGCCGGCGTCGGCGGCCCGCTGCTGCTCCAGGACCAGCACCTGCTGGAGAAGCTCGCCCGGTTCAACCGTGAGCGCATCCCGGAGCGTGTGGTGCACGCCCGCGGTTCCGGCGCGTACGGCCACTTCGAGGTGACCGACGACGTCACCGGCTTCACCTGCGCCGACTTCCTGGGCGAGATCGGCCGGCGCACCGAGGTGTTCCTGCGCTTCTCGACCGTGGCCGACTCCCTCGGCGGCGCGGACGCGGTGCGCGACCCGCGCGGCTTCGCCGTCAAGTTCTACACCCGCGAGGGCAACTACGACCTGGTCGGCAACAACACGCCGGTCTTCTTCATCAAGGACCCGGTCAAGTTCCCCGACTTCATCCACTCGCAGAAGCGCGACCCGTTCACGGGCCGCCAGGAGCCGGACAACGTGTGGGACTTCTGGGCGCACGCCCCGGAGGCCACCCACCAGGTGACCTGGCTGATGGGCGACCGCGGCATCCCGGCGTCCTACCGCCACATGAACGGCTACGGCTCGCACACCTACCAGTGGACGAACGCCGACGGCGAGGCCTTCTTCGTCAAGTACCACTTCAGGACGAACCAGGGCATCCGCTGTCTGAGCAGCGAGCAGGCCGCGGAGACGGCCGGCCAGGACCCCACCTCCCACCAGACGGACCTGCTCCAGGCCATCGAGCGGGGCGTGCACCCCTCCTGGACGCTGTACGTGCAGGTCATGCCGGCCGCCGAGGCGGCGGACTACCGCTTCAACCCCTTCGACCTGACGAAGGTCTGGCCGCACCGGGACTACCCGCTCAAGCGGGTGGGCCGCCTGGTCCTGGACCGCAACCCCGACAACGTGTTCGCCGAGGTCGAGCAGGCCGCGTTCTCCCCGAACAACTTCGTGCCCGGCATCGGCCCGTCCCCCGACAAGATGCTCCAGGGCCGGCTCTTCGCCTACGCCGACGCCCACCGCTACCGCCTCGGCGTGAACCACACCCGGCTCGCGGTGAACGCGCCCCGGGCCACCACGGCCGAGAACTACGGCCGCGACGGCTTCATGGCGTCCGGCACCCAGGGCCGCCACGCCAAGAACTACGAGCCCAACTCCTACGACGGCCCCGTCGAGACCGGCCGCCCGCTCTCCGCCCCGCTGGCGGTCTCCGGGTACACCGGCACCCACGAGGCGCCGCAGCACACCAAGGACGACGACTTCTTCCAGGCGGGCGAGCTGTACCGGCTGATGTCCGCCGAGGAGAGGTCCCGCCTGGTCGCGAACATCGCCGGCGGCCTGTCCCAGGTCTCCCGCGACGACGTGGTCGAGAGGAACCTGGCCCACTTCCACGCGGCCGACCCCGAGTACGGGCGGCGGGTGGAGGAGGCGGTCCGCGCCCTGCGCGAGGACTGACCTCACCGACCGCGTCCGGACCCCGACGGGAGGTCGGGTACCGGACGCACGGTCCGCGGCGTCGGCGATCCGGATGAGGGGTGATCGTCGGCGGTGCGGACAGGTACGGGCCGCGGCGGAGTGCGAGCCAGTGCGGTGGTGAAGGTCCGGGGCCTCTTCCCGACCTGAGGGGGGAGGCCTCCCGGAACCGTCGCATCCGTCGCGGTACCGGCCCATGACCGCCCCCTTCGCGGGGGCGCCGGCTCCGTCCGGCGGCGCGAACGACCCGGTCGCGCCCGGCCTCGTGCCGTCGGGCGGCCACCACAGAAGCCTCACCGGCCGGGGAGCGCCGGGTGCGGACGGTCCCGCGCCCGGCGCTCCTTGGATTCGGCGGGGGGTTGGAGTGAGGGCGCTTCAGGGTGAGGGGTGGGAGCCGGCTCTCCCGGGCCGGGTGGCTTCTTCGGGGGCAGGGGTGCAGGGTGGGGGACATGGGTGGTTCTGTGCGGCATCCTCACGTGGTGGTGCGGCCGCCGGCTCTGGACGGGTCGCGCCGGGTGACGGCGGACGAGCGGCCGCTGGGGGTCGCCTCCCATCTGGACGACGTGGTGGAGATCCTGCGGGTGGCGGACCTGGACCGGATCGAGGTCGAGGAGGAGGACCTGATCGAGTGGCAGGGCGGCGGGCCGGAGGACTGGCCCGGGCTGTCGGACACCCTCTGAACGAGTCCTGCCGTGCACCCGCCCGCCCGCGGCCTCGCCGGGGCGGCGGCGCGAGGCCGCCCCGGCGAGACGTGGTCGCCCGGGACGCGGTCCCGCCTCACCTCCCCCGGGCCGGGTCCGCCGTCAGCCGCCCACCAGCAGGTCGGTCCAGGACCGCGCCACCCGTTCCAGTGAGAACGACCGGCGCACCTGGGTGCGGGCCTCCTCGGCGGCCGACCGCCAGCGCTCCGGGTCGGCCAGCCGGGCGGTCGCCTCCGCCATCGCCTCGGGAGTGTCGTGGATCCACCGCCGGTCGTAGATCTCGTCCGCCCCGGGCCACGGCAGCAGCGCGGGCACCGCGCCGGAGGCCATGCCCTCGGCCGGGGAGAGATGGAAGGACTCGTCGTCGCTGGTGGACAGCACATGCCCGACGCGCCGGAGCCAGCTCGCGACATCCGTTCCGAACGCGTCGAACACCACCGCCCCCTCCAGCAGCGGTGAGGTCTGGACCCGGCGCAGCACGGCGTCGTAGTGCTCGCGTTCCTCCGGCTTGTTCCAGATCCACCAGTACTCCCACGGCGGCTTGGACTTGACCGACAGCCGCCAGCGCCGGTCATGGGCACGCAGCTTCTCCAGGACGTCGATGCCCAGATCGAGCCGCTTGCGGCTGGGCGCGATACCGATCATGCCGAGCCGGAACTGCGCCCCGGGCGCCTTGGGGCGGTCGAGCTGGTCGGTGTCGACCCAGTTCGGCAGGACCGTGATCTTGGCCTCGGGCCAGCCGGTGACCTCCCGGGTGCGGCGGGCGTAGTACGGGCTGACGCACACCACCCGGTCGACCGCGTCGATGTCGACCCGCCGCGGCCAGTCGGCGTCCAGCTCGAAGCGGTGCAGCCGGACGACCAGGCGGCAGTCGCGCCGCTTGTGGCGGCTGAACCAGACGGCGGCCGGGCCGCACCACTCCACGACCAGTACGTCGGCCCAGTCGGCGAGTTCGCGGCTCGCCGCCGGGTCGTGGCGGGCCAGCGCGGGCCAGGCGTCGATCCGGACCTCGACGCCGGGCAGGGCTCGGACGTGGTCCAGGAGCCGGGTGAGGAACTTCAGGTCGTGGCCCGCGACCCCGACCCGCAGCGGTCTTCCCCGGCGCTCCAGGGCGGGCGGCGCGGCGGGGAAGGCGCGGTCGAGGTGGGCGCGCCAGCGCTGCGCGGCGCTGCGCAGCGTGTACCGGCCGGCGGCCTCCCGGCAGCGGTCGGCCGCCAGCTGCCGTGCCTCGGGCTCGCGTACGGCGCGGGCCACTGCCGCGACGGCGTCCGGGAGTTCGGCGCGGCCGGGCACGAAGAGCGGGTAGCCGGAGCCGAGCAGCGCCTCGTGGGCGGGTGTGCGGTTCAGCACGACGGGCAGGCCGAGCGCGCCGAACTCCAGCACCTTGGTGGACAGTTCGAGGCTGGCGTCGAGAGCTGGGTCGCGCCAGCCGAGGCCGAGGTCGCAGTCGGCGGCGATGCGCATGGCCTGTTCGCGGGGCTGCCCGCCGTGGTGCACCAGACCCGGCGTGCCGTCGGCCAGCGCACGGGCCATGGCCGCGTGGAAGTCCGGGTGGGCACGATCCTCGTGGATCTTGTCGCCGACGGTGTGCAGTTCGGCCCGGATGCCCTGTTCGGCGAGCAGGGCCGGCAGCCGGGTCATGGGCAGGGTGTTCCAGAGCGGCGCGAACTTGCCGGTGTAGACGAGCCGGAAGGGGTCGTGCGGCCGGTCGTGCTCCGGGACCGGGAAGTCCGGGTCGGGCACGGCGGGCGGGGCGAGCAGGCAGCGGCCGCAGGCCGCGGGCACCCAGGCCTCCAGGAAGCAGCGCAGCTCCTCGGTCTGGCACAGCAGCTGCGCCGACGCCTCGGCGATCCGGGCCAGCTCTTCGCGGGCCTGGCCGGTCATCTCCGCGGCCGACTGCGGGATGTCGGTCAGATAGGCCCAGATCCTCCCGTGGAAGTGCCCGTCGGCCACCACCCGGCCGGTCAGCCGCCGGCCGCGCAGCACCAGCAGGTCGCAGGGCGCCTCCCGGTCGAGCCGTTCCAGCACCTGCGACGCCTGGAAGGGGGACAGCGGCCGGGCGGACCGTCCGGGCAGCAGCTGCTCCTCGTGCGGTTGGACCAGCGTGACCCCGGGGAGCCCGGCCAGCGGGTCGGTCAGCCGGCCGGTCCGTACCGGTGCCTTGAGCACCAGCCGGGTCTCGCAGCCCGCCGCGGACAGCGCCTGCACCGTGGACTGGGCCCACACCGCCGAGCCGTCGATCAGGTTGAGGTCCACGTCGCCGTAGACGAGGGCGCGCAGCGTGCGGCTCATGACGACTCCTTCCCGCGGACGGCGAACAGCCGTTGCCCCTCGCTCAGCCAGTCCTTGGGGGGTGTGCCGGCCAGGTGCAGGGACCGGCGCACGAGGAGCGGGGTCAGCGCCGGTACGAAGGTGTAGTCGTCGTCGGCCGGGGTGTGACCGACGGCGTCGGCGCCCGAGTACTCCTGGGCGCACATCAGGTCCAGCAGCAGGGTGGGCGGGCGGGTCGCGGACAGGTCGGTCCAGTCGGCGATCCACGGCGCCGTGGGCGCACCGCTGCGGACCGTCACCCCGGCCGCGGTCAGCTCGTCCAGCAGGCCGCCCGCGGGGCCGGGCACCACCACCTCGGCCGGACGGTGCAGTTGTTCGAGCACCTGGCCGGCCAGTCGGGCGGCGTCGTGCCGGTCGCGCGGATCGGCCAGTACGGCGACCCGGCGCCGGGCCAGCGGGTCAGGGGCGCCGGTCAGCCGGGCCAGCCTCGCCAGCCGTACCCGGGTGCAGTCCTGCCAGAACGCCTCCCGCAGCCCGTCCCGTCCGCACACGTCGGGATCGAGCCGGGAGAGCCGGACGCCGGTGTCCGCGTCGATGACCGCGTCCCACGCCAGCCGCGCCAGCAGGGGTGCGCCGGCCGCCGGGGCGTCCCGCCACAGCACGGCCGTCCGGCCGAGGGCCCCGGCCTCCGTGAGGAGTTCCGCGAGCCGCCGGTCCAGGTCGGGGGCGAGACCGGTGCCGGTGAGCGACCAGGGGCCGTCGCCGGTACAGGCGCTCAGCTGTACGACGACGGCGTCCGGGTCGGTGCGCCGCACCAGCAGCTCGCCGTCGTGCGGCAGCAGACGGTTCACGCAGGCGTCCGCCGCGAAGTCCCCGGCGGTCCGGTCGGTGAGCACCCCGGCGAGGACCAGCCGGTCGCGCGGGGCGGAGGACAGGGCCCGGTGGGCGAGGTGGAAGCGTCCGTCCGCCATCTGCGGCGTCTCGCGCGTGCGCTGCCCTGCCGGAGCGGGCCGCGCTCTGGACCTCCCCCGCCACAGTCCGTAGAGCTCACGGGGCAGCAGGGGCGCCCGCCGGCGCGGCGAGCGGGCCGCCGACACCAGCGCCCGGCCGACCTGCAGCGAGGTCGAGCCCTCCAGCATGGCCACGCGCGCCTGCAGGACCTCGACCCGGTCCCGGGCCCCGCGCAGCGCCGACGCCAGTTGGTCCCGCTCGCGTACGGCGGCGGCCAGCCGGTCGGCGAGACCGTCCTCGCGGGCGGCGTCACCCAGCCGTGCCGCGTCCTCGGCGTCCTTCTCCAGATCGAGCACACGGGCCCGCAGGGAGCGGGAGACCAGGTCGGCGAGGACGTACTCGTTCGCCATCCGCAGCTGCGTGGCCGCTCCGTCGGCCGGCACCGGGCGCCCGAACCAGTCGTGCGGCGGCAGGAGTTCGTCCGTGCGGGCGAACACGGCGCCCGCGTGGAGGGAGGCGTACTCCAGGGGTGCGGCACGCAGCACCTGGCAGTGGTGGATGACGAGGTGGTCGAGCAGGCGGTGGTACGGCGGTTCGCGGTGGCCGAAGAGGAGCACGCCGCGCCCGCCGGGCCGGATCCGCTCCAGTACGGACGTACCGGCGTCCTCGGTACCGTGCGGGCCGGGCCCGTACGACAGCAGGACCAGCTCGCCCCGCTCCACGGGGCTCTCGTCGTCCCGGCGCAGCGTGATCCCGTCCGGGAGGTGCAGATAGGGTTCGAGGCGCGGCCCGCCCTCGGGCGTCGCGTCGACGACGGCGGTGACGCCGTCGAGGTGCGGGCGGAGCAGATCGGTCAGTCTCATCAGCGGGTCCTCGTGAAGACGTGGAATCCGACCTCGTTCTCGCGGAAGCCGTACGGCTGGAAGTGCGTGTGCCGCAGGCCGGCCGGTTCGAGCTCCGCGCGGTAGGCGTCCGCCGGGCGGTGCACGACGGGGCCGCCGCGCGGCAGGCGCTCCCCGGTGTCCGCGTCGGTGACGATCAGCCGGCCGGTCAGGCGCACCAGCGAGGCCAGGTTGCGCACCCCCGCCGCCCACTCCGTGTCGTCGGGGACGTGGAAGAGCACGTCGACGCCGAGCACGACGTCGTACGGCCAGGGGCTGCGCCAGTCGGCCAGCAAGGCCACGGCGTAGCGCGGGCCGCCGCCCTCGGCACGGGCCCGGGCGACGGTCTCCGCGTCCGCGTCGAAGGCGTCGACGCGGTGCCCGCAACGGGCCAGGGCACGCGCGAGGTGTCCCTCGCCGCAGCCCGCGTCGAGCACGAACAGCGGCGCCCGGGGGCTCGACAGGTCGCCGATCAGGCGCAGCAGCGTGCCCAGCCGCAGGGCGTGGAAGATCTCCCGGCCCCCGGGGTCCGGGCCGGTACCGCCGTCGAAGCCGTACGCCGCGGCCCGCACGGCTTCCTCCGGCTGGGTGAGGATGCGGTCAGTCATGGTGGTCCAGCCAGCGGGTGACGACCTGGGCGATCCGGGCGCCCGCCGAGCCGTCCCACAGCGGTGGGCCCTCGCCGTGCGCGGGCCCGCCGCCGTCCAGCACCTTGCGCAGCGCCGGTACGAGCTCTCCGTGCCGGACCAGGCGGTTGGTGCCGTGGGTGACGGTGACCGGGCGTTCGGTCGTCGTCCGCAGGGTCAGGCAGGGCACGCGCAGGACGGTGGTCTCCTCCTGGACGCCGCCCGAGTCGGTGATCACGGCGGCGGCGCCCCGGACCAGGCTCATGAACTCGACGTATCCCAGGGGGTCGAGCACATGGACGCCCGTGGCCCCCGCCAGTCCGGCCGCTTCCAGGGCGGCCCGGCCGCGCGGGTGCAGCGGCACGGCGAGGTCGACGTGGCGGGCCGCCTCGGCCAGGACGCGGACGGCGGCGCGGGCCGCCTCGGGGTCGTCGACGTTGGCCGGCCGGTGCAGGGTGACCACACCGTAGCGCTCGGGCAGGCCGTACGCGGTGCGCGCGGCGACCGGGTCGAACAGGTCCAGATGGGTGAGCAGGGTGTCGATCATCGGGTTGCCGACGAGGTGGACCCGGTCCACGTCCACCCCCTCGCGGGCGAGGTGGCCGACGGCCTCCGGGCTGGTGGCGAACAGCAGTTCGGCGAGCTGGTCCACCAGGCGCCGGTTCACCTCCTCCGGCATCGCCATGTCGAAACTGCGCAGGCCCGCCTCCACATGGGCGACCGGGATGCCGAGTTTCGCGGCGGCGAGGGCGGCGGCCAGCGTGGAGTTGACGTCCCCGTACACCACGACGAGGTCGGGCTCCCGGGCGGTGAGCTCGGCTTCCAGCGCGACCAGCAGGTCGGCGGTCTGCCGGGCGTGGCTGCCGGAGCCGACACCGAGGTCGGTGTCCGGCTCCGGCAGGCCGAGCTGCCGGAAGAAGACGTCCGACAGGCGCCCGTCGTAGTGCTGGCCGGTGTGTACGAGGAGTTGTGCGCAGCCGGCCGGGCGGAGGGCGGCCACCACCGGTGCCGCCTTGACGAAGTTCGGCCGGGTGCCGACGACATGGAGTACACGGCCGGTCATGGTGTGAGTCTCCGCTCTGTCGACCTAACGTTGCGATATGTCCCGTAATGTCTCCCGGGCCCTCAGTCTGGCGGTCTCCGTCGCTTTGGGCGAGTTGCGGCAGGATCCCGCGCGCGCGGGACTGCTCGGTCTGCGGCTGCTGCCGCCGCCTCTCCGGCGCGGGCTGCGGCCCGTCGAACGCGGGCTGGCAGCCCGCGCCCGCACGGCCGGCCCCGCTGCCGCGCCGACCCCGGCGGCACGCGTGCGCGCACCCGCCGGGCGGGCCTTCGAGCCGGTCCCGGGCCGGGTACTCCATCTGGTCACCAACGGGCTGCCGTTCAGGCACGCCGGCTACACCGTGCGCACCCAGAAGCTCGCCGAGGCGCAGCGGGCGGCCGGGCTCGACCCTCATGTCGTCACCCGCATCGGCTTCCCGGTGGCGCAGGGCGTGCTGGACGCGCGGCCCGCGCAGAGTGTGGCCGGCGTGCCCCAGCACCGGCTGCTGCCGCTCTGGCTGCCGTACGGGCAGGCGGCGGCACTGGCCCGGAACGCCGAGCTGGCGGGGCGGCTGGTGGAACGGCTGCGGCCCGCCGTGCTGCACGCGGCCACCGACCACGGCAACGGGCGGGTGGCCCTCGCCCTGCGCGAGACCTACGGCCTGCCGGTGGTCTACGAGGTGCGGGGGTTCCTGGAGGAGACCTGGCTGACCCAGGCGCCGGGGCGCGGCCCGGACGACGAGACGTACCGCGCCCGGCGCGCGCTGGAGACGCACTGCATGCGCGAGGCCGACCTGGTGCTGACCCTGGGAGCGGCCATGAAGGCCGAGATCGTGTCCCGCGGGGTGCCCGAGGAACGGGTCCTGATCTCCCCGAACGCCGTGGACGACACGTTCCTCGCGCCGCTGCCGGACCGGGCTCCGGTGCGGCGCCGGCTCGGCATCGCACCGGACGACCTCGTGGTCGGCACCGTCAGCAGCCTTACTCCGTACGAGGGTATCGGCACCTTGCTCCATGCGGGTGCCGCGCTGCGCCGTCGCGGGGTGCCGCTGAGGCTGCTGATCGTCGGGGACGGACCGGAGCGGGCGGAGCTGGAGGCGCTGGCCGGGCGGCTCGGGCTCGGCGACGGGGCGGCGTTGTTCACCGGCCGGGTGCCGCACGGGCAAGTGCGCTCGTACCACGCCGCGTTGGACGTCTTCGCGGTGCCCCGCACCGACGCACGCGTGTGCCGTCTGGTGACCCCGCTCAAGCCCGTCGAGGCGATGGCGAGCGGCCTGCCGGTGGCGGCCAGCGACCTCCCCGCGCTGAGAGAGCTGGTCGAGTCCGGGGCAAGTGGCCGACTCATTCCACCCGGATCACCGCAGACTTGGGCAGACGCCCTCGAAGAGCTGCTTTACGCTCAAAACCGGCGTCAAGAAATGGGAACACACGCCCGCTCGCTCGTCGGGCGGAGCCGTACCTGGAACCGGGTCGCCGCCCTGACCTGCGATGCCTATCGCACGCTGGGCTGCCGACTCCCGCCTCGAAAGCCGGGTGAAGCCGCATGCAGGCCGACGGGACCGAACCGCTCGGGGAAGTGAACGCACCGCTCGGGGACGAGAACGGGCCGCTCGGGGACGAGAACGGGCCGCTCGGGGACGAGAACGGGCCGGACCGAATACCGGCCGACGGCGTCGAACTCGCCGTGATCGGGCTCGGCTACGTCGGGCTCCCGCTGGCACGGGAAGCCGCGTCGGTGGGCCTGCGGGTGGTGGGGCTGGACCGGGACGAGGGCGTCGTCGCGGCACTGAACGCCGGCCGCTCGCACGTCGACGACGTCTCCGGCGAGGACGTGCGCCGGATGCGCGCGGCCGGGTTCCGCGCGTACACCGACGACGCCTGCCTGACCTCCGCCCAGACCGTGGTCATCTGCGTACCGACCCCGCTCGGCTCCGACGGCGGCCCGGACCTGGGCGCGGTGACCGCCGCGGCCCGGTCGGTCGCCCTCCGGCTGCGCCGCGGACAGCTCGTGGTCCTGGAGTCGACCACCTACCCGGGCACCACCGAGGAGGTCGTCAGACCGCTGCTGGAGGAGTCCGGTCTCACCGTCGGCACGGACTTCGCCCTGGCCTTCTCACCGGAGCGCATCGACCCCGGCAACACCACCCACCAGCTGCGCGGGACGCCGAAGGTCGTCGGCGGCTGCACACCCGCCTGCGCGGCGCGCGCCGCCGCCTTCTACGGCAAGCTCGTCGACACCGTCGTGCAGGCCAGGGGCACCCGCGAGGCCGAGCTGGCCAAGCTGATCGAGAACACCTACCGGCACGTCAACATCGCCCTGGTCAACGAACTGGCCATCATCAGCCACGAACTGCGGGTCGACCTCTGGGACGCGATCCGCTGCGCCGCCACCAAGCCGTTCGGCTTCCAGCCCTTCCGCCCCGGCGCCGGAGTCGGCGGGCACTGCATCCCGATCGACCCCAACTACCTCTCCTACAAGGTGCGTTCCTCGCTCGGCTACGAGTTCCGCTTCGTCGAGCTGGCCCAGGAGATCAACCGCCGGATGCCGGAGTACGTGGTACGCCGCGCCCAGGACCTCCTCAACAGCGTCGGCAGACCGCTGCACGGCTCCCGGGTCCTGCTGCTCGGCGTCACCTACAAGCCGGACGTCGCCGACCAGCGCGAGTCACCGGCGATCCCGGTGGCCCGGCTGCTGCGGGAACGGGACGCGGAGGTCTCCTTCCACGACCCGTACGTCGGGCAGTGGTCCGTCGACGGTGAACCGGTACCCGGCGTCGCGGACCCCCTGGCGGCGGCCCGCGGCCAGGACCTGACGATCCTGCTGCAGGACCACACCGCCTACGACCTGCCCGCCCTCGCCGACCAGGCCCGCCTGCTGTTCGACACCCGGGGGCGGATCTTCCAGCCGGGCGTCGAGGTGCTCTAGGGCCCTGCGGACGGGCGCTGCGGACGTCGCGCCCGGCCCGCGGCGCGCGGCACGGCGCCCCGCCGCGCCGCGCGCACCGCCCGGACACGTCCGGTACGCGGGTGACGCTCCGCCGTGCGAGGCACCGCACCGGGTGCCGCGAGCTCCCCGGCAGCCCCGTCCGGCCGCCGCACCCCTCCCTCGTCACTCCGCACCCCCCCGACTCCGCACCCCCGCACCCCCGCACCCCCGCACCCCCGCACCCCCGCACTCCCGCGCCCCCGCGCCCCCGCACTCCGCGCTCCGTGTTCCCGGGCTCCGCGCGGAGCCGGAGGGAGCTGAGAGGTCCCCCGATGCGCATACTCGTCGTCACCGTCGTCCACCATCCCGAGGACGCCCGCATCCTGCACCGCGAGATCGCCGCGCTGCGCGACCGCGGCCACGAGATCGTCTACGCCGCGCCGTACTCCGCGTGCGGCGTGGCGCCGAGGCCGTACGTCGAGGGCGTGGACCTGCCCCGGGCCGCGGGCCGCTCCCGCCGGGACGCCCTGCGCGCGGCCCGGGCCCTGATCGTCGAACGCGGCCAGGACGTCGACCTGCTGCTGCTGCACGACCCCGAGCTGATGCTGACACTGCCCGGCACGCTGCGCCGCTGGCGGCGCACCGGCCGGGCCCCGGTGACGGTGTGGGACGTGCACGAGGACACGGCGGCCGCCCTGGTGATGAAGGGCTGGCTGCCCGGACCGCTGCGGTCGCCGTTGCGGCTCGCCGTGCGGGCGGCGGAGCGCCTGGCCGAGCGCCATCTGCGGCTGCTGCTCGCCGAGGACGCCTACCAGTCCCGGTTCCGCCGCCTGCACCCCGTGGTGCCGAACCTCGCCGCCGCACCGGCCGCCGCCCCGCTGCCCGCGGGGGCCGACCGGGTGGTCTACCTGGGCCACCTGTCCCGGGCGCGCGGCGCGCTGGACCTGCTGGAGACGGCACGGCTGCTCGCGCCGGACGTCCGGGTCGAGGCGATCGGCGCGGCCGACCCCGACGTGCGCGGCGCGCTCGCCGCGGCCGACCGGGACGGCGTGCTGCGCTGGCGCGGATTCCTGCCCAACGACCGCGCCCTCGCCCTGCTGCCCGGAGCGCTGGCCGGACTGTCGCTCCTGCACGACCAGCCCAACTACCGCCACTCCCGGCCCACCAAGGTCGTCGAGTACATGGCCCACGGCGTCCCCGTCGTCACCACGCCGAGCCCGCTGGCCGCCGAGCTCGTCGAGCGGCACGGCTGCGGCCTGGTCGTCCCCCACCGGGATCCGGCCGGCACCGCGGCGGCGGTACGGCGTCTGCGCGACGACGTCCCGCTGCGGCTGCGGGCCGCGCGGCGGGGCCGGGACGCGGCGGCCGCCGAGCTCGACTGGACCGCGAGGTCCGCCGAGTTCGTGGCCTGCCTGGAGGCGTGGGTCGCCGGGGCGTCCGGCGCCCGAGTGCGGACCGCGGCGCCGGCTCCGGCCCCGCTGGAGGGCGAACACCGCGCATGAGCGCACCGCCTCCGGCGCGGCCGGGTGGCGCGGGTCCGTGCGCGAGGCGTTCCGCCCGGCCCGCCCCGGCCCGCCCGCCGGGCGCGGCCGGCTGATCGCCCCGTGCCGTGTCCGGACCGGCCGGAGGGGCCCGCACGGTGCCGCGCGGGCCCCGGGCGTCCCGGGCGGGCCGGGTCAGACCGTCAGGGGCCTGATGGCGGTGGGGGCGTGCCCCGGCTCGGTGGCGATCTCCTCGAACTCCACGACGTTGCTGATGTCGTTGGTGCCGGACATGGAGATGTTGGTGACGCGTTCCAGGATGGCCTCGACGACGACGGGCACCTGATGCAGCGCGGCGAGCTTCTTGGCCTCCTCGAAGGCGGCGCCCAGCTCGGCCGGGTCGGTGACCCGGACGGCCTTGCAGCCGAGGCCCTCGACGACCTTGACGTGGTCGACGCCGTAGACGCCCAGCTCGGGCGAGTTGATGTTCTCGAACTCCAGCTTGACCTGGAAGTCGATGTCGAACGCCCGTTGGGCCTGGCGGATCAGGCCGAGGTAGGAGTTGTTCACCAGGACATGGATGTAGGGGATCCTGTGCTGGGCGCCGACGGCCAGCTCCTCGATCATGAACTGGAAGTCGTAGTCGCCGGAGAGGGCGACGACGGACGCCGACGGGTCGGCCGTGGCGACGCCGAGCGCGGCCGGGACGGTCCAGCCGAGCGGTCCGGCCTGGCCGCAGTTGATCCAGTGGCGCGGGCGGTAGACGTGCAGCATCTGGGCGCCGGCGATCTGGGAGAGGCCGATCGTGCTGACGTAGCGCGTCTGCGGGCCGAAGGCCTTGTTCATCTCCTCGTACACGCGCTGCGGCTTGATCGGGATGTCGTCGAAGTGGGTACGGCGCAGCAGGGTCGACCTCCGCTCCTGCGCCGCCGCGGCCCAGCCGGAGCGGTCGGGCAGCTTCCCGGCCGCCTTCAGCTCGCGTGCCGCCTCGACGAACAGCTCCAGCGCGACGCGGGCGTCGGAGGCGATGCCGTAGTCGGGGGCGAAGATCTTGCCGATCTGGGTGGGCTCGACGTCGACGTGCACGAAGGTGCGGCCCGCCGTGTAGACGTCGAGCCTGCCGGTGTGCCGGTTGGCCCAGCGGTTGCCGATGCCGAGGACGAAGTCGGACTCCAGGAAGGTGGCGTTGCCGTAGCGGTGCGAGGTCTGCAGGCCGACCATGCCCGCGTTCAGCTCGTGGTCGTCGGGGAGAGCGCCCCAGCCCATCAGGGTGGGCACCACCGGAGTGCCCGTCAGTTCCGCGAACTCGACCAGGAGTTCACTCGCGTCGGCGCTGATGACGCCGCCACCGGCCACGATCAGCGGACGCTCGGAGGCGTTCAGCATGCCGATCGCCTTCTCGATCTGGGCGCGGGTCGCGGCCGGCCGGTAGACCGGCAGCGGCTCGTACGTCTCCGGGTCGAACTCGATCTCGGTGAGCTGGACGTCGATCGGCAGGTCGATCAGGACCGGTCCGGGCCGGCCGGAGCGCATCAGGTGGAAGGCCTGCTGGAAGACGCCCGGCACCTGCGCGGCCTCCAGGACGGTGACGGCCATCTTGGTCACGGGCTTGGCGATGGAGGCGATGTCGACCGCCTGGAAGTCCTCTTTGTGGATCACCGCGGTCGGGGCCTGGCCGGTGATGCACAGGATCGGGACGGAGTCGCCGGTCGCGGAGTACAGGCCGGTGATCATGTCCGTGCCGGCCGGGCCCGAGGTGCCGATGCACACGCCGATGTTGCCCGGACGGGTGCGGGTGTAGCCCTCGGCCATGTGCGAGGCGCCCTCGACGTGACGGGCGAGGGTGTGGGTCACACCGCCCGCGGCCCTGAGCGCCGCGTAGAACGGGTTGATCGCCGCGCCCGGGACACCGAACGCGTTGGTGACGCCCTCGCGCTTGAGGATCTCGACTGCCGCGCGGGCAGCGGTCATACGAGCCATGGAGTACTCCTGCTTCGGCTTTCGGATGGGCTCTCCGTCGCGCCCCGCGGTGAGACCCTTTCCGCGCTTGTTCCGCCCGTGATTCACACGATTCCACATTGCGGAATTTCTTTTCTGCTATCTGGAAGCAATGTAGAGGGAGGGGTGAACCCCGTCAAGAGACGGACAGGAGAGGGTCTCCGGGAGGACGATGGGTGGGCCGAACCCACCCGAGTACGTCCTGGAGCGGGCCATGTCCCCGAGCGTCACGGTGCGCTGCCCCGCCTGCCGCCGCGCGCACACCTACACGGCGCAGACCTGCCCGTGCGTCTGCGGCGCGCCGCTCGCCCCGCCGCTGGACCCCGCCGGGAACCCGGTCGCCGTCACGCACCGCACCTGGGCGGAGGAGTGGCTGACCCTGCGGTGCACCGCCTGCGGGCGCCGCTCCGACTGGCCCCGGCCGGAACTGGGCTGCCCCTGCGGGACGATGCTGCGCATCCCCGTGACCGCGGCGGAAGCGGCCCGTGCGGAGGAGGAGAGCCAGGAGCGGAGCGGGACCCCCGACACCGCGCGGACCCACGAGAAGGCGGGGAATCCCGGGCCGGGGAAGACCCTTGCGGGGGAGGCTTCAGGGCGGGAGGCCCTGGAGAGGGACCTGTACGACACGGTCCGCGAAGAGGCCCGCGCCTACGCCTTCAGGCTCCGCGTACCCGAGCCGGTGAAGGTGACCACCGTGGCACCGACCGGCTCCATCGCGAAGATGCCCGGCGTGACGGAAGGCGTCCACACCATCTACCGACCGAGTGAGCCGACAACACGGTGAGCTTCGGCGTGTACTTCCCCGGGGGCAGGTACACGGTCGAGGAGGCCGCGGACATCATCGAGTCGTGGCTCCCCGAGCTGAAGGGCACCACCCCGAACCGCCGCCCCGGATGTCAGTGCCGGCTGCTTGCATGAGCCCATGGACACCGTGCACACGACCGCCGCCCTCCTCCCGGACCCCGCCGAGCTCCGCGCGTACCTGCGTGCGCTGGCCGTGCTGGACCAGGCCATCTGCCGCGACCCGCGGTTCTCCCGCTACTCCTTCTCCACCACCTGGGGGCCTGGGACGGAGGCGGCCCTGATGGACAGTGGCTCGGGTGACGACTTCTCCGTCCTCTTCACCCCGGCCGGTGTGCTCGTCCGCGGCTTCGACCACGAGTCGGAGATGAGCCCGTACGCCACGGACGACGAACAGGTCTGGCCCGGTGTCATCGACGAGGTGCCCGCCGCGCTGCGCCCGCTCCTGGACGACCCGGCCTTCGTCGACGAGGGCCTCGGCGCCCCGCGGGTCACCGCCTGCCTGTGGTGGGAGACCGGCGACACGGCCTGGCGCACCGGCTCGGCCATCGCCTTCCCTGCCGACAGCGAGGACCCGGACGGCTCCGGTTTCCTCTTCCACCTCCTCACAGACCGCTCCCCCGAGGCCGTCCAAGAGCACTTCGAGGCGGACTACGGGCGGCCCGTCCCCCTCGACACCGTCCGCCACGTCCTCGCAGGCCACCCCCTGACCCCCGAAGCCGCCCGCGGCCTCAACCCGGCCGCCCTCTCCGACGAGGCCCTGCTCCGCCGGATCGCCGCCGACCCCGAGGTCGAGGCGTACCTCGCCTGCGACGGTGAGTTCGACCTCATGCGGACCGACCCCATCGAGTCGATCGCCCTGCCGGCCGGTCTCCCGGTGGAGCCCGTGGCCGGCTGCAACGCGGGAGGCACCCACTACCTCTGCGGCCCGGCCGGCTCCGACCGCGTCCGCCCCGTCCTCCACACCGACTCCGAGGGCCGGGCTTCCCTCATCGCGGAGTCCCTCGCCGAGGCCCTGACCCTGGCCATCGTCCTCCCCTCCTGGCACGACGCCCTGGCCGGCTTCCGTCCCCCTGCGCTCAACGCCGACTACCTTGAGGACAACCCGGACCACCCCGAGGTCCGCGACCGCCTCCTCGCCGCCCTCCGCCTCCCCCCGGCCACCGAGCCCGAGGTCCTGGCCCGCCTCCTCACCACGGCCGCCCGCACCGTCCCGGACGGCTTCCTCCCTTCGGTCGAGGGCGAGGAGGACGCGGCCTTCGAACCGATGCTCCGTCTGCCGGCCGAGTAGGACAGCCCCGCGCGCGCAGCCTTCCGGACCCGACGTACCGCTACGGCGAAGCCATGACCGCACTGCCCGACCGGATGCGCCCGCCCCGCGCGGAGGGCTGTTCGCGGAGGACGTGGACCGCCTCCCCGAGGTTCGGCCCGGCGCATGCCGGATCTTCGGCAGGAGCCGGGGCCGGAGCCGGGCCCGAGGCGGGGGCCGGGGACGCGGCCGGGGCCGGGGACGGCGACGGGGTCGGGGTCGGGGTCACCGGAAGTCCTCCTCGCGGTACTCGGCGTCCGAGCCGGCCGCGGTCGCCTCGCGCAGCTCGACACGGCGGATCTTGCCGGAGACGGTCTTGGGCAGCGGCGCGAACTCCAGCCGGCGGAGGCGCTTGTAGGGGGCGAGGGTCTCGCAGGAGTGCGCGAAGAGCACCTTCGCCGTGCCGGGCCCGGGCTGCCAGCCGTCGGCCAGGACGACGTACGCCTTCGGCACGGCCAGCCGCAGCTCGTCCGGCGCGGGCACCACGGCGGCCTCGGCGACGGCCTCGTGCTCCAGCAGGGCGCTCTCCAGCTCGAACGGGGAGATCTTGTAGTCGGACGCCTTGAACACGTCGTCGCTGCGCCCGACGTAGGTCAGACAGCCGTCCGCGTCGCGGGAGGCGACGTCCCCCGTGCGGTAGTAGCCGTCCGCCATGGCCTCGGCGGTGCGCTCCGGGTCACCGTGGTAGCCGGTCATCAGGCCCACCGGACGGGCGGACAGGTCGAGCGCGATCTCGCCCTCGGCGGCGCCGGGCGCGCCGGTGACCGGATCGAGCAGTTCGACGCGGAAGCCGGGGCTGGGCCGGCCCATCGAGCCGGTCTTGAGCGGCTGGCCGGGGCTGTTGGAGACCTGCACGGCCGTCTCGGTCTGCCCGAAGCCGTCCCGGACCGTCACCCCCCAGGCCCGGCGGACCTGTTCGATCACCTCGGGGTTCAGCGGCTCCCCCGCAGCCACCGCCTCGCGCGGCGGGCGGGCGAGCCGGGTGAGGTCGGCCTGGATCAGCATGCGCCACACGGTCGGCGGCGCGCAGAAGGAGGTGACGCCCACGCGGTCCATCTCCGCCATCAGCCGGGCGGCGTCGAACCGCGGGTAGTTGTGGACGAAGACCGTCGCCTCCGCGTTCCAGGGCGCGAAGAGGCTGGACCAGGCGTGCTTGGCCCAGCCCGGCGAGGAGATGTTCAGGTGCACGTCGCCCGGCTTCAGGCCGATCCAGTACATGGTGGCCAGGTGGCCGACCGGGTACGAGGTGTGGGTGTGCTCGACCAGCTTGGGGCGGGCGGTGGTGCCGGAGGTGAAGTACAGCATCAGCGGGTCGTCGGCCCGGGTCGGCCCGTCGGGGGTGTAGCCGGCCGGGGCGGCGTAGGCGTCCTCGTAGGCATGCCACTCACCGCCCGTGCCGCCGACGGCGATCCGGGTGTAGCCGCCGGGCACGTCGGCGAACTTCGGCGTGTCCGCGGCCCGCGCGATCACGTGCCGGACGTGTCCGCGCCCGACGCGGTCGCGCAGGTCGGCCGGGCCGAGCAGCGGGGTGGCGGGAATGACGACGGCGCGCAGCTTCATCGCCGCCAGCGCCGTCTCCCACAGCTCGGCCTGGTTGCCGAGCATGACCAGGACCCGGTCCCCGGCGGCCACGCCCAGCCCGCGCAGCCAGTTCGCGACGCGGTCGGAGCGGTCGGCCAGCACGGAGAAGGACAGCAGCGTCTCGGCGCCGTCCTCCTCGACGATGTGCAGGGCCGTGCGGTCGTTGCCCTCCGCGACGCGGTCGAACCAGTCGAGAGCCCAGTTGAAGTACTCCGGGCGCGGCCACACGAAGCCGGCCGCGGCGGTGGCGTAGTCCTCGCGGTGCTCCAGCAGGAAGTTCCGTGCCCTGCGGAAGTCCTCGGTCGCCGTCATCCGTCCTCCTCTGTTCCGGACCATTGCCGGGCGGCTTTCCGCCATCGTGTAATCCGTGATGCAGGTCTCACCACCCCCGAACGGGGGTGTGCGCCGTGAGGTTGCGGCCCGGGCGTGTCCGGTGGGCCGGCGCGGGGCCGTGGCCACCCGGCCCGGCCCGCCCGTCGGCAGGGCCGGCGGACGCGGCCGGCGCACGGCTTCGACTGCGGCGGGAAGGGGCGAGTCGGTGGCAGAGGACACGGCGGCGGCCGGGATGCCGAGGGCGGACGTACGGGCGGCGCTGCTGCGGCTGCGCCGGGACACGGGCCTGCCGGTGGCGTTCGGCGGACTGGTGGAGCCCGGGCGGCCGCAGGTGCGCATCAGCGAGCTGAGCGGCACCGCCACGCCCGCGCTGCGGGCGCTCGCTGTGACCGCCGGCAGCGGCCTGGGCGGCAGGGTGGTGGCACTGGCCCGCCCGTGCGCGGTGACGGACTACTCCGCGTCCCGGCAGATCAGCCACGAGTACGACGTGCCGGTCGCCGCGGAGGGGCTGCGCTCGGTGCTGGCGGTGCCCGTGGTGGTGCGGCGCCGGGTGCGCGGGGTGCTGTACGGCGCGCTGCGTACGGCCCAGCCGCTCGGCGACCGCGCCCTGCACGCGGCCGTCGAGGCCGCCCGGGACGTGGAGCAGGCCATGGTGGCGGCCGAGGAGGCGCGCGGGCTGCTGGCAGTGGTCCCCGGACCGGTCCACGGGCTGCTCCACCGGCCGCTCCACGGCCTCGCCCAGGGGCCCGGCGGCGGTCTGGTCCCGGGGCCGGTCCGGGACGCGGTCCGGTCCGCGCCCGGCATCGGCACCGGGCCGGACGCGGACACGGGGGCCGGGCCGGCCGTCGGGCCGGGGCCCGGCCCCGGGACCGGGGACGCGGCGGCGCGCGAGCGGATGCGGGAGGCGCACACCGCGCTGCGCGCGCTGGTGCCGCGGATCACCGACCCGGCGCTGCGGGCGGAGTTGCTGGGGGCGTGCGAACTGCTGGCGCCGCCCGCCGTTCCCGGCGCACCGGGTGCGGCGGCGGGGCTCGCACCCCGCGAGGTCGACGTGCTCGCCTGGGTGGCGGCAGGCGCCACCAACGCCGCGACGGCGGCCAGACTGGGACTGCGGCCCGAGACGGTCAAGAGCTATCTGCGCTCGGCGATGCGCAAGCTGGGCGCCCACACCCGCGGCGAGGCGGTCGCGGCGGCCCGCCGCACGGGGGCCCTGCCCTGATGTCCCGCGACCGGCCGTCCCGTGCCCGGCCGTCCCGTGCCCGGCCGTCCCGCGACCGGCGGCGCCTGCCGGGAAGCCCGCGTCCGGCGCGGTGCCCGGCACGGCGGGGCGCCACCCGCGGACCGGACAGCCCGGGTGCGTCGACGGCGCGGCGGGGTGCCGGGCCGGGCGTCGCGATCCGGTGAACCGTTCCGGTCGCGGCACCGGCGGCGCGGCGGCACACGGGAACCGCGGGGCACGGGACCGCGCGGTGCGGGACCGCGGGTCGCGGGGAACTGGTTGCGGGATGCGGAGGGTCAGGGGCGCGGAAACCCGGGACACTGGGACCTGGGCACGGGGACACGGGGACACGGGGACCTGGGCACGGGGACCTGGGCACGGGGACACGGGGACACAGGGACACGGGGGCGCGGAGCGGGCGGACCGGAGACCGCGCTCCCCGGAGGAGGCCCGGAACATGAGGCGGAGGACGTGGGGCCCGTGACAGGGAGACCTGCCACACGGAGGCAGAAGGAGCGCGGGGCCGGGACCGACAGGCCCCGGGGAGAGAGGTGCGGGATGTACGGGCCCGAGGCCGGGAGGCCCGGGACGCGGGAGCCCGGGACGCGTCGGCCCCGGAGCGGCACGTCCGGGACACAGCAGTCCGGGACACAGCAGTCCGGAACGCCGCGGTCCGGAACGCCGCGGTCCGGAACGCCGCGGTCCGGAACGCCGCGGTCCGGAACACTGCGGCGCGGGGCGCCCGGGCCGCGGCTCCGGGAGTCCGGGACGCCGGGGAGCGCGGCGCACCCGCCGGGCACGCGGAGCGGCCGGGCGGGCCGCACCCGGATACGCGGGAGCCGGGCACGCGGGACCGGGACGGGCGGGCGCGGGGCGTGCCCGGCCGGGGCCGCGGGGCCCGGAGCGCGGGGGGCCGCAGTACGAGGCGGCCGTTCACACACCGGAGTCCTGATTTTCCGGATGCTCCCCAGTTGTTATCTCCCTCACCACCTCGTCACTCCGAATTTCAATGACTCGTTGCCTAGAATTTGGCACGGCCACGATTCAGGGAGGGAGCGGTGACCGTGCGACGGGACTACCAGGAGCCTGCCCGAGGCCGCTCCGAGCTGGTCATCGGCCGGGAGGAGCTGTTCGCCACGGCGCGGGCGGAGCTCGACCGGGGCGGCAGTGTGCTGCTGCACGGGCCGGCCGGTATCGGAAAGTCGACCGTGCTGCGGGCGCTGGCCGCCGACTACGGCCGCTCCGCGCGGACCGTGCTGCGCTGTTCGGCCACCGAGTCGGAATCGCATCTGCCGTTCCTCGCCCTCGCCGACCTGCTCGGCCTGGTCCTGCCCGAGGTGTCCGACCGGCTGCCCGCCGCCCAGCGCACGGCGCTGGAGTCGGCGCTCACCGGGCGCGGCGAGTCCAGCCTCCAGCGCGACGGACTGGCTCTGCGCCTGGCGGTGCTGTCGGCGCTGCGCGCACTGGCCGCCGAGGGCCCGGTCCTGGTCGTCGCCGACGACCTCCAGTGGCTGGACTCCGCCAGCGCGGAGCTGCTCGGCTTCGCCGCCCGCCGCCTCGGCGACTTCCCCGTGCAGCTGCTGTGCGCGGTGCGCACCGAGGGCCAGGAGTACGACCGGCAGGTGCGCGCCACGCCGCCCGAGACACTCGCGCTGCGACTGGGTCCGCTGACCCGCACCCAGGTGTCGGCGCTGCTGGACCAGGGCGGCTACCGGCTGCCGCGTTCCACGGTCCGCGACATCCACCGCACCAGCGGCGGCAACCCGCTGTTCGCCCTGGAGCTGGGCCGTGCCCTGGCCGAGAGCAGCGCCGCGCCCCGGCCGGGCGAACCGCTGCCGGTGCCGACCTCGTTGCGGGCCCTGGTGCTGAGCCGGCTGGAGATGCTCTCCGCCGAGGCGCGTCACACCCTGCTGGTGGCCAGCGCCGGTGCCCGCCCGACCCTGGCCCTGCTGCACGCCGCCGGCCGGGAGGACGCCGAGGCCGAGACCGCCCAGGCGGCGGCGCTCGGGCTGCTCACCGTCGAGCCCGAGGCGCCGGCGCTGCGCTTCGCCCATCCGCTGATCTCCGCCGCCCTCTACGCGGAGGCCCCCGCGCAGACCCGGCGGGCCGCACACTCCGCGCTGTCCACCGCGGCCTCCGACCCGATCGAGCGTGCCCGGCATCTGGCACTGGCCACCACCGGCACCGACCCGGAGGTCGCCAAACGCCTGGGCGGAGCCGCCGCGCTGGCCCGCGACCGGGGGGCGCCTTCGGTGGCCGCCTCGCTCGGGCTGCTGGCCGCCCGGCACGCGCCGGCCGGCATGGTGCCCGGTCCGGACACCCGCCGTCTGCAGGCCGCCGAGGACGCGCTGACCGCGGGCGAGATCGATCTGGCCCGGGACATCGCCCGTGACGTGCTCACCCGCGCCACCTCCTCCACGGACCGGGTCCGGGCCTGGATGGTGGTGATCGAGTCGGCCGGGCAGGCCCTCGGCGACGTGGACTCCGTGTTCCCGCAGGCCCTCGCCGACGCGGGCGACGACCCGCGGCTGCTCGCGCAGGTCCACTACCAGCTCGCCTGGCGGGCGCTCATGGTCGAGGGCGACTTCGCCGAGGCACGGCTGGAGGCGCTGCACGCCGCCGAGCTGGCGGCGCGCGGCGACGACCGCAGGACGGAACTGCTCGCGCTGTCGTTCCAGGCGCAGACCGAGACGCTGATGGGGCACCCCGACGCCCCGGCCAGCATCAAGCGTGCCCTGCGGGAGCCCCAGGACCCGCAGGTGGCCTGCCACCACAACGGGGCCGGGGCGGCCCGGTTCCGCTGGCTGGTCATGAGCGACCAGCTGGTCGAGGCCCGCGCCACCGCGACCGGCCTGCTGCGGGAGGCGCGGCTGCGGGGTGTCGTCGAGAGCGAGGTGCACTTCGTGCGCTTCGTCGCCGAGACCGAACTGCGTTCCGGGAACTGCGGCCGGGCCCTCGACCTGGCCCGCGAGGGGCTGCTGCTGGCCCGCGACTGCGGTATCGGCGAGGGCGCCTCCGCCATGCTGACCTCCCTCGCGGAGGCGGCCGGCGGGGACACCGAGCGCGCCATGGCGCTGGCCCGGGAGGCCGTCGGCCTCGCCGAGGAGGACGGCGACCCGGTCTACCTCTCCCTGGCCCTCGGCGCCCTCGGGCACGCCCAGTTGGTGGCGCGGGACGCGCAGGGCGCCGTGCTGTCGCTGCGGCGGGTACGCCAGCTGGAGGGCGGCCTCGGTGTCACGGACCCGGCGCGCGGGCGCTGGCACGGCGACCTCGCCGAGGCACTGGTCCTGGTCGGCGAGCCGGACGAGGCGCAGAACCTCATCGACGTCACCCGCGAGCAGGCGCTGCGGCTGGGCCGCGAGAGCGTCCTCGCCGTGCTGGACCGCGCCGAGGCCCTGGTACGCGCCGCACGCGGCGAACACGACGCGGCCATGGCCCAGTTGACGTCCGTTCAGGACCGTCTGGCGAAGCTGGGCTACGGCCTGGAGGAGGCCCGCGCGGCGTTCGCGCTGGCCCGGCTGCGCCCGCACCGGCCGGGCGCGGCCGACTTCGACGAGGCGGAGCGGCTGTTCCGGCGGTGCCGGGCGCTGCCCTGGCTGCGGCAGGTGGAGGCGGCCGAGGCGGAGCGGCGGTCGCAGCCGTCGGCCCCGGCCCCCGCGCCCGCCCCCGTCGACGCGCTGGCCGGCCTGGCCTCGATGGAGCGTCAGGTGGCGGCGCTGGTGATGGAGGGCGCCACCAACAGGGAGATCGCGGGGCGGCTGTTCATCAGCGTCAAGACGGTCGAGGCGACCCTGACCCGGGTCTACCGGAAGCTCGGGATCCGCTCGCGGGTGGACATCGTACGACTCGCGGCCGGACGCCAGGCCAGATGACCGGGCCCGCCGTCCCCGGGCGACGGGCAGTGTCCCCGCTCGACGGGTCCGTTCGACGGGTCCGTTCGACGGGTCCGTTCGACGGGTCCGTTCGACGGGCCGGTGGTGACAGGCCGGTGGTGACAGGCCATTCCTGCGGGCTCGTTCCGGCCCGTTCCGGCCCGTCCGGTCCTCGCGGGCCGTTGCGGCGGTACTGTTCCGGCAGGTGCGGACCCGACGGCTCGCCCCGGTGAGCCGGTTACCGGGGAACACCGCCCCGCGGGAGCCTCCCGGCGGGGCCCGCTCCGGCTCGACCGAGGGTTTTCCCTGCCCCAACTCCCTTAGGGAAGTCCCTCATTGGGACACGATGCGGCCGACCCTAGCCTAGAGGACGTGCCGCTCGCCGGGCACATCGGGGTCGGCCCGCAGACCCCTTGTGCACCCCCCACCCCGGCGACCCCCCACCGGCCGTCCCTGAGGAGACTCGTGTCCGGGCCCACCCGCGCCAGCAGATCCGCCGCCACCCGCGCCGCCCGCGCCGCCCGCGCCGCCCGGCTCAGCCTCGGCGCCCCCGCGCAGCACGGCGCTCCCGCGGGCCGCACCCGCTGCGGGCGTCCCGGTGGCCTCACCGGCTCCACCCGGGCCGGACGCGGCACCGGTTGATGCCGCAGGACTCCTGAGCACCCCTCAGGTGAAAGACCAGGGGGCGTTGCGGGCCTCCAAGAGCGGCCCGCAACGCCCCCTCTCCATTGCCCGGACATCACGACACGCTGTCGCGCCCCACCGCGCGGCCCTCACCCCCGGTGGGGAACCCGCCCGTCTCAGCGCTCAACGGAGCCGCGGACGGGAAGGGACCCACGGAGGCTCGGCTGCCCTCGCCCCGGACCCACGGCCCCGGGGACCGCGGCCCCGGCCTGTGTAGCGGCGGCCCGCCGGGAGTGGCACGGTGGGCACACGCGGGTTGCCCGCCGCCGGAGGTGACGGCGACGGCGGACCGCGGCGATGGCAGCGGCGTGGCGGCGGCAGCAGCAGGAGCAGGAGCAGGAGCAGGAGCAAAGGATCTCCCGCCGGTCGTGGGAGGCGGGTGAGGGGAAGCGGATGGAGTGGTTCGTCTCCCTCGCGGGTCTGGCCCTGGTGATGATCACCTTGAGGGACCTGTTCCACACGCTGTGGCACCCGACACGCCACGGCGGTCTGAGCCGTCTGGTGATGACGGGGCTGTGGCGGGCCGCCCGGCGGTTCCGCTCGCGCGGACGGGTCGCCGGGCTGGTCGGCCCGCTCGCGATGGTCACCGTGGTCGCCATGTGGGCACTGACGATCGTGCTCGGCTGGGCCCTGGTCTACTGGCCGCACATGCCGGAGGCGTTCACCTTCTCGCCCGGCTCGAAGGCGGCCCAGGAGCCGGCGCTGCTGGACTCCCTCTATCTGTCCCTGGTCACGGTGACGACCCTGGGACTGGGCGACATCTCCCCCGAGGAGGCCTGGCTGCGTGTGGTCTCGCCGCTGGAGGCGCTGGTCGGGTTCGTGCTGCTGACGGCCACCGTGTCCTGGGTACTGGAGATCTACCCGGCGCTGACCCGCAGAAGGGCCCTGGCCGTCCGTCTGGCACTGCTGCGCGACGCGGCCCCGACGGCTCGGCAGCTGGACTGCACCGCCGGGGCGCTGCTGCTGCACGACCTGGCCTCCGACGTGGTCCGCGTCCGCATCGACTTCACCCAGTACGCCGAGGCGTACTACTTCCACGACGGGGAGGACCGCTCCTCGCTGGCCGCCACGGTGGGCCACGCCGGCCTCCTCGCCGAACGCGGCCGCGGCGCGCAGCGCGCGGAGGTGCGGCTGGCCGGCGAGGTGCTCGCGGCCGCGCTCGCGGACCTCGCGGCCGTGCTGGACGACCGCTTCCTGCACACGGGCGGCCCGCCCGCGCGGGTGTTCGCCGCCTACGCCGCCGACCACGGGCGGGACGCGGGCGGCACAGCCGCCGGCTGACACCGCCGCGCTGCCGCGGCGAGGAGACGGCCGGGTCGCCGGGCGGCGCGGCGGCCGGCCGGGTCGCCGGGCGGCGCGGCGGCCGGCCGGGGCACCGGGCGGCCGGCCGTCCGACATGCGGCCTGTGCGCCCGTTGGTTTTACTGAGACCCACCAACTCGTGGTTCCGGGAACACCGGAGGCCCCGCGGGCCGCTCCCTCCTCCACGACCGGCGGCGGTCCTCCGGCCGTGGTTCAGGCGCGGCCCGCGAGCGGCGCACGGACGACCGACCTCCCCCCGCCGACCGAGAGGAGACCGCACGTGCAGCCCTCGACCCCGCCTCCCGCCGGACCGTCCACACCACCGACCACACCACCGTCCACACCACCGACCACGCCCCCGTCACCGGACCCCGACCCGCACCCGGCCCCGTACGGGCGCGGCAGCGGCTCCCCCACCGGGTGTCCGCAGCCGCTGCCCGGTGAGCCGACCGGCCGCCTCAACGCCGCGCGCCTGTGGTCCGGAGGGGTGATGACCGCCGGAGTGGCGGGACTGGCGGCCCTGGTCACGCTGCTGCTGGTGCGCGGGGTGCTCGGTGTCCCGGTCCTCGCGGCCCGACGGCGTGGCGGGCTGGCCGACGCCTCGACCGTGCTGCCGACGGCCGGCGCGGCCGCGGCCGCGCTCGCGGCGACCGCCCTGCTGCACGTACTGGTGCGGACCACACCGCGGCCGGTGCGGTTCTTCGGCTGGATCGTCGCGCTCGTCACCACCGGGCTCGCGCTGCTGCCGTTCACCACCACGGCCGCCGTCGGGGCCAAGGTCGGCACCGCCGTGGTGTGGTGCGCGGTCGGCCTGACCATCGGTTCGCTGCTGTCCGTGGTGGGCCGTGGGTCGGTGGCCCGGAGAACGCCGCGCCGTGGCGTCTGACGACGCGGAGGCCCCGGCCCCATCGGACGGCCGGGCGGGGGCTCCTCCCCCACTGTGCGGCAGCGTGCTCAGCCGCGACCACCCTGCGGCTCCTGCTGGTGTGCGTGCTGCTCGGCGTGCCGATCGCGCTCGCCTGCCTCTTCTTCGTCAGTCTCCAGCACCCACTGGAGCGCCGGGTGCGGGAGTCCCTGCCCGAGGCGGTGGGCCACGACCGCGCCCCGTGCCGGTGGCCGCTGCCCGCGCTGCTGCCGGCCGGACTGATCCTCGCGCCGATCGTCACCCGTCTGCCGGGGCGCGGCGGGCACGTCGCGGTGCACGGCCTGGCCGGCGGAACCCCGATCGGCCCGAAGGAACCGCCCGGAGTCGTCCTCGCGGCGCCGGCCACCCTGCCGCCGCGGCCGCCGTGGTGACCGGGCTGCCGCCGACCGGCACCGTGCTGGCCCTTCTGCTGCTCGGCAAGGACGCCTACGACCAGATGCCGCTGATCGTGCCGACCGCGGACGGTCGTCGCGAGCATCGTGGGGCAGCTGGTGGCCCGCCTGGGCCGCAGGGCGCGGCCCGCGCCCGCGGCGGTGTAGCGGCACACCCGGCCGCGGCCGCGAGCAGGCCGCGGCGGCACCGGGCCGGACTCCGGCGCGGCCCGGTGCGACGCCGTCCGACGTCCCTACGGCGCGGCGGCCGGCCGGGTGCGGAGGTGGCCCGGGCGAGGGCGGCGCGGGCCGTGCCCCGCCTCGACGGCGCCCGGCTCCGCCTCCGCGCCGGTACGACCGTCCGGCCTCGGACGGCGGCCGCCCGAGGCCGGACGGGGCAGGTCGAAAGACGCCGACGAGTGCGCCATCGACCGTCAAAGACGCAGGCCAACCCACTATAAACCGCGTTTATACCCGGTGTGTATAGTCCGCCCATGCCTTCTCTGACCAAGAAGCTTCCGAACAGGAAGACGAACAGACCGGGGACCGGGTTGCGTGCCGCCGCGATCGGCACCGCCCTCGCCTGCCTGGCGCTCGCACTGACGGGGTGCGCCACGCTGGAGACGACCGCGCCGAGCACCGCCCGGGCACGGCCCCTCGCGGGCGCGCCGGCACAGCTCGGCAGCGTCGACTGCCGCAGGGCCAAGTGCATCGCCCTGACCTTCGACGCCGGGCCGGGCGAGAACACCGCGCGGCTGCTCGACATCCTGCACCGGGAGCGCGTACCCGCGACGTTCTTCCTTCTCGGCAAGCGCCATATCGAGAAGTACCCCGAACTGGTGCGGCGGATGGCCGACGAGGGCCACGAGACGGCCAGCCACACCTGGGACCACCGCATCCTCACCGAGCTCGGCCCGGACGCGATACGCGAGGAGCTGCGCCGCCCCAACCAGGAGATAGAGCGCCTCACCGGCCGCGCCCCGACGCTGATGCGTCCACCGCAGGGCCGCACGAACGACACCGTGCACGAGATCTGCCGAGAGCTGGGCCTCGCGGAGGTCCTCTGGAGCGTCACGGCGAAGGACTACCGGACCAGCGACTCCGCGCTCATCGAGCGGCGCGTCCTGGAGCAGTCCTCCCGCGACGGCATCATCCTGCTCCACGACATCTACCCGGGGACCGTCCCGGCCGTGCCCGGCATCGTCAAGGCGCTCAAGGAGCGCGGGTTCGTGTTCGTCACGGTCCCCCAGCTGCTCGCCCCGGGGCGAGCGGAGCCGGGCCGGGTCTACCGATAGGGCCGGGGCCGCCCCCTCCGCCGGCCGGCCCCGTCACCGCGTCGGCCCGTGACCGCGCCACCGCCGTATCGCGCCACCGCCGTAACGCGCCGTAACGGCACGGCACCGCACGGCACCGCACGGCACGGCACGGCACGGCAGCGGCCACCGTCGGCACCGCGTCACCACCGCACGTCATGTCACCACCGCACGTGCAGCTCCCGTACGGACCGCAGCACCATCGGCAGCATCGTGACCGGCCGGTCCTCGGCCAGCCTGAGGCCCGGCAGACGCGAGGTCAGCTCCTTGAGCGTCAGCTGGAGCTGCTCGCGGGCGAGCCGGGCACCGGGGCAGCTGTGGGCGCCGACCCCGAAGGCGAGGTGGCGGCCGGGCTCACGGGTGATGTCGAAGTCGTCGGGCCGCGGATGCTGCGCGCCGTCCCGGTTGGCGGAGCCGAACGCGACGTACACGTCGGCCCCGGCCGGGAGGTCGGTGCCGGCCAGTGTGAGGGGGCGGGTGGTGATCCGGCGGAAGCCCTGCAGGGCGCTGTCGTAGCGGGCGGCCTCCTCCACGGCCGCCGGGATGCGCTCCGGCTCCTCGCACAGCAGCTTCCACTGCCCGGGGTGGCGCAGCAGGTGCAGCACCGTGGTGCCGATCAGCGCACTGGTCGTCAGATGCCCGGCGAGCAGCAGGTTCTGCAGGTGGGAGACGATCTCGTGGCGCTGTCCGACGGTCAGCGGGGCCGTGCCCTGGCCGGCCACGTCGACGACGACGGCGGTGAGCAGGTCGTCGCGGGGCTCGGCGCGGCGGGCGACGGCGTACCGGTCGAGGACGCGCTGGGTGCGGACCACCGACTCGGCGGCGGCGACCTGTTCGTCCTCCGGCATGGGGACGAACACCAGCTCCAGGAAGCGGTAGCCGCCGTCCACGACCCCGGGTATGTCCGCGGGGTCGATGCCGACCATCCGGCCCACCACCTCGCCGGGCAGCCGGCGGGCGTAGGCGGTCATCAGCTCGGTGGCGCCCCGGTCGGCGAACGCGTCGACGAGGGCGGCGGCGCGCTCCGCGACGAACGGGGCGACGGCGTCCACCTTCGCCGGGGACAGACCGCGCACGATCGGCTCGCGCAGCCGCTTGTGCAGGTCGCCGTCGGTGACGACGACATGGGGCAGGTCGGGCACGCCGCCGCCGAGGACGGCGAGTGCGGCGGGGGCGGGCGGGATGTCGGGCTTGAGCGCGTTGACGGAGGAGAAGTCCTCGGGGCGGCCGAGGACCTCGCGCACGTCGGCGTCCCTGGCCACGATCCAGGCGTCCAGTTCGGGAACCCGCAGGAGTCCGTCGGCCTGCCGGGCCCGTTCGTAGTGCGGGTAGGGGTCGCGGTGCATCGCGCCGAGCCGGTCGAGCAGTTCGCTGTCCATGGGCGTCCTCCGGGCGGGCGGGTCGTCGGTCGCCGATCATGGTGCCCTGAAGGGGTACACGTCCGGAAGGGCTGGCATCGGATGCTTTTTGACGGAACAACACCTTCCGCTCCGGCGCGCCGACGGGGCGGCGCTCCTCGTCCCCCGGCGGCGACGGAGTCCCTAGGATCGTCGGGTGGCCTACTTCCAGCTCCGGCGCACGGTGCCGCTGCCGCCCGGCGAGGCCTGGCGCCGCCTGACGGAGTGGCCCCGGCACGCTGCCGTGGTGCCGCTGACCCGGGTCGCGGTGGCTCCGGACCCGCCCACCCGCGAGGGCACCGTCGTGGTGGCCCGGACCGGCGTGGGGCCGCTCGCCTTCGACGACCGGATGGAGGTCACGGTGTGGCGTCCGCCGGCCGGTGACGGGCCGGGGCGGTGCCGGCTGGAGAAGCGCGGCCGGGTGGTGCGCGGCTGGGCCGAGATCGAGGTGCTGCCGGGACCGGGCGGGCGGACGCGGGTGCTGTGGCGCGAGGAGGTGGGTGTCAGGTTCGTCCCGGGAGCCGCCGGCCCGCTGGTCGCGGCGGCGGGGCGGGCCGTGTTCGGACGCGCGGTGGACCGGCTCCTTCGACGGCCTTGAGGCGGAGGGCCCTCGGCGCGGAGGACCCTCGGCGCGGAGGACCCTCGGCGCGGAGAGCCCTCGGCGCGGACGGCCGTCCCGGCTCGGGGGCCCCTCAGGCCACCGACCCGATCCGTCCCGCCGGAGGTGTCGTGGTGTCGTGGTGGATCGGGGTGTGCGCCCCGGTCAGGGAGACCCCGCTGCCGCCGCGCCGGTCGGCGACGATCTCCGCGGCGATGGACAGCGCGGTCTCCTCGGGGGTGCGGGCGCCGAGGTCGAGGCCGATCGGGGAGCGCAGCCGGGCCAGTTCCAGCTCGGTGACGCCGACCTCGCGCAGGCGCGCCGCCCGGTCGAGGTGGGTGCGCCGGGATCCCATCGCGCCGACGTACGCGACCGGCAGGCGCAGCGCGAGCCGCAGCAGGGGCACGTCGAACTTGGCGTCGTGGGTGAGGACGCAGAGCACGGTGCGGCCGTCGGTCGCGGTGCGCTCCAGGTAGCGGTGCGGCCACTCGACGACGATCTCGTCGGCGTCGGGGAAGCGGGCCCGGGTCGCGAAGACCGGGCGGGCGTCGCAGACGGTGACGTGGTAGCCGAGGAACCGGCCGACGCGCACCAGCGCGGACGCGAAGTCGATCGCCCCGAACACGATCATGCGGGGGGCGGGTACGGAGGACTCGACCAGCAGGGTGAGGGGTGCTCCGCACCGGGAGCCCTGTTCGCCGATCTCCAGGGTGCCGGTGCGTCCGGCGTCCAGGAAGGCGCGGGCTTCCGCGGCGACCGTCCGGTCCAGTTCCCGGTGGCCGCCGAAGCCGCCTTCGTGGGAGCCGTCGGGGCGGACCAGCAGGGCGCGGCCGAGGAGTTCGGCGGGTCCGGACACGATCCGCGCCACCGCCGCCGCGTCCCCGTGCGCGGCGGCGGCGAGCGCGGACGCGGCCACCGGCCGGACGGGGTCGCCCGCCCGGACCGGCGTGACCAGGATGTCGATGACTCCGCCGCAGGTCAGGCCCACGGCGAAGGCGTCGTCGTCGCTGTATCCGAAGCGCTCCAGGACGGTGGTGCCGTCCTGGAGCGCCTGCCGGCACAGCTCGTACACCGCGCCCTCCACGCACCCGCCGGAGACCGAGCCGACCGCCGTGCCGTCGGCGTCCACCGCGAGGGCGGCGCCGGGGTGGCGCGGGGCGCTGCCGCCGACGGCCACCACGGTGGCGACGGCGAAGTCACGGCCCTGCTCGACCCACCGGTTCAGCTCGTCGGCGATGTCCAGCATGTCTCGGTCTCCTTAACAGCGGGTGTGTGAAGGGGTGCGGCGCCGGGCGGGCTCAGTGGACGCCGAGCCAGCCCTCGATCGGGTGGAGCGCGAAGTAGACCAGGAACACCGCGGTCAGGCCCCACATGAAGGCGCCGATCTCGCGGGCCTTGCCCTGGGCGGTCTTGATGGCGACGTAGGCGATGACCCCGGCCGCGACGCCCGTGGTGATGGTGTAGGTGAACGGCATCAGCACGACCGTGAGGAAGACCGGGATGGCGGTGGCCCGGTCGGACCAGTCCACGTGCCGGGCGTTCATCATCATCATGGCGCCGATGACGACCAGGGCGGCCGCGGCGACCTCGCCGGGCACGATCGCGGTGAGCGGGGTGAAGAACAGGCAGGCCGCGAAGAACAGGCCGGTGACCACGGAGGACAGTCCGGTGCGGGCGCCCTCGCCGACGCCGGTCGCGGACTCGACGAACACGGTCTGGCCGGACGCGCCGGCCACCCCGCCGATCGCGCCGCCGGCGCCGTCGATGAACAGCGCCTTGGACAGGCCCGGCATGCGGCCCTGCTCGTCGGCGAGCTTGGCCTCGGTGCCGACGCCGATGATGGTGGCCATCGCGTCGAAGAAGCCGGCCAGCACCAGGGTGAACACGATCATGCCGACGGTCATCGCGCCGGCCTCGCCCCAGCCGCCGAACTCCACGTCGCCGAAGACGGAGAAGTCGGGCATCGAGACCGCGCCGCCGTGCAGTTCGGGTGCGCCGGACGCCCACTGGGCGGGGTTGACGACTCCGGTGACGTTGAGGACGACGGCGAGGGCCGTGCCGCCGGCGATGCCGATCAGGATGGCGCCGGGGACGCCGCGCGCCTGGAGCATGAAGATGCCGAGCAGGGTGGCGGCGAACAGCAGCACGGGCCAGCCCGCGAGTTCACCGCCGGGGCCGAGGATCACCGGGCCGCCGCCGGGTGCCGGGTTCTCGTGCACGAAGCCGGCCTTGACCAGGCCGATCAGCGCGATGAACAGGCCGATGCCCATGGTGATCGCGTGCTTGAGCGCGAGCGGGATCGCGTTCATGATCATCTCGCGCAGGCCGGTGACGACCAGCAGCATGATGACGACGCCGTACATCACACACATGCCCATGGCCTGCGGCCAGGTCATCTCGGGGGCGACCTGCGAGGCGAGGACGCCGGAGACGGACAGGCCGGCGGCGAGGGCGAGCGGCACCTTGCCCACGAAGCCCATCAGCAGCGTGGTGAGGGCCGCCGCGAACGCGGTGGCGGTGATCAGGGCCTGCTGGCCGAGGATGTTCCCCGCCGCGTCCTCGCCGGACAGGATCAGGGGGTTGAGCAGCAGGATGTACGCCATCGCCATGAAGGTGGTGACGCCACCGCGCACCTCGCGGGCGACGGTGGATCCCCGCTGGGATATGTGGAAGTACCGGTCGAGCCAGGAGCGTCCGGCCGGGACGCGGGTTCCATTGCCCGCGTCCTCCGCGACGGTCTCCGGCTCCAGTGACTGCTGGGTCATGTGGGCCTACTCCCAAGGTTCAAAGGGGCACCCGCGTCGGCCGCCTGGGCGGCTGCGGGATTTGGGAAGGTGCTGGGGCCGCACGACCCGGGGGACGGCCCGAGGCGAACGATCAGTCGGTTCCGGCGGCCGCGAGCGGTGCGGCTGCCGGAGTGCTCCGGGCGGCGCGGGGAGGTTGTGACGTTCCGTTGCGCCGCCCGGAGGGTCTGCTACGCGGTCCCGGTGAGGTGCTCCGGGCGTACCGGCGTACGGTCGAGCTCCAGCCCGGTCGCGGCGCGGACGGCCGCGAGAACGGCCGGCGTGGAGGACAGGGTGGGGGCCTCCCCGATGCCGCGCAGCCCGTACGGCGCGTGGTCGTCGGCGAGTTCGAGCACGTCGACGGGGATGGTCGGCGTGTCGAGGATGGTGGGGATCAGGTAGTCCGTGAAGGACGGGTTCCTGACCTTGGCGGTCGCGGGGTCGACGATGATCTCCTCCATGACCGCGACGCCCAGGCCCTGGACGGTGCCGCCCTGGATCTGGCCGACCACGGACAGCGGGTTCAGGGCCTTGCCGACGTCCTGCGCGCAGGCCAGTTCGATGACCTTGACCAGGCCGAGCTCGGTGTCGACCTCGACGACCGCGCGGTGCGCGGCGAAGGAGTACTGGACGTGCCCGTTGCCCTGGCCGGTGCGCAGGTCGAAGGCCTCGGTGGGGCGGTGCCGCCACTCCTCCTCGACCTCGACGGCCTCGTTCTCCAGGACGTCGACGAGGTCGGCGAGGACCTCGCCGCCGTCGGTGACGACCTTGCCGCCTTCCAGGAGGAGTTCGGCGGTCGCCCAGGCCGGGTGGTAGGAGCCGAACCTGCGGCGGCCGATCTCCAGGACCCGCTCGCGGACGAGCGCGCAGGCGTTCCTGACGGCACCGCCGGTGACGTACGTCTGCCGGGAGGCGGAGGTGGAGCCCGCGGAGCCCACCTGCGTGTCGGCGGGGTGGATGGTCACCTGGGTGATGCCGAGCTCGGTGCGGGCGATCTGGGCATGGACGGTGACGCCGCCCTGGCCGACCTCGGCCATCGCGGTGTGCACGGTGGCGACGGGCTCGCCGGCCACGACCTCCATGCGCACCCTGGCGGTGGAGTAGTCGTCGAAGCCCTCCGAGAAGCCGACGTTCTTGATGCCGACCGCGTAGCCGACGCCGCGGACGACGCCCTCGCCGTGCGTGGTGTTGGACAGGCCGCCCGGCAGCTGCCGTACGTCGGCACCCTCGCTGGACTCCCACTGGCGCTCCGGCGGCATCGGCATCGCCTTGACGCGGCGCAGCAGTTCGGCGACGGGTGCCGGCGAGTCGACGGGCTGCCCGGTGGGCATGACCGTGCCCTGCTCCATGGCGTTCAGCTGCCGGAGCTCCACCGGGTCCATGCCCAGCTCCGCGGCCAGCTTGTCCATCTGCGCCTCGTAGGCGAAGCACGCCTGCACCGCGCCGAAGCCGCGCATGGCGCCGCAGGGCGGGTTGTTGGTGTAGAGGGCGATGGCCTCGATGTCGACGTCGTCGACGACGTACGGGCCGACCGACAGGGAGGAGGCGTTGCCGACGACGGCCGGGGAGGCGGAGGCGTAGGCGCCGCCGTCCAGGACGATCCGGCACTTGACGTGGGTGAGCTTGCCGTCGCGGGTGGCGCCGTGCTCGTAGGACAGCTTCGCCGGGTGGCGGTGGACGTGTCCGAAGAACGACTCGAACCGGTTGTAGACGATCTTGACGGGCTTGCCGGTGCGCAGGGCCAGCAGGCAGGCGTGGATCTGCATGGACAGGTCCTCGCGGCCGCCGAACGCGCCGCCGACGCCGGACAGCGTCATCCGCACCTTGTCCTCGGGCAGGCCGAGGACGGGCGCGATCTGGCGCAGGTCGGAGTGCAGCCACTGGGTGGCGACGTAGAGGTGGACGCCGCCGTCCTCCTCGGGGACCGCCAGACCGGACTCGGGACCGAGGAAGGCCTGGTCCTGCATGCCGAAGGTGTACTCGCCCCGGACGATCACGTCCGCCCGCCCGGCGGCCGCGGCCGCGTCGCCGCGGACGATGGGCTGGCGATGCACGATGTTGGGGTGCGGGACGTGCCCGGCGTGGTGGTCGTCGCGGCCCTCGTGGACGAGGACCGCTCCGGGGGCGGTGGCGGAGGCCTCGTCGGTGACGACGGGCAGCTCCCGGTACTCCACCTTGATCTTCGCGGCGGCGCGGCGGGCGGTCTCGGGGTGGTCGGCGGCGACGAGCGCGACCGGCTCGCCGTGGTGGCGCACCTTGCCGTGGGCGAGGACGGGGGTGTCCTGGATCTCCAGGCCGTAGTTCCTCACCTCGGTGGGCAGGTCGTCGTACGTCAGGACGGCGTACACGCCCGGGGTCGCGAGGGCCTCGGCGGTGTCGATGGAGACGATCTCCGCGTGGGCGACGGTGGAGCGCAGGATCTGCCCCCAGAGCATGTCCTCGTGCCACATGTCGGACGAGTACGCGAACTCGCCGGTGACCTTGAGGGTGCCGTCCGGGCGGAGGGTGGACTCGCCGATGCCGCCGCGGGTGCGGGAGCCTTGGGTGATCTTCGTGGGAGCACCGTTGGTGGGCATGGTGGTCAGACCCCCTCGGACTGGCGGGCGGCGGCCAGACGGACCGCGTCCATGATCTTCTCGTAGCCCGTGCAGCGGCACAGGTTGCCCGACAGCGCCTCGCGGATGTCCGCGTCGGTCGGGTCGGGGTTGTGCTCCAGCATCTCGTCGGCGGCGACGAGCAGCCCGGGGGTGCAGAAGCCGCACTGGACGGCGCCGGCGTCGATGAACGCCTGCTGGATCGGCGAGAGTCCGGCGTCCCCGCCGGTCTGCGAGCCGGCGCCCCGCGCCTGCCCGCCCTTCGCCTCGTCCGGCGAGGTGCCGCCGCAGGCGCCGGTGGCGCAGCCGCCCTCGGCGCGCTGCCGGGCGTAGTCCGCCAGGCCCTCGACGGTGACGACCTCGCGGCCCTCGGCCTGGCCGGCGGCGACCAGGCAGGAGCAGACCGGCACGCCGTCGAGGCGGACCGTGCAGGAGCCGCACTCGCCCTGCTCGCAGGCGTTCTTGGAACCGGGCAGGCCCAGCCGCTCGCGCAGGACGTAGAGCAGGCTCTCGCCCTCCCAGACGTCGTCGGCTTCCTGCGGACGTCCGTTGACGGTGAAGTTGACGCGCATTACGCAGCTCCCTCGCAGGCGTGGCGGGTGCCGCGGTACGACTCCCAGGTCCAGGTCAGCGTCCGGCGGGCCATGACGCCGATCGCGTGGCGGCGGTAGCTCGCGGTGCCGCGGACGTCGTCGATCGGGTTGCAGGCGGCGGAGCACAGGTCCGCGAACTGCTTGACGGCGGACGGGGTGATGATCTTTCCGTTGTCCCAGAAGCCGCCCTCGTCGAGGGCCGCGTTGAGGAACTCCTCGGCCGCCTTCGCCCGGACCGGGGTGGGGGCGGCGGAGCCGATGCCGGTGCGGACCGTGCGGGTCCCGGGGTGCAGGGCCAGGCCGAACGCGCACACGGCGATGACCATGGCGTTGCGGGTGCCGACCTTGGAGTACTGCTGCGGTCCGTCGGCCTTCCTGACGTGGACGGCGCGGATCAGCTCGTCGGGGGCGAGCGCGTTGCGCTTGACGCCGGTGTAGAAGGCGTCGATGGGGATGAGCCGGGTGCCGCGGACGGACTCCGCCTCGACCTCGGCGCCGGCCGCGAGCAGGGCCGGATGGGCGTCGCCGGCCGGGGAGGCGGTGCCGAGGTTGCCGCCGACCCCGCCGCGGTTGCGGATCTGCGGGGAGGCGACCGTGTGCGAGGCCAGGGCCAGGCCCGGCAGCTCGGCGCGCAGGTTCTCCATGATCTTCGTGTAGGGCACGGAGGCGCCGAGCCGCACGCTCTCCTCGCCGACCTCCCACTCGTAGAGGTCGCCGATGCGGTTGAGGTCGAGGAGGTACTCGGGCCGGCGGTGGTCGAAGTTGATCTCGACCATCACGTCGGTGCCGCCCGCGATCGGCACAGCGGTGGGGTGCTCCGCCTTGGCGGCGAGCGCCTCCTCCCAGCTGGCGGGGCGAAGGAAGTCCATGACCGGCTCTCTTCTTCGTCGTGTGGATCGTCCAGATTGAGCCAATCCGTGTGCGGCGGGCCCGGCTCGTTCACATCGTGTTGACGCGCAGTGGGGTCAGTACACAGCGCCGTACTCCGCTGGAGTCAGTCACCGAAACCATGAAGGAGTTGGCTGGTCGAGCCGGGCATCTTGTAGATTCGTATGAACGGAGGTCATCGGTAACCTCCCTGCTCTCCCGTGGAAACGTGAGACACGGCCCACGTGACCTGGGACACAGCCCGCAACGGCCGTCCGGCGGCGGCGGGCGGCGCTCCGCACCCGCCGGACGGGCCGGACGTGTCAAGGATCATCGTAGTTTTCGAGACAAGGAACGGCGGCGACGAGAATGCGGCTGCGCGCACTGCTGGACACGGACGCGCTGGGCCTCAGGCTGCTCGGCGGCGAGGACGAGCTGGACCGCACCGTGCGCGGCGTCATGACGACCGACCTGAAGGACCCCAGCCGCTACCTGTCCGGCGGCGAACTGGTCCTGACGGGCCTGGCCTGGCGCCGGGGCGCCGCCGACTCCGAGCCCTTCGCCCGGATCCTGGCGCAGGCGGGCGTGGCGGCCCTGGCGGCCGGCGAGGCCGAGCTGGGGGATGTGCCCGAGGACCTGGTCGAGGCGTGCGCCCGGCACCGGCTGCCGCTGTTCGCGGTGCACGAGTCGGTCGCCTTCGCCACGATCACCGAGCACGTCGTACGGCAGGTCAGCGGGGAGCGCGCCGGCGACCTGGCCGCGGTCGTGGACCGGCACCGGCGGATGATGACCTCCGGCCCGGCCGGCGGCGGCCCGGACGTGGTGCTGGACCTGCTCGGCTCCGACCTCGACCTGCGGGCCTGGGTGCTGTCCCCGGCCGGCCGGCTGATCGCGGGCCCCAAGGCCGCCGGGCCGGCCCTGCCTGCCGAGGTGTGCGCACGGCTCGCGGGCGAGCACCTGGCGGCCGCCCGCACCGGGCGGCGCGGCCCGCACCGGGCGGTGGTCGGCGCGACGACGTACAGCACGTTCCCGATCCGCAGCTGGGGGCAGCGCCCGGCGGCGGCCAGCGCGACGCGGGTGCCGCAGGCCGCCCGGGACGTCCGGGAGAGCGTGCTGTCGGACTGGCTGCTGGCCGTCGAGGCGGACGCCGGCGACTGGCCCGAGGAGCGGCTGGACCTGGTGCACGGCGTCACCCAGCTGATCGCGGTCGAGCGCGACCGCCGGGACGCGGCCCGCACGGTGCGCCGCCGCCTCGCCCACGAGGTGCTGGAGCTGGTGCAGTCCGGCGCGGCACCCGCCGAGATCGCGGCCCGGCTCCGGGTCGCGGCGCCGGTGCTGCTGCCCGGGGCCGGGGCGGCCCCGCACTGGCAGGTGGTCGTGGCCAGGGTGGAGTGGGAACGGACCGACGGCACGGCCGGAGCGGCGGGCGCCGACGGCGGGCGCGCGGCGGGCGGGCCGGACGGCGGGCCGGTCGCCCAGTCGCTGCTGGAGGAGATCCTCGTCGACCCGCTGAGCACCGGCCCGGAGCCCTCCGACCGGATCGCCGTCGCCCACTCCGGTGACGAGGCCATCGCGCTGGTGCCGCTGCCGGCCGTCGCGGACGAGCCGGACGGCGCCGGCACCGGCATCCACGCCGACGTCCTGCTGCGGGCCGTACGGGAGCCGCTCGCGGCCGGACTCGACGGCGACGGACGGATCACCGTCGGCGTCAGCGCGGCCGTGCACTCGGCGGAGGGGCTGCGCGGGGCGCTGGAGGAGGCCCGGCACGCGCGGCGGGTCGCGGCGGCCCGGCCCGGCCGGGTGTGCGCGGCCGGCCACCAGGAGCTCGCCTCGCACGTGCTGCTGCTGCCGTTCGTGCCCGACGACGTCCGGCGGGCCTTCACCGCGCGGCTGCTGGACCCGCTGCGCGAGTACGACCGCCGCCACCGGGCGGAGCTCATCCCGACCCTGGAGGCGTTCCTGGACTGCGACGGGTCCTGGACCCGCTGCGCCTCCCGCCTCCACCTGCACGTCAACACGCTGCGCTACCGGGTGGGCCGCATCGAGCAGTTGACGGGCCGTGACCTGTCGCGGCTGGAGGACAAGCTGGACTTCTTCCTGGCCCTGCGGATGAGCTGAATCCCGCTGGGGGCGCACCGTCCCACGACTTTGTGAAATCCTTCACCCACCCTCTTGGCCGGGCCCGGTGATCCGTGCTGAGATGCGGCCACCACTCAAGGCTCGATGGCGTGCTCGGGGAGGGCGAGGTGGCGTATACCGCCATGTCTGGTTACGGAACGACCGCCGGTGACGATCCACTCCAGACCGCGGTATGGCGGCTGCGCTCGCGGGCCTGCTGGGCCGACGCGGCCGCGCTGGTCCAGCCGGTGTCCGCGGCGGCCGCGCTGCAGCGGGCCGGGCTGCTGGTGGAGCGCTGCCTGTACACCGAGCAGGGCTGGGAGGACGCGGAGGACGCGCTGCGCGCCGCGGAGGCCCTCGCCGACAGCGACGAGGAGCGCGGCGCGGCCGCTTGTGAACGCGGGCACTTGGCGTACGCCGCCACCCTGCTCGGGGTGCGGGACCGGGCCGACGAGGCGCGGGCGGCACTCGGCCGGGCGGCCGCCCTGATCCCGCCGGACACCGCGGGGCGCGCCCTGCTGGACTACCGGCGGGGCCTGGTGGCGCAGAACGTCAGCGGCTCGGCGCAGGCCGCGCGGGCCGCGTTCCGCCGGGCGCACGCGGGGGCCGTCACCCACGCGGACCCGCTGCTGCTGTCGTCCACCTGGCGGCATCTGGCCGGACTGGCGCTGCGCGAGGGCGAGTCGGCCGAGGCCCGGCACGGCTTCGCCGAATCCCTGCGGCTGCGTGAGGAGTTGGGCTACCTGGTGGGCACCGCCCCGGCGCTCGCGTCCCTCGCGGATGCGGAGAGCGAGCCGGAGGCCTCCCGGCTGCGCACCGAGGCCCGGCGTCTGTTCCGCCTGCTGGGCGGCGTCCCGACCTGGCTGGCCGCGCAGTTGACGCCGCCCGCGGCCACCGCCTGAGGCGCACCGGGCCGGTGTTCAGCGGACGGCGCCGAAGTGCTCGCCCACGAGCAGGCGGACCCGCTCGGTGTCGCCCTGGGCCAGGGCGTCCAGCAGCGCGGTGTGCTGCACGGCGTCGGCCATCAGCTGCGGGCGCGGGGGGCGCCCGGCGGTGAGCGGCCACTGGGCACGGCGGTGGAGGTCGTCGACGACGCGGACGAGCTGCTCGTTGCCGGCCGGGCGGAGCAGGGCGCGGTGGAAGGCGCGGTCGGCCTCGGCGTAGGTGGCCCGGCAGCCGGTGGCCGCGGCGCGCACGGCGGCGTCGGCGAGGGGGCGCAGCTGCGCCCACCGCTCGGCGGGCACGGAGCCGGCCAGCCGCAGCAGGACCGGCACCTCCAGCAGGGAGCGGACCTCGGCGAGCTCGGCCAGCTCGCGGGCGTCGCGCTGGACGACACGGAAGCCCCGGTTGGGGACGACCTCGACGGCGCCCTCCTGAGCGAGCTGCTGCATCGCCTCGCGCACGGGAGTGGCGGAGACGCCGAACCGCTCGCCCAGCACGGGTGCGGAGTACACCCTGCCGGGGGTGAGGTCGCCGCCGGCCAGAGCGGTGCGCAGGGCGTCGAGGACCTGCCCGCGCACGGACGCGCGCTGCACCACCGGCCGGGGCGGCGCCGGGGGCTCCGCGGGCGGACCGGGATTCGGGGCGGGCGGCTCGACGGCCGGGTGCCCGCCGCGCACGGCGGCGTCGGCGGTGCCCCCCTCACGGGACTCCGGCACGTCGCGGATCCCGTACGCCCTGGGGTTGCCGTGCTCCGGGGAGCCTCCGGGGCGCCCGGGGACCTCGGGCGCCCCGGGGCTCTGAGGCGCCCGGCGCGGCCGGGGCGCCTCGCCGGTGTCCGGGGCCCCCGCGCCCGGAGGGAACTGCCGTGGCACCCGGGCGGGGCCCGTACCGGATTCCGGAATGCCCGTTCCGGTCGTGGAGCCCTGCGCGCCCTGGTTCACGGGCCCTCCTCCTGTCTTGTCGGCGCTTGGGGTCATTACGGCGAGTTGTCACTCATCCGTCAAGCACGATAGGCGCAAGACCGGACAGGTCAAATTCCGGCCATGCCGCATCAGGTCAGGCTTGCCTTACTTCCCGTCGGCGGCGGCTCCGCCGACGGTCCGCGCCCCTCCCCCTCGGCGACCCCGCCGCGAACCCCCGCGGTGAACCCCGCGGCGAACCCCCGCAGCGACATCCCCGCAGCGACATCCCCCGGTGAATCGGTGGCCCCCTCGACGGCCTGAGGCCCGCCCGCCCCCGCCTCGGCCCTCGCGGCCGCCCGCACCCGCTCACCGAGGCCTGCCCGACCCCGACCGCGTGTCACCTGCCCGCGCACCGGCGACGCGGAGCGCATCTCCCGTCTGCCGGCGGTCACCTGACGGCCCTTCGGCGAGCGGGCGGGCCCTCCGTGGGGCTAGGATCCTCCCGAACGGGACGCCCACTCGGTCACAGTTGCTTCACATCGCCCTCACCCGGCGCAGGAACTTTCCGAGGAACCATCCGTACGGGTAGTCTTATTCGAACTCAACTCCCGCGCCTCAAGCGGCAGTTCGAGCAGAACGCCGTCCTGGGCATCCCCGTGCGCTTCGTTGGCGGCCTCTTGCCCCGAAACCCCCTGAGGACCGGAGGGTTTGGGTCACTATGGCGGGCGTTACGCCCTATCCCAATGCAAGGGACCCCAGATGAGACTGACCGACATATCGCTGAACTGGCTGCTTCCGGGCGCCGTACTGCTCCTGGGCATGCTGGCGGCGGTGGCGGTGCTGCGCGGCAAGCGCTCCTCGGGGAAGGACTCTGGCGCGGAGGACTCGTGGGAGCGCAGCGAGGAGCGCCGCAGGCGCAAGGAGGCCATATACGGCACGGTCTCCTATGTGCTGCTGTTCTGCTGTGCCGCGGTGGCCGCCGCGCTGTCCTTCCACGGCCTGGTCGGCTTCGGCGAACAGAACCTCGGCCTCTCGGGCGGCTGGCAGTACCTGGTCCCGTTCGGCCTGGACGGGGCGGCCATGTTCTGCTCCGTCCTGGCGGTGCGTGAGGCCAGCCACGGCGACGCCGCGCTCGGCTCCCGGATACTCGTGTGGACCTTCGCCTTCGCCGCGGCCTGGTTCAACTGGGTCCACGCCCCGCGCGGCGTGGACCACGCCGGCGCCCCGCACTTCTTCGCCGGCATGTCCCTGTCCGCGGCGGTGCTGTTCGACCGGGCGCTGAAGCAGACCCGCCGGGCCGCGCTGCGCGAGCAGGGCCTGGTGCCCAGGCCGCTGCCGCAGATCCGCATCGTCCGCTGGCTGCGGGCGCCGCGCGAGACGTACAAGGCGTGGTCGCTGATGCTGCTGGAGGGCGTGCGCAGCCTCGACGAGGCCGTCGAGGAGGTCCGCGAGGACCAGCGACAGAAGGAGGAGACCCGGCTGCGCCGCCGCGAGCAGCAGCGTGTGGAGCGGGCCCAGCTGAAGGCGATCAGCCGGGGGCACCGCGGCCCTTTTCCCGGTCGGGGCCTCGGACGGCAGGCCGAGGTTCCGGCGGTGGAGCGCGGCGCCTCGGAACGCGCCTCCGTGGAGCCTGCCATATCGGCGCCGGAACAGCTGCCGGTGCGCGCACGGCCCTCCCTGCAGCCCGTGCGCAAGAGCACTGACCCGGTCACCGTCGACCTCACCGCCGAGGACGACACGATGGCCCTGCCGCGTCTGGACTCCCTGGAGCGCAAGCTCAAGGACCTGGAGCAGCAGTTCGGCTGACCGTCCGGAGCACAGCACGGCGGGGGCACGGTCCGGTCGACGGAGCCGTGCCCCCGCCGTGTTCCGGCGACCGCCCGGTCACGCGGCCTCCGCGTCGAGTTCGAACCACACCGACTTGCCCACCTCATGGGCGCGCACGCCCCAGGAGTCGGCGAGCGACTGGACCAGGTACAGCCCGCGGCCGTGCGTACCGTCGTCGGCGTCCGGGACCCGGAGTCTGGGCCGCTTGCCGGTGAAGTCCCGTACCTCCACGCGCAGCCCGTGCGCGGAGACGGTGGCGGTCAGGACCGCTTCGCGGTCGGTGTGCACGAGTGCGTTGGTGACGAGCTCGCTGGTCAGCAGCTCCGCAATCTCCGATCGTCCCGGCCTCCCCCACTGGTGTAAGAGTTCCCGCAGTTCCCTGCGTGCCTCGGGCACCGCCCGCAGGTCCGCGCGTCCGAGTCTGCGACTGAGCTGGGGCGCCCGCTGCGGAGCGCCTGAGGCCCGGTCCCGGGCCGAGTGCGAGGCCGTCCCGATCGTCGCGGGACCGCCCCCTGATGCCTGCCTCTTCATGACCCCCGCCTGCGCGCCGATGCCGGATTCCTTCCTGCTCGAACACGTTCACGGGAATCAATGCCCCTGCCCGCACCCGGGCACTCCTGCCGAACGGCCCCGCCCCGGGACGTCCGGCCCGTACCGGCACGGGCGGTGCACATGGCGCAGCGGGGACCGGGCCGTCTGCGGCATCCGTCCTACGCCTGTGTCCAGCACCGTTCCCGGCGCGGCCGGGGCGGAGCCGGTCGCCGTGCCGGTACCGGCCCTCGGCGGGGCGGACGGCGCGCCGGGAACGGTCACGCCGTCCACGAGCGCTGTTCGCCCGCGTCTGAGGGCGTCCTCGAGCACTCCTGCGGGCCGGCCCGGCGGGCGCGGGCGGCCGCCGCGGAGTCCGGCTTCCGGTCCGACGTACGGTACGGCCGTCGCGGTCGCGGCCGGCGGCTACGCCTCCCAGACGGCGGCCGCCGTACGGTCGTCGGCGTACCCCTTGACCCGGACCTGGGCGTCGGCGAGGAACGCGGCGAGGCCCGGCGGCCGGCGGCCGGCCCAGCGCTCTCTCAGGTGCGTGCACAGCTCCGGTTCGCCCCGCAGCGGCTCCGCGAGCCCGTCCGTGCAGAGCAGGAGCGTGTCACCCGGCCGGGCCACCGAGGCACGGAACCGGAACGGTTCGTGCGGTGGCCGCGGGACGGGCTCGCCAGGGGCCGGCTGTTCCGGGACGGCGAGGCCGAGGGTGCCCCGGTCACCGCCGGAGGTCTCGGCCGGCGTCCGGGCGAGCAGGCCGGCGGCGGCCCCGGTCGGGTCGCCGGGCCCGGCCGGGGTGCCGGCTGCGGGCGCGCCGGGGCCGGTGGAGAGTGCGGGGGGTGCGGGGGGTGCGGGGGGTGCGGGGGAAGGCGAGCCGAAGCCGACGACGGGCTCCCCGGTCACCTGCCCCACCCGGGGCTCGATGTCCTGCCACACGCCGTCCCGCAGCCGGAACAGCCCGCCCGCGCCGACGCCGAAGAAGACTCTGGTCCGGCAGCCGGGGTCGGCCGGCAGCAGCAGGCAGCGCAGCGTGGCCGTGTACTCCGCCTCGGGCACCCCCCGCTCGGCGGCGCCGGCCCGCAGCCTGCCCAGGCTGCGGTCGGTGAGCCGGTGCAGCCCCGACTTCAGTTCGCTGCGCCGGGCGGAGCGGATGTCCTCGGCGAGCCGGGTGTGGCTGCGCCCGACCGCCCGCCCGATCCACCGGCAGACCTCGGCGGCCGCCCGGTGCGCCCCGGCGGTGGCCCGCGCGCCGGTGGCCATCGCCACCAGCACCAGGGCGTCCTCCCCCGCCCCGAACCGGGCCACGAGGAGCGCGTCGCGCCGCGGCTCGCCCCGGTAGCGTGCCGAGTCCCCGCGCACGGACACCGCGCGCAGCGTGCCGGAACCGCACCGGGCGCCGTCCAGGACGGTGTCCGCGACCAGTTCCGCGAGGTCGTCGGGGTCGGCCGGCGGCAGGGTGACCGGTTCGGGCTCGTAGGTGGGCGGCCGCGATCCGACGTGTGCGAGCCGGGGCTCGGGCGGCGCAGAGAGGCGGGGCGCGGTGTGCGGGGCGGGGCCCGGCACCGGGGGCGGGGCGGGAGCGGGCTGCGCGGTCGGGGCCGGGGCAGCCGGCGGGGCGGGGGCGGGCCGCCCCGGCACGGGTGAGGGGGCGGGGACGGGCTCCGCGGCGGGCGCGGCGTGCGGGGCGGAGCCGGGCTCCGGGACCACGGCGGGCTCCGTCTCCGACCCGGTCGCCGGCTCCTTCCACGGCCCCCTCTCCGGCGCCCTCCCCGGCTCCTTCTCCGGCTCCTTCTCCGGCTCCTTCTCCGGCTCCGGAGGGGTGCGCGGGGCGGGGGCCGCCCGGCCGGGGGGCACGGCGGGCGGGCGTTCCCCGGCGGGGCGGGGGAGGTCCGGCCCGGAGTCCGCGGGCGCCCGGCCGGGGCCGCGCCCGGCGTCCGGCTCCTCCCGCCCCGTCACCCCGGAGGCCGAGGCGAACCGGTCGTCCAGGGAGTCCGCGGCGGCCGTGGGGCCGGTGTCCTCGGTGGCGTCGTCGTACAACTGCCGCCACCAGTCGTCCTCGGGCGCGGAACCGGTGGATCTTCCCCCCTGCTGGCTCATGCCGCTCATTGTCCACCGCGCGGGCGGGTGGGAAACGGGGCATCGGGAAAATCCCGCCCGTCCGGGCCGAGGCTGACGGCGTGTCGGCGAGGTCCCGTACTCCTGTACGAGGACGGGGCGGCCGACCGAGGCCACCGGAGGGGGCGGCCGGGCGGCGGCCACCGGGCGGCTCCACCCCCCACGGGAGAACCGCCCGGTGACGTCCGGGTGGCCCCGGTCCGGTTCCCCTGCGCCGGAACGCGCTCGGACCCGGGCCACGGCCTGCGGAACCGGCCGGACGCGCCGCGCGGGCTCCGCGCGGCCCGGTGCGGCGGGGGCGTCGCACGGATGGCCGAGAAGCGCCGCCCGATGGCCGACGACCACCACCTTGGCAGAGGGGACACGCGTACGGGGATGATGTCCGAGGCGGGTTTGCGCCGTGGCCGGTTTCCGCCACGGAGGCACCCGCGGAGTCGAGGGTTCCGGGAGGGCGGCGCCTGATGCTGGCGGCGATAGGGCTGGACGAGACGCACGAGGCGGCGTACCGGGCGCTGGTGACCGCGGGCGCGGCCGAGGTGCCGGACCTGGCACGGCGGCTGGCGCGGGGCGAACGCGACACCGAACGCGCGCTGCGCCGGCTGGAACTGCACGGGCTGGCGGCCCAGTCCTCGGCCCGCCCCGGCCGCTGGGTGGCCGCCCCGCCGGGTGTCGCGCTGGGCGCGCTGCTCACCCAGCGTCGGCACGAGCTGGAGCAGGCCGAGCTGACGGCGGCGCTGCTGGCGGAGGAGTACCGGGCGGCGGCGGCCGAGCCCGCCGTGCACGACCTGGTGGAGGTGGTGTGCGGAGCGGCCGCGGTCGCCCAGCGCTTCCTCCAGCTCCAGCTGGGCGCGGCCGAGGAGGTGTGCGCCCTGGTGACCGGCAACCCGGTGGCGGTCACCAGCATGGAGAACAAGGCCGAGGAGCAGGCCGCCGGGCGCGGCGTGCACTACCGGGTCGTGCTGGAGCGGGCGGCGCTGGACCGGCCCGAGGGGCTGGCGGAGCTGAGCGCGGCGCTGGGCCGGGACGAGCAGGTCCGGGTGGTGGAGCGGGTGCCGACGAAGCTGGTGGTCGTCGACCGGACGCTGGCGCTGGTGCCGCTGACCTCGCACACCGCCGAACCGTCCGCCCTGGTGGTGCACGCCAGCGGCCTGCTGGAGCTGCTGTCGGGCCTGTTCGAGTCGGTGTGGCGGGAGGCCCTGCCGCTGCGGATCGGCCGGACGGGTGTCACCGAGCAGACCCCGGACGGCCCCGACTCCACGGATCTGGAGATCCTCTCCCTGCTGCTGGCCGGACTGACCGACGTGAGCGTCGCCAAGCAGCTCGACCTGGGTCTGCGGACCGTGCAGCGGCGGGTGAAGCACCTGATGGACCTGGCCGGGGCGACGACCCGGCTGCAGCTGGGCTGGCACGCCCACGAGCGCGGCTGGGTCGCCCGGGAGGGCTCGGGTCCGCTTCGCTGACCTGCGGCTCGCGGTGTCCTCCGGCACGCTGGGCAGATGGGCGTGTGGGAGCTGCTGCTGGTCGGCGCGGTGATCCTGCTCGGCCTGGGCGGAGTCCTGGTGCCCGGCGTGCCGGGCTCGTGGCTGGTGTGGGCCGCGGTGCTGTGGTGGGCGCTGAAGGACCCGGAGCCGGTGGCGTGGTGGGTGCTGGTGGGGGCCACGCTGGCGCTGTTCGTGTCGCAGGTGGTGCGCTGGGCGCTGCCGCCGCGGCGACTGCGCGAGAGCGGCGCCACGCCCCGGATGGGGGTGTACGCGGGAACGGGCGCGTTCCTCGGCTTCTTCCTGGTCCCCGTGGTGGGCGCGATCCTGGGATTCGTCGGCGGCATCTACCTGTACGAACGGCTGCGTCTCGGGCGGCACGGTCAGGCGCGGGCGGCGCTGCGGCAGGCGATGCGCAACGGCGGCTCCAGCGTGCTGGCGGAGCTGTTCACCTGTCTGCTGATCGCGGGCGCGTGGCTGGGTGCGGTGATCTGGGGATGACGGCGCGGGCCCCACGGCCGGGCGCCGGGCCGACGGCGCGGGGCCGGGCCGCCGCCGAGCGGCGTGGGCGGGTGCGGGCCGGGCGGGTGCGGGCCGGGCGGGGCGCCGGCGTGGGGCGGGGCGGCGTAGGACCGGCGGCGTAGGACCGGCCGCCGATGCGCGGGGCGGGCCGGGGTGGTTGGCTGCCTCCATGACCGATTCCAGCGCATCAACCGGCGAGTCGTCCGGCCCGTCGTCCGGCCCGTCGCCCGACAAGGCGTTCAGCGAGGCCGAACGCGCGTATCTGAGGTCGCAGCGGCTGGGGCGGCTGGCGACCGTGGACCCGTCCGGGCAGCCGCAGGCGAACCCGGTGGGCTTCTTCCCGCAGGACGACGGCACGATCCTGGTCGGCGGCCGCGCGATGGGCGACACCAAGAAGTGGCGCAACCTGCGGCGCAACCCGAAGGTCGCCCTCGTCGTCGACGACATCCTGAGCGAGCGGCCCTGGCGGGTGCGCGGTGTCGACATCCGCGGTGACGCGGAGCTCCTCACCGGCCCGCACGCGCTGGGCCCGTACTTCAGCGAGGAGGTCATCCGCATCCACCCGAAGCGGATCCACAGCTGGGGCCTGGACGAGGTGTGACCCGGCCGCTCCGGCCCGCACCGGGCTCCCCGGGGCACGGGGCGCCCGGCAGGGGCACGGGGCGCCCGGCAGGGGCACGGGGCGTCGCGGGCGGCCGGCGTCTCAGCGGGCCGGACGGGGCGGGGCGGTCGCGCGGCGGGCCTCGTCGAGATGGACCGCGGCGTAGGAGCGCCAGGGGCGCCAGGCGTCCGGGACGTCCTCGCCGCCGGGCGCGACGTCGGGGTCGCCGAGGGCACGGACGCGGATCACCGCGACGGCGGCGGGGGTCAGGCCGGGCAGCGCCCGCAGCGCCGCCTCGGCGTCGTCGCGGTCGGCGCCCGCGTCGAGCCGCACGGCCCCGTCGGCGAGCGCGGCGGCCAGCACCCCGGCCGCGCCGCGCAGACCCGCGCCGGCGAGGACGGCCGGTTCCGGGAACAGATGGGTGAGGCCCCCGGAGGGGGTGTCGAGCCGCTTGCCGTACGCCTGCACGAGCCGCTCGGCCCGCTCCGGCCCGACCAGCGTGCGCACCGCGGTCTCCTCGGGGTCGGCGGCGCCGGGCGAGCGCAGTCCGGGCCGGGCGGCGACCAGCGGGGCCAGCCGCGGGTCCGTGCCGAGCCGCTCGTCGACGGCGTACGGGTCGGCGTCGAGGTCGAACAGCCGGCGCAGCCGCTGCACGGCGGTGGTCAGGTCCCGCGGGTCGGTGAGGTGCAGGCGCGCGTCGAGCCAGCCGCCGGGTCGGACCGCACCGGAGGGCACCGTGGCGGCCCGCTCCTCGACGGCCGCGACACCGGTCCCGTAGGGCAGCCGCAGGGTTCGCCGGTAGATGCGCGCGCCGGGCGGGCCGCCGACCTCCTCCACACCCGGTACGGCTTCGCGCGCGAGAAGGTCGAACACGGCGGCGGCGTGGTACGGCCCGCGGTGGGCGAGCCGCAGCGGGATCCCGGTGGCGGGGTTTGGGGCCCGGCGGGTGCGGCGCGCGCCGTCCGGTGCGGCGGCGCGCAGCCCGCTGGGTGTCGTGGCGTACACGGCCCGGACGGTGTCGTTGAACTGGCGCACGCTGGCGAACCCCGAGGCGAAGGCGATCTCGGTGACGGGCAGCGCGGTCGTCTGCAGCAGGACGCGCGCGGTGTGCGCCCGCTGTGCCCGCGCCAGCGCGACCGGCCCGGCCCCCACCTCGGCGGTGAGCTGCCGCTGGATCTGGCGGGCGCTGTATCCGAGGCGGCCGGCGAGACCGGGGACGCCTTCCCGGTCGACGACGCCGTCGCCGATCAGCCGCATGGCCCGGCCGACGACGTCGGCGCGGGTGTTCCACTCGGCCGAGCCGGGCGAGGCGTCCGGGCGGCACCGCCGGCACGCCCGGAACCCGGCCCCCTGCGCGGCCGCGGCCGTGGGAAAGAACCTCACGTTGCGGCGCTTGGGCGGCACCGCCGGGCAGCTGGGCCGGCAGTAGACACCGGTGGTGGAGACGGCGAAGAAGAACGCCCCGTCGAACCGGGCGTCCCGGCTCCGCACCGCCTCGTACCTGCCGTCCTGGTCCGTCATGCCTTCCAGTGTCCGCCGGACCGGCCGGGCCCGCTGGCGGAAATCGGACACCGCCTGCACCGCGGACACCGCCTGCACCGCGGGCTCCGCCTGCACCGCGGACACCGCCTGCACCGCGGGCTCCGCCTGCACCGCGGAGCCCGCGGACACGGTATCCGGTGGGTCAGCGGCGGCCCCGCTTCAGCTCCATCGCGGCGCGGCCCTCGGCTCCGCGGCGCTTCCACTCCTTGCGGATCTCGGCGCGCAGCCGGGCGTCGGTCTTGGCGACGATCCTCTGGTTCTCGCGCTGGAGCTTGCGGTAGCTGTCGAGCCGGCGCCGGGGCAGTTCACCGTCGTCCACGGCGGCGCGCACCGCGCAGCCCGGTTCGGCTTCGTGTGCGCAGTCGTGGAAGCGGCACCGCTCGGCGAGCGAGGCGATCTCGGAGAACGTCTGGTCGACGCCGGCTGCGGCGTCCCACAGTCCGACCCCGCGCAGTCCGGGCGTGTCGATGAGGGTGCCGCCCGTGGGCAGCGGCATCAGGTTGCGGGTGGTCGTGGTGTGGCGTCCCTTGCCGTCGACGTCCCGGACCTCCCGCACGTCCATGACGTCCCTGCCGAGCAGCGCGTTGGCGAGGGTGGACTTGCCCGCGCCGGACTGCCCGAGGAGCACGGACGTACCGGCGCCGACGAGCGCGGTGAGGACGTCCAGCCCGGTGCCGTCCTGAGCGCTGACCGTCAGCACGGGCACGCCGGGGGCGCTGGTCTCGACGTCCTGCGCGAGGTAGGACAGCGCGACCGGGTCCGGGACCAGGTCGGCCTTGGTGAGGACGACGACGGGCCGGGCGCCGGACTCCCGGGAGTCCGCCGGCTGACGCAGCAGTGCCGCACCGTTGGAGCTGGACATGGCAAGTGCCAGGAATCGCTCGATGCGCCCGAGGTCGGGTTCGACCGCGAGCGACACACAGATGACGACGTGGTCGATGTTGGTGGCCAGGACCTGGCCCTCGGAACGCTTCGACGACGTCGACCGCACGAAGGCGGTACGGCGCGGCAGCAGTGTCCGCACGTACCGCGGGTCGCTGCCTTCGGGATCGACGGCGACCCAGTCACCCGTGCACACGACCTTCATCGGATCACGCGGGACGACGAACTCGGTGTCGGCACGGACGGTACCGGCCGGGGTGACGACGTCGCACAGACCGCGGTCGACCCGGACGACGCGGCCGGGCAGGAGCCCCTGCTCGGCCGAGGGAGCGAACTCGGCCTCCCAGCCCTCGTCCCAGCCGTAGACGGCGAGGGGGTGCGACGAAGCGGAAGAAGCCGAAAGGAAAGAGGAAGACAAAGGGGAAGACAAGGGGTGACCCTTCACAAGGGTGGCCCCGGCACCGCGCTCACTGGCGCGGGAGAAGCGGAGAGGTCAGCCGGAGGCCACGGAAGCGGACTGAATGAACTTCCGGATGCGGGCAACGCCCGTCTCAACGACAGCCATCGGTCACACCTCCCGAACAGGTCACGGCACCCCGGCCAGGCGGGGCCACCACTCGAACAGCTTCGACCCTAGAGGTACGTGGGCCCGAGACGCAATCGACATACGGCACCCCGGTCGCACGTCCTCGGGGCACGGGTCGTGCCGTGCCGCAGGGCGACCGCAGGTCGAGTGGACGGCGGCCGGTGCGGCTCGGCACACCGCTCATACGCACGCCGGGCGGTGTGGCGACCCCGGTCTCCCTTCGGCACGAGGCCGCATGCGGACGGCCGGGCCTCTGCCGGCCGACGACGCGCCCGGCCGTCCGATCGGCCCGGCCGCGGCCCTGGAAGCAGCGGCAGCATGTGTCAGAGTGGAGAGGTGAGACAGGAGAGGGCGGCCTGTCATGTCTACCTACTTCGATCCCCACAGCCCGGCCATGGCCGGCTCCGTCCCCATCGACCGGCGGAGCGAGGAGTACGCGGACCTCTTCGGGGAGGCCCCGGTGATCTTCGCTGCGCTCAGCGGCCCGAAACACCTGCTGGAAGTCGCGAACTCGGCGTTCTTCGAGGCCATGGGGTGCGACCGCGGGCGGATCGGCGAGCCGGTCGGAGAGGTGATTCCGGAACTGGTTCCGCAGGGCGTCCTCGCCCGGCTCGACGAGGTCTACCGCTCCGGCGTCGCCTACCGGGCCCGGGACGGGCGGCTGATGCTGGGAGAGCCGGGCAGGCAGCGGGAGCGCTTCTTCGACTTCACCTACGAGCCCCGCTGGGACGAGGCCGGCCGGATCGACGGGGTCGTGGTGATCGCGGTCGAGACCACCGCGCACCACGACGCGCGTCTCCTGGCCTCGGAGCAGCGCGTGCTGCTGGAGCAGATCGCACGTGACGCCCCTCTCACCGAGATCCTCGACGGCATGGCCACGGCGATCGAGGAGCTCTCCCCGGACATGATCGTCTCGGTGCTGCTCGTCGATCCCGACGGACAGCGCCTGCGGCACGGCACCGCCCCGCGCCTGCCCGACTTCTACAACGAGGCGATCGACGGGACACCCATCGGCGAGGGCGTCGGCTCGTGCGGCACGGCCGCCTTCCGGAACGAACCCGTGATCGTCACGGACATCGCCACCGACCCCCTGTGGAAGGACTACCGAGACCTGGCGCTGCAGGCCGATGTCGCGGCGTGCTGGTCCACGCCGATCCAGGACACGGACGGCAGGCTGCTGGGCACCTTCGCGATGTACCACCGCACCCCCAAGGCACCCGCAGACAGGGACGTGACGCTCAGCGTGGTGTTCGCGCGCATAGCCGCGCTGGCCATCGAGCGCCACCGTGCCGTGGAAGCGCGGCGCGCCGCCCAGGAGCGGGAGAGGGCCGTCCGTGAGGATCTGGCCTTCCTGCTGGAAGCAAGCACCACGATCACGGGCGAGACACACTATGCGGAGAGCCTGCAGTGCCTGGCCAGGCTGACCGTTCCGGCCCTGGCGCCGCTGTGTGCCGTCCATGTGGCCGAGCACGGCCGGACCCGCCGCATCGCCGTCGCCGCCTCGACACGGGACGGAGAACGGCTTCTCTCCTCCCCCGCGCTGTGCGACGACGTGGACGCCGCCGTCGCCCGCGTACTGGCCTCCGGCACCATCGAGACGGCCCGCACGGGCAGCCCCTGCGCACAGCTCGGGGTCACGGGTTACGTGTGCGTGCCGCTGGCCACCCGGGGCCGTACCTTCGGCACGCTGACGCTCCTGGCCACCTCCCTCACGCTGGACGGCCACACGATCGCCCTGGCCCAGGAACTCGCCCGCCGGGCCGCCTCGAGTGCCGACAACGCCCACCAGTTCACCGACCGCGTCCGGCTGGCCCACGATCTGCAGGCAGGCCTGCTGCCTCCCGAGTTGCCCAGGATTCCCGGCGCGACCCTGGCCGCCTCGTACCATCCGGCCGGTGAAGGACTCGACGTCGGCGGCGACTTCTACGACGTCTTCGCGCTGTCCGGCGACCGCTGGGCGTTCATGATCGGCGATGTGTCGGGGCGCGGCGCGCTGGCGGCCACCACCACCGGAATGGTCCGCCACACCGCACGCGCCGCCGCCCGCCTGCTGCACGACCCGGTGGCGGTGGTCGCCGCCATCAACGACGCGTTGACGGCAGGCACCGCCGAAGAGGACCGCTTCGTCTCACTCGTCTACGGCGAACTGCGGCGCTCCTCGTCCCACCTCGCGCTCAACCTGATTCGAGCAGGCCACGTACCGCCCCTGGTGCGCCGGGTCGGCGGCACGGTCGAGGAGCTCACGCAACCCGGCCTGCTGCTGGGCATCCGTCCCGACCCGGGCTTCTGCCCGTGCGACATCGACCTGCGTCCCGGCGACAGCCTGGTCCTGGTCACCGACGGCATCACCGAGGCGCGTTCCGCCGAGGGCGAGTTCTTCGGCGAGGACCGCTTGGCCGACGCGCTCGTCGCCGACCGGATCACGACGCCCACCGCCGCCGCCCTCGTCGAGTCCGTCACCGCTGCGGTCACCACGTTCGCAGGTGATGCCTCCCTCGACGACCGGGCCGCGTTGGTCGTCACCGCCATCTGACGGTCACGACGGCGCAGCCGCCGTCGCCGCGCGCGCAGCGCGCGGGACGGGAGGCGGTCAGGGGGTTCTTCTCAGCGGTCCGCGCACGCCCGCCCGTCGAGCGCGAACCCGTGGGGCGGGGTGTTCCGGCCGCTCCAGGAGCCGAGGAAGCCGAAGGAGAGGGTGCCCGGGGCGGGCACGGCCCGGTGGTGGTCGGGGGCACGGGCGGTGACCCGGGCGCCGTGCTGGGTGAGCCGTGCGCCCCAGGCCCGGGTGACCCGCTGGCCGTCCCGGAAGGCCCAGGTCAGCGTCCAGTCGTCGAGTGCGCCGCCGGTGGTGACGGTGACCGTGGCCTGGAAGCCGCCGGGCCACTCGCCGGCCGGGCGGTAGGCGACCCGGCAGGACGGCGGCCCGCCGGTCGCGGGGGCGGCCGAGCCGGTGGTGCGCCCCGGTCCCGGGACGCGCACGGCGGGCGGGGCGGGCGCGGCACGGGTCGTCGACGCGGCGGGCCGCGACGGCAGCGGTACGCCGGCGGAGGGTGCTGCGCCCGGTGAGGCGGCCCTGTCCCGGGCCGCCGCGGCGGCCCCACCGGGCGCGGTGGGAGCGGTGGACGCCGCGTGCGGGGCCTGCGGGGTGGAGGGGGCGGTGGGGCGCGTACGCCCGGACGGCGGGATCGGGGCGCCCCGTCGGGTGCTCGCGTCGGCGACCGGCCGCCGGGCGGCGGCCTCACCGTGCGCCGGGCCGTCCCGGCCGCCGGAGCCGTGGCGCGGCACCAGGGTCACGGCCAGCGCCAGCAGCGACACCAGGACGGCTGCGACGACGAGGCCGCCCCGCAGGACGCGCGCCCGGCCGGCCTCGGCCGCTTCGGGCCCGCCGCCGTCCGGGTGCGCCGGTCCGGGCGGTGCCTCGGCCGCGTGGCGGCGGAGCGCCAGATAGGCGGCTCCGCCCCAGCCGATGACGCCGTCGGCGAGCGCGGCGGGCAGCGCGGCACCGTGCGGGCGCAGACAGGCCGCGGCCTCGGCACACGGGGTACAGCGGTCGAGATGGGCGGTGAGGCCCGCGGGGGACTCGGCGGCGGGACCGCGGTGGACCGCGTCGAGGAGCCGGGCGTAGGAGCGGCACTCGCCGTCCATGGGCCGGTCGAGGTGGGCGCGACGGCAGCGGTCGCGGAACAGGCCTCGCACCTCGGTGAGTTCCTCGGCGAGCGCGGCGGGGTCCAGGCGCAGTCGGCGGGCCACGACGGCCGCCGGCAGGCACTCGACGTCGGTCAGCCACAGCAGGTCGGCGTCGGCCTCCTGCATGTCGCGCAGGGCGCGCAGGGCGAGGGGCCGCAGTAACGGCGGTCCGGTGTGGCGGGCGGCCGGTGCGGAGCGCAGCCAGGCCCGCAGCCCGGGGTCGAGCCGGTGGCCGCGGCCGCCCGCCTCCCACGCGGCGGCGGTCGTGCGGACGGCGGTCAGCAGCAGCGGACGGGCGGGCAGCCGGGGCACACGGCGGGCCGGGCGGGAGGGGCGGGACGCGGGACCGGGCGGCCGGGCCCGGATCTCGCGCAGGCCGCGGCCGAGTGCCTCGCGGGTGAGCTCCTCGGCGGACGCCGGGTCGCGGGCGCACAGGCGGGCGTAGCACAGGACGGTGTCCCGGTACTCGGTGAAGAGGGCCGCCTCGGCGGCGTTCCGGAGGGCCGACGGGTCGGGCATGGTTCTCCTGCGTCCACGAGCGAGGTCAACTCGCCCGAGGTACAGGAGAGTTGTGGGGTGCCTCGCGGTGGTTCCGACCCTTTCACGCCGCCGACGCGGCTGACAAGCGGACCGGCCGGACAGGACGGGCCCCGACTCCGCGGGAGTCGGGGCCCGTCCGCCGGGGGTGCGGGTCCGGCCGGGTCAGACCGCGGAAGCCTGCTGCGGGGCCTCCTCGGCGGTCTCCCGTTCGGGGAGGCTGTCCATGAAGGAGCTGACGGAGAACACGGCGCGGCCGGGGCCGGGCGGGCCGTAGCCGGGCGGGGAGGTCAGGCCGAAGTCGTCCATGGTGGCGCGGTAGGCCTCCAGCAGGCGGATGTGGTACTCCAGCAGCGCGCCCTGCGGGTTGGCCTTGCCGAGCGGGGTGGTGGGTTCGGGGCACCAGGTGGTGAAGCGGGGCGTGATGCCGTGCGACATGAAGAAGCGCAGGCCCTCGGTGGTCGACGCGATGGCCTCATCCACCGTGGTGAACCCGAACGGCTCGGCCATCTCCACGCCCGCCACGAAGTTGGGGATGACGTTGCGCGCCCCGAACACCTCGGCGGAGTCCAGGATGCGCCGGTGCCATTCGTCACGGCCGACGTAGCGCTCCTTGCCGGGGCAGTACAGCTCGAACAGACGGCGGTCCCACACCTCGTAGTTGGGGTGGTAGATCTGCACGCCGTAGTCCTTGAAGCGCTGCACGTCGTCGCGCGGCAGGGCCTGGGCCACGACCTTGCCGATCCAGCGGCCGGGGAAGCGCTCCTCGATGGCCTTGGCGTAACGGCCGTAGAAGTCGGCCTCGTCGCGGCCGCCGACGGTCCTGGTGATGGCGCCGCCGGTCAGGGTGTAGGCGGTGGAGGCCCGGGCCGTGTCGTACCGGTCGATGATCTCCAGTGCCTCCAGCACCTCCTCCACGTCCTTCACACCGGTGTAGGGCCGGCCGGCGGCCTTGTGCTGGCGCCAGTTGTGGTTGATGTCGCAGTACTGGCACTCCTCCTTGGCGCCGAAGTACTGGCAGACCCGGAACACGGTCAGGTAGATCAGGTAGCCCCACTGGATGGTGGGGGCGACCTCCATGACCGACTTCCCGTTGGAGAGGGTGTGCCGGTAGTACTCGGGCATGGGCGGCACACCGACGTCGGCGATCCGCCTGCCGTCGAGGTACAGGCCCAGCAGGCCCTCCTCGTCGGCGGCGACCCGGTACGGCGAGGCGGGGTTCACCCGTACGGAGACCACGGTGCGGCGCAGGTCGTAGGGGCCGCCGGTGAGGATGATCTCCTCGGGCGGCCGTCGCAGCGCGGCCTCGCCCAGTTCGGGCAGGGTGCCGTGGTCGAAGGAGAAGATGAAGTACGACTTCGGCTTCACCTCGCCGCTCTCGTTGTCGCTGAGCGCGGACGCGTCGAAGGCCACACCTCCGCGGAGCAGGTCCTCCTTGAACACGGCCTCCCGCGGCACGTGCGGGAAGCGCTCCATCAGATCCTCGACGAGCGCGGTGCGGCTGCCCATGCCGTGTCTCCTCCCGGTTCAGTCGTGCGACTCCTCACGGTATGCCCCTTCACCGACGTCCGTGCAGCCGGGTCCGGGCAAGGCGGCCCGGACCGGCGCGGATGTGACGCAGGCGACGCTCCCGCGGGGCGGAGCGAAGGGGCGGAGCGAAGGGGCGGAGCGAAGGGGCGGAGCGAAGGGGCGGAGCGAAGGGGCGGAGCGAAGGAGGAGGGACGAGGGGGCGGGGCCAGGGGCGGGGCCAGGAGGAGGGACGAGGGGGCGGGGCCAGGGGCGGGGCCAGGAGGAGGGACGAGGGGGCGGGGCCAGGGGGAGGGGCGAGGGTGCCCCGGTGACCGTCGGGCGTGCGACGGGGGCGGCCGGGGCGCGTCGCGGCGCCGCCCCGCGGAGCGGCGCCGCGGTCGGCCGGCTCCCTGTCGCGGCCCTTCCGGCGGAGCGCCCAGGCTGTGCCGGACCGATTGGTCCGGATCTCCGGGCCCGGTGGCTCACCACCCCGCCGGTGTCCCGTGTCCCGTGTCTCACGTCCCGTGTCTCACGTCCCGTGTCCCGGCCGGAGGAGGCCTCATGGCGGCGCCGCGCGCCGGTGTCACCGCGGAGCGGCTCGTCGCCGCAGCCGCCGAACTCGCCGACGAGGCGGGCTTCGAGAACGTCACCCTGTCGGCGCTGGCCCGCCGCTTCGGGGTCAGGGACGCCAGCCTGTACGCGCATGTGCGCGGCCTGCGGGACCTGCGCACCCGGCTGGCCCTGTTCGCGGGGGGCGGAACTGACCGGCCGGATCGCCGACGCCGTGGCGGGCCGGGCGGGAAAGGCGGCGCTGGTGGCGTTCGCGGGCGCCTACCGCGAGTACGCCCTGGCCCACCCGGGCCGCTACGCGGCGACGCAGATCCGCGTCGGCCAGGACCCGGTCTCCGCCTCCCCCGTCCCGCGGCGCACCGCAGACCTCACCCACGGCGCGCTCCGGGCGTACGGCCTGACCGAACCCGACCTGACCGACGCGGTGCGCCTGCTGCGCAGCACCTTCCACGGCTACTGCGCTCTGGAGGCCGCAGGCGGCTTCGGGGCCCCGCGCGACGTACGCCGGTCGTGGGACCGGGCCGTGGAGGCGCTGCACGTGGCCCTGGAGAACTGGCCCCGCGAGAGCTGACCGGGCGCCCCGAAGCCGCGGCGGGACGCGTGGACGGCGGGGTGGGCCGGCGGCCGGGGCGGTCGCGGACGGCACCGGGGGCGCGGGCCGGACTACTGTCGAACCATGACGGCCGCACCTCCGCTCGCCTGCGCCCTCGCGACCGGGACGGTCGTGCTCGACGGGGGCCTGTCCAACCAGCTCGAGTCCGCGGGCCACGACCTGAGCGACGAACTGTGGTCCGCCCGGCTGCTCTCGGAACGGCCGGAGGCGCTCACCGAAGCGCATCTGGCCTACTTCACGGCAGGCGCGAGCGTGGCGATCACCGCCAGTTACCAGGCGACGTACGAGGGCTTCGCGCGGCGCGGCATCGCCCGGGGGCGGGCCGCGGAACTCCTCAGGTCGAGCGTGGAGCGGGCCCGCGAGGCGACGGACCGGGCCAGGGCGCGGGGCGTCACGCGCCCGCTGTGGGTGGCGGCGTCGGTCGGCCCGTACGGCGCGATGCTCGCGGACGGCTCCGAGTACCGGGGCCGCTACGGACTGAGCGTGACGGAGCTGGAGCGCTTCCACCGGCCGCGGATCGAGACGCTGACGGAGGCGGCCCCCGACGCGCTGGCCCTGGAGACCGTCCCCGACACCGACGAGGCCAGGGCCCTGCTCCGGGTGATCCGCGGCCTGGGCGTCCCCGCCTGGCTGTCGTACGCCGTCCTGGGCCACCGCACCCGTGCGGGCCAGCCCCTGGAGGAGGCCTTCGCCCTGGCGGCCGACAGCGACGACGTCATCGCCGTGGGCGTCAACTGCTCCGCCCCCGAGGACGCTCCCGCCGCACTGGCCACGGCGGTCCGTGTCACGGGCAAACCCGCGGTGGCCTACCCCAACAGCGGCGAGGCCTGGGACCCGGCCGCCCGCACCTGGGCCGGCCCCCCGACGTTCACCCCCGCCAACGCCCTCACCTGGCACCGGGCGGGCGCCCGCCTCATCGGAGGCTGCTGCCGGGTGGGCCCCCGCGAGATCAGCGCCCTGGCCGAAGCGCTGCCCCGGCCGGAGTGCGGCGAACGGCGGTAGAACGGCGATCGGGCGGCACGCCGGGGACGCCCGCCCCCGGCATCCGGCCGAAACCCCCCGCACCACCCCACCCGCCCCACCGCCGACCCGAGGACGGACACCCGCCGGCACGGCCCCGCCCAACCGCCGGCACAGCGGCGCAACCCCACCGCGCCGGGCAGTCCACCGGCACCACCCGTCACAGCGGCGCGGCGCGCAACCCCGCACCGTCCCGAGCGGCCCGCCGGCACCGGCCACCGTGGGAGTGGGGAACCGCGCGAGCGGCCACGACGGCGCCACGGCCGGCCGTCGTCGGACCACCGTGCTTCCGGCGGAGCGCTCAGTGCCTCCGCACCGAGGCAGACCTCCGCAGCCGTCTGACCACCGACCGCAGCTCGGCCCCTCGCAGCAGGACGTCCTCCTCCTCGGCCGGCTCCCCCTCACCGGCATCCGCATCCGCGCCCGCGCCGGTCCCGCTCCCCGCCCCGTTCCACAGAGCGAGCTCACCGTCTCGCAGTCCGGTCACCGTATGGGCCGGTACCAGTACCGCGCGCCCCTCGTCCGCACCGGGCGCCTCCTCGCCGAAGACGCGCACGGGGTGCGAGGCGTCCCACGCCCGCCATCCGGGATCGCCGTACGTCACGAACCGCACCCACGCCCGGTGCATGGACCGGGCCAGCTCCCCCGGCGCCCCCTCGCCCGCGAGCTTCACCGCCTCGGGCACCTGCCCGGTGTCGAAGACGAACCCGAGTTCGAGCGCATGGCAGGCGCCCAGCCGCGGCAGCCGGGACGGCCAGGCGAACTCGTAGACGTAGGCGGACCCGGGCCGGGCCTCGGCGAGCCGCTGGAGCGGCACCCGCAGGAGGTGGTCGGTGACCATCTGCCCGACGATCTCGGCGGTCCCGGCCTCCGGGTGGAGGGCCCGGTAGCCGCGTGGGACGTCGGGCCCGCACCGGCAGCGGGCCCGCGCTCCGGCGAGGGCGACCGCCCCGAGCCGGTCGACGCGCTCCAGCAGGCCACCCGGCGCGAGCCAGAGCCGGTACTCGTCGCGGGTCCAGCCGAGCAGCAGTTCGGCGCCGGCCGCGGCGGACCCGTCGACGAGCGCGTCGAGCGGGTCCCGGGGGACGAGGTCCCCGTCGATGACGATGCCGAACGCGGGCCCGCCCAGGACGGGGCTGCTGAGCCGTCCGACGTCGCTCTGGGTGCGCAGCAGGACGTCGCGGTCGACGGCGGCGAAGGCCTCCGCGGTGGCGGGCACCTTCAGCCGGGCGGCCATGCGCCGCACCATGCGCCGCACCTTGTCGCGGTCGGCGGCCTCGGGCGGCCCGCTCTGCAGCACGGCGCGCCGGACCAGCCCCTGCGCCTGCGGGGCGGCGATCAGCGCCCCGGTGCTGATCGCACCGGCGGACTGGCCGGCGAGCGTCACCCGGCCGGGGTCGCCGCCGAACGCGCCGATGCAGGAGTGCACCCAGCGCAGTGCGGCCAGCTGGTCGCGGAGGCCGGGGTTGGCGGGTGCGTCGGGGAAGAGGCCGTAGCCCTCGACGCCGAGCCGGTAGTTCACCGACACCAGCACGACCCCGTCGCGGGCGAAGGCGTGCCCGTCGTACACGGGGACCGCTGAGGAGCCCCTGGTGAGGGCGCCGCCGTGCAGCCAGACGAGCACGGGCAGCCGGGCGCCGGGCCCGGGCTCGGGCGTCCAGACGTTGAGGTTGAGGCAGCCGTCGCCGGGGACGGCGGGGTCGGCGAGGTACTGGGCGAAGGCGTCGGAGTAGGCCGGCTTCGGCGCGGTCGGACCGAAGGAGAGGGCGTCCCGCACGCCGGTCCAGGGCTCGGGCGGCTCGGGAGGCCGGAAGCGCCGGGCACCGAAGGGCGGTGCGGCGTAGGGGATGCCGCGGAACACGGCGATGCCGTCCTCGTAGCGGCCGCGTACGGCGCCGCAGGGTGTGCCGACCACGGGGTGCGTCCGGTCCGACGTCATGTGCCCACCAGCCCTTCACCACGCCGATGCCTCATGACAGCAGCATTCACATCAGAGCATCACACCGCACGCCGGAGCATCTGGCCACAGGGCGACGTACCGGGGCGGGGCCGGTGCGCGAAGGCCGGTGGGCGGCCGGAAAGCGGCAGGACATATCCTGCACGGTCGCGGCCCAGAACCATGATCGAAAGGCAACCGCCGGATGAAGAAGCGAAGAACCCTCGGCGGTGGAACGGGGCAGGTCCTGGCCGCCGCCGTGGCGGCCGCGTCGATAGCCACGGGGGTGGCCCTGCTGCCCTCGGCGGAGGAACGGAGCGAGGCGTCGGACGCCGAGGGGCTGCCGCTGGGGGTGGGCACGCTGGCCGAATCGCGCCTCGCGCGGGAGATAGCCGAGGGCGTGACCCATGTGTCGATCCGCCGCGGAGAGGCGTCGGCGGACGACGTCTGGACGGTCACGGTCGGCCTGGGGACGACCGAGCGGGAAGTGGCTGCACTGGAACGCAAGGTCCGTGCGGCGGGCTACACGCCGTACCGGGACGAGACCGCCGGGCCGGACCCCCTGGACGGCGGTGACGGCCCGCTGGGCCGGCTGGTGCGGGTGGGCCGGTACCAGGACCGGGCCGAGGCCGACCGGGTGAAGCGCGCGATGGCCGCGCGGGGGCTGACCGGGACGGTGGAGCACACCAGCGAGGACGGCCGGGCCACCACCGGGCCGTGGGTGGTGAACGTCCTGGTGGTGGACCCCGCGCGGTTCCACGGGAGTGTGCGGTCGGAGCTGGCGGGCGGGATCGTGCCGGTGCGGGAGCGGACGAGCACGACGGCCCGGCGGGCGGGTGCGCTGGCCGCCGTGAACGGCGGGTTCTTCGTGCAGGCCGGGGAGCGGACGACGCCGGGTCCCTGGCTGGCGGGGACGGACGGCGATCCCGCCGGGGTCGCCGTGATCGGCGGTGTGGTGGTCTCGGAGGCCGTGAACGGCCGGCCGGCGCTCGTGCTGCCGGACGGGTCCGGCCGGGGCGCGGCCGTGCGGCGGGTCGGAACGAGGATCAGGGTGACCGCGGCGGGCGGTGCGAGCCGTGAGGTGACGGGCCTGAACCGGCAGGCGGGCCTGGTGGTGAACTGCGGTGGCGTGGGAGACGCGACGCCGTTCCGTCACCCGGCTCACGACTACACGTGCGGCAACGGCAACGAGGTGGTCGCGATCACGTCGGCGTTCGGAGCGAGCGCGCCGCGGGGCTCCGGGTATCAGGTCACACTCGACGGCGAGGGCCGGGTGACCGCGGTCCAGGACGGCCGGGGCGGCGCGGTCCCCGTGGAGGGCACCGTGCTGCAGGGGACGGGCACCGGGGCGGAGTGGCTGCGCACGCACGCCGGAACCGGTGCCGTGCTGACGCTGAGCACGGAGCTGCTCGACACGGAGGCGGACGTGCGGCTGCCGCTCACGTCGACGACGTCCGTGGTCAACGGCGGTCCGCTGCTGCTGCGGGACGGCGCGGAGGCGGTCGACGACGTGCGGGACGGATGGAGCCCGGAGGACATCGACGGGGAGGACCGGGCGCTCCCGTACAACAGCTGGTTCCTGCAGCGCGCACCACGCACGGCGGCGGGCGTGACCGCGGACGGGCGGATCGTCCTGGTGACGGCCGACGGCCGGAAGCCCGACCACAGCATCGGCCTGACGATCGCCGAGACGGCCGCGGTGATGCGGAGCCTGGGCGCGGTGGACGCCCTCAATCTGGACGGGGGCGGGTCGACGGCCATGGTCGTGGGGGGCCGCCTGCAGGGGCTGCCCAGCGACCGGACCGGTGAGCGGGCCGGCGCCGAGGCACTGCTGGTGATGCCGGCGGCCTGAGGCCACGCCGGCCGCGCCACCGGCCGGGTGCCGCCCGCACCGGTCGGAGCACTCGGAGCCGCGGGACCGGTCGGACCGGCCGGCGAGCAGCTGGCGACCGTGCCCGTCTACGGCGACGACGCCGGTGAGCCCTGCTACGACGTCACGCTGGCAGACGCCCGCTGCGTGCAGGCCTGGCGGTGGAACCTCGACCATGTGGTCGATCCGCACGGCAACGTCATGTCGTACTGGTACGGCACGGAGACCAACCACTACACCCAGGGGCTGAAGACCACCGAGAACGGCAAGCCCCACGTCCGCGGTGGCTACCTCAAGCGGATCGACTACGGACAGCGCGCCGACAAGGTCTACTCGACCCGGCCGGCGGCCCGTGTCGTGCTCACCACGGCGGAGCGCTGCCTGGGCTCCCTGACCAGTTGCCAGCCCGGTGATCTTTCCGATTCCACGGCCGCGGACTGGCCCGATGTCCCCTGGGACCAGAACTGCCAGGCCGACACCAAGTGCCCGGGCCAGAACTCGCCGACCTTCTGGACCCGGAAGAAACTCACCAGGATCACTCGGCGAGGTGGGGGTGCCCGACGACACCTGCACCCGCACCGAGTACGCCGACAACGCCGCCCTGCACATGTACAGCTACGTGTCGCGGGTGGAGAAGGTAGCCGTCGGCTGCGGCACCGCACCGGACCGGGCGAGTCAGGTGATCTCGGATGACCTGACCTACTACGACGGTTCGTCGGTTCTGGGCGCGGCCCCGGCCAAGGGCGACGTGACCAGGACCAAGCGGCTGGCCTCGCACGACGGTTCGACGCCTGCACACCAGACGACGGCCGAGACGACCTACGACGCGTTCGGCCGCCCCCTGGTGGTCGAAGACGCCGAGACGCTCGCCTCTTCCACCACGCATGCGTCTTCCACCACGTACACCGACAGCTACGGCCTCGCCGCGAAGTCGACCACCACGAACGCCGTTGGATGGACCACCACCACGGAGTACGCCCCCGACCGGGGACACCCCGTCGCGAAGGTCGACGCCAACGGCAAGCGCACCGAACTCGCCTACGACGCCCTGGGCCGCCTCACCTCGGTCTGGCTTCCCGACCGCATCGGTCTCACGCCGTCGATGAAGTACGGCTACGTCGTGCGCGGCACCAGTGGCATCACCGCCGTCCACACCGAGAAGATCGAGAAGGACCGTACCTCCTACGGCAGCGAATGGACGCTGTACGACGGCTTTCTGCGACCACGCCAGAAGCAGACGGAGGGCGCCGGCGGTGGCCGCATGGTCGCCGACACGCTCTACGACGGATCCGGCCGCGTCGTCACCGTCAACGACACCTACTACGCGGCCGGGGCTCCCTCCTCGGCGCTCTTCACGCCGGTGGAGGCCGACCTCCACGCCCAGACGGTGACGCAGTACGACGGCGCAGGCCGCGTCACCGCCTCGATCCTCAACGTCCAGGGCACCGAGAAGTTCCGCACCACCTACGCCCACGACGGAGACCGGGTCACGACCACCCCGCCCGCGGGCGGAACCAGGACCACCGCGGTCACGGACGCGCGCGACCGGATGGTCACGCAGTTCCAATACCCCACCGGCGGTGGGACGGTCACCACGGCCTACGCCTACACTCCCGCTGGGCAGCTGAAGAAGGTCACCGACACCAAGGGCAACTCCTGGACGTACACGTACGACCAGCTGGGCCGGCGGCACCAGGCGATCGACCCCGACACGGGTACCACGGAGTACGCCTACGACGCGCTGGACCGCGTCACGTCCGTCACCGTCAACGGCAACAAGACCTCGACGACGTATGACGCACTGGGGCGGACCGTCGCCACCTGGGACGGAGAGGCGGACACAGGCAGCCGCCTGTCCTTCACCAAGTACGACACCCTCGCCAAGGGCACCGTCTACGGCGTCTACACGTACAAGAGCGGCACCGTCCACTCCGCGGTGACCTATCCCGCCCTCGACCCCGACAACGACTACCAGCCCACGTCAACCCGGTACACGCTGAACAAGGCGGTGGAGCCGGAACTGGGCGGCACGTACGAGTTCACCACTCAGTACAACGCCGACGGCAGCGTGCAGGGCCAGGGGATCCCCGCGGCCGGCGGGCTGTCCGCCGAGGCGCTCGCCTACACCTACGACGACCTGCAGCGGCCCGTCGCACTGCACTCGTCCCTCGGAGGGCTGCGGTACGTCACGAACGTGAGTTACTCGCCCACCTCGAACCTGGAGCAGCTGGAGCTGTTCACAGGTGACTCCACCTCGAAGAAGACCTGGATCACCAACTCGTTCGAGGCCGGCACGGACCGTCTGACGAACTCCAAGGTCACGGTGGAGGGCGCGGCGAGTACCGCCTACGACGCCGACTACACCTACGACGCCATCGGCAACATCCGGTCCATCGCCGACACCCCGTCAGGCGGCACCCGGGACGTCCAGTGCTTCACCTACGACGGTCTGCGCCGCCTCACGTCGGCCTGGACATCCTCCCGGACCCCGGACGGCGCGAAGGGCACAGGCAGCACGGACGCCGCCTGCACCTCCGGTGCGTCATCCTCGACGGTCGGCGGTGTGGCCCCGTTCTGGACCGAGTTCGGCTACGACGCCATCGGCAACCGCACCGACGAGGTGCGGCACGGTGTGAACGGCGCGGGGACCACCACCCGGACCTACGCCTACGGCACGGGTGCCGGCCCCGACGGCAGCGACTCCGGACCGCACACGGTCGCCTCGGTCACCGAGAAGACCGAGGCGACCCAGTCGACACCGGAGGTGACCTCCAAGAACACCTACTCGTACGACACGTCAGGGAACACCGGCACCCGGGTCCTGTACGGCGACACACAGCACTTCGACTGGGACCGGCAGGGCAGACTGACCAAGGTCACCAACGCCGACGGAGCCGTCACCACCTACCGGTACGACGCCGGCGGTGAGCGCGTCCTCAGGAACACCCCGAAGGAGAAGACGTTCTACCTGCCGGGTATGGAACTCCGGCTGGACAAGTCCACCGCCAAGGTCACCGCCACGCGCTACTACACGTTCGCGGGCACGACCGTCGCCATGCGCGACGCGGACGGCGTCAAGTTCCTCGCGTCCGACCACCACGGCACGGCCCAGCTGGCAGTCGACCCCAAGACCGGCGAGACCACCCGTCGCCGGACCGGCCCGTTCGGTGTCGCCCGCGACGAGGCGACCTCGTCCCCCGCAGGCTGGGTCAACGACAAGGGCTTCGTGGGCGGCACCATCCAGGAGTCGACCGGTCTGACCACACTCGGCGCACGCGAATACGACGCCGATACCGGCCGTTTCCTGTCGGCCGACCCGATCATCGACCACACCGACCCTCAGCAGATCAACGGCTACGCCTACGCCAACAACAATCCCATCAGCTTCCACGACGCGTCCGGCCTGCGTCTGGCCGAGTGCCAGGGCGGCTGGAATGCCTGCGGCCCGTCTCCCACGAAGCCCGGGCCCATGACCAAGAAGGCCGACGGCACCGGAAGGGTCGCGGCGACCGATCACACCTTCTCGGACGCCGAGTACCGGGCCGAGCAGTCACGAGGCCGGCAGAACGACGCCCAGCAGCGCGCCAAGAAGATCGCCCTCGAACTGGCGGACATCGTCATGGAGGAGCTGGGCATCAAGGATGCCCTCGACTGCTTCACGACGGGCAATCTCGGAGCGTGCGGTGAGACGGTGCTCAACGTCGCCTCGGCCTTCCTCGGCGGCGGGCCACTCACCAAGCTCGTTCGCAAGTACTGGAACAAGTGGGACAAGGCTCGGGCTCTGGCCAAGCGCGTCAAGAACCTCACCGTCGAGCTCCTCGACACCTTCAAGGACTGGCGCAAGGCCGGGAAGGAGACCCGCCGCCTCGAAGAAGCCGCTGCCTGCACGGTCCGCTCACCGGGAAACAGCTTCACTCCGGGCACACTCGTCCTGTTGGCCGACGGAAGCGTCAAGAGAATCAAGGACGTGGCGCTGGGCGACCGGGTTCTGGCCACCGACCCCGAAACGGGCGAGACGTTCACCCAGACCGTCACCGCGGTGATCAAGGGAGTGGGCGTCAAGCACCTGGTCGAGGTAACGGTCGACATCGACGGCCGGCACGGCGACAAGACCGCATCCGTCACCGCCACTGACGGCCATCCCTTCTGGGTAGCCGAACTGGGCGAGTGGATCGACGCCACCGACCTCACGGTGGGACAGCTGCTGCGGACCAGCGCCGGCACGCACGTACAAGTCACGGCAGTCAAGCGCTGGACGGCAGCACACTCCACCGTCCACAACCTCACCGTCTCCGGCTCACATACGTACTATGTGCTCGCGGGGGCGACGCCGGTCCTCGTTCACAACTGCAACACATCGTTGGCGGAGTACGCAGACAGTCTGCGCCCGGGGTTCAACAAGGTAGACGGTCCGTTCTTTGCGGCGAAATACACCTCTCCATCAGGGCGAACCTATTTCGGTCATTCAGGTCATGATCTGAGTCCAAGTCCTGGTGGGGAAGTGGACTCCCTTGTTCGGCGGTTCGCGCCGGAAGGTGGCCGTTACCATGCGGGATGCGCAGAGACGATGTGTCTCATTCAGGCTGAGGCCGCCGAGGGTGCCGCTGGACTCAGAGGAGGGACGTTCGAAGTGGTGAAGGTGAGAGGATTGAACTCTCCGCCAGGTGGCGCCCACGGCACCCCCGCCAGCCCATGTTCACTGGTCTGTCAACCCAGGCTGGATCACCAGGGAATCAGCTACTGAGGGAAATGATGTGAGTAGGCAGCACCTCCGAGTGAATCGCTTCGGTTTCGCCGAATACGAAGACATGATAGAGATTTCCAGAAATGTGGATATCTCCGAACTGAAGGGTGCCCTCAAATCAATCGTGGAGTTCGCCCTCTCAGAGGATTCCGATCTCCTCGATTCGCTATCGGACGGCGCCCAGTCGGACTTCATGGTTCCTTTGGGAATGTCTGCAAGAATGCTGTCAAGCGGAGATTACTCGGAGATGGAGTTGCTCTCTGCCGCCTGCACCGTGAGGTACTGTGCCGAGCCGCATTTGTCAGAGTTCCCTGACGAGCTCGCGCAGATGCTCTCTCGGCTGCCTCGGTAGCGACAGCAAATCAAAAGCGTAATTAGGTATGCCTTGGCGGGCCTTAGGGCGCTGTGACGGCAGTAGTTGACGCTGAGGGGGCCTGCCGCCGGAAGCGGTGGGCACCCCGCCCGGCTGCCTTCTTCGCAAGGGTCCGGCAGCCAGACGGGTCCAACTCCGCAGCATCCGCCGCGCAGTCCACTGAAGACCGTAAGGGGGGAAACGGTGAACGTGGACGAGCTGCTCACCGGGGACCTGATCACCGGCGTCCCGGCCGTCGAAGCCGCGCTGCGGTGTCGTGCGGCGGGGCGGGGCCGCGTACGGCCCCGCCCCGCCTGGTCTGCGGACCCAGATCAACACCATGCACCGACACTGGGCGCTCCCCTCGGGCGACGAGGCCCGAGACGAGATCCGCAGACGTGTCCTGTTCCCCCGCGAACTGGAACGCTACGCGGAGGGCGTCGGCTTCGAGGTCCTGGACATGAACGACGGCACAGAGACAGGGCTTACGGGCCCCACTGCGTACACAGTCGCCCGATATATCCGGCCATGACCGACGAGGCCAGAAGGGGCGCCAGCACCGGCCACCGGGCCTGACGGCGCCGCTACGTCGACGCCTGACGGCCTGGTCGACGGCAGCATCAGGGGACGATGTGCCGCAGAGGGGAGGGGCGTCGTCGTGCGTCGGCTCGCCGCCCTCCGGGCCGTGGGGTGCGACGCTGAGGGTGTCGGTGGCCTGGCGTTCACGGTCCGGCGCTGGGCGGCGTGAAGGCGGTTGACCCATCGGGTGCGGTTCCCACGCAGCGGCGTGCGGTCGCGGCGGATCTCCCGGCGGGCCGGCCTGTAGTGCACTGTGGTGCATGCACGCCCTGGGAGCTGCCACATGCGTGGCGCAATACCGAGCTCGGACCTCCGTTTCAGGTCGCGGCGGGGTTCGGTGGACGCACCGGAGTGCGGCGGCGGTGGTCCTGGGGGCTTATGCCGTAGACGCGTTTGAAGGCGCCGGAGAGGGCGAAGGCGCTGCCGTAGCCGGTACGGCGGGCGATGGCTTCGAGGGTGTCGTCGGTGTCGCGGAGGGCGTCCGCGGCGAGGGCCATCCGCCACCGGGTGAGGTAGCTCATGGGCGGCTCGCCGACCAGTTCGGCGAACCGGCGGGCCAGCGCCGCCCGGGAGACGCCCGACTTCGCGGCGAGGGAGGCGACCGTCCAGGGGTGGGCGGGGTCGTCGTGGACGAGCCGGAGGGCGCGCCCGACGACGGGATCGGCCAGGGCGCGGTACCAGCCGGGGGTGTGGGCCTGGGGACGGGAGAACCAGGCCCGCAGCGCGGCGATCACCAGCAGGTCCAGGAGCCGGTCCAGGACGACCTCCTGGCCGGGTTCGTCGCGGACGATCTCCGTCATGAGCAGCGGCGTCAGGGGGCACTGCCAGGTGTCGGAGGTGAGGGTGAGCAGCGGCGGCAGGGCGTCCAGCAGCCGGCCGCTGACCTCGCCGGGCCACAGGTAGGTGCCGATCAGGACGACGGTCTCCCCGTCCAGGGTGTCGCCCCAGGTCCGTACGCCGAGGTCCATGGAGCCGTTGAGGGGCCGCCCGTCGGGGTAGCTGCACTCGCCGGCCGGCAGGACGAGGGCCTGGGGTGCGGTGCCGGGGTCGTCGGCGCAGGTGTAGGAGTCGGGGCCGCGGACGATGGCGAGGTCACCGGCCCGCAGCCGGACGCGTTCGGCGGAGTCCGGGAGGACCCAGGCGTCACCGCGCACCACGAGCATCACGGTGAGCGGGGCCCGGTCCTCCACGCGCACGCTCCAGGGCGGGTCGAAGCAGGCCCGGATCATGAAGGCGCCGCGGGCCCGCGGCCCGTCCAGCAGGTCGGCGAGAGGATCCGAGCCCGGGGGCACGGGCGGGTGGGGCACAGCGGTCATGGGGTCAGCGTAGACGCGCGCGTATGGACCCGAGCCGTTCAGCGATGTGCCCCGGCCCGGCCGGGCCGTTGACTTGAGGCATGACGCAGAACACGCGGTCGCAGAACGCGCAGAGCCAGAGCACGCAGAGCCAGAGCACGCAGACGGAAGACACGCGGACGGAGAACACGAGGACGGAGAACACGCAGATGACGACGGTGGTGGTGACGGGCGTCTCGGGGCGTACCGGGAGCCGTGTGGCCGAGACGGCGCGCGCGGCGGGGCTGGCGGTCCGGCCGGCGTCCCGGGCGCACGGCTTCGACTGGAGCGACCCGGCCACGTGGGAGCGGACGCTGAGCGGCGCGGACGCCGCCTATCTGATGCACCCCGCCGACGTGGGCGCGCCGCAGGCGACACGGGAGGTGGGCGCACTGGCCCGGGAGGCGGTGCGGCTGGGCGTACGGCGGCTGGTGCTGCTGTCGGCGCGCGGTGAGGAGCAGGCGCTGGCGACGGAGGAGGCGGTCCGGGCCTCGGGTGCGCGGTGGACGGTGGTGCGGGCGGCCTGGTTCATGCAGAACTTCAGCGAGGGTCTGCTCGCGGACGGCATCCGGGCGGGTGGTGAGCTGGTGTTCCCAGGCGGTGACGTGCGGGAGCCGTTCATCGACGCGCAGGACATCGCGGAGGTGGTGGTGGCCACGCTGCTGGACGGGGAGCGGTACGCGGGGCGCGAGATCGAGGTGTCCGGTCCGAGGCTGCTGTCGTTCGGGGAGGCGATGGCGGAGGTGTCCGCGGCGGCGGGCCGGGAGCTGCCCTACCGGCCGGTGCCGGCCAGGGACTTCGGCGACATGCTCACCGGGTTCGGGGTGCCGGCCGCTGAGGCCGACTTCCTGGTCGAGCTGTTCGAGACGCTGCTCGACGGGCACAACGCCCATCTCTCGGACGGCGTCCAGGAGGTGCTGGGCCGCGCACCGCGCGACTTCGCGGAGTTCGTGCGGGAGGCGGCGGGGGCCTGGAAGGTCTGAGCCCGGCCCGCCGGGCGGGACACCGGTGGGCCGCACGGTGACGGTCCCGGGCACTCGGAGGCGTACCGGCCCGCCGCGGACGCGGCACCGTGCCGCTTCTCCGTCTCCTGGTCCCGTGCGCGGCCACCGGCCGCCGCGGGCGCGCGCCGTGCCCGGGAGGCCCGCTGCGGGCCCCTGACTCCGGCCTGCTCCGCCGCGGCCGGCCCGTACGGGGCGGGGACACGGTGCCCCCGGCCCCCGGCCCCCGGCCCACGCCCCGGGCCACCCGGCCACCCGGCCACCGGGCCGTCCGGCCACGTCCCTGCCGGTCGGCCACCGGCGACCAGCGACGCCAGCCGGCGAACGGCCACCGGCGACCAGCGGACGCCAGCCGTGGCGAACGGCCACCGGAGACCAGCGGACACCAGCCGTTTGCGAACGGCCGTCGGCAACCAGCGGGACAGCAGTCGGCGAACGGCCACCAGCCACCAGCCACCAGCGGACAGCAGCCGGCGAACGACGGTCGCCGGACAGGACGACGGTCGCCGGACAGGACGGCGGTCGCCGGACAGGACGGCGGTCGCCGGACGGGACGACGGCTCGGGACGGCGGCCCCCGGACGGGACACCCGCCCCGGCCTGCCCGCCGGGCTGTGGGTGCCCGGCGGGCGTTCCGGGCCACGGCACCGGGCGTCCCGCGGCCGGGCGGCGCGGGGCGCGTGTCACTTCTCGGGCTGCTGGTCCGCCCCGGCGCCCGCCCGGCCAGGGGTTCTGGCCTGGGTGCGCAGCCGGGAGGTCACGTCCTCCGGCGGCAGGAAGCGGGACCAGCGTTCGGGGAACTCCGACGGCATGTCCGGGTCGTCGGGGTCGTTGTCGTCGCAGTGGGCGGCGGAGCGGGCGACGTACTCGGCGACCTGCTGCTGCCGGAGCCGCTCGTTGGCCTCGCGGGCGGCGGCGGTGGCGGCGGCGGGCCAGACGCGGTCGATGGCGGCGTTGACCGCGGCGCCGGCGAGGACGGCGAAGGCGGACACGCCGATCCACAGCAGGACGGCGACGGCCGCGGCGAGGGAGCCGTAGATGGTGGCGCCCTCGACGGTGTTGGTGAGGTAGATGCGCAGCAGGAAGCTGCCGAGGACCCACATGCCGAGGGCGACGAGCGCGCCGGGGACGTCCTCGATCCACGGGGAGCGCACCGGCACGGACACGTGGTACAGCGTGGTCAGGAAGGCGATGGACAGCACGATGACGACGGGCCAGTAGAGCACCTGGACGACGGTCGTGGACCAGGGCAGGACCCGCAGGACGGCATCGGGGCCGGCCACCATCAGCGGCAGGGCGACGGAGCCGATGAGCAGGGCCACGATGAACAGCAGGAAGGCGAGCAGCCGGGTCTTGACGATGCCGCGGACGCCGTCGAGGCCGTACATGACGGTGATGGTGTCGATGAAGACGTTGACGGCACGCGAGCCGGACCACAGGGAGAACAGGAAACCGATGGAGATGATGTCGGGCCGGCCGCCCTGCATGACGTCGTCCAGCACGGGCCGTGCGATCTGCTGCACGCCCTGGTCGGACAGGACGGTGCGGGACGCCTCCAGGAGGTTGGTCTCCAGGCTGGTGATGGTGTCGGTGCCGGTCCAGCCGTCGACGTAGCCGAGCATGCCGATCAGGCTCAGCAGCAGGGGCGGCACGGACAGCAGGGTGAAGAACGCGGCCTCGGCGGCGAGACCGAGGATGCGGTACTCGATGCACGAGTTGACGGTGTCCTTCAGCAGCAGCCAGGCGGTGCGGCGCTTGGACACGTTCCGGTAGAGGGCACGCGCGCGGTGGAGGCGGCCGGCCGGCCGCCTCTCGGGGATGTCTCTTGCTGGCTGCACGAGCCAACGGTATCCGCCGGACCGGCGTGCCCTCACCCTGGTGGGAGGCGGCCCGTGTCCCGGCCGTGAGCGGGCGGGCGGCCCGGGGTAGGTTCCGGGCATGGCGCGCAGCACCCACACCGTGACCAATCAGCCCCCGCCGCTCACCGGCTACGACGTCTTCGCCGCCGACCGGGTCCTGACCGCCGCGGTGGAGCGGCATCTGGCTCCGGAGCTGCTGAGACCGGCGCTGGAGGAGCTGGGGGTGCTCGGGCGTTCGTCGGGGTCGGCACAGGTGCAGGAGTGGGGGGCGCAGGCCGACGGCAGCCCGCCGCGGCTGCGCACGCACGACCGGTACGGCCACCGGATCGACGAGGTCGACTTCCATCCGGCCTGGCACCGGCTGCTCGGCAAGGGGGTGTCGGCGGGGTTGACCTCGGCGTGGACGCGGCCGGGCGGGCATGTGCGGCGGGCCGCGGCGTTCGTGGTGTGGACGCAGGTCGAGGCGGGCAACCTGTGCCCGCTGTCGATGACGCACGCGGCCGTCCCGGCGCTGCGCACGGATCCGGCGCTGGCCGCCGAGTGGGAGCCGCTGCTGACCTCGCCGGTCTACGACCGCGAGCTGCGGCCGGCCCGGCTGAAGGCGGGCGCCCTGTTCGGCATGGGCATGACGGAGAAGCAGGGTGGCAGCGACGTACGGGCGAACCGGACGGTGGCGCGGCCGCTCGCGGAGGCCGGCGCGTACGAGCTGACCGGGCACAAGTGGTTCTGCTCGGCGCCGATGTCGGACGGCTTCCTGGTGCTCGCGCGGACCGGGTCGGGGACGGAACCGGCCGGTCCGACCTGCTTCCTGGTGCCGCGGGTGCTGGAGGACGGCACACGGAACACGTTCCTGCTGCAGCGGCTGAAGGACAAGCTGGGCAACCGGTCCAACGCGTCGGCGGAGGTCGAGTTCGACGGCACGTGGGCGCGCCGGGTGGGCGCCGAGGGCCGCGGGGTGCGGACCATCATCGACATGGTGGCGGCGACCCGGCTGGACTGCGTCCTGGGGTCGGCGGGCCTGATGCGGCAGGCGGTGGCGCAGGCCGTGCACCACTGCGCGTACCGGGAGGCCTTCGGCGCACGGCTGGCCGACCAGCCGCTGATGCGGAACGTGCTGGCCGATCTGGCGCTGGAGTCGGAGGCGGCGACGACCCTGGCGCTGCGGCTCGCGGCGGCGTACGACGACGGCGGGGAACAGGAGCGGGCGCTGCTGCGGCTGGCGGTGCCGGCGGCGAAGTACTGGGTGACCAAGCGCTGCCCGCCGCTCGTGGTGGAGGCCGCGGAGTGCCTGGGCGGGAACGGCTACGTCGAGGAGTCGGGACTGCCACGGCTGGTGCGCGAGTCGCCGCTGAACTCCGTATGGGAGGGCGCGGGGAACGTGCAGGCCCTGGACGTGCTGCGGGCGCTGCGCCGCGAGCCGGCCGCGCTGGACGCGTATCTGCGGGAGGTCGGCCGGGCGCGCGGGGCCGACCACCGGCTGGACGCGGCGATCAAGGGGCTGCTGACGGAGCTGGCCGACCTGGAGGGCGTGGAGGCGCGGGCGCGCCGGCTGGCGGAGCGGCTGGCGCTGGTGCTGCAGGGGGCGCTGCTGGTGCGGTACGCGCCGCCCGCGGTGGCGGATGCGTTCTGCGCGGCCCGGCTGGGCGGCGACGGGGGCGCGGCCTTCGGGACGCTGCCGCACACACTGGACCTGGCGTCGATCGTCGCACGGGCCCGGCCCGAGGCGTGACCGGCCCGGCGGGGACGACCGGCCAGGCCGGGACGGCCCACCACGCCGCAGCGACCGGGCGGGTGAGCGGCCCCGCCGGGACGACCGGACCGCCGAGCGACCGCTGCCACCGCCGCCGCCACGCACGCCCGGCCCGACCCACGACCGACCCACGACCGACGCGCGACCGACGCGTGGACGACGCATGGACGGCCGGGGCCACGACGGCGTGAAGACCGACCGGGACAGGCCGCCCGACCGCGAGGGCCGCCCGGCGGGTGAAGCGACCGGGCGGGTGAGCGGCCACGCCGGGACGACCGGACCGCCGAGCGACCGCTGCCACCGCCGCCGCCCCGCACGCCCGGCCCGACCCACGACCGACCCACGACCGACGCGCGACCGACGCGTGGACGACGCATGGACGGCCGGGACCGCGACGGCGTGAAGACCGACCGGGACAGGCCGCCCGACCGCGAGGGCCGCCCGGCGGGTGAAGCGACCGGGCGGGTGAGCGGCCCCGCCGGGACGACCGGACCACCGAGCGACCGCCGCCACGCACGCCCGGCCCGACCCACGACCGACCCACGACCGACGCGCGACCGACGCGCGACCGACGCGCGACCGACGCGTGGACGACGCGTGGACGGCCGGGGCCACGACGGCGTGAAGACCGACCGGGGCGGGCCGCCCGACCGCGTGGGCGGCCCGGTGCCGGTGTCACGGAATCCGGTGGTTGCGTCCGCCGAATTGCCGGGTCCGCGTCCCCCGGCGCACCGGGCTGACGTAGCATCGGCTCAGGCCGTCTCGAACGCTTCTTGAGCAACGCGCCAGCCGGCAGGAGCAGTTGGCCCGGCTCGGGCCGGCCTGGAGAGGGAGCTCATGAAGCATCGCGGCAGACATCGCCGACGCAGACGGGGCAGAGCGCTGCGCGCGTTCCTCACCGGGACGGCGCTCGCGCTCACCGCGGCCGCCACCATGATCTCCGCCTCCCAGGCCACCGTCGACGACGACCCGGGCGCACTGAGGCCGCTCGCCGCCGACGGGATCGCACCCCTGGCCGAGGACCTCGTCCCCGCCCGCGCCCTGGACCGGCTGACGCACCGGATGGGCCGCCCGGTGTCCGTCGGCACCCTGCTCTCCACCGCCCGGCGCGCCCTGCGCCCGGCCGCCGAGTGCGGCGACGCCGCCCGCGCGGCCCTGCCCCTCGCCCCGGCCGCCACCCGCGCCCACTGCTGGACGGACGACGACGCACGCGGCTGGCGGGCGGGAGCGGTCACCACCTCCGCGGACGCGGACGACGACGGGGCCTGGGGAGCCCACCGGGTGGTCCTGGCGGGCGCGTCCGACGGCCGCCGCCTCGCCCGGGTCTCCTTCGTCGACGCCGCGGCCGCGACCCGGCCCGCCTACGCCTCGGCCCTGCTGGTCGTCCCCGTCCGCGCGGGCCGCGACTACCGGCCGCTCGCCTCCGACCTCTCCGGCATGGTCTGGTACCAGGACAAGCTGCTGGTCACCGCGGAGGACGCGCTGTACGTCTACGACCTGCGGCGCCTGCTGCGCGCCACGATGAACGGACCCGAGGTCGGGCGGGTGCGGGAGGGCTGGTCGGCGCACGGCCTGCCCTACGTGCTGCCCGCCGTGGGCGCCTACCGGTTCAGCCCCGGCGGCCCCCGGCTGGCCGCCCTCTCCCTGGACCGCAGCACGGCTCCGGACAGCCTGGTCGCGGCCGAGCGGACGGACGACGGGGCGGGCTCGCGGGACCAGCGGGCGGGCACGGCGGGCACCCGGCTGTGGCGCTACTCCTTCAGCACCGACCCGGCACGGCACGGCCTGCTCGCCACGGACTCCGACGGGGTCGCGGCCCCCCGCGAGGCGTTCCGCACCGAGGCCGACGACGTGCGCGGCGTGCTGTCGTACCGCTCGGGCTGGTACGTCAGCCGGGCGGGCGACGACGGACCCGGTTCGCTGTGGCGCCAGGACACCGAGGGCGCGCGCGTCGTCGGCTGCGGTCCCGACCGCACCCCGCACTGCTGGAGCACCTCGACGCCGTCCCTGTCCTACGCGGAACGCACCGGCGAGGTGTGGGCCCAGTCGGGGCGCGTGCTGTTCGCGCTGCCGCTGCGGGAGATCGACCGGGCGCTCGGCTGGGGGCCGTAGCGGCGGACGCCCGCGCCCACACGGAACCCGGGGCAGGAGCCCCGGACGAACACCGGACCCCCGCCCGCACGGCCGTCGCGTCGAAGCCGCAGCTCAGGCGCACCGTTTCCGGACCAGACTGAACCGGACTGGACCAGACTGAACCGGACCGGACCGGACCGGACCGCTGCCCGCCCGGCCGCCGCACGCGCACCGAAGCACCCCCGCGGGACACGCGGGCGCACCGCCCCGCGACCCCACGCGGCCCCGGGCCCGCACTCCCGCCCGGCCCCCGCCCGGCCCCCGCCCGGCCCCCGCCCGGCCCCCGCCACCGGACGGTACCGGGCAGCACCGAGCTGCACCGGGCGGCACCACGCCGCACCAGACCGCACCAGACCGCAGGGGGCCGCGCCGACGCCCGCATCCCGGACCCGATCGACAGATCTTCGGACGGGATGATTCCCTGACGGGCATGACTCACATCGCCGTGACCACCTGGTCCCTGGAGCAGACCGCGCCCACCGACCTCCTGCCGGCCGCCGCGCCGGAGGGGGACGTGCGCATCGTGCGCGCCGCGGTGCCCTCGCCGGAGTTCAGCCGGTTCCTGTACGCGTCCGTCGGCGGCGACATCCTGTGGACCGACCGGCTCGGCTGGACGTACGCGCGCTGGCAGGAGCACCTCCAGCGGCCGGGCACCGAGACCTGGGTGGCCTACGAGCAGGGCACCCCGGCCGGCTACGTGGAGCTCTCGGCGCACGACGAGGGGGTCGTGGAGATCGAGTACTTCGGACTGATCCCGGCGTTCCGCGGCCGGCGCATCGGCGGCCACCTGCTGTCGTACGGCACCGCCCGCGCCTGGGACCTGGCCGAGCGCTGGCCCCGGCGGACCCCGACGAAGCGGGTGTGGCTGCACACCTGCAGCAAGGACGGCGAGTTCGCGATGGACAACTACCTGCGCCGGGGGTTCAAGCTGTTCGACACCAGGGTCGAGGAGGAGCGCGTGCAGGCCACGCCCGGCCCCTGGCCCGGCGCCCACGCCTCCTGACCCGCACCGGCGGACCCGCCTGTCCGCGATGTGACCGACGACACCCTTGTCCCGCATTCCGGGACAAGGGTGTCCACATTTTGGACGAAGCTGGACTGTGTCCAGAACGCCGTGACACGCTTCCGCCATGCCTGGAACTGGAATTGCCTTGGTGAGTCGGCGACACGTCGACCTCGGCCGCATGTCCAGCGCCATCTGTCCCGCGGGCTGACAGCACCGGCGCCCCGGCGTCCGGCCTTCTCCACCCGCCCGCTCACCCCCTTCGCGCGACGACGCGCACGCATGCCGGTGAGCATATGTCTGCGCAGGTCAGAGCCCTCTGCCAGGCACTCGACCACCTTCTCGCCCCGGCGGTGCCGCGCGCCCGCTCCCCTCCACCGGTCCCGAAGGACGTATCCACCATGGCCGCCACCCCGCAGAACCCCGCCGCCGCGACCTCCCGCCGCAAGGTGAGCCGTCACCGCGGTGAGGGGCAGTGGGCCGCGGGACACCACACCCCGCTCAACGGCAACGAGCAGCTCAAGAAGGACGACGACGGTCTCAATGTGCGGACACGCATTGAGACGATCTACGCCAAGCGCGGTTTCGACTCGATCGACCCGAACGACCTGCGCGGCCGGATGCGCTGGTGGGGCCTGTACACCCAGCGCAAGCCCGGCATCGACGGCGGCAGGACGGCGGTCCTGGAGCCCGAGGAGCTGGAGGACCGGTACTTCATGCTGCGCGTCCGCATCGACGGCGGCCGGCTCACCACCGGACAGCTCCGGGTGATCGGGGAGATCTCGCAGGAGTTCGCGCGGGGCACCGCCGACCTCACCGACCGGCAGAACGTCCAGTACCACTGGATCCGGATCGAGGACGTGCCCGAGATCTGGAACCGCCTGGAGGCCGTCGGCCTGTCCACCACCGAGGCCTGCGGTGACACCCCCCGCGTGGTCCTCGGCTCCCCGGTCGCGGGCATCGCCGAGGACGAGATCATCGACGGCACCCCGGCCATCGAGGAGATCCAGCGCCGGATCGTCGGCGACAAGGCCTTCTCCAACCTGCCGCGGAAGTTCAAGTCGGCGATCTCCGGCTCGCCGCTGCTGGACGTGGCGCACGAGATCAACGACATCGCGTTCGTGGGCGTGGAGCACCCCGAGCACGGTCCGGGCTTCGACGTGTGGGTCGGCGGCGGTCTCTCCACCAATCCCAAGATCGGCGTCCGGCTCGGTGCCTGGGTGCCGCTGGCCGAGGTGCCGGACGTCTACGAGGGCGTCATCTCGATCTTCCGCGACTACGGCTACCGGCGCCTGCGCACCCGGGCCCGGCTGAAGTTCCTCGTCGCCGACTGGGGCGCGGAGAGGTTCCGCCGGGTGCTGGAGGACGAGTACCTCGGGCGCCGGCTCACCGACGGGCCCGCCCCCGACCAGCCGGTCGCCCGCTGGCGCGACCACGTGGGTGTGCACCGGCAGAAGGACGGCCGCTTCTACGTCGGCTTCGCCCCGCGCGTCGGCCGCGTCGACGGCACCACCCTCACCAAGATCGCCGACCTGGCGGAGGCCCACGGCTCCGGCCGGGTCCGCACCACGGTCGAGCAGAAGATGATCGTCCTGGACGTCGAGGAGACCCGGGTCGACTCGCTCGTCGAGGCACTGGAGGCGCTCGACCTCACCGCCCGGCCCTCGGTGTTCCGGCGCGGCACCATGGCCTGCACCGGCATCGAGTACTGCAAGCTCGCCATCGTCGAGACCAAGGCCCGCGGCGCCTCGCTCATCGACGAACTGGAGCGGCGCATCCCGGACTTCGACGAACCGGTCACCATCAACATCAACGGCTGCCCCAACGCCTGCGCCCGCATCCAGGTCGCCGACATCGGCCTCAAGGGCCAGCTGGTCCTCGACGACCAGGGCCGGCAGGTCGAGGGCTTCCAGGTGCACCTCGGCGGCGCGCTCGGCCTGCAGGCCGGCTTCGGCCGCAAGGTGCGCGGCCTGAAGGTCACCTCCGAGGAACTGCCCGACTACGTCGAGCGGGTGCTCAAGCGGTTCCAGGCCGACCGCGCGGACGGCGAGCGGTTCGCCGCCTGGGCCGCCCGCGCCTCCGAGGAGGCCCTGTCATGAGCGGACGTGCCGCCCCCTTCTACTGCCCCTACTGCGGCGACGAGGACCTGCGCCCCGGCGAACAGGGCCACGGCGCCTGGGAATGCGGAGCCTGCAACCGCGCCTTCCAGCTGAAGTTCCTGGGCCTGCTCGCCCGCGGACTCACGCCGAACCCGACCGGAGGGGAAGCATCATGACGGCACCTCGGCACGAACTCGCCGCAGACGAGCTGAAGGCGCTGGCCGAGCGGGCGGGCCGGGAGCTGGAGGACGCCTCCGCGCCGGAGATCCTGCGGTGGGCGGCGGACACCTTCGGGGAGCGGTTCTGTGTGACGTCCTCGATGGAGGACGCGGTGGTGGCGCATCTGGCGTCGCGGGTGATGCCCGGGGTGGACGTGGTGTTCCTCGACACCGGCTACCACTTCGAGGAGACCATCGGCACCCGGGACGCGGTCGGGGCCGTGATGGACGTGCGGGTGCTCACGCTCACGCCGCGGCAGTCGGTGGCCGAGCAGGACGCGCAGTACGGTCCGCGGCTGCACGAGCGCGACCCGGACCTGTGCTGCCTGCTGCGCAAGGTGCGGCCGCTGGAGGAGGGCCTGGCCGGCTACCTGGCGTGGGCCACGGGCCTGCGCCGCGAGGAGTCGCCCACCCGGGCCGGCACCCCGGTCGTCGGCTGGGACGGCCGGCGGCAGAAGGTGAAGGTCTCGCCGATCGCCCGCTGGACGCAGGACGACGTCGACGCCTACGTCGCCGAGCACGGGGTGCTGACCAACCCGCTGCTGGCGGACGGCTACCCCTCCATCGGCTGCGCCCCCTGCACCCGCCGGGTCGGGGCGGGCGAGGACGCCCGCGCCGGCCGCTGGGCGGGCCGCGCCAAGACCGAGTGCGGACTGCACGGATGACCGCGCCCGGACCCGCCGGGACCACCGTCGAGCCCCCTCAGGCCCCTCAGGTCCCCCGGGGCCACCGGGTCCCCCCGGCCCCCCACACCCCCCATGACCCCCTGGAGAATCACGTGACGACCGGAGCCACCGTCTGGCTCACGGGTCTGCCGAGCGCCGGCAAGACCACGATCGCCCACGCGCTCGCCACCCGGCTGCGCGAGGACGGCCGCCGTGTCGAGGTCCTCGACGGCGACGAGATCCGCACCTTCCTCTCCGCCGGCCTCGGCTTCACCCGCGAGGACCGCCACACCAACGTGCAGCGCATCGGGTTCGTCGCCGAACTCCTCGCCCGCAACGGCGTCCTCGCCCTCGTCCCGGTCATCGCGCCCTACGCCGACAGCCGCGACGCCGTACGCGCGCGGCACGACGCGCAGACCACCCCGTACGTCGAGATCCACGTGGCCACCCCCGTCGAGGTGTGCTCCGACCGCGACGTGAAGGGCCTCTACGCCAGGCAGGCCGCCGGCGAACTCACCGGCCTGACCGGCGTGGACGACCCCTACGAAGAGCCCGAGAAGCCCGATCTGCGGATCGAGTCGCAGCACCAGACCGTGCAGGAATCCGCGGCGTCGGTGTACGCCCTGCTCAGTGAAAGGGGCCTGGCATGACCACCGCTGCCACGATCGACGAGGGCACCGGCACCCCCTACGCCCTCTCCCACCTGGACGCCCTGGAGTCCGAGGCGGTGCACATCTTCCGCGAGGTGGCGGGCGAGTTCGAGAACCCGGTGATCCTGTTCTCCGGCGGCAAGGACTCCATCGTCATGCTGCACCTGGCGCTGAAGGCGTTCGCCCCGGCCGCGGTGCCGTTCGCGCTGCTGCACGTCGACACCGGGCACAACTTCCCCGAGGTGCTCGACTACCGGGACCGCGCGGTCGCCCGGCACGGCCTTCGCCTGCACGTGGCGTCCGTGCAGGACTACATCGACCGCGGCGTCCTCAAGGAACGCCCGGACGGCACCCGCAACCCGCTGCAGACGCTGCCGCTGACCGAGAAGATCCAGGCGGAGCGGTTCGACGCGGTCTTCGGCGGCGGCCGCCGCGACGAGGAGAAGGCCCGCGCCAAGGAGCGTGTGTTCTCCCTGCGCGACGAGTTCTCCCAGTGGGACCCGCGCCGCCAGCGCCCCGAGCTGTGGAACCTGTACAACGGCCGGCACGCCCCCGGCGAGCACGTGCGGGTGTTCCCGCTGTCCAACTGGACCGAGCTGGACGTGTGGCAGTACATCGCCCGCGAGGACATCGAACTGCCGCAGATCTACTTCGCACACGAGCGCGAGGTGTTCCGCCGCAGCGGCATGTGGCTCACCGCCGGCGCCTGGGGCGGCCCGAAGGACGGCGAGAGTGTGGAGAAGCGGCTGGTCCGCTACCGCACCGTCGGCGACATGTCCTGCACCGGCGCCGTCGACTCCGACGCGACCACGCTGGACGCCGTGATCACCGAGATCGCCGCCTCGCGGCTGACCGAGCGCGGCGCGACCCGCGCCGACGACAAGCTCTCCGAAGCCGCGATGGAAGACCGCAAGCGCGAGGGGTACTTCTAGCCATGAGCACCACCACGACCGAGCAGCTCTCGGCCACCACCCTGCTGCGGTTCGCCACCGCCGGCTCCGTCGACGACGGCAAGTCCACCCTGGTGGGACGGCTGCTGCACGACTCCAAGTCGGTCCTCACGGACCAGCTGGAGGCGGTGGAGCGCGCCTCCCTCAGCCGCGGGCAGGAGGCCCCCGACCTGGCGCTGCTCACCGACGGGCTGCGTGCCGAGCGGGAGCAGGGCATCACCATCGACGTGGCCTACCGCTACTTCGCCACACCGCGGCGCCGGTTCATCCTCGCCGACACCCCCGGCCATGTGCAGTACACCCGCAACATGGTCACCGGCGCCTCCACCGCCGAGCTGACGGTGATCCTCGTGGACGCTCGCAACGGCGTCGTCGAGCAGACCCGCCGGCACGCCGCGATCGCGGCGCTGCTGCGTGTCCCGCACGTCGTCCTCGCGGTCAACAAGATGGACCTGGTGGGCTACCGGGAGCCCGTCTTCGCCCAGATCGCCGAGGAGTTCACCGCGTACGCCACCGAACTCGGCGTCCCCGAGGTCACCGCGATCCCCATCTCGGCGCTGGAGGGCGACAACGTGGTGGAGCCGTCCGCCCACATGGACTGGTACGGCGGCCCCACCGTCCTGGAGCACCTGGAGACCGTGCCCGTCAGCCACGACCTGGCGCACTGCCACGCGCGGCTGCCCGTGCAGTACGTGATCCGTCCGCAGACCGCGGAGCACCCCGACTACCGCGGCTACGCGGGCCAGATCGCCGCCGGCACGTTCCGGGTCGGCGAGGAGGTCACCGTGCTGCCGTACGGCCGCACCACGAAGATCGCCGGCATCGACCTGCTCGGCGAGCCGGTCGAGGTGGCGTGGACCGCCCAGTCGGTGACCCTGCGCCTCGCCGACGACGTCGACGTCTCGCGCGGCGACCTGATCGTGCCGGCCAAGGACGCGCCCGCGACCACCCAGGACGTGGAGGCCACCGTCTGCCACGTCGCCGACCAGCCGCTCACCGTCGGACACCGGGTGCTCATCAAGCACGGCACCCGCACGGTCAAGGCGGTCGTGAAGGACATCCCGTCCCGGCTCACCCTCGACGACCTGTCCCTGCACCCGCACCCCGGGCAGCTCGCCGCCAACGACATCGGCCGGGTGAAGATCCGCACCGCGGAGCCGCTGCCCGTCGACTCCTACGCCGACTCCCGCCGCACCGGCTCGTTCATCCTGATCGACCCGGCCGACGGCACCACGCTCACCGCGGGCATGGTCGGCGAGTCCTTCGCCTCCCCGGAGCCGGTCAAGGACCACCCCGAGGACGACGGATGGGACTTCTGACCATGGACGCCGCCCACAGCCGCACCGCGCCGACCGGACCGGCCGGACCGACCGGACCGGACGGGCCCGCCGCGTACGCCCCGTCCGGCCGGTCCTCTGCATCCGGCGGATCCGGCGGGGAGGTCCGCGGCAGCGGACACGGCACCGCCCGCACGCACGTCGGAAGAGGTCAGGGCGGAGTGGCGCGATGTGCGCGCTGACCGGCCCGCACCGCATGCGCGGCCGCCTCCCCCCTGCCCGACGAAGACCTTCCGACCCCCCGGCCACGCCCTGACGGGCCGTGACCGCCGGGCCAGCGAGAGGAACACCTCCCGTGCCAGCCAGTCCCGCCCTCCGCCGTACCCTCGCGGTCGCCGCCGCACTGCCCCTGCTCGCCCTCGCCGCCTGCGGCTACGGCTCCCAGGCCAAGGACGCCGTCCCGGCGCGCCAGCGGATCGCCGCCGGCGCCGAGAAGACCGACGGCCTCGACTCCGTACGGATCGGCTACTTCGGCAACCTGACCCACGCGACCGCGCTGGTCGGCAGGCAGCAGGGCTTCTTCCAGAAGGCGCTCGGCGGCACGGAGGCGAGGTACCAGGTCTTCAACGCCGGGCCGTCCGAGATCGAGGCGCTCAACTCCGGCGCGGTCGACATCGGCTGGATCGGCCCCTCCCCCGCGGTCAACGGCTACACCCGTGCCAGGGGCGGCAACCTGCGGATCGTGTCGGGCTCGGCGTCCGGCGGGGTGAAGCTGGTGGTCGACCCGGACCGGATCCGCTCCGTGCAGGACGTCAGGGGCAAGCGGATCGCGACCCCGCAGCTGGGCAACACCCAGGACGTGGCGCTGCTGGACTGGATCGCCCGGCAGGGCTGGACGGTCGACGCGGAGAGCGGCAAGGGCGACGTCCTCGTGGTCCGCACCGACAACAAGGTGACCCCGGACGCCTACCGGTCGGGCTCGATCGACGGCGCCTGGGTCCCCGAGCCCACCGCGTCCAGGCTCGTCGCCCAGGGCGCGAAGGTGCTGCTGGACGAGGCGGACCTGTGGCCCGACCGGAAGTTCGTGATCACGAACGTCGTCGTGTCGCAGAAGTTCCTCACCGAGCACCCGCAGGCCGTGGAGGCGGTGCTGGCCGCGTCGGTCGAGACCAACGCGTGGATCAACGCGCATCCCGGCGAGGCGAAGGCCGCGGCCAACGCCCAGCTCGGCACCGACTCCGGCAAGGAGCTGCCCGCCGAGATCCTCGACCCTGCGTGGGAGTCGATCACGTTCACCGACGACCCGCTGGCGAAGACCCTCACCACCCAGGCGGAGCACGCCGTGTCGGCGGGCCTGCTCCAGGACCCCCGGCTGGACGGCATCTACGACCTGAGGCCGCTGAACCGGGTCCTCAGGGCCGCGGGCGCGGACACCGTCGACGACGCCGGACTCGGCGCCCGGTAGCCGGCGCGCAGCAACCCCGCAGACCCGCTTCAGTCCCCAGGAGGTGACGACCATGGCCACCGCGATCGCCCAGGCCGAGGCCGCGCAGTCGGTCCAGTACGCCGCACGTGTCGAGCACGTCTCGAAGTCCTTCACCGGCCCCGCCGGACCGCAGCTCGTCCTCGACGACATCACCCTCGACGTCGCGCCCGGCGAGTTCGTCACCCTCCTGGGGGCCTCCGGCTGCGGCAAGTCCACGCTGCTCAACCTGGTGGCGGGCCTCGACCGGCCGTCGGCCGGCCGGATCGTCACCGACGGGCGGCCCGCGCTGATGTTCCAGGAACACGCCCTCTTCCCGTGGCTGACCGCGGGCAAGAACATCGAACTCGCCCTCAAGCTGCGGGGCGTCGCCAAGGCGGCCCGCCGCGGCCGCGCCGAGGAGCTGCTGGAACTGGTCCGGCTCCAGGGCGCCTACGGCAAGCGGGTGCACGAACTGTCCGGCGGGATGCGCCAGCGCGTGGCCCTGGCCCGCGCCCTCGCGCAGGACAGCCGGCTGCTGCTGATGGACGAGCCGTTCGCCGCGCTCGACGCCATCACCCGGGACGTGCTGCACGACGAGCTGACCCGGATCTGGACCGAGACGGGCCTGTCCGTGCTGTTCGTGACGCACAACGTGCGGGAGGCGGTACGGCTGGCCGAGCGCGTGGTGCTGCTGTCGTCCAAGCCCGGCCGGATCGCCCGCGAGTGGCGGGTGGACATCCCGCAGCCGCGCCGCATCGAGGACGCTCCGGTGGCGGAGCTGTCCCTGGAGATCACCGAAGTACTGCGTGGGGAGATCCGCCGCCATGGCAAGCACTGAGACGACCGGCGCCGCGGACGCCTCCGCCCGGGACGCCGCGGACGCCTCCGCCCGGGACGGCGCGGACGGTCCGGCCCCGGACGCCGCGGGCTCCCCCGCCCAGGGCGCCGCGGAGTCCCCCGGCAGGGACGCCGCGGGGCTCGACGGCCTGGAGGCCGGGCTGGACGCGCTGGAGTCCCCTGCCGCCGCGCGGACCCCGTTCCGCCGTACCTTCGTCGACAAGATCCTCCCGCCGTTCGTGGCGGTGGTGCTGGTGCTGGCCGTATGGCAGGCGCTGGTCTCGCTGGAGATCGTCGACGACCCGACGAAGCTGCCCTCGCCGGGCGAGGTGTGGGGCGAGGTGGAGCGGGCCTGGCTGGAGGGCACCCTCCTCGGCTACATCTGGACCAGCGTCTCGCGCGGTCTGCTGGGCTTCCTGCTGGCGCTGGCGATCGGCACCCCGCTGGGGCTGCTGGTCGCCCGGGTGAAGTTCGTACGCGCCGCGATCGGCCCGATCCTGTCCGGGCTGCAGTCGCTGCCGTCGGTGGCCTGGGTGCCGCCGGCCGTGCTGTGGCTGGGCCTGGACAACTCGATGATGTACGCGGTCATCCTGCTCGGCGCGGTCCCCTCCGTCGCCAACGGGCTGGTGTCCGGCATCGACCAGGTGCCGCCGCTGTTCCTGCGGGCGGGCCGCACCATGGGCGCCACCGGCCTCAGGGGAGCCCGGCACGTCGTGATGCCGGCCGCGCTGCCCGGCTACCTGGCCGGCCTGAAGCAGGGCTGGGCGTTCTCCTGGCGCTCCCTGATGGCCGCCGAGATCATCGCCTCCTCGCCGGAACTGGGAGTGGGGCTGGGACAGTTGCTGGAGAACGGGCGCAACGCCAGCTCCATGCCGATGGTGTTCCTCGCGATCCTGCTGATCCTGGTCGTCGGCATCGCGATCGACCTGCTGATCTTCAGCCCGCTGGAGCGGGCGGTGCTGCGCGGCCGCGGGCTGCTGGTGAGGAGCTGAGACGCCATGTCCCGTCAGCCGGTCCTGCTGGTCGTCGCCCACGGCAGCCGCGACCCGCGGCACGCCGCGACCGTGCACGCCCTCGTGGAGCGGGTGCGCTCGGCGCGCCCCGGGCTGCGCGTGGAGACGGGGTTCCTCGACTTCAACATCCCGTCCGTGCACGGGCTGCTGGAGTCGCTCGCGGCGGAGGGGGTGCGCGACGTGGTGGCCCTGCCGCTGCTGCTGACCCGCGCCTTCCACGCCAAGGCGGACATTCCCGCGGTGCTGCGGGAGGCGCCGCGCGGGCTGCGGATCCATCTGGCGGACGTCCTCGGCCCGTCGCCGCTGCTGCTGGCGGCCCTGGAACGCCGCCTGTACGAGGCGGGCCTGACGCCCGCCGACAAGTCCTCGACCGGGGTCGTCCTGGCCTCGGCGGGGTCCACCGACCCGGAGGCGAGCGCGGTGATCGCAGCAATCGCGCGGGAGTGGCGGCGCACCGGCTGGTGCGCCGTGCGGCCCGCGTTCGCCTCCGCGTCCCTGCCGCGCACCGAGGACGCGGTGCGCGAACTGAGGGACGGGGGCTGTGCCCGGGTGGCGGTGGCGCCGTACGTCCTGGCGCCGGGCTTCCTGCCGGACCGTATCGCCCGGGGCGCGGCCGGGGCGGACGTGCTGGCCCGGGTGCTGGGCCCGGCGCCGGAGGTCGCGCGGCTGGTGCTGGAACGCCACGACGCGGTCCTCGCCCACCACGGCCGGGCCCCCCGGGACGTCGTGGAAGGGCGCCCGGGGCCGGGGGACCTGCGGCGCAGCGCCTGAGGGGCCGGCCCTCGGCAGGGCGGGCCGGAGCCGTCGGCGGCTCCGGCCCGGCCCGGTCAGGTCTCCGCGGTCAGCTCGACCAGTTTCCGTACGGTGTTCCAGTTGCGGCTCGTCGCGATCAGGCCTCTGGTCAGCCGGGGCTTGGCGAGGTCCCCGGCCAGCCGGGAGCGGCCGAGGCCGTCCGGCGCGTACAGGTACAGCACGCGGTCGCCCAGGCGGAACTCCTCGGGGAGGTAGGCGGCACGGTCGAGTTCGGCGAACCGCTCCTCGGTGACGGGGCCCGAGAAGTAGGTGACGTGCAGCTGCCGGGGCTCCAGGCCGGCGGCCGGGAAGGGGCAGTCGTCGGCGACGGCCCGCAGGTAGGCGTGGTCGCGCACGACGACGTCCACGTCGAACCCGAAGTGCGCGGCGATCGCGGCGGCCAGGTCGGCGGCGAGAGCGTCCTCGTCGCCGCGGCCGGTGGAGAACACGGCCTGACCGCTCTGGAGGTGGGTGCGCACTCCGTCGAGGCCGAGGCCCTCCATGAGGGTGCGCAGTTCGGCCATCGGGACTTTTCTGCCGCCGCCCACGTTGATCCCGCGCAGCAGGGCCGCATACATCGTCATGGACACACCCTAAGACGGTGCCGGGGTCGTACCGGGGTTCGTGCCGGGGTTCGTGCCGGGGTCCGGGGCGCTGGGCGGCCGCCGTGCCCCGTGGGGGCGGGCACGGTGGCCGCGTTGCGGTGTCTCCCCTGCTCGCGGGCTCGGGAGACTGCGCGAAACTCTGGCGGACGGGACGGCGTGGATCAACACCTCCACGCAGCTGTGACGCGTTCAACAGGTCTTCCCGATCACAAACCGGATGTCTGCACCCTGATCACCTCCCCCGAACCGCCCGCACCGGTGTAAGGGGCACCCTCCTCCGTGAAGGGGAGCTTTCCGGCCTCCGTACGGATGAACCGGGCCGCCCGGTTTCACCGGACAGCACGACGAGAGGCGCTTATGCCGCGCTTACCTTCGACACGTGAGGTGACGGCAGCGGGCCGCCACCGCTCACCAGGGGGGCGAGCCCGTCATGGCGAACGGAGAGACAAGAGTGCGCGGCCTGGCCGCGCGGGCCGGCGGCTGGAGCGCCCGCCATCGATGGGCGGCCGTGGGCATCTGGGTGGCGTTCGTCGTCCTGGCGATGGTGCTCGGCTCGGCGGCCGGCATGGTCGAGGTCAAGGACAGCGACCAGCTGAAGGGCGAGACGCACACCGCCGCGAAGATCATCGAGGACGCCGGCATCGAGGAGCCGGCCGGCGAGACCGTGCTGGTCCAGGCGAAGGACGGGTCGGTCTCGGCCGGGGACGCGGAGTTCCGGGCCGCCGTGGACGCCGTGATGAAGGCCGTCGAGGGCACCGGCGAGGTCACCGACGTGCGCTCCCCGTACGACACGCGGACGATCTCGGAGGACGGCCGCAGCGCCCTGGTGCAGTTCGACATCCGCGGGGCGTCCGACACCGCGGGCGAGCGCGTGGAGCCGGTGCTGAACGCGGTCGAGAAGGTCCAGCGGGAGCACGAGTCGCTGCGGATCGAGGAGATCGGCGGCGCCAGCATGCGCAAGACGTTCGACGACGCGTTCGGCGACGACTTCCAGCAGGCGGAGTACTCCGCGGTGCCGGTGGCGCTCGGCATCCTGCTCATCGCCTTCGGCGCCCTGGTGGCCGCACTGCTGCCGGTGGCGCTGGCGGTCACCGCGATCATGGCCACGATGGGCCTGATGGGGCTGGCGAGCCATGTGCAGCCGATGGGGGACAGCGCGAGCTCCGTGATGCTGCTGGTCGGTCTGGCGGTCGGCGTCGACTACTGCCTGTTCTATCTGCGCCGCGAGCGCGAGGAGCGGGCGGCCGGCCGGGACCCGCAGACCGCGCTGCGGATCGCCGCCGCCACCAGCGGCCGGGCCATCGTGGTCTCCGGCGTCACCGTGTGCGTGGCCATGGCGGGCATGCTGTTCACCGGGCTCGCCGAGTTCGAGGCGATGGGCCTGGCCTCGCTGATGGCCGTCGCGGTCGCCATGATCGGCTCCGTCACCGTGCTGCCCGCGCTGCTGTCGCTGCTGGGTGAGCGGGTGGAGAAGGGCCGCATCCCGTTCCTGCGGCGCAGCGGGTCCGGCGGTGGCGAGAGCCGCTTCTGGACGGCCGTGCTGAAGGGTGTGCTGGCCAGGCCGGTGCTGTCGGTGGCGGTGGCGACCGGTGCGCTGCTGGCCGTCGCCGCGCCCGCCGTCGGCATGAAGACCCAGAACCTGACCCTGGAGCAGGAGTTCGGCGACTCGCTGCCCATCGTGCAGACCTACCAGCGCGTCAACGAGGCCTTCCCCGGCGGCTCGGACCCGGCCGAGGTCGTGGTCAAGGCCGACGACATCGACGCGCCGGAGGTGACGGCGGCGCTCGCCGACTTCCGTGCGCGGGCGGTCAGTTCGGGTGCCTCCCGCGGACCGGTCGAGATCGAGCTGCACGACGCGCAGAACCTGGCGTTCGTCTACGTCCCGCTGGTGGGCGGCTCCGACCTGGACAAGGCGGGCGAGAGCCTGGACACGCTGCGCGACGAGGTGCGGCCGGCGACCCTGGGCCGGGTCGACGGGGTGCAGGCGCCGATCACCGGACAGGTCGCCGGGTCCAGCGACTTCAACGACCAGCTGGTCGGCTCGGTCGTCCCGGTCTTCGCCTTCGTGGTGGTCTTCGCCTCCCTGCTGATGCTGCTGTCGTTCCGCTCGCTGACCGTCGCGATCACCTCGATCGTGCTCAACCTGCTGTCGGTGGGCGCCGCCTACGGCATTCTCGTGGCGGTCTTCCAGCACGGCTGGGGCGCCTCGCTGGTGGGCGCCGAGGGCGTCGGCGCCATCATCAGCTGGCTGCCGCTGTTCCTGTTCGTGATCCTCTTCGGCGTGTCGATGGACTACCACGTGTTCGTGGTCTCGCGGATCCGCGAGGCCCGGCTGCGCGGCCGGAGCACCACCGAGGCGATCACCCACGGGGTCGTCACCACGGCGGGCGTCGTCACCAGCGCCGCCGTCATCATGGTCGCCGTGTTCGCGATCTTCGGCACCTTGTCGATGCAGTCGATGAAGCAGATGGGCGTGGGTCTCGCGGCCGCGGTGCTCATCGACGCGACCGTCATCCGCGGGGTTCTGCTGCCGGCGGTGATGGCCCTGCTCGGCGAGCGCAACTGGTATCGGCCGCGGTGGATGAACCGGCTGCCGGACCTCTCGCACGACGATGTGCCGGAGCCGGCCGGGACGCCGGACGGCCCCGCGCACGAGGCCGTGAAGGTCTGACGGTCCGTGCGGGTCCGGCCTCCCGTGCGGGTCTGACGTTCCGTGAAGGAGCGGTCCTTCCCCGCAGGGCCGGCGTTCCGGTGGGCTGACGTTCCGGAGAGCTGATGTTCCCGGGGGCTGACGTCCGGTCGCGGTCCGGGTCCCGCCGGCCTCCTCCCGGGGGCCGGCGGGATCTCGCCGTACGCGGACCGGGGGCCCGCTGACGCCGGATCCGGCGGGCACGCGCACGGGTGCGGCGGCCGGGTGCGCACGGGCCGGGTCGCGGCGGATGGGAGACTGGGCGGGCCCCCGGGCACCCCGGGCGACTCGGTCCCGGGCTCCTGGGCGGTCCCCCGGGGCGGCGGGCGGGGCTCTCCGGGCGGGAAGGCGGACGGACCGATGGACGAGGCGCGGGCGCGGGACGTACTGGCCGCGGCGGCGGTGCTGCCGGGGGCGCCCGGCCGGGCGCGTCTGCTGGCCCTCGGCGAGAACGCCGTGTTCGCCGCCGGGGATCTGGTGGTGAAGGTGGGCCGGGAGGCCGCCCTGCTGGACCGGGCGCGCCGGGAGCTGCGGGTGGCGGCGTGGCTGGCCGAGGCCTCGGTGCCGGCCGTCCGGGCGGCCTCGGACGAGGCGCGGCTGGTCGAGGGGCACCCGGTGACGGTGTGGCAGCGGCTGCCGGAGCCGGTGCGGCCGGCCGGGCCCGAGGACCTGGCGGCGCTGCTGAGTCGGGTGCACGCGCTGCCCGCGCCCTCGTTCGCGCTGCCCCGCCGCGATCTGCTGTCGGGGGTGGAGCGCTGGCTGCGGCTGGCCGGGGACACGATCGACCCGGCGGACGCCGCGTATCTGCGCGCCCGGAGGGACGCCTTCGCTGAGGCCGTGGCCGCGCTCACCCCGCATCTGCCGCCCGGCCCGATCCACGGGGACGCGCTGCCGCGCAACGTGCAGGTCGTCCCGGACGGTCCGGTCCTGGTCGACCTGGAGACCTTCTCCGCCGACCTGCGCGAGCACGACCTGGTGGTCATGGCGCTCTCGCGGGACCGGTACGGCCTCACGGCCGGGTCCTACGCCGCGTTCACCGACGCGTACGGCTGGGACGTACGGGACTGGGAAGGGTGCGCGGTGCTGCGGGGTGCGCGGGAGACGGCGAGCTGCGCCTGGGTGGCCCAGCACACGCCGAACGGGCCGAAGGCGCTGGCCGAGTTCTCGCGCCGGGTAGCCTCCCTGCGCGACGGCGACGCGTCGGTGCGCTGGCACTCGTTCTGAACCGCCCCGGCACACGCCCCCGGCCGTGCCCCGGCCCCGCCCCGCGCCGAGCGGGGCCCGGTGGTGCGCCGGCCCGCCCGCCGCGCCGGACCCGTGCCCGCCGCGCCGGACCCGTGCCCACCGCAGCCGACGTCCGGCGTGCCGGCCCTCTCCGCCTCCCGCGCGGGGCCGCCCGGTCGACGGCTCCCGGCGTGATCCGCGGCCGCCCGGGCGTCGGGCGTCCGGGCGTCCGGGTGTCCGGCGTCCAGGCGTCCGGCGTCCGGCGTCCGGCGGTACGAGGATGTGCCCCGGGCCGGGCCGCAGCGGGTCAGACGGTCTCGCTCACCGGCTCGCGCACCGGCCAGGTGCCGTCGACGACCGCGTCGGTGTCGCCCTTGCGGCGCAGGAAGCGCTGGAGGTCGGCGGCCCACTCCGCGTACCAGCCGATCTGGTGGAGGTGCAACTCCGCAGCGGTCAGCGCGGCGACCTTCGGGTGCCGTTCGGCTATCGCGCAGGCGAGCCGGGCAGCGGCGAAGGCGTCGGCGAAGGCGTTGTGCGCCGAGTCGAGCGGTACTCCGTACTCGGCGCAGACCGCTTCGAGGTTGCGCTTGCCGCGGCGGTAGCGGTCGGCCCAGCGGTCGACCGTGTACGGGTCGACGACCGGTGCGGGCTCCGCGCCGCCGAGGCGCTCACGCAGGGACGGCAGGTTGTGCCGGTGCAGTTCGGCGGAGAGCAGGCTCAGGTCGAACGTGGCGTTGTACGCCACCACCGGGACGCCGGTGCTCCAGTACCCGGTCAGGACGTCGGCGATGGCGTCGGCGACCTGGTCGGCGGGGCGGCCCTCGGCCGCCGCGCGCTCGGTGGTGATGCCGTGCACCGCCACCGCGTCCGGCGGGATCTCCACGCCGGGGTCGGCCAGCCACTCCCGGCGGCCCAGCAGCCGGCCGCCTCTGACCTCCGTCACGGCGCCCGTGACGATGCGCGCCTCGCGCGGGTCGGTGCCGGTCGTCTCCAGGTCGAAGCCGATCAGCAGCTCGCGGTGCCAGACCATGGGCGGTCCCCCTCCTTGGTGGTGCTCTCCCCCGGTGGTTCCCACCTTCGCACGGACCACTGACAGTCCGGGGCGGTCCGGGGCGGGCGCACCCCGTTCGACGGATCTTTCACGACACAGGCCGCGCATCGGCCCAGGCCGTGTCGAACTCCTCCCGGTAGGTGGGGAGGAGCCCGGCGTCGTCCGCGTGGTGCTCCTGGCCCGCCTTGACCAGCCGCCCGCCGGCCCGCAGCACCAGCACCGGCGCCTCCATCCCCCGCGACCGGCGCAGATAGGACTGGACGACCGCTATGCCGTCGGAGGCGTCGCCGTCCACCAGGTAGGCGGTGAACCGGGGGGTCTCGTCGTACACCTGGATCTCGAAGGCGCCGGGGTCGCGCAGCCGGGCCCGCACCCGGCGCATGTGCAGGATGTTCATCTCGACGGCGCGGGCCAGTTCGCCCCGTTTGAGGCCCAGCTCCCGCTCCCGCCGCTTGACCGCGCTGGAGGCGGGGTTGAGGAACAGCAGCCGCACCCGGCAGCCGGCCTCGGCCAGCCGGACCAGGCGGCGCCCGGAGAAGTTCTGCACCAGCAGGTTCAGGCCGATGCCGACGGCGTCCAGGCGGCGCGCGCCGCCGAAGATGTCCTCGGCGGGGAACTGCCGCAGCAGCCGCACCCGGTCGGGGTGCACCGCGACCACGTCCGCGTACCGGTCGCCGACGAGTTCCTCCACGGCGTCCACGGGCAGCCGGCGCGCGGAGGGCACGTCCCCGCCCGCGCCGAGCGCCTCCAGCAGCCGGGCGGAGGCTCGTTCGGCCTGGTTGAGGACCGCCTCGGACAGGGCGCGGTTGCGGGAGACGACGTTGCGGGTCACCTCCAGTTCGTCCAGCGCGAGTTCGACGTCCCGGCGGTCGTCCAGGTACGGCTCGAAGCACGGCCAGTGCTGCACGATCAGCTCGCGCAGCTGGGGCAGGGTGAGGAAGCTGAGCACGTTGTCGTCGGCGGGGTCGAGCAGGTAGCCCTTGCGGCGGCTGACCTCGCGGACGGCGACCGCGCGCTGCACCCACTCCTGTCCGGCCGGACCGGCGGCGGCGACCACCCAGTCGTCGCCGTGGACGGGTTCGTAGACGGGGCGGAGCACGGCGGCGACGACCGCGCGCAGCCGCTGTTCGACCAGGTTCAGCCAGATGTAGGCGCGTCCGGCCCGCTGGGCGCGGGTACGCACCTCGCGCCAGGCCTCGGCGTCCCACTCCAGCTCCGGCCCGATGGCACCCGTCTCCATGGGACGGGCCAGCGACACCGTGCCGGGCGGGACGTCAGTGGAGTCTCCCTCGTGACCCTCGTCACCAGGGGGCAGCTCCAGCCCTCCCGAGCCCACCCGCGCACCGCCTTCCGCTCCCCCGAGCTCTCCCCGTCCCAACGATCAAGGAAGCGTACTCCGGGAGTGGTCCGCGGTGCAGCCGGATGGAGCGGGTCATTTCCCAACTGCGCGGCCCCTGCAGGGCGTTCCGTCACGGGCGCTCACCGGGAGTGAGCGGATTCATGGTGCGGCGTGCCGGGCGCCGGGCGCGGCACCCCCGCGCCCCGCCCCGCAGGGGCGCGGCACCCCCCGCGGGACCACGTCGCCTCCACAGGACCGCGGCGCCCCGCGGCGCCCCGCGGCGCTGCCGCCCGGCCCCCGGCCCCGCTGCGGGCCGTCCCGGTCGCCGGCGCCGGCGGCGCGGCGCGCCCGGCGGTGCGCCCGGGGCGCCCGGTCCCCGCCCGCCGCCGTACGGGTGCCGCACCGGAGCGGGGGCGCGGCACCCGTGGGGCGGCGCACGCGCGAGGCATGCGCTCCCGGCGTGCGGGCCCGCGCCCCCGGCCACCCGCCTGTGCACCCCCCGTGCTGCGGCCGGGACGGCTCACCGGCTCGCCGCGGACCTGCCGGTCGCAGCGCCGGTTCCGGCCCCGGCACGGACCCGAACGGGCCGGGACCGGGCGGAGTCCGCCCCGTCCCGGGTGGTTCCCTCACTTTCGGGGGAGACTCGGAGCCAAGGCACCCCACCGGCACGGCACACCTGGAAGAGTCGTTCCATGCAGGTCTGGCCTGGACAGGCGTATCCCCTCGGCGCCACGTACGACGGCGCCGGCACGAACTTCGCGGTCTTCACGGAGGCCGCGGACCGAGTAGAGCTGTGTCTGCTGCACGACGACGGCTCGGAGACGGCGGTGGAGCTACGGGAGAGTGACGCGTTCGTCCGGCACGCGTACCTGCCGGGCGTGATGCCGGGGCAACGGTACGGATTCAGGGTGCACGGTCCGTACGCCCCGGAGCGAGGGCAGCGCTGCAACTCGGCGAAGCTGCTGCTCGACCCGTACGCGAAGGCGGTCAGCGGTGCGATCCAGTGGGGCGAGGAGGTCTACGGCTACCACTTCGACGCACCCGAACGGCGCAACGACCTGGACTCGGCCCCGCACACCATGTCGTCCGTCGTGGTCAACCCCTACTTCGACTGGGGCGACGACCGGCGGCCGCGGACCGAGTACCACCACACGGTGATCTACGAGGCCCACGTCAAGGGCCTCACCATGCGGCACCCGGGGCTGCCGGAGGAACTGCGCGGCACCTACGCGGCCCTGGCACACCCGGCGGTCATCGAGCACCTGACCGAACTGGGTGTGACGGCCCTGGAGCTGATGCCCGTACACCAGTTCGTGAACGACCACCGGCTGGTCGACATGGGTCTCAACAACTACTGGGGCTACAACACCATCGGCTTCTTCGCCCCGCACAACGCGTACGCCTCCTGGGGCGACCGCGGGCAGCAGGTGCTGGAGTTCAAGTCGGCGGTGCGCGCCCTGCACGAGGCCGGCATCGAGGTCATCCTCGACGTCGTCTACAACCACACCGCCGAGGGCAACCACCTCGGCCCGACCCTGTCCTTCCGGGGCCTGGACAACCGGTCGTACTACCGGCTCACCGCCGACAGGCGCTACTACATGGACACCACCGGGACCGGCAACTCGCTGCTCATGCGGTCCCCGCACGTCCTGCAACTGATCATGGACTCGCTGCGCTACTGGGTCACCGAGATGCATGTCGACGGGTTCCGCTTCGATCTGGCCGCCACGCTGGCACGGCAGTTCCACGAGGTGGACCGGCTGTCGTCGTTCTTCGACCTGGTGCAGCAGGACCCGGTGGTCTCGCAGGTGAAGCTGATCGCCGAGCCGTGGGACGTCGGCGAGGGCGGCTACCAGGTGGGCAACTTCCCGCCGCTGTGGACCGAGTGGAACGGCAAGTACCGCGACACCGTCCGCGACCTGTGGCGGGGCGAGCCGCGCACACTCGCCGAGTTCGCCTCCCGGCTGACCGGATCCTCCGACCTGTACCAGGACGACGGGCGCCGGCCACTGGCCTCCATCAACTTCGTCACCTGCCACGACGGGTTCACCCTGCACGACCTGGTGGCCTACGACCACAAGCACAACGACGCCAACGGCGAGGGCAACCGGGACGGCGAGAGCCACAACCGGTCCTGGAACTGCGGCGCCGAGGGCGACACCGACGACCCGGACGTGCTGCGGCTGCGCGCCCGGCAGATGCGCAACTTCATCGCGACGCTGATGCTGTCCCAGGGCGTGCCGATGATCAGCCACGGCGACGAGTTCGCCCGTACCCAGCGCGGCAACAACAACGCCTACTGCCAGGACAGCGAACTGGCCTGGGTGCGCTGGCCGGGCCCCGGGGACGAGGACGGTGCGGAGGGCGCGGGCGGTGCGCCGGGCGCGGCCGGTGCGGAGCGCGGGGACGGGACCGGGGCAGGGACCGGAGCAGGGACCGGAGCAGGGGCCGGAGCAGGGACCGGAGCAGGGACCGGAGCAGGGGCCGGAGCAGGGACCGGAGCAAGAGCCGGGGAGGCGGACGGCGGGGAGGCGGACGCCCGGGCCGGCGAGACGGGGCCGACGCCGGCGCCGGCACGGGCGCTGTTCGAGTTCACGCGGGCGATGGTGTGGCTGCGCAAGGACCATCCCGTCTTCCGGCGCCGCCGCTTCTTCCACGGCCGTCCGGTGGAAGGCACCCACGACGACCTCTCGGACATCGCCTGGTTCACGCCCGAGGGTGCCGAGATGACCCAGCGCGACTGGAACTCCACGCGGGCGTCGGCGCTGACCGTGTTCCTCAACGGCAACGCCATCTCCGAACCGGGCATGCGGGGGGAGCGCATCGGCGACGACTCCTTCCTGCTGATGTTCAACGCCTCGCCGAAGGAGCTGGAGTTCGTGGTGCCGGTCGACCACGGGCGGCAGTGGCAGGTCGTCGTCGACACCGCCCGGGAGGACGGCGTCCCGCCGGGCACCGGCCCGAAGGTCGCGGCCGGAGAGCGGCTGAGGCTCCCGGACCGCAGCATGACGGTGCTCCAGCGGCCGGCGTAGTCGAGGTCACGGGCCCCTGCGGGCCGGGAGCCCGGGCCCGCGGGAAGCCCGGGCGCCCGGCCCGCGGGAGGGGCCCGGGTCCCCGGCCGCCTCCCGCGGGCGGCACGGCGGCGACCGGGGCCCGGCCTGCGCCGGCCGGGCCGGTACGGCCGTTCCGGGCAGGGCGGCCGGCCTGCGGCGCCGGGGACCGCGGGGCGGACCGCCCGGCCCGGTGGCCGCCCGGCGCGCCGCGGACCGCCCGCGGAGGTTCCGGGCCGTGCCCGACGGCTCAGGGCCCCACGGGAGGCCTCCCCCGGCTCAGGGGCGTCCGCTGACCCGTACGGGCGATCGCGCGACGCGTCCGAAACGGCCCGGCCGGACCGGCGCGGCGGACGGGCACACCCCGGGCGGGCGGTGGTCCGGCCGCTCCCGCAGGCCGCCCCGGGCAGGCCCGGGCAGGCACAGGCCGGGTCCCGGGCACCCCGGACGGCCGCCCCGGGCAGGCCCGCGGTGCCTACGCGGCGGTGCCCGGCCGGGTACCGCCGCGTGGCGGGGCGATGACAGGAAGGGCGGCGGGGCGGGTACGTAGCCCTGCATGACACCTGAGCGCCCCGCCCCGCCGGTGCCCGCCTCCACCTACCGGCTCCAGCTCCAGCCCTCGTTCCCGTTCGCGGCCGCCGCGGCGGCCGTGCCCTACCTGGCCTCGACCGGCGTCTCCCACCTGCACCTGTCGCCCGTCCTGGAGGCCGTGCCCGGGTCGGCGCACGGCTACGACGTCGTGGACCACACGCGCGTGCGGGGCGAACTCGGCGGGGAGCAGGGCCTGCGGGCGCTCTCGGCGACGGCGCGCGAGCACGGGCTCGGCCTGGTGGTGGACATCGTGCCCAACCACATGGCCATGGCCCCGGCGTACAACAGACCCCTGTGGGAGGTGCTGCGCGAGGGGCCCGCGTCGCCCTGCGCGCGCTGGTTCGACATCGACTGGGAGGCGCAGGGCGGGCAGCTGCTGCTGCCGGTGCTCGGGGCGCCGGCCGGCGCGGAGATGGCCGCACTCAGCGTCGAGGGCGGCGCCCTGCGCTACCACGACCATGTGTTTCCCCTGCGCGAGGGCACCGAAGGCCTGCCGCTGCCACAGCTGCTGGACGCCCAGTGGTACCGCCCGGTGTGGTGGCGGCTGGCCCGCACCGAGCTCAACTACCGGCGGTTCTTCAGCATCTCGGAGCTGATCGGGGTGCGGGTGGAGGACCCGGAGGTCTTCGCGGCCACCCACGGCACGATTCTCGCGCTGCTGCGCGAGGGCGTGATCGACGGACTGCGCGTGGACCACCCCGACGGCCTCGCCGACCCGGGCGCGTACCTGGCGCGGCTCGCCGAGGCGACCGGCGGCCGCTGGACGGTGGTGGAGAAGATCCTCGCCGACGCCGAGCACCTGCCGTCGTCCTGGCCGGTCGCGGGCACCACCGGCTACGACGCGCTGCGCCGGATCGACGGGCTGTTCACGGACCGGGCGGGCGCGGTGGAACTCCGTGGCCACTACCGGCGGTTCGCGACTCCCCTGACGGACCGGGGCGGCGAGTTCCGAGCGACCGTCCGGCGGGCGGCGTACGGCGTGCTCGGCCACGAGCTGGCGGCCGAGCTGGACCGGCTGACCCGGACCGCGGTCCGGGCCTGCGCCGCCTCGCCCGAGCCCCGGCTGCGCGACCGCGCCCCCTGGGCGCTCGCCACGGCCCTGCGTGAGCTGCTGGTGCGCATGGAGGTGTACCGCCCGTACGGCTCCGCCGACGCGGCCCGCGTGCTCACCGAGGACGCCGCCGCCGAGGCCCGCCTCGCCTTCGTGGTGCCTGAGGAGGCCGACGCCGTGGACGTGGTCCGGGAACTGCTGCTCGGACGGCACGGGGACGGACCCCGCCAGCGGGAGCTGCGCACCCGGTTCGCCCAGCTGTCGTCGGCGCTGCGGGCGAAGTCCGTGGAGGACACGGCGTTCTACCGGTACGTGCCGCTGCTGTCGGCGACGGAGGTCGGCGGCGACCCCGGCGCGCCCGGGGTGTCCCCGGAGGACTTCCACGCCTACTGCGCGCGCCTGCAGCGCGACTGGCCGCTGACCGGGACGGTGGTGTCGACCCACGACACCAAGCGCAGTGCCGACGTGCGGGCCGCGCTGGCCGTGCTGACCGAGTGTCCCGGGCGCTGGGCGCGCCTGCTGGCGGAGCTGTCGCGGGCCGGCGGCGCTGCCGGTGAGGCCGTGCCGGACGCGCAGCTGGCCTGGGCGGCCTGGCAGACGGTGTTCGGCCTCGGCCCGGCGGACCCGGCGCGGGTGCGGGGAGCACTGCTGAAGCACGCCCGGGAGGCCGGGCTGTTCACGACCTGGACCGAGCCGGAGCCGGCGTACGAGGAGGCGGTCGAGGCGTTCGCGGCGGCCGGGCCGTGCGGGGTCGCCGGTGAGCGGGTGGCGGCCTTCCGCAAGTCCCTTGAGCCGCACATCCGGGCGAACGTGCTGGGGGTGGCGCTGGTCCACCTGACCATGCCGGGTGTGCCGGACGTGTACCAGGGCACGGAGGCCGAGTACCGGGCCCTGGTGGACCCGGACAACCGGCGGCCCGCCGTGCTGCCGCCGGCCGACCCCGGCGAGAAGGCCGCGGTGACCGCGGCCGCGCTGCGGCTGCGGTCGCGGCGGCCGCAGGCGTTCGGCGCGGGCGCCGCCTACACGCCGCTGGCCGCGCGGGGCCCGGCGGCCGGGCACTGCGCCGCCTTCGCCCGGTCCGGGCAGGTCGTCACCGCCGTGACCCGGCTGTCGCTCCGGCTGGCCGAGGCGGGCGGCTGGCGGGACACCCGGCTGCCGCTCCCGCCGGGCCGCTGGAGCGACCTGCTGACGCCCGGGCGGGAGTTCACCCGGGAGGTGCCGCTGGAGGAACTCTTCGAGGGGCGACCGGTCGCACTGCTGGAGCGGGCGGACTGATCGTACGCCTGCTGCGCACCGAGATCAGCGACGCCGGCCTGACAGCGGCGGAAGTCGCGCTGGGACTGGTTGTGTGCTTCCACCACGCCGTCCTGGACGACCACCACAAGATCCGTGCGGCGATGTCCCCTCACCGTCCCGTGGCTCAGCGGCGCCCCAGCCAGGACGGCCGCTACTGCGTCATGGTCGATGGTCCGCTCAAAACAGTTCTCGGCAAAGCTGACGTACGCGTTCGTGCTGCCGTCGGTGAGAAGGTCGAACAGCCAGTCGATCCCGTCTGACTCGTCGTCGAACTTGACCTGACCGCACTGCCACGCCTCAGCGTCCTTCTCACGCCAGACGCGCACCGTCGCGTCGAAGAAGCCGTCGAACCGGAACTCCGGTGCCGCCGCATGGCGCGCGAGCGACGGGGGTGGACCGTCGAGGAGGCCAGGCCGATATGCGCACGGGGCCACTCTCGCCATGGCGTGGCATCACTCTCGTGATCGAACCCGTAGAGGAATACCCCGGCCGGATCGAACACGACGGCGTACTGGTCACCAGAACCGTCGCTTCTGTCCCACCTGGTCGGCGGTACTCGTGAACACCCCGCCGCAGGCACTCCGCCAACGGACATCTCAGCCCCGTCGACTACGAACACCAGCACCAGCAGGAGCCCGATAGGCTCACGCTGGCCGCATAACCACCCGAACGCGTGTCCACTCTCGCGGGGGAGGGCCCGGGGAACCTCACGGGGCGTGCAATCGGCCAACCTGCTGACTGTGGCTTCACCTCTCAGATCGGGTTCTATTACAGGAGTTTCACGAGGTAAGCGGTTGCAGGTGCCTGGGCCGAGGGGGCGTTCATGCTGGGTTCATTTCTAGCCATGCCCCTGACCGACCCTTGCCCGGTGTGACGGCGTGGTGACTAGAGTGATCAAGCTTGCAACGAAGTGAATCCAGGTCGTTGAACGCCACAGCCAGGGGGACGGCGCTACACAATCGCGTCCTCCATTCTGCGCACGCAGGGGGGTGTGAGCTGTGTGAACGAATGTGTCGATGGCCACGTTGGCGCGGCCCGTCATGCCGACCTTGGCAACGCGGCCTGCGGCATGCCGGGACCGGAGAAACGCGCAGCGGTCCGCGCCTCCTCTGCCACTGGAACCTCTCGGCTGGCGCGCTCTGCCTCTGTCGAGTCCCGCACTACGGCTTGAGCGAAGAAGGCAGACCCGTAGGTCCACCTTGCCGCTCAGCGGACGCAGCCTGGATGCCAGCAACGTAAGCACCTCGCCCCTGCGTTGGGCGAAGAGTGAGAGACGGGGAGGATTGGATGAGTCAGAAGTGGCAGAGGCCGGCCAGGATAGTGGCACCGGCCACAGTTGCAGCCGCTGTTGCTGCCCTGGCTTTCTCGATCACGTGGTCGAGCGGGCTGCAGAAGGAATCGCACCAGGGGCAGGCGTCCAACTCCACTGCACCGCAGAGAGCCTCCGCGAGCGAAGCGGACGGCCCTGCGGCATGGCGGCTGCCGATTGAGGCGTACCTGCCCGGAGCCGCGAAGGGCGCGGCTGCTTTCGATGCCTCCTCGGCACGGGATGAACGCATCGACGCATGCATGGCCGACGCCGGCTTTGCCGATTGGGAACCCGCACCCGACCTTCCCTCTCTTGGCAGCGGCGATTCCCTCACTGCAGACCGCTACGGGATCCACTCCTTGGAGCAGGCGCGGAAGAGCGGCTACCACCCTGATCCGGACAAGGTGAAGGCGTACAACGAGGCGCTCACGGAAGACCACTCCATGGAGACCGACCGGGAAGTCCTGCAGGAGTGTGTGGGCAAGGTTGACGGAAGACCCGGCGAGTCGCTGGACGTTGCTCAAGAGCCCACTTTGGCGGAGGAGATCGCTTGGTACTCGTACCGCGATTCCAAGAGCGACCCGGCCGTGCGCAGTGTCTTCAAGCAGTGGTCGGCGTGCATGAAGGCCAAGGGGTACGAGTACGAAGCGCCGATGGACGCCAACGACGACCCGCGATGGGCCGCGGCTGGAGGTCTGACACAGCAGGAGATCGACACGGCGGTCGCGGATGTGGAGTGCCGTGACGAACACCGCGTAGAGAAGGCGTGGTTCGACGCCGAGGCCGCAATCCAGCGGTCGCAGATCAGCAAGAATCTCAAGGCACTTGAGCAGTATAAAACCTCGAGCAGGTGACGTAAGAGGTGCCTCCTGTTAGCCCGCAATTTCCCCCAAGGAGACATTAATGCGCAAGGTGGTCAGGAGACTTGGTATATTCGCAGCGGCGCTCGTCGCGACCATGACCCTGACGGTCCCTGCTCATGCTGGGTACGACCCCTTCAACAACGGGACCAATACTGACGATGACACCCTGTTCAGTTCGTGGGGGTGTTACGACCAATGGAGCTCTGCGTTCCCCTTTACGATCTTCTACAATTCGAACCTGGAGGGGTCGTACCGGAATTTGAAGTATGGAGTGTACGATTTTGATACATTGCGTCCGGGAGGGTCTGATCCTAGTACTCACCCGCTGAGGTTCTGTTACTTCGGTGCGTCCAGCCCATGGCCGGGTTCGAGTCAGAGAATCAAGAACAACGCGGCATCCGCGCGGAATGACCACTACAAGTACACCGCCCGCGTATATTACAACAGCGGCTACCGAGGCGCGCAGGACGTATTGAATCCGTACGAAAGTCGAGCGCGGTTCGTGAACGTTTACAACGACAACGCGTCTTTCCGGTATTGGGTGCTCTGATATGCCGTCGCCGAAGTGGCGATGGTTTCTCCGGTCGCTGGCAGTTCACTGATCCCGTACTGAAGGTGTAAGCCGTTCACCGGACTGTGTCGCCATGCTGGCAGTCGGTTCCGAACGGTCGAGCGGGCGTGGGACCCCCTTCCCGGGGTGGCCCGCGCACAAGCCCCGCCTCCCCGGTTGCTTTCGAGTTGGCCACCACGCCCTGACGGCGTCATGTCATGCCTAGTACACATAGGAGTGGATGCGTTGAACGTGCTCAGACCGGTCCATCAGGGTCGTGTCGTAGTCGCAGGGCTTGCGGCCACGAGCGTCCTGGCGGGGCTCATACAGGCCGCACCGGCGTTCGCTGACCCCCCATCGAAGCCATCACCCAAACCGGCCGTCCTCCAGGCCTCCGCGGGCCAGGTGGAAAATCCGGGCAAGAAGCTCGGCAAGAGCTGGAAGGCCTCGCCGGACCGAGCCGTCACTGCTGTGGCCGACACCGACGGGCTGCGCATCCTCATCGCGGACAGCGCCGAGGCGTACGCGTGGAAGACCGCTGCCGTCCTCGCGGAACCGGGCATGCCGGCGGACACCTGGATCGGCAACGCGTGCGTGATGGACCGTACGCACGCCGCGGTCGCCTACGCCCCGCGCACCTTCACCAACCATCAGGACCTGATGCTGGGTGGTGCGTTCACCGCCGTCGTCGACCTCAAGAGGGGCGAGGTCGCGAAGCTGCCGTTCACGGCGTCGCTCGCCTACTTCGATCCGACATGCAACCCGGACACGCGCACGGCCGCCTTCACGGCCTTCCGGGACAACAAGAGCCGTATCGTCACCGTCAACACGTCCGGTGACACCGTGGCCGACACGGTCGCCGACGGACAGGTGACCTCGGCCGTTCCGGTCGCGGACGGCACGGTGGCCGCGCGCGGCAGCCACTTGGTGCACGTCAGCCGGTCGGGGAAGGTCAAGAACCTCGTCGACACGGAGAACGCGCCGTTCGACATCCGGGTGACGGGCAAGGGCCAGGTCGCCTTCCTCGACCGCGAGGGCGACGACACGGCCCACGCCAAGCTATGGAAGGGGCAGGGCCGCCCCTCGACGTTCGCCTCGGGCAAGCTAGGCGACCTCGCCCTCAAGCAGGGCGGCACCACACGGGTGTTCCTCACCGGTGCCCCCGCCGGGACGCCGGGCACCAAGGGAACCGGGGTCACCGTCCTCGACGCGCCGGCCGACGCCGATGTCTCCAGCCACGGCAGGCTGGCCGTCGACCCGGTCCTCTCACCGGGTGTCCGCGCCGGCCTGAAGCGGATCAAGGGGAGCGGAAAGGGCTTCACGACGCCCGAGCCGGCACCGCAGGACGACAGTGCGCAGCCGCCGCAGGCAGGGGAGGCAAAGCCGCTGACGGTGACCTCCACGGCAACGGAGACCGGAAAGAAGATCACACAGTCCGTGCCGACGCAGGACAGCGGATCCGGCAGCGACACCCTCTCGCCCGCTCTCACCGAGGCCGGCAGCGACGGTGCGGCGCACACCCATCTGATGCGCACCGCCGTGGCCGCCGGTGTCTCCACCAACCCGGTCGACACCGACCGCTGGTGTTCCGTCCCCCGCAACGACGTGGACAGCATGGCGCTCCAGCCGACGCCGAACCAGGTCGAGTGGGCCGTGGACATGGCCGTCCGCGGCGAGCTGCGGTCCGGCTGGATCGATCAGGGCGGCTGGCGCTCTCAGGCCGGTCTTGGCACGATCGACCCGCAGGGATTGTTCCCGAAGCCGACGTTGGAGGGCAACGGACGCATCCCGGCCCAGGTCCTGCTGGGGGTGCTCGCACAGGAGTCGAACCTGTGGCAGGCGGAGTCAGGGGCGATACCGGGCCAGATGGGCAACCCGCTCGCGGCCGTGGCCGGCTTCTACGGCCACAAGGGCAGCACCTCCGACGCGTACTGGAAAATCAACTGGGACGAATCCGACTGCGGCTACGGCGTCGGCCAGGTCACCGACGGCATGCGCCTGGCCGGACACGAGAAGAAGGGTGAGACCGGCCTGGATGCGAACGTGCAGCGGGCCGTCGCCCTCGACTACACGGTCAACATCGCCGCGTCCATGTACATCCTCGCGGACAAGTGGAACGAGCTCCACACCAACGGGCAGACCATCACCATCAACAACGACGACCCCTCCAAGCCGGAGAACTGGTTCGCCGCCCTGTGGAACTACAACCTCGGCTTCAACCCGGCCGGCGCCCCGAGCGAACCGTGGGGCCTGGGCTGGTACAACAACCCCGCCAACCCGCTCTACCCGCCGCACCGGCTGCCGTTCCTGGACACCAGCCTCAACCCGGATGCCAACCACGACGCGGCACACCCGCAGGACTGGCCCTACGAGGAGAAGGTGATGGGCTGGGCCGCCTGGTCCATCGACGCCGGCTACTCCTACGCCACCTCCGGACGGCAGGACTGGCCCGGCGAGTCCGGGTTCGCCTCGGCCGGCTTCCGCCCCGCCTGGTGGGTCAATGACCTCCAGCGCAGTGACGTCAGCCCACCGCTGGACGCCTTCTGCAACGCCGCGAACGACTGCGACCCCGACAACCCGCCCGAGTGCAGCACCGAAGCCTGCTACACCTTGCATTGGTTCCACGCGCCGAACGTGACGTGGAAGGAGGACTGCGACCGCGCCTGTGGGCACGAGAACATCAAGTACGTGACCCTGCGTTCGGAGCCGGGCCGCGGCTACCGCCTCCAGTACGGCGAACCCGAGTGCTTCAACACCGGTCTGCCCTCTGGGGCTCTCGTCGTCGAGGCGATCGCGGCAGGCAAGCCCACCTGGAGCGACTGCGGCGCGGTCGAGTCGGACGGAAGCTTCCAGTTCTCCTTCTACTCCGACACCGACAACCAGTACGAGGCCAAGGGTGATCTGCACCAGATCGGCGGCGGCTACGGCGGTCACTTCTGGTACACCCACACCCGCGACACCGGCCATCTCGGCGGCAGCGGCGGCCGGATGACCATCAACGGCACCTGGACCCTCGGCCAGAGCCTGGACAAATGGACCCGCGTCTTCGCGCACATGCCGGATACCGGAGCCCACACCCAGCAGGCCCACTACGTGATCAAGGGGGGCGTGGGCGGCGACCGTGACCGCTACGTCAACACCCACTACAGCGCCAACACCTGGGTCGAACTTGGCGTCTACCGCTTCAGCGGAACGCCGCGCGTGACCCTGACCAACGCCACCGAGGACGGCTCCGCCGATGAAGACGTGGCCTGGGACGCCGTCGCCTTCCAACCGCTTTCGGCCAAGCCGCAGCACATGGTTGTCGCCATGGGCGACTCCTACACCTCCGGTGAAGGTTCCGGGGCATACTCGCCTGAGTCCGACAGAAACCACGGGGAGAGCGGCTGGAATGCGTGCCGACGCAGCGCCAACTCCTGGCCGCGCAAGGTGCTGCTGCCCGGCCAGAGCACCAGCCTCGGCGACCTCGCGGACAATGGCAGCTCCACCATCGACTTCCTGGACGTCAGCTGTTCCGGCGCGCACACCTCGCAGCTGACCACCGGAGACCCCACACCGTGGGGAAGGATCGGCAACTACCACGAGAAGAGCCAGATCGACTCCGGCGTCCTCAGTGCGGACACCACATTGGTCATACTGACCATCGGCGGAAACGACGGTGACAACTTCACCAACGCCGTCACGGACTGCTACATCATCGGGGTGTGCGACCCGGCCGACTACACAGCCAACGTCGACCAATCGGTCACGGCTACCGGGGACCTCCTCCGCCAGATCGCGAGCGTCGCGCCGAACGCGCAGATCGTGCTCATGGGCTACCCTCGCCTGGTTGGTGACGAGCCCTGCGTGACAGCCGACTTCGACGCCCTGAACTACCTGGCCGACTACGTCCGCGACAAGCAGAAGGCCAAGGTAGGCGAGTTGAGCAAGGCGGGGGTCAAGGTGGCTTTCGCCGATCCGATCCCCGCGTTCCAGGGACATGGGATCTGCGACAGCGACGAGTGGATCAACCGCCTCGTGGCCGGACCGAACGGCGACGGCGACTTCCACGCCGGTGACCCGGCCAACCAGGTTCCCTGCCTACCCTGGCCGGGTGAAGACATCTGCGCCAGCCTGGAATCGTTCCACCCGAAGAACGCCGGCACCACGGGCTACGCCCAGGTCATGAACCAAGCGCTGGCCGACATCGGATACAAGGGCAGCTAGTGGTACCTGACAAGACCGGCAGCGCTGTGGTCACAGGGCGGTCGAACCGCCCTGTGACCTCCGGCTGCCTGACCATTCTGATCGCTCTGATTGTCGCTCTCGGCACCGTCGTCTCCTGGTTGTGGTATTCGGCCTGGCACGACGGGAACCTCAACGACAACCGCAGGGAGAAGGCACTCGCGTCAATCCTGCAGCAGGCCCGTGCCACGGCGGACAACACGGTCCGCGCACTCGACACGAGTGGCGCCACCAACGCCGACACTCTCACCAGGGTGATCTGGCAGCACTCCGAAGCCCCGGTGATCACCTACGACGCGTCTCGCCGCGAGTTCACCGCCACGGCCGCGAAATCCACCCACTACGACGAAGAGGCCATCCTGCCCGGCGGAGGCCCCGTCGAGGTGACCCGCTGTTTCGTCTTCACCTACATTCACCGTCCCGGCCAGGCATGGACATCGCGGGTTTCCGACCGAGACGACGATGTATGCCGTCCGGGCACCGAGATCGACGGCCTGGTCCGCCTGACCCAGACACGTATCTCGCGGATGCCTGCCGAGGAACTGACCCGCACCGGAGTGCAGAAGGCCCTCGACCCCACCGGACGGCTACGCTCCTACGACGTCAAGAGCGCAGTGCACAAGCGGGACTCTGTCATGGTTTCCATCCTTGTCTCCAGCCCGGGCACAACGATCACCCAGTGCTACCGCTTCACCCGGCCCGCCCCCGGCGACGACGGACAGCTTTCCACCACCGCGGTTCCCGCATCTTCCTGCTGAGTTCCTCAGCACCCGTTGCCGTCCGATCGCCAGGCGTTGATTGAACGACCATTCCTCACCGTCCACGCCTAGGCCGCTGCCCGTGCGAGTCCTTGACCCACGAGCACCGTGCACGTTTCGTGATGCACAGTGCTCGCAACACGTCACAGCCGTTGACGCCGATGTTCTCCAGGGCCTGGTCAGCGCGGCTCGGACCAGGTACATCAGCGATGACGCTCTGTCACCACCGAATACGAGACAGAGCCCAGTGAACGGTGGTTCTGGAGTTGTCGGAGCTTCAGCGGTGGGCGGCTGAGAGTCGTCCGCCGAAGGTGATGTCGAAGGCGTTGAGAGCGGGCGGCACGTTCCGCACGCGGGCACGGCCAGTGCCTCTTGCTCTGTTCCCACCGGCGCCTCACCATCTGCTATCAGAAAACTACGGCTCATCTAGGGGTGGGGCGATGTCGTCGGGCACAGGCGGGAGTTACTGGGCGGATAGAGCGCTTCCCAGTGTGTTCGAGCACGATCTCCTCAAGCGGTATCTGCCGCAGTTCGGCGGGATGACGGGCACGCATTCCCACGACAAGCGCGTCGTATACCTCGACGGATACGCGGATGAGGGCGCAGCCTCACGGGGGCAGAGCCACCCCCAGCAGCCAGCCCGGGTCCCGGAATGTCGGAGAGCATCACTTTGGCCAGCCGTGCGTACAGCGGCGGGGCGGGGCGGCGCTTGGGGTCCGGCTGCGCGCGGCCGCGCCACCTGGCTCCCCCGGGCGCATCCGGGCGCCCCGCAGCGGCTCCGGCGCACATTCTTGACACCCGCTCAACTCCGTGGGGTACTGCGGGTGCGAAGGCCGGCCGGACAGTGCGGGGGTGAGTCTCCTGCCGGAGCTGCGCTATCCCACCCTGCCCGAACTGGTCGCGTCCGCCCGGACCCTGGCCGCGCTCCATCCCGGCCTGTGCGTCCTGCGCGAGGTGGGGCGGTCCCGGGCCGGACGCCCGCTGCACCTGCTGTCCGTGGGGCACGCCGGGCGGGCCGTCCTGGTCGTCGCGGGCGCACACGCCAACGAACCCGCGGGCGGCCCCACCCTGCTGGCCCTCGCCGAACGGGTGCTGCACGAGCGGGCGCTGCGGGACGGCACCTCCTGGCACCTCCTGCTGTGCGCGGACCCGGACGGTGCGAGCCTGCACCACACGCCCGCACCGCACAGTCTGCTCGACTACCACCGGGGCTTCTTCCGCCCGGCCGGGCCCGAGCAGCCGGAGTGGTCGCCGTCGGTGCTGCCGCCGGACCTGCTGCCGCCCGAGACCCGCACCCTGACCGGGCTGATCGACGAGCTGCGCCCCTACCTCCAGGTGAGCCTGCACGGCACCGACCTGGGCGGCAGCTGGGTGCAGCTGACCCGGGACGTGCCGGGCCTGGCCGAGCCGTTCGCGAAGTCGGCGGCGGAGCTGAACATCCCCGTGGAGGCGGGCGCGTCGGACGCCGCGGGCTGGCCCGCGTCCGGGCCGGGTGTGCGGGTGATGCCGACGAGCGGCTCGGGGGCGCCGTACCCGAGCATGCCGGACGACGCGCGCGACAGCACCTGGTTCCACGCGCACCGCTACGGCGGTCTCACGGCGGTCGTGGAGGTGCCGATGTGGGCGAGCGACCTGGTGGGCGACGCGGCCCCGCACCCCGCTCCGGCCGCGGCGCTGCGGTGGCTGGCCCAGCGGCTGCTGCGCGAGGCACGGCAGGTGGAGCGGGTGCTGTCCGACGCGCTGCCCCGGCTCGACGGCGTGGACGGCGGGCCGCTGCTGCGGGCCTCGACCTGGGCACTGGAACTGACGCCCGGCCTGGCCGCGGACTGGGCCGGCGCTCCGCCCGCGGACGGCTCCCGGGCGTACGTCGGCAGCGTGGAGGCCTTCGCCCGGCGGCTGCCGCTGCGGGCCGCGGCGATGCTGCTGAGGGTGCTGAGCGCGGCCGACGACCGTGCCGCGCCGCTGCTGGAGCGGCTGGTGGTGGAGTGGAGCGATGCCTTCGCCGAGCGGTTCCAGGCCCGCTGGGTGCCGTTGGAGCACCAGGTGGAGCACCAGGTGCGCACCGTGCTCGCGGCCGCGCTGTACGCACGCGCGGGCGCGACCTGAACGGCGGCACCCGTTCGCGCACCCGACCGGACGGGGTGAGGCGGGCCGGGGCGGGGCTCCGCGGGCCGTGCGGGCCGTGCGGGCTGGGTGCGGTCAGACCGCGGAGAGCCGGAACGCCATGTGCCCGAAGGCGACCTGGTCGCCGTCGCGGACGACGGCGGAGCCGGTCACCCGCCGGCCGTTGACGGTCGTACCGTTGGTGGACCCGAGGTCGCGCAGCACCCACAGCCCGCCCTGGCGGGTCAGCTCGGCGTGCACCCGGGAGACCGTCTCGTGGTTGAGGCGGAGCCCGCAGGCGGGGTCGCGGCCTATCCGCAGGGGGTGGCCGGTGGCGGGATGGGGCAGCAGGAGCTTCGGCAGCCGCTCGGCCTGCCAGGCCCTGCGCAGCCGTACGGTGAACCCGGACACCGCCTCGACCGTGCCGAACACCAGGCGCGCCAGCCGGTTCTCGCGGTGCAGGTCGGCGGTGAGCGCGGCGAGTTCGTCGGGGCTGCGGGCGGCGAGCGCCAGCTCCATGCGCCGGACGAACGTGTCGTGGGACAGCCTGCCCGCGGCGACGCCGTCGCGCAGCACCTTCAGCGCCTTGTCGCGTTCCGCGTCGGAGAGCCGCGCGGGACAGGCGGGGAACTCGAAGGACGACGTCACGCTCGTGATTGTCGGTCAGTGCTCCCCGGCTGTCCAGAAACGGGCCGGACGGCCGCCGCGTCCCGGCCCGCCGGACGGCCCGCCGGACGCCACCGGGAGGCCGCCGGGGATTGCGGATCGCCCCGCGAATCGATCTCGGGTGCCGCACCATGGTGGGGCTACATCACGGTGAGCAGACGAAGGGGAACCGTCCGTGCAGTTCGAGGTGTGGGCACCGCAGGCCGGCCGTGTGACGCTCCAGTGCGACGGGGCGGCCACGCCGATGGAGCGCGATCCGGAACGCGAGGGATGGTGGACGGCACGGGCCCGGGCGTCCGACGGCTCACGCTACGGCTTCGCCGTGGACGACGGCCCCGTCCTGCCCGACCCGCGCTCGCGGCGCCAGCCGGACGGCCCGCACGGGCTGAGCGCGGTCGTCGACCAGGGGAGCCACATCTGGCGCGCCCCGTGGGCGGGACGGCCGCTGCAGGGCGCGGTCCTGTACGAGCTGCACGTCGGCACCTACACCCCCGAGGGCACGCTGGACGCGGCCGCGGAGCGGCTCGGGCACCTGGCGGAGCTGGGCGTCACGCACGTCGAGCTGATGCCGCTGTGCCCGTTTCCGGGCCGCCACGGGTGGGGGTACGAGGGGGTGTCGCTGTGGGCGGTGCACGAGCCGTACGGCGGGCCGGCGGCGCTGAAGCGCTTCGTGGACCGGGCGCACGAGCTGGGGCTGGGCGTGGTCCTGGACGTGGTGCACAACCATCTGGGCCCGGACGGCAACCACCTGCCCGCGTTCGGGCCGTACTTCACGGACACGCACCACACGCCGTGGGGTTCGGCCGTCAACCTGGACGCGCCCGGCTCCGACGAGGTGCGGGCGTTCCTGGTGGGCAGCGCGCTGGCCTGGCTGCGGGACCACCGGCTGGACGGGCTGCGGCTGGACGCGGTGCACTCGCTGGCGGACACGCGCGCGTTCTCGTTCCTGGAGGAGCTGGCGGCGGCCGTCGACGCGCTGGCCGCGGAGCTGGGCCGGCCGCTGTTCCTGATCGCCGAGTCGGACCGGAACGACCCGCGGACGGTCACACCGCGCGGGGAGGGCGGGCTGGGGGTCCACGCGCAGTGGAGCGACGACTTCCACCACGCCCTGCACGCCTGCCTGACCGGGGAGTCCCGGGGCTACTACGCGGACTTCTCGCGCGCCCCCGTCGCCGCCCTGGCCAAGACGCTGACCGGCGGGTTCTTCCACGACGGCACCTACTCCAGCTTCCGGGGGCGCCACCACGGGCGCCCGCTGGACCGGGGGCGGGTCGCCGGGTGGCGGCTGCTGGGCTACAGCCAGACCCACGACCAGGTCGGCAACCGCGCCCGGGGCGAGCGGCTGGCCGGCCTGGTCCCGCCCGGGCTGCTGGCGTGCGCGGCGGCCCTGACGCTGACCGCGCCCTTCACGCCGATGCTGTTCATGGGCGAGGAGTGGGCCGCGGGCACGCCGTGGCAGTTCTTCACCGACCACACCGACCCGGAGCTGGCCGAGGCCGTACGGCAGGGCAGACGGCGGGAGTTCGCCGCGCACGGGTGGGCCGAGGACGAGGTGCCCGACCCGCAGGATCCGGCGACCCGTGAGCGGTCCTGCCTGGACTGGTCCGAGCTCCGCGCCGCGCCGCACGCGCGCGTGCTGGACTGGTACCGGCTGCTGATCGCGCTGCGCCGGGAGCTGCCCGACCTGACCGACCCCGACCTCACCGACACGAAGGTCGCCTTCGACGAGGAGGCCCGCTGGCTGGCCTTCCGGCGCGGGGACCTGAGGGTCGCGGTCAACTTCGGGCGGGAGCCCGCCGGGGTCCCGCTGGGCACCCGCCCGGTGCGGGTGCTCGCCGCGTGGGAGCCGGTCGGGGCGCCCGGCGAGGACGGGGTGCTGCGGCTGCCCGGCCGGTCGTGCGTGCTGCTGGCGCAGGACTGAGCCGGGGGCGGGCCGGGACACGGCCGGGCGGGGACCGCGGCCACCGGGCCGGCGGACGTCAGGACGCCGCGACGTCAGTGGGCGTCTCCGTGCGCGTCCGCCGGCGCGTCCCCCTCGTCGGCCCCGCGCAGATCGCTGACGCGTTCGAGGAGGATGGCCTCCCAGGCGTGCCGCAGCTGGGTGCGCAGCAGGGGCAGCGCGACGGCGGTGTCACGGCCGTCGAGGCGGGCCGCGAGGCGGATCAGCGTGTCGCAGCGGGCCAGCCAGAGGCCGCGCAGACAGGGGCGGGCGCCGTAGCCCGCGAGGGTGGCGGCGCGCACCGCGGCGGGCGCTCCGACGGCGAGGGCGAGTCCGGCGATGTCCTCCGCGGGGTCGCCCGCGACGGCGTCCGCCCAGCCGAGGGCGCCGCGCACCCGGCCCTCGGCGTTGACCACCAGGTGGTCGCCGGTGAGGGCGTGGTGCACGAGGACGGCGGCGCCGGGCTGCACGGCGAGCTGCCGGGCCGCGGGCTGGGTGAGCTGGTGCAGCCGGGCCGGATCGAACTCGTCGGCCGGGCCGAGGCGTCCGGCGGCCGCTTCCGCGGTCCGGCGCAGTGATTCGAGAGAGCGCGGCGCGGCGCGCGGCACGCCGAGGGCCTCGGCCTGGGCGACGGGGACCGCACGCAGGCCGGTGAGGAGCCCGGCGAGGTCGGCCTCGCCGATCGCGGAGACGTCCTGCCGGTCCCCGGAACCGCCGGGCACCTTGGTGTCCAGGGAGCAGGCGAGGCCGGGCGCCCACTCGCCCTGGGCCACACTGACCGGCACGGCGACGGGGACGTGGGGCCGGACGAGGTCGCGCAGCCGCAGCTCGCGGCGCAGCCGGACGGTGCCCTCGGGGTCGGGGGCGAGGCGCAGCACATGGCGGCCGCCCACCCACCAGGCGGTCCGCCCCGTGCTCTCGGGGATCGGCCGTACGTCGGGGCCGGCGGGGTCCCCCGCACCGCCCTTGAGGAGGTCGTGGACCAGGGTGCGGACGGTGTCGGCGGTGGGTGTGGGTGGCTGGGTCATGGTCGCGCCGCTGTCGCTCGGAGGTGGGGTCGGTGCGGGGTCCGGGCGGGGTCGCCCGGTCAGTCCACTATGCCGCCGCGAGCCGGAGCCCGGTTCCCGGCCCCGTGGTGCGGAGGCCGGGCGTACGGGCCGGGGCCGTCGGCGGTGGAGGGCGCGGGCACGCCGTTCATCCGGGCCTCCCTGAGCGGGTGTGAGGGGCCTACGGGCAGCATCCTGCCCGGCCGGGAGGGGTGGCGCGAGCCGGTCGGGCACACTTCGCGCGCGTCCGGGCGCTGCGACGGGGCGCCGCGACCGGAAGCGCCTGGCGGGAAACTCGCGGGGCGGGGCGGGGCGGGGCGGGGCGGGGCAGGGCATCGGCTGCCCACCGGACGTACGCGGGCGGGTGGCGCGACGGCGGGGTGAGGGCCGGTGCCCGGCGGCGGGTGCCGGCGGACCGTCCGGGCGGCGCCGGACCGTTCCCCGGACGGGCCCGTGCCGCCCCGGCGGCGGATCGCCCGGGGCCGGAGAGCCGTGGAGACCGGGGAGACCGGGAGGTCGCGGAGACCGGGAGGCCGCGAAGACCGGGAGGCCGCGAAGACCGGGAGGCCGCGAAGACCGGGAGGCCGCGGAGGGGGACGTGCGGCGGGGGCCCCGGCCGGCGCCGGGGCGCCCGGGTCACACGACGAAGCCGGGGACGACGGTCAACTGCTGGTAGCCGCCGCTCTCGTGCCGTACGGTCACCCGCACCCCGGTGCCCGGACGGGCCGCGGCCACCGCGCGGGCCAGGTCGGCGGCGGTGTCGACCCGGGTGCCGTCGAAGTCGAGCAGGACGTCCCCGCGCACCAGGCCGGCCGCGTGTCCCGGGCCGGGCGTGTGCAGCCCGACGACGAGGGCACCGGGCCGCTCGTCGTCGACCGCCTCCACCCCGAGGGTGGCCCGCGGGGCGGCGGGCGGCGGGGCCGGGGTGGCCGCCGGTACGGGTGTGGCCGCCGGTACGGGACCGGCAGCGGCGGGCCGGTGACCGCCGTGCTGGAGTCCGGCGACTCGGCCCATACCGATCACGGTGGCGCCGACGGCCCCGATCCCCACCCCGGCCAGCACCAGCACGGTGCCGGTGAGCAGCCCGAGCAGCAGGGTCGTCAGGCGCCGCCCGCGCCGCCGTGCGGCGTGCGGGCGGCGGCCGGGCGCGGGTCCGTCCTGTCGGCCGGGCTCCTGGCCGGGCATCGGTTTGGGACGCAACGCGGTCTGGTCCATGGTTCGCCTCCGGCTGGTGCTCTACCCGGCGCCGCGGAGTGCGACGATCCCCGAACGAGTGAGACTGGGCCGGGGCCGGCGGCGGGAAGCGTTCCTGGACCGGTTGTCGGTGCGCGGGGTCCGGTCCGGACGGTCCGGGGAGGCGGGCCGGGGAGGCGGGCCGGGGAGGCGGTGCGGCGGCGCCCGGCGTGGTCCCGCGGCCGCGGCGGGGCGCCGGGCCTGCGGGATCACGCCGGGCGCACCCGTCGGGCGGGAACTGCGGCTGCCGGGCGGGGGCCGGACCACGGTCCGGCGGCTGTGTCCGGGGACGTCCGGGGACGGCGCCCCGCCCCCGGCCCGGCCGTCCGGTGGACGGCGCGGCGGGGTGGGAGGAGTGAGGTCAGCCGACCGGCAGGGACGGGGGGCGCGGCCGGGCCGGGGGCAGGGACGGGGCCGGGGCGGGAGGCGGGTCGGGGAGGAAGCCGTGGGCGCGGCGGGCGAGGAAGCCCGCGTCGTAGCGGTCCACCTGGCGATGCCAGTTCAGGATGCCGGACATCCAGTCCTGCAGGGCGGCCACATAGCTCTCCATGGCCCTGCGGTCCTCCGCGGACAGGGCGAAGTCCTCGTACACGACGGGGAGTTCGACGGCGACGACGTGTTCGAACTGCGCCATGCGCTGGTTCATGAGGTCCGCGACGATCCGCAGCCCGGTCGGGTAGTCGCAGCCGAAGAAGTTCTGCACGACCAGGATCGCGTTGTGCACCTCGCCCTCGTACTCGATCTCCTTCTGGTAGGAGAAGACGTCGTTGAGCAGGCACGCGAAGTCGATGGCGGCGTTCTCCAGGGAGCGGACGGGGCCGCTGCGGTACACCTCGGGGGCGATGTCGGGGGCGTGGCCCATGCGGCACAGGCCGAGGGTGAGGTCGGAGCCGAAGGTGGCGCGGCGCATCTCCAGGTAGTCCACGGGGTCGGGGACCCGGTGGTGGAGCTGGTTGGCGAGTTCCCAGAGCCAGCTCCGGGTCATCACGTCGACCGCGGCCTTCAGGGTGCGCTTGGCGTCCGGGCCCATCCGGGCGGTGGTGCGCTGCCACAGGTCGGTCAGGCCGCGCTCCATGCCGTTCGCCGGGACGAGGGGCTGCTCGCCGTCCAGGGGCATGCAGGCCGAGAGGCGCTCGGTGGACAGGCGGGCGGCGGCGAGGTCGCGGCGGGTGCCGAAGACGAGGGGGTAGTAGTCGTCGGCGTAGGTGCCGAAGGCCAGCCACTGGGCGCTGAGGTCGAGCGCGTCCTGGCTGCCGTCGGGGTCGAGGCCGGCCGAGCACAGGGCGAGGTCGTAGGCGGCGAGCTTGTCCTCGTCCCAGACGCCCTCGGTGAGCATGCCGGTGCGGTGCATCCAGCCGAGCAGGGCGCTGCGGGCCCCGTCGAGCCCGGGGTTCAGGCGCAGCGGGTAGGGCATGCGGATGTCGGGGATGACGGACGGGCCGACCTTCTGGAACGGCCGGTGGGTGTGGGCGCGCAGCCGCTCGGCGCTCGCCGAGGCGAGCAGGGCGTGGATGCCGGCCGCGCCGCCGAGGGGCCGGTTCCACGGCGCGGCGGGGGCGGCGTCGCCGTTCATGTAGCGGCTGGAGCGCAGGTGCCACTCGTGGCCGCCGGACTGCCAGTCCTGCAGTCCCTTGGTGTAGGCGCCGACGGCGGCGGCGTCGGCGGGGGTGAGGCCGCGTTCCAGGGCGAGTGCGGGGACCTCGGTGAACGCGGTGTGCTCGAACTGGTGGAGGCGGGAGGTGAGGACGTCGTTCACGGTGTCGGCCGCCTGCTGGGTGGTGCAGCCGAAGAAGGTCTCCAGGACGAGCACGCCGTTGCTGTTCTCGCCCTCGTCCTCGACCTCGCGCTGGTAGGAGAAGAGGTCGTTGCGCAGGTGGACGGCGTCGGAGAAGGTCTCCATCAGCACCCGCATCGGCCGGGTGCCGGCGATGGAGGCGGGTACCTCGGCGGTGGCGTACTCGACGAGGCCGGCCGACCAGGGGGCGCCGCCGACCTTGCGGCGCATCTCGATGTACTCGACCGGGTTGGCGATCCGGCCCTCGTTGATGTTGGACAGCTCCCACAGGGACTCGTTCAGGAGCTGCTCGGTGGCGACGGCGAAGCGGCGCCGCCAGTCCTCGGACATCGACGGCACGGTGCGCTTCCACAGGTCGGCCAGGCCCGCCTCCACCGGGTTGCCCGGCTGGGGCATCGGCGCGGCCGGGTCCAGCGGCATGAACAGCGGCAGCCGGTCGAGATGGGCCTTGCCGGCGGCGCGGTCCTGGGTGCGCTTGTACATGTCGAGGAAGTGGTCGTCGAAGAAGAACACCCACACGTACCAGTCGGTGATCAGCGACAGGGCGGGGCCGTCGCAGTCGGGGTGGGTGTAGGCGCAGAGCAGGCCGTAGTCGTGTGCGTCGAGGTCGGCCTGCTCCCAGATCCCGGAGCCTTCCAGCATGCCCATCTCCCGGGCCCACGCGGTGGAGTGGGTCCGGGCCTCCTCCAGGTGCGGGTTCAGGCGCGCCGGATGCGGCAGGTAGAAGTGCGGGAGTTCGAACGGCTGGGTCATGGCCGGGCCCTACCCGGGGGGTACCGGATACATCCGTTCGGCCCACCGTGATCACACCATCGCGTGAACCGTGCCCGAAAAGGCCGCGAGGGCGCGGTGGGTACGTTCCGGCGGCGGGCCCCGCACCCCGCTCCGCCGGCGTCCTGTCACACCCCCTGTCTGTGACGGGACGCCCGGTCCCGCCTTCCGCGTCCCGGGCCCGGACGGGGAAGGCGGGCGGGGTGAGGTGGGCCGGCCGGCGCCCATCCGCGCCGGCCGGCCCACCCGTTCCGGGTGACCTCAGAAGGTCAGGTTCCAGCTGTTGAGCGTGCCGGTGTCGGCGGAGTAGACGTCCTGCACCCGCAGCTTCCAGGTGCCGTTGGCGGTCTCCCCGGAGGCGTTCACGGTGTACGTGCCGATGACGTTGTCCGCGGAGTCCGAGGAGTTGGAGGACTTCAGCCGGTAGGTCGAGCCGTCCGGGGCGACCAGGTCGACGACCAGGTCACCGCGGTAGGTGTGGGTGATGTTCACCCCGACCTTGAGGGTGGAGGGCGCGTTGCCGCTGACGCCGCTGACGGTGATCGGGGACTCGATCGCGGAACCGGCGTCGGGGATGGCCACGGAGGAGGTGCTGGAGAAGGTGGAGCCGGTGCCGGTGCCGCCGCTGACGGCCGCGACGGTCCTGGCGGCGTCGGCCAGGCCCGCACCGCAGCCGCCGGAGCAGGAGCCGGGCAGCGCCCGGGCGTTGGACTTGATGGCCGACTCGATCTGGGCCGGGGTCAGCGAGGGGTTCGCCGACTTCATCAGCGCCACCAGGCCCGCGATGTGCGGGGTGGCCATGCTGGTGCCCTGGTAGTAGGCGTACGACTCGGTGGACGGCGTCTTGGTGCCGGAGTTCAGCGTGGAGTAGATGCCGTTGGCGGTGCCGGTGCTGGTCTGGCCGCCGGGCGCCGAGATGTCCACAAGGGAGCCGTAGTTGGAGTAGGACGCCTTGGCGCCGGTGCGGCTGGTGGCCGCGACGGAGATGACGTTGCTGCAGTTGCCGGGCGAGTGGTTGGCGACGTTGTCGTTGTCGTTGCCCGCGGCGACGACGACCGTGGTGCCGCGGCCCACGGCCGCGTTGATCGCCGACTGGGTGGCGGTGGTGCACGCACCGTCGCCGCCGAGGCTCATGTTGATGACCTTGGCGACGTTGCCGTTGGCGGGAACGCCGGCGACGCTGCCGCCGGAGGCCCAGGTGATGGCGTCGATGATGTCGGAGTCGTAGCCGCCGCACTTGCCGAGCACCCGCAGCGGGGAGATCTTGGCGCCGTAGGCGATGCCGGCCATGCCCTTGCTGTTGTCGGTGACCGCGGCGATGGTGCCGGCCACGTGGGTGCCGTGCCAGGAGGAGTTGCTGGCGGGGACGCCGGCACCGCACTCGTTGGCGCTGTACCAGTCACCGGGGTCGGCCGGGTTGGAGTCACGGCCGTTGCCGTCGACGGAGACGGCGGTGTCGGATATGAAGTCGTATCCGGCGACGATGTTCGCGGCGAGGTCGGAGTGGGTGACGTAGCCGGTGTCGATGACGGCGACGGTCACGCCGGAGCCGGTGGTGGTGTCCCAGGCACCGGGCACGTTCATGCCCGCGGTGCTCTCGAAGAGGTCCCACTGCTTGGCGTAGTCGGTGTCGTTCGGGGTGGCCTGCGGCAGGTTCAGGCGGTCCGGTACGACGTAGGCGACCTGGGGGTCGGCCTCGTACTCGGCGACGACGTCGGCGACGTCCGTACCGCTGGGCCGCTCGCCGAGGCCGACGAGGGCGGCGCCGGTGCCGAGGCGGCGCTCGAAGTCGAGGCTCTCGCCGGTCTCCTTGCCCTTGGCCCGGGCGTCGGCCTCGGCGGCCTTGTCCGACGTGGACTCGGCGGCGCCGGGCCGGTAGCCGACGATCAGCCGCTCGGCGGTGACGCCGGGGGCGGCCTCGGTGCGGGCCGCGAGGCCGGCGGACGGGACGGGTGTGGGGGCGTCCTGTGCGACGGCGGCCGTGGCGGTGGCGGCGGTGAGAAGAGCGGCGGTGACCGCGGCGGCGGACACGAGTCTGCGCCGCGGGGTGGGGGAGGTTCGCAAGTGAGTGCCTTTCGTGGCCGGCTCCGGCAGCGCGGAGCGGCGGTTCGAGCGCTTCGTCGTCGAAGCGGTGGGGGCTGTTCGAAAAGCGGTCGCGATGGCCGGCCAGGCGCTTGGTGCACCGACCCGACGTGGGGGTTACCTGTGGGTCAGCAGTGCTGGAACGATAGGCAACGGGGCCCGCGTAGGGGTACAGGGGAAACCCTTGATCAGGCCGGAAACCCACCCTCGCCGTCCGCCGGTTGAGGGGGGATGCCCTCTTTGACCCGCCCTGCGCGCGGGGGAACGGGCGGGGGCCCGCGGAGGGTTCGCGCGGGGGCGGCGGAAAAGCGCTCGGGCGGTGCCGCCGCCGGGGCACTGGCCGGAGGCGGCACCGCCCTGCCCGTGCGGCGGCCGCCGCGCGGGGGAACGGGCCTGCGGACGGCTCAGTTGACGAAGACGGCCGCGCCCGCGTCGGTCACCGGGGCGTACCTCGCCGAGAAGTACGCGTGGGAGAAGCACAGGGACGAGCCCGAGACCTTGGTGAAGTGCTGCGTGGCGAAGGCGATGCTGTTGTCGGCGTTGTCGGCCGTGCCGTTCAGGCTGGGGCCCTGGTAGACGCAGGTGACGGAGCCCAGCAGGGTGCGCAGCCGGACCGTGGTGCGGATGGCGGACCCGCTGGGCGGGGTGACCGTGAGGACGCCGGCGGAGGTCACGCTCGCGGTGTAGGGCAGGTTGTCGACGGTGATGCCGAGGACGCCGGTCACCCCGAGGACGTTGCTGGAACAGCTCGCGGCGTCGAAGGTGTGCGAGGTGACGGACTCCGTGGCGGTGCCCGGCGCGGCGGGGTTGCCGGTGACGGTGGCCGTGAACTGCGAGGCGGTGCAGCGGATGCCGCTGGTGCCGGTGGCACTGGAGTAGAAGGTGGCGTCGGTACCGGCGGCCAGGGACGCGGTCAGGGTGTCCCCGACGGCGACGGGCGTGCCGCCGGCCGAGCCGGTGGTCAGCACCGGGCCGGCGGCCGCGCCGGCCGGGACGGCGGTGGCGGGCAGGGCGAGGGCGGCGGCGGCCGCGGCGAGCGTGAGCAGCGTGCGAGTGCGCATGAGGGATGCCTCTTCTTCCGGAGGGGAGTGGCGGCCGTGCCGGTCCGGGTACGCGGCCGTGCCGCGGTGACGGGCCGGATCCGGCGCCACGGATCCGGGACGAGACATCGAGTGTTGTAGAGCTGACGTTCCGTCAACGTCAATGCTTCGAACACAAATTGATGGTGCGTCAACAAAAGCACCGAGGGCCATTGACCCCTCCCTGTAACCCCCGGTAACTTCCGGGACAGGCCACTGCGGGACGCGGAGGAACCCTTGCGTCCGCCGGGAGTCGCGAGCGTGCGGACCGCCGTGGCCGCCGTCCGCGCCAGGACACCGCGCCACTGGAACCCGTAGAGCATTCATCCTGTACAGGGGAGCAGTCATGGCCTCGTCCTCGGAACACCCGCCGCACCCCGGCCCCACCCCCGATCCCCCGGAGAGCGGCTCCGGCCGGGCCCCGGCCACCGCCTCGGTCCCGGGGGACGCCCCACAGCCGGCCGGACGCGGCCGGGTGCGGCTGCGCCGGGCCGCGGTGCCCGCCGTCGCGGCCGTCGCCGCGGTCGCCGGGCTGGCGATCCTCACCGCGCAGGGCGCCCTCGGAGTGCAGTTCGCGATCTCCGGCATGCCGTTCACGGTCACCGCCACCGAGCTGGAGGGCACCGGCTTCGAACAGTTCGGCGCCCTGGACTCGATGGCGGAGGGCAGCCCGAACGAGGGCGACACCGGCGGTCAGGTGCTGGTCGTCACCTCCGTGATCAAGAACGCCACGCTGACCGACCTGTGCCAGAGCGTCGACCTGGGCGGCACCAACCTGCTCATCACCGCGGGCCGGGGTGCCCAGAAGGTCAGCGCGACGCATCTGGCCACCGACTCCACGCAGCTGTCGGGTGACGCCTCGTTCGGCAACATCGAGATCGGCAACGACGCCAGCACCCTGACCAAGGGCGGCGTCCAGGGGCCGATCGGCGTGTTCAGCCAGCAGGCCGACACCGTGCGCATCGCCGACCTGCGGCAGACCAACTACGCCACCACCGCAGCCGTGTTCAAGCTGCCCGGTCTGAAGCTCCGCTTCAGCGAGTCGGGTTGCTGACCCGGTGACCGCGGGGCGCACCCGGGGCGGCGCACGGGCCGCCTTCCGCCGCTGGCGGGGCCGGCGGCCGTTCTGGGGCGGGCTGCTGCTGGCCCTGGCCGGGGCGGAGATCCTGCTCACCATGACGGCGTCGCTGAAGGTGGTGCTGCACGTCGGGATGCAGGGGCTGGCCGGGTACCTGCTGCCGGTGCTGATGGTGCTCTGCGGACTGCTGATCCTGTTCAGCCCCGCGCAGCGGCTGTTCTACTCGCTCACCGGCCTGCTGCTCTCACTGGGCACCTGGGCCACCTCCAACCTCGGCGGCTTCCTGCTCGGCCTGCTGCTGGGGATCACGGGCAGCTGCCTGGCCTTCGGCTGGCTGCCCGACCAGGAGCCCCGCCGCTCCCGCAGGCGCCGCCGCCGCGAGGCCGAGGCCGCCGCGCGCTGAACGCCGGCCCGCCGCCCGGCCGCTCCGCCGCCCGGCGAGGGGGCAGGGCGGCGGGCAGCGGGCCGGCGCCCGGCTCCGGCCGGGCCCGCACGGCACGGTGGGCCCGCACGGCACGGTGGGCCCGCACGGCACGGTGGGCCCGCACGGCACGGTGAGGCCGGGCGGCACGGTGAGGCCGGGCGGCACGGTGAGGCCGGGCGGCACGGTGAGGCCGGGTCACTCCAAGCCGGTCACTCCAAGCCGGTCCCTTCAGGCCGGTCCCTTCAGGCCGGTCAGTTCAGCCCGGTCAGTTCAGGCCGGCGGTCTCCAGCCAGGCCTTGGCCACGTCCAGCGGGTCCTTGTTCTCCAGCTGCACCTGCGAGTCCAGTTCGAGCAGCGTCTTGGTGTCCAGCTCGGCGGAGACCGCGTTCAGCGCGGCGACGCCCTCCTCGGACAGGCCGCTCTTGTAGACCAGCGGCGTCACGTTGGCGAAGCCGAACAGGTTCTTCGGGTCCTGCAGGACGACGAACTTCTCCTTGGTGATGGTCGGGTCGGTGGTGAAGACGTCCGCGGCCTGCACCGCGTTCTTCTTCAGCGCCGCCTGGGTGAGCGGGCCGCCCGCGTCCAGCGCCTTGAAGGACTTGAACTTCAGGCCGTACTCGGCCTCCAGGCCCACCAGCCCCTGGCGCCGCGTCTGGAACTCCGGCGAGCCGCCGATGACCAGCTCGGGCGCGATGTCCTTGAGGTCGGCGAGCGTGGACCCGTCGGTCAGACCGTACTTCTTCGCCGTCTCGGCGTTCAGCGAGACCGAGTCCTTGTCCTCGGCGGGCGAGGAGTCGAGCAGGGTCAGCGAGTCGTCCAGCTTCTCCCGCGCGGCGGAGTTCACCGCCTCGGCCGAGGTCTGCTCGGCGTCCGCGTCGAGGTAGGCCAGCAGCGAGCCGTTGTACTCGGGCAGCACGGTGATCGTGCCGTTCTTCAGCAGGCCGTACGTGGTCTCCCGGCTGCCGATGTTCGGCTTGTAGGTGACCTTGATGCCCTTGGCCTTCAGGGCCTCGCCGTAGATGTCGGCGAGCAGGGTGCTCTCGGCGAAGTTGTTGGAGCCGACGACCACGGTGTCACCGGCGGGCTGGTCCCCCTCGGCGAGCGGGTTGTCGGAGGAGTCGTCGGACGAGCCGCAGCCCGCGGCGAACGCCGCCAGCGCGGCGACCAGGGCGGCCGCGCCGCGGTGTCTCGGACCGATCCAGCTGCTCTTCACGGTTGCAGTCACAATTCCCGTTCCGGGCTCGGATGTTCGATGGGCAGGGCTGGGCGTTCGCCCCGGGCGCGCGCGGTTCCGGTCGCGCGCACCAGTCGATCCAATCCAGCGGCTTCTCGATCAGTCAAGTGCAGCCGGGTCACCAATTGGCTTCGAGACGTGACTCACTGTGTGTGAGGGATGAACGAGACGTCGTCGAACCATGGCTGGTTGTAACGGACTCTTGATGTGAACTCCCCCCGTCCGTCCGGTCGGGAAGGGGTAGTCTCCCCGGAGTCGGCGCGGGTCGCAGCAGCTCGCGAACGTCATCCCGGCCCCGACATCCCGGCCCCGACATGCCGGCACCGACCCGCCCCGAAGGAGGCGCCGTGTCCCCGAAGGAGCGGAGCGGACTGCGCGGCTTCGCCGAACGGTGGCCCTTCCGCCGCAAGCTCAACGTGCTGCTCGGCGTCCCGCTCGCCGTGATCGGGCTGCTGCTGGCCTACCTCGTCACCGACCTGCTCCAGGACTCGCAGCGGGCGCGGGCCGCGGCCCGGCTGGTCCGGGACAGCACCGAGGTCGCGGCGCTGGTGGACCGGCTGGAGGCCGAGCACCAGCAGGCGGTGCTGCTGTCGGTGCGGCACGAGGCGTCGGAGGGCGCCGGCCCGCCCTCGACCGCGGCCTACCGTGCCGCCCAGCGGGTCGTGGACGAGCAGCTCGACGAGGTCCGCCGGACGTTCGGGGACCGGCTGCCGGACACCGAGGCGCAGGCCCTGCGCGAGGTCGAGGCGCTGGACAGTCTGCGCGGCACCGTCGAGGACGGCTATCTCCCGGCCGAGAACATCGACCCGGCGTACGCGGGAGCCGCCCGGGGACTGATCGACGGGCTCGGTCTGAACCGCGACTCCGTACTCACCGCCACCTACACCGGCGGCCTGCTGGACGCGCTGCTGCGGGCCGGGGCCGCGCACGGTGCGTTCGAGACGGGGGTCTTCGCCGCGGGCACCCGCGACTCCAACGCGCTGATCCAGCTGCTCGGCGCGGTCGGCTCGTACGAGCAGTACACCTACCAGGCCGACCGGTTCACCCGGCTCGCCGACGAGGAGCAGGCCGAGCGGCTGCGCGGCATCGAGCACAACAGCGCCCAGGCCGCCATCGACACACGGTACGCCGAGCTGCAGATCGACCCCAGCGGCCTGCAGGCCGGTGACGTGGCCGAGCTGCGGGAGGGGTTCCGGCAGGCGCTGGCGGCCTATCCCGAGTTCCGCGAACAGGCCGGCGTCCGGCTCGCCGTCACCACCGCGCTGATCGGCGACATCGCCGACCGGGCGGACTCCGCCTCCGCGGACTCCCAGATCCGCGCGGCCCTGCTGCTGGGCCTGGCCCTGCTCGGCTGCGCCGTGTGGCTGGGTCTGTCGGTGGTGGTCCGCCGGTCCGTCGTCCGGCCGGTGACCGCGCTCACCGCTGCCGCGCAGGAGGTGGCCGAGGTCGCGGGACGGGAGCTGGCGCGGGTGGCCGACGAGGACGCCGAGGACGACGGCCCGCCCCGGCTGCGGTCGGTGCCGGTCACCGCCAGGGACGAGATCGGCGACCTCGCCGACGCGTTCAACCGTGTGCAGACCACCGCCGCGGCCCTGCTGGAACGCCAGGTGCTCAGCCGGCGCAACGTCGCCGAGATGTTCGGCCACGTCGGCCGCCGGGTCAGCAACCTCACCACCCGGCAGCTCGCCCTCATCGACGCCGTGGAACGCGGCGAGACCGACCCCGCGCTCCTCGAACGCCTCTACCGCATCGACCACATCGCCGTCCGGCTGCGCCGCAACGCGGACAGCCTGATGCTGCTGGCGGGCCTGCGTGAAACGGTCCTGCACGCCGGTCCGACGGCCCTCACCAACGTCGTACGGGCCGCACTCGGCCAGATCGAGGGCTACCAGCGCGTCGAACTGCACGCCGGGACCGAGGCGCTGGTGTCCCCCGACGTGACCGGCGACCTGACCCTGATGGTCGCCGAACTCCTCGACAACGCGGTGCAGTTCTCTCCGGCGGGCACGCCCGTGGAGGTGGCCGTCGGCCTCGGTGCCGACGGTGCGACGGTCACCGTCGCCGACCACGGGCTGGGCCTGAGCGGGGAGCGGCTCGCCGAGGAGAACGCCCGCCTCGTCCGGCGCGAGCGGCTGGACCTGGTGCCCACGCAGGTGCTCGGCCTGTTCGTGGTCGGCGCGCTGGCCCGCCGCTGGGGCATCGGGGTACGGCTGTCGCGGACCCGCGGCGGCGGTGTGACGGCCGAGGTCACCGTGCCGGCGTCCCTGCTCACGACGGTCGCCGGGGCCGAGCCGGAGTCCGCGGGTGCGCAGCGGGCCGAAGGAGCGGAACCGGCTGCCCGGCCAAAGGACGTGGCGCTGCCGGCCGGCACGGGCGGCGCCGGAGCCGCGCACGGCACCCGGCCCCCGGCCGGCGACGCGGACGGCACCCGGGCCGGCGACGCGGACGGCACCGGCCCGAGCAGCCCGGAGCCGGGCGGGGCCGGGGCCACGGCCGGCACCGGGACCGAGGGCGTGCGCGCCGTCGCGGCCGGAGGCCCGGACGGCGCCGCGGAGCGGCCCGGCACGGGCCTGCCCGCCACCGGGGAGGACTCCGGCGGCCCGCTTCCCGGCCGGGTCTCGGACACGGGGCCGCACGCCCCGCTCCCCCGCCGTGTCCCCCGCGGCACGGCGCACGGCCCCGGCGGCGCCCCGCTCGTCCCGAAGCCCCGCTCCCTGCCGGACCCGCCACCCGCCGACGGCGCCGACGGCGCGGCCGGCACGGACGCCACGGCACCGGGAGCCGCGGCCCCGGCGGCCGTCGCGCCGGACGGCCCCACGGCACCGGCAGGCCCCGCGGCGGGCGTCGCGCCGGGCGGCGAGGCGGCCGGCCGGACCGCCGGACGCCCGCTGCGCCGCCGGGTCCGCGGCGCCACCCTGCGCGCCACCGCCCCGGACACCGGACGCCCGACCGCGCCGCAGACCGCCCCGCGCGCCGACGCGGACGCCGTGCGCGGCGAACTGGAGGAGTTCGAGGCGGCGGTGGCACGCGCCCACCACGACAGCGCCCGGCACGACGGCGGGCATCCCGACGGCAGGCACCCCGACGGCGCACCACGCGACGGCGCACCACGCGACGGCGCATCACACGAGGGCGCACGACGGGACAGCACCCCGGTGGGCGGCGCCCCGGGCGACAGCGCCCGGCACGACGGCGGGCAGCGGGCCGGCGCCCCCCACGGCGGCGCGGCCGGCCGGAGCGCCGGCCCGCCCGACGACGGCGGACGCGGGCCCGGACCGCGCCGGGCCGGCCCGCACGACAACCCCCCGGAAGGAGCGGAGCAGTGAGCACGTCGACAGGTGACACCCCGACGGGAGAGGCCGCCCCGGAGGACCTGCGGGCGGCCGCAGCGGACTTCACATGGCTGCTCAACCGGTTCGCGACGGAGACCGCGGGCGTCGTCGACGCGATCGCGGTGTCCTCCGACGGGCTGCTCATCGCGGTGGCCCAGCTGCGCGAGCGCGCCCACTCCGAGCGGCTCGCGGCGATCGTGTCGGGCCTGACCAGCCTGGCCGCCGGTGCCTCCGGCAACTACGGGCTGGGCGCCCTGAACAAGGTCATCATCGATCTGGAGGGCGGCCATGTGCTGGTCTCCGCGATCGGCGCGGGTGCCGTGCTCGGTGTGGTCGCCGACAAGGAGGCCAAGCTCGGCAACATCGCCTACGAGATGACCCTGTTCGCCAACCGCGCCGGGACGGCGCTCAGCCCGCAGCTCGTGCTGGAGCTGAAGAACACCGTCGGTGTCGCGCAGTCCGGCTGACGGGCGAGAGGACCTGCATCACCATGGCTGCGGACGGCGGCACGGCGGACGGCACGGGCGCCGGCGAGGCCGCGGCGGAGCCCGTCGGGCCGGTCGCGGCGGTGCGGCCGTTCCTGGTCACCGCCGGCCGGGTCGCGCGGAACCCGGCCGGGCGGCCGGTGCCCGTGGAGACGCAGGTGGTCGCCACCGCCGCGGGGCTCGCCGCGCTCGACGGGCTGTCCTTCGAGCGGCACGACATCGTCGCCGCGTGCGGGCGGCCGCAGTCGATCGCGGAGCTCGCGGCCCGGCTCCGGCTGCATCTGAACGTCGTGCGGGTGCTGGCCGAGGACCTGCGGGCGGCGGGTCAGCTGACCGTGCACGTGCCCGACACGGCCGCCACCCACGACGCGTCCGTCCTGCGCAGGGTCATCGAGGGCCTGCGCGCCATCCCCGACTCCCGAGGGGCACTGCGTGACTCCGACTGAGCAGGTCGCCGTCCGAGCGGCCGGACCGGTGGCCGAGCAGCCGCCGCTGCCCGTGAAGCTCGTGATCGCGGGCGGCTTCGGCGTGGGCAAGACCACCGCCGTCGGCGCGATCTCCGAGATCGAGCCGCTGACCACCGAGGCCTCGATCACGGAGGTCGCGGCGGGCGTGGACGACCTGTCGCACACCCCGTGCAAGACCACCACGACCGTGGCGATGGACTTCGGCCGGATCACCATCGATCCCACCCTGACGCTGTACCTGTTCGGCACGCCCGGCCAGGAGCGGTTCGGGTTCATGTGGGACGACGTCGTCGAGGGCGCGGTCGGCGCGCTGGTCGTCGTCGACACCCGCCGGCTCGACGACTGCTACGCCGCCGTCGACTACTTCGAGCACCGCGGCATCCCCTTCGCGGTCGGCGTCAACGCCTTCGACGGGCGGCTGGAGCACCCGCTGGAGCAGGTGCGCTGGGCGCTCGACGTCTCCGAGGGCGTCCCGCTCGTCGTCTTCGACGCCCGTGAGCGCGGCTCCGTGCGGGACGCCCTGCTGGCCGTGCTGGAACTGGCGCTGGCCCGCCGGGAAGCCGGCTCCTGAGGACGCCGCCCGTCGCCGCCGCGGTACGGCCGCACGGCGGGCGGGGCCCGCGCGGCCGGCCGCGGCGGCGACGGGCGGGCCGTCCGCCGGCCGCACGGCCGGGCCGGCGCCCGGCGCCCGGTCCCCCGCCACCGGTCAGGCGCTTCTGCGGACCCCCGGGGACACCGCCAGCCGGCCCACCGCCCAGAACACCGCGAGGGTCGCCAGGGCCAGCGCGGCGACCAGCGTCGCGCCGCCCACCACCTTCTCGTAGTCGCGCTGGTAGAGCCCGTCGATGATGTAGCGGCCGAGGCCGCCGAAGCTGACGTACGCGGCGATGGTCGCCGTCGACACGATCTGCACGGCCGCCGTGCGCAGCCCGCCGAGGATCAGCGGCAGCGCCTGCGGGAGTTCGACGCGCAGCATGATGCCCGGCTCCCGCATGCCCATGCCGCGGGCGGCGTCGACCGGGGAGGGGTCGACGGAGCGCACGGCCTCGTACGTCGTGACGAGGATCGGCGGCACGGCGAGGACCACCAGCGGGATCATCACGGGCGCCTTGCCGAAGCCCAGCAGCATCGTCGCCAGCACCAGCAGGCCGAACGTCGGCAGCGCGCGCCCGGCGGTGGCGATCAGCGCGAGGACGTTGCCGCCGCGCCCGTAGTGGCCGGTGAGCAGGCCGACCGGCAGCCCGATCGCGGCGGACAGGGCGAGCGCCTCCAGGGTGTAGCCGACGTGTTCGGCGAGACGGGCGGGGATGCCGTCGTAGCCCTGCCAGTGGGCGCCGTCGGCGAAGAAGGCGCGGGCGAAGTCGAGCACGTTCACCGGGCGTCCTCCGCGGCGGCGGGCCGGCGGTCGCCGCTCGGCATCCAGGGGGTCAGCAGGGTGCGTACGCCGACCAGCAGGGCGTCGACGGCGACGGCGAGGACGGCCATGGTGAGGACGGCGTTCCAGGCCAGTTCGGGCCGGTTGTAGATGGCGGCGTCGTGCAGCAGGTTGCCGAGGGCGCCCTGGTTGCCGATCAGCATGCCGACGCTGACCAGGGAGATGCTGGAGACGGTGGCCACCCGCAGTCCGGCGATGATCGCGGGCACCGCGATGGGCAGTTGCACCTGGGCGTAGCGGCGCAGCGGGCCGAAGCCCATGGCCTTCGCGGCGGCGAGGGTCTCCGGCGGCACCGAGCGCACGCCGTCCACGATCGCGGGCACGAGGACGACGAGGGTGTACACGGTGAGCGGGATCATCACCGTCAGCTCGCTCTGGCCGGTGTAGTCGATGAGGACGACGAAGAACGCCAGCGAGGGGATGGCGTACAGCACGGTCGTCACGGCCAGCACCGGCGGGTAGAGCCAGCGCATCCGGACGCAGAGCTGGGCGAGCGGCAGCGCGAGCAGCAGTCCGGCCAGCACCGGCAGCAGGGCCTCGCGCAGATGCAGCACGATCAGGCCGCCCCAGCTGTGCTGGAGGTCGCTGGGGATGTCGAAGAAGCCGCTCATCCGGCGACCTTGGCGTCGGCTCCGGCGCCGGCTCGGGCGCGCTGCTCGGGGCCGGCCCGGTCCTCGGCGTGGGCGCCGCGGATGGCCTCCCCGATGGCGGTCTGCGAGACGACGCCGACGGCCCTGCCCTCGGCGTCCGCGGCGACCGCCCAGCCGGTCGGCGACAGCACCGCGCAGTCCAGGGCGGCGCGCAGGGAGTCCGCGCCGGGGACGAACGGCCGCCCGTGCGGCAGCAGTCGGGCGGGGTCGATCTGCCCGGCGACGAGGGCACCCGGCTCGCCCCAGCCGAGCGGACGGCCGTCGAGATCGGTGACGAGGAGGTAGGGGCAGGCGCCCGGGTCGCGGGCGGCGAGCTGCTCGGCGGTGGAGTCGACGGCCGTGATCGGGGCGGTGAGCAGGCCGAGGCCGGCGGAGTCGAAGAAGGACAGCCGGCGGATGCCGCGGTCGGCGCCGAGGAAGTCCTCGACGAAGGCGTCGGCGGGGTGGGAGAGGAGTTCGGCGGGCGGCGCGAACTGGGCCAGCCGTCCGCCCTCGCGGAGCACGGCGACCATGGTGCCGAGCTTCACCGCCTCGTCGATGTCGTGGGTGACGAAGACGATCGTCTTGCCCAGTTCCTCCTGGAGCCTGAGGAGTTCGTCCTGCAGGCCCTTGCGCACCACGGGGTCGACGGCGGAGAACGGCTCGTCCATCAGCAGCACGGGCGGGTCGGCGGCCAGCGCCCTCGCCACACCGACGCGTTGCTGCTGGCCGCCGGAGAGCTGGTACGGGTAGCGCCGGGCCAGCGAGGCGTCCAGGCCGACACGGACCATGAGGTCGCGGGCCCGGTCGCGGGCCCGTGCCTTGTCCCAGCCGAGCAGGCGGGGCACGGTCGCGATGTTGTCGAGGATGGTGCGGTGCTGGAAGAGCCCGGCGTTCTGGATGACGTAACCCATGGACCGGCGCAGGGTGCTGACCGGCTGCCGGCGGATGTCGGCCCCGTCGAGGAGGATCGTGCCCTCGGAGGGTTCGACCATCCGGTTGATCATGCGCAGGGTCGTGGTCTTGCCGCAGCCCGAGGGGCCGACGAGGACCGTGATCGCGCGGTCGGGCATCTCCAGGGACAACCGGTCGACCGCCACCGTGCCGTCCGGGTACCGCTTGGTGACTGCTTCCATCCGTATCAAAACGCCGAACACCCTCCGGATCTGGCTACCGCCCGCCCGCCCTCGCGCGGGCCGTTGCCCGGGAGAGTCTAGACGGCGGCCGGCGCGGCAGGCCGGGCGCGGGGTCGGCCATCCGGCTGAAGGGCCGTCACCGGAGGGCCCCGGCGGGCGGACCGGCCCGGCGGGTGCCGCGCCCGCGCCTGGTGCGGCATGCCGCGGACGGCCTCGAAGGCGCCGCCGGGGTCCGGTCCCCGGCGGCCGGCCGGCGCGTGTGCGCCGGACGTCCGGCCGCCCGGCCGCCGGGTCAGCCGCCGCGGGGGACGGCGGCGGCATCGTCCCCGGGGGCGGTCGCGCGGGGCCGCAGCCGGGCCGCCAGGACGGCCACGTCGTCCTCGGCGTGCTCGACGCCGAGCCGGGTCAGCAGGGTCTCCAGGACCTGCTCCACGCCCGGCTCGCCGGTGAAGTGCAGCCGGGTCAGCCGGTCGAGGGAGACGTCGATGTCCTCGCCGCGGTGCTCGACCAGCCCGTCGGTGAACAGCAGCAGGGTCTCGCCCTGGCCCAGCCGGTAGGTGCCCGCCTCGTACCCGCCGAGGCCGGTGCCGAGCGGAGGCCCGACCGGCACCGGCAGCAGGGTCGTCCCGCCGTGTGCGTCGATCACGGCGGGCGGCAGGTGCCCGGCGCTGGCCAGGGTGATCTGGCCGCGCGCGGGGTCGACGCGGGCGATCAGGCAGGTCGCCGGGCGCCGGTCGGGTTCGGCGGAGGCGAGGTCGTCCAGCTGGCGCAGCACCCGGTGCGGGGGCAGGTCGGCGGAGGCGATGTAGCGCAGCGACTGCCGGTAGGCGGTCATGTCCACCGCCGCCTCCACGCCGTGTCCCATGACGTCGCCGACGACGAGCAGGGTGCGGCCGAAGTGCAGCCGGACGGTCTCGCACCAGTCGCCGCCGACGAGCGTGCGCCGGCCCGCGGGCCGGTAGCGGATGGCGACGTCCAGGTTGGGGTGCGGGCGGCCGGGTTCGGCGAGCAGGGCGCGCTGCAGGTCGCCGACGATCCGGCTGACCCGGTCGTGTTCGCGGGCGTGCCGGATGTGGGAGGCGGCCCGCTCGGCCAGCAGGGCGAGCGACTCCGCCTCCGGGCGGGTGAACGGAGCCCCCTGGCGGCCGCAGACCAGGACGCCGTAGCGGTCGCCGCCGGTGGCCAGCGGCACGCACAGCGCGGGCCGGACCCGGCCGCCGGGGCCCGTCCCGGCCCGGCCGCGGCCGTGCCCGGGGTCCTCGGCGGCCACGGCGGCCGCCCAGCGGGGGTCGGGCAGCAGGCCCGCGTCACCGACGACGGCCTCGTAGGCCGGCCCGCCCTCGGTGCCGGCCCGCAGCAGCGCGGCCGCGCAGCCGGCGTAGGGGGCGACCGTCCGGGTCAGTTCCTCTCCGGTGGTCCGCTCGTCCAGTGTGGTGCCCACCTTGGCGACGGCCTCCCGCAGGGCGCCCGCACCGGTGCGCACGCCGGGCACCGGGGGCGGGCCGCCGCCCGGCCGGGCGGCGCGCGCCTCACGCGCCTCGCGCCGGTCCCGGCCGCCGGAGAGGGTCCTGCCGGGTCTTCGGGGCGAGTGGATCCACCGCGACACACTGAACACTCTAAAAGAGTGACAAACCGGAGCGCGGAAAGCACCGACCTCCTCCGCCGCCACCCCGGATCAGCCCCCGCCGGCCGCACACCTCACGGCTCGCCGTCACCCGGACGGTCCCGCCGCACGCCCCGCCGGGCACGCCCCACGCCTCGGACCCGGGCTGCGCCCCGTCGGGTACCAAGCCGTACGGCGCCTGCCGGGCGCGACGCCCTGCGGCCGGCCCCGTGCACCTCCTCGTCCCGCCGTACGTCCCGCCTCGCCGGGCGCGCCGCACCCGGCGCCGTGCGGGCCGGACGGAAGGCGGCCGGGCCGGTCGCGGCAGCACGGCCGCCCCGGGCCCGGCCCAGGCGCCGGGAGATGGTGTCCCGCCGGGTGGTGTAGGGGATCAAGGCAGCGGAATCCGCAGGTCGGAGACGGTGACTCGGACGGATCGGACGTTCAACCCGCTTCAGCGGGGCTTCCGGGGTTGCCGTCTCCACGGAGATCACCGTGGGCCTCGAACCGGAACGCGGAGCGCTTGATCCCCTACACCACTTCGCGGGGCACGACCCGCCGGGACACGTCCCGGGCCGCCGCATGCACCGGCGGGCCCGCCGCGTGCCCCACGAGAACCCGGTCCAGGCCACCACATGCACGACACGAACCCCGTCCAGCCCACCACGTGCACGACACGAACCCCGTCCAGGCCACGGGTGCACGACGAGAACCCGGTCCGGGCCACCGGGTGCACGACGAGAGCCCGCCCGCGGTGCCCGGCACGGCCCGGCGCCGCGTGCCGGGCACTCGCCCGGCACGGCCGTGGGGGGCGGCCGGCTCCCTTCCGCCGCGGGCCCGTCACCGTGTCGCCCAGCCGCCCGCGCCGCTTCCGCTGCGCGACACCGTGCCGTCACGCCGGACGGGGACCTTTCCGTCGTCCCCCTCCCCCAGGCCCCCTCCCCCCAGGTCCCCCTCCCCCAGGTGCCCCTCCCCCAGGTGCGCCTCCCCCGCCCCGTTTGCCTCCGTCCGCCCGGCGTGCCGCACGGGCGCGACGCGGAAGGACGACGTACGCCGTGACCATGCTGCCGATCGCCGGGCTCCCCCGGGCCCTCCCCGCTCCCGCCCGCTCACCCGCCGCCGCCCGCGCCCTGCGCCTTGCGGTGAGCCTCGCGCCTGTGGTGCTGATCGCCGTGTGGGCGGCGGTCGACTGGCGTGCCCTGCGCGACGGCGCCGCCCGTCTGGCCGCCGCCGACCCCGGCTGGCTGCTGGCCGCCGCGCTGTTCACCGGTCTGGGCTGGGTGGCGGCCGCCTGCGTCCGTCAGGGCGCCCTGCCCGAACGGCTGCCGCCGGGGCTGCTGCTCGCCTCGCAGTTCGCCGCGGGCGCCGCGAACCACGTGCTGCCGGCGTCCCTCGGGGCGCACGCCGTGACCCTGCGCTTCCTGCAGAACCGCGGAGTGCCGCTGGCCCGCGCGACGGCCTCGCTCGCGCTGTACTCGGCGGTCCGGCCGGTCGCGAAGACGGTCGTCCTGCTGGTGTTCGTGGCGGCGGCGCCGGGCCTGCTGCGGTTCGGGGACCTCGCGCCGGACGGCTGGGCCCTGCTGCTCACCGCGGGCGGGGCGCTGGCCGGGCTCGCCGCGGCCGCGGTGGCCGTCGCGGCCGTCCGGCCGCTGCGCCGTCCGGTGCTCGGCCTCCTGCGCGCGGCCCTGACGGACGCGCGGCTGCTGCACACCATGCCGAGCCGGTGTGTGCCGCTGTGGGCCGGAGCGGCCGCCACTCCGCTGCTGCAGGGCAGTGTGATCGCGTCCGTCGGGTTCGCGCTGGGCCTGCCGCTGTCATGGGCCCAGGTGGTCCTGGCGCTGCTGGTGGCGAGCACCGCGGTGGGTGCCGTGCCCGCGCCCGGCGGGATCGGCCCGGTCGATGCGGCGCTCGTGCTCACCATGGCCGCCTTCGGTGCCCCGGTGGGCCTGGCGACGGCCACGGTCGTCGGCTACCGCGTCCTGACGGTGTGGGTGCCGCTGCTGCCGGGCGCGCTGGTGCTGTCGGCCCTGGTCCAGCGCAAGGTGCTGTGAGGACGCGGCCCGGCTACCCCGGCCGGGCCGGCTGTCCGGCTCCCGGCGACGGGTGGCGGGCCGCGCCCGGCCGGGCGGTGCGGGCCGCGGTGACGAACCCGGCCGGCAGCATCCGTACGCCCCGGGGTCCGGCCACCGGGGTGCGCACGGCGACGGCCGCAGCGTGCCCTTCCCCCACCGGTACGTCCGTGACCTGCCAGCCCTCCGGGCCGGGTGTGCCGCCCGTCCCGCCGACGTAGTCGGCGTCGAGGGGCCGTGCGATGCCGGTGCCGAGGCCCTTGAGGTAGGCCTCCTTGCGCGCCCAGATCCGGCCGAAGGCCTCCGGCCCGTAGGCCTCGCCCGCGATCTCGCGGCGTTCCTGCGGATGCAGGACGGCGGTCAGGCCGGGCACGTCGGCGGCGGGCGGATACGGCTCCACGTCCACGCCGACCGGGAGGGGCGCCAACGCGATCAGCACCCAGTCGCCGCCGTGCGAGAGCGAGAAGTGCGGTGCGCCGGACGGCGTGCGCACGGCGGGCCTGCCGTGCGGCGCGTCGCAGCACGGGCACGGCTCGCGGAAGAAGACGAGGTCGGCGGGGGCCACCCCGAGGCGCGGGGCGAGCAGCCGGCGCAGCGCGATGTGGGCGGCGCCGTAGCGCACCCGGTCCACCGCGCGGCGCAGCTCCCGCAGCCGCTCGTGCTCCCCGGCGTCGAGTTCGCCCGGGTCGAGGACGTCCTCGGCGAGGGCGCCCACCGGGAGGGCCCACACCTCGACGGCGTCCACCGCCGCACCGGCCTCCGGCGGGACAGCCCCCGCCGCGACGCCGGTCACCGGGCGCTCCCGCCCGGGCGGGAGCGGCCTGTCCGCCATGCCACCGTCCCCGTCAGTCCTCGTCCGGTGCCAGCCGCAGGGCGATGGAGTTGATGCAGTACCGCTGGTTCGTCGGGGTGGGATACCCCTCCCCCTCGAACACGTGTCCGAGGTGCGATCCGCAGCGGGCACAGCGCACCTCGGTGCGCACCATGCCGTGGGAGCGGTCCTCGATGAGTTCCACCGCGTCGGACTCCCGCGGGTCGTAGAAGCTCGGCCAGCCGCAGTGGGAGTCGAACTTCGTCTCGGAGGTGAACAGTTCGGCGCCGCAGGCGCGGCAGGAGTAGACGCCCCGGGTCTTGGTGTCGGTGTACTCGCCGGTGAACGCCGGCTCGGTGGCGGCCTGGCGCAGCACGGCGTACTCGGACGGGGTCAGTTCCGTCCGCCACTGCTCGTCCGGCTTCTCGACGTCGTACGGCATGCGCCCTCATTCCTCACTCAGACGGACAGACGGTCCAGGATGAGCGGGCCGAGGTCGGTGACGTCGCCCGCTCCCATGGTGAGAACAAGATCCCCGGCCCGGGCCATTCCCGCGACCGCCCCGGGCACCCCGGCCTTGTCGTGGACGGCGGTGACGTCCGCGCCGGCCGCCCGCGCCGCCTCGATGATCAGCTCGCTGGTGACGCCGGGGACCGGGTCCTCGCGGGCCGGGTAGATGTCGAGGACCACGGAGGCGTCGGCGAGGGCGAGGGCCTGGCCCATCTCCTTGCCGAGTTCCTGGGTGCGGGAGTACAGGTGGGGCTGGAAGACGACGAGGATGCGGCCCTCGCCGGCCGCCGCGCGCATCGCCTCCAGGTCCGCGGTCATCTCGGTCGGGTGGTGCGCGTAGGAGTCGACGACCTGGACGCCGGCCGCCTCGCCCTTGAGCTGGAGGCGCCGCTTGACCCCGGTGTACGAGGCCAGCGCGGGTGCCAGTTCGGCCGCGGGGATGCCGAGCGCGACGCCCGCGGCGAGGGCGGCGACCGCGTTGTGCGCGTAGTGGCGGCCGGGCACGGACACCGTGAAGGTCAGCTCCGCGCCGTCCAGCAGGACGGTCACCTCGCTCCTCAGCCCCTGCGGCACCACCGACAGCACCCGGACGTCGGCGTCGGGTGCCTCGCCGTAGGTGACCGTCCGTACGGAGCCGCCGAGGCGCCGGGTGAGTTCGCGGGCGCCCTCCTGGTCGGCGGAGACCACCAGGGTGCCGCCGGGCACGATACGGCCGGCGAAGGTCTGGAACGACTCGTGGATCTCGTCCATGGACGCGTAGTTGGCGTGGTGGTCGAGTTCGACGTTGAGGACGATCGCGACCTCGGGGGCGTACTTGTGGAAGCTGCGGTCGCTCTCGTCCGCCTCGGCGACGAAGATCTCACCGGTGCCGTGCAGCGCGTTGGAACCGGGGGCGTCCAGGTCGCCTCCGATGGCGTAGGACGGCTTGCGGCCGAGCGTGCTCAGGGACACCGCGAGCATCGAGGTGGTGGTCGTCTTGCCGTGGGTGCCGGCCACCGCGAGCGGCCGCAGCCCCTCCATCAGCGCCGCGAGCGCGTCCGAACGGTGCACGACCGGGATGCCGAGCTCCGCGGCACGGGCCAGCTCCGGGTTGTCGGCGCGGATCGCCGAGGACACCACGACGCAGCTCGCGTCGTCGGCCAGGTGCTCCGCCGCGTGTCCGAGGTGCACGGTCGCGCCCAGTGCGCGCAGTGCGTCGGCGGTCGCCGAGTCGCGGGCGTCGCTGCCCGCGACGCGGGCCCCGCGCTGCGCCAGGATCTTCGCGATCCCGGACATCCCGGCACCACCGATACCGATGAAGTGCGGACGCTCCATGGCGACAGGAAGCCCGGATGCCATGCGTGTTCTCCCCTTGGTTCGAGCTGTTCGAGCTGGTTCGAGCTGGTTCGACCTGGTTCAGGACGACGGGTCCCCCCACCGGCCACGAGGAGACACCCCACCCTAATGGCTGCCGCCCGCCCCCCGGCGCCCGAAGGCGCGCGGGGAACACGCAACCACTTCCCGACGCCGCGACACACCGACACCCAAGGCGCGCAGGGAGACACGCAACCACTTCCCGACGCCGCAGCACACCCACACCCAAGGGGCGCGGGGAACTGCGCGACCAGCCACGACGGCGCAACACGTCACCACCCCCGACACCACCGAGCCACTCCCACCACCACACCCCAAGGCGCGCGGGGAACACGCAACCACTTCCCGACGCCGCAGCACACCCACACCCAAGGGGCGCGGGGAACTGCGCGACCAGCCACGACGGCGCAGCACGTCACCCCGCGCAGGCCCCGCCGGACAGGCCCCCGCACCGGCCCCGCCCCTCCGGCGGAGCTACTCGCGGCTGTGCGAGAACAGCTTCAGCACCGGCACCCCCACCTTGTGCCGCGCCCGGGAAGCCCAGTCCCGGTGGAAGAACTCCTCCACGTAGTGGGGGTCGGTCAGCACGATGACCTCGTCCGCACCCACCTCGCCCACCAGCACCTTCAGCGCGTCCAGCGGATGATCCTCCACCAGGCGCCCCTCCGCCTCACCTCCCGCGGCACGCAGCGCGGTCAAGGACACCTCCAGCGCCTTCTCGCCGACGCTGAGCGCCTCGTCCCCCTCCGGCGTGTCCCCCTCCCGCACCGCCTCGTCCAGTTCCCCGAGGGCGATGTCGTCGATGGCACGCAGCAACCGGTCCGCCTGCTCGCCTCGCGGCTGAAGCAGTACGTGGAAGGACACCTGCTCGTCTCCGTGCAAGGTGGTGACGAACTCCACGTCGGCGGACGTCAGGGCCTTCTCGATCATCAAAACGCTTGTGAACACCAGCGCCCCTTCTTGTCCGAGGGCCCGTGGGCCCTCCGTCCTGCGTGGGCCGGCCAGGCCCTGCGGAAACCATCCTGCCCCGTGATCGCACGGGTACTGCCGGTCCTAGTGTGCCCAGCGGAAGCAAAACGGAACGAATGATTCCGCTGATTTCACGGCCGGCGGTACCGACCGAACAGGAACCCGGCCTCCTCCAGGAGGGAAACGAGTTCGAACCGTCGCGGTACGGCGACCGCGGGACCGCCCGCGATGCGCTGCGCGTCGCCCGCGGTGAGCATCGGCGAGACGGTCAGGCACAGCTCGTCGAGCACCCCGGCCGCGATCAGCTGGCCCAGCAGCCGCGGCCCGCCCTCGGTCAGGACGCGGCGGTGGCCCAGCTCGCCGAGCGCCCGCACGGCGCGCGCGGGGTCCACCCCGGCCTGGTCGCCGGCGACCACGACCAGCGCCCCGGCCTTCCGCGCGGCCTCGACCCGGTCCGCCGGGGCCGCGGCGCCGGTCAGGACGACGGTGGGGACCAGGGGGGAGGCGAACAGCGGTAGCGAGAAGTCGAGGTCCAGGCTCGCCGAGACCACGGCGATGGCGGGCGCGGGGGCCTGACCGGCGGCCTCCCGCAGGGCGGCGAACTCCGCCCGCGCGCGTCCGGGACGGTAACCCTCCTGGCGTACCGTTTCAGCACCCACCAGGACCACATCGGCCAGCGCCCGCAGCGTGCCGAAGACCCGCATGTCGGCCGCGCAGGAGATCGGCTGGGACCGTCCGCCGTGCTGAGCAGCACCGTCCAGCGTGGAGACCATGTTGGCCCGCACCCACACCCGCGGTCCCGGGTCCGTGCCGGGGTCCGCGCCCGCCTCCGGCCCCGGCACGCCCTCCGGGTAGGCGTAGGCGGCCGCCAGCTCGGCGAGGCTCCACTCGCGGTCGGCTCCGGCGGCGGGGCCCGCGGCCCCTTCGCCGCCGCCGGCAGCGGCGTCCCGGGCGGCCCCGCCGGCCCCGCCCCGGTCGGCCGCACCCCGGGTTCCGGGCGCCCAGGGCCCCTCGGCGCCGCCCTCCTCGCCGCGTACCGCGGGTGCGGCCGGCGGGGCGGGGGCTGCTGTTTCGTCGGTCACAGGGAACAGGCGTCGCATGCCAGGCAGTGTTCCACGCGGCATAAGCTGGGGAACCGTGTCGTCCTCCTCCACCGCCTCCGGGCTCCACCCGATAGCCGACGCGGCCCCGCTGTCCCTGTGCGCCCGCGAGCCGCACGTCCCCGCGGACCGGCTGGTCGCCGAGATGGTGCCGCCGCCGCGGTTCGACGCGGTGCGCTTCAGCACGTACATCCCCGACCCCGCCCAGCCCAGTCAGACCGAGGCCGTCGGCGTCCTGGAGGGCTTCGCGGCCGGCCTGGGCGGCGCGCACGCCACCGGCGCCGGCCGGCGCGGCTTCCTCGGCTTCGGCCGGGCGAAGGCCCCGAAGACCCCGGCCGGGCCGCGCGGGGTGTACCTGGACGGCGGCTACGGCGTCGGCAAGACCCACCTGCTGGCGTCCCTGTGGCACGCCGCTCCCGCCGAACCGTCCCTCAAGGCCTTCGGCACCTTCGTGGAGCTGACGAACCTGGTCGGTGCCCTCGGCTTCCAGCAGACGGTGCGGACGCTGTCCGGGCACCGCCTGCTGTGCATCGACGAGTTCGAGCTGGACGACCCGGGCGACACCGTCCTGGTCTCCACGCTGCTGGGCAGACTGGTCGACGCGGGCGTCGCACTCGCCGCCACCTCCAACACCCTGCCGGGCAGGCTCGGCGAGGGCCGGTTCGCGGCCGCCGACTTCCTGCGCGAGATCCAGGGCCTGTCCGCGCACTTCCGCGCCCAGCGCATCGACGGCGAGGACTACCGCCACCGCGGTCTGCCCGAGGCCCCGGCACCGTACTCCGACGAGCAGGTCACCCAGGCCGCGTACGCCACGCCGGGCGCCTCGCTCGACGACTTCCCCCACCTCCTGGAGCACCTCGCCCGCGTCCACCCGAGCCGCTACGGCGCCCTGACCGACGGCCTCGGGGCGGTCTGCCTGACCGGTGTGACGCCGGTCCCGGACCAGTCGACGGCGCTGCGGCTGGTCGTCCTGGCCGACCGGCTCTACGACCGGGAGGTGCCGGTGCTGGCCTCCGGCATGCCGTTCGACCGGCTGTTCGGCGAGGACATGCTGAAGGGCGGCTACCGCAAGAAGTACTTCCGGGCCATCTCCCGTCTCACCGCGCTGGCCCGCGACGCCCAGCGGCTCACCCGCCCCTGAGTGCCGCCGCCCCGGCCTGCCGGGCGCCCGCGGCCACCGGCATCCGGTCCGGCACCCGGGCATACCCCGGCAGAACCGGGAAACCCGGGATGCGGACGAGGAGGTCGCCATGCTGGAGGAGCTGCTGGCGGTGATCGCGGGGGTCGGGGCGGCCGCGCTGGTGTACCTCGCGGCGGCGGCCCGCGTGGTGAAGCAGTACGAGCGCGGAGTGGTCTTCCGGCTCGGCCGGGTGCGCGGCGCGCCCCGCGGGCCGGGACTGACCCTGATCGTGCCCGCCGTGGACCGCATCCACCGGGTGAACCTGCAGATCGTGACCCTGCCCGTGCCCGCGCAGGAGGGCATCACCCGCGACAACGTCACGGTGCGGGTCGACGCGGTCGTGTACTTCAGGGTCGTGGACGCGCAGGCCGCGATCGTCAACGTGGAGGACTACCGCTTCGCCGTCTCCCAGATGGCGCAGACCTCGCTGCGGTCCATCATCGGCAAGAGCGACCTGGACGACCTGCTGTCCAACCGGGAGAAGCTCAACGAGGGCCTGGAACTGATGATCGACAGCCCGGCCATCGGCTGGGGCGTGCAGATCGACCGCGTCGAGATCAAGGACGTCTCCCTGCCGGACACCATGAAGCGCTCGATGGCCCGCCAGGCCGAGGCCGACCGGGAGCGCCGGGCGCGGGTCATCAACGCCGACGCCGAACTCCAGGCGTCGAGGAAGCTCGCCGAGGCCGCGCAGCAGATGGCCGACACCCCCTCGGCGCTCCAACTGCGGCTGCTGCAGACCGTGGTGGCGGTGGCCGCCGAGAAGAACTCCACCCTGGTGCTGCCGTTCCCCGTGGAGCTGCTGCGCTTCCTGGAGCGGGCCCAGCAGACCCCGCCGGAGGCGTGACCTGCCCGGCGGGCGCCCTCCGGGCCGGGCCCCGCGGACCGGGCCACCGGACGCCGCCGACCGTGCGGTGGGGCGGGCCGCCCGGGTGACTCCCGCCCGGCACCGGCGCCCGGACGGCGCGGACTACCGGGGGACGCGGGCCGCCCGCCGTACGTTCGTACGGTGATCATCTCCGTACGGTCCGAGCGCCCCAGCCCGCCCCGACGCCTCCGCGGACCCGACCGCCGGCTGCGCGGGATCCGCCGTGCCGCCGCGCTGTGCGTGCTGGCCGCCGCCCTCGGCGCGTGCGGCACGCCGTCCGGGTCACCGCAGGGCGCCGCCCCGCCGGCGCCGCACGGCGCGAGCCCCGCGACGCCGCTCGGCACCCCCTCCGGGCCGGCCCGCAGCGCCGCCGGCGGGGCCGCCCGCCCGGCGCCCTCCGCCGCCCCGTCCCGGCCGCCCACCCTGGCCCCGGGCCCGGCCGGCCTGACCCCCGTCTTCCGCAACGGCCCGCGCGGTGCGGCGAAGACCGTCGCGCTGACCTTCGACGCCGACATGACCGCCGGCCAGGGCGAACGCGCCGCGGCGGGCGAGCGCTTCGACAACCCCGGGCTGATCGCCACGCTGCGCACCCTGAAGGTCCCGGCGACCGTGTTCATGACCGGCCGGTGGGCCGAGCAGTACCCGGGCCAGGCACGCGGCATCGCCCGGGACCCGCTCTTCGAGGTCGCCAACCACTCCTACAGCCACTACGCGTTCACCGGCGACTGCTACGGGCTGCCCACGCTGCCCGCCGACCGGATGCGCGCCGACGTCGAGCGGGCGTACACCGCGTTCCGCGCGGTGGGCGTACCGGACGCGATGCCGTACTTCCGCTTCCCCGGCGGCTGCTACGACCACCGGGCGCTGCGCGCGATCGCCCCGGCCGGGGTGACGGCCGTGCAGTGGGACGTGGTGGGCGGCGACGCGTTCGCCACCGACGCGGACGCGGTGGCACGGCAGGTCCTGGACGGCGTCCGGCCGGGCTCGGTCGTGGTGCTGCACTGCACCCGCAGCGCGGCCCCGGCCACCGAGCGGGCGGTGCGGACCGTCGTCCCGGAACTGCGGCGGCGGGGGTACCGGTTCGTGAGGGTCTCGCAGCTCGTCGGGGAGGCCGGGCGGGCCCCGCTCGGCCCGAGCACGCCGTCCGCCGCGCCACCTGCCACTCGCACACCGGGCACAGGGTGATCCCCGGTACGGCTCCTGCCACTCGCACACCGGGCCAGGGTGATGCCCCGGTACGACTCCGGGTACCCGGTCGGCTCCCGGCACCGCACGCACTCCGCGTACGGCGGCCCGTACCGTGTCCCGTCCGCCGGCCGCGGCCCGTCGCCGCCGGTCAGGCAGTGATCGTCGCTCAGGTCCCCGGCGCAGGCCGACCCGCGGCACGGCAGACCGGGCGGACCCGCACCACGGTCCCGGCGGTCCCGGCGGTCCCGGCGGTCCGCGCGGTCCGGGGCGGTTGGCACACTGGGGGACGTGACCAGTGACAGTCCCTTCCGTTCCGAGCCCGGTTCCCGCGACCTGGCACCGCAGTACGTGCTGCCCCTCGTCGTCCGCATCGAGCGGGACGCACCGCCCGCCCGCACGGACGCCCTGGAGACGGCCGCGCGGGCGGTGCTCACCCTCCTCGGCGACCCGCGGTCGCTCGGCGACGGCCCCTGGGCGCGGGCGGTGAGCGCCTGGCAGGACGCCCGGATCCGGAAGGTCGTACGGCGGGCCCGGGGCGCCGAGTGGCGGCGCGCCGAGGCGCTCGACGGCATCACGGTGACGGGCGGGACCGCCCGGGTGCGGGTCTACCCGCCGGTGCCCCTGGACGGCTGGCCCAAGGACCTCGCCCGGCTCCAGGTGTCGGGCACCGACCTGGACGATCCGCAGGCGCCGCCCGCGCCCGACGGCGGCGCCCCGGTGCTGTGGACGAACCCCGGGGTCCGTATGACGGCCGGCAAGGCGATGGCCCAGGCCGGTCACGGCGCCCAGCTGGCCTGGTGGGAGCTGACGGCGCAGCAGCGCGCCGCCTGGCGCGCGGCCGGCTTCCCGCTGTCCGTGCGCACCGCCGAACCCGCCCGGTGGCGCGACCTCGTCTCCACCGAGCGCCCGCTGGTGCGGGACGCGGGTTTCACCGAGATCGCCCCCGGGCTGACCGTCGCGGTCGAGGGGCACACCCGCGTCGGGGCGCTGCCCGGAGCGCACCGGGTGCAGGCCGCCGGCCCCGTGCCGGGAGGCGAACCTCAAATGTTGCTCTGAAACCCTCTTCCGCGGGTTCGGGTCCCCGGCCCCGGGGCCATACCCCCACCACGGGTGCCGGACGTCTCGGCATGCGCGGACCACGCAGGGGGAGGGCCATGGTGCGGCTGGGGACGGGGATCGGCTGGCGGCCGGAGATCGCGGACGCCGTGGAGGCGATGGCGGGCATCGACTGGGTCGAGGTCGTCGCGGAGAACGTCTGCCCCGGGCATCTGCCCGACTCGCTGCGGCGGCTGGCCGCCCGCGGGGTGACCGTCGTCCCGCACGGGGTGTCGCTGGGCCTGGGCGGCGCCGACCGGCCGGACGAGGGGCGGCTGACCGCGCTCGCCGAACGCGCCGAGGCGCTGCGGGCGCCGCTGGTCACCGAGCACATCGCGTTCGTCCGCGCGGGCGGCCCGCTGACCGCGTCCCCGCGGCTGGAGGCGGGCCATCTGCTGCCCGTGCCGCGCACCCGCGACGCCCTCGACGTCCTGTGCGCCAACATCCGCCTCGCCCAGCAGGTCCTGCCCGTCCCGCTGGCGGTCGAGAACATCGCGGCGCTGATCTCCTGGCCGGGCGAGGAGCTGACCGAGGGCCAGTTCCTCTACGAACTCGCCGACCGCACCGGCGTACGCCTGCTGATCGACGTGGCCAACCTGCACACCAACCACGTCAACCGTGGCGAGGACCCTGCCGAGGCGCTCGCCGGCCTGCCGCTGGAGGCCATCGCCTACGTCCACGTCGCGGGCGGCTTCGAGCGGGACGGGGTCTGGCACGACAGCCACGCGCACCCGGTCCCCCGCCCCGTCCTCGGCATCCTCACCGACCTGGCCTCCCGCGTCCGCCCGCCGGGCGTCCTCCTCGAACGCGACGACGACTTCCCCGAAGCGGCCGGGCTGGAGCGGGAGCTGGACTCGATACGGCAGGCCGTCGCGGCCGGCCTCACCCGCCGCGAGCCCGGCGGGGAACGCACCGCCCGGCCCGCCGGGGCTCCGCGCCCGCGGCGGGGCGCGGACGGGCGCGCCCCCGGCGTCGTCCGGCGTCCGGTGCCGGCCCCCGGCCCGGCGGCGGACGGTGCGGCGCCCCCGGACGGCACCACCGCCCCCGCACTCACGGCCGCGGTGCCGCCCGCACCCTCCGCGGACGGCACCGTGCCCCCGGACGACATCACGGCCGCGGACGGCACCGTGCCCCCGGACGGCGTCACGGCCGCGGACGGCACCGTGCCCCCGGACGGCGTCACGGCCGCGGACGGCACCGTGCCCCCGGACGGCCTCGCGGCCGCGGACGGCGCTACGGATGCTCCCCCGGTCGCGGCGGCCTCCCTCCCCGCCCCCGGTTCCACCACGGGCGGATCCCCCGGCCGGGCGCCCGGCGACGCCGTCCGGCAGCGGCTCGGGCTCGCCCAGGCGGCCCTGCTGTCGGCCCTGGTGGCCGGAACGCCCGTGCCCGAAGGGTTCGACCGGGCGCGGCTGCGGGTGCAGTCACGGGCGCTCGCCGGGAAGCGGGCGGACGTCGTGGCCAAGGTCGCGCCGGAACTGCCGGTGATCCTGGGGGACGGCTACCGGGCGGCCTTCCTCGGCTACGCCCGGCGGCGCCCCATGGCGGACGGCTACCGGCACGACGCCCTCGCCTTCGCCGAGCATCTGCTGCGCCACGGCGGGCCGGACGGCGCCCGCGCCCGGCGGGAGCTGCGCACCTGGTGGCTCGACCGGTCGGGCCCGGCACCGCGCCGCCGCCCGCGCACCCGGCTGGCGCGCGCCACCCGTTCGGTGCTGCTGCGCCGCTGACCCCTCGCCCCGCCGCCGTGCCGCCCGCCACCCCGGCCCGGCCCGCGCGCCGGGGCCCTGCCCTCGCCTGCCCGCGCCCGCCCGCGCCCGCCCGCGCCGGGCGGGCGGTCGCCGCACGCCACGGCCCCGTCCCGTCCCGACACGCCGTCCGCATGGTGGAAAATGCCTGGCATCCGCGAGGCCGGCGGCATAGAAACACGGCATGTTCGAGGTGCTCCTGCTCCTGCCGGCCTGGGCCGTCGCCGGCCTCGCCTGTGCCCGGCTGTGTCTGACCGCCGTACGCGCCGCCGCGGAGGAGGCCGGGCCTCGCGGCGGCCCGCGCCGCGATCCGGACCCGTGCGGACTGACCTTGTACGAGGCGGCGTTCCTGTCCGGCGGTCCCCGCCGGGTCGCCGATCTGACGCTGGTGTCGATGGCGCGGCAGCGTCGGCTGCTGCTCGCCCGCACGGGCTGGGCGACCGTCGTCGACCCGGACGGCCGGGACGCCATGGAGCGGTCGGTGCTCGGGGCGATCGGGCCGCAGGGCCAGGCCCGGATAGCGCCGGTGCGGGCCGCCGCGGCCACCGCCGACACGGTGGTCGCCCTGGCCGAGCGGCTGGTGTGCGCCGGGCTCGCGGTGCCCGACGACGGCCGGCCGACGCTCGCGGAAGGGGTCCGGCAGGCGCGGGCCGCGGCCGTCGCCGTGGCGGGCCTGGGCGCGACCGCGCTGCTGCTGCCGACCCGGGACGTGATGCCGCCCGCCCTGCTCGCGGCGTGGTTCGCACTGCCCCTCGCGCTGGTTCTGGGCTGTCTGACGATAGCGCGCTTCGAGGTCTACCCGTACGCGCGCCGGGCCTCGCCCGCCGGGCAGCGGCTGCTCGGCTCGCTGCTCCGGGGCACCGACGGCGTCGGCCGGAGCGGCAGGCGCAGCGGCAGCGATCGAGCCCTGCTGCTCGCGGTCGCGGTGCGCGGCGTCCGGGCCGTGGGCGAGCCGGATCTGCTGGCGGCCTTCGCCCACCGGGAGCGCTGTCCGGAGGCGGACCACGACGAGTGACGGCCCGCCGCCTCGGGGGGCGCACGGGAGGCAGAGCGGCCGACACCCGGCGGCCGGTGCTTGCCTTGGCCGCCGCCCGGCCGAAACATCCCTTCTGTCGCCTCCGCGCTCCGAAGGGAAACCCATGAGAGCTGCCGTCCGTCACTCGGCCGCGGGCGTGTCGGCCGCCGCGCTGCTGCTCACCGCGCTCACGGCGGCCCCGGCCGACGGCGCGCCCGCCGGACACGCCCCCGACCGCCCCGCGGCCCGCACCGCCGCGGCGGCCGCGGCGGCCGAACTGCGGGGCACTGCCCTGGCCGCGGCACGCGCCCGCACCGCGGGCATCGACTTCGGCACCTGCTCCGGCGCCCAGGACCTGCCCGGCAGCATGGAGTGCGGCTCGGTCTCCGTCCCGCTGGACTACGCCCGCCCCGACGGGCGGCAGATCACGCTCACCGTCAGCCGGGTCCGGGCCACCGGCCGCGATCCGCTGCACGGCGACCGCACGGTGCGCCGCCAGGGCGCCCTGGTCTTCAACCCGGGCGGTCCCGGCACCTCCGGCTACTTCTTCCCGCTCGTCGGCCTGCTCCCCGAGTGGAAGCGGCTCGCCGCCGCCTACGACCTGGTCGGCTACGCCCCACGCGGCGTCGGCCGGTCCGCGCCGCTGTCCTGCCAGGACCCCGACCGGTTCTTCAAGGGGCCCTCGCAGGCGCCGACGCACCCCTCGGAGTCGTACAAGAAGGAGCGCATCGCGCAGGCGAAGGCGTACGCGCGCGGCTGCGCCCGGCGCGCGGGCAGCGCCCTGCGGCACTACCACTCGCTCAACAACGCCCGCGACCTCGACGTCCTGCGCGCCGCGCTCGGCGAGCGGCGCCTGACGTTCATGGGCGCCTCCTACGGCACGTACTTCGGGGCGCTGTACGCGACGATGTTCCCCGCGCACGTGCGGCGGATGGTGTTCGACTCCCCGGTGGATCCGGACCCGGAACGGGTCTGGTACCGCAACAACCTCGCCCAGTCGGCCGCGTTCGAGGACCGCTGGGCCGACTTCCGGGAATGGATCGCCGCGCACCACGGCGTGTACGGACTCGGCACCACCGGGCGGCAGGTGCTGCGCGCCTACGAGACGGCCCGGGCCCGGCTGGCGGCGGAACCGGCCGGCGGCACGGTCGGTCCGGGCCAGTTGCAGGGCGCGTTCCTCATGGCCGGGTACTACGACGACTACTGGCCGCTGCGCGCCCGGGCACTGTCGGAGTACCTGGCGGGCGACGAACAGCTGCTGGTCGACGTGGCCGGGCCGGTGACGGAGGCGGCCGCCGAGGCGGAGAACGCGAGCGCGGTGTACACGGCCGTGGAGTGCAACGACGCGCCCTGGCCGACGGACTGGAGGGTGTGGGACCGGGACAACACACGGCTCGCCCGGACCGCGCCGTTCGAGACGTGGGACAACGCGTGGACGAACCTGCCGTGCGCGTACTGGCCCGTGCCGCGTCAGCAGCCCCTGGACGTGCGGACCGGGCCCGGCGAGCTGCCGCCGGTGCTGGTCCTCGCCGCGGAGCGGGACGCGGCCGCGCCGTATCCCGGGGCGGTCGAACTGCACCGGCGGCTGGCGGGGTCGGTGCTGGTCACGGAACGGGACGCCGGGTCGCACGGGCTGGCCGGCGGGCCGAACCGGTGCGTCAACGGCCACCTGGAGGCGTATCTGCTGGAGGGGCGGCTGCCGTCCCGGCGGGCCGCCTGCGCGGGCCGCGCCCAGCCGGTGCCGGCCCCGGCGGACTGACTCCGCCGGGGCGGCGGGGCCGGCCGCACGGGGCGCCCGCCCCGCGGCCGGCCGGTCGTGCTACGCCAGCCCGGAGACCACCTCGGCGACGCTCTTGCGGCGGCCGGTGAAGAAGGGCACCTCTTCCCGGACGTGCCTGCGCGCCTCCGAGGCCCGCAGGTGGCGCATGAGGTCGACGATGCGGTGGAGTTCGTCGGCCTCGAAGGCCAGCAGCCACTCGTAGTCGCCGAGGGAGAAGGAGGCGACGGTGTTGGCGCGCACGTCGGGGTAGCCGCGGGCCATCTTCCCGTGGTCGGCGAGCATGCGGCGCCGGTCCTCCTCGGGCAGCAGGTACCAGTCGTAGGACCGCACGAAGGGGTAGACGCTGACGTAGGCGCGCGGCGTCTCGTCGGCGAGGAACGCCGGGATGTGCGAGCGGTTGAACTCGGCGGGGCGGTGCAGCGCCATGTTCGACCAGACCGGGGTCAGGGCCCGGCCCAGCGCGGTGCGGCGGAAGAGGTTGTACGCCTCCTGCAGCTGGTCCGCGGTCTCGGCGTGCCACCAGATCATGAGGTCGGCGTCGGCGCGCAGACCGGACACGTCGTAGGTGCCGCGGACCGTGACGTCCTTGGCGGCGAGCTGGTCGAACAGTTCCTGGACCTCTTCGGCGTAGCCCGTGCGGTCCTCGGGCAGCACGTCCTTGAGCCGGAAGACGGACCACAGGGTGTAGCGGATGACCTCGTTGAGGTCCTTGGCCAGCTTGCCCTTGTTCGGGATCCGGTCGGGGCCGGTGGTGGGGGCGTCGTCACTCATGGTCCTCATTCTCCCGCTCCGCCGTGCAGGCTCTGCACCGGGGCGGCGGTCAGCTCCCGCGCGGCGGTGAGGTCGCCGTCCAGCTGGTCGGCGGCGGCGTACGCGCCGGCGATGCAGGCGGGGACGCCGACGCCGTCGTAGGCCGCGCCGCACACGGCGAGGCCGGGCAGCGCGGCGAGGTGTCCGCGGATGCGGGCCACGCGCGCGTGGTGGCCGACGGGGTACTGGGGCAGGCCGTCGGTCCAGCGGGTCACCCGGGTGTCGAGCGGGGTGGCGTCGAGTCCGGTCGCGGCGCGCAGGTCGTGCCGGGAGACGTCGACGAGCTCGGCGTCGGCCCGGTCCAGGACGGCCGTCTCACCGTGCCGTCCGACAGAGGTGCGCACCACGGTCAGGTCCGGGTTCTCCTCGGCGATCCAGCCCCACTTGCGGGAGGCGAAGGTGGACGCCTTGACGGTGCGGCCGTCGACGGGCGGGACGAGGAACCCGCTGCCGTCGGGGAGGCGGGCGTCGGCTCTGCGGTAGGCGAGGGTGATCAGGGCCATGGAGGCGTACTCGACGGCGCTGAGCTCGGCCGCTGCGGCGGGCACGTCGGCGCGCAGCAGCGCGGCCGCGGCGGGGGCGGGCACGGCGACGACGACCGCGTCGGCGGTCAGCACCCGGTCGTCGGTGACGACCCGCCAGCCGGCCGGCTCGCGGCGCAGCTCCCGCACCGGTGTGCCGGTGCGGATGTCTCCGCCCCGCGCCCGGACCGATTCGGCGACCGCCGGCGGCAGCTGTCCCACTCCGCCGGCGATGCCCATGAACACCGGGCCGCTCTGACCGGCCGCGGCCGCGGCGGACTGCAGCTCGCGGACGGCCGCGGTGAGCGAGGTGTGCCGCTGGGCTGCCTGGAACAGCTGCGGGACGGCCGAACGCATCGAGATGCGGTACGCGTCGCCCGCGTACACCCCGCCCAGCAGGGGTTCGACGAGCCGGTCGACGACCTCGCGGCCGAGCCGGGCGGCGACATAGGTGCCGACGGCCACGTCGTCGCCGGTCTCGGTGGGGGGCAGCTCGGCTTCCGCCCCGATGCGCCGCAGGCCCTCCTCGGACAGCACTCCGGCCAGGGCGGCGGCGGTCCCGGGGACACCCATCACATGGCCCTTGGGCATGGGGCGGAGCGCGCCGCGGGTCCAGAGGGAGGCGGTGGCGGTGGCGGGCGGCCGGAGGCTGTCGGCGAGGCCGGTCTCGCGGGCGAGGGCGACCGCCTCGGGGCGGCGGGCCAGCAGCGACTCGGCGCCCAGGTCGACGCGGGCGCCCGCGATCTCGCCGGCCAGCAGCTTGCCGCCGACGCGGCCGGAGGCCTCCAGCACGGTGACCGCCGCGCCGCGCGCGAGCAGCCGGTGGGCGGCCGCGAGTCCGGCGATACCGGCCCCGACGACGACGACATGCCTGCTCTGGATGCCCTGTGCGCTCATGCCCTCACCCTCTCATCCGCCACCGACAATCCGGACAGGGCCCCGCCCGCGCCGGCCGGTCCCCGTCTCCGGAGCGCCCGGCCCGCCGTCCGCCCGTGCACGGACCGCGCCGGCCCCGGCCCCACGGACCGGCCCGACCGCCCGGACCGGCCCGCACCACCGCGTACCGCCCGTACCGCCCCGCACCGCCCCATCTCGCACCGCCTCGTACCACCCGGACCGCCTCGCACCACCCGGACCACCTCGCACCACCCGGACCACCTCGCACCACCTGGACCGCCTCGCACCACCTGGACCGCCTCGTACCACCCGGACCGCCTCGCGCCGCCTCGCGCCGCCTCGTACCACCCGGACCGCCTCGCGCCGCCCCGGCCGCGTCGGCGCCCCTCGGACCGCCCTCGGCCGCTCCCGTGGCCCGGCCGAGTCCCGACCGTGACCGCATCGGGACCGCCGGGGGCAAACGTCCGGGCGGGTCCGGGCGTCGAAGAGACGTCAGCCGCACACGGCCCCGGGGGGTACACCCATGCATGCACGTTCCGTACGATCCGCGCCCGCCCTGGCGGGCCTGCTGCTCGCGGCGGCGCTGACCGTGACCGGGTGCGGCGCGTCCGACTCGGCCGGCTCGTCCTCGGACGCGGCCCGGTACGACTCCCGCCCGCAGGGCGCCGGGGACCTCAAGGGAGGCCAGGCCGCCGAGAGCGCCGCGGACGCGTCGGGCTCCGGGAGCGCGGCCGACTCCGGTTCCGCCGGGAACGCGCGGACCGGGCGGACGGCAGCGGCGGCGACCGCGAACATCATCCGGACCGCGTCGCTCTCCGTACGCGTCAAGGACGTGCCGAAGGCGCTGGACGAGGCCCGTACGGCCGCCGAGGACGCGGGCGGCTACGTCGGCCGGGAGACCACGACCCGCGACGCCGGGGGCCGGGGGCGCACCAAGGTGGTGCTGCGCGTGCCCGTCGGCGCCTACCAGCGGGTGCTGGACGATCTGGAGGGGTCGGGCCGCGTGCTGGAGCGCTCCGCGCGCGCGGAGGACGTCACCGACCAGGTCGTCGACGTGGAGAGCCGGATCAGGACGCAGCGGGCGAGCGTGGCCCGGATCCGCGAGCTGATGGACCGGGCGACCCGGCTGAGCGACGTCGTGGAGCTGGAGGGTGAGCTGAGCGCCCGCCAGGCGGACCTGGAGTCGCTGCTGGCCCGGCAGGCCTCGCTGAAGGACCGCACGGGCCTGGCGACCATCACGCTGTCGCTGAGCGAGGCTCCGGCGAAGCGGGCCGCCGACGGGGACGACGGGCCGGGCTTCGGTGACGCCCTGTCGGGCGGCTGGGACGCGTTCCTGACGACGCTGCGCTGGATCGCGCTGGTGCTCGGCGCCGTGCTGCCGTTCGCGGTGACCCTGGCCCTGGCGGCACTGGTGTGGCTGCGGATCGTGCGGCCCCGGATGCCGCGCCGGACGCGGCCCGCGCCGGCCCAGGCGCCCGGCCCGCTGCCGACGGCCCCTCCGCTGCCCCGGCCGGCGCGCAGCGGGGACGCCGACGGCGCCCGGAGCGGCACGGGCGGCACGGGCGGCAGGCACGGCGGCACCGCGGGCGACGCGCACAGCGGCGGCGCCGGTACCGGCGGCACCGCGGGCGGCGCCACGGACGGCGGCAACGGCACCGGCCCGGAGCAGGGCGACCGGCCCCGCCGAGACGGCGAACAGCCCGGCGGCGACGGCGCATAGCCCGGTGGCGACGGCGGCGGCCACGGCGGCGGCCACGGCGGCGGCCACGGCGGCGGCCGCGACGCCGGCGGCCACGGCGGCGAGCGGCTCCGCCGGGACGACGGCGAGGCGGTCGGGCCGGGCCGTGGCGGACGCACCCGGCACCGGGCCGTCGCACGGGCCCGCCCACCGTCGCCGAGCCCCTCACCGGCGGGCGGCAGCGGGCCCTCACGGGCGGGCCGGGCGGCACCGAAGTGCCCGGCCCCCGTAGCGTGTGCGCATGACCGAGAACGGTGGCACGGGGAGCACGCGGGAACGCCTGGTCGTGATCGGCGGCGACGCGGCGGGCATGTCCGCCGCGTCGCAGGCGCGCCGGCTCAGGGACGCCGGCGAGCTGGAGATCGTGGCGTTCGAACGCGGCCGCTTCACCTCCTACTCGGCGTGCGGCATCCCGTACTGGGTGGGGGGTGACGTGTCCGGCCGCGACGAGCTGATCGCCCGCTCCCCCGAGGAGCACCGCGCCCGCGGGATCGACGTGCGGCTGCGCACCGAGGTCGTGGAGATCGACGTGGCCGGACAGCGGGTCCGCGCGCGTGCGGCGGATTCCGGGGCCGAGTCCTGGACGCCGTACGACCACCTGGTGATCGCGACGGGCGCCCGCCCGGTCCGGCCCGCCCTGCCGGGCATGGACGCACCCGGCGTGCACGGGGTGCAGACGCTGGACGACGGGCAGGCGCTGCTGGACACCCTGGAGGGCGGCGGCGGACGGCGCGCGGTGGTGGTCGGCGCCGGGTACATCGGCGTGGAGATGGCCGAGGCCCTGATCAACCGCGGGTACGAGGTGACGGTGGTCAACCGGGGCAGTGAGCCGATGTCCACGCTGGACCCGGACATGGGCCGCCTGGTGCACCGGGCGATGACGGACCTGGGCATCACCATGGTCGACGACGCGGAGGTGACCGCGATCCGGACCGGTCCCGACGGGCGGGTGCGGGCCGTGGCCACCGCCGACGCCGAGTTCCCGGCCGACGTGGTCGTCCTCGGCATCGGGGTCCGCCCGGAGACGGACCTGGCGCGCGCGGCGGGGCTGCCGCTGGGCGACCACGGCGGACTGCTGACCGACCTGGCGATGCGGGTGCGCGGACACCCCGGCATATGGGCCGGCGGCGACTGCGTGGAGGTCCTGGACCTGGTGTCCGGCCGCGAGCGCCACGTCCCCCTGGGCACCCACGCCAACAAGCACGGCCAGGTCATCGGCACCAACGTGGGCGGCGGCTACGCCACCTTCCCGGGCGTGGTCGGCACCGCCGTGAGCAAGGTGTGCGACCTGGAGATCGCCCGGACCGGACTGCGCGAGAAGGACGCGCGCAGGGCGGGCCTGCAGTACGAGGCGGTCGTGATCGAGTCGAGCAGCCGGGCGGGCTACTACCCCGGGGCGTCCCCGATGACCGTGAAGATGCTCGCCGAACGCCGCACCGGCCGCCTCCTCGGCGTCCAGATCGTCGGCCGGGAGGGCGCCGCCAAGCGCGTGGACGTCGCGGCGGTGGCCCTCACGGCGGGGATGACGGTGGAGCGGATGACGGCCCTGGACCTGGGCTACGCACCGCCGTTCAGCCCGGTGTGGGACCCGGTCCTGGTCGCCGCCAGGAAGGCCGCGGCCCGGGTGCGCGCCCACTGACGGGACACGGCGCACAGCGACGGACCGCGGGCTGCGGCGGCACGACCGTGCGCCGCGCCCGCTCCGCGGCGGACGCCCGCCACGGGGCGTCCCCGGGCCGGCCCGGGGACGGCATCCCCGCCGGGCGGTGCCGGGTCGCGCCGCGGGACGTGCCGGGCGGTGCCGGGCGGTGGCTAGGCGGTTCCGTTGGCGCGCGGCAGGGTGGACACCGCGGCACCCGCCGGCGCGTCGGCCGGCCGGGCGTGCGCCGCCGTCGCGGGCCGGGAGCGCAGCCGGTGGCCGACGGCCTCGTCGAGCGTCACGGGCCGCTGCATCTGCGAGGCGAGCCGCCCCGCCTCCTGTCCGAGCCGCGCCACGTCCTCCCAGGGCAGCCGGACCACCAGGGCGAGCTCGGCCTCACCGTCGGGCAGGGCCTGCATCACGGGGTTGTCTCGCTCGTTCATCGCCATGTGCAGTCATACGGTCGCACCGGCCGCCGCGTTCACCGGTTCAGGGGGCGGATCGGGGGCAGACATCCAGCGTGGTCATTCCCGTCCATGATCTGAACCCGGCCCGCCGCACCCCCTGGGTGACGTACGGCCTGATCGCCGCGAACGTCCTCGTCTTCCTCCTCATGCCCTGGGGGGACGGGGGCCTGGTCGACCAGTGCCACCTCCAGGCCTTCCTGGACCGGTACGCCGCGGTGCCCCAGGAGCTGATCCACCACCGGCTGCCGCGCCTGGTGCCCACCGGGGAGGTGGGCGTGGGACCGCAGGGCGCCGGGTGCGTGATCGCCCCGCCGGACTACGGCAAGTCGCCCGAACTCAGTGTGCTGACCGCGCTGTTCCTGCACGGCGGCTGGCTGCACCTGCTGGGCAACATGCTGTTCCTGCTGATCTTCGGCAACAACATCGAGGACCGGATGGGGCACATCCGCTTCGCCCTGTTCTACGCCGCCTGCGGCTATGCGGCGACCTACGGCTTCGCCGTGCTCAACGCCGGCTCGGCCGACCCGCTGATCGGCGCCTCCGGGGCGATCGCCGGGGTGCTGGGCGCCTACCTGGTGCTGTATCCGCGGGCCCGGGTGTGGGTGCTGGTGCCGTTCCTGGTGTTCCTGCCGCTGCGCCTGCCCGCCTGGATCGTGCTGGGCTTCTGGTTCGGGCTCCAGGCCGTGTACTCCTCCGGGGAGGGCGTGGACGACGCGGGCACGGTGGCGTACGCGGCGCACGTCGTGGGTTTCCTGGCGGGCATGCTGCTGGCCTGGCCGCTGCGGCCGGGCACCCCGCCGCCCCCGGAGCCGGGCGGCCTGCTGTTCGGCAGGCGCGCCCGGCCCCGGCAGACGTGGTGAGTCAGCGGGCGCTGCTCGTGTGCACGTAGTCCACCAGCCGGGTCAGGGCGTCGGGGTCGGTGGACGGCATCACACCGTGGCCCAGGTTGAAGACGTGGCCCTCCAGCCCCGCCGCGGAGTCGAGGACCTCCTGGGCCTTGGCCTCGACGGCTTCCCGGCCCGCGAAGAGCACCGTCGGGTCCAGGTTGCCCTGGAGCGCCTTGCCGGGGCCGACGCGCCGGGCGGCCTCGTCCAGCCGGACCCGCCAGTCGACGCCGACGACGTCCGCGCCGGCCTCGCTCATCAGGCCCAGCAGTTCACCGGTGCCGACACCGAAGTGGATGCGCGGCACGCCGTGGTGCCCGACCGCGCGGAACACCTTCGCCGAGGCCGGCAGCACGGAGCGGCGGTAGTCGGCGGGGGCGAGCGCGCCGGCCCAGGAGTCGAAGAGCTGGACGGCACTCGCGCCGGCCTCGATCTGGACCGCCAGGAACGCGGCGGTGATCTCCGCGAGGCGGTCGAGCAGGTCGGCCCAGAGCTCCGGGTCGCCGAACATCATCGCCTTGGCGTTCTCGTACGTCCGCGACGGGCCGCCCTCGACGAGATAGCTCGCGAGGGTGAACGGGGCCCCCGCGAAGCCGATCAGCGGCGTGCCGCCCAGTTCCCGGGTGAGCTGGCCGATGGCCTCCGTGACGTACGGAACGTCCTCCGGCGTCAGGTCGCGCAGCCGCTCCAGGTCGGCGCGGGTGCGCACGGGCCGCTCCACCACCGGGCCGACGCCGGGCTTGATGTCGAGGTCGATCCCGATCGCCTTGAGCGGCACCACGATGTCGCTGAAGAAGATGGCCGCGTCGACGCCGTGCCGGCGCACCGGCTGGAGGGTGATCTCGGTGACCAGGTCGGGCCGCATGCAGGAGTCCAGCATGGCGATGCCCTCACGGACCTTGCGGTACTCCGGCAGCGACCGGCCCGCCTGCCGCATGAACCACACCGGCGTGTGCGGCACGGGCTCACGCCGGCACGCCCTGAGGAAGGCGGAGTCGTAGGTGGCTGTCGGCTGCTGGCCCGCAGGGCTTCCGTTGGCACTCACGACGGCAAGTCTCCCACGGCCCCCGGGCGGACCCGGCCGCACCCCGGCCGGGTGTCTTGCCCTGCGCACGGGCCCGGTTCCCCTTACTCTTCCCCGCATGGCTGCGGCTCAGGGACGACTGTCGGACGGCGCTGGCGGAACGGACGAGGGGAAGGACGCGAAAGGGACGGAAGGCGAGGCGGACCGGCACACGGCGGCGACGGTGCCGTTGCCCTTCACCGCCGCCGTCGACGCGCTGCGGGCGGCCCGGCTCCGGCCGCAGATCGAGGTGGAGCCGACCCCGGCCCCCAAACGGCTGGCCCCGTACGCGTACGCGCTGGAGGCCACCGTGGTCGACGGCGAAGAGGACCTCGCGGACGGCAGACTGGTGCTGCTGCACGACCCGGCCGGGCACGACGCCTGGCGCGGGACGTTCCGGCTGGTGACGCTGGTGCGCGCCGAACTGGAGCCCGAGATGGCGGTCGACCCGCTGCTGCCGGACGTGTGCTGGTCCTGGCTGACGGGCGCGCTCCAGGCGCGCGGCCTGACGTACGGCGAACCGAGCGGCACGGTCACCCGGGCCGGCTCCCACCACTTCGGCGGACTGTCGGCGCGCCCCCCGACCTCCCAGATCGAGATCCGGGCCTCGTGGACCCCCCGGGAGGGGCTGGGCGGCGTCCCGGACACCGCGGCGCACCTGGCGTCCTGGTGCGATCTGCTCGCACAGGTCGCGGGGCTGCCCCCGGCCGGACCGGGCGACGCCTCGGTGGTCTCCCTCCCGCAGCGGCGCGGCCCCCAGCCCCGCTGAGCGCGGCGCGCACCGCCCGGCGCGGGACGTCCGGCGGTGGCCGGGACCCTCACGGCCCGCCGGGCGCGCACCGCTGCCGCGACCGCCCGGCGCGGGGCGCCTTGGCGCCGCACGGCCCGGTCCGCCGTCGCCCGGTCGGGCCCGGAGCACCCCGACACCGTGCGACGCGCAGCCCTGGCAGCCCCACCGGTCCCGGCAGTCCCACCAGTCCCATCAGTCCCGGCAGGCCCGGCAGACCCGGCAGGCCCGGCAGTCCCGGCACTCGGCCCGGGCGCCGTCCGGTGCGCGGACGCGGGGCCGCCGCAGGCGGCGCCGGCCGCTGAGCGGGCACTCCGCGGCCGGCCGCCCCGCACGGTACGGCCGCCCCGCACGGCCGGCATGACCGGCACGACCGGCACGACCGCGTGCCCTTCCGGTCGTCTCCTGTGCCGCTCGCCCCGACCGCCGTACGCACGCCGCGCCGGGCTTCGCGCCCTCGGGCTCTTCGGGCCTCGGGGCCTTGGGGCCTGGGCCTCGGGCTCTTCGGGCCTTGGGGCCTGGGCTCGGGGCTCGGGGCTCGGGGCTCGGGGCTCGGGGCTCGGGGCTCGGGGCCTTGGACCCGGGGTCACCACGGCCTGCGTGGCCGCCGGGCCCCGGGGGGTCTCATGGTGGCGTTGCGAGGGCGGGCCGTCCCCGCCACGCCCCGGCCGCCACGCCCCGGCCACACCGCACCACCCGCACCACCCGCACCATCCGCACCGCACTACCCACGCCACACCGCCCGCCCGCACCGCTGGCGCCGGGGGCGCGCCCGACCGGGGCGGCCGGTCCGGGACAACCCGGCGTGTCCCGCCGGCCCCGTGAAGCGCCGGAGAGCCCCGGGGTGCGGCGTCCGCGACGCACCCCCGGGCGTCTCTTTGTCGATACGGCCACTTTCAGTCAGGAGCAGTCGATCGAACGACACGATTCGGTCGCCGAACGATCGACCATCTGTCCGAATTGCACGAATTGTTACTCACTAGATCGTGATCATTCTCTAAAGGGCGCCGGGTTTGCTGCCGAAGACGACTGTGACCTTCATAGCCGCCGCACCCCAGGAGGCCCGGTGTCCGTTCTTCTTGAGCAGCCCGCAAGCCTGGTCGCCTACCGTCCGAACAAGCCGACCGCCATGGTCGTCGTCGCCGATCCGCGTGTCCGCTCGACCGTCACCCGCCACCTCTGGGCCCTCGGGGTGCGCGACGTCATCGAGGCGTCGTCCATCGCCGAGGCCCGCCCCCGAATCGGCAACCCACGCGACATCTGCGTCGCCGACGTCCACCTGCCCGACGGCTCCGGTCTGACCCTGCTGTCGGAGACCCGCGCCGCGGGCTGGCCCAACGGGCTGGCCCTGTCGGCGGCCGACGACATCGGCGCCGTGCGCAACGCCCTGGCCGGTGGCGTGAAGGGCTACGTCGTCACCGGCACCCGCACCAACGTCGGGCTCCCCACCCGGCCCGGTGCCGCCCCCCTCGGCGGAGCCGCCTCCCGCATGCACCGCCGCCCCCCGGGTGCCCCGAGCCACCCGGGCGGCTACCGCGAGCTGTCGGGCCGCGAGGTCGAGGTGCTCCGCCTGGTCGCCGAGGGCCAGTCCAACAAGGCCATCGGCGTCTCGATGGGGCTGTCCGCCCTGACCGTCAAGAGCCACCTCGCCCGCATCGCCCGCAAGCTCGGCACCGGTGACCGGGCCGGCATGGTGGCGGTGGCCCTGCGCACCGGCATCATCCACTGACCTGAGCACGACCGACTCCACCGACCCCACCGACCCCACCGAGCCCGCCGAGCCCCCCGAGCCCGCCGACGACCGAGGCCACCGGGGTCCCCGGCCCGCGGGTCGGCCGGACCCGCCGGGTCCGCCGCACCGGGCGCTCCCGGCGCCCCGCTCGCCGCAGCGGACACACACCAGCCGGTTCCCCTGGCTGACCGGTTCTCTCCCCCCGGGCACTCGCCGACGGAACGTTCCGTCGGCGAGTGCCGTCCCTGCCCGGATACCCTTGACAGGTGACCGACGCCCAAGAGACCGCAGCAGCCACATCCCTGCGAACCACCGGAGGCGCCCCTCCGGAAGACGACGGATCCACTGCTTCAGGGGCGCCGATCCCACTGCTCGAACCCCGTGAGGGCATCCCGCCCGTCGTCGCCGACGAGCGGGCCCTCGCCGAGGTGACCGCCGCCTTCGCCGCCGGCTCCGGCCCCGTCGCCGTGGACGCCGAGCGCGCCTCCGGCTACCGCTACGGCCAGCGCGCCTACCTGGTGCAGCTGCGCCGCCAGGGCGCCGGAACGGCGCTCATCGACCCCGTCGCCTGCCCCGACCTGTCCGGGCTGGACCAGGCCCTGTCCGGGGTCGAGTGGGTTCTGCACGCCGCCACCCAGGACCTGCCCTGCCTGCGCGAGATAGGCATGGTCCCGGAGCGGCTCTTCGACACCGAGCTGGCCGGACGCCTGGCCGGGTTCCCGCGGGTCGGCCTCGGCGCGATGGTCGAGTCGGTGCTCGGCTACGTCCTGGAGAAGGGCCACTCCGCCGTCGACTGGTCGACCCGCCCGCTGCCCGAGCCCTGGCTGCGCTACGCCGCCCTCGACGTCGAGCTGCTCGTCGACCTGCGCGACGCGCTGGAGAAGGAGCTGGACCGGCAGGGCAAGCTCGAGTGGGCCCGCGAGGAGTTCGCCGCGATCGCGGCCGCGCCGCCGCCCGAGCCGCGCAAGGACCCCTGGCGGCGCACGTCCGGGATGCACAAGGTGCGGCGGCGCCGGCAGCTGGCCGTCGTCCGGGAACTGTGGCAGACCCGCGACCGGATCGCTCAGCGCCGGGACGTCTCCCCGGGCAAGGTGCTGTCCGACGCCGCCATCGTGGAGGCCGCGCTCGCCGTGCCCGCCACCACGCACGCGCTCGCCGCGCTGGGCGGCTTCGGACACCGCATGGGGCGGCGGCAGCTGGAGCAGTGGCAGGCCGCCGTGGACCGGGCCAGGGCGCTCGGCGAGGCGCAGCTGCCGCAGCAGGGGCAGCCGGTGACCGGGCCGCCGCCGCCCCGGGCCTGGGCCGAGAAGGACCCGGCCGCCGCCGCGCGGCTGTCCGCGGCCCGCGCGGCCGTCTCGGAGCTGGCCGAGCGGCTCGCCATGCCGCAGGAGAACCTGATCACCCCGGACACCGTACGGCGGATCTGCTGGGAGCCGCCCGCCCCGGCCGACGCCGGCTCGGTGGCGGACGCGCTCGCCGGGTACGGGGCGCGGGAGTGGCAGATCGCGCAGGTCACACCGGCCCTGGTGAAGGCGCTGTCCGCCCGGCCGTCCTGACCGGGGCCGGCCGCCCCGCGCCGGCCGGGACCCTCTCCGGCGCCGGGGAGGGTCCCGGCCGGCGGCGCGCCACGCCCGGGCACGCGGCCGGGCACCGGCCGCGCCGCCCCCGCGCCCCGGGGCCGCCTCCGCGCGGTTGCGGGCGGGACCTTCGGCGGTGTGACCTTCGCCGCTCGCGCCGACAGGGCTGTGCAGCTACGTTACTCGTAAGTAGCATGGTCTGAGCGCGCGCTCAGTACGAGCGTGCCGCGGCAGTGCCATCCCGCACCCTGGAGGAGAGCCATCGTGCCTCGTACCGTCAGGGACGTCGTTTTCGTCGACGGCGTCCGCACCCCGTTCGGCAAGGCGGGCCCGAAGGGCATCTACCACGAGACCCGGGCCGACGACCTGGTCGTGAAGGCGATCCGGGAGCTGCTGCGCCGCAACCCCGGCCTGGACCCCGAGAAGATCGACGAGGTCGCCATCGCCGCGACCACGCAGATCGGCGACCAGGGTCTGACCCTGGGCCGGACCGCGGGCATCCTGGCCGGACTGCCGCAGTCGGTGCCGGGCTACTCCATCGACCGTATGTGCGCCGGCGCGCTGACCGCCGTGACCACCACGGCCGGCTCCATCGCCTTCGGCGCCTACGACGCCGTCATCGCCGGCGGTGTCGAGCACATGGGCCGTCACCCCATGGGCGAGGCCGTGGACCCCAACCCGCGCTTCGTCTCCGAGAAGCTGGTCGACGAGTCCGCCCTGTTCATGGGCATGACCGCGGAGAACCTGCACGACCGCTACCCGACCATCACCAAGCAGCGCGCCGACGAGTACGCCGTGCGCTCGCAGGAGAAGGCCGCCAAGGCGTACGCCGACGGCAAGATCCAGCAGGACCTGGTGCCGGTCTCGGTGCGCCGCACGAACCCCGAGGCCGGCGAGACCGGCTGGGGCCTGGTCACCGCCGACGAGCCGATGCGTCCGGGCACCACCCTGGAGAACCTGTCCGGCCTCAAGACGCCCTTCCGCGTCCACGGCCGGGTCACCGCGGGCAACGCGGCCGGCCTGAACGACGGCGCCACCGCCTCGGTCATCGCCAGCGAGGACTTCGCCCGCGAGAACGGCCTGCCGGTCAAGATGCGCCTGGTCTCCTACGCCTTCGCGGGTGTGGAGCCCGAGGTCATGGGCTACGGCCCGATCCCGGCCACCGAGAAGGCCCTCGCCCAGGCCGGCCTGAGCATCTCCGACATCGGCCTGTTCGAGATCAACGAGGCCTTCGCCGTCCAGGTGCTGGCCTTCCTGGAGCACTACGGCATCGCCGACGACGACGCGCGCGTCAACCAGTACGGCGGCGCCATCGCCTTCGGCCACCCGCTGGCCTCCTCCGGCGTCCGCCTGATGACGCAGCTGGCCCGCCAGTTCGAGGAGCAGCCGAACGTCCGCTACGGCGTGACCACCATGTGCGTCGGCTTCGGCATGGGCGCGACGGTCATCTGGGAGAACCCGCACTTCGAGGGGGACAAGTGAGCACCACCGCTGAGCTTCTGAAGGGCGCGGCCGCCCTCTTCCCCGACGAGGTCGTGACGTCCGCGCACGTCCGCCACCTCGACCTGCCCGCCGGCGCCGGGCGCTTCGCCCTGATCACGCTGGACAACGGCTTCGACCACACCAAGCCGACCACCTTCGGCCCGGCCTCGCTGGCGAACCTCAACACCGCCATCGACCAGGTCGAGAAGGAGGCCGCGGACGGCGAGATCGTCGGCGTCGGCATCACCGGCAAGCCGTTCATCTTCGCCGTCGGCGCCGACCTCAAGGGCGTGGAGCTGCTCAAGCGCCACGAGGACGCCCTGGCCATCGGCAAGGGCGGCCACGACGTCTTCAAGCGGTTGTCCGCGCTCGCCGTGCCGACCTTCGCGTACTACAACGGTGCCGCGATGGGCGGCGGCGTCGAGGTCGGCCTGCACTGCACCTACCGGACCGTGTCGAAGGCCCTGCCCGCCTTCTCGCTGCCCGAGGTCTTCCTCGGCCTGGTACCCGGCTGGGGCGGCTGCGCCGTCCTGCCGAACCTGATCGGCGCCGAGAAGGCCGTCTCGGTCATCATCGAGAACAGCCTCAACCAGAACAAGCAGCTCAAGGGCCGTCAGGTCTTCGAGCTGGGCATCGCCGACGCCCTGTTCGAGGGCGCCGACTTCCTGGAGCGCTCCCTGGTGTGGACGGCGTCCGTCCTCAACGGCGACGTCCGGATCGAGCGCCCGGAGATCGACCGCGGCGAGGCCTGGGACCAGGCCGTCGCCAAGGGCCGCTTCATCGCCGACAGCAAGGTGCACGGCGCCGCCCCGGCCGCCTACCGCGCCCTGGACATCATCGAGGCCGCCAAGGACGGCGACCTGCAGAAGGGCTTCGACGCCGAGGACCAGGCCCTCGCGGACCTGATCATGGGCGGCGAGCTCCGCTCCGGCATCTACGCCTTCAACCTGGTGCAGAAGCGCGGCAAGCGCCCGGCCGGCGCCCCGGACAAGAACCTGGCCCGCCCGGTCACCAAGGTCGGCGTGGTCGGCGCCGGTCTGATGGCCTCCCAGCTCGCGCTGCTGTTCCTGCGCCGCCTGGAGGTGCCGGTCGTGCTGACCGACATCGACCAGGAGCGCGTCGACAAGGGCGTGGGCTACGTCCACGCCGAGATCGACAAGCTGCTCGGCAAGGGCCGGATCGGCCAGGACCGGGCCAACCGCCTCAAGGCCCTGGTCACCGGCGTCCTGGACAAGGCCGAGGGCTTCGCCGACGCGGACTTCGTCATCGAGGCCGTGTTCGAGGAGATGACGGTCAAGCAGAAGGTGTTCGCCGAGGTCGAGGCGGTCGCCCCGGCGCACGCGATCCTCGCCACCAACACCTCCTCGCTGTCGGTGTCGGAGATGGCCTCCAAGCTCCGGCACCCCGAGCGCGTGGTCGGCTTCCACTTCTTCAACCCGGTCGCGGTCCTGCCGCTGCTGGAGATCGTCCGCGGCGAGCAGACCGACGACGCCTCGCTGGCCACGGCCTTCGCCGTCGCCAAGAAGCTGAAGAAGACCGCGGTGCTCACCAAGGACGCCCCGGCGTTCGTCGTGAACCGCATCCTGACCCGCTTCATGGGCGAGATCCAGAACGTCATCGACGAGGGCACCCCGGTCGACGTCGCCGAGAAGGCCGTCGAGCCGCTCGGCCTGCCGATGTCGCCGCTGGTGCTGCTGGAGCTGGTCGGCCCCGCGATCGGCCTGCACGTCTCGGAGACCCTCAACCGGGCGTTCCCGGACCGCTTCACGGTCTCCCCGAACCTCAAGGCGGTCGTCGAGGCCGGCAAGCGCGGCTTCTACGTCTACGACAGCGGCAGGCCGGAGCTGGACCCGGAGGTCGCGGCGCTGCTGAAGCAGGGCGGCACCGTCCTGACCGAGGAGCAGGTACGGGCCCGGGTGCTCGACGCGGTGGCGCAGGAGATCGGGCTGATGCTCGACGAGGGCGTCGTCGCCGAGGCGCAGGACATCGACCTGTGCCTGATCACCGGCGCCGGCTGGCCCTTCCACCTGGGCGGCATCACGCCGTACCTGGACCGCGAGGGCGTCAGCGAACGCGTCAACGGCAAGCGGTTCCTGGAGCAGGGCGTGGCCAGCGTCCCTGCGTGACCGTGCCGTACGGTCCCTCCGCAGAACCCGCGAGAGTGCGCGGAGGGACCGCGGGGCCGCAAGGACCCTCCGGGGTCCGCAGGAACGGGAACGATGCCCGGCACATCGGCGGATGTGCCGGGCATCGGCGTCTCACCGCGACGGACGCAGTGCGCCGCACGACCGGGACCGGCGCACGCCACGGCGCGGGGCGGCCGGGCGGGCGGGCGGCCCCGGGGCTCAGACCTCCTGCCAGGGCCCCAGTACCGGCCCCGGCCCGTCCGCGCGGCGGGCCAGCCGGAGGGTGCCGTCGGGGGTGAGGCTCGCGGCGACGACCCGGCCGGAGGCGTCCTCGGCGAGCGCCACCCGGCTGTCCGGCGGCAGCGGCGGGCCCGACTCCGCCCACCGCAGCCCCGCCTCCTCCTGCTGGGTGGGGCAGGAGGCGAGCGCGACCCGGCCGGAGGCGGAACGCTGTGCGAGCAGGGTGGTGTCGAGGCCGTCGACGTCGCAGCGCAGGACCGCCGGCGCGCCCGGCCCGGCGGCGGGGAGCAGCGCGACCGGCTCGCCGCCCTCCCGCCAGGCGTGGAGCATGCCGCCGGTGTCGGCGTAGAACAGGGTCGTGTGCTCCTTGGAGGTGGGCAGCGCGGCCAGCGTGCCCGCGACCGCGTCGACGGCGAGCGGGTCGGCGGCCACCGGCCGGCCGCCGGGCTCCTGCTGGATCCAGCGCAGCACGCCCGCGGGGCTCGTGGCGTACACCTCGACCCGGCCCGACTCCCCGGTGACCGCGACGAGCCGCTCGCCGGCCTTGGAGCCGCGCAGGTCCTGCCAGGTGTTCCAGCCGCCGAGCTCCTTCTGGTTGATGGTGTGCACGCCCTTGCCGCGGTTGCGCACGAAGAGGTAGGCGCGGCCCTCGGTGTCGACGGCGACGGCCGGCTCCCCGGTGCGGTCGCCCGTCCGGTTGGGGTGGCCGACCGAGGCCCAGTCCAGCGGGGCGAGCAGCGGCCGGAAGTGCGTGGAGTGGACCAGGCCGGACTCGCCCGGCCGGGTGGGCCGCCAGGCCACCAGATGGGCGTAGCCGTCGGCGCCCCGGCCGACCGCGACCCCGGCGTGCAGGCGCTGGTCGCCGCCGATCCTGCGGGCGGCCTCCCAGGGGCCGCCGGGGACGGTCTCGGCCCGGCACAGGACCGCGTCGTCGGTGGGGAGGTAGATGCTCAGACGGCCGTCCCGGCCCCGTATGAGCCAGTCGCCGTTCACAGTGCGGGCCTTGGACACGCGCCTACTCTAATCGGATGCCCGCCGTCCGGTGGCACGAGCGCGGTCACCGGGTCCGGGCCGGCGGCCGGCCGCCGGCGGAGGGCGGAGGGCGGAGGGCAGGGGCCGCGGAGGGCACCGGGCCGCGGGGGCCGGGCAGGGAGGTGCCCGGACAGGGGAGGTGCCGGACAGGGAGGTGCGGGGGGCGTGAGGGGCCGTGGCACCCTGTGGGGCATGAGTGAGCCGCTGCTGGTGATCGTGGACGGCGCGAACGTGGTCGGGTCGGTGCCGGACGGGTGGTGGCGGGACCGGCGCGGCGCCGCGGAGCGGCTGCGCGACCGGCTCGCGGCCGACGGCCTGCCCGGCCGCTCCGAGCCGCTGGAGATCGTGCTCGTGGTGGAGGGCGCGGCGCGAGGGGTGACGTCCGTGCCGGGGGTGCGGGTGGAAGCCGCGCAGGGCAGCGGGGACGACCGCATGGTGGAGCTGGTCGCGGAGGCCGGGGGCCGCGGCTGTCTGGTGGTGACCGCCGACCGGGAGCTGCGGCGCAGGGTCACCGCGCTGGGCGCGGACGTCGCGGGGCCTCGTACGGTGCGCGGGGGCGGGGCGGGCTCCTGACCGGTGCCGGACGACGCGCCCGGCGCCCGGCCGCCGGGGGCGTGCCACGCGGGGCGGTCGCCCGCAGGGCGGGGCCCGCGGCGCCCGGAGCGGCAACGCCGGGGGGGCGCCCCGTACCGGGCATACGGTCCCGGCGCGGAGGGTCGTCCCCCGTCGTCCCCCGGATCGGAGGGCGCGAGCGAGGCCGACGACGCGGCGAGGCCTCGTGCCGGACGTCGCGAGCCGCGCCGGACGCTCGCCCCGTCTCCCGGCCGCGCGGACGCGGACGGCCCGGCCCCGCCGCTCGCACGGTGGCGGGACCGGGCCGTCCCCGGTTGCCACGGTGTCAGTCGCGGGCGGGTTCCACCTCGGCCTCGGCCACGGTCGGGCCGGCCGCCTCCCGGCGGTCGGCGAGGCCGTCCAGCTTGGCGACGAGACCGGTGACCTGGCGGGCGATGTCCGGGGCGGTCAGGCCGATCTCGGCCAGGACCTCGGCGCGCGAGGCGTGGTCGAGGAAGCGGGGCGGGATGCCGAAGTCGCGCAGCGGCACGTCGACACCCGCGTCGCGCAGCGCCTGGGCGACGGCGGAGCCGACGCCGCCGACGCGGGAGTTGTCCTCGACGGTGACGACCACGCGGTGGCGGGCGGCGAGCGGGGCGAGCGCCTCGTCGACGGGCTTGACCCAGCGCGGGTCGACGACGGTGGTGGAGATGCCCTGCTTGTCGAGCAGGCCGGCGATCTCCAGGCACATCGGGGCCAGCGCGCCCACGGAGACCAGCAGCACGTCGGGCCGGCCGGTGCCCGGCTCGCGCAGGACGTCCATGCCGCCCACCCGGCTCACGGCCGGTACGGCGGGGCCGACGGCGCCCTTGGAGAAGCGGACCACGGTCGGCGCGTCCGTGACCTGGACGGCCTCGCGGAGCTGGGCGCGGACCTGGTCGGCGTCGCGCGGGGCGGCGAGCCGCAGGCCGGGGACGACCTGGAGGATCGACATGTCCCACATGCCGTTGTGGGAGGCGCCGTCGGTGCCGGTGACACCGGCCCGGTCCAGGACGAAGGTCACGCCGCAGCGGTGCAGGGCGACGTCCATCAGGACCTGGTCGAAGGCGCGGTTGAGGAAGGTGGCGTAGACGGCGAAGACGGGGTGCACCCCCGCGTGCGCCAGGCCGGCCGCGGAGACGGCGCCGTGCTGCTCGGCGATGCCGACGTCGTAGACCCGGTCGGGGAACCGCTTGGCGAACCGGTCCAGGCCGACGGGCTGGAGCATGGCCGCGGTGACGGCGACGACGTCCTCGCGCTCCTCGCCGAGCCTGACCATCTCCTCGCCGAACACGGACGTCCAGTCGGCGCCGGAGCTGGCGATGGGCAGCCCGGTGTCGGGGTGGATCTTGCCGACGGCGTGGAAGCGGTCGGCCTCGTCCTGGAGGGCGGGCTGGTAGCCGCGTCCCTTCTCGGTGAGGCAGTGCACGATGACCGGCCCGCCGAACCGCTTGGCGCGGGCGAGCGCGGACTCCAGGGCCTCGATGTCGTGGCCGTCGATGGGGCCGACGTACTTCAGGCCGAGGTCCTCGAACATGCCCTGGGGGGCGATGAAGTCCTTCAGGCCCTTCTTCGCCCCGTGCAGGGTGTCGAACAGGGGCTTGCCGACCACCGGGGTGCGCTCCAGGAGGTCCTTGGTGCGGGCCAGGAAGCGCTCGTAGCCCTCGGTGGTGCGCAGGGTCGCCAGGTGGTTGGCGAGGCCGCCGATGGTGGGGGCGTAGGAGCGCTCGTTGTCGTTGACGACGATGACCAGGGGGCGGTCCTTGGCGGCGGCGATGTTGTTGAGCGCCTCCCAGGCCATGCCGCCGGTGAGGGCGCCGTCGCCGATGACGGCGACGACGTGGCTGTCGCGCTCCATGAGCTGGTTGGCCTTGGCGATGCCGTCGGCCCAGCCCAGCACCGTGGAGGCGTGGCTGTTCTCGATGACGTCGTGCTCGGACTCGGCCTGCGAGGGGTAGCCGGACAGGCCGCCCTTCATCTTCAGGCGGGAGAAGTCCTGCCGGCCGGTGAGCAGCTTGTGCACGTAGGACTGGTGGCCGGTGTCCCAGAGCACCTTGTCCTTGGGCGACTCGAAGACGCGGTGCAGGGCGATGGTCAGCTCCACCACACCCAGGTTGGGGCCGAGGTGGCCGCCGGTCTTGGACACCGCGTCCACGAGGAAGGTCCGGATCTCCTCTGCCAGCTGGTCCAGCTGCTCCAGACTGAGCCGGTCCAGATCGCGCGGTCCCCTGATGCGGGTCAGCAGCGGCACCCGTGCCTCCTTGCTTAGAGCTGATCGAGCTGTTGCCGGGCTCGTCGAGTCTAATGTTCCGCCCGCGCCGACGGTTCCCGGGCCGGTCCACAGATCACACAATCGGGTCTACCCGCCGCCGTCCGGCTGCGCTCCGCAGGTGAACACGCCCCGGGCGCGCGGCCCGGCCGGCGCGCCGCCGGGACGCCCCCGGGAACGCGCCGAGGGGCGCGTGGGCGCTACGCCCGGCCGGCGGTCCGCTGCGTCTTGCGGGTGACGGAGTCGATGACCACGGTGGTGAGCAGCACGCCCGCGGTGATCATGTACTTCACCGGTTCGGCGATGGACTCCAGCTGGAGGCCGTACTGGATCGACACGATGACCAGCACACCGAGCAGCGCGTTCCAGGTGCGGCCGCGGCCGCCGAACAGCGAGGTGCCACCGATGACAGCGGCCGCGATCGCGTTCATCAGCAGGTCGCCGGTGCCGGCGCTCTGGTTCGCCGAGGCGATCTTCGAGGCCAGGAAGAGACCGCCGATGGCCGCGAAGCCGCCGGAGATCGCGAACACCGAGATGCGCACCGCGGTGACGTTGATGCCGGCCCGGCGCGAGGCCTCGACGCTGCCGCCGAGCGCGAACACCTTGCGGCCGTAGGGGGTGCGGCGCAGCAGGAAGTCCGTGCCCACCAGGAACACCAGGAAGATCACGGTGGCCAGCGGCAGACCCTTGTACTGGTTGTACATGGCGGCCGCGGCGAAGGAGATCACGCCCAGCACGGCGGTGCGCAGCAGCGTGTCGCTCATCGGGCGGGAGGGGACCCCCGCGGCCTCCCGCCGGCGGTTGCCGAGGAAGGAGGTGAGGAGGAACACGCCCGTCACGACGGCCGCCAGGGTGTACGCCGCGGCGATGTCCGTGAAGTAGTACGTGGTCAGCTTGCCGATGAGGCCGTCGCTGTCGAGGTTGATCGTGCCGTTGGCGCCCAGTGTCTGGAGCATGAAGCCGAGCCAGAAGAGCAGGCCCGCCAGGGTGACGGCGAAGGCCGGGGCACCGAGGACGGCGAAGAAGAAGCCGTGCAGGGCGCCGATCAGCGCGCCGGCGCCGACGGCGAACAGCACCGCGAGCCACTCGGGCCAGCCCTGGTTCACCGCGAGGACGGCGGCGATGGCGCTGGCCGCGCCGCTGACGGAGCCGACGGAGAGGTCGATCTCGCCCAGCATCAGCACGAAGACGATGCCGACCGAGATCATGCCGGTGCCGACCATCGTGATGGTGATGTTGTTGAGGTTCTCGGCGGACAGGAAGGCCGAGTTCAGGCTCTGGAAGACGACGCAGATGACGAACAGGCCGATGATCACCGGGATGGAGCCCAGCTCGCCGGCCTTGATCTTGCGCTTGAACTCGCCGGCGTAGCCCGCCAGGCCCTTCTCCCGGACCAGGAGGCGGGGGTCGACGGCCACGTCCGAGCCGGCGGCGGCCTCGGGGTTCTCCACGACGTGCGCGTCCTGCGGAGACGTTTCCGCGGTGGAGGTCTTGTCGGTGCTCACTGGGAGGCCTCCCCGTTCGTGCGCGCCGCACGGCGGGTCACGGCGTTGTCGGTGGCGCCGGTGATGGCGGAGATGATCTCCTCCTGCGAGGTCGACTTGACCTCGAAGACGCCGTTGTTGCGGCCGAGTCGCAGCACCGCCACCTTGTCGGCGACGGCCTTCACGTCGGCCATGTTGTGGCTGATCAGGATCACGGCGTGGCCGCGCTCCCGGAGGCGCTCGACCAGGTCCAGGACCTGGGCGGTCTGCTCGACGCCGAGGGCGGCGGTGGGCTCGTCGAGGATGACCAGCCGGGGCTCGCCGAGCATCGAGCGGGCGATGGCCACGGTCTGGCGCTGACCGCCGGAGAGCGCGGCGATCGGGATGCGGACGCTGGGGATGCGGATCGACAGCGTCTGCAGCAGTTCGCGGGAGCGGCGCTCCATCTCGACCTCGTCGAGGACGCCCCACTTCCGCAGCTCGCGGCCGAGGAAGAGGTTGCCGACGACGTCGATGTTGTCGCACAGCGCGAGGTCCTGGTAGACCGTCGCGATGCCGAGGGACTGGGCGTCGTGCGGCCTGTTGATGGTGACGGCCTTGCCGCCCCACTCGATGACGCCCTCGTCGATGGGGTGCACGCCGGCGATCGTCTTGACCAGCGTGGATTTTCCGGCTCCGTTGTCGCCCACCAGGGCGACGACCTCACCGGCATGGACCTCAAGCTCTACGTCGGTGAGCGCCTGGACGGCACCGAACCGCTTGGAGACCCCGCGCAACGCCAGCACGGGCGTAGCGGACACGTGAACCATCTCCTTCGCCGCCTGACCCGGCGGAAGGTTGTGCAGGAAAGGGGGGTGTTCCGACCGGCGCCCCGCGACGAGCTTGCGGGGCTGTGTGTGGCGCGGGGCGCCGGCGGAGCCTTCGGGAGGAGGGCTGCCGTCCCGTACGGGGACCCCGGTGGGGGTCCCCGTACCTGTGGCGGGACGTTTCAGCCGCTCCTCGGGGGTGTTACTTGATGCCGAGCTTGTCGCAGGCGGCCTTGTACTTGCCGGTGCAGATCTCGTCGGCGGTGTAGACGCCGTCCTTGATGACGGTGTCGTTGATGTTGTCCTGGGTCAGCGAGGTGACGTCGACCAGGACGGACGGCACGTCGTCGGCGCTGTCGCTGGACACCTTGTCCTGGGCGATGGAGCCGAGGTCCTCGCCCTTGGCGAGCGCCACGGCCATCTCGGCGGCGGCGGCGGCCTCGGGGGCGTACGGCTTGTAGACGCTCATGAACTGCTCGCCGGCGACGATGCGCTGCACGGCCGCGATCTCGGCGTCCTGGCCGGTGACCGGTATGCCCTTGATGCCGGCCGCCTTGAGGGCGGTGATGATGCCGCCGGCCATGCCGTCGTTGGCGGAGTAGACACCGACGATCTTGTCCTTGCCGAGCGCGGAGATCGCCGCCTCCATGTTGGCGTTGGCGTTCTCCGGCTTCCACTCCTTGGTGTCGTACTCCTTGCCGATCTTCACCTTGCCGTCGAGGACGGAGTGGGCGCCCTCCTTGAACTTGGCCGCGTTCGGGTCGGTGACCGAGCCGTTCATCATGACGATCTGGCCGCTGCCGGCCTTGTCGCCCAGTTCCGCGAGAAGGGCCTCGCCCTGGGTCTTGCCGACCTGGACGTTGTCGAAGGAGGTGTAGGCGCTGATGGGGCCCTCGGCGAGGCGGTCGTAGGCGACGACCTTGATGCCGGCGTCCACGGCCTTCTGGACGGAGTTCTTGATCGCCTTGGCGTCGACGGCGTCCAGGATCAGGACGTCCACCTTGTTGGTGATCATGGTGTCGACCTGCTGCGCCTGCAGGTTCGCGTCCTGCTTGGCGTTGTTGTAGTCGACGGTCGCCTTGCCGCCCGTCAGCTCCTTGATCTTCTGCTCGATGAGCGGACGGTCGAACTTCTCGTAACGGGCCGTCTGGTTCTCCGGGAGCAGGAGACCGATCTTGACGTTGTCACCCTTGGAAGCGGCGGACTCGCTGGAGCCGCTGCCGCCGTCCGCCTTGTCGGCGCTGCCACAGGCGGCGAGAGAAACGGCCATTGCGGTGGCGGCGACAGCCACGGCGGCACGACGCATACGCGTGTTCACTTCAGAAACCTCCCTGACGAGGCCGCGTCCTTGCGGCCGAGGTGGCTGGAAGTCAACTCGGCCACACGTGCGGCGTCAAGAAGTAAATCCTTAACGAGATGGCAACGGTGCCATCCGTTCTCTAAGTGAAGGCGGGCGCCGCTGTGGACGGAACACCGTCCAGAAGGGTCGAATCGCCCACCTCGCCGAGGGCGAGGGCGAGCGCTCCGAGCACCTCCGCACGACCGCCAAGTGCCCCTGGGAGAACGGAGAGTTGGCGCGCCGCACTGGGGATGGCGTAGCGGCCGACGGACTCTCTGACCGGCCCGAGCACGAGTTCGCCGGCCTCGGCGAGATCACCGCCCAGGACGACCCGGCTCGGGTTCAGCAGATTGCAGAGATTGGCGACTCCACTGCCGACGTGGCGGCCGACGTCGGCGATCACCCGACGGCAGCCCGGGTCTCCGTCCCTGGCCAGCCTGACCACGCCCTCCATGGTCAGATCGGTGCCGTGGCTGGGCTGGAGGAGCGGTAGCACATAGCGTGCCGCCGCGAAGGTCTCCAGGCAGCCGCGGTTGCCGCAGCGGCAGACCGGTCCGGATTCGTCAAGTGTAATATGCCCGATTTCACCCGCTGTGCCGCCGGGGCCGCGGTAGATCTTCCCGTCGATCACCAGGCCCGCGCCGACACCGCTGGAGACCTTGATGTAGGCCATGTCCCGCACGCCCTTGCCGGCCCCCCAGACCAGCTCGCCGAGGGCGCCGAGGTTGGCGTCGTTGTCCACGTGCACGGGGACGCCCAGGCGGCCGCGGAGCTCCTGGGCGGGCCGGGTACCGGTCCAGCCGGGCAGGATGGCGGTGGAGCCCAGCGTGCCCGACTCCACGTCGATGGGGCCGGGCACGCCGAGCCCCACCCCGGCGATCTTGGCCCGGTCCACGCCGGTCACCGCGACCAGGCGGCCGACCAGCTCCTCCGCCCGGTCGAAGCCCTGTGCGGCGGAGGCGTCCACGTCCAGCGGCTCGGCCTCCTCGGCCAGCACCTGGTGGGCGAGGTTGCCGAGCGCGACCCTGAGGTGGGTGTGCCCGAAGTCGATCCCTATGACGATGCCGGCGTCGCCGCTCAGGCTGACGCTGCGGGCCCGGCGGCCGCCTGCCGAGGTCGGGGTGACCTCGACCGTCCCGCCGTTCTTGAGCTCGCGGACGATGTTCGAGACCGTCGCCGCCGACAGGCCCGTGGCCCTCGCGATCTCCGCCTGCGTGAGGGATCCGGCCAACCGGACGGCGCGGACCACCCGCTCCAGGTTGGCTCGGTGCAGCGACGACTGCGACCCCGGAGTCTCCACGACGACCTCCTGCGCGCGGGACCGCTTCAGCGAGGCCCCGTTCGTGTCCAACTAGTGAACTCTAAGCTGAGCCGTTCGGGGTGACTCCCGTCAAGAGGTTGAACACTTTCAGCGAGCATGGACACACGACGGCACGCCGCCCCCGGGGGCCGGGAGCGGCGTGCTGGGAGCCGGCGGCTGTCGGCGGCTGTCGGTCGTTTCTCCGGTCACCCCTGGCCGGAGGGGTGACCGGAGATCACTTCAGGGTCGCGGAGGTCAGTCCGGCCTGGACCTGGCGCTGGAACGACAGGTACACGACGAGCATGGGGATCATGGCGATGGTCACGCCCGCGAACAGCACCGGCAGGTCGGTGGCGTAGCCCTGCTGCTGCTGGAGCTGGATCAGTCCCTGGGTCAGGACGTAGCGCTCGGGATCGTCTCCGCTCTGCGGCTGCATCAGCACCGTGGGCAGGATGAACTGGTTCCACTGCCCCAGCGTGTTGAAGATGCCCACACTGATCAGGCCCGGCTTGGCCATCGGGAGCATCACCTGGAAGAAGGTCCTGGTGTGCGAGGCCCCGTCCAGGATCGCCGCCTCGAACACCGCCGACGGCAGGGTCCGGAAGAAGGCGTGCATGAAGAACACCGTGAACGGCATCGAGTAGGCGACGTACACCAGGATCAGCCCCTGGTAGGTGTTCAGCATGTCCAGCCGCTTGACCATGAAGAACAGCGGGACCAGGGCGAGGAACACCGGGAACATCGCGCCGGCGACGAAGAAGTAGTACAGCGCGCGGTTGCCCCAGAATCGGTAGCGCGCCAGCACGTAGGCCGCCATCGAGCCGAGGAGCATCGTCAGCGGCACCGAGAGGGCGAGCACGATCACGGTGTTGAGGAAGTAGTCGCCGATGCCCTTGTCCCAGGCGCGCACGAACACGTCCAGGTCCCAGTTCCGCGGCCAGCCGAAGGCCGAGCCGCCGATCTGGGCGTCGGTCTTGAAGGAGCTGAGCACCAGCCACAGCAGCGGCAGCACGATCAGCAGGGCCCACACGGCGAGGAAGCCGTGCGAGAAGACGTTCAGCACCACGCCCTCGCCGCGGACGCCGCCCCGGTCGGGGAGCCGGCCCGGGGACCGCTGGGCGGGCAGGGCCGCGGCCTTCCCGGCGTGGGTACGGGTGTCGTCGATGGGTGCGCTCATGTCGGTCGTCTCTCTCCCGCTCTAGGGCGTGTTTCGAAAGTAGCGTCGTCTGCCCGAAGGGCAGGCCTGGCGGCGTCTGGTGCGTGCGATCGCAAGGCGGAGGGTCGCCCCGATACTGGATGTATCGGGGCGAGCCCGACAACGCGGCGAGCGTGCGTGCCAGACGCCGCCAGGCAGGCGGGACCTTCGAAACACGCCCTAGAACTCGATGCGCTCACGGCGGGTGGCGCGCAGCATGACCATGGACAGGATCAGGGTGAGCAGCAGCATGATCACGCCCATGGCGCAGGCGTAGCCGCTCTTGCCGTAGATGAGGAAGTTGCGCATCATCACGGTCGCCATGACCTCGCTGTGGTGGTCCGGGCCGCCGCCGAAGTCGCCGGCGGTCATGGTGGACACCAGGATGAACATGTCCATCGCGGCGATGCCGAGGTAGACCCAGGCGGTCTGCACCGAGTCCCACAGCAGCGGCAGCGTGATGCGGAAGAACGACTGGGCGCGGCCGGCGCCGTCGATGAGCGCGGCCTCGTAGATGTCGCGCGGGACGGACTGCATGGCCGCCGAGAACAGCACCAGATAGAAGCCGACGCCGTGCCAGATGACCACGATCATCAGCATCCACAGCACCATGCCCGGCTCGTTGAGCCATTCCACCGGGCTGCTCTCCTCGACCAGTCCCAGTTTCATCAGCAGGCCGTTCAGCATGCCGCCGCCGTCACTGCGGTACACGGCGCCGAACAGCACGGCGAGAATGGCCAGCGAGAGCACCTGCGGAAAGAAGTAGACCACCTTGTAGAACTTCGATCCGGCGACCCCCGCGACCCCGCCGGCCCGGCTGCGACCGCCCGCGTTCAGCATGAACGCGAAGAACAGCGCGAGCAGGATGGTGATGACCGGGATGAAGACCAGGAACAGGATGTTGTGCCAGATGGCACTCATGAAGATGTCGTCCCTGAACAACTCCCGGTAGTTGTCCAGACCGACGAAACGGAACGTCTGCGACTGCCCCTTCCAGTCGGTCAGCGAATAGCCGATCGTCTGGAGATAGGGCCAGATCACAAACACCACATAGAGCGCCACCGGGGCGAAGAGAAACCCCGCGACGAAACGATACTGCCCTTTACGCATCTCCGAGCCCCTCTGATGGCGACGGTCACCACAACGCCCCGAGGGGCGCGGGGAACCGCGCGACAGGCCGGACGAGTCCCCGGCCCGCGCATCCCCGCGCCCCCGCGGCGAAACCCGGAACCGCTATTCCCGGCGGTTGTTCTTGGCCGCCGGGTCCTTCGCGGCCTTGTCCACCGCGGCCTGCGCCCGCTTCAGCCACTCGGCGGGCTGGATGCGCTTGGCCATCAGCTCGTTGGAGGCGTTCTGGATGGCCGTGTCCATCTCGCTGTACCACTCGGTGTACAGGAAGCGGAAGGTGTTGTCCCCGGCCGCCTTGGAGGCCTCGACGGTGGACTGCGTCCCCGGCCGCAGCTGTACGCCCGGGTCGACGCCGTCCTTGAGGATGGTCAGCGAGTTCGCCTCCTTGGCGAACAGCGTCGACCACTCGCGGGACAGCATCATCCGCATGAACTCCTTGGCCGCGGGCAGGTTGGCGGCCTTCGCCGGGATGATGAACGGCTCGCCCGAGCCGGCCCGGATCGCCTCGTAGGGCATGGCGCTGTCCGGCAGCAGCGGCATCGGCATGAACTTCATGTCGAAGTCCTCGGGCGTCTGCTTCAGCTGCTCGTTCTCCAGCCAGGAGCCGCAGGTGATGAACGCGGCCTTGTACTGGTTCCAGCGGGTCTGCGACTCGGTGTGGGTCAGGCCGTTCGTGCCGGGCAGCAGATAGCCCTTCTCCACGACCTCGTAGACCGCCTCGACCGCGGCCTTTGCGGCGTCGGAGCCGACGAACGCCTGGGGGTCGAGGTTGTCGATCGCCTTCATGGCGTCCAGGCCGCCGGTCTTGGCGATCAGGTCCATGATGGCGACGTTGATGTAGTACGGGTACTTGCCCTGGTGGGCCAGGCCGCCTATGCCCTGGGACTTGGCGTCCTTGCAGACGGCGAGGAAGTCGTCCCAGGTCCTGGGCTCCTCCCAGCCCTTCTCGGCGAAGAGCTTGCCCGAGTACCACAGGCCCCAGACCGTGTAGATGTAGTTCAGGGCGACGACCTTGCCCTCCTGCAGGCCGGCGTCCAGGGTGCCCGCGATGACGGTGTCGCGCACCTTCTTCGACGGGTCGTCCACCGACGGGGCGTCCAGGACCTCGGCGAGGTCGAGGAGCTGGCCGTTCTTGTTCAGGACGTCGATCTTGATCGCCTGGGCGCCGGAGTCGTCGACGATGTCCGGCGGGTTGCCGCCGTTGAAGCGCGGCTGGAGCTTTCCGGTGATCTCCTGCGTGCCGGTGTGGGCGGAGGTGACGCCCCACTTCTTCTCGAAGCCGGCCTCCCACGCCTTGGCGTAGTCGTCGCCGTAGCCGCCCTTGAAGATGACGACGTCGAGTTTGCTGCCCTTCTTCACACCGAAGGGGTTGTCCTTGGACGTCTCGCCCTTGGTGTCCTGACCGGAATCGTCGCTGCCGCCGCCGCTCGCGCAGGCGGACATCAGGCCCATCGAGGGCACGGCGACCAGTCCGAGTGCGGCCGATCGTTTGATCAGATCACGGCGGCCGACACCCGCTGCGGAGTTGTCCGCACCGGTGTTCTCGGCGGATGTGGATCCCATGCTCAAGTCCTCGCCTTCTCCAGGACTCAGGCGGTGAACCGGATCCTCGCCGGCACCGCGGTGGGGTCAAGCTGGGTCGTGCACGAACTGCTCCGGAACTCAGCGGAAGGTCCGGGATCGCCGACAGGTATAGTCCACTTCCCGCCAGCGGAGCAAGATCGAATGCAAGGTTCGCCGCCGGTCTTTTCCGAGTTGAGACCTCGCGGAAATATCCGCCCGCCGCACGGTCCCGTCCGGGGGAATTCACGACATTGCCCCCGGACGCCACGCCCAACACCCTTGACAGACAAGGCCACTTGAGCCACTACTGGACCTTGCACACACAGCTGACAACGTTGTCCGAGGTGCTGGGAGGGCTTGTGCACGGAGTTCGGCACAGATGGGGTGCGGCGGCCACCCTGACCATGGTCTTCGCCCTGGCGGTGGGCTCGCAGGGGGCCGCCGTCGCCCTGCCGCCGGAGGCCCGCCCGGCGGACCGGGAGTTCGCCTCCTCCTTCGAGGCCCAAGAGCCGGCACCGGACTGGCTGAACACCGTCGAGGACGCCCCCGGCGGGGGCAGGCGCGCCTCGGGCGTCGACGGCGGCTACAGCAGCGGCATCCCCGGCAACGTGACCGACCACGTCACGGACGTACGGGCCAGCGGGGAGAACGCCGGCGCCGGGGAGGTCAAGGAGAACCTCGTCGACGGCGAGCCGAGCACCAAGTGGCTGGTGTTCCAGCCCACCGGCTGGGCCGAGTTCGAACTGGACACAACGGTCTTGCTCGCCACGTACGCACTCACCTCGGCCAACGACGCCGCCGAGCGCGACCCGCGGGACTGGACCCTGAAGGGCTCGGCCGACGGCGCGGACTGGAGCACGCTCGACACCCGCAGCGACGAGAGCTTCACCGAGCGCTTCCAGACCCGGACCTTCGACCTCCCCGAACCGGCCGCCTACCGGTACTTCCGGCTGGAGATCACCCGCAACAACGGCGCCGCCGCCATCACCCAGCTCGCCGACGTCCAGTTCTCCACCGGCGCCGGCGACGGGCCCGTGCCGCAGGACATGCTGTCGCTGGTCGACCGCGGCCCGACCGGGTCGCCGACCGCGAAGGCCGCGGCCGGCTTCACCGGCCGGCGCGCGCTGCGCTACGCGGGCCGCCACACCGCGGACGGCCGCGCCTACTCGTACAACAAGGTCTTCGACGTCGACGTGGCCGTGCACCGCGACACCGAGCTGTCGTACCGGATCTTCCCGTCCATGGCCGGCGACGACCGCGACTACGACGCCACCCACGTCGCGGTGGACCTGGCCTTCACCGACGGCAGCTATCTGAGCGACCTCGGCGCGCGCGACCAGCACGGCTTCCCGCTCAGCCCGCGCGGCCAGGGCGCCGCGAAGATCCTCTACGTCAACCAGTGGAACAACGTCGTCGCGCGGATCGGCTCGGTCGCCGCGGGCCGCACCGTCGACCGGGTCCTCATCGCGTACGACTCCCCCGCCGGGCCCGCCCGGTTCCGCGGCTGGCTCGACGACGTGCGCATCGCGCCCGCGCGGCGGGAACGGCCGAAGGCACACCTGTCGGACTACGCCGTCACCACCCGCGGCACCAACTCCAGCGGCGGCTTCTCCCGCGGCAACACCTTCCCCGCGACCGCCGTACCGCACGGCTTCAACTTCTGGACGCCGGTCACCAACGCGGGCTCGCTGAGCTGGCTGTACGACTACGCGCGGGCCAACAACGACGACAACCTGCCCACCATCCAGGCGTTCAGCGCCAGCCACGAGCCCAGCCCCTGGATGGGCGACCGCCAGACCTTCCAGGTGATGCCGTCGGCGGCCGGGGGCACCCCGGACACCGGCCGGGAGGCCCGCGAACTGGCCTTCCGGCACGAGCGGGAGACCGCGCGCCCGTACTACTACGGGGTGACGTTCGAGAACGGTCTGAAGGCCGAGATGACCCCGACCGACCATGCGGCGGTCCTGCGGTTCACCTACCCCGGCGACGACGCGAGCGTGCTGTTCGACAACGTCACCGACCAGGCCGGGCTGACGCTCGACCCGGACAGCGGCACCTTCACCGCCTACTCCGACGTCAAGTCGGGCCTGTCGACCGGCGCGACCCGCCTCTTCGTGTACGGCGAGTTCGACCGGCCCGTCACCGGCTCGGGCTCCAGCGGCGTCACGGGCCGTCTGCGGTTCGACGCCGGGGACGACCGCACCGTCACCCTCCGCCTGGCCACCTCGCTGATCGGCGTCGACCAGGCCCGGGACAACCTGCGCCAGGAGATCCCGGACGGCACCGGCTTCGACGACGTCCGCGCCCGCGCCCGGCGCCAGTGGGACCGGCTGCTCGGCAAGGTGGAGGTGGAGGGCGCCACCCCGGACCAGCTGACCACCCTGTACTCCAGCCTGTACCGGCTCTACCTCTACCCGAACTCCGGCTTCGAGAAGGTCGGTTCGACGTACAAGTACGCCTCCCCGTTCTCCCCGATGCCCGGCCCGGACACCCCCACCCGCACCGGCGCGAAGATCGTGGACGGCAAGGTGTACGTCAACAACGGCTTCTGGGACACCTACCGCACCACCTGGCCGGCCTACTCGCTGCTGACCCCGCGTCAGGCCGGGGAGATGACCGACGGGTTCGTGCAGCAGTACAAGGACGGCGGCTGGACCTCGCGCTGGTCCTCGCCCGGCTACGCCGACCTGATGACCGGCACCTCCTCCGACGTGGCGTTCGCCGACGCCTACGTCAAGGGGGTCGACTTCGACGCGGAGGCCGCCTACGACGCCGCCGTGAAGAACGCCACCGTCGTCCCGCCGTCCTCGGGCGTCGGCCGCAAGGGCATGGCCACCTCGCCCTTCCTCGGCTACACCAGCACCGCCACCCACGAGGGCCTGTCCTGGGCGCTGGAGGGCTACCTCAACGACTACGGCATCGCACGGATGGGCCAGGCCCTGTACCGGGAGACCGGCGAGCGCCGCTACCGGGAGGAGTCCGCCTACTTCCTCGACCGCGCGCAGGACTACGTCAACCTCTTCGACTCCGACGCCGGCTTCTTCCAGGGCCGCGACGCCCGGGGCGGCTGGCGGGTGCCGTCCGGCTCGTACGACCCGCGCGTGTGGGGCCACGACTACACCGAGACCAACGGCTGGGGCTACGCCTTCACCGCCCCTCAGGACAGCCGGGGCCTGGCCAACCTCTACGGCGGCCGCTCCGCGCTCGCCGACAAGCTCGACACCTACCTCGCCACCCCCGAGACCGCCTCCCCCGAGTTCGTCGGCTCCTACGGCGGAGTGATCCACGAGATGACCGAGGCCCGGGACGTGCGGATGGGCATGTACGGGCACTCCAACCAGGTCGCCCACCACGCCCTCTACATGTACGACGCGGCAGGACAGCCCTGGAAGACACAGGCGGCGGTGCGCGAGGTGCTCTCCCGCCTCTACACCGGCAGCGAGATCGGCCAGGGCTACCACGGCGACGAGGACAACGGCGAGCAGTCGGCCTGGTTCCTCTTCTCCGCCCTCGGCTTCTACCCGCTGGTGATGGGCAGCGGGGAGTACGCCATCGGATCGCCGCTGTTCACCAGGGCGACCGTGCACCTGGAGAACGGCCGGGACCTCGTCGTCAAGGCACCCCGCAACAGCGCCCGCAACGTGTACGTGCAGGGTGTGCGGTTCGACGGCAGGCCGTGGCGGTCCACCGCGCTCCCGCACCGGCTGCTCGCGCGCGGCGGTGTGCTGGAGTTCGCGATGGGCCCGCGCCCGTCCGGCTGGGGCACGGGCCGCGACGCCGCGCCCGTCTCCCTCACCCGTGACGACCGGGTGCCGTCGCCGCGCAGCGACGCCGTCACCGGCTCCGGCGCCCTGTTCGACGACACCTCGGCGACCGAGCAGGCCGTCACCACGGTGGACCTGCCGGTGTCCGGCCGTACCAGGGCCGTGCAGTACACGCTCACCTCGCCCGCCGACCGCGCCGCGGCACCGACGGCCTGGACCCTCCAGGGCTCGGCCGACGGCACGAGGTGGCGGACCCTCGACACCCGCTCCGGGGAGTCCTTCCGCTGGGACCGGCAGCTGCGCGCGTTCTCGGTGGGCAGACCGGGCGCCTACGCGCACTACCGGCTGGTGCTGCCGGGTGAGGCGGTCCTGGCGGAGGTCGAACTGCTGGCCTGAGCGGGGCGGGGCGCCGTACGCCGGGACGCGGCCGCGCGCCGCGCCGTACGGCCGGCGGGGCGGGGCTCCGCACCCCGCGACGGGCGGGCGGGGCCCCGGTGCGGGCGGGCCCGTGCTCCGGTCCGCCGTCCCGGCGCCGCCCGGCCGGGCCCGGCTTCAGCCGGCCCCGGAGACCGCCCGGACCCGGAGCCCGCCCGGACCCGACACCCCGCCCCCGATGCTCACCCGGCCCCGGACGGGCCGCTCCCCACGGCCCGAGCGCCCTCGGCCCGTCCGGCTCGCGGACCCGGTGGTCCCCCCACGGAACAGCAGGGCCACCGGGTCCGCTCCGCGTGGGCGTCCCGGTGCGTGCCGCGTGCCCGCCGCTCCGCCGGACACGGCGCCCTCCGCCCGGACCGCCCGCCTGCCCGCCTGCCCGCCTGCCTGCCCGCCTGCCCGCCCGGCGATCGGCCCGGCGGGGCACCCGGCTCAGCGGCCGGAGTTCCTCCTGCGGCGGGCGGCGACGTCCTCGCGCACCCGCCGCCAGTTGGAGCGGGTCCGCTCCACGACGCCGTCCCACTGCCGCCGCACCTCGTCCTCGGAGGGGCGCCGGCCCCGCCGGATCCGGTCGAGTTCGTCGCCGACCTCGCGCCCCAGCGCCGCGGACCCGACCAGGGCGAGCATCACCGCGAACAGGGCCGACAGCATCGCGAAGACGGCGCCGACCACGCCGTAGCGGGTGGCGTACGCGTTGAACAGGTGGGGCAGGTAGAACGTCGCCCACAACGAGTAGCCGGCGGTCACCACGGCGGCGGTGACGCCGAACGGAACCAGGTCGGACCAGGAGATCCGCCGGGCGGACAGGGTGCGGCCGCTCCACACGAGGAACACGGCGGTCACCAGCCCCTCGGTCACCGCGGCCGGGACACCCGTTTCGCGCCCGCCGAACCCGGCGGCGATCCAGCCGGTGACCAGGGCGTAGCCGCCCAGGGTGAGCATCCACCACAGGCCGTTGCGCGAGTTGCGCACGCTCAGCGGTCTGAGGTCCCAGGTCTGTTCGAACAGGCGCTGGGCGGCGCGCGCGAAGCTCAGCGCCGAGATGACCAGGAAGACCAGCCCGAACAGGTTCACCGCGGTGCTCGCCCCCTCGGCCGGCGAGAGCAGCGCGTCGACCGCGTCGGCCCCGGCCCCGCTCAGGCCGTAGCGGTGGATGATCCGGTCCGCGGCGTCGGCCTCCACGAAGGTGCCGAGCACGGCACCGGTGAGGACGACCAGCGGCACCAGCGCGGTGAGGGCGCTCGACGCCAGCGCCATCGCACGGTCGAAGCCGATGATCTTCTGGAAGCGGCTGACGACGCGCAGCGCGAAGGCGGGACGCAGCCAGAACGTCAGCGTCCGGACGACGCGCTCGCGACTGGTGCCGGCCGTCCTGCCTCCAGGGGATCGCGATCCGACGGGACGCCCGACCCTAACCGCGGCCGCTGCCCCGACGGGCCCGCGACACGGCGGCCCGGGAGCGCGGGGTGCGGGAGCACGGCGGCCCGGGAACGCGGGGGCGGGAGCACGGCGGCCCGGGAACGCGGGGGCGGGAGCGCGGGGTGCGTCCCCGCCGCCCGGGGCGCAGGGGGGGCGGGGCACAGGGGCGCCGGGGCACAGGGGCGCCGGCGAACGGCGCAGGGCCGCGCCCCCGTCGCCGGGGACGCGGCCCTGCGGTGCCGCGCGGGCTCCGCCCGCCTGCCGCCTACTTGCGGATCAGGGAGCGCAGCACGTACTGCATGATGCCGCCGTTGCGGTAGTAGTCGGCCTCACCGGGGGTGTCGATGCGGACGACCGCGTCGAACTCGACGCCGGTGTCGGTGGTGACCTTCACCGTGCGCGGGGTGGTGCCGTTGTTCAGCTCCGCCACGCCGGTGAAGGAGAAGGTCTCCTCACCGGTCAGGCCGAGGGACTGCGCCGAGGCGCCCTCGGGGAACTGCAGCGGCAGCACGCCCATGCCGATGAGGTTGGAGCGGTGGATGCGCTCGTAGGACTCGGCGATCACGGCCTTGACGCCGAGCAGCGCGGTGCCCTTGGCGGCCCAGTCGCGGGACGAGCCGGAGCCGTACTCCTTGCCGGCCAGGACGACCAGCGGCACACCGGCCGCCTGGTAGTTCTGGGAGGCGTCGTAGATGAACGACACCGGTCCGCCGTCCTGGGTGAAGTCGCGGGTGTAGCCGCCCTCGGTGCCCGGCGCGATCTGGTTGCGCAGGCGGATGTTGGCGAACGTGCCGCGGATCATGACCTCGTGGTTGCCGCGGCGGGAGCCGTAGCTGTTGAAGTCGCGGCGCTCCACACCGTGCCCGGTGAGGTACTGGCCGGCCGGGGTGTCGGCCTTGATGGCGCCGGCCGGGGAGATGTGGTCGGTGGTGACCGAGTCGCCCAGCTTGGCCAGCACGCGGGCGCCGGAGATGTCGGCGACCGGGGCCGGGTCCATGGTCATGCCGTCGAAGTACGGGGGCTTGCGGACGTAGGTGGACTCGGCGTCCCACTCGAAGGTGTCGCCGGTGGGGACCGGCAGCGCCTGCCACTGGGCGTCGCCGGCGAAGACGTCCTCGTAGGAGGTGGCGAACATGTCCTCGCCGATGGCGTTCGCCACGACGTCGTTGACCTCGGCCTCGGTCGGCCAGATGTCCTTCAGGAAGACCGGGTTGCCGTCCTGGTCGGTGCCCAGGGCGTCCTTGGTGATGTCCACCTTCATGGAGCCGGCGAGGGCGTACGCGACCACCAGCGGCGGGGAGGCCAGGTAGTTCATCTTGACGTCGGGGTTGATCCGGCCCTCGAAGTTCCGGTTGCCGGAGAGGACCGAGGTGACCGCGAGGTCGTGGTCGTTGACGGCCCTGGAGACCTCCTCCGGCAGCGGGCCGGAGTTGCCGATGCAGGTGGTGCAGCCGTAGCCGACGAGGTTGAAGCCGACCTTGTCGAGGTACGGGGTCAGGCCCGCCTTGTCGAAGTAGTCGGTGACGACCTTGGAACCCGGGGCGAGGGTGGTCTTGACCCACGGCTTGCGGGTCAGGCCCTTCTCGACCGCCTTCTTGGCCACCAGGGCGGCGGCGACCATGACGTACGGGTTGGAGGTGTTGGTGCAGGAGGTGATGGCCGCGACCGTCACCGCGCCGTGGTCGATCTCGTACGTCGAGCCGTCGGGGGCCGTCACGGTGACCGGGTTGGACGGGCCGCCGTTGGGGTGCACGGCCGGGGCGTCGGAGGCCGGGAAGGACTCCTCGCCCGCCTCGTCCGCGGTGGAGACGTAGTTGAGGACGTCACGCTTGAACTGCTCGGCGGCGTCGGCGAGGACGATGCGGTCCTGCGGGCGCTTCGGGCCGGCGATGGAGGGGACGACCGTGGAGAGGTCCAGCTCCAGCTTCTCGGAGAAGTCCGGCTCGGCCTTCGGGTCCAGCCAGAGGCCCTGCTCCTTGGCGTACGCCTCGACGAGCGCGACCTGCTGGGCGGAGCGGCCGGTCAGGCGCAGGTAGTTCAGGGTCTCGCCGTCGATCGGGAAGATCGCGGCGGTGGAGCCGAACTCCGGCGACATGTTGCCGATGGTGGCGCGGTTGGCCAGCGAGGTGGCGGCGACGCCCTCGCCGTAGAACTCGACGAACTTGCCGACGACGCCGTGCTTGCGCAGCATCTCGGTGATCGTGAGGACGAGGTCGGTGGCGGTGGTGCCGGTGGGCAGCTCGCCGGTCAGCTTGAAGCCGACGACGCGCGGGATCAGCATGGAGACCGGCTGGCCGAGCATGGCGGCCTCGGCCTCGATGCCGCCGACGCCCCAGCCGAGCACGCCGAGGCCGTTGACCATCGTGGTGTGCGAGTCGGTGCCCACCAGGGTGTCCGGGTAGGCCTGGCCGCCGCGGACCATGACCGTGCGGGCCAGGTGCTCGATGTTCACCTGGTGGACGATGCCGGTGCCGGGCGGGACGACCTTGAACTCGCTGAACGCGGTCTGGCCCCAGCGCAGGAACTGGTAGCGCTCGCGGTTGCGGCCGTACTCCAGCTCGACGTTCTGGGCGAACGCCTCGTTGGTGCCGAACTTGTCGGCGATGACGGAGTGGTCGATGACCAGCTCGGCGGGCGCCAGCGGGTTGATCTTCGCCGGGTCGCCGCCGAGCGCCTTCACGGCCTCACGCATGGTCGCGAGGTCCACGACACAGGGCACACCGGTGAAGTCCTGCATGATCACGCGGGCCGGCGTGAACTGGATCTCCTGCGACGGCTGGGCCTGGGAGTCCCAGCTGCCGAGGGCGCGGATGTGGTCGGCGGTGATGTTCGCGCCGTCCTCGGTGCGGAGGAGGTTCTCCAGCAGCACCTTCAGGCTGTAGGGAAGGCGCGCGGAGCCCTCGACCTTGTCCAGCCGGAAGATCTCGTACGACTCGTCGCCCACCTGCAGCGTGCTGCGGGCGTCGAAGCTGTTCGCCGACACGACAGTCTCCTTCATTGATGTGCGCGTACCACCGCATCCTGCCGCCACAGGCCTTGGCCGATCCGCTGAGGTTCGGCTAAGTTAGGTATGCCTTACTACCGGGTGGCGGCCGCGGTGCGCCCCGACAGATATCTCGATGTCGAGATAACACTAGTACATGGGCGCGGGATGGTCATGCCCAGGCCTCCGTGTCCGCCCGCATCTCGCCCGTGCAGGCGTCGGCCTCGACACCGGCCAGCTCCTCGCCGGGCACGCGGGACGCTCGGATCGCAGGCCGCCTCACCCTCGTCCGCCGTCCCCGCACCCACGGTCGTACCGCGAGCGAGGTGATCCACGTCACGGGCAGGGCGGTTGGTAGGGACGGTCCGGCAGGTACTTCTTCCAGTCCTGCTCGGAGACGGGGTCGCCGACCGCGTTGCAGAGCTCCGTGATGACGCGCTGCGGATCGGCATCCCACAGGTCGATGCCCGCGGAGGCCCGGACGACGGCCAGGGTCCTGCCGTCAGGAGTGAAAGCCAGGGAGTAGAGGCCTGATGCGGTCGGCATGTGGAACTGCCGCGTGGGTGAGTCCGGATCGCTCACGTCCCAGACCTCGGGGCGAGTGTCGTAGTCCTTGTCGGTCGCGATCAGCGCGAGGCGGGTCCCGTCGGGGCTGAAGGCCAGCGGGCTCTGGCGCTCGCCGATGGAGACCCTGACAGGCGGACCGACGAGGCGGTCGTGCCGGACGTCCCACAGCCGGAGCGTTCCGGTGCCGTCGTAGAGCGCGAAGAGCCTCCCGTCCGGCCGGAACGCGAAATGAGCGTACTCGGTGCCAGGGGGCAGGCGCAGCGACCACGAGACGGACGGGTGCGCGGGATCGGTGACGTCCCAACTGCGTACCAGTGGGCCCGCCCGCGGGCGGCCGGGCCTGATGTCGCCCTCGGCGGCCTCGTTCATGACCAGCGATCTGCCGTCCGGCGAGAAGCCGAGCGTGTACCCCGTCGTCTCGATCGTGGAGAGCTGCCGCGGATGCCTGGGGTCGGCGATGTCGTAGAGCCGAACGACCTGGGGCTTGAGGTTCCTGGCCACGACGCCGTTGTAGTCGGAGACGGCGAGGAGGGGCTTGGTCGGGCTGAAGGCCAGTGCCCCTACGCCGTTGTTGACGTCGACCATGCCCAGCTTCTGTTCCGGGTTGGCGGTGCCGCGCAGAATGAGGTTGGCGTACGTCTCCTTGCCCTGCTTGTAGACCTCGGTAGCGGCGAGGATCTTGCCGTCCGGGCTGAGGGCGATGTCCTGTCCCGTGAACATGTCGGGGGCGGCCGTCTCGGCCAGCGGGTTGGATCGCAGATGCCGGAGACTGAGATCCCGCAGCCAGTTCGTGCCCACGCCCTGGTAGGCGAGGAGCAGCCGCTTCCCGGACATCGCCAGGGACAGCCGGCCTCCGGTGCCGGGGGCCGGCGGTATGAACCCGACCGCCCCCGGCTGGGCGCCGTTGGAGAGGCTCCAGACCTGGACACCGCGGTCGGTGGCCTTGAGCAGCTGTTCGGCGTTGCCGGGGACGAACAGGGCCACCCCGCCGTCCGAGCCGAAGACCGTGTTCTGCGCGCCGGGCAGGATCGCGTCGGTTCCGTGGGTGTAGATCCAGGTCTTCCAGCCACCGCCGCAGCTCGCGACGATGCGTTTCCTCTCGGAGGCGAACGCCATCGAGGTCACACCGAGGAGGCACTTGCGGGAGCTGCTCGACACACCGACGTCCGCCGCCACGACCTGCCGGGGAGCCCGCGGGTCGTCGAGCGTCCACAGGGCCAGGTCGTCCTCGGGCGTCGAGGCGTCCTTCTTCGCCGGTTCCTCGGCCGGTGCCGCCAGCAGTCCGCCCGCACTGTCGAAGGCGATCCGGTGCAGGGGTCGTTCGGGTCCGGAGGAGGAGGACGTGTACGGCGCCGCGCGCAGCGTGGCGAGTGGTGTGCTGCCGGTCGCCTTCCACAGCCGTATCCGCCCGTCGACGCTCGCGCTCGCGAGCAGCCCACGCCCCGGGGAGACGGCCAGCGAGTCGACCTGCTTGCTGTGCCCCCGCAGTACGGACAGGGCCTGCGGGGCCGTCGGATCAGCGGTGTCCCAGCGGAGGATCTCACCCGTTGACGTGCCGGCGAAGAGGGTGCTGCCGTCCGTGCCGAACACCAGCGCGGTGACCGTGTCCGACGTCGTGGGCGCGGCCAGCTCCCGTGGGCGGTCGGGGTGGGAGATGTCCCACAGCCGTACGGTGGCCGCGGTGGAGCCTTCGTGGTCGTAGGTGGCCGCGGCGAGCACGGTCCCGGCGGCGGCCACCGCGATCGGGCCGTGCAGGACGCCCCCGATTCTTCCGTCGCCGCTCCGGGTGCGCAGCACGATCGAGTCGCCGGTGGAGATGGCGAGCACCCGGCCGTCCGCGCTGTGGGAGAGGTCGTAGGCCGGATCGTCGCCGTTGATCACGCCGGGGGTGTGCTGGCTGTTGAGGAGGGCGCTGCGGCCGGCTTTGTGGTCGATCCGGTACGAGAGCAGGCTGAGTTGCTTGGCCAGCCCGGGGTTCAGGTCGCGCTGGCCCTCGGCCTCGGCGGCCAGATAGCGGGCGAGGTCGCGCTGTTGGGCCTGGTCGGCCCGCCGCCAGTAGATCCCGGCACCGACCAGGCCGGTCGTCGCCACCAGGGCCAGCACGACGAGGAAGGTGAACGCGACACGGCGTCGGCGGCCTTCGCGCGTGTGCTGACGCCAGGAGCTCTCCATGAACTCGGCGGACACCGCGCCGAGCGGTGGGGCGCCCGGGGCTGCGGTGCGCTCCCGCATCGCGGCCAGCCGGTTCCCGCGATACAGCAGGGAGGGGTCCCGTTCGGAGCGCTCCCAGCCCGCCGCGTCGGAGGCGAGCTGCTGGCGGGCGCGCAGGAGGTCGCGGTCCTCGTCGATCCACCGCGCCAGCTGGGGCCAGGCGCGCAGCAGCGCCTCATGGCTGATCCGGACCGTGTCGCGGTCGAGGGTGAGCAGGCGGGCGTCGGCGAACCGTCTGACCGCGTCCCGTGCGACGGTCTCGTCGGGGACCCCGTGCAGGAGTACGGGCCATTCGACGGGCTGCGCGGTGTCGGCGGCGTCCTCGCTCACCCGGGCCAGCCGGGGCAGCATGAGACGCACGGCCTCCCGGCCGGCCGCGTCGAGCCGACCGTAGACGTTCTCCGCGGTGGTCGCGACGGCCTTCGTGATGCCCCCGGTGGCGAGGTAGCCGGAGACGGTGAGCCGCAGGCCCTCGCGTTCCTTCCACGTCTCCTGCAGCACGTGGGACAGGAGGGGCAGCGCCTCCGCGGGCGACCGTCCGCCGGTCGCTCTGCCCAGCTCCTTGAGGATGAGAGGGGCGAGCCCGTCCTCGAGCACCAACTCAGCGGTGGCTGCCGGTTCCTCGATCGAGGCGCGGAGTTCACCGGCGTCCATCGGCTCGACCAGCAGCTGACTGTCGCTCAGGACGGTCCGCAGTTCCGGGTGTACGGCCGCCTGGGCATAGAAGTCCGCCCGCAGTGCGAAGGCCACCAGGGCCCGCGGCTCGTGGCCCTCTCCAGGCCGGGCCAGTGCGGTCACCGCCGTCAGGAACGCCGTCTGTTCCTCCGGGTCCGTACCGAGGGTGAACAGTTCCTCCAGCTGATCGACGACCATGACCAGCCGTTGGCCCGGGTGATCCAGCAGCGGGTCCACAAGTGCGGCCGTGTGACCGTTCGCCAGCAACGACTCTGCGGCGTCGGACGACTCGGGCGCGAGGGCGTCGGCCAGGTTTCGGAGCGGGTTCCTGCCGGGAGTGAGACGCCGGACGGGCCAGCCGGTCGACCCCGGCAGGCCGGGCAGGCCATGGGTGCGCAGCCGGGCCAGCAGACCGGCATTGAGCAGGGAGGTCTTTCCGGAGCCGGACGCCCCGACGAGAATCAGGGGGCCGGGCCCGCCGAAGGCGGCCGCCGTCGCCCTCACCAGGCGTTCGGTCATCGTCGTCCGCCCGGCGAAGACATCGGCTCGGTTCACGGTGAAGGGGCCGAGCCCTGGGTAGGGGCAGACGCTGTCAGCGGGCGGCTGCCGCTCCGGTGTGGCGGCGCGGGTCCGGAAGGCCGGGTTCGGCGCGATGACGAGGTTGCCGGAGAGGTCTCCGTTCACCCGCCGGGGTACGGGTTGCTGTCTGTCCCGCAGCCTCCGGTCCAGGGCGTAGTAGGCCGCGTCCAGGGTCAGCGACTGCCGCCCCTCGGCGTCGCCGTGCTGCAACAGCTCCAGGAACGCTCCGGTGAACGTGGTGTGTCCGGCGTCCTCCGGAGCGCGGGCCAGCAGCTCCGCCGACCCGAGGAGATACATCCCGTTGCCGGGTGCCGCGTTGAACGCGGTGACCAGTGAGGTGCCGCCGAGCGACGCCCGCCCGGAGAAGCAGCAGTCGAGCAGGACGACCTTGGACGTCGCCCGGCTCGCCAGCACCGCCTCCCGCAGAGCGGCAAAGGAGTACGCCTGGTGCTCGGCCATGCCGGGAGTGAGTTCAGCGGTGTTGCCGGCGGCCAGGTAGAGGTCCCCGCCCGGGGTGAGGAGGCCGTGCCCGATGAAGTAGACCAGCAGAACGGTGTCGGCCCGCTTCGCCGCCCTGGCCACGGCGAGGGCCATGCTCTGGGCGTCGGCTGGGTCGAGCACCGCCGTCACACGGTCCGGGCGCACCCCGCACCGCTCGATCAGAGCGGTCCGCAGATCTCTGAAGCTGTCGGCGACCGAGGGTACCGAGGGCAGCCCGCCGTCCTGGTGCGTCGCCGTGGCGATGAGCAGAACCTGTACGCCCGCGCCGTCCAGATCGGTCATCCGTCACGGTCCTCGCGGCTCTCGGGCGGGGCGATCTCCAAGGTCGCGTCTCCTTGCGGGTCCTGCGCGCCGAGCAGGGCCGCGACCTCGGCCACCTGCCGCCGTAGGGCTGCCGCGTCGAGATCGGCCACGTTCCTGGCGGAGAGTTCCATCGAACGGCTGTCCGGAAGCGTCACCTTGATGCGTAGGTCACTGCGCCGGGCACGCAGCCAGGCGACGACGGTCGTGGCCAGCGCGGTCGCCGCGGCGCCGGGACCGAGGACCACTGTCAGCGCGTCGAGCAAAGGTCCGAGCGTGCCCTTCCCGGGCGGACTCCACCTGCAGTCGACTCGGCCTCTCAACTCGTCGACATCTGTCAACCAGGCATGAAGTGAACGAAGTTGGTCAGCCGACTGTTGTCCGGTGGTGTTCAGTGTCACTTCGCACAAGCCCCCTGTCACCGCCGCGCGCAACCCGCCGTCTTCACAACCGCGATGAGACTAGCGGCGGCTGCCGGGCCTGACCAGGGCACCCCGTCCTCCTCGGGGCACAGGTGTCTCCGCCCCGCGGCGGTGCGGTCGGGCCGGCGGCGCAGGCACAGTTCGGGTCCGGCACGCCGCAGGAGCGGGCCCGGGGCGTGCGGGCCGGTTCAGGCGGCCGTGCCGAGGTCGCGCGCGCCTGCGGGCTCGCACTGGCCGGCGTACACCGCGAGGAAGGCGGCGAGCCCGTGCACTCCACCGCCGCCCGGCCCCATCGCGGTGACGGGGACGGACCGCCCGAGGCGCGCGGACAGCGCGCTGTGTGCGCGCAGGGCGTCGGCCGCCAGCTCGCCGCGCGACCGGCCACCGCTCCGGCCGGCCTCCGGATGATCCGCGCCGGCCATGGACAACGCCTCGGCCAGGGCGCGGGACGCCAGCTGAACACTGCGGGCCTGCCGCTCGGTGGTGGGGGTTGCAGCACTCATGGGCTTCTTCTTCCGTCGGTTCGGGCGGTCTCCTGGCTGCGCGGCGATCACCTGCCAGTGTCCTCCGCCCCGGTCGGGAGTGACTCGAACGGACGCCGACCGGCAGCGGCAAGGAAGATGAACAGCTGTCAAAGCCGCCCGGCGCGCGGGGTCCGGCCGCCGGATCACACCCCGGAGACAGCCCCTGGAGACCGACCCCGGAAGACCGGGGAGAACCGGGAGGATCGAGGATCAGGGAAGATCAGGGAGGATCAGGGAGGACCGGGAAGTACTGGGAAGTACTGGGAAGGACCGGGGAGGACCGGGGAGGACCGGGGAGGACCGGGGAGGCCGCCGCACGGCCGGGTCACCCCGAGCCCGCCCCGACGGCACGCCCCGCTCTGCCCGCGATCCGGACCCGCCGTCCCGCACCGTCGCGTGAGACGGCTCACCCGCATCACCGCCGCTCGCGCGGCGGTTCGCGGCGAGCAGGACCACCCCGCCTCTCTAAACCGGCATGTGCTGATTCACCTCCATCAATCCGACAAATTCACCCGAATGGCCCTCCCTGGCAAGTCCCATCTCATATCTGAGATAGCCTCAGCCTCATGGCAGACGACTACCTCGTACGCATCGGCAAGCTCATCAGGGACGCCCGGCAGCACCGGGGCTGGACACAGACGCAGCTCGCCGAGGCGCTCGGAACCAGCCAGAGCGCGGTGAACCGCATCGAGCGCGGAAATCAGAACATCAGCCTTGAGATGATCGCTCGGATCGGTGAGGCCCTCGACAGCGAGATCGTCTCTCTGGGGTACGCGGGCCCGATGCACCTGCGCGTGGTCGGCGGACGCCGGCTGTCCGGCGCCATCGACGTCAAGACGAGCAAGAACGCGTGTGTGGCCCTGCTGTGCGCGTCGTTGCTCAACCGGGGCCGCACGGTCCTGCGCCGGGTGGCCCGCATCGAGGAGGTCTACCGCCTGCTGGAGGTGCTCAACTCCATCGGGGTGCGCACCCGCTGGATCAACGACGGCGTGGACCTGGAGATCGTGCCGCCGGCCGATCTGGACCTGGACGCGATCGACGCGGACGCGGCCCGCCGCACCCGCTCCATCATCATGTTCCTGGGCCCGCTGCTGCACCGCATGGACCGCTTCCGGCTGCCGTACGCAGGCGGCTGCGACCTCGGCACCCGCACCATCGAGCCGCACATGATCGCGCTGCGGCGGTTCGGGCTGGACGTCGCCGCGACCGAGGGCCAGTACCACGCCGTGGTCGACCGGTCGGTCCGCCCCGACCGCCCGATCGTGCTGACCGAGCGCGGCGACACGGTGACCGAGAACGCACTGCTGGCCGCCGCGCGGCACGACGGCGTCACCGTCATCCGCAACGCCTCCTCCAACTACATGGTCCAGGACCTGTGCTTCTTCCTGGAGGCCCTCGGCGTCCGGGTGGAGGGCATCGGCACCACCACGCTCACCGTGCACGGCGTGCCGCACATCGACGCCGACGTGGACTACTCGCCCTCCGAGGACCCGGTCGAGGCGATGAGTCTGCTGGCCGCGGCGGTCGTCACCGAGTCGGAGCTGACGGTACGCCGCGTCCCGATCGAGTTCCTGGAGATCGAGCTCGCAGTCCTGGAGGAGATGGGCCTCGACCACGACCGGACGCCCGAGTACCACGCCGACAACGGTCGTACCCGGCTGGTGGACCTGACGGTACGCCCCTCCAAGCTGGAGGCGCCGATCGACAAGATCCACCCGATGCCGTTCCCCGGCCTGAACATCGACAACGTGCCGTTCTTCGCGGCCATCGCCGCCGCCGCGCAGGGCAAGACCCTGATCCACGACTGGGTCTACGACAACCGCGCGATCTACCTCACCGATCTCAACCGCCTCGGCGGCCGCCTGCAGTTGCTCGACCCGCACCGGGTCCTGGTGGAGGGCCCGACCCGCTGGCGCGCCGCCGAGATGATGTGCCCGCCCGCACTGCGGCCCGCCGTGGTCGTCCTGCTGGCGATGATGGCCGCCGACGGCACCTCCGTGCTCCGCAACGTCTACGTCATCAACCGCGGCTACGAGGACCTCGCCGAACGCCTCAACTCCGTCGGCGCCCAGATCGAGATCTTCCGGGACATTTGATACGCGAATGCCGCCGCACCCCGTCTGACCTGCTCTTTAGCTGGTCAGGGAGGGGTGCGGCGGCATCTGTGGGACTTCTCTGGGGCTTCGGGGCGCTTGCTGGTCCTGACCACCCCGGGCGGGTACTCGTAGATGTCGTCTCCCTGGCCGCGCTCGATGGCGCTCACCAGGGCAGCCCACGCGTTCACCCTTTCAGCGACCGTGAACGCCGTCCTCCAGCCGCGCTGGTGCAACAGCTCTCCCACCGGTTTCAGTAGCGGTTGGCGTGAGGCTCTCATGCCGAATCCGTCCGGGCGACCGAGATGGTCCCGTCAGAGGCCGGCGGCCCCGCAGCGTGATCAAGATGAGACGATCTCGCCGCGGCTGGTGTGATCACGGCGTCGGAGCCGTCCCGGACAGCCCTGTTCAGCGTGCTGAGTCCGAGGCAGTTCGGGAAGCCGGTGACCGATCTGAGGCGCCAGGGTGCGGACGCCGTCCGCAAGGGCCGGCCGTGGAGCCTTCCGCCGGAGGACCGGGCACTGCTGGTCGCGGCCCACCGGCGCACGAACCTGACCATGCGGCAACTCGCCCCGCTCTTCGGGGTGTCCAAGTCGGCAGCGGACCGCATCATCGACCACCTCGGGCCGATGCTCGCGCTCCTGCCCCGCAAGCGGTTCACCAAGGACACCGTACTCATCGTGGACGGCACCCTGGTCCCCACCCGGGACCACACCATCGCCGAGCAGTCGAAGAACTACCGGTACTCCACCAACCACCAGGCCGTCATCGACGCCGACACCCGCCTGGCCGTCGTGGTCGGCCGGACGCTCGCCGGGAACCGCAACGACTGCAAGGCATGGGAAGAATCCGGCGCCAAGGCCGCCGGCAAGACCCTCACGATCGCCGACAGCGGCCACCCGGGCACCGGACTCGTCATCCCCCAGCGCCGACAGCACGGCCAGAGCGGACTCCCGGCCTGGAAAGAGGAACACAACAAGTCCCACAAGCAGGTCCGAGCCCGCGTCAGGCACGTCTTCGCCCGGATGAAGACCTGGAAGACCCTCCGCGACCGTCTCCTCAAGGGCGACGGTGTCCACCACGTCATGCTCGGCATCGCCCGGATGCACATCCTCGCCCTCGCCGAGTGGGTCAGCGGGCCGCACAGCGGCCAACCGCGCACGAGTCGACCCGAAGATCATTTACGGGACATCCCTCAGGGCACATGGCCGAATTCCACGATTCGGCAATTCATTCGAAACGGCGGATAGCGAAGTGGAGCGGTCAATGGGTTCGGCAGTCTTCAAATGCGCTGACCGAATCGATTCTCCGAACGACTCTTCGGTTATACGTCCGCTTTCGACGACCCGAAAAATATCATAAATCCCCTCACGCAAAAGAACATTTGGCGGAAAATAGGTGGCCATTTCCAGGTCCCTGGCCGATGTATTCCAGACGTATCGGGCGGATGGTCGTGCCGCCGGCACGCTCCGTATTGATGTTTCCGTGACCCTCGCCTATTTTATTTTCCGTAGCGGCACATACCGGCACAGAGGCTCTACATTTCCGCGGGCGCCTCACTCAACCGTGTCCACAGGCAGGGGTCACCCATGGCGTTGACGGTCGACGAACTGGTTGCACTGTTCCCGGCGGGGGGTGCCGGTACGTTCGAGCTCGACACCGGGCGGCTCGGGCTGACCGGCGAGGCCGGATCCCTGGAACACTTGCCCAGCGGCATTCTGACCCTCAGTGAAGCGACTGCCGACAGCGCCGCTCTGACAGTGACCGGCAACGTCACTTTGGCCGGTGAGGCGATGCCGGCCAGCGCCCGGTTCTTCGCCACTGGCACGGCGGTCGACGCGCTGCTCTTCGAGGCGAGCCCGGCGACCTGGCTGCTCCAGACCGCCGTCGCCCGCGTCGACCTGTCCGGGCTGTCCGGTGGCCGGTCACTGCGGGTCCTGCTGGCCGCCGGACAGGCCGCGGCCGCGGCCGGACGGTGCCCCGGCACCGGGCCCTGGGTGGGCTTCCAGCTCGGCGGGGCGGTCGCTGACCCGCTGGAGTTTCGCGCCGAACTGCGCAAGGAGTCCATCGGCGCGGCCCAGCCCCTCGACGGACCGCCGCTGCTGATCACCCCGCTGCTCGAAGCTCTGGGCGAGTACGGCGTCGAACTGCCCGGACCGCTGGTCGACTGGCTGGAGCGGGTCCAACTGCACCAGCACCCGATGGGCAAGACGGACAACCTGATGGTCACCGCCGAAGCGCCGGTGGATCACGGCACCGGCGCGAATCCAGTGGAACTGCTGGTGCTGCGGACCACGGTGCTCGGCCGCACCGGCCAGGACGGCAAACCCAAGGCCACCACCGTCGCCATGGTCCGGGCCCGCACGGACTGGGACGGTTCCGGGCTGCCGGTGGTCGGACCCATGATCGGCAACGGGCTGCTGTCCCTGCCCGCGCTCCAGATCATGTACGTCTCCGAGAACCTCAGCGCCGAAGACGTCATCAAGATCAACCGGGTCGTCACGGAGTACGACCTCGGCCCGCTCCAGCAGTTGCCGGTGGTGAACGCGGCGGCTGGGGTCCCGCTGGGCAAGAACGTGAGTGCGGCGGTCCACCTCGCGGTCATGGGCCATCCGACCCCGGCGCTGGTGATCACCGTCCCGCCGAAGTTCGGACCGGCTCCGGAGAGTCCGGACAAGCCGAAGCTCGAATACGAGTTCGTGATCGGCAAGCAGTTCGGGCCGGTCTACCTCTCGTCGATCGTATTTCGCTACGACTTCAAAAAGGGCCTGCTGATCGAGCTCCAGGGCCAGGTCACGATCGGTTCTCTTACCTGGCAGGTCGCCGGACTCGGCTTCTACGTCGGCATGAGCGGCGGCTTCCCGTTGCTGCCCTTCCTGCACGGCATGAACATCGAAGCCACTGCCGCCGACGGGCTCATCGGCCTCAAGGGCGGCCTGCTCAACAAGACACCTGACGACCCCTCCCTCGATTTCGAACTCGCCGGACTGATCCTCGTCCAGGCAATGGCGGTGGAACTCGGCGCCCAGGCCGTGTGGGCACGCAGCGTCGAAGGCTGGCACTCCGTGTTCATCTACGGCGAGATCTCCCTCCTCGGCGGCGCCTCGGTCTTCGGCCCGCCGCCCTTCACCGTCACCGGCTTCTCCGCCGGATTCGGGATCAACAGTTCCTTCAAAAAGGTCCCCACCGGCGCCGAGATCGCCGAATTCCCTCTGGTGGCACGACTGGACGCGGCCCAGGCCCTGCCCGGCCTGCCGGCTCCGACTCCGTACACCCCCGAGGACGCGCTCAAGGCCCTGACCGGACCCACCGGCTGGATCCGCCCCACCGAGGGCCAGTACTGGATCGCCGCCGGAGTGAAGTTCACCAGCTTCGGCTTCATCGAGACCAAAGCCCTCGCCGTCATCGAACTCGGCGACTCCGTCAAGGCCATGGTGCTCGGCCGCACCTCCGTCAGCCTGCCGCGCACCCTCGACCCGAACGCCCGGGCCATCGCCAGGGTGAACATCGGCCTGAGCCTCGGTTTCAGCTCCGCCGAGCACTGCCTGTCCATGGACGTGGCTCTGCTGCCCGGCAGCTACGTGCTCGATCCGTCCATCGAACTCACCGGTGGCGTCGCCGTCTACGTCTGGACCGGCGGAGGCCGCGCCGGTGACTTCGCCATCAGCCTCGGCGGCTACCACCCCGACTACAACGTCCCCACACACTACCCCCGGCCCAAACGACTCGGGTTCGTGTGGTCCCCGGCCAGCGACATCACCGTGCGGGCCGAGGCCTACGCCGCGATCACGCCCGCCGCGTTCATGTTCGGCGGACGCCTGGCCGCCGTCTACGACAAGGGCGTCTTCTCCGCGTGGTTCACCGCACACCTCGACGTGCTGGTCCAGTGGAAACCCTTCTACCTCGACGTGCGGCTCGGCATCAGCATCGGCGTCGCGGCCACCGTCAAAGTCTGGTTCGTCCGGGTCCGCATCTCCGTCGAGGTCGGCATCGACCTCCACTTGTGGCTGCCGCCCTTCGGAGGCCGGGCCACCGTCAAACTCTGGTTCATCTCCTTCAGCTTCGGCTTCGGCTCCTCCCGCGACAGCACCCCCACCGTGGACTGGCCCGAGTTCCGCACCCAGATCCCCGCACCCGCCCGGGTCATCCCCAACGAGGGCCTGCTCACCGACGCCGACCAGGGCGAGATCACCCGGCGTGCGGCCGCCAAGGAGCCGACTCTCGTCTCCTCGGCCGGATTCACCTTCACCACCGAAGCCGGCATCCCCGCCTCACACCTGTACATCAACGAACGGCTGATCAAACAGTCCGACGAGGGGACCATCGACATCCGCCCCATGCGGAGGACCGGTGTCACCTCAGCCCACTGGGTCACCATCACCAAGGACGGCACGACCTTCCACCCCACCGACCATCACTGGGTGGTCAAGCCGGTCACCGGCACGGTCGCCCCCGGCCTGTGGGGCAAGCCCCTGGCCAAACCAGGTGATGCACTTCACGGCGACCAACTGCTCGAAAACCGCCTCACCGGACTGAGGATCACCCTGCCCAAGCCGGACTACGGCACCGACACCGGGCCCGTCACCTCACAGGCGCTCTCGTACGAAGGACTCCCGGACGGCCGCATGCCCCTGCGCGTGTCCGACCCCGCCGGGCCCGAGCCGCACGCCGACGACCAGAGCATCCGGACCATCGCCAACACCGTCGCCGCCCCCACCGTCCAGGACCGCCGCACCGCCGTGCTCAGCACCCTCGCCCGGCTCGGTGCCGGCCCCGGCGCCGGCACCGGCAGTCCGCTCACCGGCTACGCCGCACTCGCCGGCCGCAGCCTGACCACCCCGCCCCTGACCACCACCGCGACGAGGTGACCGGCCGTGACCGCTGAACCGGATCTGCGCATCCACTTCCTCGACCACCTGATCCCGCGTGCCACCCCCGGCGACTACCGGGTCGTGGTCAAGAACACCCTCAGCGACTCCGGCGGCGAACTGGACGCCCAGGACAAGCTGCTCCCGTCCGAGGAGACCTTCGAGATCAAGGCCGTCCGCTTCGTGCTCGGCGAAGCGTCCGTCCACGCCTACTACCCGCCGCGCGAGAGCACCGGCGCCTATACCAGGACCCTGCCGCACATCACCCTCAGCCGGTCGATCCTGCCCTGGGAACGCAACCTCGCCGGAACCCGCGCCGAGCAGCCCCCGGCCTGCCCGCCCTGGCTCGCTCTGCTCGTCTTCGGCGAGAACGAACTGCCCGACGACCCCGCCGCGTCCGGGGACACCGTGCTGCGCACCGTCGAGGAGCTCCGCAACCCTGCCGAGGCGGGGGTCAAGGGCCCGAACCTGCCGCCCGGCGGCGTCGACGAGGCTGAGGCCCGGAGCAAGTGCCAGACCATCGACGTCCCGGCGGACCTCTTCAACGCGGTCGCCCCGCGCTACGACGAGATGTACTACCTCGCCCACGTCCGCAAGGTCGTCGACGCGAACAAGACCCGGGCCGACGGCGAAGTCCTCGAAGAAGGGGAGTACGCGGTCGTCAACGCCAACCGCTTCCCCCGCAACCCCGGTAACTACGCCGTCCACCTCGTCTCCCTCGAAGGCTTCGAGGGACGCCTGTCCGGCACCCTGCCCGGCGGCACCACGGCCGTCCGCCTGTGCTCGCTGCACAGCTGGAGCTTCACCAGCAGCGAAGGGCCCGCCGCCGACCCCGGAGCGCTGCTGGAGAACCTCGTCGCCCCCGGCGCCGAGGAGCCCGAAGAGCTCGCCCTGCGCCTACCGGTTACCGCACCGATCAACGACGACCCCGAGGACGACTACGTCCGCGAGCGCCTTGCACTCGGCTACACCGCCGTCCCCCACCTGACCCTCTCCGGCGAACGCACCTTCGCCTGGTACCGAGGCCCGGCCACCCCGGTCACCGCTTTCGACGTCCCCACCGAGCACAGCCCCGGCCCGCACACCACCTCCGACCACGCGCTCATCTACGAGCCCGAGCACGGCATCTTCGACGTCAGCTATGCCGTCGCCTGGACTCTCGGCCGCACCATCGGCCTGGCCGACCCCGAATACACCACCGCCGTCAGCAGGGCCCGCCGCGAACTCGCCAACCGGGCGACGACACTGATGGCGCTGGCCGGAGACCCGGCGCGCGCCTCGGTCGACCCGGACGCCCCGCCCGCCCTCGGCGCGCTGCGCGAACTCGCCTCCGCACGCTTCCGCGAGCGGCTCAGCACCGGGCTCACGAGCCCCCAGCTCCCGGACGACGCCGGACGCAGGACACCGCAGCCGAGAGTGACACGCGCACAGTCAAGGTCCGTGCTCGCGGAAGAACGCGCCGTCTCCCTGCTGCGGACCACCGCGGAACGCAACGCCGCGGCCATCGCCGCCTGGCAGGCCCGCCTCGGCCTGCTCCAGGGCGTGCCGTTCCACCACCTCGTGCCCGACCCGCGCATGCTGCCCCTGGAATCCCTCCGGATGTTCCGCCTCGACCAGGGCTGGCTGGACGCGCTCGTCGCCGGAGCCGCCGACGTCGGTGTACACACCTCCGTCGACAGCCGCCTCGCCCCCGAACTCAACCGGGCCACCGCCCGGTCGGACAACACGAAGCGGGCCGCCGGCGGGATGCTCATCCACTCCGAACTCATCCCCGCCTGGCCGGACATCAAGACCTCCGCCTACCTCGAGGACGGAACCGTCCTCACCGAACTGCGCCGCGCCAAACCGGACAAGAGGATCCTGCTCGTCCTCTGGGACGGCGTTCCCGACAAGGTCGTCATCCGCGAACCGGGACAGGGCATCCACTACGGCATCGACGCCGGGAACCGCCTCGGCCTGCGCAGCCTGGCCGCCGACCCGCCGATCGGCACCCCTCTGGAGACCTACTACCCGGCCACCGGCAGCCTCTTCGACCTCCACCTGCGCTCCGACCCGGACGCCGGACCCGCTGTGCTCCAGATGTTCGGCACCGACGGTCTGGTGCCCGCCCTGGCACGGGAGTTCGGTCTCACCGACCTGGATCCCGGACAACTGGCGCTGGAACTCGTCAACGCCCCGCTGGAACAGGAAATCCTCAGCCCCACCGGCACCGCTGCCCGTACGGAGACCGCCTGATGAGCGCCACGGACCTGATCGTCCCCGTCAAGGTGAACGCCCTTGTCGTCAACCGGCTGACGCGCACCGCCGAGACGTTCAACCGGTGGACACCGAACTTCGACGCCATGATCGAGGAGGGCGCGAGCGCGGAACCGCCCCCCGGCATCGGCACCGAGACCATGGGCCCGGACACCGAAGGCGTCTACGTCCAGTGGCAGCTGCCCGAGGCGCTGGCCAACGGACACTACGACCAGGCGACGGGGGAGACGGCCTTCCCCTTCGTCCCCAACCGCTGGCTGGTCGTGCGCTACAGCACCACAGGGGCGGAGGCGGACCGCAAAGCCGTCGGATGGATCGTGCAGAGCGACTACCTGGAGAGCCGCCCGGTCCAGGACGCCGACGGCAACGACATCTACGGCACCAACAAGCACCCGAACCCCGACACGCCGGAGGGCGCTCCGCTGGAACTGACCTTCCTCGGCCGCCGCCATGACCTCACCCGGGCACCGTGGACCGAACCACCCGCCCAGAAACCGCACCTGACCGCGGCCGGGCCCGGACTACCCGGCTTCGCGGCCTACCAGCCGTACAACAAAGACGTGTTCTCGATCCACGACAGCCTTGAGGACCTCAAAGGCGACCTGGACAACTACCCGCCCGACGCGACGCTGAGCTACTTCGTCGTCGGCTGGTACAGCGACGACGCACTCGACTACCTCAACCACGCCGCGTCCGTGCCCGGTCTGCTCCCGCCGGACGCGAGCGGGACGGCCGACCTCCTCGAAGCCCTCGGCTGGGACACACCCGACGGCACCGCCGCCGACGCCCTGGACCGCACCCTCTACAGCGGCTCGGCGCTGGGAGTCGACTGGCAGCGTGAAGGCGCCACCTACGAGTCCGACAAACCGAGCAACATCGAACTCAGCGAGATCCTCACGCTGGGCAGCAGCAGCGCCGAAGCCCTCGGCCGGCTGGCCGCCCGCCAGACCCGCTCCGCGCGCACCGGGGACCTCGTACGCTCCCTCTTCCACGGCACCCTCGAAACACTCGACACCGCCGACGGCGAGGAGGACCTCGATACCCTCACCCATCACTCCTGGTTCTCCGGCTCCGACGGCGGCCATGTCTGGAAGGTGACCGCGCGCCCCGTCGAAGGCGACGACGAGCTGCCGCCCCCGCCGCCGGAACCCGAATGGCTCACCGAACTCAACGACGTGCAAAGGCAGTACGACGACCTCACGCCCAGGCTCCGCCGCTCTCAGCAGCGCCTGTGGAACATCTGGTGGCTGCGCAACAAGCCGGTTCCCCCGTTCACCCCTGAGCACCCCGCAGGTTTCGACGCCGCAGCTGATGTCCAGCTCGACGAGAGCGATACGACGAGCCTGGCCGGGCGGACCAAGGCTTTGCTCGACGAACAGTTCGTGCTGATGAGGCAACTGCCCACCGGAGGCACCCCGGAGGAACTCGCGGCCGACATCGCGCAGTACGCGACCGACCGCGGACTCGACCCGCGCTACCAGCTGGAGCGCACCGCCCGCGAGTCCTACTACCGCCCCGCCGACCCGGTCGTGCTCATCAAGGACACCGGTGCCAAGGAACCCCTCACCCGGGACACCCCGCTGCCCTGCCGCCTTCCCGAGGCCCTGATCACCCGGATCACCGTCGGCGGCACGACCTACGACCCGCCCACTACTCCGCCCGGCCCCGGACTGGCCGGTCTCCCCGACGCCTGCACCCCGCTGCTCGCCGAGTTCGCCCTCTTGGACCAGGTGGTCCGGGTCCCCGGCGCTCTCGACGCGGCCCTCAAGGACCCCGCCGCCGTCACCGGGCCCGTCCCCGAGTACACCGCACCATGGCGGCAGCCCTGGCTGCCCATGCACCTCGAATACGAACTGAAGTACTGCCCCACGCCCTTCCAGGCCGACGACACCACCTACTGGACCTTCAACGGCAGCCGCTACGAATGGTCCGGCCGGGGAGCCCAGCCCGGCGGTGGCGAAGCCGACCTGCGGTGGCTCACCTTCAAGAACCGGGCGTTCCTCACCCCGAGCGCGCCGTTCGTCCTGCAGAAGCAGATCGACCGCTACCTCGACACCTACTCCGGCGCTCCCACCGAAGGCCTGCTCGCCCTGCGCGAGGAACTCGGCGACCCGGGAATGCTCTCCCAGCGCCTCGACGGCTTCCACGACTGGCTCGTCCAGCAGGACGGCGCCGCCAGGACCACCGTGCACGTCCCCGACGCCGTCGCCAGGCTCGTCGGCGACATTCAGAGCGTCCCGGAAGGCGGCCCGCTCGAACCGCCCGCCGACGACCCCGGAACGCCGTTCCAGCCGGTCCGCGCCGGCCAGTTCACCTTTCACGACCTGCGCGTCGTCGACCGCTTCGGGCGCACCTACGACATCGTCAACAGCGGCAACCGCGAACAGGTCTCCCTCACCCTCGCGGAGAGCGTCGCCCCCGATGAGATCCTGCACGACGACCTCATCGGCACGGCCCGCTTCGTCCAGCTCGGCCCGCGTCTCCTTCAGGGCGCCCGCGTGCGGCTGGAGACCGTACGCGCCGTGGACGGACAGCGGCTCTCGCCGATGGCCCGCGCGACCACGGCGGAAAACCCCCTGGCCGGCTGGCTGCTGCTCAACCACCTCGACCAGACCCTCGTCGTCCACGGACCCGACGGCGTCTGTCTCGGCGAACTCCGCGTCGTCAAGGACATCGACGGCGCGGACGACAGCGTGTGGCTACCGCTCCCCGGCTCGCCCCACCCCGACGTCGACGCCCAGGAATTCGAGGACGCCATGCCGCACCTGGCCCGGTTCGTCCGCACCCTCAAGGACAAACCCGCCGCCGCACTCACCGGTCTGCTCGACACCATCGACCAGACCCTCGACACCATCCTCGACGACGCGGCCCAGGAGGACGGCTCCGCGTTGCGGCTCATCGGCCGGCCGCTTGCACTGGTGCGCGCCGATCTGGGCGTCGAGCTCGAAGGGCCGCTGCTGAGCAACCCGAGCTGGGACCAGGTCCTCGGAGAGTCGGAGGAGGAGTACGACGGCTACCGTTGGCCGGTGCGCCTGGGCAACGAGAAGCGGCTCGGCGACGGCCTCGTCGGATACTTCGCCGGGGCGACCGGGCCCGACCAGGAGACCTCGTACGAACTCTTCCACGCGGTCATGCCGCAGGGTGGCGGGGGCTATCTCGTCCCGATCGACAAGGGCCATGGCCTGGCCGTGCCCGCGCGCACCCCGGACCAGCCGGTGACGCACCACCTGACGCTGCTGATGGATCCGAACGCGGCGGTGCACGCCACCACGGACATCCTCCCGGTGACCAAGGTCCAGCTGCCCGACGACCTGGTGTCCGAGGCGATGCGGCGGATCCGGGCGTCTTTCCGGCTCGGCCCGCTCCTCGCGGCCGAGCGGGTCGACAAGGCCGAGGAAGCCCGACGGACGGGGGCAGGGGAGGAGCCGGCGCAGGCAGGTGTGGTGCTGCCGCAGCCCGCGTCGTGGCACGGAGCGTGGAGTTGGGCCGAGCCGCGCGGGTCGGCGACCGAGTGGGTGGAGCTACCGATCGTTCCGGCCGATTCCACGGCCCACTTCGGGGATCCGCAGGCGGAGGCCCGGTACGGATACCTGCTGCTCGACGCGACCGAGACGTCCTGAACCTCCTTTTCAGAAGGGCTGTTGCATGAGCGTTGTCATGGTGAACACCACCAACCTGCTGCCATACGAACCGTCGACCGAACCGAAGCCGTTGCGGGTGAGCTCCGCTGAGGAAACCGAATACGGCTCCGTCAACATCAACGTCGGCAGCGGGATCACCACCCCGGCCTGGTGCAACAAGATCACCGTCCGGGTGCCGGTCGGCGCAGGAGCCGAGCACCTCACTACCGAGGGCGCCGACATCAGGACCGGTGCCAGCACCGGCTGGACGCCGTCTCTCCCCACCGTCTCCGGCGGCTTCGCGGTCATCACCTTCACCCCGGCCCGCGCGGTGCAGTTCACCGGACAGATCATCACCTTCACCCTCTCTAACATCGCGGTCAACCGCACGGCGGGTCAGGTCTCCATCGAGATCATCGAAAGTTCGTCACCGACGAACGGGAGCTTCACCAACAAGAACGCCGCGGTCGAGGTGGACAAATTCCCGGCCGGGTTCGTGTTCCGGAACTTCGCGCCCGAGAAGATCATGGTGGAGAACGGTGAGGTTGCCGTGCTTCGCTGGGAGGGCTCGGACGCGAAGTACACGATGTACTGGGGCGACGCCCCCGCCGGAGTCTCCCTCGACAAGGAACGTGTCTGGTCCACCCCGCGCGGCCTGACCACCGTGACCGGATTCATGCTCCGCGCGGAGGTCACGGCAGGCGGCGTCACCCTCACCCACACCCTGACCACGGCCGTCACCGTACGCATCCCTGACCTCGTCGTCAGGAACCTCACCGTCCAGGGCCCGGCCACATTCGCCGACAGCGTCAGCCTCAGCAACACCGCCAAGGACCTGACGGTCGCCGGATCGGTGCGCGGCGCGGGCAGCAACCCGCTGCGGATCAGCCAGAACGCGGGCCTGAAGGTCGACGCGGCCCTGAACGTCACCGGGGCGAGTACGTTCGCCAACAGCGTCAGCCTCACCAACGCCGCCAAGGACCTGACGGTCGCCGGATCGGTGCGCGGCGCGGGCAGCAACCCGCTGCGGATCAGCCAGCCCGCGGGCCTGAAAGTCGACGCGGCCCTGAACGTCACCGGGGCGAGCACCTTCAACAACAGCATCACGACCATCGGCAACGTCACCGTCGGGGGCACGCTCACCGCCAACGGCAACCTCAACGCCGTCGGGACAGGGACCGTCCGAATCGCCGACCTCCGCGGCCCGTACGGCGAACCGCTCAAAATCAACAGCCACGTCAACGTCTTGCCCGGCAACAACGTCACCATCACTGACAATCTCACCGTCGGCGGCAAGCGGGCTATCCGCGCCGGTGACCGCATCAAGCTGGAGGTCAACAGCCACAACAAGGAGCTTTACCTCTACTGTGAGACCGGTAACAGGGACAACGTCTACGGGGGCAGTAGGAACTACTCCAACGCCACCTGGCGAGTTCATTACTACGACTCCCGCAGCAGCGTGAACGATGCTGCGGACGGCCAAGGAACCATCGCTGAACCCAACGGAGGCGACATCCGCTCGGTGGCTGACTGACTGAGCGTTTCCCCAGGTCAGAGGCCTTGCGTCACGAGTCTGCGCAGCTCGCAGGGCTGCCGAGTCTTTTCCGCGACATCTGACCGGCGCGATGTCGTGCCCCTCGGAGGCAAGGGGCACGACATCACAACATGCCAGCTGAACTGCGGGTACTCACCTTCACGACCCTCCATTGGTCACCGTTGTCTTTCAGCGCCCTGTGCAACACACGTGCAAGATGACCTTGCATGGTTGACGACACGTCAGACACGGCAGCTGTAAGTCTTGATCGTTCGGCTCCGGTCATGTGGTCGCCGCCGCGGTGATGTTGTTCCATCGGCGGTGGGCCTCGGTGGCCTGGTGTCGGTGGTGACGGCGCCAGGCAGACCAGTGCAGGGCGTGCTCGAGGTCGCGGCGGGGCGTGGGGAGTGCGGTGATCCGCAGGACGGCCAGGAGTTCGCGGCTGCTGGCCGGGGCGAGTTGAAGGCCGTGTTCGGTTGTGTCGACGGTGCGGGTGGCAGCGGTAGAAGGACAGTTCGCGGGTGTAACGGTGGCGGCGCACGACGAGGAACGCGTGCCCGGCCTCGTCCCGGCCTGCGGGGGCGTCGTCGGCCAGGATGTCGATCAGGGCCCAGTCGTAGTGGCGGTCGCCCTTGGTGCCGTTGCCCGTGCGGCGTCGCATCCAGGCCCTGGCCGGCACCTTCGCCGCCGGTTCAGTGGCGCTGAAGCGGCCCGCGGCAGTGCTCGCGCGGTGGTCGGCCCTGACCGCCAGGGCGTAGTCGAAGCCCAGTGTGCGGGCGGTGTGGCGCAGTTCCAGGCTGCCGTAGACCTCGTCGCCGGTGAACCAGCGGGTGGGAAGGCCGAGCCTGCGGGCGCGGTGCAGCATGGCGGCGGCCAGCTGGGGCTTGGTGGCGAAGGTGACCTCGTCGGGCACGTGCCGCAGCAGCCTGCGTTCCTCGTCTTCGGCCCAGGCGGCGGGCAGGTAGAGCTCGCGGTCGATCAGGGCGTGACCGCGCGGCGAGGCGCAGGTGAGATGGACGGCGACCTGGCACAGACCCACCCCGCCAAGAGCGCCGGAGTACTGGTGGGAGGCTCCCACGCAGTCGGTGGAGGACTTCTCGTCACCCGTCTCGTCGACGATCAACACGGCTTCGTCGTCGGCGAGTTCGGCCGCGGCCCAGGCGGCGAGACGGTCGCGGGCCAGGTCATGGTTCCAGGCGCCGCGCGAGAGGAAGTGCTGGAGGCGGTGCGGCCCGTCGTGCCCGAGCGCGTCGGCGAGGGTCCAGCAGTTGCGCCGTTCCAGCTCCATCAGCATGCCCTGGGTCATCGCCCGGCCCAGCATCCGCGAGTCCCGGCGCGGGAAGCAGACGGCCACCGCCGCCATCAGCGACCCGAACGCCGCCGTCCGGACCCGCTCGGCTATCGTGGCCTCCACGGCCACCTGGTTCTTGATCGTCTTCACACACGTCAATGATCACGGTGGCCGTTCCCATGTCCGCAACCACCCCCACCCTGACCTGCACGGACGCCTCAACGATCAAGGCTTACAGCTGCCGTGTCTGCCGGCGGTGGAAGAAGCGGCGGGTTTCTGCGGCTAGTTCGCTCTGGTTCCTGGCCCGGTGAGTGTGAGGAAGACTGCGTTTGAGGTCGGCGTTGACCGGCTCGTCGGGGTTCAGCTCGGGTGAGTACGAGGGCAGGAAGTGCAGCTCGATCTCGTCGGTGTGGTCGACGAGCCATGCCCGGACGGCCTTCGAGCGGTGGGCCGAGTGACGGTCCACGATCAGGTGGACCTTCCGGTCGAAGTGACCCACAAGCCGGGCGAGGAAGCGGCACATGACCTGCGCGTCGAAGGAGACCATGAAGTGCATCCGCCCCTTGGTGCTGATCGCGGACATCGCGTTCACGGAGAACCGGTTCCCGGTGCGGCGGACGGCCGGGGTCGTCCCCTTGGCGCCCCAGGTGCGGCCGGTGACCTGGTCCGAGCGGATCCCGACCTGGTCGCCGAAGAGGACTTCGGCGCCCTCCGCCTTCGCCCTGGCCCGGATCGCCGGCCAGGTCTCCTCGCACCAGATGCGGACGGCCTCCGGATCCTGTTCGACAGCCCGCTTGTCCGGCCGCTGGAAGGTCAGGCCCCACCGCCTGAGGTACTTGCCCACACCGGGCTCGGTGAACCGGACCCGGTACAGCTTGAAGATCAGCTCACCTATCAGCCTCCGCGTCCACAGCTGACCCGAAAGCCCCAGGTCATAGGGGATGTGATCGAGGACGGCCTGCCGCACCGCAGCCTGCTCGGCCTCGGACAGCACCTGATGCTCGCCGTGCGACGGCCCCGCGGCCGGGACAGCAGCGCGTCCCTACCTCCCGCCTGCCACCTCGCCCACCAGCTGTCCACGGCCCTGACCGACACCTTGAACAAGGCCGCGCCCTCCACCCGCTCCCGTCCCTCCACCAGCGCGGACACCGCCAGCAACCGCACAGCCTCCTGCGCGTCCGGCGACCACGTCCGCGCATCCCCCACCAGATCTCTCACGCACGGTCAACGAGCGTGAACCCAAAGCGTTTCGGATCAATAGGGGCAATACATGCGAGTGTGTTGCAAAAGTCGCCTACCATGAGGTGTGTTATGGCAAAGGATTCTACCTCCGACCCGCGATGGAAGATCACTGATCGAGACCTTGCGCGCCTGATCAGGCGCGGCATGGAGGAAGTGGCTAGCGATCCAGCTGCAGCAGAGATATATTGCCGCATTCATCAGAGGGTGAACATGGAAGAGGATCGGGAGCACAGGAAGCGGTCTGACAGATCGGCAATCCTTGGAGTTCTAGTCGGGCTGGCACTGGTAGCTGTTTTCATTGTCTACTTCGTCGCCACTTTCCGTGCGTAATGCGTGGGATCAGCAACAGAATCAACCCGCTAGCCGCGAATAGAGCCACTGACGACACTGTCGCTCCTCCTCGGTTTACCGAATAGGCGACGACCTCGAACGATAGCAGTGCAGATCAAAAATACGTGAGCAACACTGCTCTCGGGTGGGTATGCCCGATTTGCAGAAGTCGGTGGTGCAGGTGTCCCCTATCTGCCGCAAACGGGGACTGCCCGCGAAGTACGCGACGCGCTACTCCGGTTCACCTGCCCCTCCACCGCTCCCGAGCTGAACGGCGACGTCAGCCCCGCCTCCACCGCACGCAGATCGAGGCCGATACCGGCCATCTCGAAGGAATGCCGTCTGCGCGGCGGCCTGTTGGCGCACCGCGCAGACGGCGGTTGAGGAACAGTCGGGTCAGGGCTTCAGCTCTCGCTGAGAGCTATCAGGGACACGGGGCGCCACCAGGGGTGAGGCAAGGCTCAGAGCCTCCGCTCGTGGTGGTGCCGGTGGAGCCGGACGGGGTGCTGAAGGAACCACCTGGGGTACTGGAGGAACCACCCGGCGTACTCGTGGTGCCGGAGCACGGGACGAAGCCGGTGGAGCCGAGGCACTGCCCAGTGCCGGAGGAGCCACTCGTGCCGCCGGAGGAACCACCCGGGGTGCTGAAGGAACCACCTGGGGTACTGGAGGAACCACCCGGCGTACTCGTGGTGCCGGAGCACGGGACGAAGCCGGTGGAGCCGAGGCACTGCCCAGTGCCGGAGGAGCCACTCGTGCCGCCGGAGGAACCACCCGGGGTGCTCGGAGATGTCAGGGCCTGAGGCCGCGGCATTTCAGATATTTCATTTGATGTAGACGATGTTCCGTCGGGAATACTCCGTTTGAGATCGAGGTGAGTCGCGCCTTGCACGTTCTGGAGGAGCGTGGCGCAGATAGTAAAGATAATGGCGCGGTTCTTCATCTCGCACCAGGCAGCGTCAGCATCAACTGCCAGCGAGCCGTCGGCATCTCCTTCCGGTCCGGCCGAAGGGCTGACTGGTGTCAGCCAATGGGAGTCATACGGCTCAAGTGCGGCCGCTATCCACTGCTGATCTGCCCACCTGGGATCGCGCTCGTCTGCGCAGTCTGAAATGGTGAGGGGAGATGAAATGCCGTACGTAAGGCACTTGCTTCCGGACAGCGCAGAACGGATGGTTCCGTCCCACATTCGATTGGCCCCTGTATTGAAGCCCCAGGACTGGTTGGCACCATCATTGCACGCGTATGAACGGACGCGGGTTCCGTTGGTGACGGCACCGCCCTGCAGGTCAAGACATTCAGTGCTGATCGCGGGCCATGAAATCATCATGTTGATCGCTGTGCCCGACCGGACAAGGTACGGTGAATCGCTGCCGCACCGTTCAAAGGTGCCATCCATTTTCATGCATTCGTCTGGATTACGCATCGGGACGATTCGCCCGCGCGCTGACGACTGAAGGAGGAATTCGACGGGGTAGTGGTCGGATCCTGCGCCGTTGAGGCGGCGTCCGGTCCAGCCTTGCATGTTCTGTTGGTCGTTGGAGACCATGTAGTCGAGTTCGCCGCCGCCCTGCTGTGTGCCTTGCCCGCTGGAGTAGATCTGCGAGCCTGGGGGCGCGGTGAGGTTGCCAGGTCGGCGGTTGAAGTCGCCGAGGACGGCCCACTGGCCTCTGCGGTTGGCGATCGCCTGGACCATGTTCGCGGCGTCGTTGCTGCGGTTGTCGCCGTTGGAGCTGGCGTGGAAGCTGTAGAACCAGCTGCCGTCGGAGAGCTGGACGCCGAGTGCGGGGCGCATGCCCCAGTGGAGGTTGTCGGCCTGGTGTGCGGCCACGGCGACGACGTTGGTGGGCTGTTCGTGGGTGACGAGGGCGACGTTGTTGCGGCTTGTTCTGCTGTCGTCGGTGTGCAGCCAGGTGATGTAGACGTCCCGGCCGCGGCTTCCGCTGCCGATGCGCCACCTGCGCACCTCGTATTGATAGGTGGCCCGCCGTCCGTTGACGGTGACGGTGCCGGTGCCGGACCGGACGGCGGCGCCGGGGAGGCTGCCGCGGGGGCCGGCCTCCTGGAGGGCGACCACGTCGTGGGGCAGGTAGTTGTAGCCACCGGCGGAGAGCCTGGCCACGGTGGTGGTCCATTTGCTGTCGCTGCTGCTGGAGGCTCCTTGCATGTTCCAGGTGGCCGGGCGGTGGTTGCCTGGGGCCGCGTGGCTGGCGGTTGCGGTGCCCAGAACGAGGGACGTGGCGACGAGTGCGGCGGTGATGAGGTAGATGAGCAGGGTGCGCGGTGTGATGCGCGCCGGGTGTGGCTGTGCTGCCGGTTGCGGCTGGAGTGTGGGTGGCATCGTGACCTCCGCCTTGGGGTAACGCGACCGGTGGTCCGGCCGTGAGGGCTGGAGCCGAGGGTGGGCGTGGTGTTCCACGTCGGTGCGGACCGGCGAGCCCGCGCTGGTGCTGCTGTGTCGTGGTCGGCGTATCGCACGCACCGCCTGCGGGCTGGTGCCGCTGGGTGACGCGTCGGTGCCGCGGTGGCTGCTCCGGCGGTGCCCGGGCGTGTGCAAGCGGTCGCAACATGGGACTTCCTGACGCCGTGCGGTGCTGGGGCGGTTCAGGGCCGAACCGGACGCGACTCCTGCGGGGCGGGACCGGGTACGCGCGTGACGGTCGGCGGGAGGTGGGGGAGACGCCGGTCTCGAAGCGTCCGTGTCAGCCGGGACGGGTGAGGGGACGCCGCCTCCTGGGGAGAGACAGGAAAGCACCGGGGTGACCCGGTCCGCATGGGTGATACACACCCAAGCGCTGATGACGTCCGCCGATGTGGTGTACGGCTGAGCTCCAGGTTGATCCCTGGAAGTGGACACCAGGTTTCACGCGGCGAGTGGCGGGAGGCGTGAGGTGGTCGGGCGCTGTTCGCACTTGACCAGTGTGAGATCGCCGAGTGCGGAGCCGCCTGCCCCTCTCTGTCAGCCTTGGGTGAACCGCCCCTCACCGCCTCCTGGCCGACGCGGTCCCGCGCCGGCCGTCACGCCCCACGCCCCCCACACCCACCGGAACACCACACACAGCGACGGTCTGTGTGCACGTCGTATCCCGTCACGGCAGAACCGGCAGGCCGCCGTGGACGCAGGAACAACGAAACCTCCCCCGCTCAGGGGGCCGCGTCGCGCCCGGTCCACGAACCGGACACGACGCGGCGGGGCGGGACCGGGTATGTACGGGCCGGCCGACGGAAGGTGCAGGAGGCGCCGCTCCCGAAGCGACTCCGCGCGAACCGGGGGCGGAGGAGCACAGGGATACCCCGACACAAAGCACCGTGATCAGACGGAACTGAACATGACCGGGGCTGCTACGGGATCGCCGCTGCGGCCGCGTGTCAAGAGCGGCCCCGGCGTCGTGTTTCACACCGCTGCGGGCCGGCCGCGGTGCGGCACCCGCGGCCGCGACCGCTTCCGGGCGCGCAACCGTGCAGAGCCTGGGGCCCCGTCGCGGCCGGGTCCGGAGGCTGGTACGGAGAGGACGGACACGCTCAGCAGTGCAGGACGGCCAGGGTGTGATCACAGCGATCCACCCGTTCCGGTACGGAGACTCGATCACCGGAGGACTCGCGCGAAGCAGGGGGGCCCGGGCCGACGAAGTTGCGGTGGAGGTCTTGACACACGGTGGCGGGGGGCGTGTAAATACGTTCCATCGTGTTTGAGTTCGTTCGAATGCTGGAGAGCGCGAAGCGCCCGGCTGCCGCCCGAGCTCTCAAGCCCCCTGCTGTCCGTCACCTCGGCCCGCGACAGCTCACCGGTCCGAGCCGCTCCGCAGCGGGTTCTGTGCTGCTTGTGAAGCGGTCCCGTCCAGCGGTGACGGTGGCAGTCGCCGCCCTCACCACCCCGTCTCCCATCCGTCGACCGCGTGGCATCCGCGGGTGCGCGCGGCCTCCCCCCGTCAGGAGCCTTCCATGCACCTCAGACGCACCAGGGCCAGGACCCGTCTCACGGCCTCGGTCTCCTCCTTGACCCTGCTGGCCGGCAGCGCACTGGCAGCCGTGTCCCTGCAGGTGGCGGCCGGACCTTCGGCCACAGCGTTGGACAACGGACTCGGCGCCACCCCGCAGATGGGCTGGAACAGCTGGAACGCCCACAGGTGCAACGTCACCGAGCAGAACATCAAGGACGCTGCCGACGCGATCGTGAACCTCCACCTGAAGGACAAGGGGTACCAGTACGTCAACATCGACGACTGCTGGCAGGACTACACCCGCGACGCGCAGGGCAACCTGCGATCCCACCCGACGCGGTTCCCCGGCGGGATCAAGGCCCTGGCCGACTACGTGCACGCGCGCGGCCTGAAGCTGGGGATCTATGCGACCCCGGGAACAGAGACCTGTGCCAACTACTGGAACGGCTATCCCGGCAAGCTCGGGAGCCTGGGGCACGAGCAGCAGGACGCCGACACGTTCGCGGGGTGGGGGGTGGACTACCTCAAGTACGACTGGTGCCGGGCGAACCTGGCCGGCGTCAACCGTGAGACGGGGTTCAAGACCATGCGCGATGCCCTGCAGGCCACCGGCCGCCCGATCTTCTACAGCATCCACGACGAGCCGCAGCAGCCTGTCCCGTCGTGGCGGCCCACCACGGCGAACTCCTGGCGGACCACGAGCGACATCAGCGACGACTGGCCGAGCATGATCAGCAAGGCCCACCTGAACCAGCCGCTCGCCTCCCTGGCCGGACCCGGGGCGTGGAACGACCCGGACATGCTGGAGGTCGGCAACGGCGGGATGACCGACACCGAGTACCGCACCCACTTCAGCCTCTGGGCCGAGATGGCCGCTCCGCTGCTCATGGGGAACAGACTGAACAGCGCGAGCCCGGCGACGGTGCAGATCCTCGGCAACGCCGATGTGATCGCGGTGGACCAGGACCCGCTCGGCAGGCAGGGCACCGTGGTGTCCGGCTCCGGTGGGCTGGTCGTGATGTCGAAGGTGCTGGCCAACGGAGACCGGGCCGTCACGCTCACCAACGAGAACACCACGACGCGGACCATCAGCACCTCCGCGGCGGCCGTGGGAATCGGGGGCTACTCCTCCTACACGGTCAAGGACCTGTGGACCGGGGCGACCAGCACCGACACCAGCGGCACCTTCACCGCCTCGGTGCCGTCCCACGGCACGGTGATGTACCGGATCACCCCGGCCGGCAGCAGCGGCGCCGTCACGATCGAGGCGGAGGCGTCGGGCAACACCCTCGCCGGCGCCGCCGGGGTCTCGTCCTGCCCCGCCTGCTCGGGCGGCAGCAAGGTCGGCTACATCGGCAACGGTGCGGCCAACCACGTCACCGTCAACGGCGTCAACGCGAGCACAGCCGGCTCACGCACCCTGACCGTCTCCTACCTGGTCTCGGGCACCCGCTCCTTCTACGTCAGCGTCAACGGCGGCCCCGACCAGCAGATCAGCGTCAGTGGCTCCAGCTGGACCACCCCGGCCACGACGGCGGTTCCCGTCCAGCTGAACGCGGGAGCGAACAGCATCAAGTTCCACAACGACACCGCCTACGCCCCGGACCTGGACAGGATCACGGTCGCCTGACGACCGTGTGGCCCGGCCTCGGGGAGGGCGTCACGCCGCAGCGGGTGCGATCCCGGCCGCACGCGGCCCAGGCTCTTCCCGAGGCCCCGGGCCTCGCGTCCTGGCCCGACCGCCGAGATCCGCAACTGACCGTGGCCAGGCTCCATGAGCCGGCCACGGTTCTGTTCTGCCCGGCGGACCCGACCGGGTGCGTCCGCGGCCGATCCCCCGGCGGGGGCACCCCGGCATCGGATGTGACGGTCCAGGAAGCGATGTCCGGGTGAGACGCCGGGCTCCGGGCCCGCAGGGATGCCGACGCGCGGTGTCGCGCGGGCGGTGGCGGGTGCACGTACGCGCCCGTGACCGCTGGATCCCGGGAACGCCCGGGAGACATCGCGCACGTGGGTCGGCGAGGGCCACGGGGCGAACGCGTCGGCCCTCCGGTACGGGAGCGGACCCGGAGGGTCCGGGCCACCACCGGCCCCGGGCGACGCGCAGAGGCCCGCGTCGAACGCCCGGTACGGGAGGCGGCGGCCGTCGAGACCGGCGCCGTCCCCGCCGGGCGGAGCGGGCCGCTGCACTCCCCCGTGCGGGCCGGACCGGTCGTCGATGCCCTGGTGGTGGCCGCGGGCGCCCGCGCGGCCCGCGGCGGGGCGTGGACGTCCGTTCCCCCGCCTGGACAGGGGTTCGCGGGGCGGACACCCGCGCCGCGTCGGCTAAGGCCCGCGACGGCTGCGGGACGCGCAGGAGCACGGGCCGGGCCGGACCGGACCGGCCGCGGGACACCCACGCCCGCCGGGGCGGAGGTCAGGCGGGCAGGCCTATCGCCCGCTCGCCGCTGCGGCGCTGCTGGATGACGACGGCGATCACCAGCAGGGCGCCCTGGGCGACGTTCTGCCAGAAGGAGTTGATGCCCTGGACGGTGAGTCCGTTCTCCAGGGCGCCGAGGAGTGCGACGGCGAGGAGAGTGCCGCCGATGCCGCCCTTGCCGCCCTTGAGGGCCGCGCCCCCGAGGGCGGCGGCGGTGATGGCCTTGAGTTCGAGGCCCTCGCTGCCGGAGACGGGCTGGCCGCTGCCGGTGCGTGCGGTCAGGAGGATGCCGGCGATCCCGGCGACGACGCCGATCAGGGCGTAGACGGCGATCAGGTACTTGTTGATGTTGATGCCGGCCAGGCGGGCGGCGGTGTCGTTGCCGCCGACGGCGTAGAGGTTGCGGCCGATGTCGGTGTACTTGAGCAGGACATGGACGGCGAGGGAGACCAGGACGAGGATCCAGACCATGACCGGGAGCCCGGCGATCTTGCCGCGGCCGAGGAAGACGAAGACGTCGTCGTTGAGGACGTAGCCCTGGGCGCGGCCGTCGGAGAGGAGCTGGGCGAGGCCCTTGTAGGCGGCCAGGCCGGCGAGGGTGGCGATGGTCGGGTTGACGCGGCCGTAGACGATGATCACACCGTTGAGGACACCGATGAGCAGGCCGATGCCGACGGCGGCTGCCACGCCGAGGAAGGCGTTGGAGCCGGTGGCGGTGAAGACCATGGCGCTGATGACGGAGGCGACGCCGGTCTGGGATCCGACCGAGATGTCGAGGCCGCTGCAGATGATGACGACGGTCTGGACGACGGCGAGCAGGCCGACGATGGTGGCCGCCTCGGCGATGACCTGCATGTTGGAGAGGCTGAGGTAGTTGTCGTCGAGGATGCCGAACAGAGCGAGCACCACGGCCAGTGCGCCGACCAGGCTGAGGTTCTGCCCGCCGACGCCCGCGGTCAGGAACGCGAACCGGCCCGGTCCGGGCCCACGGTGTGTCTCCGTGGCCGTGGGGGTCTTGGCGGCGGTGCTCATGAGGTTGCTCCAGGGGTGAGGCCAGGGGCGAGGTCGTCGGCCATGGCGAGGTTGAGGATGGCTTCCTCGGTGGCTTCCTCACGGGCGAGTTCGCCGGTGATGCGGCCGTTCTGCATCACCACGACGCGGTCGGCGAGCCCGAGGACCTCGGGAAGTTCGGAGGAGATGACCAGGACGGCGATGCCCTCGGCGGCGAGGCCGGCGATGATCTGGTAGATCTCGGCCTTGGCGCCGACATCGATGCCGCGGGTGGGCTCGTCCAGGATCAGGACCTTGGGTCTGCGTGCGAGCCAGCGGGCGAGGACGACCTTCTGCTGGTTGCCGCCCGAGAGCTTGCGCACCTCGTGCTCGATGGAAGGGGTGCGTACCCGCAGCCGGTCGGTGTACTGCTGGGCCAGCTCGCGTTCCGCGCCCCGTCGGACGAACCGCAGGCGGCGCAGGCGGTCGAGGACGACGGCGGAGGTGTTGTCGCGGATCGAGCGGTGCAGGAAGAGCGCCTGGGCCTTGCGCTCCTCGGGGGCCAGGCCCAGGCCCGCGCGGATGACGGCGCCGGGGTCGCCGGAGGGCAGGGTCCTGCCGTCGAGGGTGACGGTGCCGGAGCGGACGGGCCGGTCGCCGACCAGGGCGAGGGCCATCTCGGAACGTCCGGCGCCGACGAGGCCGGCCAGGCCGACGATCTCGCCGGCGTGCAGCTGCAGGTCGATGCCGGTGACGTCATCGGTGGTGAGGCCGCGGACGTCCAGCACCAGCGGGCCGGTGGCCACGCGTGTGCGCGAGAACATCGTGGACAGGTCGCGGCCGACCATCAGGCGGACGAGTTCGCCCTCGCTCGTGGTGGCGGCCTTCTGCATCCCGGCGAGGCGGCCGTCGCGCAGGACGGCGATGCGGTCGGCGAGCCGGAAGATCTCCTGCATGCGATGGGAGACGTAGACGACGGCGACGCCGTCGTCCCGCAGCCGGCGGATGAGCGCGAACAGCGCCTCGACCTCGTTCTCGGAGAGCGAGGAGGTCGGCTCGTCGAAGGCGATGACCTTCGCGTCGCCCGTCAGCGCCCGCAGGATCTCGACCAGTTGGCGCTGGGCGGGGGTGAGCTGTGAGCCGAGCCGGTCCGGGTCGAGGACCTTGTCGAAGCCCAGCCGCTCCAGATCGGCGGCGACGCGGCGGCGCAGCCCGGCACGGTCCAGGCGGCGCCCCGCTCTGCGGGGCAGAAGGCCCGCGTAGACGTTCTCGGCGACGGAGACGTGCGGGATGATCTCCGGTTCCTGTGGAATGATCCGGATACCCAGGCGGCGGGCGTCGATCGGCGAGGAGAGCCGGACGGCCCGGCCGTCCAGGATGACACTGCCCCCGGTGGGCTGGTGGTCGCCTGCGAGGATCTTCAGCAGGGTGGACTTTCCGGCGCCGTTCTCACCCATCAGGGCGGTGATCCGGCCCGCCGGGAAGTCGAGGGTGACATCCTCCAGGGCCCACACCGCACCGAACCGCTTGGAGACGTGCCGCACCCCGGCGGACGGATGCGCGGCGGTGGCCGGGCGGGGACCCGTGTTCGTGTCGTGAGCTCTGCTCATGATGGCTGCCTTCGGTCGTGCGGGAGGGTGGCAGGGCCTGTCGTACGGGAGCGCGCCGCGTCCGCGGGCATGCGCTCGTCGAAGGGCGGGCCGGCAGGGGGACGGCCCGCCTCCGGCCCCGTCGGTGCAGGAACCGGGGCCGGAGGGACGACGGCCGCTTCCGACGGGGGGAATCGGAAGCCGGCCGGTTCGGCGGTCTCAGTTGCAGGTGACGCCCGCCGACTTCCAGCTGGCCGGGTCGACCATGGTGGTCGGTGCGAACGCTTCCTGCGGGAAGTCCTTGCCGTTCTTGAGCTTGTCGTACATCGTCTGCACGGCGAGCGCGCCCACGTCCTTGCCGTTGATGAACAGCGCGGCCTTCATGCCCGAGGGCTTGCCGCCGTCCCAGTTCTTGCAGGCGAGGTAGGCGCCGAGCCCGACACCGATGACCCTGTCGGCACCGATGCCGGCGTTCTCCATCGCGGTGACACCGCCCTGGACGTTCTCGTCGTTGCAGCCCCAGATCACCCAGTTCTTGACGGTGGAGTTGGCGGTGATGGTCGCGGCGATCCTGTCCTGGGCGCCGGTGGGGGTGTTGTCGGTGGCGACGTCGATGTTCCGCACCCCGGGGACAGCGGCCGTGAACGTCTCCTTGGCGGCCTTCACGCGGTCACCGCAGACGGTGACGTCCTGCTTCCACGCCGAGACGGTCCTCGTCTCAGCGGGGTCCCAGCCGGCCTGGAGGAACTCCTCGGCCGCGCGTCTGCCGACCTCGCCGCCCATCTGCTCGCCGGAGAAGCCGATCCGGGGCACCAGGTCGCCCTTCGGACACGCCGCCGGGTCCGGGCCGCTGGTGCAGATCTGATCGTCCGAGGTCAGCAGGGCTATGCCTGCGTCCTTCGCGGCCTGGACGACCTGCGGGCCGACCGCCGGGTCCGGCACGACGATGACGATGCCGTCGGTCTCCTGGGCGATGGCCGCCTGGACCTCGCTGATCGTCTTGTTGGCGTCGTTGCCGAGGTTCACGACCTTCAGGTCCACGCCCAGTTCCTCGGCCTTCGCCTTCGCACCGGCCGCCTCACCGACGAAGTACTCCTGGTCGCCCTGCTTCTGCAGGTAGGTCATCGAGATCTTGCCGCTCACCGTGGCGGGCGGGGCGTCGGCGCCCTTGGCGGACTCCTGGCCGCTGGAGCAGGCAGTGGTCAGGCCGAGGACGAGCAGCAGACCTGTCGCCGTGACGGCGCGGCCGGTGGTCGTGAGGATCATGGGGAAGCTCCTTCCAGAACCGAGTGGGTGCAGTGACGGGCGCACCGGTATCGGATGCCCGTCGTGGTCTCCATGCCGACTGGGCGCGCCACGACTGCGACAAAATCCGCAATAATCAAACAGTATTGAACGTGGCGTGAGTCATGAGAACCCCTTCCGCAACCACACGTCAAGAACGTCCCGGCACCGAGTCCAAACCGTTGCCTGCCGCGTGCGGGCACGGCTGCTCACGCCTGGCGCACCCGTGCCTGCTGGCCTGCGGCGTCAGAGCCTGCCCGCCGCCCTCCGGCCGCCGGCTGGACGCCGGTCGTCGCGGCCGGGTCCCGGACCGGAGGAAGGCGGTCCTGTGGCAGGTCATGAGCAGAGAGTGACGGCGACCGGCGGGTGCGGTTCTGATCGGTTCGGTGGGGTCGTGACACGACGCCACAACCGGCGGGAAGGACGAACGCAGGTGTGGCCGCGGCGCCTCTCCGGCGTTCCCGACGGCGTTCCCGACGGCGTTCCCGACGGCGCCTTTCCGGCGTTCCCGACGGCGTTCTCGGCGGCGTTGTCCCGTCCGTGCTCCGTGGTGGTGGACGAGAGCGGCGCGGACGGCGGCGGGACGGCCCCCACCGCGCGAACGACGGCGGCGGGACGGCCCCACCGCGTGAACGGTGACGCGTGAGCCGGCCCGTCCGGGGTGCGGTGCGGCCTCCGGCCGCATCCACGGTGGTCACCGCAGGTGCCCTGCCGGCCTCCCGTCGACCGGGCGGGAGATCGTGATCGACCTGCTGATGCGACGGTTGCCGTGCCCGGCGGCCGCGTGTGACCGCCGCACGTTCGCCGAGCGACCGGACCGCTCACCGGGCGGTTCGTGCGTCGCACACCGCTGCTGTGCCACCGGCCGGAGACACGGGCCGTCGGGGACGTGGCGGAGGGCGGCGGCGAGGCCTCCGGATGCCGGCCCGGACCCGGGACGGGTTGTGCCGGACCCGGGACGGGTTGTGCCGGACCCGGGACGGGTTGTGCCGGACCCGGGACGGGTTGTGCCGTACCCGGCGCGTACCGGGAACCGACGGAGGGGGGCACGGCTGCCACCGGCGTGTGGTCGCGGACGTGCCGGTGAACGGCGGCCGGGTCGTGGTGCCGGTGCGGGTGCGGGTCCGGCGCCCCCGAGCGACTGCGCCGAGTCCCCGCGGCAGACGTTCGCTCCGCCCGAGCCCGGGCATGACGGACGACCGTGTGGTGGTCGCAGGCCGGTCAGTTCGGCCGTCGCTCGGCACCTGCCCGCAAGGAGAAGGCGGGCGAGCCCGCGCGGGGTGACGGGCCCGTCGCTGTCACCGGTTGGCCCGCTGCGCCGAAGAGGCGTCGGCGACGACCAGTTCGCGTACGTGATCAGCGGCGGCAGCCCGGTGGTCCGGGCTGAGGCCGTCGTCGGTGATCAGGACGTCGATGTCGTCGAGATCACCGAAGGACGCCAGTCCCACGGCGTCCCACTTGGTGTGGTCCGCCACGACCACGACCCGGCGCGCCGAGGCGATGAAAGCACGGTTGGTCTCCGCTTCGCCGAGGTTCGGAGTGGTCAGACCCGCGCTCGCGCTGATGCCGTGGCAGCCGAGGAAGAGGATGTTCACGTGCAACGACCGGATCGCCTGGTCGGCCACCGGGCCGACCAGGGCATCGGAAACCGTACGGATCCCTCCGGTCCGGATGACGGTGGCCGACGGCGGCGAGCCGTTCTCGCCCGCCTGCTCGTGCACATCCGCGATGCGCAGCGAGTTGGTGACGATGGTCAGGCCTTCGACCCGCGTGAGATGCCGGGCGACCGCATAGGTCGTCGTGCCTGCGCCGAGGCCCACGGTGGTGCCGGGCGGGACGAGTTCGACGGCGGCCCTGGCGATGGCCTCCTTGGCCGGCCCCTCCCACGTCGACTTCGCCTCGAACCCGGGTTCACGACTGCTGGACGCCTCGGCCTGGACCGCCCCACCATGGACCTTCCGCAGCAGACCCTCCCGGGCCATCGAGTCGAGATCACGGCGAATCGTCATGTCCGACACGCCCAGTTCGGCCACGAGGTCGGTGACCCGCACACCACCGCGCAGGCGCAGCAGTTCCAGGATCAGCGCCCTGCGCTGCGCCGCGAGCGGCGGCGCGTTCTTCTCCATGGAGGTTCCTTCCGGCCTGGGTGGGTCGCCAGCGATCTCATCATCACACTTCGACCGTCGGCGGCAAGACTGGGGAACGGTGTCGCCTTCTGGTCGGTCACGTTAGATCGTGGGTCCGTCCACCCCGCAGCTGCGACACACCGGCCGGACCGCGAGTTCCGCGCGTCGGGGGCGCTTCCCGCGCCGGGGCGCGCGTCCGGGGCGCCTGCCGCGCCGGGGGTACCGGCGGAGGGCCGCCTCACGGCGCGCAGCCGCACGCACCCCGCTCCCGCGCCTCGGCCACGCCTGCCCGGGCGCCGTGAGCGAGCCCGAGCGCGACCGCGGGCCCTGCCGGAGGAAGGGACCCCGGCAGCGGGAGCGCTCCGGGTCTTCTCCGGGTCTTCTCCGGGACTTCTCCGGGTCTTCTCCCGGACTCCTCGGGGACTCCTCCGGGACTACCGGATGCGTCATCGGGCACGCGACAACGGGTGCACGAGGCGGAAACGGCCGACGGAAACGAGCCTCGCCCCGGCGCCTCGTGGTCCGGGCCGGGCGCTCCGCGCGGCTCGGGCGCCCTGCGGAGGCACGCCGTTGTGCGCGGGGGCGTACGCGGGAACCCGCGCTACGCCGGGCCGGGCGTCGCGGCACACCGGCCGAGGCCTGCCGATCACTATGGCGCAAGCGGTGTCCGGAGGCCGGGTGACCTGCTGGAGCGCGATGCCGGGGCATATGCGGCCGATAAGTGATGGGTGGATCTGGCCGGAAATCTTGAGCACGAATTACACACATCCTCTCTTCATATCCGGCCCCCATGGTCTAGATTGACCGTGCTTCAGCTCTTCGAGCGCGAGGCGGTCAATAGCGATCTACAGGCGACCCGAAATGATCAATAGGTCAAGTACTACGTAAGCCGGCAGTCGCGTCCCCGACGTCAGACGTGGGAGCGACCACTTCCTGGAGCCCGTGAGCGGGCCCCGGGTGCGGGGAGCACCCGGGGTATCGACGGGCTTCCGCGCACCTCGGACATCCGGCGGGGACAAGCGAGTCCGCTGCCGTCCCGTGGGGTGCGCCAGGAGCGGGCGACGTGGCCGGGACGCCGTACACGGGAGGCGGGGGCCTCCCGGGGGGAGGAGTGGTGCGGGAGGCGGGGGCCTCCCGGGGGGAGCAACAGTGCGAGGCGAACACGTCGAACCACTGGGGACCTTGGGGGGTTCTGTGCGGCAAGGGGGATTGGTCAGCCCATTTCCATCGGCAGGCGAGCGTCTGGCGAACGGGGAAATCGGCCAGGCCGCGACCGACTGGGAACAGCGGTACCGGCGCACCGTGATCATCAGCGATACCGTGGCCACCGCATTCGTGGTGGCGGCGATCGGCAACTTCTTCGGGGCCCGGGACGCGGCCAACTGGCACGAGAAGTGGGGAATTCTCGCCTTCGGCACCGAATTGCTGGTGCTGGGGTCGCTCGCGGTGAGCCGGGCATGGGCTCCGGCCGTGCTCGGCCAGGGCGCGGAGGAGTTCCGCCGGCTCGGACGCTCCGTGTTCACGGCGACCGTCGTGCTGGCGCTCGGCGGCATCGCCCTCACCTCGCGCAACATCAAACTCTGGATCTTCGTTGCGATTCCCGCGATCGCGCTCGTCACCATGACGGCGCGATACCTGCTCCGCCTGTGGCTGCACAAACAGCGCAAGGAGGGCCGGTGCCTGCGACCGGTGCTCGCCGCCGGGAGCCGGGCCACCGTGCGCGACCTGATCGCCCGGACCCGCAAGTTCCCGCACCTCGGCTGGCGCGTGGACGCGGTGTGCACGACGGAGGAGTTCGGCCCTGACGGCGACGAGCTGGACGGCGTACCGGTCGTCGGCCGGCTGACGGACGTCGCGGGCCACGTCCGCCGCGACGGCTACCGCGTCGTCGCGGTCACACCGGACCCGCACTGGTCACCGGACCGGCTGCAGCGGCTGGCCTGGCGCCTGGAGGGCAGCGACGCCGAGATGGTCGTGGCCCCCGTGCTGATGGAGGTGGCCGGCCCCCGGCTGCACATCGACGCGGTGCTCGGCATCCCGCTGCTGCGCGTGAGCATGCCGACCTTCACCGGGGGCCGCCGGGCGGTCAAGGAGGTCGTCGACCGGCTGGGCGCGGCGGTGCTGCTGCTGCTGTTCGCCCCGCTGATGGTGTGCGTCGGGCTGCTCGTGGTCCTGGACAGCCGCGGCGGGGCGTTCTACCGCCAGCGCAGAGTCGGCAAGGACGGCCGCGAGTTCACCATTCTCAAGTTCCGCACCATGGTCGCCGGCGCCGACCGGGCACGTGCCGAGCTGGCCGACCGCAACGAGGGCGCCGGGCTGCTGTTCAAGATGCGCCGGGATCCGCGGGTGACCCGCGTGGGAGCCGTACTGCGCCGGTACTCGATCGACGAGCTCCCGCAGCTCTTCAACGTGCTCGCCGGATCGATGTCGCTCGTCGGCCCGCGTCCTCCGTTACCGGAGGAGTCCGCCGCGTACGGCCCGGACATCCGCAGACGGCTGCTGGTCAAGCCCGGCCTCACCGGCCTGTGGCAGATCAGCGGACGCAGCGACCTGTCGTGGGAGGAGGCGGTCCGGCTGGACCTGCGCTACGTGGAGGACTGGTCGCTCGCCCTGGACACCGTGATCTTGTGGAAGACGCTGCGTGCGGTGCTCTACGGCCAGGGGGCCTACTGATGCGCCGGAGCCGTCGTCCGGCCGGCGCACCGACCGCAGGCCGCAGGGGCCTGCCTGGGGGGAGGAACGAGTCATGAGGATCAGCGTTTTCGGGCTCGGCTACGTGGGCTGCGTGTCGGCCGCGTGCCTGGCCAGCATGGGCCACGAGGTCGTCGGGGTGGACGTGAACCGGGTGAAGGTCGACCTGGTCAACGACGGCAAGGCCCCGGTGGTCGAGGAGCGGATCGGCGAGCTCCTCGCCGACGTCGTACGGACCGGGGCCTTACGCGCCACCTGCGACGTGCGCGAGGCGATCGCGGACAGCGAGGTGTCACTGGTCTGCGTGGGAACGCCGTCGGAACCCAACGGCAGCCTCTGCACCACGTACCTGGAGCGGGTCACCGAGCAGATCGGCGCCGCGCTGGCGGAGCGCGGGGAGCGCGGCGGGCGGCACACCGTGGTGTTCCGCAGCACCATGCTCCCGGGCACCTGCCTGAACCTGCTGGTGCCGATCCTGGAGAAGTACGTCGGCGGCACGGCCGGCGCGGACGTCGGGGTCGCGGTCAACCCCGAGTTCCTGCGCGAGGGCACCAGCGTGCGGGACTTCTTCGACCCGCCCAAGACGGTCATCGGCGAGCTCGACCCGGCGAGCGGCGACGCGGTGGCGGCGCTGTACGACGGTCTGCCCGGCGAGGTGTTCCGGGTGCCGGTCCCGACGGCCGAGGCGATCAAGTACGCGGACAACGCCTTCCACGGCCTCAAGATCGGCTTCGCGAACGAGCTGGGCGCGGTGTGCCAGGCGCTCGGAGTGGACTCGCACCAGGTGATGGACGTGTTCCTGGCCGACCGCAAGCTGAACATCAGCCCCGCCTACCTGCGGCCCGGCTTCGCCTTCGGCGGCTCCTGCCTGCCCAAGGACCTGCGCAGCCTGGTCCACGCGGCACAGCGGGCCGACGTCTCGGTGCCCATCCTCGCCCATGTGCTGCCCTCCAACGCCGACCATCTGCAGCGCGCGGTGGAGCTGGTGGAGCGCACCGGCAAGCGCCGGGTGGGCCTGTTCGGGCTGTCGTTCAAGCCCGGCACCGACGACCTCCGCGAGAGCCCGCTGGTCGAGCTGGCGGAGCGGCTCTTCGGCAAGGGCTACGACCTGAAGATCTACGACGCCAACGTCAGCCTCTCCCGGCTGCTCGGCGCGAACCGCGAGTACATCGAAACCCGGCTGCCGCACCTCGCGCAGCTGCTCGCGGACTCCGTCGGCGAGGTGCTGGAGCACGCCGAGGTGTGCCTGGTCGGGACCAAGGACCCGGCCGTGCTGTCGGCACTGCCGCACGGCGAAGGCCCCGCGATCGTCGACCTCGTCCACCTTCCCGACGCGGCAGCGCGCCAGACCGAACCGGGGTACATGGGTCTTGCTTGGTAACACAACCAGTGGCGACCGGCACGGCCGGCGCGCGCTGATTCTGGTGGAGAACCTGTCGGTGCCGTTCGACCGGCGGGTGTGGCAGGAATGCACGACGCTGCGCGACGCGGGCTGGACGGTGCACGTCATCTGCCCCCGCGGGACCAAGCGGGACACGGAGACGGAGACGGAGATCGACGGGGTGCGGATCCACCGCTACCCGCTGCGGGCGGCCACCGGAGGACCGGCCGGCTACCTGCGGGAGTACGGATCGGCGCTGTGGCACACGCTCCGGCTGGCCCGGAAGGTCGGCCCGGTCGACGTGGTGCACGCCTGCAACCCGCCCGACCTGCTGTTCCTGCCGGCCCTGTGGCTGAAGCGGCGCGGGGCGCGGTTCGTCTTCGACCAGCACGACCTGGTACCCGAGCTGTACCTCTCCCGGTTCGGCCGCGGCCAGGACCTGCTCTACCGCGCGGTGTGCGCGCTGGAACGGATGACCTACCGGGCCGCCGACATCGTGCTCGCCACGAACGAGAGCTACCGGGACGTCGCGGTGCGCCGCGGCGGCCGGCGCCCGGAGGACGTCTTCGTGGTGCGCAGCGCGCCCGACACCGACCGGTTCCGGCCCGTACCGGCGGAGCCGGAACTGAAGCGCGGCAAACCCCATCTGCTGTGCTACCTGGGCGTCATGGGTCCGCAGGACGGCGTCGACTACGCCCTGCGGGCGCTGGCGAAGCTGCGCGACGAGCACGGGCGGACCGACTGGCACGCGGTGTTCGTCGGCGCGGGCGACACCTTCGACGCGATGGTGGAACTGTCCCGGCGGCTCGGTCTGTCGGAGCAGGTGGAGTTCACCGGGCGCATTCCGGACGCCGACCTGGCGCGCTACCTGTCGACCGCGGACGTGTGCCTCTCCCCCGACCCGTGCAACCCGCTCAACGACGTGTCGACCATGAACAAGGTCCTGGAGTACATGGTGATGGGCCGGCCGATCGTCTCGTTCGACCTCCGGGAGGCGCGGGTCTCCGCCGGGGACGCCGCCGTCTACGCGCCCGGCGACGACGAGGCCGAGTTCGCCCGGCTCGTCGCCCTGCTGCTGGACGACCCGGCGAAACGGGCCGAGATGGGCAAGACCGGCCAGGAGCGGATCGGCGGGCCGCTCTCCTGGCGGAACTCCCAGCGATCCCTGCTCGCCGCCTACGACGCGGCCTGCCGCGGCCTCGCTCCGGTGCCGGAACGCCACCCGTACCGGACGGGGAGGAGGCCGCGCCGTTGAGCGATGACACGATACGCCTGGTCTCGATCGGGCGGATTGTCCGTCGGCGCTGGCGGCTGCTCACCGTCCTCACCGTGGTGGGTGCGCTCGTCGGCTACGGCACCTCGCTGCTGCTAGCGCCGCGCTACACGACGTCGGCGTCGGTCCTGCTGCCGGGGGCGTGGGAGGAGCGCGAGCTGCTCACCCAGACGCAGATCGCGACCAGTTCGGTGGTGCTCGACCGCGCGGCCGACGAGCTCGGCTGGCCCGGGGTCGACGGCAAGGAACTGCGGGACCGGGTGGGCGCCCAGGCCACGGACGGGAACATCATCAAGATCTCGGGCACGGCCGGGACCCCGGAGCGCGCCCAGCGGCTCTCCGACGAGGTGGCCCGGCAGTTCGTCACGTTCGCGGCGCGGATCGCGGGCGACAACGCCGATCCCGAGGCCGCGGCGCGCCCCGAGGCGCTGCGGCAGGCGGTGGTGAACGCCAGCCGCCGCATCACCGAGCTGGCCGACGCGGCCGGCTCGGGGCAGAGCGTGGAGAGCGTGCAGACCCGGACCGAACTCACCAAGCTGCGCACCGCGCTGCAGGAGGCCATCAGCAAGCTGGACCAGGCCGATCCGGCCGCCCAGCAGGTCAACATGGTCGTCATGGGGCGGGCGGCCCGGCCCACCGGTGAGGCACCGCCGACGAGGCTGCAGCTCGTCGCCGCCGCGGCGCTGCTGTTCTTCCTGCTCGCCGTCGTCGGGCATCTCGCGGCGGCCCGGATGAGCCGCCGGCTGCGCAGCGAACGGGAGATCGCCGCGGCGCTGGGCTCGCCGCTGCTGGGCACCGTCGACGTGCCCGGTGAACAGCGGGCCGACCGGGCGGAGGGCGGCCCGCGGGCCCGGCTCCGCCGGCTGCTGGGCATCGACGTCCGGTGGGACGCGCCGGAACCGCGGCCGTCCGGCGACGAGACCGGCCGGCTGATCCGCTACCAGCGGGTGTGCGCCCGCCTGAGGGAGCGACTGCCCGCCCCCCGGCGGCTGCTGGCCGTCGTCCCGGACGGCGACGAGACCGCCCGCCGGGCCGCCGGTCAGCTCGCCGCCGAGGCCGGGAGCGATCCGCATCTGCGGGTGGTGGAGGTCTCGGTGTCCCAGCCGCTGGTCCCCGACCGCGGCCCCGAGTCGGGTGTACTGGTGGTGCTCAGCGCGGGCAGCTGGACCGCCCCCGAGCTCGCCGGCATCGCCGAGGCGTGTGCGGACGCCCGGCACGAGGTCGCCGGCGTCGTCCTCACCGGCACGGTCCGGGCCCGTCCGGCGCGGTCCGCCGGCCGTCCCCGGCGTGCCGCCGCACCGGCACTCGCGGTGGGCGACAACGCGACGGGAGGTTCGGGGTGACGACGAGTACGACTGCCGAGTCACCGGCCACCGCCCCGCTGCTCGACCTGCAGGTACTGGTGGTGGCGGTGCGCAGGCGACGCCGCCTGTGGTGCTCCGCCGCGCTGCTGGGGCTGCTGGTCGGCGCCGCGGCGGCGGTCCTGCTGCCGCCCCCGCCGACCGCGGTGACCAAGGTGCTGGTCGCGCATCAGGCGGACCAGCCCAACGACCCCGGAACACTGATCCGCACCGACGTCGCACTGCTGCACACCACGCGGATCGCCGGCAAGGCCCTGCAGTCCCTGCACTCCGCGCAGAAGCCGGAGGACTTCATGCGGGAGTACGAGGGCATGGGCCTGACCAACAACCTGCTGCAGATCACCGCGACGGGCGACAGCGACGCGGAGGCGGTGGCCCGCGCCGGGGCGCTGGCCGACGCGTTCGTCGCGGACCATGTGCGGCGGATACAGCAGGCCGCGAACGCCGAGGCCAAGAGCCTGCTCGACCAGCGCGACCGGATGCGGGACGAACTCGCCCAGGTCAACGAGGAGATCGGTCAGGCACCCCCGCAGAGCGAGCCGGAGGCGTCGGCGAACATGGAGTCGCTCTTCGCCCGCCGGGCCGAACTGACCTCGCGGATCACCGACTTCGGCCAGCGCGCCGCGGAGGCCCGCGTCGGCACGCCCCACCTGGTGGCCGGCACCCAGATCGTGGACGCACCCCGCGCGGTGCGGCACTCCCTGCTCAGGACCGCCGCCGCCGACTCCGCGGTCGGACTCGTGCTCGGCCTGGCCCTGGGGCTCGCGGTGGCCGCGGTGGCATCGGTGGTGGCGGACCGCCCCGTGCTCCGCCGGGACATCGCGGCGCACCTCGGCGCCTCGGTCGTCGCGGAACTGCCCCGCCGGACACCCCGGCTGTGGGGCCGCCGGCGGAACCGGGCGGCGCGGAGCAGGCTCACCACGTCCCTGGCCCGCACCGTGCGCGGTTCCACGGAACCGGTGTCGCTGCTGGAACTGGGCTGTGCGCGCAGCGCGGCCGCGATCGCCCTGGACCTGGGCAGGGCACTGGCTCAGGAGGGGCCGGTGACCGTCGTCGACGGCCTGCCCGGGCGGCGGCTCGCCGGCCGCCGCGCGAAGCCGGGGGACCCGCCCGTGGCCGGCGCCGAGCGTGCCGCGTCCGAGCCTGCTCAGGGACATGTCCTCGGTCTCGGCTCGGTGGCGCCCGGCACGGCCTGGGCCGACCTGCCCCACCTCGGCACCCGGACCGTGCTCGTCGTACGGGCCGGGCACGGCAGCGCCGCATGGCTGCACACCGTGGCGCGGCAGCTCGCGGACCGGCGCATCGAGGTGACCGGCGTGGTGCTGATCGACCCCGATCCGCGGGACCGGACCGACGGCACGCTGTGGAACGGGCCGCACACCGCGCCGCGCGGCCGAAGCGGACGGCCGGACCGGCACAACGGGACGGTCCGGCAGGGGACGGAGCGGCTGCCCAGGTGGGCGGCCCGGGTCCCGGACAGCGACCAGGAGGCGCGGTAGGACATGTGTGGCATCGCAGGCACGTACCGGTGGCCGGACGGCAAGGCCGTGACCGACCGGCTCACCGACACCCTCGCCCACCGCGGTCCGGACGGGGCGGGCCGGTACTCCCACGCGGCCGGTGACGGCGAGGTGCACCTCGGGCACCGCCGGCTGGCCATCATCGACCTGTCCGAGACCGGCGCCCAGCCGATGGTCTCCGGCGGCCTGGTCCTGACGTACAACGGCGAGCTGTACAACGCGCCCGAGCTGCGTGCCGAGCTGGCGGCCGCCGGTGTGCGCTTCCGCGGCACCTCCGACACCGAGGTGCTGCTGGAGGCCTGGCGGCGCTGGGGCACCGACTGCCTGCCCCGGCTGCGCGGGATGTTCGCGTTCGGGATCTTCGACGAGCGGACCGGTGAGCTGGTGCTCGCCCGGGACCAGCTCGGCATCAAGCCGCTGTTCCTGCTCCGGCGCGGCGAGGGGCTGGTGTTCGCCTCCGAGCTCAAGGCGCTCGCCGCGGTGACCGGCGGGTCGCTCCAGGTGGACCCTGCGGCGCTGGTGGCCTCGCTGCTGTACTACTGGGTGCCGGACTCGCGGTGCGCGTTCCGCGAGGCGGAGAAGCTGCCGCCGGGGAGCTGGCTGAGGTGCCGGCCGGACGGCCGGGTGGAGCGGGGCCGGTACTGGCACCTGCCGGACGTCGCCGCCGAGGCCCGGGAACGGGCCCTGGCCGGCGAGCAGCCGGACGTCGCCGCCGCCGTGGCGGAGTCGACCCGGCGCCACCTGCTCTCCGACGTGCCGGTGGCGACGTTCCTGTCGGGCGGGCTGGACTCCAGCTATCTGACCGCGCTGGCGGCCCGCGACCGGCCCGGGATCTCCGCCTACACCATCGGGTTCCGCGCGGAGGACGCCAGGTTCGAGGCCATGCCGGACGACCTGCGCTACGCGCGGCGGGTGGCCGGGCGGTTCGGGGTCGACCTGAAGGAGATCGAGATCGCTCCGGACGTCCTCGACCTGCTGCCGCGGATGACGTACCACCTCGACGAGCCGATCGGCGACCCCGCCGCGATCAACACGTTCCTGATCTGCTCGGCCGCCCGGGAGGCCGGGGTCAAGGTGATGCTGTCGGGGATGGGTGCCGACGAGCTGTTCGCCGGGTACCGCAAGCATCTGGCCAACCTGATCGCGCTGCGCTACCAGCGGGTCCCACGGCCGCTCCGGCACGGTCTGTCCCGGGCCGTGGACCGGCTGCCGGTCGCCTCGGCCCGCCGGGGATACCGGTCGGTGCGCTTCGCGAAGCGGTTCCTCTCCTTCGCCGGTCTGCCGGAGGAGACCGCGTTCCGGCGCAGCTACACCATGTACGACCGGGAGGAACTGCTCGGCCTGGTCGATCCGGACCTGGCCGGGACGGTCGACGACGTGCTGACCGAGCACGCGGACGTCTACCGGGACAACGGCCTCGACGACTTCGTCAACCGCATGTGCCTGGCCGACGCCCGGATGTTCCTGCCGGGCCTGAACCTCGCGTACACGGACCGGTCGAGCATGGCCGCGTCGACCGAGGTGCGGGTGCCGTACGTGGACGTCGAGGTGGTCAAGGCGGCGTTCGCCGTGCCCGGTGACCGCAAGATCGTCGGACGGCAGGGCAAGGCCGTTCTGAAGGAGGCGGCCTGTTCGGTCCTGCCCCGGGAGATCGTGTACCGGCCCAAGGGCCTGTTCAGCGCCCCGCTGCGGGCCTGGATGAGCCGGGACCTGGCTCCGCTGGTGCGTGAGGTGGTGCACGACGGCGTGCTGGTGCGCTCCGGGCTGCTGCGCCGGGACGCGCTGGCGCGGCTGGTCGCCGAGGACGCCGCGGGGCACCGGGACTTCTCCAAGCACCTCTGGCACGTGCTGACCCTTGAGTACTGGTACCGCGGCGCGACCGAGGGATCCGGCCAGAGCTCCCCCTGACGGCACAGAGACAAGACGGCGCGACGACAAGAGGACTTCGGGTGAAACAGGTCGTTCAGAACTACAAGAGCGGCGAGCTGACGCTGCTTGACGTGCCGGTGCCGGGGTGCAAGCCGGACGGTGTGCTCGTCAGGAGCGCCTTCTCGCTGATATCCACCGGCACCGAGCTGATGAAGGTGTCCGAGGCCGGCATGTCGATGCTCGGCAAGGCCCGCTCCCGGCCGGACCAGGTGGCCAAGGTCGTGCAGAGCGTGGCCGTCAACGGGGTGCCCGCCACCTACCGCAAGGTGATGGGCAAGCTGGACTCCTACACGCCGCTGGGCTACTCGCTGTGCGGGGTGGTCGAGCAGGTCGGCGCCGGGATCGACGATGTGACGGTCGGTGACCTCGTGGCCTGCGCCGGCAACGAGCACGCGCTGCACGCCGAGCTGAACTGGGTGCCGAAGAACCTCTACGCCCGGGTGCCGGACGGCCTCGCGCCGCGGCACGCGGCCTTCGGCACGGTCGGGTCGATCGCCCTGCAGGGCGTCCGCCGCGGCGAGCCCCAGCTCGGCGAGGTGGCGCTGGTCATCGGCCTCGGGCTGATCGGGCAGCTGGTGGTGCAGCTGCTGGCGGCCTCCGGAGTCGGCGTCGTCGGCGTCGACCCCGACCCGGCGCGCTGCGAGCTCGCCGAGCGCCTGGGGGCGGCGGCCTGCGGCGATCCCGCCTCCGCGGCGGTGGCGAACGCCGTCGCCGAACTCACCGGCGGCCACGGCGTGGACCAGGTGTACCTGGCGGCCGGCGGCGCCAGCAACCAGCCCGTCGAGCTGGCCGCCCGGCTGAGCCGGGACCGCGGCCGGGTCGTCGACATCGGCAAGTGCCGTCTGGACCTGCCGTGGAACGCGTACTACGAGAAGGAGCTGGACGTCCGGTTCTCCCGCTCCTACGGTCCCGGGCGCTACGACCCGGAGTACGAGCTCCAGGGGCGGGACTACCCGATCGGCTACGTGCGCTGGACCGAGCGCCGCAACCTGGCGTGCTTCCTGGATCTCGTCGCCCGCGGCCGTGTCGACGTGGAGCCGCTGGTCTCCCACATCGCCGACTTCGACGACGCCGTGGAGACGTACCGGCGTCTGAAGGACGGCGACCTGAAGGCCGTGGCCGTGCTGTTCCGGTACCCCGGACGCACCGGGGACGCGCAGCCCGCCCCGGAGCAGCCCGCCCCGGAGCAGAGCGCCCCGGAGCAGACCGCCCCGGAGCAGACCGCCCGGGTGGACGCCGCACCGCAGACCGCCCCCGCACCGGCCGCCCCCGCGGCACGGCGCGGCGGCGGGGGGTCCGTCCCGGCCCGGCCCGCCGGGGCGCCGGTGCGGCTGGCGTTCGTCGGCGCGGGGAACTACGCGACGTCGATGCTGCTGCCGCATCTGCAGCAGCGCGACGGCGTGGCCCTGTCCGCGGTCGTCACCACGACGGCGCTGTCCGCGGCCAACGCGAAGCGGAAGTTCGGCTTCGCCGAGGCGACCACCGATCTCGACGCCGTGCTCGGCGACCCGTCGGTCGACGCGGTGTTCGTGGTCACCCGCCACAGCTCGCACGCCGAACTGACCCGGCGGGCACTGCTGGCCGGGAAGGCGGTGTTCGTGGAGAAGCCGCTGGCGCTCGGCGAGGACGAACTGGCCGGCGTGCTCGCCGCGGTGGAGGAGTCCGGCAACGACCGGCTGCAGGTGGGCTTCAACCGCCGGTTCGCGCCGCTGCTGCGGCAGGCCAGGAAGCGGTTCGGCACCCGGACCGGACCGGCCGGGGTCCGCTACCTGGTGAACGCCGGCCGGCTGGAGCACGGCAGCTGGTACCTCCGGCAGGGCACCGAGGGCTCGCGGTTCGCCGGCGAGGGCGGGCACTTCATCGACACGGCGAGCTGGCTGCTCGACGCCGACCCGGTCTCGGTGTACGCCGTCGCCACGCCCGGCAACGAGGACCTCCAGGTGGTGCTGCGCTATCCGGGCGGGTCCACCGCCACCATCAGCTACGTCACCACCGGCCCGGCCGGCTTCCCCAAGGAGACGCTGGACCTGGTCGCGGACGGCCGCGCGCTGCGGCTCGACGACTTCGTCCGCGCCTCCGTCCACGACGGCCGCCGCAAGCCGTGGGTCAGTTCCCGGCTGCCCCGGGCCCGGGACAAGGGCCAGCGCGCCGAACTGGACGCGTTCCTCCAGGCCGTGCGGACCGGCGGGCCGATGCCGGTGCCGCTCTCGTCGCTGGCCGCGACCACGGCGGCCACCCTCGCCGTGCAGACCAGTCTGGCGGGCGGCGCGCCGGTGACGCTGGCGGGCGCCCGATGACGATGAGCGCGGGCTGGTACCTGCGGCGGCTGTCCCGGATGGGGCCGCGGGAGGTCGGCGGCCGGGTGGGCGACGCGGTGCGCCGGCGGCGCTGGCGGTCGGCGCTGCCGGCTTCCCCGCACGTGACCGGCGCCCGGTTCACCGCGGTCCTGCCCGCCGGGACCGTCGCCGCCCTGCCGCCGGACGCCGCGAAGCGCCTGGTCGCCGAGGCGGACCGGCTGATGGCCGGGCACGCCGGGTACTTCGGCGTGGACCGCGACGACATGGCCGACCCGGACTGGGCCCGCGACCCGAAGACCGGGCGCCGGGCGCCGGACGGCTACGCCTTCGACGTGCCGTACCGGGACGAGGACGCGGTCGGGGACATCAAGCAGATCTGGGAGCCGTCCCGGCACCAGTACCTCACCGTGCTCGCCGCCGCCTACGCGGTCACCGGGGACGAGCGGTACGCCGAGCGGGTGGCCGCGCACCTGCGCTCGTGGTGGACGGCCAACGCCCCGCTGCGCGGGGTGCACTGGACCAGCGGCATCGAGCTGGGGATCCGGCTGCTGTCCTGGGTGTGGATCCGCCGGCTGCTCGACGGCTGGCCGGGCGCGGCCGGGCTGTTCGAGGACAACCCCCAGGCGCTCGACCAGATCTGGCACCACCAGCGCTGGCTGGCCGCGTTCCCCAGCCGGGGGTCCTCGGCGAACAACCACGTCATCGCCGAGGCCGCCGGCCAGTTCGCCGCGGCCTGCGCGTTCGGCTGGTTCCCCGCCTCGGCGCGCTGGCGGGCCGGCGCGCTGCGCTCGCTGGAACGGCATCTGCCCGCCAACACCTTCGCCTCCGGCCTCAACCGCGAGCTGGCCACCGAGTACCACGGGCTGGTGCTGGAGCTCGGCCTGGCCGCGGTGGCCGAGGCGGACGCGGCCGGGGTGCCGGTCCCCGCGCCGGTCCGGCTGGTGCTGCTGCGGATGACCGACGCGCTGGCCGCCGTCGTGGACAACCGGCTGCGGCCGCCGCGGCAGGGGGACGCGGACGACGGGCACGGTCTGGTCGTGGACGGCGCGGGCACCGACCGCTGGGCCTCGCTGCTGGCCACCGGGGACGCCGTGTTCGGACGGCTCGCCTGGTGGCCGGAGGTGACCGGTACCGATGTGCGCACCCCGCTGCTGGCCGCGCTCATCCGGCCCGGCGCCCCGGCCGGACCCCGGCCGGCGCACCGGCCGGCCCACTTCCCCGACGCGGGCCTGACCGTCCTGCGCGGTCCGGGGGAGATCTGGTGCCGCTGCGACGGCGGTCCGCACGGATTCCTGTCCATCGCCGCGCACGCGCACGCGGACGCGCTGTCCCTGGAGGTCCGGCACGACGGGGTCGACGTGCTCGCCGACCCGGGGACGTACTGCTACCACGGGCAGCCCGAGTGGCGGCAGTACTTCCGGTCGACCCTCGGCCACAACACCCTCCAACTGGACGGCGGCGACCAGTCCGTCTCCGGCGGCCCGTTCCTGTGGACCCGGCAGGCCCGCAGCCGCGTCCTGGTCGCCGACACGTCCGACGGGCAGGTGGCCCGCTGGTGCGCCGAGCACGACGGCTACCCGCGCTCCGTGCACCGTCGCCGGGTGGAGCTGACCGGGGCGGACCGCGAGCTGCGGGTGGTCGACGAGGTGCGCGGCCCGCGCCGGGCGGTGCGCCTGGCGTTCCACCTCGGTCCGGCGGTCACCGCGGACCTGACGGGGAACCGGGCGGTGCTGACCTGGACCCGGGACGGCGAGGACCGCTCCGCGGTGCTCGACCTGCCCGCGCGGCTGGAATGGCGGGCGCACCGCGGCGAGAGCGACCCGCCGCTGGGCTGGTACTCCCCCGGCTTCGGACGCAAGGAGCCCGCCACCACGCTGCTCGGCACCGGGTTCACCGACGGCGGGCGGGAGTTCACCACCGTGCTCGGGTTCCGCGGCTAGGGGGCTGGTGATGGATCTCCGTGGAGGACTGGGCGGCCGCCGCCGGGCGGCCGGGGACCGCGGCCGGCGTCTGCTCCCCGGCGGCCGGCCCGGATCCCCGGTGCCGGGTGTCCTCGGGCTGTCCGCCGGTGCGGCGCGTGCGGTCCGCGGCCACGCCCCCGGCGCGGTGCGCGGGCGCGCGCGTCGTACCGCCGCGGTGATCGGCCGGAAGCCCGCCCCGGCAGGCGTGCGGATCAGGCGCCGGCCGTGGGCGTGGCCGGTGGCCTCGCTGGCCCTGCTGCTGGCGGCGGGCTGCGAGAGCACGCAGGCCACGCCGCCGAAGCCGACCACCGCGCCGTCCGCGCGGCCCGTGGCACGGGTGTGCGACAAGCCCGCGGCCGGACCGGCGACGGCACCGGCGGGCGCGGTGACGGTCGACCCCGCGGTGGCCGGCGACCTGGCCGCGAAGACCAGGAACAGCCCCGCGCACACCACGTTCTGGCTCCGCCCGGGCAAGCACAGGCTCGCCCCGGACCGCTACGCCCAGGTCCTCCCCAAGGAGGGGAACACCTACCTCGGCGCGCCGGGCGCGGTCCTCGACGGCCGCAGGACCAACCAGTACGCGTTCGGCGGCACCGCCCGCGACGTCACCATCCGCCACCTGACCGTGCAGGGGTTCGTCGCACCGCACGACGAGGGCGTGGTCAACCACGACTCGGCCGACGGATGGGTGATCGAGCACACGACGATCCAGCACAACTCCGGTGCCGGGCTGATGGCCGGTTCCCGCCAGCGGGTCCGCGCCTCGTGCCTGCGCGACAACGGCCAGTACGGCATGAACGCGTACAAGGCCTCCGGCCGGGTCGACGGCCTGCTGGTCGAGGGCAACGAGATCACCGGCAACAACCGGGACGACTGGGAGCGGCGGCGGCCGGGCTGCGGCTGCACCGGAGGGGTCAAGTTCTGGGCCGTGGACGGCGCCGACGTCCGCGGCAACTGGGTGCACGACAACCGCGGAGCCGGGTTGTGGGCGGACACCAACAACAACGACTTCCTCATCGAGGACAACCTGGTCGAGGCCAACGACGGTGCCGCGCTGATCTACGAGACCAGCTACAACGCGGTCGTCCGCGACAACACGATCCGGCGGAACAACTGGGTGGAGGGCCGCAGGCACGCCGACCGCGGGGACACCTTCCCGTTCGCGACCCTCTACCTGTCCGAGTCCGGCGGAGAGCCGCGGATCCCGGCCCGCACGGACGAGATCGAGATCTACCGGAACGTGCTGGAGGACAACTGGTCCGGGATCACCCTGTGGGAGAACGCCGACCGGTTCTGCAACAGCCCGGCCAACACGTCCTCCGGTGACTGCACGCTGCTGGTGAAGGACACCGGCCGCTGCGCGCAGCCGGCCATCGCCACCGCGCCGCTCTACGCCGACTGCCGGTGGAAGACCCAGCGGGTGGACATCCACCACAACCACTTCGTGCTGGACAAGTCGGTCGTCGACTGCACCGTGATGTGCGACCGGATGGCGCTGCTGGCCAACTACGGCACCTTCCCGGACTGGTCGCCCTACCAGGGCGAGCAGGTGGCCGAGGCGATCACCCGCGAACAGGACAACCGCTGGCACCACAACGTCTACGTCGGCCCGTGGACCTTCGTCGCCCACGACCCGAGCCGGATCCTCGACTCCGGGCAGTGGCGGGGCACGCCGTACCAGCAGGACGCGGGCAGCACCTTCCGCGCACGGGGCGGTGGGTGAGATGGGCACGCACCACAGGTCGAAGGCCGTCGGGGCGGTCTGGGGGCTGCTGATCCTCAACACGCTCGGCTCCGCCGGGGCGAAGACCATCGTCCCGCTGCCGCGCTCCCTCATCCAGATGGTCACCATGGGCTCGCTGGCCGCCGCGTTCGCGCTGGCGCTCACCGTCAACCTCCGGCTGCGTGTGCGGGCCAACGCCTACGTGTTCCTGCTGACCCTGCTGCTGGTGCCGAGCGTGATCTCCAGCGTCAACCCGGAGTCCGGGTTCGGCGCGCTGTTCCGGTGCGCCCGGCTGGCTCTCTTCGTCGGCACGCTGTGGCTGGTCAGCCGCTGGTGGGACGGCGGCCTGACGTTCGTGCGGCACCACATCCGGATGTACTTCGCGGTCCTCGCGTCGGTGGCCGCGGGCGCGGTCGTCTCACCGGGCGCGGCCATGCCCGAGCTCTACGGCGGCCGGCTGGTCGGCGCGCTCTGGCCGCTCACCCCGCCGCAGATCGGACAGTACGCCGCGGTGATCATCGGGCTGACCGCGCTGCTGCTCCTGGGCCGCCGGACCGACGGGCGCAGCGCGGCGGCCGTCATCGTGCCGTCCCTCGTGCTGCTCGCGATGACCCACACCCGGACGGCCACCCTCGGCCTGCTCGCCGGGCTGACGCTGGCGATCGGCTCGCTCGTCCTGACCAGTGCCGCCGCCCGCCGGTTCTTCGGCTGGGCGGTGCTGTGCGCGGCGGTGGCCGCGGTGGGGTTCGGGTCCCTGCTGCAGGCGTGGTTCCTGCGCGGGCAGAGCCAGGAGAACTTCACCAGCCTCACCGGCCGGGCCAAGGTCTGGGACGCCCTGCTGGCGGCTCCCCGGTCGACCTCGGAGTACCTGTTCGGCACGGGTCTGGGCGACAAGTCGTTCGGCGGGCTGCCGATCGACAACAGCTGGCTGGCGGTCTATCTGGAGCAGGGCCTCACCGGCGTCGCCCTGGTGGCGGCGGTCGTCGTCGTGCTGGGCGGCGTGGCCCTGCTGCGGCCGCCGTCGCTGCAGCGGGCCTGCGCGATCTTCCTGATCAGCTACTGCGCGATCGCGTCGTACACCGAGGCCGGGCTGGGTGACGCCTCGCCGTATCTGCTGCACCTGGCGGTGGCCGCCTCGCTGCTGGCGGCGCCTGCCGCGGCCACCGCGCCGCCCCCGCCCGGCGACACCCTGCCCCCGCCCGGCGACACCCTGCCCCCGCCCGGCGACACCCTGTCCACGCCCGGCGACACCCTGTCCACGCCCGGCGCCGCCGGGCCGGCGGCCGGCGTTCCCCGACGACGTGTCCCGCTGTGGGCCCGCAGACCGGAGGTGACCTGAGCATGCACGTCCTGGTGGTGCACAACCGCTACGCATCGGCGCAGCCGAGCGGGGAGAACAAGGTCGTCGACCAGGAGGTGGCGCTGCTGCGCGAGGCGGGCCACCGGGTGGGGCTGTTCGAGCGGCGCAGCGACGACATCGCCGCCCGGTCCCTGCCGGGCAAGGCCGTGCTGCCGCTGCTGGTGCCGTGGAACCCGGCGGTCCGTTCGGAGCTCGCCACGCGGCTGAGGGCCGAACGGCCGGACGTTGTGCACGTGCACAACGTCTTCCCGCTGCTGTCGCCGGCGGTGCTGGCCGCGTGCGCCGACGCCGGCGTGCCCGCGGTGGCCACGCTGCACAACTACACCCAGGTCTGCCCGCCCGGCACGCTGCAGCGGGACGGCCGGCCGTGCACCGAGTGCGTCGGGTCCGCGCCGCTGCCCGCCGTCCGGCACGGCTGCTACCGCAACTCCCGGCTGGCGACGGTGCCGCTCGCGGTCAGCCTGTCGGTCAACCGGCGCCGGTGGTGGTCCGGCGTGGAGCGGTTCTTCTGCATCTCCGCGGCGCAGCGCGACGTCCTGGCGGGGGCCGGCATGCCGGCCGGGCGGCTGGCGGTGAAGCACAACTTCGTGCCGGAACCGGGCGTGCGCCGGACCGGCCCCGGCGAGCACCTGCTCTATCTCGGCCGGCTCGCGGAGGCCAAGGGCGTACGGCTGCTGATGGCCGCGTGGGACGAGATCGCCGCGCAGGGCGGTGCGGGCGTACCGCTGGTGATCGCCGGCACGGGGCCGCTGGAGCGGGAGGTGACCGCCTGGGCGGCGGGCCGGGACGACGTGCGCTACGCCGGCCTGTACGACCAGGCGGAGTGCCGCAGGGCCGTCGCACGGTCGGTCGCCGTGGTGGCTCCCTCCACCTGGCTGGAGGCGTTCGGCCTGGTGGTCGTGGAGGCGATGGCGGCCGGCGTGCCGACCGTCGCCGCCGGTCACGGCGCCTTCGTCGAACTCGTCGAGGACGGGGTGACCGGGCTGCTGCACCGCCCGGGCGATCCGGCCTCGCTCGCGTCCGCGCTGCGCCGGATCACGGCCGGGGCGGACCGCAACCGGGAGATGGGGGAGGCGGCCCGGCGCCGGTACGAGCAGGACTTCAGCCCGGCTGTCGGGCTGGAGCGCCTGGTGGACGGCTACCGCACCGCGATCGCGGGACGGTCCGGCGGCGGGGACGGCCCGCCGCTGCAAGGGGACACGAGCACTGGCTCGCGGCGGGCGCAGCCGCGCGAGCGGGATGGGGGCAGTAGATGACACGATGCCGACTCTGCGGCTCGGAGGCGCTGGCGAGCGTCGTCGACCTGGGGGCGACCCCGCCGTGCGAGAGCTTTCTCGCGGCGGACCAACTGGACCGGCCGGAGCCGGCGTACCCGCTGCACCTGCGGGTCTGCACCGACTGCTGGCTCGCCCAGATCCCTCCGCTGATCACGCCGGAGGAGACGTTCACGCAGTACGCCTACTTCTCCTCCTACTCGACGTCCTGGGTGGAGCACGCGCGCACGTTCGTCGACGGCGCCGTGCGGCGGCTGGGTCTCGGCACCGACGCGTTCGTGGTGGAGGTCGCGAGCAACGACGGGTACCTGCTGAGGCACCTGGTGGACCGCCAGATCCGCTGCCTCGGCATCGAGCCGTCGGTGAACGTCGGCGCCGCGGCGCGGGACGCGGGGGTGCCCACCCTCACCGCGTTCCTGGACCCCGACACCGGTTCGGCCGTCCGCGCCGAGCACGGCCCGGCGGACCTGGTCGTGGCGAACAACGTGTACGCGCACATCCCCGACGTGGTCGGCTTCACCCGGGGGCTGCGCGCCCTGGTCGCCGACGACGGCTGGGTCTCCATCGAGGTGCAGCACCTGCTGACCCTGATCGAGGAGAACCAGTACGACACGATCTACCACGAGCACTTCCAGTACTACACGGTCGCGTCCGCGGCCCGGGCGCTGGCGAGCGGCGGACTCACGCTCGTGGACGTCGAACTGCTGCCCACGCACGGCGGGTCGATCCGGCTGTGGGCCCGGCCGGCCGAGGCGGCCGGGGAGCCGACCCGGCGGGTGGCCGAGGTGCTGGACCGGGAGAAGGCCGCCGGCCTGCAGGAGCTGTCCGGGTACGCCGAGTTCTCCGCCCGGGTGGCCCGGGTGCGCCGGGACCTGCTGCGGTTCCTCGTCGAGGCGGCCGAGCGCGGTGAGACGGTGGTCGGCTACGGCGCCCCCGGCAAGGGCAACACCCTGCTCAACCACTGCGGCATCCGGCCCGACCTGCTGCCCTACACGGTCGACCGCAACCCCTACAAGCACGGCAGGTTCACCCCGGGCACCCGCATCCCGATCCTGCCGCCCGAGCGGATAGCCGCCGACAAGCCGGACTACGTCCTCGTCCTCCCCTGGAACCTGCGGGCCGAGCTGGTCGAGCAGTTGTCCTTCGTGCACGACTGGGGCGGCCGGCTGGTCTTTCCCATTCCGGAACTCAGCATTGTCGAGGTCAAGTCATGAAGGTCGTACTGTTCTGCGGCGGTTACGGGATGCGGATGCGCAACGGCGCCTCCGACGACGTGCCCAAACCGATGGCGATGGTCGGCCCGCGCCCGCTGATCTGGCACGTCATGCGCTACTACGCGCACTTCGGGCACACGGAGTTCATCCTGTGCCTCGGCTACGGGGCCCACCACATCAAGGACTTCTTCCTCAACTACGAGGAGACGACGTCCAACGACTTCGTGCTGCGGGGCGGGCGGACGGAGCTGCTGTCCACCGACATCGCCTCCTGGACGATCACCTTCGTGCAGACCGGCATCGAGTCGCCGATCGGGGAGCGGCTGCGCCGGGTGCGCCACCACCTGGACGGCGACGAGATGTTCCTCGCCAACTACGCCGACGTGCTCACCGACGCCCCGCTGCCGGAGATGATCGACCGGTTCGCCCGGCGGGACGCGGGCGCCTCGATGATGGTGGTGCCGCCGCAGTCCTCGTTCCACTGCGTGGACCTGGGCGACGACGGGCTGGTGGGGGGCATCACCGCGGTGAGCGAACTGCCGCTGTGGGAGAACGGCGGCTACTTCGTGCTCCGTCAGGAGATCTTCGACCACATCCCGGAGAACGGTGACCTGGTCGCCGACGGATGCACCCAACTGGCCAAGCGCGGAAGGCTGGTGGCACACCAGCACCGCGGCTTCTGGAAGCCGACCGACACCGTGAAGGAGCGTGCCGCGCTCGACGAGGCCTACACCCGGGGCGACCGCCCGTGGGCCGTGTGGGAGCGGGACGCGGTGACGGCGGGCGCGGCCGGCGCCGGGTACGGCTCGGGAGCGGGCGCGTGATCCGGCTCGGGGCCGGGCCCCTGGACCGGGTCGTCGCGGTGGGCGCGCACTGCGACGACATCGCGATCGGCGCCGGCGGCACGCTGCTGACGCTGTGCCGGGCGCGGCCGGGTGTCCGCGTCGACGCGCTGGTGCTCTCCGGCGGCGGCGGCGAGCGGGAGCAGGAGGAGCAGGCCGCGCTCGCCGCCTTCTGCCCGGGCGCCGACCTGCGGCTGACCGTGCTCAAGCTGCCGGACGGCCGGCTGCCGGCGCACTGGGAGGAGGCCAAGGCCGCCGTCGAGGAACTGCGCGCCCGCACCGAGCCGCAACTCGTGCTGGCCCCGCGCACGGACGACGCGCACCAGGACCACCGCGGCCTGGCGAAGCTGGTGTCCACCGCGTACCGCGACCACCTCGTGCTGGGCTACGAGATCGTCAAGTGGGACGGCGACCTCGGCCGCCCGGCGGCGTACCAGCCGCTGACGCCGGAGAACGCCGAACGCAAGGTGCGACTGCTGCAGGAGCACTACCCCTCGCAGCGGCACCGGCCCTGGTACGACCGGGAGGCCTTCCTCGGGCTGGCCCGGATCCGCGGCATCGAATGCCACGCGCGCTACGCCGAGGCGTTCGCCGTCACCAAACTCACTCTCGATCTGGGGGAATGAACCTTGCGCGTACTGCTCACCGGGCACCAGGGCTACCTGGGAACCGTCATGGCGCCCGTCCTCACGGCCGCCGGGCACGAGGTCGTCGGGCTGGACGCCGGCCTGTTCGCCGACTGCGTGCTCGGCCCGCCGCCCGCGGACCCGCCGGGGACGCGGGTGGACCTGCGTGACGTCACGGCCGAGCACGTGGCCGGGGTGGACGCCGTGATCCACCTGGCCGCCCTGTCCAACGACCCGCTCGGGGCGCTCGCTCCGGAGCTCACCTACGACATCAACCACCACGCGTCCGTGCGGCTGGCCCGGCTGGCCCGCGACGCCGGGGTGCGGCGCTTCCTGTACGCGTCGACGTGCTCGGTCTACGGCGCCGCGGGCGGGGACGAGCTGGTGGGCGAGGACGCCCCGCTGCGCCCGGTGACGCCGTACGCGGAGTCCAAGGTGCGGGTGGAGGACGACCTGCACGAGCTCGCCGACGGCGACTTCAGCCCCGTGTACCTGCGCAACGCGACCGCCTTCGGCCACTCCCCCCGGCTGCGCGCCGACATCGTGCTGAACAACCTCGTCGGTCACGCGCTGCTGTCCGGTGAGGTGCTGGTGCTCTCCGACGGCACGCCCTGGCGTCCGCTGGTGCACGCCGCCGACATCGCGCGGGCCTTCGCGGCGGCGCTGGTCGCGCCGCGGGAGGCGGTCCACGACCGGGCGTTCAACATCGGCAGCGAGACCAACAACGTCACGGTCGCGGAGATCGCCGAGCAGGTCGCCGAGGCGGTGTCCGGCGCGAAGGTGGTGATCACCGGGGAGACCGGTGCCGACCCGCGGTCCTACCGGGTGGACTTCTCCCGGTTCCGCGCCGCGATTCCCGGGTTCGACTGCGCGTGGACGGTGAAGCGGGGCGCGCTCGAACTCGCCGAGGCCTACCGGAAGCACGGACTGACCCGGGAGGACTTCGAGCAGCGCTTCACCCGGCTGGCCGTGCTGCGCGCGGCGTCCGAGGCCGGCGCCGTCGACGACACCCTGCGGTGGCGCCGATGACCGCGGCCGGCGAGGAGATGCACCGGCTGGTGGAGCGGTTGTACCCGCTGTGCCGGAGCATCACCGGCGACGGGGTGCGCGCCACCTTGGACATCGTCGGCGAGTACGTGCCGCTGCAGGTGCACGAGGTGCCGACCGGGACCCAGGTGCTCGACTGGACGGTGCCGAAGGAGTGGAACATCCGGGACGCGTACATCGCCGACGCCTCCGGCCGCCGGGTCGTCGACTTCGCCGCGTCCAGCCTGCATGTGCTCGGCTACAGCGTGCCGGTGTCGGCGACCATGCCGCTGGCCGAGCTGCGCGGACATCTGCACACCCTGCCCGAGCACCCGTCCTGGGTGCCCTACCGCACCAGCTACTACCAGCCGCAGTGGGGGTTCTGCCTGGCCCAGGAGACCCTGGACGCGCTGCCGGACGGCGAGTACGAGGTGCGTATCGACTCCACGCTGGAAGCCGGCCACCTCACCTACGCCGAGCACGTGGTCCCCGGGCAGGTCGCCGACGAGGTGATCGTCTCCTGCCACGTCTGCCATCCGTCGCTGGCCAACGACAACCTGGCCGGCATCGCGGTGGCGGTGTTCCTGGCCCGGGCGCTGGCGGAGCGGACGCCCTGGTACACCTACCGGTTCCTGTTCGCGCCCGGCACCATCGGGGCGATCACCTGGCTGGCCCGCAACGCCGAGCGGGTGCAGCGGGTCAGGCACGGGCTGGTGCTGGCCTGCGCCGGCGACCGGGGGCAGCTGACGTACAAGCGGAGCAGGCGCGGCGACGCGGAGATCGACCGGGTGATGCGGCATGTGCTGCGCGCCTCCGGACGCCCGCACCGGGTCACCGAGTTCACCCCGTACGGCTACGACGAGCGGCAGTTCTGCTCGCCCGGGTTCGATCTCGGCGTGGGCTCGCTCAGCCGGACCCCGTACGCCGGCTACCCCGAGTACCACACCTCGGCGGACGACCTGGACTTCGTCTCCCCGGAGGCGATGGCGGACACGCTCGCCCTGTGCCGTGAGGCGTTCGGCGTGCTGGACCGCAACCGGCGGTACGTCAACCTCAGCCCCTACGGCGAACCGCAGCTGGGCCGGCGCGGGCTGTACGACGCGCTCGGCGGCCGCAGCGACGCCAAGGAGGCCCAGATGGCGATGCTCTGGGTGCTCAGCCTCTCGGACGGCGAGCACGGTCTGCTGGACGTCGCCGAGCGGTCCGGGCTGCCGTTCGACACCGTCGCCGCCGCGGCCGGGGCGCTGCACGGCGCCGGGCTGATCAAGGCGTGACGCCGATGACCACCGGGGAGGAGAAGGCGACGGCAGCGGCGGCACCGCCCGGGCCCACCGGGCGGAGCGCCAGGCGGGCCGTGGTGGGCCGGCTGTCCTGGGGGCTGGCCGACCAGGCGGCCTCCAGCGTGACCAACTTCGCGGTGGGCATCTACGTGGCCCGCTCGCTCGGGCTGGCCGCGTTCGGCGTGTTCAGCCTGGCCTGGGTGACGTACGGCGTGGTGCTCAGCGTCTCCCGCGGGCTGGCCACCGACCCGCTCGTGGTGCGCTTCAGCGGCGTGCCGGAGTCCGCCTGGCGCTCGGCGGTGGCCCGGTCCTCGGGTACCGCGCTCGGCGTCGGGGCCGCCACCGGCGTGGCGTGCCTGGCGGCCGGGACGGCCCTCGGCGGCCAGGTGGGGGCCGCGTTCGCGTGCCTCGGCGTCATGCTGCCGGGGCTGATGCTCCAGGACGCCTGGCGGTACTCGTTCTTCGCCGCCGGCACCGGGCGCAAGGCGTTCGTCAACGACCTCGTGTGGGGCGTCGCGCTGGTCCCGGCCCTGGTGGTGGCGGCGCGCGTGGGCGGTGTGGCCGCGTTCGTGCTCGCCTGGGGCGCGTCCGCCGCGGTCGCCGCGGTGTACGGCTGCTTCCAGTCCGGGCTCCGGCCCCGGCTGACCGGGGCCCGCGCGTGGGTGCGCGACCACCGGGACCTCGGCTACCGGTACCTGGCCGAGAACACCTGCGTCAGCGGCGCGAGCCAGCTGCGGGCGTACGGGCTCGGCGCGATCGCCGGGGTCGGCGCGGTGGGTGCGGTCCGGGGGGCCGAGCTGCTGCTCGGGCCGTTCCTCGCGGTGCTGATGGGGCTGTCGCTGGTGACGGTCGCGGAGGCGGCGCGGGTGCTGCGGCGGTCCCCGCACCGGCTGGGCCCGTTCTGCCTGCTGCTGGGCGGCGGACAGGCCGTCGCCGCCCTGCTCTGGGGCGCCGCGCTGCTGCTGATGCCGGACCGCGCCGGCGAGCTGGTCCTCGGCGGCGTCTGGCACTCCGCGGCCGGGCTCATCGTGCCGGCCACCCTCGGCGTCGCGGGCGCGGGCCTGGGCACCGGCGCGGCGGCCGGGCTGCGCGCGCTCGCCGCGGCCCGGCGCAGCCTGCGCAGCCAGCTGTTCGCCTCCGCCTGCTACGTCGCCGGCGGGCTCGGCGGTGCGGCCCTGGCCGGCACGTCCGGCTCGGCCTGGGGGGTGGCCGCCGCGACCGTCGGCAGCTCCGCGGTGTGGTGGCTGCAGCTGCGGGCCGCCCTGCGCGAGCGCCGCCGGGACTTCGTCGACGACGCGGTGACGCCCCGCGGCGGTGACACACCGCGGCAGCCGAGCAGTGAAGCACCGCAGCAGTGAAGCGATGAAGCAGTGAAGCGATGAAGCAATGAAGCACCGCAGCAGTGAAGCAGTGAAGCAGTGAAGCGATGAAGCAATGAAGTGAGGACGCCATGACCGCCCAGCCCCGGTTGAGCATCGGCCTGCCCGTGTACAACGGCGAGGAGTACCTCGCCGAGTCGCTGGAGGCCCTGCTCGGCCAGACCTACGAGGACTTCGAGCTGGTCGTCTCCGACAACGCCTCGACCGACGGGACCGAGGACATCTGCCGCCGCTACGCCGCGCGGGACTCGCGCATCCGCTACCTCCGGCTGCCCCGGAACATCGGCGCGGCGCCGAACCACAACCACGTGTTCACCGAGTGCCGCGGCGAGTTGTTCAAGTGGGCCTCGCACGACGACCTGTACGCCCGGGACCTGCTGCGGCGCTGCGTCGAGGCGCTGGACGAGCGGCCGGAGGTGATCCTGGCGCACACCGGCCAGGCGGTCATCGACGGCGACGGCCGGGTGAAGGTCCCCTACGAGTACGGGCTCGCCACCGACTCGCCGCACGCGCCGGAGCGCTTCCGCAGCCTGCTGTTCGAGCCCGGTGGCGACGACTTCTACGGGGTGATGCGGGCCGACGTGCTGCGCCGGGTGAAGCCGCACGACAGCTACCACCACGCGGACCGCACGTTCGTCGCCGAGATCACCCTGCACGGGCCGTTCCACCAGGTGCCCGAGCTGTTGTACTTCCGCCGCGACCACCCCACCCGCGCCGAGCGGGCGAACCCGGGCAAGCGCGCCCGGTGTGTCAACCTCGACCCGCGCCGGGCGGGCCCGCTGCACCCGACGCCCCGGCTGCTCGCGGAGTACGTGTGGGGCTTCGTCTCGGCGGTCCGGCGGGCGCCGCTGTCCCCTGCCGACCGGCGCGCCTGCTACCGCCATCTGGCCGCGTGGATGACCAGCCGGGTCCGGCCGGGCGCCGGCGAGCGGGTCGAGGACCGCGCCCCCGTCGATCCGGGCCGGCTCGCCGTCTCCGTCGACGCGCTGGTCGCCGGCCGCGAGGGGAGGCGGGCATGACGCCCGCACGCGGAACCCCGGTGCGTGTCGGGGTGTTCGGCCTGCTCGGCTCCGGCAACCTCGGCAACGACGGGTCGCTGGAGGCCGTGCTCGGCTACCTCCGGCTCCGGCACCCGGAGGCGGCCGTGGACGCGCTGTGCGGCGGGCCCGGGGTCGTCACGGCCCGGTACGGGATCCCCGCGACGCGACTGCACTGGTACCGCGGGGAGTACCGGACCGCGTCACGGGCGGGCGCCGTCGTGGGCAAGGGCCTGGGCAAGCTGGTCGACGTCTTCCGCACCGCCGCCTGGGTGCGCCGGCACGACGTGGTGATCGTGCCGGGCATGGGCGTCCTGGAGGCCACGCTGCCGTTGCGGCCGTGGGGCTTCCCGTACTCGCTGTTCCTGCTCTGCGCGGCCGGCCGGCTGTTCGGCACCCGGGTCGCGCTGGTCGGCGTCGGCGCCGCCGCGATCGGCGACCGGCCGACCCGGGCCCTGGTGCGCTGGTCGGCGCGGCTGGCCTCCTACCGGTCGTACCGGGACACCCTGTCCCGGGACGCGATGCGGGCGATGGGGGTGGACACCGGGCGCGACGAGGTCCACCCGGACCTCGCCTTCGCCCTGCCGGCACCGCCCGCGAGCGCGCCCCCGGACCCGCCGGGCCGGGTCTGCGTCGGCGTCATGGCCTTCCACGGCGGCAACGACGACCGCGCCCGGGCGGAGGAGATCCACCGGCGCTATCTCGACGGGACGACGCGCTTCGTGCGCGCCCTGGTCGAGGAGGGCAGGCCGGTCCGGCTGCTCACCGGTGACGGCTGCGACGTGCCGGTGGTCGACGCGATCCTCGAAGCGGTCGGCTCGCCGCTGGTCACCGCTGCCCGGGCGGCCTCGCTGGACGACCTCATGAGGGAGACCGCGGCCGCCGACGCCGTGGTGGCGACCCGCTACCACAACCTGGTCTGCGCCCTGAAGACGGGCACGCCGACGCTGGCCCTCAGCTATGCGGCCAAGAGTGACGCGCTCATGGCGCAGATGGGGCTGGACGCGTACTGCCACCCGGCGCGCGAGGTCGACGCCGACCGGCTGATCGAGCAGTTCCGGGCGCTGGAGAAGGAGTCGGCGCGGCTGCGGCAGACCCTCGCCGAGCGCAACCGGGCCGCCGCCCGGCGCCTGGAGCACCAGTTCACCGCCCTGACCACGGCCCTGTTCCCGGCATTCCCGGCGGCCGACCACACCCACGCCACGCGGGAGACTCCATGAAGGCGACCGAAGTCCCGGCGATCGCCGGCGCGTTCCTGTTCCGGCCGACCCCGTACGCCGACGAACGCGGCTTCTTCTGCCGCACCTTCGACGCCGACGTGGTCCGCTCGGCCGGCCTCGACCCGGACGCCTTCGTCCAGGACAGCCTGTCCCGCTCGGTCCGGGGCGTGCTGCGCGGCCTGCACCTGCGCTCCGGCGCCGGCGAGGCCAAGCTGGTGCGCTGCTCGTACGGGAAGATCTTCGACGTGGTCGTGGACCTGCGGACGGACTCGCCGACCTACCGCAACCGGGCCTTCTTCGAGCTGTCCGACGACACCCAGGAGACCCTGTACATCCCGGCGGGGTGCGCGCACGGCTTCCAGGCGCTGACCGCGACCGCCGACGTCTCGTACCGGATCGACCGCCGGCACGACCCGGCCGAGGACGTGACGATCGCCTTCGACGACCCGGAGCTCGCCGTTCCCTGGCCGCTGCCGGTCACGTCGATGTCCCGGCGCGACCGCGAGGCGCCGAGCCTCGCCGAGGTCCTGAAGCACAGAGAGAGCTGAGGCAGACGTGACCACCACAGACACCGCAGGCGCCACAGGCGCCACAGGCGCCACAGGCGCCACAGGCGCCACAGGCGCCACAGGCGCCACAGGCGCCACAGGCGCCGCAGGCGCCGCCGACACCCCGGGCACCCCGGGCACCCCGGGCACCCCCGGCGCCGGGGACACCGCAGGCTCCGCGGAGCTCCTGCTGCCCAGGTCGCGGGCGGCGAACGAGCGGCTGCACGCCATGGTCCCCGGGGGCGCGCACACCTACGCCAAGGGCGACGACCAGTACCCGGACGGTCTGGCTCCGGTGATCAGCCACGGCCGCGGTGCCCATGTGTGGGACGTCGACGGCAACCGCTACGTCGAGTACGGCTCCGGCCTGCGGTCGGTCAGCCTCGGCCACGCCCACCCCCGCGTGACCGAGGCGGTGCGGCGGGAACTCGACCGCGGCAGCAACTTCGTCCGGCCGTCCGTCGTGGAGGTCGACGCCGCGGAGCGCTTCCTGGCGACGGTGCCGACCGCCGAGATGGTGAAGTTCGCGAAGAACGGCTCCGACGCCACCACCGCCGCGGTGCGCCTGGCCCGCGCCGCCACCGGGCGCCCGCGGGTGGCGCTCTGCGCCGACCATCCGTTCTTCTCCGTGGACGACTGGTTCATCGGCACCACGCCGATGTCCGCCGGGACACCGGCGGCGGCCAACGAGCTGACGGTGACGTTCCCGTACGGGGACCTGGCGGCCACCCAGGAGCTGCTCACCCGGTACCGGGACGAGATCGCCTGCCTGGTCCTCGAACCCGCCACCCACACCGAGCCGCCGCCCGGCTACCTCGCCGGGCTGCGCGAGCTGGCCGACCGGTACGGCTGCGTGCTGGTCTTCGACGAGATGATCACCGGCTTCCGCTGGTCCGAGGCCGGCGCGCAGGGCCTGTACGGCGTCGTCCCCGACCTCTCCACGTTCGGCAAGGCGCTGGGCAACGGATTCGCCGTGTCCGCGCTGGCCGGGCGCCGCGACCTGATGGAGCGGGGCGGGCTGCGCCACTCCGGCGACCGGGTGTTCCTGCTGTCCACCACGCACGGCGCGGAGACGCACTCCCTGGCGGCCGCGACGGCCGTGCTCACCACCTACGTCGAAGAGGGCGTCACCGCGCGGCTGCACGCCCTCGGCGAACGGCTGGCCGCCGGGGTCCGCGAGGCCGCGGCCCAGGCGGGCGTCGGCGACCACGTCGTCCTCCGGGGCCGGGCCAGCAACCTGGTCTTCGCGACGCTCGACGCGCACGGGCGGCCGTCGCAGCAGTACCGCACCCTGTTCCTGCGCCGACTCCTCATGGGCGGGGTGCTGGCCCCTTCGTTCGTGGTGAGCAGCGCGCTCGACGACGCCGACATCGAGCACACCGTCGACGTGGTGGGCCAGGCGTGCGCGGTGTACCGGAAGGCCCTGGACGCCGGTGACCCCACCCCCTGGCTGGGCGGACGGCCGGTCAAGCCCGTGTTCCGCCGCTCGGCGTGACGTGACCCGGCGGGCGCCCTGTCCCGGCGGACGCCGTGACCCGGCGGGCGCCCTGTCCCGGCGGACGCCGTGACCCGGCGGGCGCCCTGTCCCGGCGGGCGCCCTGTCCCGGCGGGCGCCCTGTCCCGGTGGACGCCCTGTCCCGGCGCGGCGTCAGCGAGGTTGCTGCGGCCCGGTGCCGGCCGCCCCGCCGGCCGGCCGGGCGGCCCGCCGGGCACCTGTCCGGTCGGCCGCCCGGTCGACCAGCCATGCGGTCGCCGGTGTCGCCGCCAGGGCGGTCGACCAGCCGCCGAGGGTGTCGGTCGGGTAGTGCGCGCCCAGGGCGACCTGCGCCCAGCCCATGGCGGCGCCGGCCGCCAGCGCCGCGCCGAGCACGAGGAGCGTGCCGGCCGTCCTGCCGAGGCCGAGCCGGCCGGCCGCGGTCAGCGCCGCCACGAGGGCGAGTCCGGTGAGGAAGGCGGTGTGCCCGCTCGGGTAGGACAGGCTCCCGCCGTGGATGGTGCGCCCCACCAGTGACTTGAGCAGCGTCGCCGCCCCCACCGTCAGGGCGGCGGCGGCCACCGCGAGCACCGCCGCGCGAGGCCGCCGCAGCAGCAGACAGCCCGTCACGGTGGCCGCGACCAGCATCGCCGCTCCGGCGGGCTCGCCCAGGAAGTCCGTGGCCAGCGCGAGATGCCGCCACGGCGTCCCCACGCCGTACGCCACCGCCCCGATCCGCGCGTCCACCGTGCCCGGCTCTCCGTCGCCGGCGTAGCGCACCCCGAGCGCGAGGACCACCAGCGCGGCGAGGGCCGCGACCAGCCCGAGCGGCCTGCGCAGCGACGGAGGCAGCACCGCGGGGGCCGCAGGGCCGGTCCCACGGTGTTCCGGGACTCGCCCTCCGGGAGCGAGGTGAGCGTGCGGCCCTTCGTCCGACCGGTGGGCGGCCATACGTCAGCGGCGTCCTGTCTCCCCTGGTCAAGGGCGTCGGCGTCACTCGGAGTAAGTCGGCGCCAGTCGGCGTCGGTTGGCGTCGGTTGGAGTCGGTCGGCGTCGGTCGGCGTCGGTCGGTCTCTGCGAGCCACCCTAGCCAAGAACGCGGCCGGGCACAGCGCCCTCGGAAAGTCCGCGCCCCTGACCCGGATCCTCCGCACACGGGGACCTCCGCAGGGCCCCGCCGACCCCCGCGGGCAGCGGCGCCGGTCCGCGCAGGCCGGGTGCGGAGCGCCGCGACGCGGAAGGGTCCGTCCGGGGAACGCGGCGCGGCGAGCGGAGGAACGCGGCCACCGCCGCAACGCCCCAACGGGAGCCGGAGTTCACCGCGGAACGGGGCGCCGGACACGGCCCGCTCCCCCGGGAGAGCCGGCTCAGGGCAGCGGCCGGGGCGTGCGGCCGGTGAGGTCGGCGTCCGGCTGGACCTCGTGGAAGGGCAGGCCCAGGTAGATGCTGCCCGCCCATTCCGCGGGGGTCTGGTGGCCGATGTGGTCGAGGTCTCCCGCGTCGGACTCGTCGGTGAGGTCCCAGCCGGTGAAGTAGGCGGTGACGCGGGTCAGCGCCTCCTCGTCGCTGATCCGGAAGCGGGCGGCCATCGCGGCGACGATCTCCCGCACCAGGTCCAGACCCTCCTCGGAGACGGGAATCGTCATCCCGGTCAGCAGGGTGCCGAAGTGGTGGCCCCGGGCGCGCAGTTCGTCACGGACCCGGTCCGCGAAGGCGGCGGCGTACGCGGCGTCGCGGTCCCACATGGCCGCGGCGGAGGCGGTGCGGCCCGCCTCGCGGGCGGTGGCCGGCTCGGCCAGGTCCCTCTCCCGCAGGGCGCGCTCCCGCTCCCCGCCGAGCCGGTCGGCGAGGGTGCACGCGGCGTCGAACAGCGCGGTGTCGGCGGGTGCGGCCACCAGGTCGTAGACGGTCCGGGCGAGTTCGAGGACCAGCTCCACGGCCGCCTCGCGGGGTGCGTGCCCACCGGCCAGCGCCTCGATCGCGTCGGCGAGGTCCTGCCGGGCGAACCCGACCTGGAACGGCGCGATCTGGTCCTCGCCCTCGCCGTAGCCGAACCGCAGCATGGCCCCGGCCGTGTCATGGGCCCGGCTCATCCCGTCGCGCACCGTGCCGTGCCAGGGCGAGGAGACCGGCGGCGCCAGCAGCGCGCCGTAGCGGCCGAGCATCAGCTGCGCCGCGGCCACCCGGTCGGCCTCGGCGCCCTCGGGCAGCACACGGGGCTCCAGCGGCCCCGGCGCCTCCCAGGACTGCACGGCGTCCCGGTCCATCTCGCTGTCCGGCATCGGTTCCCCTTCTCGGCTCTCCCGCTTCCACCCCGGGCGGTGAGCTGCCGCAGGCCGTCGTAGGCGAAGCACTGGGTGTCGGAGACCTTGCCGGTCCCGCTGCCCGTGTGCTCCGTGATCTTCTTGACGTTCCCGCTGGTGTCGTACGCGTACCGGACGTCGCTGACGCGGTGGTCGGGGATCTCGCGGTCGTCGACGCTCTGCGTCAGCCTGCCGGTGTGCGGGTCGTAGAAGTCCGTCGTCCACAGCCGGTACGGGGCGCTGCCCGAACTGGTCCGCAGGACCCGTCCCTCCGGGTCGTACCGGGTGTCGTTGACGTACCAGTCGGGACCGGAGGTGGACAGGGCGAGGCCCTGGTCGTCGTAGCGGGTGATCAGCTTCTCGGCCGTCAGGCCGCCGCCGGCGGGCAGCGTCGTGGTGGCCGGGTTGCCGGTGGGCGTGTAGGTGAAGGAGTACGTGTACGCGCCCCGCAGGGTACCCGCCGCGGCGGGGATGCTGTCGGAGCGGCCGCCCGTGCGCCGCACGCGCTGCCGGCCGCGGAGGGGGCGGCGTTCGAGCCCCACCCGGCCGGCTGCGCCGCCTGCCGCGGCGGGGTCGACGCCTCGCGGCGGCACGGTCGCCCGGGCGGCGCGGGCCGGGCGCGCCGTCGGCTCCGCCGGGCCGCGCGGCCCGGTCCGCCCGGCCCTCGCGCCCTCCGCCGGCCGGTCAGCCCTCGGTGAGGGCGATGTCCTGCTGCCGGGTCGCGTGGAAGGCCGGCAGCGGGAGGCCGCCCTGGGTGCGCAGTTCCATCAGGGTGGCCTCGACGCGGGCGGCCCCCGGCCGCAGGGAACCGGGCGCGGTCCGGCCCTGGTTCGCCCAGCGGTGTTCGGCACCGTCGCACACCGCGCGCGTGCCGCCGACGCCGTGCCGCACGGACGGCCGGTCCTGGGCGACGCTGGAGCTGACGAACACCGGCCCGGCGCCGCCCGCACAGCGGTAGGTGCCGGACAGGGTGACCGTGCCGTCGGGAGCGATCCGTCCGACGGGGTCGACGGTGACGGTCTCGTAGGGGCCCGCCGCGGCGGCCGCCGCGGGCGCGGCGGGCGCGGCGAGCAGGAGGGCGGTACCGGCGGCGGCAGCGGCAGCGGCGCCGAGGAAGGAACGATAAGTCATGGGGGGAGACCTCCGGTTGTGGGGCTTCCACTGGTACCCGGCGTCCGTGTCCGCGCCGGTGACCGTCACCCCTCCGTCGGCGTGTTGACGCCGGGCCCACGGCCACCGGCATATGCCGAACACCCTTACGGCAGAACCGCGAAGCCGTCCAGCTCCACCCGGGCCGTCTCGTCCCACAGCCGTGCGATCTGCACGACCGCCATCGCCGGGTACTCCCGCCCGGCCAGCCTCCGCCAGGTGCGGCCCAGTTCCGCGGCGTGGGTCCGGTACTCGGCGACGTCCGTGGCGTAGACGGTGACCCGGGCGAGGTCGGCCGGGGTGCCGCCGGCCGCCGCGAGGGCGGCGAGCAGGTTGCCCAGGGCCCGTTCGAACTGCTCCGGGAGCGTCTGCCCCACGATCCCGCCGTCGGCGTCCAGGGCGGTCTGCCCGGCGAGGAACACCACCCGGGTCCCGGTCGCCACGACCGCGTGCGAGAAGCCGGCCGGCGGCGCCAGCCCCTCCGGGTTGACCCGCTCGACACTCATGCGCCCGGCCTCCTCGCCGCCGTCCGGTAGGTCTCCTTGGCGATGATCCCGCGCTGCACCTCGCTGGCCCCCTCGTAGATCCTCGGCGCCCGGACCTCGCGGTAGAGGTGCTCCAGGAGGTGTCCGCGCCGGAGGGCACGGGCGCCGTGCAACTGGACCGCGGCGTCGACGACGTACTGCGCCGTCTCGGTGGCGAGCAGCTTGGCCATCGCCGCACGGCGCGGCACGTCCCGGTCGCCGCGGTCGTGCGCGGCGGCCGCCGCGTACACCATCAGCCGGGCCGCCTCGGTGCGCAGCGCCATCTCGGCGACCTGGTGGGAGACGGCCTGGAGGTCGCTCAGCGGGCCGCCGAAGGCCTCCCGTTCGGCCGTGTGGGCGACCGCCGCGTCGAGGGCGGCCTGGGCCATGCCGACGGCGAAGGCCCCGACGCTGGGCCGGAACAGGGTGAGGGTGCCGAGCGCGACCCGCAGGCCGCGGCCGGTGTCCCCGAGGACGTCGGCGGCGGTCACCGGTACGACGTCGAAGGCGAGGCTGCCGACGGGGTGCGGGCAGAGCATGTCGAGGGCGGCGCCGGTGAGGCCGGGCCGGCCGGCGGGGACGAGGAAGGCCGTCACCCCGTGCGAGCCGGGGGCGGTGCGGGCGAAGACCGTGTAGAAGTCGGCCTCGGGGGCGTTGGAGATCCACCGCTTCTCACCGGTGAGCCGCCAGCGGCCGGGGCCGTCGGGCGCGGCCGCCAGCGACAGCGCGGCCGCGTCGGAGCCCGCCCCGGGCTCGGTGAGCGCGAACGCGGCGACGGCGGAGCCGTCGGCGACGCCGGGCAGCCAGCGCTCGCGCTGCGCGGGGGTGCCGTGCGCGTGCACGGGGTGGGCGCCGAGGCCCTGGAGGGCGAGGGCGGTCTCGGCCTCCGTGCAGGCGTGGGCGAGGGACTCGCGCATCAGACAGAGATCGAGGGCACCGGAGGTGAACAGGCGCCCGAGCAGGCCGAGGCGGCCCAGTTCGCCGAGGAGGGCACGGTTGACGCGGCCCTCCTCGCCCTGGTCGGCGAGCGGGCGCAGCTGCCGCGCGGCCAGGGCACGCAGTTCGGCACACCAGGCGGTTTGCGCCGGTTCGAGCGAGAATGCGGTCATGCCGGTCCCCTCTTCCAGGCCTGCACACGACCCTATCGCGCTGTCTTGACTGTCGTCATCAAGGCGATACGCTCCAGGGGCGCTGTCCACCGGAGCCCTTGTGCGAGCCCACTCCACCCAGGGGGCGAACCGCCATGAACGAGTCGGCCCATCTCGACACCTTCGCGCGCGACCGTCTTCCGCCGCGCGCGCAGTGGCCCGAGCTCTGCTTCGACCTGCCGGAGCTGCACTACCCCGAACGGCTGAACTGCGCCGCCGAACTCCTCGACGGACCGCCCGGCGGGCGCCCGGTGTTCCACACCCCGGACGGCAGCTGGACGTACGGCGAGCTGCGCGAGCGGGTCGACCGGATCGCGCACCTGCTGACCGGCGGCCTCGGGGTGGTGCCCGGCAACCGGGTACTGCTGCGCGGGCCCACCGGCCCGTGGCTCGCCGCCTGCTGGCTCGCCGTGCTCAAGGCGGGCGCGATCGCCGTGACCGTGCTCGCCCAGCAGCGCCCGCACGAGCTGCGCACCATGTGCGAGATGGCCCGCGTCCGGCACGCGCTGTGCGACGTCCGCGCGGTCGACGACCTCGTCAAGGCTCAGGTGCCGGGTCTGGCCGTCACGACGTACGGCGGCGACGCCGACGACGACCTGCTGCGCCGGCCCGCACCGGGCCCGGGGATCCCGGGCTCCCCGGCGGCCGCGGAGTTCCGCGCGGCGGACACCGCGGCCGACGACGTGGCGCTCATCGCGTTCACCTCCGGCACCACCGGCCGCCCCAAGGGGTGCGTGCACTTCCACCGCGACCTCCTCGCGGTCGCCGACACCTTCTCCCGGCACGTGCTCCGGCCGCACCGGGACGACGTGTTCGCGGGCAGCCCCCCACTCGGCTTCACCTTCGGGCTCGGCGGCCTCGTCGTCTTCCCGATGCGGGCCGGCGCCAGCGCGCTGCTGCTGGAACAGGCCGGCCCCCGGCAGCTGCTGCCCGCGATCGCCCGGCACCGGGTGTCGGTGCTGTTCACCGCGCCGACCGCGTACCGGGCGATGCTCGCCGACGCCGACGGCCACGATCTCGGCTCCCTGCGCCGCTGCGTCTCCGCCGGGGAGAACCTGCCGGCCGGCACCTGGCACGCCTGGCACGAGCGGACCGGCCTGCGGATCATCAACGGCATCGGCGCCACCGAACTGCTGCACATCTTCATCTCGGCCGCCGACGACGCCGCACGGCCCGGCCTGACCGGCCTGCCCGTGCCCGGCTGGCAGGCCCGCGTCCAGGACGGCGACGGCGCTCCCGTGCCCGACGGGGAGCCCGGCCTGCTGGCCGTGCGCGGCCCGGTCGGCTGCCGCTACCTCGCCGACCCGCGCCAGAGCGTGTACGTGCGGGACGGCTGGAACGTCACCGGCGACACCTACGTCCGCGAACCCGACGGCTACTTCCGCTACGTCGCCCGCGCCGACGACATGATCGTCTCGGCTGGCTACAACATCGCCGGCCCCGAGGTGGAGGAGGCGCTGCTGCGCCATCCCGACGTGGTGGAGGCGGCCGTGGTGGGCCGGCCCGACGACGACCGCGGGCAGATCGCCGTGGCCTACGCCGTGCTGCGTGCGGGCGCCCCCCGCGACCCCGACGCCCTGCGCGCCTTCGTCAAGGAGGAGCTGGCACCGTACAAGTGCCCGCGTGAGGTCGTCTTCCTCGACGCGCTGCCCCGCACGGCCACCGGCAAACTCCAGCGGTTCCGGCTCCGCACGGAGGGCGGCGGCCGCTGACCCCGACGACCTAAGATGATCAACGTGTCCGACCAGCATGCCCCACGGTCATTGATCGTCACGCTCTACGGCGCGTACGGCCGCCTCTTCCCCGGCCCCGTACCCGTCGCCGAGCTGATCCGGCTGCTCGCGGCGGTGGGCGTGGACGCGCCCTCCGTGCGGTCGTCGGTGTCGCGGCTCAAACGCCGCGGCCTGCTGGTGCCGGCCCGCACCGCCGAGGGCGCCGCGGGGTACGCCCTCTCGCCGGACGCGCGGCAGTTGCTGGCGGACGGCGACCGGCGGATCTACGCGGACGCGCCGCCGGAGGACGAGGGCTGGGTGCTCGCGGTGTTCTCGGTGCCCGAGTCCGAGCGGCAGAAGCGGCATGTGCTGCGGTCGCGGCTGGCCGGGCTGGGGTTCGGCACGGCCGCGCCGGGCGTGTGGATCGCGCCGGCGCGGCTGTACGAGGAGACCCGGCACACGCTGCGGCGACTGCAGCTGGAGGGCTACGTCGACCTCTTCCGCGGTGAGCATCTCGGGTTCGCGCCCACGGTGGAGGCGGTGGGGCGGTGGTGGGACCTCGCGGCCGTGGCCAAGGAGCACGAGGCGTTCCTGGACCGCCACGCGCCGGTCCTGCAGGCGTGGGAGCGGCGGGCCGGCACTCCCGCCGAGGAGGCCTACCACGACTACCTCCTCGCGCTGGACTCCTGGCGGCAGCTGCCCTACGCGGATCCCGGACTGCCCGCGCGGCTGCTGCCTGCGGACTGGCCGGGGGTGCGGTCGGCCCGGGTGTTCCGGGGGCTGCATGCGCGGTTGCGCGACGCGGGGGCCGAGTTCGTGGGGGTGCTCCCCCGCTGAGCGCCCCGCCCGCGGCAGGCGGGGCCGTCCCTCGGCGTGGCTGCGGGGCCGCGGTGGCCGGGCGCGCGGTTCCCCGCGCCCTGAGGGAGTCGGGCCGGCGCCGCGTCGCACAGGCGGGGCGAATGCGCCGGACTCCCGGGGAGGTCGCCGACGCGTGGTGTCGAGGGGTCAGCGGGGGGTGCGGGGGGTGCGGGGGGTGCGGGGGGTGCCGGTGTTGGGCGGGCGGTGGCCGGCCAGGTAGGGGGTGGGCCAGGGGGCTGCCGGGCCGGTGTAGCCCTGTTCCGCGGCTGCGTGGAGGGTCCAGTTCGGATCGTAGAGGTGGGGGCGGGCCAGCGCGCAGAGGTCCGTACGGCCGGCCAGGATCAGGGAGTTGACGTCGTCCCAGGAGGAGATGGCGCCGACGGCGATCACCGGGACCCGGGCCTCGTGGCGGATGCGGTCGGCGAACGGCGTCTGGTACGACCTGCCGAAGCGGGGCTCCTCGTGGGACACCACCTGCCCCGTCGACACGTCGATGGCGTCGGCGCCGTGCGCGGCGAAGGCGCGGGCGATCCGGACCGCGTCCTCGCCGGTGGTGCCGCCCTCGGCCCAGTCGGTGGCGGAGATCCGTACCGTCATCGGCCGCTCCTCGGGCCACACGGCCCGTACCGCGTCGAAGACCTCCAGCGGGAAGCGCAGGCGCCGCTCCAGCGAGCCGCCGTAGGCGTCGGTGCGCAGGTTGGTCAGCGGGGAGAGGAACCCCGAGAGCAGATAGCCGTGCGCGCAGTGCAGTTCGAGCAGGTCGAACCCGGCGCGCGCGGCCCGGACGGCAGCCGCGGTGAACTGCTCGCGGATGTCGGTGAGCTGGGCACGGGTCAGCTGCCGCGGGGTCTGGCTGCCCGGCTTGTAGGGCAGCGGGGAGGCGGCCACCAGCGGCCAGTTGCCCTCGGGCAGGGGGTCGTCGATGCCCTCCCACATCAGCCTGGTGGAGCCCTTGCGGCCACTGTGGCCGAGTTGCACGCCGATCGCGGTGCCGGGGGCCTGTCGGTGCACGAAGCCGACGATCCGCCGCCACGCCTCGCCCTGCCGGCCGGTGTACAGGCCCGCGCAGCCCGGGGTGATCCTGCCCTGCTCGCTCACGCACACCATCTCGGTCATCACCAGGGCCGCCCCGCCGAGGGCCCGCGCGCCCAGGTGCACCAGGTGGAAGTCGCCGGGCACACCGTCCCGGGCCGAGTACATGTCCATCGGGGACACCACGACGCGGTTGCGCAGGGTCAGCCCGCGCAGCCGGAAGGGGGTGAACATCGGGGGTGTGCCGGGCGGGCAGCCGAACTCCCGCTCCACGGACTCGGTGAAGCGGGCGTCGCGCAGCCGCAGGTTGTCGTGGGTGACCCGGCGGCTGCGGGTGAGCAGGTTGAACGCGAACTGGCGGGACGGCTGCCCGAGATGGCGGGCGAGGTCCTCGAACCACTCCAGGCTGGCCCGCGCCGCGCGCTGGGTGGAGGCCACGACCGGGCGTCGTTCCTCCTCGTACGCCGCCAGCGCGGCGGCCGTGTCCGGCTGCCGCCCGAGGCAGCCGGCGAGGGCGAGGGCGTCCTCCACGGCCAGCTTGGTGCCGGAGCCGACGGAGAAGTGGGCGGTGTGGGCGGCGTCGCCGAGGAGGACCAGGTTGCCGTTGGACCAGCGGTCGTTGACGACGGTGCGGAACACGGTCCAGGAGGAGTTGTTGGAGCGCAGCGGCCGGCCGCGCAGCGCCTCGGCGAAGATCTTGGCGCAGGCGCCGGCGGATTCAACGGTGTCCCTCTCGTCGAAGCCGGCCGCCCGCCACACCTCCTCGCGCATCTCGACGATCACGGTGGAGGCGTCGTCGGAGTAGGGGTAGCCGTGCAGTTGCATGACCCCGTGCGGGGTCTCGGCGATCTCGAAGCGGAAGGCCTCGAAGGGGAAGTCGGCGGCGAGCCAGATGTAGCGGCAGCGGTGGGTCTCCACCCGGGGGCGGAAGACGTCGGCGTGGGCCTCGCGGGTGGCGCTGTGGACGCCGTCGGCGGCGACGACGAGGTCGTGGGTCGCCATGAGGCGGGCCGGGTCCGGTGCCGGGGTGCGGAAGTTCAGGGTGACGCCGAGGCCGGCGCAGCGGGCGTGCAGGATCTGCAGCAGGCGCTTGCGGCCGAGGGCGGCGAAGCCGTGACCGCCGGAGGTGTGGCGGGTGCCGCGGTGCACGATGTCGATGTCGTCCCAGCGGACGAAGTGCCGCTGGAGCGCCGCGTGCACGTCGGGGTCGGCGTGCTCGATGCCGCCGAGGGTCTCGTCGGAGAGGACCACGCCGAAGCCGAAGGTGTCGTCGGGGGCGTTGCGTTCCCAGAGGGTCACCTCCCGGGTGGGGTCGAGGCGCTTGAGGAGCGCGGCCGCGTGGAGTCCGCCCGGTCCGCCGCCGATGACCGCGACCCGGTGGGCCCCCGGACGGGCCGGCGCGGGGCGCGCCGCGCTTCCTCCCGCCACGGTCACCTCCCCTGCCACTTCGGGTCACGCCTCTCGGTGAACGCGGCGTGGAACTCCGCGTAGTCCTCGCCGTGCATGAGCAGCGCCTGCGTCGAGGCGTCCAGCTCCACGGCCGCCGAGAGCGGCATGTCCAGCTCCGCCGTCAGCAGGGCCTTGGTCTGTGCGTACGCCAGCGCGGGGCCCCGGGCCAGGCGGTGGGCCAGCGCGGCAGCCGCCTCGTCGGCGCGGCTCTCCTCGGCCGTCTCGCTGATCAGGCCGATCCGCTCGGCCTCGGCGGCGCGGACCGGGTCGCCGAGCATCAGCAGCCGGGTGGCGTGGCCGAGGCCCACCACACGGGGCAGCAGGTACGCCGCGCCCATGTCGCCGCCGGAGAGGCCGACGCGGGTGAAGAGGAAGACGAAGCGGGTGGTGGGGTCGGCCACCCGGAAGTCGGCGGCCAGCGCGAGGACCGCTCCGGCGCCGGCCGCCACCCCGTGCAGCGCGGCGACCACCGGGAAGGGGGCCTCTCTGATCGCCCGCACCACCTGCCCGGTCATCCGGTTGAAGTCGAGGAGCCGGGCGGTGTCCAGGGCGAGGGTGGCGCCGATGATCTCGTCGACGTCGCCGCCCGAGCAGAAGCCGCGCCCCTCCCCCGCCAGGACCAGCGCCCGCACCGAGCGCTCCCGCGCCAGCTCGGCGAGCAGGTCGCGGAGGTCGGCGTAGGCGCCGAAGGTGAGGGCGTTGAGCTTGGCGGGGCGGGCCAGGGTGACGGTGGCGACCCCGTCGGTGACGTCGAGGCGCAGATGCCGCCACTGCGGGGTGCGGGCGGCGGAGCCGGTGAAGGGACTCATGGGGTGCGGCCTCCTCGGGCGGGCACTTCCTCACGGGGCTCGACGCCTCGAAGTTATCACCGATTCCTGACTGTCGTCACGATGGCACGACAGGATGGTCCGGGGGGATCCGGCCCGTCCACGCCGTTCACGACCCTGCCGTGCGCGCCGGGACCGCCTCGTCCGCCCCTCTCACCCCCCCTGCCGCTCCGTCCCTCTCGCTCCCCCCTACCCACTCCGCCCCTCTCGCTCCTCCCTCCCGCTCCGTCCCTCTCGCTCCATCCCTCTCACTCCCCCCTGCCGCTCCGTCCCTCTCGCTCCCCCCTGCCGCTCCGCCCCTCTCGCCCCGCTCACCTCACAGACCCCACCCACCCCACACACCCCGTGCGCGCCTCCTCTGCCGGTCCGCCGAGTGCGCCCTGTGCGTCATGTACGTCATGTACGTCATGTACGTCATATATGTCACATCTGTTATGTCACATCCGTCACCGGGCGCCGACGGCTGTCCCGCGGGCCCGTAACAGCGGGCAGGGCGGCGGGAGCCGGGCGGCGGCGCGGGGTAGCCCCGGGGCAGCGGGGCCGAAGGCCCCGGACGGCGCCCGTCGTGCGACTCCGCCGGGGGCCCCGTACCATTCCTGAGGTTGAAGGCAGGACAGCCTGATGATCGCTTCGGGACAGGCCTGCGTCATGAACGGACTCGCCTTGCACGAACGCCACTCCCCACCGGTGCCCGGCCACCCTCCTGGACGCGGGCACGGCCTGCCGTCCCGCCCGACGGGCTCCTGGCGCATCGCGCTGCCGCACTCCACGGCGGCGGTGCCGGTGGCCCGCGCGCTGGTCCGCACGGCCCTCTCCGAACGCGGACACGGCGCCTGCCGTGACACCGCCGAGCTGCTGACCGCCGAACTGGTGGCGAACGCCGTGGAGCACACCTCCGGAGCGAGGCCCATAGAGCTGGTGGTGGAGCTGCTGCCGACCGCGTGCCAGGTCGAGGTGCACGACCCCGACCCGGCCCCGCCCGGCGATCTCGCCCACGCCGCGGACGAGGCGCCGGACCCGTGGCAGGAGCACGGCCGGGGACTGCTGCTGATCCGCGCCCTCAGCTCGTCCTGCGGGCACCGCCCCACCTCGTCCGGCAAGGCGGTGTGGTTCACCCTGCCCGCACTGCCCCCTCAGCGACGCGCTCGGCCGGCGTGACGGCCGTCGGGCGGGAGCGGCGCCGCCGGGCAGCGGGCGGCGACGGGCCGCGCCGCCGTGGCCGGACAGCAGGGTCCCCGCGCCCCGTTCGGGGGCGCGGGGCCGCGCGGCCCCGTCAGAGGGTGGCCCGGGCGGCCCGTTCCGGGGCGGCCAGGGTGGCCACCAGCAGGGCCTTGATCGTGTGCATGCGGTTCTCGGCCTCGTCGAAGACGACCGAGTGCGCCGACTCGAAGACCTCGTCGGTGACCTCCAGCGAGGTCAGGCCGTGGGACTCGTACAGTTCGCGGCCGACCGTGGTGCCCAGGTCGTGGAAGGCCGGCAGGCAGTGCAGGAACCTCACGTCCGGATTGCCGGTGGCCCGCAGCACGTCCATGGTCACGGCGTACGGGGAGAGCGCGGCGATGCGCTCGTCCCAGACCGCCTTCGGCTCGCCCATGGAGACCCAGACGTCGGTGGCGACGAAGTCGGCCCCCCGGACGCCGTCCGCCACGGACTCGGTGAGGGTCACCCGGGCCCCGCTGGCCGCGGCCAGCTCGCGCGCCCGGTCGACGACCTCCCGGGCGGGCCAGTAGGCCCGGGGCGCGACGATGCGGACGTCCATGCCGAGCAGGGCGCCGGTGACCAGGTAGGAGTTCCCCATGTTGAAGCGGGCGTCGCCCAGGTAGGCGAGGGTGGTCCCGTCGAGCGGCTTGCGGCTGTACTCGGTCATGGTGAGCACGTCGGCGAGCATCTGGGTGGGGTGCCAGTCGTCGGTGAGCCCGTTGTACACCGGCACGCCGGCGTGTGCCGCCAGCTCCTCCACCTTGGCCTGGCTGTCCCCGCGGTACTGGATGCCGTCGAACATCCGGCCGAGGACGCGGGCGGTGTCCTTCACGGACTCCTTGTGCCCGATCTGGGAGCCCGCCGGGTCGAGATAGGTCGTGAAGGCACCCTGGTCGGCGGCGGCCACCTCGAACGCGCAGCGGGTGCGCGTCGAGGTCTTCTCGAAGATCAGGGCGATGTTCTTGCCGGTCAGCCGCCGCTCTTCGGCCCCCGCCCGCTTCTCCGCCTTCAGCTGGGAGGCCAGCCCGATCAGACCGCGGAACTCCTGCGCGGTCAGGTCCAGCTCCTTGAGGACGTGGCGCCCGGCGAGGGCGGTCGGGGCAGTCGCCATGGCGGGCGCTCCAGGGATACGGGAACAGGGACCGTGGAATACTATACGACTCCTAGAATTTCTATACAGACCCCGGGTGCCCCTCCGGGCGCCGGCCCCGGAACGCCTCCCCGGGCGCCCCTACACGGCGTCGCGCTCCACCGGGCAGCTCATGCAGCGCGGCCCGCCCCGGCCCCGGCCGAGTTCGCTGCCGGGGATCTCGATCACCTCGACGCCCTGCTTGCGCAGATGCGTGTTGGTGGTGGAGTTGCGCTCGTAGGCGACGACCACGCCCGGCTCGACGGCGAGCACGTTGCAGCCGTCGTCCCACTGCTCCCGCTCGGCGGAGTGCACGTCCTGCGTGGCGGTCAGCACCCGGATCTCGCTCAGCCCGAGCGCGGCGGCGATCGCCCGGTGCATGTGCTCCGGCGGATGGTCGGTGACCTTGAGCTCCCGCTCTCCCGCCCCGGGCTCGATGGTGTAGGAGCGCAGCATGCCCAGACCGGCGTACTGGGTGAACACGTCCCGGTCGACCATGGTCATCACCGTGTCGAGGTGCATCAGGGCACGCCGCTTCGGCATGTCGAGCGCCACAATGGTCCGGGCGGAGCCGGCCGCGAACAGCTTGTGCGCGAGCATCTCGACGGCCTGCGGGGTGGTGCGCTCGCTCATGCCGATGAGGACCGCGCCGCTGCCGATGACCAGCACGTCGCCGCCCTCGATGGTGGACGGGTAGTCGGCCTGCCCCTCGGACCAGACGTGGAAGGCCTCCTCGCGGAAGAGCGGGTGGTGCCGGTAGATCGCCTCGAAGTGCACCGTCTCACGCTGCCGGGCCGGCCACCGCATCGCGTTGATGGACACACCGTCGTAGATCCAGGCGGAGGTGTCCCGGGTGAAGAGGTGGTTGGGCAACGGGTCCAGCAGGAAGTCGTCGAGGTCCATGACGTGGAAGCGCACGGAGACGGGCTCGGCGTGCGCCGCCAGGAACTCCCGCTTGGTCATCCCGCCCACCAGGGCCTCGGCGAGCTCCGGGGCGGGCAGCGACTCGAACACCGACCGCAGGTGGTCGGTGGCCAGCGGGCCGTACTCCTTCTCGTCGAACACCCGGTCCAGGACGAGGGCGCGAGCCGCGGGGACCGCCATGGCCTCGGCGAGCAGGTCCCCGAAGAGGTGCACGGCGACCCCGCGGTCGCGCAGCACGTCCGCGAACCCGTCGTGCTCGGCGCGCGCCCGGCGCACCCACAGCACGTCGTCGAAGAGCAGGGTGTCCTTGTTGCTGGGGGTGAGCCTCTTGAGCTCTAGATCCGGCCGGTGCAGGATGACGCGACGGAGCCGCCCGGCCTCGGAGTCGACATGGAGTCCCATGACTCCATCCTGACCACCGCCGGCCGGGTTCACCCGCTTCTCGTCCGTTTCCGCGGTCTCCTGTTCGCCGCCCCCCGGTTCTCGTCCTCACGACGACAACGAGGGTGCGGCGGGCGCGGGGACCGCTCCCGCCACACGCCGCGGCCACACGCCACGGCCGCGGTCAGAGCCGCGGGTCCACCGGCTCCGACTCCAGCGCCAGCACACCGAACACCACCTCGTGCACCCGCCACAGCGGTTCGTCCGCGGCCAGCCGGTCCAGGGCCTCCAGGCCGAGGGCGTACTCGCGCAGCGCGAGGGACCGCTTGTGCTGCAGGGAGCGGCGGCGCAGCCGGGTGAGCCGGCCGGGGCGGGCGTACTCGGGACCGTAGATGATGCGCAGGTACTCCCGGCCCCGGACCTTGACGCCGGGCTGCACCAGCCGTCCCCGCTCGTCGCGGACCACGGCGCCCACCGGCTTGACGACCATGCCCTCGCCGCCGCGTCCGGTCATCTCCAGCCACCAGTCGACGCCCGCGCCCACGGAGCCGGGGTCGCCGGTGTCGACGTAGAGCCGCCGGGTGGTCTGCAGCAGGCCGGTGCCGTCGTGCTCCACCAGCCGGTCCAGCAGCGCGAGCTGGCGGTCGTGCGGCAGACGGGCCAGGCTGCGCCCGCGGGAGGCGAGGATCTGGAACGGAGCCAGGCGGACCCCGTCCAGGCCGTCGGTGGTCCAGCAGTAGCGGCGGTAGGCGGCGGTGAACGCGGCCGCGTCCGCGGCCCGCTCCCGCTGCCGCTCCAGCAGCCCCGCCACCTGCACGCCGCGTGCCGCCGCCGCCTCCAGGGCGGCCACGGCACCCGGGAGGACGGCGCCGGAGGCGGCACCGACGGCCGCGTACTGCGAGCGCAGCAGCCCCGACGCCTTCAGCGACCACGGCATCAGCTCGGCGTCCAGCAGCAGCCAGTCGGTCTCCAGCTCGTCCCACAGGCCGGCCGCGCCGATCGCCGCGCGCAGCCGCCCGAGGACCGCCCCGGTCACCGCCGCGTCGTCGAAGAAGGGCCGCCCGGTCCGCGTGTAGAGGGAGCCGGCCGGAGCCGGTCCGCCCGCGGAGGAGGACTCGGGCAGGCCGAACCGCTTCCGCGCCGTCGCCGCGTCCCGGCACACCAGCGCCACCGCGCGCGAGCCCATGTGCTTCTCCTCGCACACCACCCGCTCGACGCCGTCCTGCGCGTACTGCGCGAAGGCCTCCACGGGGTGCTCCAGGTATCCCTCCCGCTGCGAGGCCGGCGCCGGCGCCATGGTCGGCGGCAGGTAGGGCAGCAGCCGCGGGTCGACCGCGAAGCGGCTCATGACCTCCAGGGCCGCGGCCGCGTTCTCCTCGCGGACGGTGATCCGCCCCTGGTACCGGGTCTCCACGGTCCGCCGGCCGTGCACGTCCGCCAGGTCCAGCGGCCGGCCGTCGTGCCCGCCGGGCGCCTCGGAGCGCAGCGGCCGGGCGGGCTCGTACCAGACCTTCCGCGCCGGTACGCCGACCAGCTCCCGCTCCGGCCAGCGCAGTGCGGTCAGCCTGCCGCCGAAGACCGCGCCGGTGTCCAGGCAGATGGTGTTGTTGAGCCAGGTGGCCTCCGGGACGGGCGTGTGCCCGTAGACGACGGCCGCGCGGCCCCGGTAGTCCTCCGCCCACGGGTAGCGCACCGGCAGCCCGAACTCGTCGGTCTCCCCCGTCGTCTCGCCGTACAGCGCGTGCGAGCGCACCCGGCCCGAGGTGCGGCCGTGGTACTTCTCCGGCAGACCGGCGTGGCAGACCACCAGGCGTCCGCCGTCGAGGACGTAGTGGCTCACCAGCCCGTCGATGAACTCCCGCACCTCGGCGCGGAACCCCTCGCTCTCGCCCGCCATCTGCTCGATGGTCTCGGCGAGCCCGTGGGTGGGCCGCACCCGGCGGCCCTTGAGGTGGCGGCCGTACTTGTTCTCGTGGTTGCCCGGCACGCACAGTGCGCTGCCGGCCCTGACCATGCCCATCACCCTCCGCAGCACGCCGGGACTGTCGGGTCCGCGGTCGACGAGGTCACCGACGAAGACGGCGGTACGTCCCTCGGGGTGCGCGCCGTCGGCGTAGCCCAGCTCGGCAAGCAGCGACTCCAGTTCGGCGGAGCAGCCGTGGACGTCGCCGATGATGTCGAACGGGCCGGTGAGGTGGGTGAGGTCGTTGAAGCGCTTCTCGGTGACGACCCGGGCCCGCTCGACCTCCTCGGCGCCGCGCAGGACGTGCACCCTGCGGAAGCCCTCACGCTCCAGGTGGCGCAGCGAGCGCCGGAGTTCACGGATGTGCCGCTGGATGACCCGGCGTGGCATGTCGGCGCGGCCCGCGCGGCCCGCGTTGCGCTCGGCGCACACCTCCTCCGGCACGTCCAGCACGATGGCGACGGGCAGCACGTCGTGCTCCCGGGCGAGGGCGATCAGCTGCTTGCGGGCCTCGGGCTGGACGCTGGTGGCGTCGACAACGGTGCGCCGGCCCGCCGCGAGACGCTTGCCCGCGATGTGGTGCAGGACGTCGAAGGCGTCCTTGCTGGCGCTCTGGTCGTTCTCGTCGTCGGCGACCAGGCCCCGGCAGAAGTCCGAGGAGATCACCTCGGTCGGTGTGAAGTGACGCCGGGCGAAGGTGGACTTGCCGGAGCCGGACGCGCCCACCAGGACGACCAGGCAGAGGTCGGTGACGGGCAGGGTGCGCCCTTCGGTCTCGGTCATGCGTCCTCCTCCTTGCCGGTGGTGCGGATGCCGCCGGTGGTGCGGGTGTCGGTGCGGGTGTCGGTGTCGGGGGTGTCGCGGGTGCCACCGGTGACGGCGGTGGCGGCGGTGCCGCCCTCGGCGTCGCCGGTGGTGCGGTCGGCGGGGGTGTCTCCACAGCCGGACGCGGCGCGGTCGGCGAGGCGGAAGACGGCCATCTGGGTGGGCGGCCCCACCTGAGGGTCCTCGGGCCCGACGGGGACGAACTCCACGCCGTAGCCGTGCCGTTCGGCCACCGTCCCGGCCCAGCGGCGGAACTCCTCACGGGTCCACTCGAACCGGTGGTCGCCATGGCGCAGCCGCCCGGCCGGCAGGGACTCCCAGCGCACGTTGTACTCGGCGTTCGGCGTCGTCACCAGGACGGTTCCCGGCCGGGCCGCGCCGAACACGGCGTACTCCAGGGCGGGCAGCCGGGGCGGGTCGACGTGCTCGACGACCTCGCTGAGCACCGCGGCGTCGTAACCCGCGAGGCGGCGGTCGGTGTAGGCGAGCGAACCCTGGAGCAGCCGGACCCGGGAGGCCTGCCGTTCGCCCAGCCGGTCCAGCTTCAGCCGCCGGGCGGCGATGGCCAGCGCGCGCATCGAGACGTCCACGGCGACGATCTCGGTGTGGCGCGGGTCCTTCAGCAGGGCCTGCACCAACTGGCCCTGTCCGCAGCCGAGGTCGAGCACCCGGGCGGCGCCCGCGGCCCGCAGCGCGGCCAGGATCGCCTCCCGCCGCCGCACGGCGAGCGAGGCCGGCCGCTCCTCGGCCCCGGACTCCCCGGCCTCCACGGCCTCCACGGCGTCCCCGGTCTCCGCCGTGACGGCGTTGTCGAGGTCCTCGACCTCGCTGTCGTCGGCCTCGGCCAGCCGCACCAGCTCCAGCCGTTCCAGCGCCTGCCGGGTCAGCGACCAGCGGCGGGCGAGGTAGCGGCTGGTGATCAGCCGGTGCTCGGGGTGGCCGGGCAGCCAGTCCTCGCCGACCCGCAGCAGCTTGTCGACCTCGTCCGGGGCGACCCAGTAGTGCTTGGCGTCGTCGAGCACCGGCAGCAGCACGTACAGGTGCCGCAGCGCCTCGGCCACGGTCAGCGCCCGGGACTCCAGCACCAGGTGGACGTAGCGCGACTCGCCCCACTCGGGGAACTCGGCGTCCAGGGCGACCGGTTCGGCGGTGACCGCCCAGCCCAGCGGCTCGAACAGGCGCCGCACCAGGGCGGGTCCGCCGCGGGCGGGCAGCGCGGGCACGTCGACGGTCAGCGGGCGCGGCTCCCCGGGCAGCTCGGGCCGCGCCCGGCAGACGCCTCGCAGGGCGCTGGAGAAGACCCCGCCGAGGGCGACCGCGAGCAGCGAGGACGCCGCGTAGGGGCGGTCGTTGACGTACTGGGCGAGCGCCGTGTCGGGGGCCGGGCCGCGTCCCCTGCCCTTGCGGACCAGGGCCACCGGATCGACCTCCAGCAGCAGGGCCGCCGTGCAGCGCTCGGGCCGCGCCTCGGGGTAGAGGACGTGGGCCGTGCCGTGCGAGGTGGAGAACGCCTGCGCCTTGTCCGGGTGCTTGTGCAGCAGGAAACCGAGGTCGGTGGCGGGGCGTTCGGTGGTTCCGGTGGTCGTGATCGTCAGAAACACGGGCGGGGCCTCTCCGGCCGGTGGACAGGGGGGTCTCGGCGTGCCGGAGCCCCCGGTACGTGGTGCTCCCCGGGGGCCCGGCCGGACGCCGGTCCCACTCTCGCACACCGCCTGTGACCGGCGCCTTCGCTTATTCGGGCGCTTGTCGGGCCAGCTGCGGCCGCACCTGGGCGGAGATCAGTTCCAGGTGGTCCAGGTCGTGCAGGTCGAGCACCTGGAGGTACAGGCGCGTGGAGCCGACGGCGGCGTACCGGCCGATCTTGTCGACGACCTCCGCCGGGGAGCCGGCCAGGCCGTTGGCCTTCAGCTCGTCGACGTCGCGGCCGATCGCGGCGGCACGGCGGGCGACCTCCGCGTCGTCCCTGCCGACGCAGACGACGAGGGCGTTGGAGAGGACCAGGTCGTCGGCCGGGCGGCCGGCGGCCTGGGCGGCGGTGCGGACCCGGGTGAACTGGCGGGCGCTGTCCTCGGCGGAGGCGAACGGCATGTTGAACTCGTCCGCGAACCGGGCGGCCAGCCGCGGCGTTCGGGCCGCGCCGTGACCGCCGATGAGGACCGGCACCCTGTCCTGGGCGGGCTTGGGCAGGGCGGGCGAGTCGGTGAGGTCGTAGTAGGTGCCGTGGAAGTCGTACGTCTTGTCCTGCGGCGTGGCCCACAGTCCGGTGACGATCTCCAGCTGCTCCTCCAGCCGGCCGAACCTCTCCTTCGGGAAGGGGATGCCGTAGGCGGTGTGCTCCTGCTCGAACCAGCCCGCGCCGAGGCCGAGTTCGATGCGTCCGCCGGACATCTGGTCGACCTGGGCGACCTGGACGGCGAGCACGCCCGGCAGCCGGAACGTGGCGGCGGTCATCAGGGTGCCGAGCCGGATCCGCCGGGTCTCGCGGGCCAGGCCGGCGAGGGTGATCCAGGCGTCGGTGGGGCCGGGAAGGCCGTCCCCGGAACCCATGGCGAGGTAGTGGTCGGAGCGGAAGAAGGCGTCGAAGCCCAGGTCTTCGGTGGCCTTGGCCACGGTGAGGAGCGTGTCGTAGGTGGCGCCCTGCTGGGGCTCGGTGAAGATGCGCAAGTCCATGCCCCCATCCTGCCCTCCTGTCACCCGGGCTGTGGAACGCCGTGGCCCGCCAGTGACCCGGTGTCGTGGTGATCGTTGGCTGGGCGGAGCAGGCCGGAACGTCCGGTCGCGTGCGCAGGGCCGGGAGGCCGTCGATGTCCGAGGAAGCCGTGCCGAAGGGGTTGCTTCAGCAGATGGAGGAGCTCATGGCGGCGTTGAACGCGGATCTCTCCGCACTCGATGCGGATCTCCAGGCCTCGGGGCCGGTACCGGGCGGCGAGGGGCCGGCGCCGGTGGAGTGAGGCCCGCTCCGGGGTGGCACGACCCGCAGCGGCACGGCCCGGAGCGACACGACCCGGAGCGACACGGCCCGGGGCGGCACGGTGCCGTCATCCGCACCCGGGGTGGGAGAACGGGGGGTGCTCCCGCCGGCCCGCGGCGGGATTCCGCGGCCGCACGGGGCCTGGCGGGCGGGGCCTGGCGCGCGGTGCGGGGGGACGCGCGGGTGACGTGGTGCGCACCCTCCGGTCGGAGTCCGGTGCCGCGGGCAGGCGGGCCGGGGCGCGCGGCGGCCCGGCCGTGCGGTGCGGCGGGCCCTCACCGTCCCGCGCCGCGGGGCGCGGCGGCCAGCGCCTCCTCGCCGTCCGCGAGCCGTCTGAGCATCTCCAGGACCCGGTCCCGGGACTCGTCCGCCGCGTCGATGGCCTCCACACACTGCCAGTAGGTGCCCTCGTCGGCACTGGCGCTGGCCACCCCCACCAGGGCCATGCCCACCTCGCCGAGGAGGCTGCCCAGGCCGAGCAGGGCCTGGCGGGCGTCGCCGAGCTCGGTGAGCTGCGCGGCGCGCAGTTCGCCCGGGCCGAGGCCGGGTTCGCCGAGGACGCCGCACCCGCGGCCCGCCAGTTCGGTCAGGCCGAGCGCCTCGCCTCTGAGCCGGGGCGGGCCGAAGACCGCCAGCCGGCTGCCGATGGCCTGGGCCAGCGACTGGGCCTGCCACACCTCCACCATGATCTGGCGCACCTCGCCGCACCCCGCCAGGGCCCGTCTGCTCGTCAGGATGAGCCGCACCGCGTCCATGGGCTGCCCCCGTTCTGTCCGGACGCGCTCCGCCGCGCGTCCGCCCGAACTCCCTTGTTCACTACCCAGAGTGAGGGCGTCTGGAACGAAAAGCCAGAGGAAGGCGGAAATCTGCGGACAACGATTCGGCTGCGATCCCTCTTTCAACTACACTGAGTGAAAGTGGAGTTGAGTCTTCAGCGTCTTCAAGGGGCCGGGAAACGCTCCTCGTTGCGGTCGATCTTGGCGTCGAGAGCCGCCAGCGGATCGACCCCCAGCACGGCGCAGAACTGGAGCAGATAGGCCAGTACGTCCGCCACCTCGTCGCTGACGCGGTGCGCGGTCGCGGGGTCGTCCATCACCCGGGCCGACTCCTCGGGTGTCAGCCACTGGAAGATCTCCAGCAGTTCCGACGCCTCCACGCTCAGCGCGGAGGCCAGGTTCTTGGGGGTGTGGTACGGCTCCCAGCGGCGAGCGGCCGCGAACCCGGTGAGCCTGCGCTGGAGTCCGGCCACGTCCAGCGGCCGCCGGTCTTCTGTCATCCGTCCAGGTGTACCACGGTCAGGCCCGGTGTCCCGGCCGCCCACGAGGCGTCGGCGACCGCGCCGACGCACCGGATGTGACCCGGCTCCGCCATGCGCCCGGCCAGCGAGGCCAGTTCCGCCCGCTGCCGGGGGTCGAGCGCCCGGTCGAACCCGTCCGCGAGCACGGTGAGCGCCCGCATCGCGTCGGGCACCTCTCCCGGCGTGTCGACGTCGAGGACGCCGGGGCCGGTGAGCAGGACCAGGGCAAGGGCGAGAAAGCGCAGTTCGCCGTCGCCGAGCCGGCCGAACTCCGTGCGCGGCCCGCCGCCCCGGTCCAGCAGGGCCCGGACCGTGCCGCGTCCGACGGGTTCGGCGACCACGTCCAGCACGGGGCCCGCACAGCCGGCTCCCGCGGCGGCGACGAGCCGGGCGTGCCGCCGGGCACACTCGGCGCGGGTGCGCCGGAGCACGTCGGCGAGATTGCCGCAGCCGGGGTGCAGCCGACCGGAGCCGGCCGGCACCGGCTCGCGCATGGTGTCGGGCCGTGGGTCGCAGGCGAAGACCGAGCGCAGCGCGACCACCATCTGCTCGGCGGCGGCGAGCACCCGCCGCTGCCCGTCGGTGCGGCCCGAGACGCGCAGCGGGAGCAGCGCGGTGGCGAGCCGGTCGTCGGGCAGCGGGGCACGGGTGACGGGGGCGTTCCCGGCGGTGTGCCACGCGGCGTGCACGACGGGCCTGCCGGGGTCGCACAGCGCCGTCTGCAGCAGCACGACCCCGTCCGAGGTCAGCCGCTCTCCCACGATGCGCAGGTCGGGCTCGGCCTGGACGGCGAGGTCGAGCCGGACCGGGCCCTGCGGGCCGTCGGCCGTGCAGCCGATGCGGAAGCCGCGGCGGCCCTGGGCGTCGGGCCGGGCCCGATCCGGTACGCAGGCCCCGGGGTCGGGGAACACCTCGTACAGCCCGGCCCCTCCGGCGAGCCGGGCGAGGGCCTCGTACGCCCTGAGCGCGGTGGTCTTCCCGCTGCCGCTGCCCCCTGCGAACAGGGTGAACGGCCCGAGCGGAAACCCGGCCCGCCGGTGCCCGGCGAACGCCGACAGCCGCAGCTCGGTGAGCCGGGGCCGGGCGGCGGCGCCGTCGGCCGGCCCGGGCCGGGGTGAGGCGGGCACGGGCGGGGCGGGCACGGGCGGGGCGGGTTCGGCAGGTGCCGCGCGCGGCGCCGGGACGGTCTCGGGGCGTGCGGTGCGGGACGGCGCGGCGGAAGGGGACCCAGAAGGTACGGCCATGTCCGGACGGTACGGCGCCGTGTTCAGGCGAACCGTTCCACCGGAGCGGCCTTCCTACGATCGGGCGACCGCACGCCGCGCCTCCCCCACCGGCCGTCCGAGGCCCGCCGGCCCGCCTCCGCCACGCACCTGTCCCCTGCCGCCTGCCCGGCACACCGCGTCCCCGCGCTCCGGGCCGCACCACCGGCACGCCCGGCCCGCCGGGCCGGGAGGGGTCACACGCCGGGCATCGTCGCACTCTCGATCAGGCCCCGGACCTCCGTGCCGGGCGGGGTCAGCAGGAAGACGTTGCGGTCCACCCGGTGCATCCCGCTGGCGAGACCGAAGACGACGCCGGTGCTGAAGTCCAGGACCCGCTTGGCGACGTCGCCTTCGGCTCCGGTGAGGTCCAGCAGCACCGGGATGCCCGCCATCAGCGTCTCGGCCACCTCGCGGGCGTCCGCGAAGACGTTGACCCGCAGCACCACGAAGCGGCGCCGGGTCTCGGTCTCCGCGTCCGGCAGGGAGCGGTGGCCCACCGACGACGGCCAGGCGTCACGGCCACGCAGCGGCACGACCTGGGCGAGCCCCTCCCACTGTTCATCGGTGACGTCGTGGCTGTTCACCGGCTCCCCCCGATCCGACTCGCGTTCATCTCCTGCACCAGCCAATTCTTACGCCATGTCACCCGTTCGGCCCAACAACGACACGGTGGGCGACCGGGCGGACCCGACGAGGCGGACCGGGCGGACCCGACGAGGCGGACCGGTCGGGCCCGCCCCGCGGGAGGACCGTCGCGCCGCCGCGCCGACGGGCGGACCCGCCCGCGCGGCGGCGCGCTCACAGCCCCAGGCCCGGACGCGGTCCGGGGGTCGGCCCGGGGGGCGGCGGGCACAGGCGCCGGACGGCGGCGCGCAGTTCCTCGTAGCAGGTGTGCGTGGACACGCCCGGGGCCTTCACCAGCCCGCGCAGCCGTCCGGCGACGTTCGGCGCCCTGAGGTGCGCGGCGACGGCCGGCGTGCGGTCCGCCTCGCGGCACAGCAGGGTGATCAGCTCCGGGCCGGCGTCGGTCGCGGTCAGCCAGTCCGTGGCGAGCGGTTCCCCGTCCGGGATGCCTCCCCGCCGGGCCGCCGCGACGAGGGCCGTGCAGATGTCCCGGGCGTGCCAGTGGGTGCTGCCTTCGCGGGCGAAGGAGTCGAGCGCCTCGCCGGCCGCGGCGGTGGACCACTCGGTGTCGGGCAGCCAGGTGGCCGCCCAGGCGACGGCGGCGGGGTAGGCGACGGTGTTGGGCCGCAGCACGGGCTCGGTGACCGGCAGCCAGCTCTGCCCGCCGCAGTCGGCGAGGGCCTGCGCGGCCCAGCCGATGTCCGTCCAGTGCTTCTCGGCGTCGACCGCCAGCGGCCGGCGCAGGGTGCGGTCCAGGAGCCGCCCCGTGGCCGGCAGCAGGAAGTCCGCCGACTGCCCGGCGTGGCGCAGGGACTTCAGCAGCCGGGCGGAGTCGTTGAGACCGATCGACTCCACGATCCGGTCGGGTTCGATGCCGAGGAGTTCGCGGACGATCTCCTCGACGATGTCGTCGCGCCGGGTCAGCCGCAGGCCGGTCAGCAGGGAGGGCAGTTCCCTGAGGTCGGCTCGCATGTGCCCGCCCAGCCGCCGCAGGAGTCGGCGGGCGTCGACGGTCTCGGCGAGCTGCTCGCCCCACTGCGGCCGCCAGGTGTAGCCGAGCAGCAGGATCTCCGTGATCGCCCGGGGGCTGGCCAGCAGCGGCATGGTGGACTGCCACACGTCGGTGACCAGGGTCCGCATCCAGGTGCGGGGTTCGGTGGCGGGCATCACGCCGAGCCGGGCCAGCTTGCGGCCCACGTCCCCCTGGGTGATGGGGTCCTGGCCGAACTTGAAGATCTCGGTGAAGGTGGCCCAGCGGTTGCCCCGCACATCGCGCAGCGAGGCCAGTTCCCTCCGGCCCAGGCCGCGTTCGCAGCGTTCCAGGGCGCTGAGCAGGTCGGCGGCCATCGGCGGATGGACCACGCTGCGGATCACCAGGTCCGTCAGGTGCGAGATCTCCTCGTCGCCCTGCGGGACGCCGAGCGCCTGCACGGCGGTGGCCGCCTCGCCGGGGGCGAGCTTGCGCAGCTGGCCGAGCGCGGTGGTGAAGGCACCGATGCCGCGTACGGCACGCAGGTTGCGGGTCCAGTCCCACTGGGGGTTCTGCTCCCGGAAGGCCCGGAGCACCAGGGTGGCCGCCTCGCGCCGGCCGCCCGCCCGCAGGGTGCTCGCCATCACCTGGAGCTTCTGCGCCGTGTCGCCGGCGCTGCGCTGCGTCTGCCCGCCGACGGCCCGGTCGAGCTCCACCCGGCGGGCGAACTCCCGCCCGATGCCGGGGTCGAGGGCGAGCGCCAGGCGGTGGGTGTGGACCATGCTCTCCGGGTCGAGGACGGGGTTGCGCATCCGGTCGACGAGCAGTCGCGTCTCCAGGCGCTGCGCGAGCCGCTCCAGGAACCGCTGTCCGAAGTAGTCGTCCTCGATCAGCAGCATGCCGAGGCGGGGCCCCCACGGGCGGGCCGTGCCCCGCTGGGACTGGATGCTGGTGACGACCAGGTCCAGGGCCTGCTCCTCCAGTTCGTCTCGGTAGTCGGCGCCCGCCTCCCACAGGCCGCGCAGGAAGTAGTAGATGACCGCGGGGCGGCGCTCGTGCCGCATCAGGTCGCGGGCGAACTGCGGGCCGAGTTCCGCGGCCAGGCGGTGGCCGAACCCCTCGCGGGTGTCGCAGTACAGGTCGTCGGCCTTGGCCACGCTGCTCAGGAGCATGCCCGCGCCGCGTCCGTCCCGGAGCTGGGCGATGGACCGGGCGAGGTCCCGGGCGAGGTCGGGGTCGGCGGTGGGGCTGCCTCCGGCGGCACCCCGGTAGAGCAGGCCCTTGATGGTGGCGCCGTGGATGTTGCGGACGGTGGCGATGAGGATCGCCGCCTCGGCCGGGGTGGCGGCGCGCAGCACCCGGGCCAGCGCCCTGCCGGGCTGGAGGTTGTTCAGCAGCCGGTTGCACAGGCCGCGGTTGTTGCGGGCCAGGTCGTGCAGGGCGCTGCTGATCTGGATCGCGTCGGCGTGCGCCAGACCCGCCTTGAGCGGGCCCTCGTACTCCCGGATGAGGTCGTCCCAGTCGTCGGCGGCGCGGTAGTGCAGATACAGGGACATCCAGGCGAGGACGGTCGCGAGCCGGCTCTCGCGGGTGGGCTTGTTGTGGTCCAGGATCCACACGGCCGGCCTCTCCAGCGGGCGGAGCTGGGTGCCGAGTTCGGGGCTGGGGCCCGCCGCCTCGCGGGACCAGCGGTGGATGAGTTCGTCGAGCCTGCGGATGTGGATGAGGTCCCCGGCCCGCCGTGGGTCGGCTCCCTGGACCAGGGCGTCGGCGCGGTCGCGCAGCCAGTCGCAGACGGTGCCGACGGGGGTGGTGTCCTCGCCGGCGAGCCGGAGCAGCGCGCGGGCCAGCTGGTAGCGGTCGCGGACGGTGGCCGGGCGGGCGAGGACGGCGTCGAGGCCGTCGCGGCCGGTCCAGGTGAGCAGGTCGGCTATCTCGGTGCCGGGCATCTGGTACTGGTGGTCCCACAGCGACTTCAGCGCCGTGGTGAGGTCGCGGACGGTCAGAGCGGGCGTGCCGGGGACGCGGGTCACGACGGCGGGCAGGGCGGCGCCGATCCAGGCGGGATCGCCCTGCCGTGCGCACAGCCGCAGCAGGCGCAGTGCGGTGGGCGCGGGTGCCGCGGCGGCCCAGTCGGTGAGGGCCTGCCGGACCGGGTCGCGCGCCAGCAGCTCGACGAGATGGTCGGGCGCGTAGGCGGCGCGGTTGGCGAGCAGGGCGGCCACGCGTTCATGGCCGTCGTCCTCGCGCAGCACGTCGACGATGTAGCGCTCGGCGTGCGGGAGCGGGCCGGACGCGGCGTCCGTGTTCACGCAGTCCAGGACGGCGCGGGCGCGGATCTCGCTGGGGATGCGGGTCAGGCCGCGGAACTCGACGACGCGGAGTGCGGTGAGCGTCTCCGCGGGCACGGCGGCCAGGTGGGCGGTGGGCACGCCGTCGTCCATCATGGACACCGCGGCCAGCCGGCACACCGCGGCCCGGGCCTCCTCGGGGAGGCCGGCGCAGGCCTGTTCGGCCTGGCCGCGCAGCACGCGGACGGCGGCGTCCCGGCGTCCGGTCTCGGGGCCGGGGACGGCGCCCACGCCGTCGCGCAGCAGCCAGGTGAGAACGCTCAGGTCACCCTGGGCCGCGTCCGTGGCGACGGTGACGGCGGCCTCTCCGCCGGATGCCCGGTACACGTCGGGGTGGGTGCGCAGCAGGCGGCGGGCGAAGCCGGGGATCTCCTCGGCGGCCAGCGGCGTCATGTAGTGGAGGACGCCGTTGCTCTCCCAGTTGCTGGTGGCGCCGTCGACGTAGCGGGTGAGGGCCAGGACGCCGACGTCGAGCTCGCCGAGGGACTCCAGGGCCTCGCCGACGCGGCCGTCGTTGAGCGGCTGGAGGTCCTCCAGGACGACGAGGGTGGGGCGGCCGGGGGCGGTGCCGGCGTCGATCAGGGCGGCCCGGACGATGCCGGGCAGGCTGCCGTCGGTGGGCAGGTGGCGCTGTCGCGGCGCGACGACGACGGTCTGCCACTGGAGCCGCTCCAGTGTGGTGACGAGCTGCCGCGCGCACACGCTCTTGCCGCTGTTCTCGGTGCCCGACTGGATGACGCGGGCGGTGTTCCACCTGCGGAAGTGGGCGGCGAGGAAGGCCGCCTGGTCGAGGTCGACGAGGCGGGTGCCGTCGCCGCGCAGCCAGGGGTCGTCGCCGCCGGTGCTGTGCAGCAGGCTCCACTGGTGGGTGTCGAGGGTCTCGCGCGCCCAGCCGCGGCGGGTCCGCTCCCAGCGCTCGCCCCACAGCAGGCGGGCGGCGCCCTCCAGGCCGGGGGCGGGGTCGTGCCCGGTGCCGGTGCCGGTCTCCAGCCACCAGCCGCCCTCCTCGCGCCACAGGCGGCGCAGCCCGGCCGCGGCGGCCGCGGCGGCGGTCCGGCCGGCCCGGTCGTACGGGGTCCAGTCGCCGTCGTCGGTGCAGCCGGCCAGGGGCAGCACGCCGAGTTGGGCGGGGGTGGGCAGGTCGCCCTGACGGGCCAGGTAGGTGAGGGCCACGGCGGCGGCGCAGGCGTGCGGGGCGACCTGCGAGGGAGGCACCGCCCCGCGGACGTCGACCCAGGCGTGGACGGCGGGCGGCTGGGCCCGGCCGACGTCGTCCACGAGCCGGCGCGCGGCGTCGAGCCCGCGCTCCACCTCGGCTCCCACGGAGGACGGCAGCACGGTCCAGGCGGTGCGGACCGCGCGCTCGGCGCCGTCGCGGGCGGGGGCGGGGGCGGGGGCGGGGGCGGCGGGCGCGGAGGTCGCCGGGGGCGCGGGGGTCACGGGGGTCGCCGGGGGCGCGGGGGTCGCCGGGGGCGCGGGGGTGGTGAAGCGTACGGTGGCGCGGGCGACGGCGTACCAGTCGTCGAGGGGGTCCATGAGCAGCGGGACCTCGTCGGCGCTCACCGCGGAGCGGGCGCCCGGCACGGTGGCGGCCGGGGCGGGGGGTGTCTCGGCGGCGGTGACGAGCTCGGCCAGTTCCGTGAGGAGTCCCGGGTCCAGCCGCCGCACGAGCGAGGTGAGCGGGGTGTTGCCGCCGTCGAGGTACTCGGCGAGGAGGGCGCCCGCTCCGAGCGGCCGGGGCGCGGCGTACTCGAAGGGGCGTTCGGGAAGGGCCGCGGTGCGCAGGGTGCGCCGGCCGAGGTCGATGACGGTGCGGAGCAGCTGCTCGACGCGGCCGGCGTCGGCCGGCCTCTGCTCGACGGCGCGCGCCAGGGCGTGCAGCGCCATGCGCAGTTCGTACTCCAGGGCGCTCTCCCGCTGTAAGGGGTGCGTTGCGGCGTCCGCGACGGTCACGGTGTGTCCTCCCTCGGTCGGCGTGCCCGGGGGCGCGCCGCTTGCTGTTCAGCGGGCGATACGGACCACGCCCGCGCTGGTGCCGACGACGAGCCGCTGCTGCGCGCCGATGTCCGCGGAGCTGTCGACGTCCACGGAGCTGACGTTCAGCCCGAGGACCACTTCGTACGGTGTCCCGGTGCTGCCGGGGAGCGGGGTCAGCCGGATGTCGCCCTTGCTGCCCGCGCTGACCAGCAGCGGGCCGTCGGCGTCGGCGTGCACGCGGAGCTGGGCGACCGGGCTGCCGTGCCGGGTGACGTCCTCGGTCCAGGCGCCGTCCCAGGACGTCCACTGCACGGTGCCGTCGCCGGCGCCGGTGTAGACGCCCTCGTGGTCGGAGGCGATGGCGGTGAGGGCCCGTCTCTGGTCGGGCCGGTAGCTGTGCAGGAAGGTGCCGTCGGCGCGCCAGACGCAGACCTCCCGCGCGGTGCGCGCGGCGACGTGCGGCACGCCGTCCGCGACCGCGGCCGTGGCCCCGCCCAGGCGCAGGTCGCGCCGGGGGACGACGGGGCCGGTGGTGCCGTCCGCACGCCACTGCCAGCCCTCGGTGCCCGCGAACAGCAGGCCTGCCTCCGTCAGTCGGCAGGCGACGAGTTCGCAGTCGAGCTCCAGGTCGTCGAAGACCTGGCACGCGTCGGGCTGATCGAGGCGCTGGACCCAGGCGCGGCCGGTGACCTCCCCCGCGAACAGGGCGGGGCCGCCCGCGTCGATCAGCGAGGTGGTCGTGACCACGCCGCGGCGCAGCGGCAGGCCGACGCTCCGCCAGGCGGTGCCGGTGCGCAGCTGCACGTCGCCCTCGTCGTCGAGCAGGACCTCGCCTCCGCCGGGCAGGCAGTGCACGGTGCGGACCGGGCCCTGTCGGTAGGTGAGCGAGGGCTGCCAGCCGTTGGCCGCTTCGGCGGCCCGCCGGGCGAGGCCGGAGAGCCCGTGCACCTGTGCGAGCAGGGCCACCCGGGACAGGGTGTTGCCGTCGGTGCGGTCCGCGCGGCGCAGCTCCGTGCAGAGCCGGCGGACGTGGGCGACCGGGTCCCGGGCGTCCTCCTGGGTGAGCGTCAGCGCCCGGTGCAGGGCCTCGGCGTTCATCATCAGCAGGAACTCGGGGTCGTCGAGGTAGCCGCGCAGCAGTCCGGCCAGCCGGGCGTGGTGGGCGAAGTGCTCGCGGGTGTAGCGGTCGGCGGCCGTCCAGTCGGGCGAGTCGTCCGAGGCGCGCCTGGGCAGCCGGCCGGTCATGGCGTCGACGAACGCCGCGTGCGCGGTGGCCTCCCCCCGGTCGCGGACGAGGTATTCGGCCTGGGCGGAACCCTGGAACCGCCAGCCGTGTCCGTGCATGCCGCCCTCCGGAGCAGCGAGGATCTCGCGTGCCTTGTCCTGCAGCAGTGCCAGTTCGGCGGGCGGCACGCTCCGGCCGGTCACGGCCTCGGCCACGGCCGTCCAGAGCAGTCCGTCCGCGGGCAGGCCCTCACCCTGTGCGAGGGCCACCGGGAGCAGCAGGTCGGGTGCCCACCGCGGGTCGTCCTCGTCCTCGGCGAGCGATCCGAGCTGCTCCAGGAAGAGGTCCGCGGTGGTCTTGTCGGCCTGCAGCCGCGCGTCGGCCGGGTCCTCGGAGCTGAAGGACACGGCGAAAAGATACGCCCTCAGCCAGGACCGGCCGGCCGCCTGTGCCGTCTTGTGCGCGATGTCGTCGACCGTCTGCTGGTTCTCGTGCCCCCACCGGGTGCCGGCGCGGTGGCGCAGCACGTGGGCGACGAGCGCGGCGACGTCCTGTGCGGCGAAGAACTCGGGCCCGGCGAGGTCGGCCACGCGGCCGGTGAAGCCGGACGGGACGCTGCTGCCGGCGAGCACGACGCCCACGTTGTCCAGGGCGGCCAGCGGGGCCAGCAGGGTGGCGTACAGCTCGTGGGGGTCGCGGGCGGCGTCCAGGGAGTCGAAGCACAGCCGGAGGGGCCGCTGCTCGGCCGCGCGGGCGACGGCGTCGAGCAGGGTCTGGGCGGTGAGTTCGTCGGAGTCGTGCACCGGGTACTGGGCGTCCAGCTTCCACAGCACGCCGTCGAGGGTCGTCCCGCGGACGTCCACCAGGGTGTCGAGGCAGTTCCGCGGGGCGGGTCCGGGGGCGCCGGGGCCGGACGGCAGCGGCCTGCCGCCGCGGGAGCCGGTGTGGATCCAGTCGAGCAGCACCGACTTGCCCGAGCCGGCCGCCCCGGTGACGAACAGGGCTTCCCCGGCCCCGTCGGTCAGGTGGGAGACGACCGCGTCGACGGCCGCGGCGCGCCCGCAGAACGCCCATCCGCTGGACTCGGTGGCCTCCAGCGGGCGGCGTAGGCGGGTCCGGGGCAGGTAGCGGGGGTTGAGGAACGCCCGGGACTCCTCGGCCGCCTGGAGCGGCTCGGGCAGCGGCGGGCCCTCGTCGCCGTCCAGCTGCTTCATGCGGACGGTGAGTTCGGTGCACAGCCGCGCCATCGGCAGGTACTTCTCCTCGTCGCCGGCCACGGTCGTGCGCAGGGCCGCGGCGAAGGAGTCGACGAACTGGAGCTGCCGGGCCTCCCGGAGGCGGTCGATGGCGCCGATGGCGGTCAGGACCGGCAGCGGCGTGCCCCTGACCCGCTCCTCCCCGACCCGCTTCTCGAGGTGGGCCACGGCGAGCCCGGCGTGGCAGGCGTCGAGCAGGATGACCACCTCGCGCGGGCGGGGCCTGCGGGTCGCGGTGAGCACCTTGAAGAGGGCGTCGACCTCGAAGAGCGTCTCGTCCGCGTCCTTGTGGCTGTCGGCCGCGGCGATGGTGAGTGTGCCCCTGCTGTTCTCGAAGGCGTGTCCGGAGTAGTAGAAGAGCAGGACGTCGGGGGGCGGGGTGGCGCCGTCGCCGCGCACGGCCCGGCGGAAGCTGCCCTCCAGTTCGGTCTTCGAGGGGTTGAGGCGGGAGTCGGGGTGGATGGCGTAGCCCGCCGTCTCCGCCAGGACGGCCTTCATCATGCGCAGTTCGTCGGGGACCCGGATCAGCCGTTCGAAGCCGCCGCCGAAGTCGCTGGATCCCAGGACCAGGGCGACGCGTTCGGCACGCGCGGCGCCCGCCCCGCCCTGCTCCGCCGCGACGGTCACCGCTCGGGGGCTCTCAGCGCGTCGGCGACGGACTCGGCCAGTTCGGCGGTGGTGAGGTAGCGCGGCAGGGCGTGACCGCCGAGGGTGTACTTGGCGGGGCTGTACCAGGGGGTGTTGACGACCGGCCGGTCCTCCAGGCGGTCGCCGTAGAGCGGGGCGAGCTTCTTGACCAGGGCGACCGGGTCGTCCTCGGCCGCGATGTTGACCCAGCGGCGGACGGGCGGCCAGGTCACGTCGTCCGGCAGCACCAGGCGGTCGCGGATCGTGCCCAGTCCCAGGGGTGAGCCGAGGGTGACGAAGGTGTCGACGTTCCAGTCCGGGTGCGCGCACAGCGCCTCGTAGGCGACGACGGAGCCGAGCGAGTGGGCGACGACGACCCTGGTGCCGGGGGTGACGACGCGGGCGAACCGCTGCTGGGCGCAGGCGCGGACGCCGTCCCCGGGGTCGAGGTAGCGGCGCACCTGGCGGACCAGCCAGATCACCCACTCCTCCGCCGGACGCCCGAGCCTCTCGGACCTCGCCAGCCGGCGCAGCGCGGCCTGGACCATGCCCTTGCCGCCCGCCGGGGCGGGGCCGAGTCCTTCGGCGAAGGCCTCCAGCAGTTCGCTCTCCAGCGGCAGCGTCACGTCGTCGGAGGTGAGGCCGGGGATGCCGGCGAACTCGTCCTCGTCGGCCGTAACGCCCTTGCCGGCGAGGCTGCGGTAGCAGTTGCCGTAGTAGACGGCGTCGACCTGGCCGGGCGCCGGCACGGGCAGCGCCGCGTCGTGCATCGAGCGGCGCAGTTCCTCGTACCAGCCGGTGAGTGACGTCTCCCGATGCTTGTACTGGTAACCGATGCCGTGACACATCACTACCTGCGCCATACGTCCCCCTGTGTCAATGCCCTGGATTATAGGGGGCCTTGCCGGGCCGGGGGCCTTGTTCCGCCGGGTGGGGACCCGGACGGGTGACAGCCGGAAGCGGCGAGTCCGGTGGTGCCCGTCCAAGGGCAGCCATCTCCGGCCTCGCCGCCGGCCGCCGGCCGCCGGGCGCGGGTGGTGCCGTGGTGCGCCGCGGTGCCGTGGTGTGAGTCGCGCCGTCGTGCCGTCGTGCCGTCGTGCCGTCGTGCCGCCGTGCCGACGCGCCGACGCGCCGACGCGCCGACGCGCCGACGTGGCGTCGTGGCGTCGTGGCGTCGCGCCGTCGTGCCGCCGTGCCGACGCGCCGACGCGCCGACGTGGCGTCGTGGCGTCGTGGCGTCGTGCCGTCGTGCGGACGGTGCCCCGGTGTGCGGGGTGCCGTGGGTGGCGTGGAGTCCCGGCGCGGGTGGTGCCGTCGTGCGGTGGTGGTGCCGTCCTGCGGATCGTGGCGGCCTGGCCTCGGGCACCCGCTCAGGCAGTGGCGATGCGGATCGCGTCGACCACCGCCTCCGCGTTGGCCAGGGCGTCCGCCGAGGTGGCCCCCCGGGTCATCACCGAGCCCACGCGGTCCCAGGAGCTGCGCAGTTCGCGGACGGTGTCGCCGGGGGCGAGATGCAGGGAGAGCGAGAGCACACCGGGCAGCTTGCCGGCCTCCTCGGTGCCGTCGACGGTGACGACCTCGCCGGGCTCGGCGTCGATGAAGCGGACGGCGGCGCCGCCCGCCGCCGACTGCGGGAGCCGCTCGGGGCGGCGGCCCTGCATGACCTCGTAGAAGGCTCCGGCCAGGTTGATCCGGTAGGCCTCCTCGATGAGCATCGGGATGCCGTCCCCGGGGAACCGGCCGGCGCACTCCACCAGGTACGGGCGGCCGTCGCTGACGATCCACTCGCAGTGCACGATGCCGCTGCCGAAGCCGACCGCGCGCACCACCGTCTCGGTCTGGGAGACCAGCAGCTCGTTCAGCTCGTCCGGGATGCCGGCGGCCGGGACGGTGTGGCCGCGCTCGATGGGGCGCGGGCCGGGGTAGAGCAGCTTGCCGGTGACGTTGGAGAAGAGCACTTCCCCCTCGTGCACGAGGAGTTCGACGCTGTACTCGGCCCCCTGGACGAACTCCTCGATCAGCATGCGCAGTTCGCGCTCGCGGTCCGGGACGAAGCTGCCCTCGTCCTGGCTGGTGCACTCCGCCCAGGTGGAGTCCAGGCCGTCCAGGGAGTGCAGCACCTTGGTGCCCACGGAGGCCTGCCGGTTGGCGGGCTTGAGGACGAGGGAGCCGGGGTGGGCGGCGGCGAACGCGCGCACCTCGTCGGGCGAGGCGACCTCGGCGGAGGCCGGGTTGAGGACGCCCGCGGCCCGGGACACGCGGCGCAGCAGCGACTTGTCGCGCAGCACCTGGGACGCCCCGGCGCCGGCGCCGGGCACGCCGTAGCGCTCGGCCAGCCGGGCGGCGAACGGGGTGGCGTACTCGACGAGCGGGGCGACCACGGCCGGGTCGAGGTCGGGGTAGGTGTTGTAGAACTCGTCGGCCGCGGCGGGCAGCTGGTACTCCCATTCGATCAGCTCGCGCAGCATCCCGGCGCCCTCCAGGGCGTTCTTGACGTCGCGCTTGCGGATCACGTCGGGCTCGTCGACGACGATCACCGAGCCGGGGGCGAACTCCTTGATGTACGGCAGGACGTTGACGTATCCGACGATGATCCAGGGTTGTTCGGTCATGGCTTCTCCAGAGGCGGAGGAAGGTGCGGGTCAGGGGTGGCGGATCTCCAGCGTGCAGCACTTGACGCTGCCGCCGGCCTTGAGCAGTTCCGACAGGTCGACGTGGTGGGTGAGGTAGCCGTGGTCGCGGAGTGCGGCGGCCAGGGCGGTGGCGGGTTCGGGCAGGATCACGTTGCAGCCGTCGGAGACCAGGTTGAGCCCGAAGAGCAGGGCGTCCTCCTCGTCGGCGAGGACGGCGTCCGGGTACAGCGTCTGCAGCGCGCGCAGGCTCTCGGCGTCGAAGGCTCCGGGGTAGTAGACGATGTGGTCGTCGTCGAGGGCGGCGAGCGCGGTGTCCAGGTGGTAGAAGCGCGGGTCGACGAGTCTCAGGCTGACGACCGGGCGGTCGAACAGGGCCTCGGCCTCGGCCTGGGAACGGGGGTCGGAGCGGAAGCCGTTGCCGGCCAGGATGGCGGCGCGGGTGGTGACGTAGTCGCCCTCGCCCTCGCTGGTGTAGTCGGCCTGGACGACCTCCCGGTAGCCGTGGTCGCGGAACCAGGCGGCCCACAGCTCGGCCTCGGCCTGGCGCTCGGGGTGGCGGAACCGGGAGATGAGGACCTTGTCGTCCACCACGAGGGCGCCGTTGGCGGCGAACACCATGTCCGGCAGCCCGGGGGCGGCGTCGATGGTCTGCACGTAGTGGCCGAGTTCGGCGTACAGGTTGCGGAGGTTCTCCCACTGGGCGAGGGCGAGTTCCCTGTCGGTGGGCTTCTGCGGGTCCATCCAGGGGTTGATGCTGTAGGTGACCTCGAAATGGTCGGGGCGGCACATCGCGAAGTTGCGCAGGCGCGCCTTGCGCCGGGTCGGGTTCGCCTCGGGCGCGAGGAGACCGGTCATGCGGGTGTCCTTCCGGTGGTGGGGTGCGGGGGAGGTGCGGGGGAGGTGCGGGGGAGGTGCGGGTGGTGCCGGGGCAGGCCCGGTCAGGAGGTGATCCCGAGACTGAGCGGGAAGCTGGGCCGGCTGCCGAGCAGGTGGGCGCCCGCGGACTGCAGGATCTTGTCCTGGGCCACGACGTGCTGGCACATCGTCATGGTGTCGCGCAGCCAGCGGTCCAGCGGGCTGGGCTTGTAGATGGCGGCGGTCTGCATCAGGTCGTAGAGCTTCATCACGATGGAGCGGGCGGTGCGGAAGGCGTGCAGCCGGGACAGCGGCAGCGCGGCGCGCTCCTCGGAGGTGAGGTCGTCGAGGGTGCCGCCCGCCGACAGCACCTGCCACTGGCGGTCCAGGGCGGCGTAGACGGCGCTGCGGGTGGCGTGGAAGTCGGCCTCGCACTCGGCGAGGGTGACCTGCACCCGCCAGGTGTCGTTCCAGCCTCCGCCGCCGGGGCGGGACTTGGCGACGACCTGTTCGCGCACCCAGTCCAGGGCGGCGCGGGCGACGCCGAGGGGCACGCCGGGCATGTTGCGCATGTGGACCTCGGGCTGCGCCAGCGGGCCCTCGTCGCCGCGGACGGTGCCGAAGGTGAGGGTGCGGCCCTCGGGGACGAACACGTCGTGGATGGCGTAGTCGCAGCTGCCGCTGCCGGCCAGGCCGGTGGTGTTCCAGGTGTCGATGATCTCGACCTCGGAGCGCGGCACCATCAGCAGGACGGAGTCGTGGGCGCCGTCGGCCAGGCAGGGCTCGCCGTCCTGGTAGATGAAGGCGCCGGAGATGACCCAGTCGGCGTGGGTGATGCCGCTGCCGAACTGCCAGCGGCCGGTGAGGCGGTAGCCGCCGTCGGTCTTCTCGGCGCGGCCGGTGGGGAAGAGCAGTCCGGCGGTGGTCATGTCGAGCCGGGGGAACATCTCCTTGGCCACGGTCTCGTCGAGGAAGGAGGCGTACAGGCCGGAGTCCATGCCGATCATGGCCGCCCAGCCGGCCGAGGCGTCGCCGTAGGCGAGGGCCTCGACCACCTCGGTCTGCTCGGCGGAGGTGAGCTCGGGGCCGCCCCAGGCGCGGCTGAATCCCATCCGGAACGCGCCGGTGGCGCGGATGAGTTCGACGACGTCGGCGGGCAGGCGGCGGTTGTGCTCGATCTCGGTGGCGCGCTCACGCAGCTGCGGGGCGAGCGCCTTGGCGGCGGCGAGGATGCCGGCGGCGGTGTTGGGGACCGCTCGGTTGTTCGTCATGTTCAGGACTCCTTGGTGGAAGCGGTCGCCAGTTGCTGGAACTTGCCGTGCAGGAAGAGCAGGGGGGGCTGGTGGTCGCGGATGCCGGTGGAGACCACCTCGCCGATGACCATCGTGTGGTCGCCGAGGTCGAAGCTGTCGCAGAGCACGCACTCCAGGGCGCTCTGGGCGTCCAGCATCAGGGCTCCGGTGGCCGGCCCGGGGTTGGCCCGCAGGGCGGCGACCGCTTCCGCGCGGTCGCCGCGGCCCCTGGCGAGCTGCCGGGCCAGGGACTCGGCGTCGCTGTCCAGGATCGAGACCGCCCACTTCTTGGTCTCCAGCAGATCGCCCAGGAACTGGGAGTCGCGGTGCAGCGACAGGGAGACCAGCGGCGGGTCGAGCGACACCGAGGACAGCGAGTTGAGTGTCACCGCGTCGTGGCGGCGGAGGCCCTCGTGGTCCGCGTAGGTGGTGGCGACGCACACTCCGGTGGCGAAATTACGCATCGCGCCGCGCAGATCGGGTGACATGACGCTCCTTCTCTGAAGCTAGACGGCCTGGTGGAAGGTGAAGACCCGGTCGGGGTCGTAGCGGCGCTTGATCTCTCGAAGCCGGTCCAGGTTGGGCCCGTAGTACGCGCTCTGGGCCTCGGTCAGGTCGGGGTCGGCGAAGTTGACGTAGGAGGCGTCCCGGGCGTGCTCGCCCATCGCGGCGTGCAGGTCGGTCAGCCAGTCGAGGTTGGCCTGCCGCACGTCCGCGGGGTCGTCGGTGGACCAGGAGGCGTCCATGGAGATCAGGAAGAGGACGTCGCGGTGGGGGAAGGCGGTCTCGGTGACGGGCACCCGGTTGATGGCGCCGCCCCAGGTGAACAGGGCGATGCCGGCGCCGTCGGGGTTGCTGCTGCCCGGCCACTTGGCGAGGGCGGTGAGGAGGGTGTCGACGCCGGCTTCGGTGAGCGGCTCACCGATGGTGCGGGTGCGGACCGCGAAGGGGTCGCCGGAGGTCTCGTGGCGCAGGTAGTCCTTCGCCTCCCAGTAGGTGCGGTCCTCGATGTCGGCCTTGGACGGGGTGCCGGTCGCCAGTGCGGGTGCGAGCAGTTCGCGCAGCTCCGAGGCGGGGCCCAGGTGCTGGCCGATCACCGAGACGACCCCGTCGTCGCCGGCGGAGCGGCTGACGCCGATCCGGGCGGCGAAGCGGTCCGGGGCGTCCCGCATGATGCGCTGCATGACCGGCAGCACCGCCTCGGCGTCCTCCAGCGGCCACAGCAGCAGGCAGGTGGCGCTGGGGACGGTGGGGCGGGCCTGGAAGGTGAAGGAGGTGTTGACGCCGAAGTTGCCGCCGCCGCCCCCCTTGCAGGCCCAGAACAGGTCGGGATGGTCGGTCTCGTTGCAGGTGACCACCGTGCCGTCGGCGAGCACGACCTCGGTCTCCACCAGCGAGTCGCAGGTCAGGCCGAAGGCCCGGGAGACCGCGGCGACGCCGCCGCCGAGGGTGAGGCCGCCGATGCCGACCTCGTCGGAGTTGCCCAGCGGCACCGCCAGGTCGTGCTGCTGGAGCGCGGCGTACAGGTCGCCGGAGCGGGCCCCGCCGGCGACCGTGACCAGTTCCCGGTCGGGGTCCACGGCGACGGTGTTCAGACCGTGCAGGTCGAGCACGAGTCCCGTGGTGGCGGCCTGGCCGGAGTAGCTGTGGCCGCCGCCGCGGGCCACCACCGGGATGCCCTGCCCGCGGGCCCAGGCGATGCCCCGGGCGACGTCCCGGACGCTCGCCACCGAGAGGACCCCGGCGGCGCGGACGTCCGCGTAGCGCTTGTTGAAGGCGCTGCTGTTCTCCTCGAAGCCGGTCTCCCCCGGCAGCCGCACCGTTCCGTCGACCTGCTCGCGCAGGCTCTGCCAGTCGGTCATCGGGCTTCCTCCGGTTCCGTCACTTCGGCCAGGTACGAGACTCCGGTCTCGGCGTGCGGCCCGTAGCGCTCCCACTCCTCCCGCAGCAGCAGTCCGCCGTCGGCGCCGCGCTCGGGGGTGTTGACGGTGCTGCCGGAGATCACGTCGCCCCCGGTCAGCACCATCGTGTAGGCGAGTCGGAGGGTGCCGTCGGGACCGCAGACCCCGTTGACGCTGCCCCGCCGGACCGGTCCGCCGGCGAAGTCCGCCCAGACCAGGTCGCCCTTCTGGTGGTAGCGGGCCGTCACCCCGTCCGCGGCGGCCAGCTTGCGGAACCGGCGTCCGTCGTAGTCGATGGTCATTCGTCCACGTCCAGCAGTCCGGCGGGCATCTCCAGCCGTGCGGTGACGTCCTTGCGCTCCAGCGGCTCCGCGTCCAGCCCGACGGCCGCGACGGCGGCGTCCAGCCGCTCCCGGCAGGTCTGCCGGTCCTCGCCGGAGCACACCACGAAGGAGTGCCGGGCCAGGTAGCCGCCGGGCGGGAGCCGCAGCTCGGTGCCCGGCTCCACCATCGGGGAGGCCGTCACCAGTCCGGGCAGGCCCTCGGGGACCCGCACCGCGCGGACGGTGACGTCCTCGGCGGGGTAGCCGAAGCGGATGCCGGCCACGCCGTGCCGGGTGAAGGAGGTGTCCGGACGGTGTCCGGAGGCGACCTCCACCAGCAGTTCGCCGGGGTCGATGCCGGTGGCGATCCGGCCGAGGAAGGGGATCAGGTCCCCGCCGAGCCGGCCGTTGATCTCGATGATCACCGGGCCGTGGGAGGTGAGCTTGACCTCGGTGTGGGTGAGGCCGTTCTCGACGCCGATCACCTCGTGCGCCTTGGTGAGGACGTCGGTCAGCTCCTGGTCGGCGAGCAGCGGGTCGGCGGCGTCCACGACATGGCCGACCTCCTCGAAGTACGGGTGGTGGCCGGTCTCCTTGCGGGCCACGAACATCACCCGGTACTCGCCCTGGTGGACGACGCCGTCGACGCTGATCTCGGGGCCGTCGGCGTAGCCCTCCACGATCGCCCCGCCCCGGTACGGCTCGTCGCCGACCAGGCTGGCGTTGGAGGCGACGAGGTAGGCCTGGTCCAGCTGGGACTCGTCCTCGGCGAGCACGACGCCCATCGAGGCGCCGAGCGCCCGCGGCTTGACGACCACCGGGTAGCCGATGCGGGCCGCGGTCGCCCGGGCCTGCTCCAGGGTGTCGGTGAGTTCGAAGCCGGGCTGGGGCAGGCCGGCCGCGGTCAGCAGGGACCGGGTGCGGTGCTTGTCGCGGCAGCCCTGCACCCCGTCGGGGCCGAGGCCCGGGACGCCGAACTCGGCGGCCAGCTCGGCGGACGGCATCACCAGCGGCTCGTCGTAGCAGAACAGCCCGACGACGTTCCGGCGGGAGGCGATCTCCCGTGCGGCGGCCCGCAGTTCGTCGTGGTCGAAGACGTTGACGACGGTGATCTCGTCGAAGTACTCCTGCTGCCAGGTGGGCTTGAGGTTGTTGACGAGCACCAGTTTCAGGTCGAGTTCGGCGGCCCGCCGGGCCGCGGACTCGATCAGGTACTCGCGGTAGACCTTCAGCCCGCTGCCGATCACCAGCAGCACGCGGTCGTCGGCGGTCATATCGTCTCCTCCCGGAAGTCGGTGGTGAGTGCTTCGAGAATCCGTTCGGCGACCAGCGGCGCGGTGCGGAAGCCGTCCCCGCCGCTGGCGGTCCGGGCCCAGGTGCTCGGGCCGATCCGGACCAGGTGGGCGGAGCCGGTCTGGGCGTCCACCAGGTAGTGGCAGCGCTTGACCGCCATCACGGTGTACCGGTCGGGCTCGCCCAGGAACTGCTCGGAGAGCACCTGCTCGGCCCACTGGCGCTCCTCCTCCGGCGTGCCGGCGGTGACCACGGTGGCCTCCCGGCAGGCGGTGGCGGAGCTGACCTTCAGCAGCGTGCCGTCGCCCGGGGGCAGCAGCCAGGCCAGCCCCGAGGTGCCGATCCGGCCGACGCCGGGGGTGTGCTCCCACGCCTCGGCCAGCTGCTCCGGCGGCTTGAGGTACACCAGCGTCTGCCGGTGCAGCACCATCGGCAGGTCGACCAGGTCCTTGGACCAGGGGCCGGTGGCGACCAGGGTCAGGTCGGCGTCGAGGATCTCGGCGTCGGGCAGGTACACCCGGCCGGTCTCCGCGTCCACCGCCTTGACCTCCTGCCAGGGGCGGAGCGTCACGTTCGGCTGCTCGGTCAGCCAGCGGACCAGCACCTGCAGTGCGTGGTCCGCCAGCAGGATGCCGCCGTGCCGCTCCAGCACCCCGACGGAGCCCTCCGGGAACCGGACGTGGGGCAGGGTGTCCGGTTCCACGACGCTGACGGGGAGGTCGACGGCCTTCGCCGCCGACATCACCTCGTCGACCTCGTCGGCCGCCCAGGCGGTGATCATGCCGACCCGGCGGTAGAACCTGGCGCCGGTCAGCGCCTCCAGCCCCATCCAGCGCCGGTGCGCCACCGCGATCCGCCGGGACGCGGCGAGGTCGTGCGTGTCCAGGGCGCGGACGGCCCGGTGCTGGTCGAAGGAGGTGGAGCCGGGGTTCGGGATGGCGTCCCGGTCCAGGATGGTGACCTGGTGTCCGGCCAGCGCGCACCGTACCGCGGAGAGCAGTCCGGTCACACCGGCGCCGACCACCAGGACCCGACGTGCGTCGGTGGGCATGTCACACCGCCCCGCCGTCCAGCCGCGGCAGTTCCCGCACCGTGATCTCGGTCGTCCGGTCGCCGCGGGTCAGCCGGGTGTCGATGCCGGCCTGTTCGGCGAGGTCGATCAGGATCGGTGCGGCGTTGCGCAGCACGGCCTCCACCTGGTGGCAGAAGTCGCCCGCCTGCGCCTCGGCCGGCTCCCAGCGGTCCAGCCGGCCCAGCTGCTCGGCCAGCGTCTCCGCCGCCCGTACGAGGCTGAAGGTGTCCAGCTCGTAGGAGGCGGCGAACCGCTCGGTGATCCGGTCGGCGGCCTCACGGGAGGCGGCCGACACCGGCAGGGTCTGCCCGGCCCAGGCGGCTGCCCTGGCGGCGACCCGGTTCCACGGCTCGATCAGCCGGGCTCCGGTGACGGCGGGCAGCGCCGGCCAGCCGAAGTCGGTGCGCTGGTTCTCGGGGCTGGTGGCGGCCAGGTGGTAGCGCCCCACGTCGCGGGGGAGCCGCTCGGCGAGCTCCCGCCCCCAGACCAGGTGGCCCCGGCTGGTGGAGAACTTCTGGTGTTCGAGCTCGTAGAACTCGTTGGTGACGAACCGGGCGGGCAGGGCGTACCGGTCCTGCAGGGCGAGCAGCATGGCCGCCCCGGCGATGGCGAACGGGAAGGTGTTGTCGAAGCCGAGGAAGTAGACGGCCTCGGTCCCGGACTCCGGCCACCACATCTGGTCGTCGGCCGCGAGGACCTCGCCGCGCCGCTCGGCGGCGACGCCGGTGGTGTGGATGGACCAGGCCATCGTCTCGGCGTTGGGGTTGACCGACTGCCCGGCGACCTCGGGGAAGGGGGCGGGGATGCCCCAGGAGATCGGGTAGGTGACGGGGAAGTCGGGCAGCGGCCGGGCCAGCATCTCGGCGACGGCCTGCGCCATGTGCGGGCGCAGGGCGGCGCCGGTGCTCGCGAAGTACTCGCGCAGCTGCTCCCGGTACTCCTCCAGGGGGAGCACGAGCACGGGCACCTCGCGCAGTTCGAGGACCTCCTCGGGGTTCTCGGTGGAGCGGGGGTCGATGAGTTCACCGGCCGGGAGCGGGTGGCCGCAGCTCTCGCAGAGTCCGGCGCAGCCCTCGGCCAGGCAGTTGCGGCAGCCGCCCTTGACGAAGCCGTCGACGAGGTACTGCCCGGTGGCGGGCGAGTAGGGGAAGAGGGTGGGCCGCAGGACGAGCCTGCCCTCCTCGTGCAGCCGGCTGACGAACCTCAGCACGGCCTTGGTGAAGCGCTCCTCGTCCCTGGTGAAGCCGTCCACCTCGATGCCCATCGCGGCGAGCGTGGCCTCGATCTTGGCGGTGGAGTCGGTGACCAGGGCCTTCGCGGTGGTGCCGAGCCGCCGGGCGGTGGTGACCACGAAGGTGGAGGTGTCCTGGGCGCCGGAGCCGAAGACGGTGTCCCGGCCGGCGGCGCGCTGGTAGCGGGTGAAGACGTCGGCGGCCAGGAACGGCCCGGCCAGGTGCCCGAGGTGCAGATCGCCGTTGGCGGTCGGGGCGGGGGATATCACCGCCACACGCTTGCTCATACTGCGGTCTCCTTCTGATGGCGGGTCAGGAAGTCCTCCGACATGCCGGAGTCCCACCAGATCCCGTAGTACTCGAAGTCCTCGGCGGAGGGGTTGACCACCTTGTGGGTGCAGCCCGGGGGCAGGTGGACGATGTCGCCGGCGACGAACTCGTGCTGCTCGCCGTCCACCACCAGGGCGGCGCTGCCGCTCATCGCGATGAAGATCTCGTACTCGTGGTGGTGGTGCGGGGTGGACTCGCCCCCGGCCCGGACGACGCACCAGGCGCCCTCGAAGGGGGCGTTGAGCACGTCCCAGGGCTTCAGGCGCTCGCCCTCGATGCCGTAGGCGGGGGTGAGGCCGGCTCGGTCCAGTCGGCGGATCTCCATCAGCGGGCCCCTGCGGTCGCGGCCACGCTGCGGCGGTCCAGCAGGTCCTTGGTGATCTCGTGGGAGCGCTGCGCGAGGACGCTGAGCAGCGAGTCGGAGATGCCGTGGGTGGCCTCGTTGAAGCCCTGGAGGTAGAGGCCGGCGCGGGTCTCGTCGCCGAGCTGGACCCGGTAGCGGCGGTTGACGGAGACGTCGTCCAGGCCGACCTGTCCGGCGAGCTTGCGGACCATGGCGGGCATCCGCTGGTCGTAGCCGGTGCCGAGCAGGACCAGGTCGCAGCGGCACGGCTCGACGTCGCCGGTCTTGCGGTCGCGCAGCATCAGGACGACCTCGCCGTCCTCCTCGCGGGCGGAGACGACCTCGGTCATCGAGCGGACCGCGGAGCGCTGGGAGCCCGTCAGCTTCTGCTCGTAGAGCATCATGTAGGTCTGGTCCAGGAACGGCGCGGCCAGACCGGCGTAGTTGGTCAGCCTCACCTCGTCCAGGATCTGCTTGCGGGCCTGGGCCGAGCTGGAGTGGAACTCGTCGACGAAGGACGGGAAGAACAGCTCGTTGACGAACTTGCTGGTCTGGTAGTTCATCAGGCCGATCGAGCGGTGCACCAGGGTCGGCTGGCTGAGCGGCAGGTCCTGGTGCACCGAGACGAACATCTCGGCGGCGCTCTGCGCGGCGCCGATCACGACGACCCGCACGGGCCGGTCGATGGGGTACTGGGCGATCCGGGTGGAGTACTGGGTGCTGTGGATGACCCGGTCGCGGGGCAGGTCGGCGAACTCCGCGGGAATGTGCGCGTCGCGGCCGGTGCCGACCACGAGGTCGCGGGCGTCCACGGTGTCACCGCCGGCGAGGCTGACCCGCCAGCCGACGACGGTGCCGTCGTCGGCCTTGCGCGGGGTGACGCCCTGCACCTTGGTGTTGTAGCGGATGTCCACGTGGTCCAGGGAGTTGGCCACCCACTGGAGGTATTCGGAGATCTCCTTGCGGAAGGGGTTGAAGGTGCCGAGGTTGACGAACTCGTCGAGTCGGCCCTTGGCGTGCAGGAAGGAGAGGAAGGAGAACCGGCTCTGGGGGTTGCGCAGCGTCACCAGGTCCTTGATGAAGGACACCTGGCTGCGGGCGAACGGCAGCAGCAGGTTGCGCTGCCACACGACGTCCGGGTGCTGCTCCAGGATCAGGGTGTCGGATGCCAGGCCCGTGGCGCCGGACTCCTCGATCGCCACCGCCAGGGCCAGGTTGGACGGGCCGGCGCCGATCGCCAGGACCTCGACCTCATGGTTGGTCATGCTCTGCCACCTCGCTACTCGTCCTACCGCCCGTTCGAGCAGGCAGGTGAACGGCCGTTCTGCTGTTCGGATCCGTTCGGTAGGACGAGTACAACGAAGACGGCCATTGATCGACAGACTTGTCCGATTCGGACAATCAACGCGGGGTGGGGCGGGGTTGTTCGGCCGGTCAGGTCAGCTGCGGCGCCTCCGTCAGGGGCCGGATGCGGGCGAACGGCACCGGGCGGCGGGAGCGCAGGTCGCCCTCCGGGCCGCCGCTCGCGGCGAAGGTCCGGGCCAGCGCGTCGAGCCGGTACGCCCCGAGCCGCTCGGTGGGCCGGAGCATGCCTCCCTCGGCGAGTTCGTCGATCAACTGGTCGGCGCCGGCGAGGATTGATTCGTCGGCCCTGAGCTCCTGCTGCGGCAGCCGGACCAGCCGGTCCAGGAGCTCGCGGGCGCCGTCGCTGAGCCGGGCGTGGGCAGCGTCGAGGACCTCGCGCATGCGCAGGTCGCCGACGTTCAGCCAGTCCAGCAGCGCCTCGGGGTGGTCCAGCCGGTTGACGGCCCAGCGCAGCGACATCTCGGGGTGGGCGAGCAGCTTGCGGGTGGCGATGTCCAGCGCCAGGGGCAGGTCGCCGCACAGCTCGGCGAGCCGGTCGGCGCCGGCCGGGTCGGCCAGGGCGCGCTCGGGCAGACCGCGGGCGATCAGCGCGACGGAGTCGGCCCGCGGGAGCAGATCCAGCCGGACCCGGTGGACGTCCCTGAGGCCGAGCAGCGCGGAGCGGGCCACCACGAGGGTGACGCTGGTCGCGGAGTCGGCCAGCAGGGGGCGGACCTGGCGTTCGCTGTGCACGTTCTCCAGCAGCACCAGGAGCCTGCGCTGGGCGAGCAGGGAGCGGTAGAGGCCGGCGCGCTGGTCCCCGGCGGAGGGGATCTGCCCGGCGGGCACGCCGAGGGCCGCGAGGAACTCGGCGATCAGCGCGGACACGTCGTAGCCGCCGTCGGGCACCGGGCCGAGGTCGGCGTAGAGCTGGCCGTCGGCCATCGACGGGGCCAGGTCGTGCGCGTGGTGCAGGGCCAGTTCGGTCTTGCCGACGCCGACCGGGCCGCTGATCACCACCGTGCCCGAGGGTACGGTGGCGAGGCGGTCCAGTTCCGCGGTGCGGCCGACCAGTCCGCGCGGGCGGGGCGGCAGCTGGCAGGGCTTGGGCAGCGTCGGCGTGGCGCTGCCGCGGCCCCCGGGTATCTGCTCGGCCTCGGGTTCGGGGGGTGCGGGTGCCCCCGGTGCCGCGGTCGGGCGGGGCGCGGCACCGGGCAGTGAGGCCGCGGCCTCCAGCCAGCGCCGGCGCCACTCCTCCCGGTCTCCCCCGCAGGCGGCCGCATAGGCGAGCGCGACCTGGAGCGTGGGCATCCGATGGCCGTTGGCCGCGCTCGACAGCACCGAGGCCGAGTACATCGCGGTCCTGGCCATGTCCCGGTACGTCGGACTCCCGGCCTGGGTCCGCAGGCGGCGCAGGTCGCTCGCGAATCGCGCCACCGCTCCGCCCGAGGCGTCCACCGGTTTCTCCGGCCTCCCCATTGTCATCCCCTCATCTCCGGTAGAAATACGGATGATTCGTCCATTCGGAACACGCGAGGGGCGGGCCGGTCCGAGGTCACGGGCCGGCCCGCCCCGTGGGTGGTGCACGTTGTCAGACCGTGAGGCGCTGCCGCATGCCTCAGCGGCTGAAGCTGCTGTTCACCGCACCGAAGTCGAGCGCCCCCGCCAGCTCGTCGTACGTGCCCTTGCCGACCAGTTCGGCGGCGGCCCGCCGGGCCAGCGAGTAGGCGGCCTGGGCGACGGCGGTGCCGACGCTGACCCGGCGCACGCCGGCCGCCTCGAACTCGGCGACCGTGGGGGCGCCGGGACCGGCCATCACGTTGACCGGCAGCGGCTGGCCCTTGACGATCTCGGCGATCACGGTGAGGTCGAGCAGGCCCGGCACGAACAGGCTGTCCGCACCGGCCTCGGCGTAGGCGGCCGCGCGGGCCAGGACGTCGGCCTGGCGGCCCTCGGGCTCGCCGATCTGGAAGAGGAAGACGTCGGTGCGCAGGTTGATCACCAGCTCGGGCAGCCCGGCCTGCTCGGCGGCCCGGCGGGCGGCGCGGATGCGCTCGGCCTGCTCCTCGGCGGTGAACAGCCGGCCGTCGGGCCGGGAGTCCTCCAGGTTGACGCCGACGGCTCCGGCCTCGATGACGGCGGTGACGGTGGCCGCCACGTCCTCGGGGGCGGGTCCGTAGCCGCCCTCGATGTCGGCGGTGACGGGGACGTCCACGGCGTCGGCGATACGGCGCACCAGGGCGGCCATCTCGTCGCGGGTGAGGGCCTGCTGGTCCGGCTTCCCGGCGGACCAGGACACGCCGCCGCTGGTGGTGGCGACGGCCTTGGCGCCGCCCTGCGCGATGAGCGCGGCGCTGCCGGCGTCCCATGCGTTCGGCAGCACCAGAATGCCCTGGTCGTGCAGGCCGCGGAGGGTGACGGCCTTGGTCTGCTGGCTGTTCGCCATTGCGGAAGTACCTTTCAGGAAACGGTAACTACTCGACATAATGCCGATTTCGGGAGAAGCAGGGGAAGGAGTCCCTGGGGACTCCGTCACGTCGGGCCGGCGGCGCCGGTCCGAGGCCCGGGCGGCCCGCGGCGGGCGGACCGGTGGGGGCGTGCAGGGCCGCGTCCACCGGCGGGACGACGGCCGAGGGGGTGCCCGGGCCGCGTGGGCGGGCGGCGCGGTGCGCGGCGGCGCCGGGTCGCCGGACGGTACGACGCCCGGCGCGCCGGCCCGCGGCGTGCGGGACAGCGCCTCCGGTGACGCCGGCACATCCCGCGGGCGCCGGGGACCACCGCTGGGCGCCACCCGGGGGCGGGACGGCGGCCGGGACCGCGCCGGGCCCCTCCCGCGGGCGGGACGACGGCCCCGGGAGGCCGCCGGGCGCCGCCGGACGGGGCACCGCCCCCCAGGCCGGACCGCCCGCGGGCGGGACGACGGCCGAGGTGGCGCCACCGTGGAGCACGGCGGGGCGCCACCTCTCGGTGCGCGGCGGGCGGACGCGGGCATGCGGCCGGTCAGACGCCCGCGGGTTCGGCGACCATCGGCTTGTCCGGCGCGGCACGCCGGGTCGAGATGGACAGCAGGCCCGCGCCGATGCTGAGCGCGCCGGCGACGTACCAGGCGGGCGCGTAGGTGCCGAAGTTGTCCCGGGTGACGCCGGCCATGGTGGCGGCGAAGGCGGCGCCGAGCTGGTGCGCGGCGAACACCCACCCGAACACGATCGGCGCGGACATCCCGAAGTGCTCCCGGCACAGGGCCACGGTGGGCGGCACGGTGGCGATGAAGTCCAGACCGAAGAAGATCACGAAGATGATCATCGGGCCGGTGACCGTCTCGTCGAACAGGGAGGGCAGCACCAGCAGGGAGATCCCGCGCAGCCCGTAGTAGGCGAGCAGCAGGATGCGGGAGTCGTAGCGGTCGCTGAGCCAGCCGGAGGCGACGGTGCCGATCAGGTCGAAGATGCCGATCATGGCGAGCAGGCCGGCCGCGGTGACCGACGCCATGCCGTGGTCGTGGGCGGCGGGGATGAAGTGGGTGTTGACCAGGCCGTTGCTGGTGGCACCGCAGATCGCGAAGGCGATCGCGAGCATCCAGAACACCCGGCTCTGGGCGGCCTTCTTCAGCCCGTCGACGGCCAGCCGGGCGGCGCTGCCGGTGGGCGGCGGCACGGGCACGACCTCGTCCGCGCCGTACGGCGGGATGCCGAGGTCGGCGGGGTGCTCCCGGAAGAACAGCAGGATGAACGGCACCGTGGCGAACGCCACCAGGGACACCACGATCGCGGCCGTCTTCCAGCCGCCGGGCGCCTCCGAGAGCTTGGCCACCAGCGGCAGGAACACCAGCGAGCCGGTCGCGCCGCCCGCCGTCAGCACACCGGTGACCAGGCCCTGCCGCTTGACGAACCAGCGGGTGCCGAGCGTGGCGACGAACCCGAGGGAGATCGATCCCGCGCCGAGGCCGACCAGCACACCCCAGAGCAGCACCAGCTGCCAGGACGCGGTCATGAAGATGGCCAGGCCGCTGCCGAGGCCGATCAGTGACATGGCGGCGGCGGTCACCTTGCGCACACCGAAGCGCTCCATCAGCGCGGAGGCGAACGGCGCGGTGATCCCGTAGAGGGCGAGATTGACGGACATGGCCAGGCCGATGACCCCGGTGGACCATCCGAACTCGCGTTGCAGCGGCTCCACCAGCGCACCGGGGGTCGCCCGGAACCCAGCCGCCGCGACCAGCGCGACAAACCCGATGGCCGCGATCATCCACGGCCACACTTGCTTCTGACGAATCATACGCACAGCGTGATCGAGGCGTCGGCAGAGCGGAAAGCGCCACCGGGACACCTTGTCAGGTCCCTTTCGGCAAGCGCCTGTTGGGGTGGTTCCACGGTGTTCGGGCGTTCGGGCCGCCGTTCGAGGCGGAGTCCGGACCAGTGCCCGGACCGGTGCCCGGACCGGTGTCCGGACCGGTGCCCGGACCGGTGCCCGGACCGGTGCCCGGACCGGTGCCCGGACCGGTGCCCGGACCGGTGTCCGGACCGGTGCCCGGACCGGTGTCCGGACCGGTGTCCGGACCGGTGTCCGGACCGGTGCCCCGGCCGGCTTCCGCCGGCGTCACGTCCCGTGCCGGGGCCGGTGTCACCTACGGTGCCAGGGCCGGTGTCTCAGCCTCCGAGGGTGAGCTTCCTCCGGGCCGTCGACTGGTCGATGTCGGAGGAGCGGACGGTCACCGCGGCGGTCCACTCGCCCGGCAGCGGCAGCCGTACGGCGCCCGTCCACCGTCCGGTGCCGGCCGGCCGCAGCTCCACCTGGAGCGGCCCGAGGTCCCGGGCGGGCAGGGTGAGCGCCAGCCGTACCTCCGGCACGTCGGCGGGTTCACCGCCGGTGTCACGAAGCTCCAGCCGGACCGTGTGGCCGGACTGCGCAGGGGCGAGGCTGAGGGTCGCCGTACCCGCGGCGGCCGGGGTGGTGCCGCCGGTGTCGTACGGGATCCGCGCGGTGACCGTGCGGGCCGGGCCGGCGCTCGCCGCGGATCCGGCCGGGACCCGCGCCGAGGCGTCCTGGTCCGCGGTGCGGCCGGGCGGTGAGGACGTGAGCACGGTGGTCACGGCGAGCACGACGACGGCCACGGCCGACTCGGTGAGGACCGAGCGGCGCAGCCCGGCCCGCACCGCCGTGGTGTCCGACTCCCGGCCCGCCCCGCGCAGCCGGCCGAGGCGGGTGCGGGACACCCATGCCGCCGCGACCATCACGGCCACCGCGCCGGCCTTCACCAGCAGCAGTTGTCCGTACGTGGTCCCGAACAGGGCGTCCCAGGTGCGCACTTCGCGCCAGGAGCGGTAGGTGCCGGTCAGCACCAGGACCGCCACCGAGCAGAGCGCCAGCACGGAGAAGCGGCCCACCGCCTCGGCGCCCAGACCGCCACGCAGTCCTGCTGCGAGCGTCGCCAGCCCGCCCAGCCAGGCCGCCATGGCCAGCAGGTGCAGCGCGGTCAGCGGCAGCGCCAGCCAGACCTGCGGCCCCTCGGAGGCGTGGTCCGTGCTGACCCAGGTCGCCGACAGGCCGACCGCCAGGAGCAGCCCGGCCGCACCGAGCCGGGTCCGCACCCGCCGGGTCGTCCCGTCGCCGTCCCGGTCCGCCGGCCCCGGCCGGCCCGGCGGGCCGGACGGGCCGTCCTGATCCGGCCGGCCCGCCTGACCCAGCTGGCCCACCAGCAGGACGAGGAACACCCCGCTCGCGACGAGCAGCAGCAGCCGGGCCGCCAGCGCGAAGTAGATCCGCTCGTCCACCGGGACATGCGCAGACGCCAGCGCCGGATCGTCCGAGGGCGCGATGCCGTTGCCCTGCTCGTACGGGCCGCGCAGCATCATCACCACCACGGTGGAGCCCAGCAGGCCGACCCAGCCGGCCGCCAGGATCTTCTGCACCGGGCGTGCGGACGCACCCCCGGGCCAGCAGATCAGCACGAACGCGACGGCCCCGGCGAGCAGCGCGAAGGCGCCGTGGGCGACGGCGGCGGCCGTGTCGTACAGAAAGGAGATCAGGCCGTCGGTGCGGGTGCCGCGGAGTTCCTCGGCGGACACCGCGGTCGCCGAGGGCGCACCGATGGAGAAGGTGAAGGCCCCTCCGACGGGGTGCGAGTCGGCGGAGATCACCTGCCAGGCCACCGTGTACGTGCCGTCGGAGACGCCGTCGCGCAGGGCGACCCGGGTGAGCTTGCCGTCGCCTCCGGGGTGCACCGGCTCGCCGGTGTCGACCCGCTCGCCCGCCGGGTCGAACACCCGTACCGCGTCCGCGGGCAGCGTCACCGACTCGTCGAAGGTGAGCGTGACGCCGGCCGGCGGCTCCGGCACGACCGCGTTCTCGGCCGGGTCGGAGCCCTCCAGCGTCCCGTGGGCGTGTGCCGCACCCGCGCCGCCGAGCACGGCCAGCAGAGCCGCGAACAGCGCGACCAGCACGCCGGCGGCCCGCCGTGCACGGACGGCTCCTCCCCTGGTCATCCCTGTCTGCTCCCCCTCGGAAGGTGATCCCGCTCCGAGTCTAAGTGCCGCTCTACGCGGGCGGGTTGTCGAGTGTCAGCGCGGTGCAGCGGACCCCGCCGCCCCCCTTGGCGAGTTCGGTCGTACCGAGTTCGACGACGTCCAGGCCGTGGTCGCGCAGCGCCGCCGCCAGTCGCGGCACGCCCCGGGTCATGGTGACGGTGGTGCCGTCGCTGACCAGGTTGAGCGCGAACCGCGCCGCCTCCTCCACGGACACCTCGATCAGGCCGGTGCCGAGTCCGCGCAGGGTCCGCACGCCGACCGCGTCGAGTGCCTCGGGGCAGTACGCCAGCAGGTCCGGGGTGATGACGCCGACGGCCAGGTCGAGGTCGTACCAGCGGGGGCCGGCCGTCCGCAACGGAACGACCTCGTAGTCGAGTTCACGGGCGAGCACGCCGAGCATCCGCTCGTCGGTGCGCTGTCCGTACGCCGCGAGCAGCAGGTCTCCGCAGGCCAGGGCGTCGCCCTGGCCGCTGAAGGCGTACGGCGCCTGGACGACCTCGTACTTGCGGTCGGTCAGCCAGGCCCTGAAGTACGGTATCTCCGCCTGCCGTTCGGCCGGCGGGTTGCCCAGCACGGCCCGTTCGCCCCGGATCACGGCGGCGTTGGCGGTGAACACCATGTCCGGACACTCCGGCGCGGAGGGCACGTACTCGACCTTGCGGCCGGCCGCGAGGTGCGCGGCCACGATCGCCTGGTGCTCGGCCAGCGCCGCCTCGGTGTCGGGCTGGACGGCCGTGTCCATGTACGGGTTGATCTCGTAGGCGACCCGGAAGTGGCCGGCGTCGGAGACAAGGAGTTCGCTGTTCACGGTGCCCTCTCTCTGGTGGTCTGCTGGCACCCGCCGGTCGGGCGGGGCGGCGTCCGCGTCGGTCCGAGTCCATCCGAGCTGCGGGTTGATCGCGAGCCTTGGCCGGGAAAGGCAATCAAGTCCGGCGCGTCGGCCGTTCCCGGACCCGTCCCCCAAAACGGGTTGGCCCAGCCGGACCTGACGGAGTCCCGTGCGCACTTTCGGCGAAGTGCCCTCGGCGGGTGTGGAGTCGGCAAGGATTCCCCTGGCCGGTTCCGCACGGTGGTGCGGTGCCGCTGATCGCTTCGAGCGGCATCCGCCGTCGCGGACCGCATCCGCCCGTGCGGACGGGCTCCGCGGGAACCGCGTGGGGCCCGGCCGCCGCTCAGGGCAGGGGACCGCCCCGACGGCATCCGCTCGCTCCCGGGAGCACCCGCTTCCCGACGGCACCTGCCCGTCCCCGACGGCACCCTTGGGTTCCCGACAGCACCTGCTCGTTCGCACGGCACCTGCCCGTTCGCGCGGCGTCCGTTCCCTTCCGCGGCGTGCTGGACGGCCACCGATCTCTCCGCATGGCTCGGCATTCCGGCGCATGACGAAGTCCCGGGCATCCGACGCAGTTGACCGCAACCAATCACGACCACGGAGGTTCTTCGTGACCAGCGACGCGATCGCGACCCGGCCGGTCCCGGCCGGGTCCGCCCTCCTGGAGGGCACGGGCGAGCTCTGGAGAGCGCTTCCCGCACGGCAGCAGCCGGAGTGGGAGGACCTCGACCTCCTGGCCGAGGTCACCTTCGACCTGGCCGACCGGCCGGCCCTGGTCGGCGCCGAGGAGGTGGCCGAACTGCGGGGCCTGCTCGCCGAGGTGGTGGCAGGCCGGTTCCACGTGGTGCAGGCCGGCGACTGCGCCGAGGACCCGGCCGAATGCGCACCGGGGCCCATCACCCGCAAGGTGGCGCTGCTGGAGGCGCTGGCCGGCGTGATGTCCATGAACACGCTGCTGCCCACGCTCCGGGTCGGCCGGATGGCGGGCCAGTTCGCCAAGCCCCGCTCCCGCCCCACCGAGGTCGTGGACGGTGTCGAACTTCCCGTCTACCGGGGCCACATGGTGAACAGCCCCGAGCCGGACGCGCGACTGCGGCGCCCCGACCCGCTGCGGCTGCGGGCGGGCTACGAGGCCGCCGGCCGGGCCATGGAGGCGCTGCGGGGCCGGATCGCCCTCCAGCCGGAGGCGTTCGTGACCCCGGTGTGGACCAGCCACGAGGCCCTGCTGCTCGACTACGAGGCACCGCTGGTCCGCGTCGACGGCAGCGGCCGCCGCTACCTCGCCTCGACCCACTGGCCCTGGATCGGCTACCGCACCAACCAGCTCGACGGCGCGCATGTGGCGCTGCTGGCCTCGGTGACCAACCCGGTGGCCTGCAAGGTGGGTCCCGGCATGGGCACGGACGGTCTGCTGGCCCTGTGCGAACGGCTCGACCCCGACCGTGAGCCGGGCCGGCTGACACTGATCGCCCGGATGGGCGCGGACGCCGTCGCCGACGAGCTGCCCGCGATGGCCACGGCGGTACAGGCCGCCGGGCACCCGGTCGTCTGGCTGTCGGACCCCATGCACGGCAACACGGTCAGTGGTCCGGGCGGCCTGAAGACCCGGCTGGTGGAGACCGTGGCCCGGGAGGTACGGGAGTTCCAGCGGGCCGTCGTGGGGGCCGGGGCCGTCCCGGGCGGTCTGCACCTGGAGACGACCCCCGACGACGTCGCCGAGTGCGTCGCCCACGCGCACGCGATGGACACCCTCGGCGCCCGCTACACGACCTTCTGCGACCCGCGGCTGAACCCGGCCCAGGCGCTGGAGGTCGCCGCCGCCTGGCAGGGCCGGCCCCGTACGCGGTGACGCACCCCGTCCGCTGAACCCGCCGGGGCGGGCCGTGCCACGGCCCGCCCCGGAACCACGTCCGGCGACCGGCGGCGTCCGGCCGGCGTACCGCGATCGGCGTACCGGTCCGGACCGGCGGGCGGTGGGGAACCCGGCCGGTGACCGGCCGACGGCGCGCCGGCGGCCGGTGGCCGGTGGCCCGGTGATGACTCGCCGGGCCACCGGCCGTTGCCCGTTGCACCCCGTCGGCCGCGCCCGTCCACCGCTGCCGGCACACCGCACGTGCGCACCGCGGACCGGTCGCGCGGCAGCCCGCCGCGGCCGGTACGGCCGCGGCGGGCTGCTCGCGTCGCGGGTCTGACGGCCGGTCGCCCCCGCGGTTGCGGGTCACCGGGTCACCGGGTCACCGGGTCACCGGGTCACCGGGTCACCGGCAACGGATGCGCTCGACGCCCGGTGCGCCCGGCGGCGGGCCGGCCGGCCGACCGGCCGGTCAGTCCTCGATCGTCACGTCGAACAGGTCCAGTTGCAGCAGCGGGGTGACCGTGACGTTCTTCGTGCGGGTGGACCAGCCGGACTCGACCTTCTGGTACCACAGCGGAATCGCCGGCATGTCCTGGATGATCCGCCTCTCCGCCTCCCGGTACAGCTCCCAGCCCTCCTGCTCGGTGGGGGCCGCGTCCGCCCGGGCGAGCAGATCGTCGACCTCCGGGCTGGAGTAGCCGGAGCCGTTGACGGCGGCGCCGGTACGGAAGACGGGGTTGAGGAAGTTCTCGATCGACGGGTAGTCCGCGACCCAGCCGGAGCGGAAGACCGTGGTCATCTTCTGCTCGTTGACCAGTTTGCGGAACTCGCCGAAGGTCGGCACGGGCGCGTACCGGGCCTCGACTCCGAGGGCCGCGGTGATGGTGCGGCACGCGGCCTCGATCCACACCTGGTTGGCGGAGTCGTCGTTGGAGCACAGCTCGATCGGGCCCTCGAAGCCGGTGGCCTCGAACAGTTCGCGGGCCTTCTCCGGCTGGTAGGTGCACAGGTCTCCGCTGGCGTCGCCGCCGTATCCGGGAACGATCGGCGGCACCAGTCCGTCCGGCAGCATCTTGTCGCCGTCGAAGGCCTTGTCGATCACGTACTGCCGGTCGATGGCCATGGAGAGGGCCTGGCGCAGCCGGGGGTCGCCGAACCGCGGGTCGTAGAGCGGGAAGGAGATCGACTGCACGCCCATGTACGGCTTGGACACACAGCGTCCGGCCAGTTCCTCCTTGTACCGGCCGCCGTCGAGCGCGTCCGCCGGGACGAAGTCGAGGTAGTCGAGCTTGTCGGCGACGACGTCGGCGTAGGCGTCCTCCAGCATCCGGTAGAACCGGAACTCCACGCCGTCCACACGCGGCAGCCGGACTCCGGCGTAGGCGTCGTAGCGCAGCAGGACGATGTTCTCGCCGGGCGTGTGCGAGGCGAAGCGGAACGGTCCGTTGCCGACGGGCCGGGTCTCGAAGGCCAGGCGGTCGGCGAAGAAGGCGGCCGGCAGCGGGAAGAACGCGGCGTAGCCGAGCTGGGTCACGAACGCCGAGAACGGCGCCGACAGCGTCACGTCGAAGGTGGCGTCGTCGATCACCTTCAGACCGGACAGCGTCTCGGCGGTGCCGCTCTGGGCGGCCTCGTAGCCCTCGATGTGGGAGAGGTACTCGGCTCCCTGGAGCCTGTTCGGGCCGTACGCGGTGTAGTTCCAGGCGTCGACGAAACTCGCGGCGGTCACGGGGGTGCCGTCGTGGAACGTCCAGCCCGGGTTCAGGGTGATCCGGTACACGCGGGAGTCGGCCGACTCGATCGACTTCGCCACCGCCTTGCGCGGCTCGGCCGTCTCCGGGTCGTACTCGACGAGGCCGGTGAACAGCGCGTTCACGATCTTCACACTGTCGCGCTCGGTCGCGTCTCCCGGCACCAGCGGGTTCTCCGGTTCCGTGCCGTTCCAGCTGATGATGTTCATTGCTTCTGCATCCCCTTGGTCACTGTGCCGATCTGGTCGGCGGAAATGGTCTGCCGAGTTGCCGAATTGGTCTGCCGAAATTGGTCTGCGCCGGTGTGCGCCGGCCTGCGGTGGATCTGCGGTGGTCTGCACCGGTCTGGATCGGTCTGCCGCATGGTCTGCCGGGCGGGTCCGGCCGCGCCGCGGCCGGGGCCGTTGGCGGGCGCCGGGCCGCTGCCCCGCGGGACGGTCCGGCCGGGCGGAACCGCGCAGGACGGTGTCCCGGGTGGCGGCGGGCTTGGGTGGCGGTGGGTCGGGGGCGGTGGGTCGGGCCGGGGAGGCGGTCGGCGGGCGGAGCGTTCCGGCGGATGCCGGTGGCGGCCTGCGCCGACGGGGGGGGGAGGGGGCGGCAGGGGGCCGAGGGGTGGACGGGGCGTGCGGACGTCTCCCCGGCGGTCGTTCACGCTCTCCCGGGCCGCCGCGGCGCACGTCTGCTCCGCCGCACCCCGCCACCGGCCGGGCCGGACGCGGCGACGGCCGGGCGGGCCGGCCGGGGCGCGGGTCCGGTGGACGGCTGCCCGGCGGACGGGCGGTACGGGTCGGCGGCGTCGGCCACGGTCGCAACTCCCCTGGACTGGCTGGCATACGGGCGAGCCCGGCGGGCGGGACTCGCGTGTCCGACTGTTGCCGGGAGCCCGCGGCGGCGGCAAACGATCCGCCGCGATTTCATCACCTTGCCGTGGCGAGGGGTCCGCCTCGGGGCCGCGAAGAGGGTGTTTCGAGACATGCGGTGATCGGCCCCGGGTCTATGTCAACTCGGCGTCGGACTGCCGGGACCCGGGTTCTAGGCTGTTCCGATATCCGGAATCCGTCTCTGACGCGGAAGGAGCGTCCCCGATCCATGTATGCGGACCAGACGCCCGGGGCCCGCGCGGCGCCCGGGGGCGGCGGAGTCGTCCGTACGGCGGTCCTCGGGCCGCCGGCCGGCGACCGGCTGTCGCCCGCGCTGCATCGTGCCGCCTACGCGGCCATGGGACTGGGGGGAAGCTGCGAGGCGGTCGAGTGCGAGGAGCCGGCGCTGCCCGCACTGCTCGGATCGCTGGGCCGCGACCGGACCGGACTCTGTCTGGCCGTACCGCTGACGCGGGCCGTGCTGCCGCTGCTCGACGAGGTGTCCGACCTGGCGATGGACGTGGGCGGCGCGGACACGGTGATCCTGCGCCGCGGCCGCAGCTTCGGTGACCACACGGGCGTGCACGCCATCACGGCCGGCCTGCTCCAGGCCGGACTGCAGCGCGCCGGACCGCACCGGGCGGGGCTTCAGGCACCGGGGTCCGCGGTGGTGCTGGGCGGCGGGGCCGAGGCCTGTGCCGCGCTGGCCGCGCTGCGGGAGGTCGGGGTGCGGGAGCCGGTGGTCGTGGTCGAGGAGCGCACGTGTGCCACGGAGGTGGAGGCGGCGGCCGCCCGGCTCGGCGTGTCGGTCGAGCTGCACCACTTCGGCGCACTGCACCGGCTGCTGCGGGACGTGGCGGTGGTGGTCTCCACACTGCCCGCCGGGGCGGCCGACGCGCTCGCTCCCGCGGTCGCGCGCTCCGGCGCCGCGGTCCTGGACTCGGTGTGCTCGGCCTGGCCGACCCGGCTGGTGAAGGCGGCCGGCTTCACCGGGGGCACCGCGGTCGACGGGGTGTCCGTGCTGCTGCACCGGACGGCCCGCCAGGTCGAGCTGCTGACCGGCCGGAAGGACGTGCCGCCGGCGGCGATGCGCCGGGCCGCCCTGGCCGGACTGACCGGGCGGGCGGCCCGGGACGCCGAGCCGGCCCGCTCATGCCGACCTCTCACCTCCTGACGCCGTGAGGCGCTGCCGTCGCGCCGAGGACAGCACCAGGATGGCGTGGGCCACCGAGCACAGGGTGACGTGCCGGTGCCAGCCCGCGTAGGAGCGGCCCTCGAAGTCCCGCATGCCGACCCGGGCGCTGATCTCCGCGAAGTCCCGGCCGACCCGGCGGGTGAGCCGGCCCAGCCGCAGCAGCGCGGCCGGCGGAACGTCCAGCAGGTTGGACAGCCAGACCTCACCCGGCCGGCCCTTCTGCAGCGGCCAGCCGCCGACGAGCGTCAGGGGCCGGTCGGACAGCGGCGGAAGACCGGGCCTGCGGGCGGCCGGCATGGTCACCCGGGTGGCGCCGACCAGCCCGGACCGGGTGATCGCGTACTCCGGGTCGACCCAGCAGACCGGCTTCGCCAGCCGCTTCCCGCGCTCGGCCAGTTCCTGGGCCCGGAACAGCCGGCCCCCCGAGCCGGGGTGCGCCGGGTCGGAGCCGACCACCTGGGTGGTGCCGTCGACCCGCATGACGAACGGGATGTGCCGGCAGGTGAACTGCTCGACCAGGGCCAGCTGGTCCAGGGTGCGGGCGTCCACCACGACGGGACGGCGCCGCAGCCCCCAGGCGGCGTCGGCCAGTTCGGCCACGGTGTGCACCACCCCGGCCTCCACGCTCATCGCCGCCACGTCGTCCGGGATGCGGGCCCGGCGCCGCCGCTCCTCGTCCTCCAGCCACTCGGGGGGCAGGGTGAGACCCCAGTTGACGGGTGCGCTGACGTGTTCGGTGGCCAGCGAGACACCGTAGGCCTGCTGGCTGTTGACGACCCGGCCGAGATCGAGGCGGAACGACTCCGCCACGCCGACGGAGTGCGCCCCCGCCTTGGGGATCGCCATCGAGTCGATCACCCAGGCCTGCGGCAGCAGCACCCGGTCCAGGTGGCGGGCGAGCGTCTGCCGCACGGGCTGCCAGCCCCAGGACGAGTTGCTGATGAAGTGGTGCAGGCTCTGCTCGGCGGCGCCGCGGTCGGCCACCGCCGCCAGCGCCCGCATGGACTTGCGCCCCGGCACGGACAGCAGCCCGGAGACGTACCACTCACCCCGGGTCCGCTGGTCGCGCCGCTTGAGCGAGGCCAGCATCCGCCCGCAGAACTCCGTGACGAAGTCGTCCGCGACGTCGCCCCACGACTGCGCCAGGGCTTCTCTCTGCACGCCTTCCACGGCTCCCCCTCCTTCTCCCCCGGCCGCCCGGCAGGCGGCCTTGCTGTCGGCAGCGGTGCGGCCGGGGCCGCACGCGGACGCCGGACCGCGGACCGCCAGAGCACCGGAACACCATCCACCGAGGACCATACCGTACCGGGCAGTTGGTTTTATAGACTTCCTTCACCCGGCCTTCCGCACACTTTCGGCCGACATGCGAGACCATAAAATACCGCTTGGTTGGTTTGCTAGAGTGGAGACGAATCGATTTCCCAGGCCTCCGGCCACCACCGACCGGCGAGCCGCCACCAGGGGGACGAGGGGGAGGTGCCATGCCACGCCAGGAACGAGCCGAACGCACGCGCGAGCTGGTCGTCCGGGCCGCAGCAGCATGCTTCGACACCACGGGTTTCGCCGCGGCCAGCCTCAACGACATCGTGGAGCGGGCCGAGGTCTCCAAGGGAGCCCTGTACTTCCACTTCAGCTCGAAGGAGAAGCTCGGCGAGGCGGTCGTCGCACGGCTGGGCGCGGACTGGCGGGAGATCCTGCGGGAGGCCAGGGCACCCGGCGGTCCGGCCCTGCAGGTACTGATCGACCTCACCCACGGCCTCGCCCGCCGGATGCACCAGGACGTGGTCTTCCGGGCCGGACTGCGGCTGTGCGGCGAGCCCTGGCCGGGCGAGGACCGGCGCCGCAGCCCGTACCCGGACTGGCGGCGGGCCGTCACGCTGCTGCTGGCCCGGTCCGCCCGGCGGGGCGAGCTGCTGCCCGGCCTGGACCTGGCACAGACCGCGCAGACGCTGACGGCGACCACCGCCGGGATCGAGCTGCTCTCCCGCCAGGACCGGGACTGGCTGGCCGCACCGGTCGTCACGGGCGCCTGGGGCGCACTGCTGCCCGCCCTGGTGCCCGCCGGGCAGCTGGACCGCTTCCGCCCGTCCGGGTCGGCGGCCCCCGCACGTCCGCGGACCCGGGCCGCCGCCGACGGGAGCCACCCGGAGGCACGGCCGCCCCTGGCATCCCCGGTATCCCCGGCACCCCCGGTGCCCCTGGCGCCCTCGGTGCCCCCGGCGCCCTCGGTGCCCCCGGCGGCACCGGCACGGAGGCCGGCCGCGGCGGCGGCCCGCCCCGCATGACCTCCACGCCCGCCCGAACCGATCGGTCCGCCAAGGAGCGAACCGGGCGATCCGCCTCACTCCGGAGTGATCAATAAGAAACCGCTCGCCTTGTTTTCTATGGCGACCTCCGCACCACCACCGCCCGGCTCCGGCACACCCGCGCGCACCGCACCCCGAGAGCCGGCCCACCCGGGCTCCGCCCGCGGACTCGGACCGCCCACGGCACACCCCGGCGACCGCCCGCCGCACCCGGCCGGTACCGGGCGCGGCGGGCGGAGCGGGCCGGGTCGCCCCAGGTGTCATCCTTGGGTGTCGACGGTGCACCCCAATGGCGGAGTAGATTACCCCTGGGGGTATTTTCTGAGGAGTGGTGATGGAGCTTGATCTGGCGGGCGCCGAACTCAAGGCGGTCCTGAACCGGCTGCGCCGGGCACAGGGCCAGATCTCCGGGGTGATCCGGATGATCGAGGAGGGGCGCGACTGCGAGGAGGTCGTGACGCAGCTCGCGGCCGCGTCGCGGGCGCTGGACCGGGCCGGGTTCGCCATCATCGCCACCGGCCTCCAGCAGTGCCTGACCGGGCTGTCGGACGGCGAGTACACGGGAGAGGACCGTGAACAGATGCGCGGCCGACTGGAGAAGCTCTTCCTCTCACTGGCCTGAGCCGCGCGCACCGGCACCCGCCCGGGCCCGGCTCGCCACCGTCGCCGCCCCGCGCCCGGCCGCCCTCGCACGAGGCCACCGGGGCGGGACGGCTGCCCGGGCGGCTGCCCCGAGGCGCCTCCCGGCAGCCGTCCCCGCGCCCCCACCACCCCACGGTCACGCCCGGTCGGTCACGCCAGTTCGGTCACGCTCCGACGATCACATCGATGAGCATGAAGGCCGCGACGCCCAGCAGGACGTAGGCGAAGATCCGCTGCAGCGCGCCCCCACTGATCCTGGCGGCGAGCCGCTTGCCGTCCCAGGCCCCCAGGACGGCGGCACCGGCGAACGGGCCGATCAGCTCCCAGCGCAGGTCCCCGCCGGTGCCGGTGCGCGCGGCGAGCGCGGCGAGCGAGTTGACGGTGATGACCAGCAGGCTGGTCCCCACGGCCTGCCGCATCCGCAGTCCCAGCACACCGACCAGGGCCGGCACCGCGAGGAAACCGCCGCCGACCCCGAGGAACCCGGTCACCGCGCCGAGCCCGGCGCCCGCGCCGACGGCCTTCAGCGGCCGTACGGTGGGGGCGGTCCGGGCGCCGGAAGGCCTGAGCATCCGCAGTGCGGCGAGCCCGGCGATGACCGCGAAGGCCGTGGTGAGGAGCGCCTCGGGCAGGTGTCCGGCGACGGCCCCGGCCAGGAACGCCGGGACGATGCCCGCCGCCGCGAACAGGGTGCCCGTGCGCCAGGCGACGTTCCCGTCGCGGGCGTGGGCGGCGAGCGCGGTGAGGGAGGTGGCGCTGACGATGACGAGGCTGGCCGTGGTCGCCGCCACGGGCGAGAAGTCGAGCAGGTAGATCAGGGCCGGGACGGCGAGGACGCTGCCCCCGCCGCCCAGGGCCCCCAGAGCCAGGCCGACGACGGCCCCGGCGACCAGGGCGAGGATGACCGCGCTCACGCTATCGAGCCGCTGTTCCCGCGCTCGTCGACGACCGGGTATCCGGCGGCGGCCCACGCGTTCATGCCGCCCTTGACGTCCACCGCGTCGGCACCCCGCGCGGCCAGCAGCTTCGTCGCCTGCTGGGAACGGTGACCGCTGCGGCAGATCACCACCAGCGGCCGGCCCTCGGCCGTCCGTGGCAGCGCACCGCCCGCGGCGAGCGCGGTCAGCGGCACGTGCACGGCGCCGGGCGCGTGGCCCGCCCGCCACTCCGGCTTCTCCCGCACGTCGATCAGCACCGCCTCGGGCCGGTCGCCGCCGGTGCGGGCGCGGGCGTCCGCCACGGACAGCCGCGCTTCACTTCTACGGAAGAGGAACATCGTCGAGGTGACCCTTCTGCTTCCTGATGGACTTGCTGGTGAACTTGCTGATGGACTTGCTGGTGAAGTTCCTGGTGAAGTTCCCGGTGTACTTCCCGGTCCGCCTGCCGGTCCGCCGTGGGGCGGGCCTGCCGGTGCGGTTCCCCGGGCCCGGTTCCGGGCCCGGGTTCCGGCAGCCGGCCCGGCCCGCGTGCCGCACGGACCGGCTGCCGGTCAGGCGGTGACGACGGGCAGCCCCGCGTCGGCGGCGGACTCGAACGCGTCGTCGACGGCGACCACGTCCCGTCCCGCCGCGTCCAGCAACGAGGCGGCGATGCCCGCCCGCGTCCCACCGGCGCAGTGCACCCACACCGTGCCCTCGGGCACCTCGGCGCTCCTGCGGTGCAGCTGGTGGATCGGGATGTGCACCGATCCCTCGATGAGACCGGCCGCGCGCTCGGAGTCCCGGCGCACGTCCAGCAGCACGATCCCGTCCCGGTCCGGCCCGGCGAGCGCGGCGAGCCCGGCGAAGGTGGAGCGCGGGAAGGACGCGGGCCGCTCGCCCTCGCGCAGCCAGCGGCCGGGCCCGCCGGTGGCGGCCGCCGCCGGGCGGTCGATGCCGACCCGGACCAGCTCCCGCTGGGCGTCGGCGAGCTGCCCGGCGGACTCCGCGAGCAGGGTGACCGGTTTGCCCCAGGGGATCAGCCAGGCCAGGTAGGTGGCGAGCCGGCCGTCCGCCTCGAAGTTGAAGGAACCCGCCACATGGCCCTCGGCGAAGGCCACGCGGTGACGCAGGTCGACCACCCATTCCCCCGCCGCGAGCCGCGCGGCGATCTCGTCCGGGCCGGCGAGCGCCGGCGGGGTCAGGTCGACCGGGGCGGGGCCGGCCGCGTTGACGGGGCCCATGTGCGCGTAGTAGGCGGGTATGTCGTCCAGGCCGGCCAACAGCTCGGCGACGAAGGTGTCCACGTCCGCGATGAGGGCCGGGTTGACGGCCTTCTCCTTGCCGATCGTCGTCGCGTCGCCGTCCGCCTGCGCCGAGGAGCAGAAGCTGCCGAAGCCGTGGGTGGGGAGCACCGCGGTCTCGTCCGGCAGGGCGTCGGCGAGCCGGTGCGCCGAGGCGTGCTGGGCGCGGGCCAGTTCCCCGGTCAGCCGTGGCTCGACCAGGTCCGGCCGACCCACGGTGCCGATCAGCAGCGAGCCGCCGGTGAACGCGGCCACCGGGGCGCCCGCCTCGCTCAGCACGTAGGCGGTGTGGTGGGGCGTGTGTCCCGGTGTGGCGACCGCGGTCAGGGCCAGCTCCGCGCCGGCGTCGACATCGACGGTGTCGCCGTCGACGACCGGGGTGCGGGCGTACGACACGCGCGCCCCGGCCGGCACCAGGTAGGCGGCGCCGGTGATCCGCGCCAGCTCCAGGCCGCCGGTGACGTAGTCGTTGTGCACATGGGTCTCGGCCACGTGGGAGATCCGCACCCCGCGGCGCGCCGCGGCCGCCAGCACCTGGTCGATGTCGCGGGGCGGGTCCACCGCCACCGCGGTCCGCTCGCCCCCGGCCAGGTAGCTGCGGTTGCCGAGCCCTTCCAGCGCGATGGTGTCGACGAAGAACACGCCGCTGCTCCCTTCGTACGTGAATTACCCCCCGGGGTATGCCCTCCACCCTAGCACCTTTACCCCCGGGGGTATATTCGACGGTAGCGGGCCGCCTCCTGCGGCGGGCGCCCGGCAGGCTCGCCGACGGCGAGGGAACCGAGAGAGGCCAGGTGGGAAACCGTGTCGTACGACCGCACCGTGAGACTGAACGGCGCCTTCGGGGAGATCGCGGACGCCGTCCGCCGCGCCCTGGCGGAGCAGGGCTTCGGTGTACTGACCGAGATCGACATGCAGGCGACGCTCCGGGCGAAGCTCGGCCACGCCATGGAGCCGTACCTGATTCTCGGCGCGTGCAATCCGCCACTGGCCCGGCAGGCCCTTCAGGCCGACCCCTCCGTCGGGCTGCTGCTGCCCTGCAACGTCGTGGTGCGCGCGGACGGCGACGAGGTCGTCGTCCAGGCGATCGACCCCGGCACCATGGTCGCGCTCACCGGGCGCGCGGCGATGGCCCCGGTCGCCGAGGAGGCGACCCGCCGCCTCGACGCCGTCCTCGCGTCCCTGCGCCGACACGTCGGATGACCTCCGCCCCACCGCTCCGGCCGGGTACCCCGACGGCAACCGTGCCTGCCCGTCGGGGTACCCGGCCGGAGCGGACGTCACCCGCCGGACGGTGGCCGGGCCGCCCGGCGCCGCCGGCGCCCCGGTGCCCGGCCGTGGGGTGCGGTGCCGGTCAGAGGCGGACGGCGCGGACCACCGTGTCCAGGGCCACGGCGTCCCCGACCGGGCGGCGGGCCACCTCGGCGAGTTCGACGGCGGCGCACGGCTCCCAGGCCGCCCGCACCTGGCCGGCGTCGGACAGCACGCGCGCGTCCTGCGGGCCGCCGTGACCGTGCTCCAGGTTGCTGACGTCGTGCCCCACCAGCAGCAGGGTGCCGCCCGGCCGGGCGGCCCGGCAGGCACGGGCGAGCACCTCGTCCATCTCCGGCCGGGGCAGCTGGAGGTAGGAGATCAGGACCAGGTCGTAGGCCTCCGCCTCGGGGGTGTGCCGGGTGACGTCGGCGACCAGCGCGTGCACCGCACCCGGGTGGGCCCGCGCCGCCTCCTCGATCCTGGCGACCGCCACCGGCGAGAAGTCGAGCGCGTCCACCTGCCAGCCCCGGCTCGCCAGCCAGACCGCGTTGCGGCCCTCCCCCGCCGCCAGGTCGAGCGCCCGCCCGGGGCGGAGCCCGGCGGTCTCGCGGGCCACCCAGCGGTTCGGCTCCACCGACCACACCCGCTCCGCACCGCGGTAGCGCTCGTCCCAGTCCTCCGCGTCCATGCCGTGCTCCTCCGTCGCGCCCGTCCGGTCCGTCCCGTGCGACCCGCCCGTGCCGCGTGTCCTGCCCGTCCGGCGTGTCCTGCCCGCCGTACGCGTCCGCCCTGTCGGTCCAGGGCGGTCCAGGGCGTCCTTCCCTTCCGTCGATCCGCCTACCCGCCGTCCCCCGGGACGTCACCGCCCTGGCCGGGGTGCCCGCCTCAGGCCGGTTCGGACGGCCCGCCGCGCTGGACCGGGTAGGGCACGAAGGTGCTGTGGTTGTGGTCGATGAGCAGGGTCCGGCCGAGCGGGGGTGCGGCCCGCTGGGAGCAGTCGAGGCGCTCGCAGACGCGGCAGCCCATGCCGATGGGCGTGGCGGCCGCGGCGTTGTCGAGGTCGAGGCCGTCGGAGTAGACCAGCCGGTGCGCGTGGCGGATCTCGCAGCCGAGGCCGATCGCGTAGGTCCGGCCGGGCTCGCCCCAGCCGCCGCGGTGCCGGGTGACCGAGCGGGCGGTCCACAGGTAGCGCTGGCCGTCGGGCATGGCGGCGATCTGCACATGGATGCGGCCCGGTACGGCGAACGCCTCGTAGACGTTCCACAGCGGGCAGGTGCCGCCCGCGCGGGAGAAGTGGAATCCGGTGGCCGACTGCCGTTTGGAGAGGTTGCCCGCGCGGTCGACGCGGACGAAGGAGAAGGGCACCCCGCGCAGCCGCGGGCGCTGCAGCGTGCTCAGCCGGTGGCACACGGTCTCGTAGCCGAGGCCGTAGCGGTCGGTGAGCCGTTCGATGTCGTAGCGGGTCTCCTCGGCCGCGGCGTGGAAGGCCGTGTACGGCAGGATCAGCGCGGCGGCGAAGTAGTTGGCGATGCCGATACGGGTCAGGCCGTGGGCGGGCGAGCCCGCGGGGAAGTCCTCGGAGGCCAGGCGGTCGAGTTCGTCGCCGTACTCCAGCAGGGCGAGCTGGGTCGCCATGCGGAAGGCCCGGCGCCCCGGCCGCAGCCGGGTGGACAGGTGGAGGGTGCGGGTGGGCGCCTCGTAGTGGTGCAGCCGGTCCCCGGTCTCCGCGGCGAGGTGGACTCCGTGGGCGCCGGCCAGCCGGGTGGTGAGGGCGCCGATCACCTCGCCGGGCCGGACCCCGATCTCCGCGGCGAGCCGCTCGGCGGTCAGATCGGTGTCGTGGAGGTAGTTCTGCCGCCGGTAGAAGAAGTCCCGCACCTCCTCGTGCGGCGAGGACGCCGCCGGCCGGGGCCCCTCCCGGCCGTCCACGGCGCCGACCAGGCGCTCGGACAGGTCCTGGTTGCGGCGGCCCAGGTCCAGCAACACACGGGCCACCGCGGGCATCCGGGAGGCGAGGTCGGCCAGGTCGGCGGCGGTGACCCGGGCCTCGTCGATCTCCCCGGCCAGGGCCTCGCGCAGGTCGGCGACCAGCCGGCTGGTGTCGCGCTCCGAGAAGAAGCCGGGATCGACACCGAAGGTCTCCGTCAGCCGCAGCAGCACCGGCACGGTGAGCGGCCGGGAGTCGTGCTCCATCTGGTTGAGGTAGCTCGGGGAGATGCCGAGCACCCGGGCGAGCTCGGCCTGGCTCATCCGGCGGTCCTCGCGCAGTCGCCGCAGCCGCGCGCCCGCGTACGTCTTGCTCACCGCACACACTCCCTCGTGCCAGGAACCCGGGTGCGGTCAGCGTAAGGGCCCCGACGCGGTCTGCACCCTTCGCAACCTTGGCAAAACACAGTGAGAAGATTCGCAGAACTTGGCATGCATCCACAGTTGATGACACTCAGTGCCAGTGCCACAGTCTTAGTGCGGCCCGCCGGAACCGGCGCGGACATCGCTCGCCATCGGGCGCGATTCAAGCCCTGACGTCGGAGATCCCGGCGGCGGCGGAGTTCCCTTCCGGCAACATTGCTCACGTTCGTCCACCATGGATGACGGCGGGCCGCATTCATCAATGACACGCAGTGCCACCCAGGGCCGCGAGGCCTCGGATTTGGCAGACGCAACATCCCGAGGAGACGGTGACAGTCATGGCACAGGCGAGGACGCAGGCGGCCGAGGAACTCGCGCGGCGCTGGGCCACCGACCCGCGGTGGCAGGGCATCGAGCGGACCTACAGCGCCGAGGACGTGGTCCGGCTCTCCGGCAGCGTCCGCGAGGAGCACACCCTGGCCCGGCGCGGCGCCGAACGGCTGTGGCGCCAGCTGCACGAGCTCGACTACGTCCACGCCCTCGGAGCCCTGACCGGCGGTCAGGCCGTCCAGCAGGTCAAGGCCGGTCTCCAGGCCATCTACCTGTCCGGCTGGCAGGTCGCCGCCGACGCCAACCAGGCCGGGCACACCTACCCGGACCAGAGCCTGTACCCGGCCAACTCGGTGCCGCAGGTAGTGCGCCGCATCAACAACGCGCTGCTGCGCGCCGACCAGATCGCGACCGCCGAGGACGCGGGCGACACCACCGACTGGCTCGCCCCGATCGTGGCCGACGCCGAGGCCGGCTTCGGCGGCCCGCTGAACGCGTTCGAGCTGACCAAGGGCATGATCGCGGCGGGTGCGGCCGGCATCCACTACGAGGACCAGCTGGCGTCCGAGAAGAAGTGCGGCCACCTCGGCGGCAAGGTCCTCGTGCCGACCTCGCAGCACATCCGCACCCTGAACGCGGCCCGCCTCGCCGCCGACATCGCGGACACGCCCACCCTCGTCATCGCCCGCACCGACGCGCTGGCCGCCAACCTGCTCACCAGCGACGTCGACGAGCGCGACGCCGAGTTCGTGACCGGCGAGCGCACCGCCGAGGGCTTCTACCGGGTCCGCAACGGGATGGCGCCGGTGATCGCCCGCGGTCTGGCGTACGCCCCGTACGCCGACCTGATCTGGGTGGAGACCGGTACGCCGGACCTGGCCCAGGCCCGTGAGTTCGCCGAGGCCGTCCACGCGCAGTACCCGGACCAGATGCTGGCCTACAACTGCTCGCCGTCCTTCAACTGGAAGGCGGCGCTCGACGACGACCAGATCGCCAAGTTCCAGCGCGAGCTGGGCGCCATGGGCTACAAGTTCCAGTTCATCACGCTGGCCGGCTTCCACTCCCTGAACCACGGCATGTTCGACCTGGCCCGCGGCTACGCCGAGCACGGCATGACCGCCTACGTCGACCTGCAGGAGCGGGAGTTCGCCGCGCAGGCGCAGGGGTTCACCGCGGTCAAGCACCAGCGCGAGGTCGGTACGGGGTACTTCGACCTGGTGTCGACCGCCGTCAACCCGGCCTCCTCCACGACGGCGCTGGCCGGCTCCACGGAGGAGGAGCAGTTCCACTAGGGCGTGTTTCGAAAGTCCCGCCTGCCTGGCGGCGTCTGGCACGCACGCTCGCCGCGTTGTCGGGCTCGCCCCGATACAACCAGTATCGGGGCGACCCTCCGCCTTGCGATCGCACGCACCAGACGCCGCCAGGCCTGCCCTTCGGGCAGACGACGCTACTTTCGAAACACGCCCTAGAAGATCACTGAAAATCTTGCTGTGAGGGTGGTTCCGCCGGTGGCGGGGCCGCCCTCCGTGCTTCATGGTGTGGCCGGGGTCAGGGTCCACGTGCCGTCGTTGGCGGGTTCGAGGCCGAGGTTGATGAGTCGGCGGAGGTTGAGGGCGGCGGCTCGGTTGCGGAGCCAGGTGTCGTTCTTGAGGGTGCCGAGGTAGCGGAGTCTGCGGTTGCCTTTGGCGGTCAGCCAGGCGATGCCGCGTTCGACGGGTGGCCGCCAGCGGCGGTAGGTGTCCTTCCAGACGGGGTCGGCGGCCTGGGCACGGGCGTCGGCCAGGCGCCGGTGCTGGGGGTGGACCCGCAGGACGCGGCCGGTCTTGGAGGTGGTGCAGCGTTCGCGCAGCGGGCATCCGGTGCACAGCGTCTTGAACTGGGCCTGACGGAACCCTCCCTTCAGGGGCTTGCCGAGCGGGAGGGTGTGCCCTGCCGGGCAGGTGACCTGGCTGGTCTCGGTGTCGATGTGGAAGTCGTCGCTGGTGAAGCCGCCGGGGACCGCCATCCGGAGCGGCGGCGGTTTGAGGATCGCGTCGTGGCCGGCCTGTTCGAGGTGTTCGCGCAGGCCGGCGGTGCCGTAGGCGGAATCGCCGAGCACTTCGACCGGTTCGGTCTCGTCTGCCAGGAGGTCCTCGGCGACTCTCGCCTCGTGGTTGGCGGGCCCGCTGCCGGGGGCCAGGGCGACCTCGGTGAACAGGCCGGTCTCCGGCTCCACGGCAGCGTGGCCCTTGAAGCCCTCCTGGTGGCGGGTGCGGTTCTTGTGGATGTGTCTGGCCTCGGGGTCCACGGTGGAGACCACCCGGTCAGGGGCGGTGCCGCGGGTGATGCGCCAGCGGCCGTCGCGGCCGTCGGAGTCCTCGGCGGGCTCGACATCCTGGCCGGCGACCAGTGCCAGCAGGCCGACCGCGTTCGCCGCCCGCTCGCCCAGCTCCTGCTCAGGCAGACGGCCCAGCAGGTTGAGCGCGTCGCTCACCAGCGCGTCGACCAGCTCGGCGCGGGCCTGCTCATCGTCCCAGGCGATCCTCGGCTTGCCCGCATCGGCGTAGTCGTGCGCGGCTAAGTACGTGGCGGCGACCTGGCCGGCGCCGGGCACCTCGCGGATCACCCGGCGGATGGCCGAGATCAGCTGGGTGACCGTGTCCTGGGTGGCCACCGCGTCGTCGAACACCGTGGAGTCCAGCGCGCGGCGCCGCTTCCCGCGCAGGATGCCGGTGGCGGCCACGACCTCCTTGACCCGGGTGAAGATCCGCCCCGGGTCCGCCGAGCGCTGCAGACGGCGCCGGAAGTAGGTCAGCAGCGAGGGGTCGAACGCGGTGTCGTACAGGCCCAGCCCGCATGCCGCCTTCCACCGCAGGTCGCACCGCAGCTCCAGCACAGTCTCCACGTCCGAGGTCCCGAACAGGCTCTGCAGCACCACCGCCGCCGCCAGCACCTGCGGCGGCAACGACGGCCGGCCGTTGGCCGAGGGGTACATGTCCGCGAACATCTCCGGCGGCAGCAACCGCTCGCGGTGCTCGGCCAGGAACGCGAACACACTCCCCGCCGGGATCAGCTCCCGGCAGGTCTCCCATACATCCGGCCCGACCGGCTCCCCGGCCCATTCCCCCTGCACACACAACAGTCTGGCCCCGCGTCAGCACACGCGGGGCCAGAACCGAAGATTTTCAGTGATCTTCTAGGCGCTCCGCCGAGGGGTGTGGTGGGTGTCGTCGGCCGGCCTCGGCACCGGCCTCGGCACCGTCGCGGCTGAGCGCGCAGTTCCCCGCGCCCCTTGCAGAGCGTCCGCGGCGGGCGCCGCCCCCGCCGCGGCGGACGGGCTGCGCCCGGTGACCGTCCTCGGCACCGTCGCGGCCGACCGCGCAGTTCCCCGCGCCCCTTGCAGGGCGCCGGGGGCCGGACGGCACCTTGTGCGAGGTGCCGCACCCGGCCCGGTGACCGGCCGCGACACCGTCGCGGCCGGTCACGCGGTTCCCCGCGCCCCTCGCGGGGCCGCGGCGGGACGGAGGACGGGCGACCGTCTCCGCCCGCCCATCGCTCCCTTCCCTCAGGAGACCCGATGACCACCCTCGCCCCGCCCCACCACATCCGTGTCCTCGCCGCTCCGGGCCACCGGCACGACGAGATCCTCACCCGCGAGGCCCTCGACTTCGTCGGCCGGCTGGCCGCCGCGTTCGGGGAGCGCCGCGACGGACTGCTGAAGGAGCGCCGCCGGCAGGCGCTGCGGCTGGCGGCGGGATCGCCGCTCGGCTTTCCCATGGTCACCGGCGCCGTCCGGGCCGACAGCAGCTGGCAGATCGCCCCGCCCGCGCCCGGCCTGTCCGACCGGCGCGTGGAGATCACCGGCCCGCCGGACCGCAGGACGGCCGTCGAGGCGCTCAACTCCGGCGCCTCGGTGTGGATGGCGGACTTCGAGGACGCGACCGCCCCGCTGTGGGACAACGTCGTCGGCGGTCAGCTGACCCTCCTCGACGCGGTCGAACGCCGTCTCGCCTTCACCGGCCCCGACGGCGAGGAGCACCGCCTCGGCGAGCAGGTCGCCACCGTCATGGTCCGCCCCCGCGGCTGGCACCTCGACGAGGAGCACCTGGAGCTGGACGGCCGGCCCGTGCCCGCCTCGCTCGTCGACTTCGGCCTGTACTTCTTCCACTGCGCGCAGCGGCAGATCGATGCCGGACGCGGCCCGTACTTCTACCTCCCCAAGCTGGAGAACCGCTACGAGGCCCGCCTGTGGAACGACGTGTTCCTGCTCGCGCAGGAACTGCTCGGCATCCCCCGCGGCACGGTCCGGGCCACCGTGCTCATCGAGACCATCACCGCGGCGTTCGAGATGGAGGAGATCCTCCACGAGCTGCGCGAGCACAGCGCCGGCCTCAACGCCGGCCGCTGGGACTACCTGTTCAGCCTGATCAAGACCTTCGGCCACCGCACCGACTTCCTGCTGCCCGACCGGGCCAAGGTGACGATGACCGCCCCCTTCATGCGGGCGTACACCGAACTGCTGGTGCGCACCTGCCACAAGCGCGGGGCGCACGCCATCGGGGCCATGGCCGCCCAGGTGCCCGGCCGGGACGCGGCCGCCGACGAGGCGCTGCTCGCCGCGGTCCGCCTGGACAAGGAGCGGGAGGCCGAGGACGGCTACGACGGCTCCTGGGTCGCCGACCCTGCCCTGGTCCCGGTCTGCCGCGAGGTGTTCGACGGGGTCCTCGGCCGTCACCCGCACCAGCTCGACCGCACCCGTGACGACGTCGAGGTCACCCCGGCCGACCTGCTGTCCGTGCGCCGGGTCAGCGGCCCGCCGACCCCGGAGGGTGTGCGCACCAACATCGCCGTCGCACTGCGCTACTTCGCCGCCTGGCTGCACGGGCAGGGCGCGGTCGTCCTCGACGGCCTGATGGAGGACGCGGCCACCGCCGAGATCGCCCGCGTGCAGATCTGGCAGTGGCTGCGGCACCGGGTGACCGACCGCGAGACGGTGCTGCGGCTCCTCGACGACGAACTCGCCGCGCTCACCGCCGAGCACCCCTACGCCCCCGCCGCCGAGGTCAGGGACCTGTTCGAGCGGACGGCGCTGGCCGGGGAACTGCCCCTGTTCTTCACGCCGGACGCCTACGCCCGCCACCTGGTCCGGCGGACCGGGTCCACGGGGTGACCGCAGCGATCCACCGCGGCGGCGCGGCCGGCGGCCGGCGGAGGGGCGCGGGCGCCACCGCATCCCTCCACCGCGGGTCCGGCGAGCCGCCGCACGCGCCCGCGCCGCCGCCCCGGCGGACGGCGCATGCAGGACCCCCCGGCCGCACCGGGCGCGGGGTCCACCACGACGACCGGGTCCCAGGGTGAGGACCCGGCCGGACGCGGGCTGAGGGGCCCGCCACACCGCCGGGGTGAGGGTCCCGGCGGGGTGACACAGGGAACGGGCGGGAAGCGCACCCACGCGCTTCCCGCCCCTCGTCGTGCTCTCGGCCCCGCCGCACTGCCGTAGGCTGCTCGCAGCAGCTGGTTCGCCCCGTCCGCCAGGCGGGAGCGTCGCAAGAGGGAACCCGGTGGGAATCCGGGACTGCCCCGCAGCGGTGAGCGGGAACGACCGCCGTCATGAGCACTGGGTCCGGAAGGGCCCGGGAAGCGACGGCCAGTAGGTGCCCTGACGACGTCAGGGCGGGCCCGCGAGTCCGAAGACCTGCCAACTGCCCGCGTGCGAACCACTCGTGCGCGGACATCCCGGTGACCTCGAGGGCGGGTCGGCGTACACACCAGGCGGACGACCGTGCCCCGCCGCGCGGAGCCGGGTCCGCCCGGTTCGTCGTCCCTTCGCGCTCTCGTCCCGTCTCCGGGATCTCAGGGATTCATCTCGCGAAGGAGATCTCCGTGACAGCGAAGTCCGCAGCCGCGGCAGCACGGGCCACCGTGCACGGCTACCCCCGTCAGGGACGGAACCGGGAACTGAAGAAGGCCGTCGAGGGCTACTGGAAGGGCCGCGTCACCGCCGACGCGCTCCGCGCCACCGCCGCCGAACTGCGCCGGGCCACCTGGCGGCAGCTCGACGAGGCGGGCCTGGACGAGGTGCCGACCGGCGACTTCTCGTTCTACGACCACGTCCTCGACACCACCGTCATGGTCGGCGCCGTCCCCGAGCGGCACCGTGCCGCCGTCGAGGCCGACGCCCTCGACGGCTACTTCGCCATGGCGCGCGGCACCCAGGAGGTGGCGCCCCTGGAGATGACCAAGTGGTTCGACACCAACTACCACTACCTGGTTCCGGAGCTGGGCCCGGACACGGTGTTCGCCGCCGACTCCGGCAAGCAGGTCGCCGAGCTGACGGAGGCCCTTGCGCTGGGCCTCTCCGCCCGCCCGGTGCTCGTCGGCCCGGTCACCTACCTCCTGCTCGCCAAGCCCGCCCCCGGCGCCCCCGCGGACTTCGACCCGCTGACCCTGCTGGACCGGCTGCTGCCCGTCTACGCCGAGGTGCTCGCCGATCTGCGCGCCGCAGGCGCCGAGTGGGTGCAGCTCGACGAACCCGCCCTGGTCCAGGACCGCACCCCTGCCGAACTGGCCGCGGCCGGGCGGGCCTACCGCACCCTGGGCACCCTCACCGACCGGCCGAAGCTGCTGGCCGCCTCGTACTTCGACCGGCTGGGCGACGCGCTGTCGGTGCTCGCCGGGGCGCCGGTGGACGGTCTCGCGCTGGACTTCACCGGGGCCGCCGCCGCCAACCTCGACGCGCTCGCCGCCGTCGGCGGGCTGCCCGGCAGGCGTCTGGTCGCCGGAGTGGTCGACGGCCGCAACGTCTGGGTCAACGACCTCGCGGGGTCCCTCGCCACGCTGGGCACCCTGCTGGGTCTGGCCGGCCGGGTCGACGTCGCCGCCTCCTGCTCCCTGCTGCACGTGCCGCTCGACACGGCGGCCGAGCGGGACGTCGCACCGCAGATCCTGCGCTGGCTGGCCTTCGCCCGGCAGAAGACCGCCGAGATCGTCACCCTGGCCCGGGGCCTCGCCCGGGGCACCGGCGCCATCGCCGCCGAACTGGCCGCCAACCGCGCCGACCTGGCCTCCCGGGCGGACTCCCCCGTGACACACGACCCGGCCGTACGCGCCCGGGCCGCCGCCGTCACGGAGGCCGACTCCCGCCGCCCGCAGCCGTACGGCGAGCGGGCCGCCGCGCAGCGCGCCCGCCTCGGCCTGCCCCTGCTGCCGACCACCACCATCGGCTCGTTCCCGCAGACCGGCGAACTGCGCACCGCCCGCGCCGACCTGCGCTCCGGCCGCATCGACAGCGCCGGCTACGAGGAGCGGATCAGGGCGGAGATCCGGGAGGTGATCTCCTTCCAGGAGCGGACCGGCCTGGACGTCCTGGTGCACGGCGAGCCCGAACGCGACGACATGGTCCAGTACTTCGCGGAGCGGCTGACGGGATACCTCGCCACACGGCACGGCTGGGTCCAGTCCTACGGCACCCGCTACGTGCGTCCGCCGATCCTGGCCGGCGACGTCTCCCGCCCCGGGCCGATGACGGTGCGCTGGACCGCCTACGCCCAGTCCCTGACCGGCCGTCCGGTCAAGGGCATGCTCACCGGGCCCGTCACCATGCTCGCCTGGTCCTTCGTCCGGGACGACCAGCCGCTCGGCGACACCGCCCGGCAGGTCGCGCTCGCCCTGCGCGACGAGGTGGGCGACCTGGAGGCCGCCGGCACGTCCGTCATCCAGGTGGACGAGCCCGCGCTGCGCGAGACGCTGCCGCTGCGCGGCGCCGACCGCCCCGGCTATCTGGCCTGGGCCACCGAGGCGTTCCGGCTCACCACCTCCGGGGTGCGGCCCGGCACGCAGATCCACACGCACATGTGCTACGCCGAGTTCGGTGACATCGTGCAGGCCATCGACGACCTCGACGCCGACGTGATCAGCCTGGAGGCCGCCCGCTCCCGCATGCAGGTGGCCCGGGAGCTGGCCGCGCACGGCTGTCCGCGTGAGGCGGGCCCCGGCGTGTACGACATCCACTCGCCGCGCGTGCCGGACGCCGGGGAGATCGCCGGCCTGCTGCGCACCGCGCTGAAGGCCCTCCCCGCCGAACGGCTCTGGGTCAACCCGGACTGCGGTCTGAAGACCCGCGCCTGGCCCGAGACGCGGGCCTCGCTGGAGAGCCTGGTCGCCGCGGCCCGCACCGTCCGCGGGGAACTCCCCGCGTCCTGACCCCGGTCCGTGACGCGCCGGGGCCGGGGCGGCTTCGCCCCGGCCCCCTCCGGGTACCGTCCGGCGCCGCCGCCCCGGCGGGCGCGGCGTCAGGCGGTACCCGGTACCGCCCGCCGGCCCGGACCGTCGTACGCGAGGACCGGGAAGCGGCCCTCGTCCTCGTCGGACGGGTCGGTGTTCGTTGCGGACGACTCCCGCCTGCCGTTTGATTAGGTTAGCCTCGCCTCATCGAAGAGGCGGGCTTTCCCGATCCGTTGCGACAAGGAGACGTTCATGCGGGGCCATGCGGCCGAACCGGCGGACGTGTTCGCCGGGTTCGGGCTGTCCGGCGTTCCGGGCACCGACGCGTTCTGGGCGGCGGCCCGGTCACCGGTCCCGGTGGCCTCCGACGGCCACGTCGCCGGCGGCGGCGGCGACACCGGCGGCGGCGGCGACACCGACAGCGACGGCAACAGCAACAGCAACAGCAACAGCAACAGCAACAGCAACAGCTGGACGACGCTGTTCCTGTGGCGCGGGCAGTCCCCCGCGCGGGTCGGTTTCGAGAGCTGGTCGGAGCCGGTGCCGCTGCGCCGCTGGGGGGACACCGACTGCTGGTACGCGACGGTGTCCATGCCCGCCCGGCTCCGGGTGACCTACCGGTTTCTCGTGGACGGGGCGGCGTACGCCGATCCGCTCAACCCCGTCGGCGCGGGCGGCGACCGCTCCGTCGCCGCCACCCCCGACGCCCCGGAGCAGCCGGACTGGCCCGCGGTGGCCCCCGACGAGGTGCTGCCCCTGCCGCGGACCCGTATCCGGTGGGCGGGCGGCGGGCTCGGCCGGCGCACCGTGCGCGTCCATCCGGCGGGCGGCGGCGGTCCTGTGGTCCTGCTGCTCGACGGCGACGACTGGCTGTATCTGCACCCGGCGATGTCCGCGTTCGACTCCGCCGTCGCCGCCGGCCGGATGCCGCCGGTCACCCTGGTGTTCCTGCCGGCGAAGGACCGGGCGGCGGAGTTCGCCTGCCGGCCCGGGCTGTGGGAGGCGGTCCGCGGCGAACTGCTGCCGCTGGTCGCGGAGTGCGGCGTGCCCGCCGACCCCGGCCGGCTCGTGGTCGCCGGGCAGAGCCTGGGCGGGCTGAGCGCCCTGTACGCGGCCCTGGAGTTCCCCGGGCTGGTGTCCCGCGTGGCCTGCCAGTCGCCGTCGCTGTGGTGGACCGCGGACGCGGCGGACCGGCCGGACCCCCTGGCCGGCCCGGTCGGCGGGGCGGTCGCCGCCCGGCTGCGTGAGCGCCCCGCCCCGCCCGGCCTGCGGATCGCCTTCGACGTGGGCGAGCACGAGAGGCGGATGCTGCCCCACTGCGCGCTGGCGGAGGAGCTGTTTCGGCGGTCCGGGGCCCGGGTGCGGGTGTCGCGGTCCCCGTCCGGCCACGACCGGGCGGGCTGGCGGCACGCCCTGCTCCGGGACGTGGCCTGGGCGCTGGGGTGACGCCGGCCGGGCACCGCCCCGCAGGGGCGGCCTCCGGTGCGGCAGCCCCGGCCCCGGGCGGCCGCACCGGAGGGACGGCGCCGCACGGGGCCGCGGCGCCGCGGCCCCGTGCGGCGGGCGGCGGGCGGCGGGCGGCGGGCGGCGGGCGGCGGGCGGCGGGCGGCGGCTCAGCGGGCCACCGCGCGGCCGTAGCCCTCGTCGGCGGCCAGCAGGCGGCGGTGGGTGTCCTCGGCCGCGACGACGCCGTCGTCGAGGACGAGGACGCGGTCGGCGGCGTCCAACAGGGCCGGGCTGCTGGTGATCACCACGGTGGTGCGGCCCCGGCGCAGCTCGGCCACGTTGCGGGCGATGAGCTGCTCGGTCACCGCGTCCACGGCGGTGGTCGGGTCGTGCAGCACGAGCACGTCGGCGTCGGCGGCCAGCGCGCGGGCCAGGGAGAGCCGCTGGCGCTGCCCTCCGGACAGGTCGGCGCCCCGGTCCCGCACCGCGTGGTCCAGCCCTTCGGCGTGCAGGGCCACCACGTCGGTCAGCAGGGACGCCTCGACGGCCTCGGACACCGTCCGGCTGGTGCCGGACGGGTCGATGTTGCTGCGCAGCGTTCCGGCGAAGACCTCCCCGTCGTAGGGGTTCACCAGCAGCAGCTCCCGGACCGCCGTGACGGACAGGCCGGCGAGCGGATGCCCGCCGAGCCGCACCACGCCCTCGTACGCCTCCGGCGGCACGCGCAGGGCCAGCACGGCCGCCAGGTCGGCCGCCGCGCGCGGCCGGTAGGCGGCGACAGCCACGAACTCTCCCGCCTTCACCCGGAAGCTGAGTCCGCGCAACGCCCCGTGGCGGACGCCGTCCAGCTCCAGGTCGCCGCCGGGCACCGGACGCAGCGAGCCCGGGGAGGCGACCGGCGGCGCGTCGAGCAGCAGCGCCATCCGCTCCGCCGAGGCCCGCGCCACCATCACGTACTTGGGCATCTCCGAGAACAGCTTGAGCGGCTCCATCACGAACTGCGCCAGCCCCACCGCCATCACGAGCTCCCCCACCGTGATCCGGCCCTCGAAGGCCAGCCACCCGGCGGTCAGGGTGACCGCGGCGGCGAGTACGGCGTTGAGCGCCAGGGCGGTGCCCGCGTAGACGCCGCTGACCCGGGCGACGGTGACCGCCTGGAGCCGGGCCTCGCCGCTGACCCGGCGGTAGGAGCGGAACGCGGCGTGGTTGCCGCCGAAGCCGTGCAGGGGGCGGAGCCCGCCGATCAGGTCGACGACCTTGGCACCCGCCCGCGCCACCCGGGCCTGCTGCTCGCGGGTGCTGGTGCCGATCCGGCGGGAGAGCACGCTCAGCACCGACAGGATGGCGACCGTGCCGAGGATCACCAGCAGCCCGAGGCGGAGGTCGGCGAGCCCCAGGGCGACGGCCGCGACGGCCACCGCGACCAGGGAACTGACCAGCAGCGGCACCACCTCGACGATGTCGGCGGTCTGGTCGGCGTCCTCGGTGGCGATGGTGAGCACCTCGCCCGACTTCAGGCCGGTGTCCCGGGCCGTCGGCGTCAGGCCGCAGCCGGCCACCCGCACCCGCCAGCGGTGCGCCTCGGTGGTGTTGGCCTTCTGCAGGATGCGCATCCCGAACCGCCAGGACAGCGACACGGTCGTGACGATCACGGCGAGTGCGGCGACCGACAGGCCGAGCCGGGCGGGGCTGCGCTCGCGCAGGGCGTGCTCGACGATCAGGCCGAGCGCGACGGGGAAGGCGGTCTCCGCCGCCTGGTACAGGCCCATCAGAGCGGTACCCGCGGCCATCGCACCGGCGTTGCGGCGCAGCGCGGTGCGCAGGACGGCGTTTCCGGTGCGGCGGCGCCGCGTGTCAGGACTGGTCATCGAGGTGGCGGGCCATCGCTTCCGGGGTGCGCAGGGTCAACAGGTCGCGGATGGTGACGACCGGGCCGAACTCGCGGCGGAGCAGGCCGGTCAGCCGCACCGCCAGCATGGAGTGTCCGCCCAGGGACACGAAGTCGCTCACGGCGCTCACCTCGTCGTCGTCCAGGTCCAGCGCCTCGGCGAACAGTGCGCACACGGTGGTCTCGGTCGCGGTGGCCGGGCCGCGTTCGCCGGACGTCGTCAGGACGCCCAGCGGCCTGGGCTCGGGCAGGGCCGCGGGGTCGGCCTTCCCGTTCACGGTGAGCGGGATGTCCGTCACCCGGGCGTAGTGGGCGGGGCGCAGGAAGTCGGGCAGCCCGGCGCCCACCTCGGCGGCGACCGTCGCCAGGTCGGAGCCGTCCAGCACGAGGTAGGCGGCGAGCTGGTGGGCGCCGTCGGCCCGCGGGTCGCGCCGGGCGACCGCGGCGGCCAGGCGCACCGCCGGGTGCGCGGTGAACGCGGCCTCGACCTCGGCGAGTTCGACCCGGTGGCCACGGATCTTGACCTGCTGGTCGGTGCGGCCGAGATACACCAGGTGGCCGTCGGGCCGCCGCCGTACGAGGTCCCCGGTGCGGTACATGCGCGCGCCGGGCGGGCCGAACGGGCAGGCGACGAACCGGTGCGCGGTCTGCGCCGGCTGCCCGAGGTAGCCGCGGGCGATGCCGGTGCCCGACACGTACAGTTCGCCGGGGACGCCGTCCGGCAGCGGGCGCAGCCACGGGTCGAGCACGTACACGTCCGTGTTGTCGACCGGCGTGCCGACCACCGGGTCCGGGCACTCGAAGGTGCCCACGCCGAGGGTGTTGATGGTGTACTCGGTCGGCCCGTACAGGTTGTAGCCGACGGTGCCGTCGGTGGCGGCGAGCCGCCGCCACAGTGCCGGGCTCACGGCCTCCCCGCCGAGCAGCACCAGGGCGGGGCGGCGGTCCGGGTCGTCGAGCAGTCCCTCGGCCACCAGTTGCTGCGCGTAGGTGGGGGTGACGTTGACGACGTCGACGGCGTTCTCCCGGCAGTACGCGGCCAGCCGGGGCGCGTCCCGGCGCAGCTCCTCGTCGCAGAGGTGCACCTCGTGCCCGTCGGCGAGCCAGAGCAGTTCCTCCCACGACATGTCGAACGCGAACGACACGGTGTGCGCGACGCGGAACAGGCGGTGGCCGTGGGCGGCCAGGACCGGTTCGAAGATGCGGCGCTGATGGTTGATCAGCATGTTGGTGAGTCCGGCGTACTCGGTGACCACGCCCTTGGGCCGGCCCGTGGAGCCCGAGGTGTGGATGACGTAGGCGGGATGGCGCAGCCGTTCGGGGTCGTCCGGGTCGAACGTGGTGAACGGCTCCGCCTCGGGCAGCGGCCGGTCCAGCTCGATCGGCCCGCCGCCGGGGCCCGCGCCCGCACCGGAGCCCGGGGGGCCGTACGGGGTGCCGCTCAGGCGGGGGGACACCGCGCTGACGGTGAGGACCAGGTCCGGCCGGGCGTCGGCGAGGATCGCGGCGATCCGCGGGTCGGGGTGGTCCAGTTCCAGCGGCAGGTACGCGGCTCCGGTCCGCAGCACGGCGAACAGCGCCACGATCGAGTCGAGGGAGCGCGGGACGGCGAGCGCCACCGTCGCCCCGGGGCCGATGCCGCGTGCGGCGAGGACGCCGGCCAGGGCCCGGCTGCGGTCCCGCAGCGCGGCGAAGGTCAGGCTCGCGGTCCCGGCGACGAGCGCGGTCCGCTCCGGGGCCCGGCCGGCGGCCCGGTCGAACCGGTCGACGACGGTGTCGGTGCCGATGGCGGTGCGCGGGGCGGGCTCCGGCCGGGCGCCGAGGCCGGGCAGCGCGCCGACCGGCCCGGCCGAGCGGGTCAGGGCGTCGAGCACGGTCAGGTAGTCGTCCAGGAGGAGGCGGGCGTCCTGCCGTTCGCCCGTGCGGTGCTCCAGCTTGACGGTGAGCCGGTCGCCGGGGGTGACCACCCAGGTGTACGGGTAGTGCGTGGAGTCCTCGGCGGTCACCGAGGTGATGCCGTGCCGGGCGTTCATCGCGGCGAACGCGTCCGGGTCCAGGAAGTTCTGCAGCACGAACAGGTTGTCGAACAGGGTGTCGTGGCCGGCGGCCCGCTGGATCTCGCCCAGCCCCAGGTGCTCGTGCTCCATCGCCGCGACCCGGTCCGCCTGCACGGCCGACAGGTACGCGGCGACGGTGTCGTCCGGCCGGGGCCGCGTCCAGGCCGGCACGGTGTTGAGCAGCACGCCGACGACGCCGGCCAGGTCCTCGCCCTCGCGGCCGGAGACGGTCACCCCGAACACGGCGTCGGCACGGCCCGTGCGCGCGCCCAGCAGCAGGCCGAGCGCCCCGGTGAGGACGGTGTTGAGGGTGACGCCGTGCTCCCGGGCGGCCCGGCGCACCTGCTCGGACTGCTCCTCGGTCAGGGTGTGCACCAGGGCGCGGGGCAGTGCGTCGTCCGGGGCCGGGGCCGGGGCGGCGAGCAGCGTCGGCCCGGACAGGCCCGCCAGGTGCTCCGCCCAGAACCGCTCCGCGGCCGAGGTGTCCCGGGCGTGCAGGGCGCGCGCGTGGTCCTCGAAGGCCGGGACGGCCGGGGCCGGGTGCAGCGGACGGCCCGCCACGGCCGCCGCGTAGGCGTCGAAGAGGTCGCGCAGCACGATCTCGCGGGACCAGCCGTCCCACAGCAGCAGGTGGTAGCTGAGCAGCAGTCCGTCGCGCTCCCCGGGCAGGCGGACCACGGTCAGCCGGATAAGCGGCGGCTCGGCCGGGTCGAACCCGGCGGCGCGGTCCCGTGCCCGCAGGGCCGCCGCGTCGGCGTCCGTCGCCGCCTCGGCGGTGCGCACCGTCACCCGCCGGTCCGGGGCGAGGACCTGCACGGGGCTGCCGTCGTCCGCGGTGGTGAAGCCCGCGCCGACCACCGGGTGCCGGGCGATGACGTACGCCATCGCCTCGGCGAGCGCCCCGGTGTCCAGCCGCCGGTCGAAGGTGAACCAGCTCTGGGCGACGTAGTGTCCGGCCGGTCCGGTCAGCTGGGCCTGGAAGAACAGACCGCGCTGGAGGGGGGTGACGGGTGCGGTGCGCTCGGCGGTGGCGGAGGCGTCCGCGATGCGGTGCAGCGCGTCCCGCCAGTGGCCGGTGACGGTGTCGGGGACGCCGTCGGCGAGGGTGAACGCGGCGTGCAGACTGCCGGTGGCCTCGTCGAGCCAGGCGTCGGCCTCGACGGCGTAGGGGGTGCCGGGGTCGGCGCCGGTGACGGGCAGGGCCCTGGACTCGCTGCCCCGGCCGAGGTAGTTGAACAGCACCTGCGGCCGGGCCGTCAGCAGCGGCGCGGTCTGCGGGTCGAGGTACCGGAGCCGGCCGTAGGCGAGGTGGGTGCGCTCGTCGGGCGTCCGGGCGGCAACCTCGCGGGCCGCCTCGACCGGGTCGGTGTGCGCGGTGAGCCGCAGGGGCGCGATGGCGGTGAACCAGCCCACCGTGCGGGTGTAGTCGTGGTGCGGGAGGACCGGGACGCGGCCGTGCCGCTCCAGGTCGACCGCGAGGTCGGAGGGTACGGGCTGGACGGCGGTGAGGGCGGCCCGCAGCGCGCCGCACAGCAGCGCCGTGACGTCGACGCCGAGCGCGGCGGGCGCGTCCCGGGTCACCCGGGCGCTGGGACCGGGCGGGAGCACGACGGTGACGGTGCGGGTGGTCCGGGCTGGCTCGGCGGGCAGCAGCGGCGGCGCCTGGAGCACGGCGCGGAAGTGCTGCAGGTCGTCGGGCGTACGCTCGCAGGGCAGGGCGAGCGCCTCGGCGTACTCGGCGTACGGCGTGGTGGGCGGCGCGGGGGCGGCGCCGCGCAGGGCGGCCTCGATGTCGTCGAGCAGGATCAGCCAGGACACGGCGTCCACGACGAGGTGGTGGGCGGTGATCACCAGGGTGCGGGCCGGTTCCAGCCAGGAGAAGGCGATGACGTCCCCGGAGGCGGGGTCGAGCAGGCCGGCCGCCTCCTCGGCGGCGGTGGCCGGATCGGTGGTGGCGGGCCGCAGGACGGTGGCCTCGCGGGCGGGCCCGGTGCGCAGGGTCCACACCGCGTGGTCGGTGCGCAGCCGCGTGCGCAGCGCGGGGTGGGCGCGGACCACGGCGTCGGCGGCGCGCCGCACGTCGGCGAGTACGGTGCCCTCGGGCGCGGTCACCGTGCGGGCCTGCGCGAACCGGGCGAGCCCGGCGCCCCGTTCGCGCAGCCGCAGGACGATCGGGGTCGGGGCGAGGGGGCCGTCGGCGGGGCGGGCGGGTGCGGGAGGCCCGGCGGGCCGCGGGGCCTTACGGCCGAGGTGCGCGGCGAGGGCGCGGGGGGTGCGCAGCAGGAAGAGGTCCCTGGGGGCGATGCGCAGGCCGAGCGCCCTGGCCCGGTTGATGACGGTGATGGCGATGATGCTGTCGCCCCCGGCGCGGAAGAAGTCGGTGTCCGCGTGGATGCCCGCGCCCCCGTCGGCGTCGGCGCCCGCCTCGGCGCCGGGCAGGGTCCGGCGGAAGAGGCCGACCAGGGCGTCGAGCGCCGGCCCGCCCGCCGCGGGGTCCTCGTACGGGGCGGTGCCGTACGGGGCGGTGCCGTACGGGGCGGCGGGTGTGCCGGACGGGGCCCCGGGGGCGTCGTCGTACGGGACGGTGGAGGCAGGAGTGTCAGGGGTGTCGGGCGTGTCGGGGGTGTCGGGGGTGTGCCGGGCCCGTTCGGCGAGGGCGGCGCGGTCGAGCTTGCCGTTGACCGTGAGCGGCAGCGCGTCGGCGGGCAGGATGCGGCCGGGCACCATGTGGGCGGGCAGTTTCGCGGAGAGCGCGGACAGCAGCGCGTCCGGGTCGGTGGCCGGCCGGCCCACCAGGTGCGCGACGAGGTGGTCGCCGGTGTCGGCGACGGTGACGGCGGCGTCGGCGACGCCGTCGAGTTCCCGCAGGGCGCTCTCCACCTCGCCCGGTTCGATCCTGAAGCCCTTGAGCTGGACCTGGTCGTCGGCCCGGCCGGCGAACTCCAGCTCACCGCCGAGGGTGCGGCGGGCGAGGTCGCCGGTGTGGTACATGCGGGAGCCGTCGGCGGCGAACGGGTCCGCCACGAACCGGGAGGCGGTCGGTCCGGGCCGTCCCAGGTAGCCGAGGGACACCTGGTCCCCGGCGACGTAGACGGCACCGACGCGGCCGGGCGGCACCGGCCGGAGCCGGTCGTCCAGGAGGTGGGTGACCAGGCCGGGGAGGGCCGAGCCGATCGGGCTGGCGGCGTGTCCGGCGGCGAAGTCCTCGTCGGTGAGCACCCGGTGGGTGACGTGCACGGTGGTCTCGGTGATGCCGTACATGTTGACGAGTTCGGGGCGGCGGGTGCCGTGCCGGGCGACCCAGCCGCGCAGCCGGCCCGGGTCCAGCGCCTCCCCGCCGAAGACGATCCGGCGCAGCGCGGGCAGTGGCTCGCCGCAGTGCCGGTCGGCCTCGGCGAACCGGTGGAAGGCCGACGGGGTCTGGTTGAGCACGGTCACCCCGCGCTCGCGGACCAGCCGGTGGAAGTCGACCGGGGAGCGGGTCAGCGCGTGGTCGGGCACCAGCAGTTCGGCGCCGTGCGCCAGTGCGCCCCACATCTCCCAGACGGCGAAGTCGAAGGCGAAGGAGTGGAACTGCACCCAGACGTCGTGCGGACCGGACTCCAGGACGGGGCGGGTGCCGTCGAGCAGGGCGACCACGCTGGAGTGCGGGACGACGACGCCTTTGGGCCGGCCGGTCGAGCCGGAGGTGTGGATCACGTAGGCGGGGTCGTGGGGTCCGGCGGGTTCCGGCAGTCCGGGGGCAGAGGGTCCGGGCCGCCCGGCGGCCGGTGGCGTCCCGCCCGGCACGAGCACGCGGGCGGGCACCCCGGCGCGGGCCAGCAGGGCGGTGACGCGGTCGTGCTGCTCCCGGTGGACGAGCACGACCTCGGGGGTGGTGTCGGCGAGGACGTACGCGAGGCGCTCGTCGGGGTAGGCGGGGTCCAGCGGGACGTAGGCGCCGCCGGCGCTGACGACCGCGACGAGGGCGACGATCTGCTCCGGTCCGCGGGGGACGGCGACGGCGACGCGGCGGCCCGCGCCGACCCCCACCGCGCGCAGGGCGGCGGCCAGGTCGTTCTTGGCCTCGGCCAGTTCGCCGTAGGTCAGGGACCGTACGCTGCCGTCCAGCCCGCACCCGGTGACGGCGGGGGCGGCCGGGTCGCGGAGCGCGGCGGCGTCGAAGAGGCCGTGCAGGGTGTCCGGCCCGGTGCGGGCGGGGCGGAGGGCGGGGCGCCGGCCGGGGGCCCCCGCCAGGTCGCCGACGGGCGCGTCGGGCCGGGTGAGCAGGCCGGTGAGGGCACGGGTGAAGGTGTGCAGCAGGGAGCGGGCGTCCGCCTCGCGGAGCAGGGCCCGGTCGTGGATGAGGCGGAAGCGGGGCCCGCCGTCCGGGGTGCGTTCCACGGCCAGGGTGAGCGGGTAGTGCGGGGCGCCCTCGTTGGTGATGCCGGTGACGGTGAGGGTGTCGCCGGGCCGCCGCAGGGCGTCCGGGTCGGTCGCCACGTCGAACACGACCAGGGTGTCGAAGAGGGGGCCGGTGCCGGTCCGGCGGGCGATCCGGGAGAGCGGGACGTGCTGGTGGGGCCGGACGGCGTCGTGGTGGGCGGCCACCGCGGTGAGCAGGTCCCGGGCCGTGCCCGCCGGGGCCGGGCGGACGCGTACGGGCACGGTGTTGATGAGCAGGCCCACCAGGTCGGCGATGCCGGGGACGTCGGCGTCGCGGCCGGAGACCGTCGAGCCGAACACCACGTCTTCGCGGTGCAGGAGGGAGCCGAGGGTGAGGGCCCAGGCGGCGTGCACGGCCACGCTCAGCGGGACCCCGGCGGCGCGGGCGGCGGCGTCGAGACCGTCGTCGGCCGCCACGGCCGCGTCGGCGAACCGGCCGGAGGGCAGACGGCCTTCGGCGACCAGGGTGGGTCCGGGCAGTCCGGCGAGCTGCTCGCTCCAGACGCGGTCCGAGGCGGTGTCGTCGCGGCGGGCGAGGCGGCGGACGTGGTCGGCGAAGCCGCCGGCCGGGCGGCCGCTGCCGGGCTCGTGGTATTCGGCGAGCAGCGCGCGCAGCATCGGCGGCACCGACCAGCCGTCGGCGACGAGATGGTGCACGGTCTGCACCAGGACGGTGCGTCCGGCGCCGGCCCGGATCAGGGTGCAGCGCATCAGGGGGCCGGTCGCGAGGTCGAATCCGGCGCGGCGGTCCTGCTCGGCGTACGCGCGGATCTCGGCGTCGGTCATGCCGGGGCGGTCCAGGACGGTGAAGGGGGTTCGCGCTCCGCTCTCCAGCACCGACACGACCCGGCCGTCGTCGAGGGCGGTGAACCGCGCGGCCAGGTTGGGGAACAGGGTGAGCAGGCGGGTGGCGGCCGCGGCGAGGCGGTCGGGGTCGGGCTCGCCGTCCAGGTCGAGCAGTTGCTGCTCGACGTAGGCGCCGGCGGAGTCGTCGTCGAAGACGGAGTGGAAGTAGAGGCCTTCCTGAAGGGGTGTCAGCGGCAGGATGTCGGTCAGCCGCGGGCCGTCCAGCGCGTCGACGTCGGCCTGGGTGAGCACGAGCGGGGCGAAGTCGCTGGGGGTGTGGCCGCCCCGGTCGAGTGCGGCCAGGCCGGTCAGGGCGGTGCGGTAGTACTCGGCGAGGGTGGTGATGTCGTCGTCGGTGAACACGCCGTCGGGCCAGGACAGGGTGGTGGCCAGTTCGTAGCCGCCGGCCGGCGCGGGTTCGGCGATGGCGTTGAACTCCAGGGGGCGCGGCAGCCGCATCCGGGGGTCGCGCCGTTCGCCCAGCTGTCCGGTGGTGCGGGAGAGCTGCCAGTCGCCGGGGGCGCCCGCGTCGAACCGGCCCAGGTAGTTGAACAGCACCTGCGGTGCGGGCACGTCGAGTTCGGCGCCGGCCAGGTGGCGCAGGGCGCCGTAGGAGATGCCGCCCGCGGGGATGCGGGCGAGGTCCTCCTTGACCGACTTGAGGGCGGCGGCGAGGTAGCCGGGGGCGGTGAAGTCGGTGGTGTCGCCGGGGTCGACGGTGACCGGCCAGAGGGTGGTGAACCAGCCCACGGTGCGGGACAGGTCGGGTTCGAAGCCGGCGGTGGGCGCCACGAAGGCGGCCTCGCGGCCGTGGCCCTCCAGCTCGATGTGGGCGTAGGTCTGCCGCTGCCCGCCGTCGCGGCGCAGCCGGGCGAGGGCGACGGCGAGGGCGGTGAGCAGCACGTCGTCGACGCCCGCGTGGAACCGCGCGGGCACCTCGCCGAGCAGGGCCGCGGTGGCGGCGGGGCCGACGCGTACGGTGCGGGTCCGTTCGGCGGCGACGGTGTCGGCGTCCGACAGGGGGCGCCGGCCGAGCGGCTGGTCCGGGGCGGGCAGGGGCCGTCGGTGGGCGGAGCCGTCCGCGTCGCGGGCGGCGCGTTCCAGCAGTTGGGTCCAGCGGCGGAAGGAGGTTCCGGTGGCGGGGAGTTCGACGGGGTCGCCCGCGGAGAGCTGCCGCCAGGCGGTGGCCAGGTCGTCCATGACGATCCGCCAGGACACGCCGTCGACGACCACATGGTGGGCGACGAGGACGAGTTGGCGTGCCGCGCGCCGCCGTACGGCGCTCAGCATCACCCCTGCGTCGGGGTCCAGCCGGGCGGTGGCCCGGGCGAGGCACGCGTCCACGGGCAGATCGCTGTCGTGCCGTACGGGGGCGGGGACGGCGTCGGGGACGTCGAAGCTCCATCGCTCCCCGCGCACCAGCCGGGCGCGCAGCATGGGGTGGCGGCGCAGCAGGGCGGTGAGGATCTCGTCGAGGGCCTCGCCGGTCAGCCCGGCCGGGGTGTTCAGCACGACCGACTGGACGAACCCGTCGACGGCGTCGGTGGTCTCGCCGAGCCACTGCAGGACCGGTGGTCCGGCGACGGGGCCGGTGGGGATGTCGTGGTGGTCGACGGGGGCTGCGTCCTCGCGGGCGGCGACGGCGGCGAGGGCACCGAGGACGGGGTGGGTGAAGATCTGGCTCGCCGTCACCCGCAGTCCGGCCTCGCGCAGGGCGCCGATGAGGGAGATGGCGAGGATGCTGTCGCCGCCGAGGGCGAAGAAGTCCTGGTCGGTGCCGGCCTCGTCGAGGCGGAGCACCCGGGCGGCGGCGGCGCACACCGTGCGTTCGGCGTCGGTGGCGGGCGGGGTGAGCGGGCCGCTGCCGCCGGTGGCGGGTTCGGGCAGGGCGCCGCGGTCGAGCTTGCCGTTCGCGGTGAGCGGGAACTCGGGCAGGACGACGAGGCGGGCGGGCACCATGTACTCCACCATGTGCGCGCCCGCCCAGGCCCGGACGTCCTCGGCGCGCAGGTCCTCGTGCCCGGCGGCGGGGACGACGTAGCCGGTGAGGGAGGTGCCGCCGGCGGTGTTCGTGCGGGCGACCACGCAGGCGTGCCGGACTCCGGGGTGTTCGGCGAGGCCGGCCTCGACGTCCTCCGTCTCCAGGCGCATGCCGCGGATCTTGACCTGGTTGTCGGCGCGGCCCAGGAAGTCCAGTGATCCGTCGGGCGCGTAGCGGGCGAGGTCGCCGGTGCGGTAGAGGCGGGAGCCGTCGCCGGCGAAGGGGTTGGCGACGAACCGGGAGGCGGTCAGCCCGGGGGCGCCCGCGTAGCCGCGGCCCAGCAGGAAGCCGCCGACGTAGAGTTCGCCGCCGACTCCGACGGGGACGGGGCGCAGTTCCGGGTCCAGGACGTAGAGCTGGGTGTTGGGGTTGGCGCGGCCGATCGACGTCGACAGGCGTTCCGCGGCGCCCCGGTAGATCACGTGGGAGACGCCGATGGTGGTCTCGGCGGGGCCGTAGCCGTGGTAGAGGGGGATGTCGAGCCTGGCGCGGAACCGGTCGTAGAGCTCCGGGGTGAGGACCTCGCCGCCGCACCACACGTGCCGCAGACTGTCCAGCCGGCCGGTGTCGCCCGCCATCTCCAGCAGCACGTCGAGCATGGAGGAGACGAGGTAGGCGAAGGTGACGCGCTGTTCGGCGATGACGCCGAGGAGGTGGTGCGGGTCGCGTTCGCCGCCGGGGCGGAGCACCACGAGGCGGCCGCCGGTCACCAGCGGCAGGAAGATCTCGTTGACGGATATGTCGAAGGACAGCGGTGCCTTGAACAGGGAGGCGTCGTCGGGGCCGAAGCCGAGGATCTCGTGGGCCTGCCACAGCAGGCGCTCGCTGATCGCGGCGTGCCGGATCATGGCCCCCTTGGGCCGTCCGGTGGAGCCGGAGGTGAAGACGACGTAGGCGAGGGCGTCGCCGGGGAGGCCGGCGTCGGGTGCGTGGGCCGGGCGGGAGCCGTGCGCCCAGTGGGCGAGGTCGACGGGGACGGCGGCGGGTTCGCCCGGGGCGTGCCGCCCGGAGCGGTTGAGCTGGAGCGCGACCCGGGCGTCCTCGACGACGACGGCGCGGCGTTCGGCGGGCCACTGCGGGTCCAGCGGGACGAACGCTCCGCCCGCCCGGAGCACCGCGAGCAGGGCGACGACCAGGTCGGCGGACCGGTCGAGGGAGATCCCCACGACCTGCTCGGCCGTGACTCCCCGGGCGGCCAGGGAGTTGGCCAACTGTGCCGACAGTTCGTCCGTCTGACGGTAGGTCAGGGTGCGGTCGGGGTCGACGACGGCGACGGCGTCCGGGCGGGTGCGGGCCTGTTCGAGGAACATCTCCACGAGGGTGGGCCGGACCCGGTCGGCGGCGGTGTCGTTCCATGCGGCGAGCGTGGCCAGGCGGTCGGCGGGGCCGGACGGGGTGATGGTGCCGAGGGGCCGGTCGGGGAAGTCGGTGAGGTCGTCGAGCGCGAGCTGCGCGGCGGCGGGGTCGACGCCGTCCGGAAGGGCGATGCCGGAGCCGTCCGCCCGGACCCGCCAGCCGTCGGGGGCCGTGCCGCCGCTGCCGGCCCAGCCGAGGACGTCGGCGAAGAGGGTGTCCGGGGTGAGGTCGACGCCGCGGGGGCTGCGGCCCGTCGCCCAGTACGACAGTGCGACGGCGCACGCTTCGGCGACGGTGCGGTCGGAGCGGTCGCCGTGGCCGCCGTGGCCGCCGTGGCCGCCGTGGCCGCCGTGGCCGCCGTGGCCGCCGTGGTCTCCCATCCGACGCCGTACACCGGCCAGGCGTGCGGCGGACAGCTTCAGGTGACGAGCGCTCGCTTCCATCGGCGACTCAACGCCCCTTCCATGCTTGGCTGCCGCCCCTGGGCTCAGCCTGACTCGGGTCTGTCTGACTTCCTTCTCGCCACGCCCGCCACAGCCGCGCGTACCGGCCGCCGAGGGCGACCAGTTCCCGGTGCGTGCCGAGTTCGGCCACGCGGCCGTCGTCCAGTACGGCGATCCGGTCCGCCGCGGTCGCCTGGGTGAGCCGGTGCGCCACGAACAGCGTGGTGCGGCCGGCACAGGCGGCCTGTACGGCCCGTTCCAGCTCCGCGGCGCCCTCGCTGCCCGCCTCGGCCGTCGACTCGTCGAGGACCACCACCGGGGATCCGGCCAGCACCAGCCGGGCCAGCGCGATGTGGGCGGCCTTGGTGCCGTCCAGCCGCTCGCCGCCCTCGCCGACCTCGGTCCGCAGCCCTTCGGGCAGCGCGGCGACCCAGGCGTCGGCGCCGACCGTGCGCAGCGCGCGGGTCAGTTCGGCGTCGCTCGCGTCGGGGGCGGCCAGCCGCAGGTCGTCGGCGAGCGGGCCGGAGTAGACGTGGGTCTCCTGGGTGAGGAGGGTGACCAGGGCCCGCGCCCCGGCCTCGTCCAGCCCGGCCAGGTCGGTCGCGCCGATCCGCACCGACCCGGACTGCGGGGTGCCGATGCCCGCGACGAGCGCGGCCAGGGTGGACTTGCCCGCGCCGGTCGCGCCGACCAGGGCGAGCGATCCCCCGGCCGGGACGGAGAGGCTGACGTCCCGCAGGACGGGCCGCTCGGTGCCGGGGTAACGGTAGGTCACCCCGGTCACGGTCACCGGCAGCGGCGCCGGGTGTCCTGCCGCCGTGGACCGGCCCGCCTCCCCGGCCGAGGGGTCGCCCACCAGCCGGCCCTCCGTGGCCTCCCCCAGCACGCCGACCAGGCGGGCCAGGCTGGCGCCGGACTTCTGCGCCTCGTCGAAGGTGAACATGATCAGGCCGAGCGGGGTGAACAGCCGGTGGAACAGCAGCGGGGCCGCCGCCACCTCGCCCAGGGTGGCCGCGCCGGCCTCCAGCAGCGCGTAGCCGGTCAGGAGGATCAGCACGAGCCCGATGAACTCGGCCCGGTTCTCCCGGCCGACGAACCGGCCGAAGAAGCGGAACACCTCGATGCCGAGGTCGCGCACCCGCCACGACGCGCGGGTGACGCGGTCGCGGAAGGCGTCCTCCAGGCGGTAGGCCCGGACGGTGTCGATCCCGTCGAGGCCGCTGATCAGCGCCTGGGCGCGATCGGCCTGGGCGGCGCGCTGCCTGCGGTACAGCGGCGCGGAGCGGGGCAGGTACCAGCGCAGGGCCAGCGCGTACGCGGGCAGCGCGCCGGCGCCGGCCAGTCCCAGCCGCCAGTCCAGGCCGAACATGCCGGCCGTGGCGATGGCGACCAGCACTCCCGCGGAGAACACGGTGGGCACCGCCGTGCGGATGCCCCGGGAGATGACGGCCACGTCGTCGCCGACCCGGGAGAGCACGTCACCGCGGCCGACCTGCTCCACGCGGGTGCTGGGCATGCCGAGCACCGCCCGTACGGCGCCCTCGCGCAGGCGTGCGAGCAGATCCGCGCCCAGCCGTCCGGTCAGGTAGGCCGACGCGGCGGTGGCGGCGGCGCCGAGCAGTGCGGCGGCCGCCGTCAGGGCGCCGACCGTGACGAGGACGGACCGGGAGGAGCCGTCGGCGACGCCGTCGACGACCCGGCCGAGCAGCAGCACGGGCAGCACCTGGAGGGCCGCCCCGGCCACGGTGGTGAGCACGGTGGCCGCGGTCAGCCAGGGGGTCTCGCGGCAGCGGGCGGCGACCCACCGGGCCGCCTCGCGCCCCCCGGCCGTTCGCAGGGCCGCCGCGGGTGCGGGGCGGGTGGTGGCGGAGGCGCTCACCCCGTGCCCCGCCCGGGCGAAGCGGGTGCCGGGTGCGGGCGGGTCACCGGCCGGCCGCCGCCGCGACGAGCCGGTCGACGGCGTACGGCATGGACAGCAGGGTGCCCTGGGAGATGGCGGCGCCGACCGCCGGTCCCTCGCTGTCCGGCAGGTACGACACGTTGCCCTTCCGCACCGCGTCCAGGTTGGCGAACAGTTCGAACCTCTTCAGCGCCTCGGTGTCGGCGGCGTCGTTGATGACGAAGAGGTGGTCGACGTCGACCAGGTCGACGCGCTCGGGGGACAGCTTGGTGTAGAAGCTGCCGCCGGCCACCTTGTCGATCTCGTCCTGGTAGTCGAAGCCGATGCCCGACACCAGTCGTCCGCGCACGTCGGTGGAGGTGAACGGGGCCACGGAGTCCTCGTACCAGGACAGCGCCACCGCGGTCCGGCCGGCGAACTCGGGATGCTCCCGCTTGGCGGCGTCCAGGCTGCCCTCGATGTCCGCGATCATCCTCCGGCCCTCGTCGGCCCTGCCGAGCGCGGTGGCGATGTGCAGGGCGTTGTCCTGCCAGGGGGCGCTGAACAGTTCCTTCTCCCCCTTGGTCCGGCCCACGGTCGGAGCGATCCGGGAGAGCTTGTCGTAGGCGGCCCGGTCGACCTCGGAGTACACCGCGATGATCAGGTCCGGGCGCAGGGCTGCGATCTTCTCGAAGTTGGGGCCCGAGTCCCCGTTGCGCATGACGACCTCGGGCCGGGTGTCGCCCCACTTGTCCTTCACCCAGGGCCACTGGGTGTTGATGTCGGGACTCCGGCCCGGCGGGTTCGGGTACTGGTCGACCATGCCGACCGGCTTGACGCCGAACGCCAGGACGGTCTGGTCGTCGGTGTAGCCGACGGTGACGACCCGTTCGGGGGCCTCGGTGATCTCCGTCGTACCGAACGCGTGCTCCACGGTGACCGGGAAGGCCCCCGCCGCGCGGCCGGCCGCACTCTCTCCCGCCCGGTCCGCCGGGTCCGGGCCGGAACCGCATCCGGCGAGCAGGCCGGCGCCGAGCGCCAGGGCGGCCAGGGCCGCCCTGAACCGCCGCCCTGGGTTCCTGGTGGTCGTTCCGTGGAGGAGCATCCGGGGTTCCCCTTGCTGTCGCGCCGTTCGCGTCCGCCCTCGTGAGAGGGTCTGCACACCGTAACCCATTGAGCTTAGGTTAGCCTACCCTAATCATTGCAACGATCCTGTGGCGAGCCCGAGTTGGACATGCGTACGACCGATCGGTACGACGAGCGGGCGGTCGCTCACCGGGTCGTCGATCACCCGCGCCCGCAGCCCGAAGGCCTCCCGCAGCAGTTCGGCGGTGACCACGTCGCGGGGATGCCCCTGCGCCAGGATCGACCCCTCCCGCATCACGACGAGGTGGTCGCTGTAGCGGGCGGCCAGGTTGAGGTCGTGGAGCACCATCACCACGGTGCGCCCGGACTCGTGCAGCTCGTCGACCAGATCCAGTACGTCGATCGCGTGCGCGAGGTCCAGATAGGTGGTGGGCTCGTCCAGCAGCAGCAGATCGGTGCCCTGAGCCAGCGTCATGGAGATCCACACGCGCTGGCGCTGGCCCCCGGAGAGCGCGTCGACGGGCCGGTCGGCCAGGTCGGACACCCCGGTCATGGCCAGGGCCCGCGCCACCACCTCGGCGTCGTCCGAGGACCACTGCCGCAGCCAGCTCTGGTGCGGGTGGCGGCCCCGGGCGACCAGGTCGGCCACCGTCAGCCCGTCCGGCGCGACCGGCGACTGCGGCAGCAGGCCGAGCCTGCGGGCCACGTCCCTGGTGCGCAGCCCGGCGATGTCCTGGCCGTCGAGCACGACCGTGCCGCCGGACGGCCGCAGCAGCCGCGCCAGGGTGCGCAACAGCGTGGACTTCCCGCACCCGTTGGGGCCGATGAGCGTGGTGACCACACCGGGCGGCACCGTCACGTCCAGACCGTCGAGCACCGTCCGGGAGCCGTAGCCGACCGTGACGGCGCGCGCCGCCAGCCGGGCGCCGGCGTCCCCGGCCGGGGCATCGCCCGGGGCATCGGCCGGGGCGCCCCTGTCGGACACGGCGTCGGGATCGGACGCGGCGTCGGGATCGGTGCTGGACTGAGCGACCACGGGGCCCCCTTGTTCGTGCTTGTTCGTGCTTGTTCGTGCTCACCGGCGATGGCGCAGCTGTGCGCGGTTGGCCCGCACCAGCAGATGGACGAGGAACGGGCCGCCCGTCGCCGCGGTGACCACGCCGACCGGGAGGGACACCGGCAGCGCGGTACGGGCCACCAGGTCGGCGCCGGTCAGCAGCACCGCGCCCAGCAGCCCGGAGGCCACCAGCGGCGGTGTCGGGCAGCGCGCCAGCCGCATCGCCGCCTGCGGCGCCACCAGCGCCACGAACGGCACCGGACCGGCCGCGCTCACCGCCACTCCGGCCAGCAGCACCGCGCACAGCAGGAGCACCGCCCGCACCGCCGTGTGGCGGACGCCGAGTCCGGCGGCGACGTCGTCGCCCAGGTGCATCGGCCTGAACTGGAAGGCGGCGCCCGCCACCACGACCAGCAGCACCAGCGTGCCCCACAGCGCCACGCCGACCTCGCCCCAGGACCGGTTGTCCAGCGAGCCGACCAGCCACGCCTGCGCCTGCGCCACGTCCCTGATGTCCGCGGTGGCGAGCAGCCAGGTCGTGACGGCCTCCGCCACGGCGCTGACCGAGATGCCGATGAGGACGAGCCGCAGCCCGTCGATGCCGCGCCGCCAGGCGAGGAAGTACACCAGCAGTCCGGTGCCGAGTCCGCCCGCCAGGGCCGCCGTGGACACGCCGACCGTGCCGGTGACCGTCGCCGCGGTGCCGCCGGAGACCGTCACCAGGAACACCGCGGTCGCGCCGGCGCCCCCGGTGACGCCCAGGATGTCGGGGCTGGCGAGCGGGTTGCGGGCGACGGACTGCGTGAGCGCGCCGGACACACCGAGTGCGACCCCCACCACGAGCCCGGCCAGCGCGCGCGGCATCCGCAGGTCCGTGATCACGAACTCGTCGACCCGTTCGCCGCCGCCGAACACCGTGGCGATCACCCGGGGCAGTCCGATGGGGAAGTCCCCCACGGCGATGGACAGGCAGAACGCCAGGAACGCCGCCACCGCCAGCACCAGGGCGACCAGCACGGGCCGGGGCCGCCACACGAACGACACCCCGCCGAGCCGTACGCCCGGCAGCGGGGACGGCCCCCACCGCGTCTGCCGCTCCCGCACGTCCGCCCCGCTCATACGCTCCTGAACCTTCCGAACCGGACCAGCGCGGCGAAGAACGGCGCGCCCAGCAGGGCCACCAGCACCCCGGCCTCCAGTTCGCCCGGCCGCACCACCAGGCGTCCGACGATGTCGCAGGCCAGCAGGACGAGGGCGCCCAGCAGCCCGGCGTAGGGCACCAGCCAGCGGTAGTCCGGCCCGGTCAGCCGGCGGGCCACATGGCCCACCATGAGCCCGACGAAGGCGATGGGGCCGCACGCGGCGGTCGCCGCGCCCGCCAGCAGGGTGACGGCGAGGATGCCGACGGTGCGGCACAGCGCGATGTTCACCCCGAGTCCGCGGGCGACGTCCTCGCCCAGGTTGAGCAGGTTGACGGCGGGCAGGGTGCTCAGGGCCAGCACCAGTCCGGCCGCGACGAAGCCGGTCACCGGCCAGATGACGTCGAAGCCGGCGCCGGCCACCGATCCCGCGTTCCAGAACCGCAGCACGTTCAGCGACTGCTGGTCCGACAGCGCGATCGCCGTGGTCATCGCGGCGAGGAACACGGTGACGCCCTGCCCGGCCAGCGCCAGGGTCAGCGGACTGCCCGCTCCCCCGCCGATGCTCGCCAGCCCGAACACGACGACACCGGCCGCCGCCGCCCCCAGGAACGCGAACCACACGTACTGGAACGGGTCGGAGAGCCCGAACAGCGCGATCACCGACACCACCGCGAACGACGCCCCGGCGTTCACCCCGAGCAGCCCGGTGTCGGCGATGGGGTTGCGCGTGTACCCCTGGATCAGCGCGCCGCCGACCCCGAGGGCGACACCCGCCACGACCGCGAGCACCGTACGGGGCACCCGTACGGTCTGCACGATGAGCCTGATCTCCGTCAGCCGCCGGTCGGCGTCCGGGGACGCGAACAGCCCGTGCCACACCTCGGCCGGGCTCAGCGCGCGCGCCCCGACGACCAGCGACAGCAGCCCGAGCCCCGCCAGCCCCGCCAGAAGCAGTGCCAGCCCCCCGGCCCGACGCCGCCGCTGCCGCTCCACCGCCTCCGCGGAGGCGGACCGCCCCACCGCGCTCACCGCCATCCCGCCGCACCCCACCCCTCGAACACCGTCCCCGCCCCGCCCTCAGGCCCCGTACACCACCCGAACCCCACAACCGGCCCCACCCCAACCCCCCAAGGGGCGCGAGGAACCGCGCAACCAGCCACGACACACCCGCAGCCCCCCAAGGGGCGCGGGGAACTGCGCGACCAGCCACGACGCACCCGCAGCCACAAGGAGGCCGGGAAGCCACCCCGAACCCCACAACCCGCCCCACCCCAACCCCCCAAGGGGCGCGAGGAACCGCGCAACCAGCCACGACACACCCGCAGCCCCCCCCCAGGGGCGCGGGGAACTGCGCGACCAGCCACGACGCACCCGCAGCCACAAGGAGGCCGGGAAGCCACCCCGAACCCCACAACCGGCCCCACCCCAACCCCCCAAGGGGCGCGGGGAACTGCGCGACCAGCCACGACACACCCGCAGCCGAACGACCTCCACAAGCGGAGCGCTACGCACGCCCCGCCCGCACCTCGTCCGCCCCGGACTTCACCCTGCGCCCGAGGACGGAGTCCAGAATCTCCCCGACCCGCACCGCCGTGTTGGACAGCAGCGGCGAGGTGATCCCGTGCGTGTGCTCGGTACCGCCCTGGAGGTAGATCCCGCACCGCACCCCCGCCTCCGTCGCGACGCGATAGTCCCGCTCCACCCGCACCCTGCCCTCCCCGTCCCGCAGGCAGAGGTCCGCGCCCTCCCCCAGCAGCCCCACGGGATCGGCCGGTCCGTACCCGGTCGCGAAGACCACCACGTCCGCGTCCAGCAGTGCCTCCTCCCCGGTGACGAGGGACGTGACCGTGGCCCGCAGCCGGTCGGGCGCCGCGGTGAGCGAGGTGAGCCGGGAGACGTTGAGGAAGCGCAGGCGTTCGGCGCCGAGCACCTTCTCCCGGTACATCCGCCGGTACAGGTCGTCGATGAGTTCGAGGTCGACCACGGAGTAGTTGGTGTTGCCGTGGTAGTCCATCAGCCGGCGCTTGACGCCGTCCGGCGCGGAGAAGTAGTCGTCGACGGCGGCGGGGTCGAAGATCCGGTTGGCGAAGCCGCTGTCGTCGGCGGGGCTGTAGCCGTAGCGGGAGAAGACGGCGCAGACCTCGGCCCGGGGGAAGCGGCGGTGCAGGTAGGCGACGGTCTCGGCGGCGCTCTGCCCGGCGCCCACCACGACGAAGCGGGACGGTGCGGTGCCGTCCAGCGCGTCGACCCTGGTCAGCAGGTCGGAGCTGTGCCAGACGCGGTCGGTGCGTTCCACCCCCTCGGGCATGAGCGGGCGCAGCCCGGTGCCGATGACGAGGTTGCGCGCGCGGTGGACGGCGAGCCCCTCCGCCGAGCGGACGGTCACGTCGAGGTGGTCCACCGCCCCGTCACGGAGCACGGGCATGACGCCGACGACCTCGTGGCCGTAGGAGACCAGGTCGCCGAGTTGTTCCGCCGCCCATTCGAAGTAGTCGTGGAACTCGACCCGCAGCGGGAAGAGGTTCTTGTGGTTGATGAAGTCGACCAGTCGCCCCCGGCTCTTGAGGTAGCACAGGAAGCTGAACTCGCTGGCGGGGTTGCGGAGTGTCACCAGGTCCTTGAGGAAGGACACCTGCATGGTGGCGTCGTCGATGAGCATGCCCCGGTGCCAGCCGAAGCGCGGCTGCTGCTCGAAGAAGCGGGCGCTGAGGGCGTCTTCGCCGTCCGCGCTCGCGTTGTGCTCGCTGAGTGCGATCGCCATGGCCACGTTGGACGGGCCGAAGCCGATGCCGATGACGTCGTGGACCAGAGGGGCGCCGCCAGGACGAGCCTGTGCCATGTCACTCCCATCGTGCGGGCCGGCCGCCGTGCGGGCAGGCGGCCGTAGGGGTCGGGGATCGGGGGGGAAGTCGCGGGGAGGGCGGAGGAATGTGCGGGGAGACCGGGGAGACCGCCGGGGATCGCAGGGACACCGCGACGGGGGGATCGGTCCGGGCAATCGGTCCGGGCAATCGGCCCGGGCAATCGGCCCGGGGATCGTGGGGTCGTGAGGTCCGGAGGGCTTTCCATCGGAGACCCAGAGGGCTTCAACTTAGGGAAGGCTAATCTCATTCACCGCACCCTGTCCACCGCGGGGCCACCGCGGAGCCACCACGAGGGCCACCGCTAGGACTGCCGGACAGGAGAGCGCGCTGGAGGCGAACACACCCCGGGACAAGCCCCGTTGACCACTTAGGTAAGCCTTGCTTTACTAGCCCGTGGTCAGTCCCTGCGCGAGGAGGAACCCTATGCGGGTCGTCATGTTCGGTTACCAGACCTGGGGGCACCGCACCCTGCAAGCCCTGCTGGACTCCGAGCACGACGTGGTCCTGGTCGTCACCCACCCCAGGAGTGAGCACGCGTACGAGAAGATCTGGAGCGACTCCGTCGCCGACCTGGCCGAGGCGCACGGCGTCCCGGTGCTGCTGCGCAACCGGCCCGACGACGACGCCCTGTTCGAGCGGCTGAAGCAGGCCGGTCCGGACATCATCGTGGCCAACAACTGGCGCACCTGGATCCCCCCGCGCGTCTTCGGCCTGCCCCGCCACGGCACGCTGAACGTGCACGACTCGCTGCTGCCGAAGTACGCCGGGTTCTCCCCGCTGATCTGGGCACTCATCAACGGCGAGTCCGAAGTGGGCGTCACCGCACATCTGATGAACGACGAACTCGACGCGGGCGACATCGTGCGGCAGGAGGCCGTGGCGGTCGGGCCGGACGACACCGCGACCGACCTCTTCCACAAGACCGTCGGCCTGATCGCCCCGGTCACGCTCGGCGCGCTCGGCCTGATCGCCGCAGGGCAGAAGGAGTTCACCCCCCAGGACCGCTCCCGGGCCAGCTTCTTCCACAAGAGGTCCGTGGAGGACGGCCGCATCGACTGGTCCTGGCCGGCCGAGGCCCTCGAACGGCTGGTGCGCGCCCAGTCCGAGCCCTACCCGAGCGCCTACACCTTTCACCGGGGCAGGCGCCTCGACGTGCTCTCCGCGACGGTGTCCCGGGGCCGCTACGGCGGCACCCCCGGCCGCATCTTCTACCGGGAGGGCGACAGCGTGGTGATCGTGGCGGGCTCGGACGCCCGCACCGGCCGCAACCGCGGCCTCGCGGTGAAGCGCGTACGCACCGAGGACGGCCGGGAACTGCCCGCCACCGCGTACTTCTCCGCGATGGGCGGCTATCTGACCGACCGTCCCTGACCCGCGGCCCGCCGCGGCCCCGTCCGGCCGCCGTCGCCGCGCGGATCCGGTCCGCGCGGCGACGCGCCCCCTCCCCCAACCCGCTCCGGCACCCCTACCGCACCCCCGCGCCACGCCCCCGGCGACGCCGGGCCGAACAGGCCCCGCGGCACCGGGGGTCCACCGCGTCCGGGCCCCACCGGAACCCGGCCGCCGGACCCGTCGCACCCGCCACACGCACACGCACCCCGTGCGCCGCCGGAACCCGCGCTCCCGGCCGGGCCCCGCCCCCGGCCGCCCCGGCGCCAACCCCGGCGCCGCCCGCCCACCCCTCGTCCACCCCGGCCGCTACGAGGCTCTCGCCCTCCGCCTTCCCCCCAAGGGCCGGCCGCCGCCTCCCGCACCCACCTGCCTGGCACACCGGGCGACGGGAAAGATATGGTGAGGCTTACCTAACTTTCGGCCGTCACCCCGGCCGTCGCCGTCGACCCCCGGAGAGGCCATGACGCCCACCAGACCCCCGCGCTCCACCCGCCGTACCGGCGCCGTGGGGAGGCCGGCCCGGTGAGCGCGGAGCAGGAGCTGGCCGGGCGGCTCGCCCTGGTCACCGGGGCCGCCCGGGGCATCGGCGCGGCCGTGGTGGAGGAACTGGCCGCGCAGGGAGCCCGGGTCCTCGCCACCGACGTCGACCGGAGCGCCGTCGAGGCGGTGGCGGCCCGGTGCGGGGACCGGGTGACCGCCGCCGCCCTGGACGTCACCGACGCGGCGGCGGTGGAGAGCGCCGTCGCCGGGGCGGAGCACGACCTCGGCCCACTGGACACCGTGGTCAACGTGGCCGGGATCCTGCGCGGGTCGGCCGTGGTCGACCTGGACGACGCCGACTGGGCGGCCGTCTTCGCCGTCAACACCGACGGCGTGCTGCACGTCTCGCGCGCGGCCGCCCGCCGGATGACCGCCCGGGGCCGCGGCAGCATCGTCACCGTGGCCTCCAACGCGGCCGGCATACCCCGCGGCGGCATGGCCGCGTACGCGGCGTCCAAGGCGGCCGCCGTCATGTTCACCAAGTGCCTCGGCCTGGAGGTCGCCCCGTACGGGGTGCGCTGCAACACCGTCTCCCCCGGCTCGACCCTGACCGGTATGCAGCGCGCCATGTGGCAGGCGTCGCCCGGCGGTGAGGAGAGCGGACGGCGGTCCGTGATCGACGGCGACCTCGCCTCGTACCGCACCGGCATCCCGCTGGGCCGGATCGCCGAGCCGTCCGACGTCGCACACGCCGTGGCCTTCCTGGTCTCCGACCGCGCCCGGCACATCACGCTGCACGACCTGTACGTCGACGGCGGCGCGACCCTGCGCGCCTGACCACGCCACGCGGCGCCGCCCGCGCCGGCCCCGGCACCGCGCCGCCCCACCACGGCCGACACCGCCCTCACCGCCCTCACCCCTGCTCTTCTCTCCCGCCTCATCCCTCAGCCTCATCCCTCATCCCCCGTCCCTCCGCCCCGCCGCCCCTTCACTCCGTCACCCTTCCTGGACACCGTGGGAGCCTCGCCGTGACCGTCGATCCGCCATCCGCCGCCGTGCCCGTCCGGCCCGCCGCACCCGCCCCGCCCGCCGCGGGCGCCGAGGCCGCCGAGGCCGCCGGGTCCTGCGCGCCCGCCGACGCGCTCACCCCGGGCGTCGACGCACCCACCTGGCCCGTCGAGTTCGCCGAGCGCTACCGCGCGGCCGGACACTGGCGCGGCGAGACGCTCGGCGGCGTGCTGCGTGAGCGGGCCGCCGCCCACCCCGACCGGATCGCCGTGGTGGACCCGGCACCCGTGCGGCGCACCTGGACCTACCGGGAGCTCGACGAGGCGGCGGACCGGCTGGCCGCCGGGTTCGCCGCGCGCGGCATCGGCCGCGGTGACCGCGTGGTGGTGCAGCTGCCGAACACCGGCGCGTTCTTCGAGGTGGTCTTCGCCCTGTTCCGGCTGGGCGCCCTGCCGGTCTACGCGCTGCCCGCCCACCGGGAGAGCGAGATCGTGCACTTCTGCTCCTTCTCGGAGGCCGTGGCGTACGTCGTGCCCGACGTGCACGACGGCTTCGACCACCGCGCTCTGGCCGACCGGGTCCGCGAGCGCGTCCCCGCCCTGAGGCACGTGTTCGTGGCGGGCGAGCCGGGCGGGCACACGGCACTCGCCGACGTGCCCTGCGAGCCGGACGCCCCGGGGGCGCGGACCGGGCGGGTGGCGGGCCCGCTCCCGCACGAGGTGGGCTTCCTCCAGTTGTCGGGCGGCACGACGGGGCTGTCCAAGCTGATCCCGCGCACCCACGACGACTACCTCTGCTCCGTGCGCGGTTCGAACGAGATCTGCGGCGTCGGCGCCGGCACCCGCTTCCTGGTCGTGCTGCCGGCCGCCCACAACTTCCCGATGAGCTCACCCGGCTGGCTGGGCACGCTGTACGCGGGCGGCACCGTCGTCCTGTGTCCGGCGCCCGACCCGGCGACCGCGTTCGCGCTGATCGAGCGGGAACGGATCACCATGACCGGCCTGGTCCCGCCGCTCGCCCTGCTGTGGACGGACGCCGCGTCGCACACCCGGCACGACCTGTCCGCTCTGGAGCTGGTCCTGGTCGGCGGCGCCAAGTACAGCGAGCAGGCGGCGCGCAGGCTGGAGCCGGCCCTGGGCTGCCGGCTGATGCAGGTCTTCGGCATGGCCGAGGGCCTGGTCAACTACACCCGGCTGGACGACGACCACGAGACGGTCGTCACCACCCAGGGCCGCCCGATCTCCCCGGACGACGAGATCAGGGTCGTCGACGACGCCGGCCGGGACGTGCCCGACGGCACGCCCGGGCATCTGCTCACCCGCGGCCCGTACACCGTCCGCGGCTACTGGCGGGCCCCGGAGCACAACCGGAGCGCGTTCACCGCCGACGGCTTCTACCGCACCGGCGACATCGTGCGCCGCACCCCCGGAGGCCACCTGGTGGTGGAGGGCCGGGCCAAGGACCAGATCAACCGGGGCGGCGAGAAGATCGCCCCCGAGGAGGTCGAGAACATCCTCCTCGCCCACCCGTCCGTGCACGACGCCTCCGTGGTGTCCGTGCCGGACGAGTACCTCGGCGAACGCTCCCTCGCCTGGGTGATCCTGCGCGAGGACGCCGAGCCGCTGACGGTGTCCCAGGTCAAGGCGTTCGTCCGCGAACGCGGTCTGGCCGCCTACAAGGTTCCCGACCTCGTCCGCTTCGTCGACGCGTTCCCGCGGACCGGGATCGGCAAGGTCAGCAAGAAGGGGCTGCGGTCCGCCGCGGCCGGTACCGAGCAGCACTGAAAGGGCCGCACCCCACCATGGCACTCCCGTCCATCGCCGCCTATCCGCTCCCGACCGCGGACCTGCTGCCCCCGGGCCGCGTCTCCTGGACCGTGGACCCGGCCCGCGCGGTGCTGCTGGTGCACGACCTGCAGCAGCACTTCCTGTCCGCGTTCCCGGCCGGCCAGGAGCCCCTGACCGGCATGCTGGCGAACACCGCCCGGCTGCTCGAAGAGGCCCGCCGGCTGGGCGTACCGGTCGTCTACTCGGTGCAGCGCGGCGGCCAGACACCGCAGGAGCGCGGGCTCCAGCTCGACTTCTGGGGGCCGGGCGTCGCCGACGACCCGGCGGCTCTCGCCGTGCCCGGGCAGGTGGCGCCCGCGCCCGGGGACACGGTGCTGACGAAGTGGAAGTACAGCGCGTTCGCGCGCACCGACCTCGCGGAGCGGATGCGCGGCTGGGACCGCGACCAGCTGGTGATCGCCGGGGTCTACGCGCACATCGGCGTGATGATGACGGCCTGCGACGCGTGGATGCGCGACCTGCGGGCCTTCGTCGTGGCCGACGCCGTCGCCGACTTCTCGGCGGAGGAGCACGCGATGGCGCTGCGCTGGTCCGCGGGCCGCTGCGCCGTGGTGACCACCACGGACGCGGTGTTCGACGGGGGCGCCGCCGAGACGGACTGACGCTGCGTCACATGCGGTCGCGGCCCGGCACCCGGAAGGGGGCCGGGCCGCGGCCCGGCCGGCGTCCGCCCCGCGGCCGGGCCGGCGTCCGCCCCGCAGCCGGGTCCCGGCCGGGCCCTCGCACGGCGCCGCCGACGGGGGGAACGCTCCGCGTCGGGGGCCGCGGCGCCGGGGTCCGCGGCCGCCGCAGCGTCAGGCCGGCAGACGGCCCGGGTGGGCGAGGCGGCGCGCCGCCGCGAGGAGGCTGCGGATCTGCGGGCCGACGTGGTCGATGTGGCGCACGGTCTTGGCGAAGGGCAGCCGGACGTCGCGGTGGCTGCCGGGGTGTTCGAGGCGCAGGGTCAGTCCGTAGCGGTCGACGGCGACCGGGACGGCGCGCTGCAATCCGCCGTCCGGGACGGGCCGGACCAGGCGCAGCAGGAGCGGGACGAGGTCGGGGTGCTCGGCGGCGAGGTGGGCGAGCAGGCCGGCCTCGCTCGTCGCCAGCGGGTCGAGTTCGGTGGCCTCCAGTTCGTGGAGGGTCACGAAGCTGCGGCCGGCGGCGTCCTCCAGGACGGCCTGCCCGAACTCCATGCAGGTGCTCTGCGCGGACTCGGCGTCGTACGGCGCGGCGAGCAGTCCGGTGAGGGTCACCCGGGCCCGGAGCCGGTCCCGGACCGGGGTGGGGGCGATGTCGGTCAGCTCCACCCGGACCGGCACCCGGCCCTCCGGGCGGGAGCCGGTGCCCTCGTAGGGCTCGTGGAGGTGGAGGTGTCCCAGGGCCCCGGTCCCGTCGAGGCGGCGCACCTCGCTGTGGCATCCGTCGCTGACGACGGTCATCGAGTGGGCGGCCGCCAGGATCGACCGGACACGCTCGGCAGCGGTCGGTGCACTGGCGCGGTGAGCTGAGCGACGCATCCGGAGAACCTCCTGAAGCAGTATTACTTAGGTAAGCCTAACCTAATCCATTTCACTCTCGGGTGACCAGGCCAGGCCGGACCGGACCGGACGGCATCCGCGGCACGGCCCCCGCACCGTCCGCACACCGTCCGGCCCGCTCGCGGTCCCGGCGCCCGGCCGCGGCTCGCGAGGCGAGGCACGGCCCCGGCTTCCGGCTCCCCCTCAAGTACGCACGGCGGCCCGGTCGCGCTCGAAGTGGGCGCGGCCGGGCCGTAGGAGGAGGAGCTTCCGGAGGGGCAGGCGGTACGGGCTGTGCGGTCAGCGGTCCGCCGGGTCGGCCGGGTCGGCCGGGTCGGCCGGGTCGGCCGGGGTGTCAGGCCGTCCGATCACCCACAGCCGGTGGTCCCAGCCGATGTCGTGGCAGGCGTGCACCTGCAGTCCGGCGCCGCCGACCAGGCCCTCCACCTCGGTGGTGGCGCGGACACCGGATCCGAACACGCACTTCAGGCGGAGGTGCTCCAGGACCGCGTCGATGTCGTCGGCGTCGGCCGGCGTCACCCGCTCGACCAGGACCAGCGTGCCGCCGGGCGTCAGCGCGGCGCCCGCCTCGGCGAGCACCTGGACCGCGTCGTCGTCCGCGAGCCACTCCAGCTGACGCGACATCAGCAGCGTCCCGGTGCCTTCCGGCACGCCCGCGGCGCGCGGCACCAGCTCGACGCGCGGCAGGACGTCGGTGTCGAGCAGTTCCTCGCGCAGCACGCGCAGCGCCGACGGCATCGCCGCGATCCGGACGTCCAGCTCCGGGAACGCCTTGACGAGCGCGTTGACGAGCGTGGCCGAGCCGTGCCCGGTGGCGGTGAGGGTCCGCACCGAGGACCAGTCGTAGGCGCCGGTCACTCCGGGGGCGGCCCAGCGGGTCTCGTCCTCGACCGCGACACGGGCGGTGCCGGCCAGGCGGGGGTCGTCGTGCACGGCCTCGGCGAAGGTGTGGCCGTCCCGGGTGCGGTAGCCGGCCGCACCCGTGCGCAGGGTGTCCAGCAGACCGCTGAAGGAGGCGTCGAAGGCGGCCTGGGCGCCGCCGAGGTGGTACTCGTAGGCGGAGTGGTCGTCCTCGACGAGTTCCTCGCCGACCGCGGCGAGCCGGTAGCCGCCGGCGCCGTCCTCGGCCAGCACGTCGAGGTGGGCCAGGTAGGCCAGCAGCGGGGTGAGGACGGCGGGGTCGGAGCCGGTGCGCGCGGCGAGTTCGGCGGGGGCGTGCACCCCCGACGAGACCAGGTCGAACAGGCCGAGGGTGACCGCGGCGCGGATGGCGTGGCCGGGGGCCAGGTCGGTGAGCCGGTGCAGCCGCTCGTGGGCGTCCTCCTCCGCGCTCTCCGCGCTCTCCGCGCTCTCCGCGGTCTCGGCGGTCTCGGCGGCCGGTGCAGGGCCCTCGGCCGCGGGGCGTCCGGAGCGCCGCCAGTAGCCGGTGACGTCGAGGTGCTCGCGCGGCACCTGACGCTCGTTCAGCAGGTGGCGGCGGATGCCCTTGAGGGTGACGGCCTCGCCGGCCACCCAGGCGAAGACGGTGCCCGGCAGCCACTCCAGCTGCCGTACGGCCTGCTCCAGCAGGCCGGTGGTGCCGGCCGGGGCGCCGTCGCGGGACAGCCAGACGATGTCGGCGTCGGCCCGGGTGGGCAGGTCCTGGCGGTGGCTGTCGTCGCCGATCTCGATGAGCACCTTGGCGCGGGTGCCCTCGGGCATCTCGGCGAGCCAGCGGCCGATGGCGGGCAGCGCGGTCTCGTCACCGGCGACCAGGATCCAGTCGGTGCCCTCGGGGTGGCTGTGGGACATCTTGGGGCCGGCGATCCACGCGCTCTCGCCGGGCTTGACGCGCTCGGCCCAGCCGGAGGCGATGCCGCCCTCGTGCCGGACGAAGTCGAAGACGATCTCTCCGGCCTCGGGGTCGAAACTGACCGGCGTGTAGTCCTTGGTGACCGGCCGCGCGTCCTCGGGCCAGTCGAGCCGGCCGATGTCCTGGCGGGGCAGCACGAGCCGGCCGGTGTCGTCGGTGAAGAAGAACTTCACATGGTCGTCGAAGCCCTCCGTGCGCAGCCCGGGCAGCCGCAGACCGTCGCGGGTGAAGGCGTGGAGCTGCTCCCCGCCGAGGGTCAGACGGCGCATCCCCGGCGTGACGTTCTCGGCGCGCAGCACGGTCAGCTCCCTGAGCACGATGGGGAACGTGACGACCGAACGGGGGCTGCGGGTGGGCATGTGACGCTCCTTCATGGGGGCGGTCCCGCGCGGGTGCGGGGAACGCCGGTGCGGGGGACGCGGGTGCGAGGACACGCGGGTGACGGGACGGCGGCGGGTGACGGGACACGGGTGACGGGACACGGGTGAGGTGCCGTCCTCGTGGCGGCCGGCCGCCGGGCGGTGTGCGCCCGGCGGCCGGAGCGGCGGACCGGCCGGTGGCTACCTGCCGGCGACGGCGTCGGCGAGGATCGGGGTGAGCTGCTCGGCCACCCACGGGGAGCTCAGCGCGTCGGGGTAGGCGACGGCGGAGGCCAGGGTGTTCTCCGAGGGCACGATCGCGTAGTGCTTGCCCTTGACGACGTCCAGGGCCTTGAAGAGCTTGTTGCTCTCCAGCTCCGAGGCGGAGATCAGGCCGTTGTCGCCGAACGGATACGTCATCAGCAGGACGTCCGCCTCCAGTTCGTCCAGGTTCTCCAGGCTGACGGCGTTCTTGTCGGCGGAGTAGTTCTTCGCGTTGGCGGCCTTGGTCAGGCCGAGCCCCTCGAAGACGCCCGGGTCCTGGTCGGCGTACGACATGTAGGTGATCTGCTCGGGGTGGACGACCGCGTACGTGTACGTCTTGCCCTGGAACTCCGGGTGCGCGGCGGCGGCGTCGGCGAACGCCTTCTCGTTGGCCGCGACGACCTGCTCGGCCTTCTCGGTCATGCCGAGGGCCCTGGCGGCGGTGGTGAGCCGTTCCTGCCAGGTGAGGGTGTCGGCGTCGGCCTTGTCGGCGTAGGTGACGACCGGCGCGATGGGCGACAGCTTGGCGTAGTCGGCGTCCATCGACCAGGTGTTCATGCCCAGGATGACGTCAGGGGCGGCGGAGGCGATGGCCTCGTAGTCGGTGCCGTCGGTGTCGTCGTACGTCTTGAGCTTGCCGGCCCCGAGCCGGTCGACGGCGCGCTGCTTGTACTCGGGGACGTCGCCGCCGTCCTCGGCGTCCGGGGTGATGACCGGGACCAGGCCGAGGGCGAGGGCGATGTCGGTGTCGCCGTCGGAGACGGTGGCGACCTTGACCGGCTTCTCCTCGACCTCGGTGGTGCCCCACGCGTTGGTGAGCGACACGGGGAAGGCCGCGGAGGCGTCGGCGGGGCTGCCGGACTTCGCCGCCGGAGCGGCGTCGTCGCCGGAGCCGGAGCAGCCGGTGGCCAGCGCGAGGCAGGCGGCCGCGGCCACGAGGGCGCGGACGGCGCCACGGCGGCCGGCAGGTCTGGGAAGGCGGTTCACTTGCTGTTCTCCTCGGTGCGGTGACGGCGGCCCAGGGGGAAGATCTGGGGCCGTTCGGTGCGGGGGTGGGGCACGACGACGCAGTCGAGGCCGAAGACCTCGGCCACGGTGCGTGCGTCGAGCACATCTGCCGGGGGCCCCTGGCGCACGATGCGGCCGTCGCGCAGGGCGACGATCGTGTGGGCGTACAGGGCCGCCTGGTTGAGGTCGTGGGAGACGAGCACGATGGTCCGGCCGGTCGCCTCGTTGAGGTCGGCGAGCAGGTCCATCACCTCGATCTGGTGGGCGACGTCCAGGTAGGTGGTGGGCTCGTCGAGCAGCAGGACGGGGGTGTCCTGGGCCAGGGCGAGGGCGATCCACACGCGCTGCCGCTGGCCGCCGGAGAGTTCGTCGACCGGCCGGTCGATCAGCTCGGCCGTGCCGGTGGCGGTCAGCGCCTCGGCGATCACGCGTTCGTCGGCCCCGGTGCGGCGCTGCCCGAACCTCCGGTGCGGGTGGCGGCCCCGCCAGACGAGGTCTCCGACGGTGATGGACTCCGGCGCGACCGGGGACTGGGGCAGGATGCCCAGTCGGCGGGCGACGTCGCGGGTGCGCAGGGCGTGGATGTCGGCGCCGTCCAGCAGCACCGAGCCCGCCGCCACCGGCAGCAGCCGCGCCATCGCCTTCAGCAGGGTGGACTTGCCGCAGGCGTTGGGGCCGACCAGTGCGGTGATCCGGCCCGTCTCGATGCCGAGCGACAGGTCCTCGATGACGTGGCGGTCGCCGTAGCCGGCGGCGATGCCGCGCGCCTGGAGCCCGATGGCGACGGACGCGGCGGCCGGGTCGGCCTGCACGGAGCCGGGCGCCGCGGCGGTCGCAGCGTCCACGGCGGTCGCAGCGTCCGCGGCGGTCGGTTCGTCCACGACGGTCGGTTCGTTCACGAGACGGCTCCCTGCCTGCGCCGAAGGATCAGCCAGACGAAGTACGGCGCGCCGGTCAGCGCGGTGAGGACCCCGGTCGGCACCGGGCTGATGAGAGGCGCGTTCTGCGCCAGCACGTCCGAGCCGATCACCATGACGGCGCCGACCAGGGGCGCGAGGGCGATGCCCCGGTCGCCGCCGGCCAGCCGGACCGCGATGGGTCCGCTGACCAGGGAGACGAAGGCGATCGGCCCGACGACGCTGGTGGCCAGGGCGGCCGCGGTGGCGCCGACCAGCAGCGCGGCGATCCTGGCCCGGGTGATCCGGGTGCCGAGCCCGGCGGCGAGCTGGTCGCCGAGGGACAGCGCGGCCAGCGGCCGGTTCAGCAGCGCGGTGCCCGCCAGGCACACGGCCAGTCCGACGGCGAGCGTGCGCACGCCCGCCCAGTCGGCGCCGTTGATGCTGCCGATCATCCAGCGCATCACCGCGTCCATGCTGCCCTGGCGGGACACCGTGAAGAGGTAGTTGACGTAGGCGGTGCACACGGCGCTGAGGCCGATGCCGACCAGGACGAGACGGTAGGTGTCCACCCCGCGCTGCCAGCTGAGCGCGTGCACCGCGGCGACCAGGGCGAAGGCTCCGGCGACGGCCGCCAGCGACGGCCCGTGGGTGAACGCGGTGGGCGCGAGCAGCAGGACGGTGGCGGCGCCCGCGGAGGCGCCGGCCGAGATGCCCACGACGTCCGGGGTGGCCAGCGGATTGCGGATGAGCCGCTGGTACAGCGCGCCGGCCAGCCCGAACAGGGCGCCGGCCAGCAGCGCGGCCAGCGCACGCGGCATCCGGAGCTGGAAGACGAGGTAGTCGGCGAGTCCGTCGCGCAGGCCGAGGGCGGCCGGCAGCACGTCGCCGGGGGCGACGTCGCCGACACCGCCGAGCAGGACCGAGGCGGCGGTCAGGCCGAGCAGCAGCACCACCAGGACGGCGGTGACGAGGGCGGTCCGGCGGTTGTGGGCGCGGCGGCCGGCCCGCAGCCGCGCGGCGGTGGACCGCGAGGACACGGCGGCGGGCCGAGGGGGTGCGGCCGGGCCGGGCCGGCGCTGTCGTGTCGCGGTCGTCATCACACGCGCACCAGGTCGCGGCGGCGGGCGAGCCACACGAAGAAGGGGGTGCCGATCGCGGCGGTCATCACGCCGACCTGGATCTCCCCGTGGTCGAGGACGAGGCGTCCGGCGACGTCGGCGCCGGTGAGCAGGACGGCCCCCAGGGCCATGGACATCGGCAGCGACCACCGGTGGTCCGGTCCGACGAGCATCCGCGCACAGTGCGGTGCGACGAGCCCGACGAACGCGACCGGTCCGACGGCGGCGGTCGCCGCGGCGCACAGCAGTACGGCGACGGCGGCCGCGGCGAGCCGGGCGCGTTCCACGCGGACGCCGAGGGAGCGGGCGGTGTCGTCGCCGAGGCCGAGGACGTTGAGGGTGCGGCCGAGCGGCAGCGCCAGCAGCAGCCCGGCGGCGAGGAACGGCCAGGCCTGGCCGAGCACGGCGGCCCGCCCGGTCAGCTGCCCGACGGACCAGAAGCGCAGGTGCGAGAAGGCCGCGGTGTCCCGCACGACGAGCAGCGTGACCAGCGAGGACATCACCGCCGCGAGCGACACCCCGGCCAGCACCAGGCCGATGGTGGAACTGCCGGTGTTGGTGCGGGTGCCGATGAGGTAGACGAGGACCGCGCTGACGGCGGAGCCGGCCAGGGCCAGCCAGAAGTAGCTCTGCAGGTCGCTGACGCCGAACAGGACGATGCCGAGCACCACGAACATGGCGGCGCCCTGCTGGATGCCGAGGATGCCCGGGTCCGAGAGCGGGTTCATGGTGAGCGCCTGCATGACCAGCCCGGACGCGCCGAGGCCCGCGCCGACCAGCAGGCCGAGCAGGGTGCGCGGGATGCGCTCGGTCCACAGCACATGGGAGTTGTAGGCCTCGCCGCCCGGGTGCAGCACGATGCGGAGGATCTCCAGCGGCGAGATGTCGCGGGAGCCGAGTCCGACGCTGGCGACCAGGACCCCCGCCACCGCGACCGCGGCCAGCAGCAGGCAGACGGCACCTCGCGAGAAGCGGGTCCTTGCCGGCGGGGGCGACGCCGCCACCGGTGGGGACGTGGTTGTCATGGTTCTCTTCCGCTCCTCACGGTCGTACGGTCAGTTAGGTTACCCTTACCTTGCTTGGACGCAATCCAACGCAGAGGCCCTGACGTCGAATTCAGAGGCCGGCCTGTCCGGCCGGCACCTCTTTGTCCCTGTGGAGGGGGATCGTGATGCACGGTGCGACACCGGTGGCACGAGCGGGATCCGTCGATCCGGAGCCTGCCGATCCGGCGCACGCTGATGCGGAGCCCGCTGATCCGGAGCCCGTCGGCCCGGAGCCCGCCGGCCCGGAAGGTCCGGAGGACGCCGCCTTCGTCGCGGCGCAGGGGCACCCCGTCCATGTGCACGACTTCCACCAGCTGCTGTACGCGCCGCTGGGGCGCATCGTCGTCACAGCCTCCGGCACGGACCACGTCCTGTCGGACGCGGTGGCCCTGTGGGTGCCCGCGGGCGTGCCGCACAGTGCGCGCTTCGACGCGGACTCGCTGGTGATCAGCGAGTCCTTCGACGGGGAGCGTCACGACCTGCCGTACGGGCGGGCCACGGTCGTCCCGGTCGGGGAGGCGCGGCGACGGCTGCTGCTCGCACGGGTGCGCAGCGACCGCACGAGCCCCTGCGACGCCACGGTCTTCGCCGAGCTGACCGGGGGCCGGGAGCGGCGTCTGCCGGTACCCCGGCCGACCGGGCGGGCGGCCCGCGCGGTGGCCGGGGAGCTGCTGCGCGACCCGGCCGACCCGCGGACCGCGACCGAGTGGGCGCAGGAGCTGTACACCAGCTCGACCAGCCTGCGCCGCGCGTTCCGCACGGAGACCGGGCTGGCGTTCTCGGAGTGGCGCACCCGGGTGCGGCTCAACCGTTCCCTCGATCTGCTGGCCGAAGGGCTCCCGGTGGGCGCCGTGGCGGCACGGGTGGGGTTCGTGAGCGCGAACGGCTTCATCCTCGCCTTCCGCAAGCACTTCGGCCGCACCCCGGGCGCCCACGTCCGCGCGCGCCTGGAGAGCGGCGCGGAGTAGGCGGGCGGACAGGCGGCGCGGGCGGGGTGGTGCAGGTGCGGTGCGGGAGCGGGGCCGTCCGCCGCCCGGGCGGGGCCGGCCGCGGCCGCCGGGAGGCACGGTCCGGCACCCCGCACGCCACGCCGACGGCACCTCCCGGCCCGCGGCGCGCAACCCGCGGGCCGCACGATGACGCGCGAGTGCCGTCCCGGCACCCGCCGCGGTGCGGCGTGCGACGACGCCCGGCCCGGCACCCCTGAGTCCCGTCACGGCCGCCCGCCTGCCCGCCCACTCCCCCGGCCCGCTCGCCCGCTCGCGCCGAGCGCCTCACCGGCCCGCCCCGCAGCACCGCGCGGGCGCGCCTCCCGCACGTTCAGGACGACCGCACGGACCCCGCCAGGTGGTCCGGCGAAGGGATGGACCACGAGATGACCCCGACCCCCGCCGCACCGGGTTCCTCCCCGGCGGCGCCCCCGGCCGCGCCCGCCCCCGGCACCCCTCAGGACGGTCCGGCCGGAATCGCGGACGCCGCCCCGCCCGCCGCGGCGCCCTGGCTGCGGCGCTTCCACGGCAGCACCGTCGTGGTGAAGTTCGGCGGGAACGCCATGGCGGGCGAGGAGCTGAAGCGGGCCTTCGCCCGGGACGTGGTCGCACTGCGCGAGGCGGGCGTCCGTCCCGTGGTGGTGCACGGCGGCGGACCCCAGATCAGCTCGCTGCTCTCTCGGCTGGGCCTGGAGGTCCGGTTCACCGCCGGGCTCCGGGTGACCACCCCGGACGTGCTGGACGTGGTGCGGATGGTGCTGGCCGGCCGGGTCCAGCGGGAGATCGTCGGACTGGTCAACGAACACGGCCCGTTCGCCGTGGGGATGACGGGGGAGGACGCGCACACGCTCACCGCCGTACGCCGCCCGGCCTGGGTGGGCGGCGAGCCGGTGGACATCGGCCTGGTGGGCGACGTCGTCCAGGTCGACCCGGAGACCGTGGGCGCACTGCTGGAACGGGGACGCATCCCGGTGGTGTCGCCGCTCGCCCGGGGCGCCGGCGGGGAGGTGTTCAACGTCAACGCGGACCTGGCGGCCGCCGCCCTGGCCGGAGCGCTGGGTGCCGAGCGGCTGGTCGTGCTCACCGACGTGGCCGGACTGTACGCCGACTGGCCGGCCGGCACCGACGTCGTCGAGCGGCTGACCGCGTCCGAACTGGAGGCGCTGATGCCGGGGCTGACGGACGGCATGGCACCGAAGATGGAGGGCTGCCTGCGGGCCGTGCGCCACGGGGTGCGCACCGCGCAGGTGGTCGACGGACGGGTGCCGCACGCGCTGCTGAGCGCCTTCTCCGGCGGCGGGGGCGGTACGACGGTGACGCCGGACCCGGTCCGCGCCGCGGCCCGGCCCGCCGCCGGACAGGCCGCCGGATCCGGCTCCGCCTCCGCGGCCGGACCCGCCGCCTGATCCGGCACCGTCCCCCCGGCCGCCCGCACGGCCCCGCCCGTGCCGCCTGTCCCGCCCGTGCCGCCTGTCCCGCCCGTGCCGCCCGTGCCGCCCGCCACCGCTCCACGGCCGTCCGCCCCCGGAGCCCCGGACCCGCCGGACCCCCCGGACCCGCCCCGGACCCGCCCCGGTCGCGGCCGGAGGCGCCGCCCGCCGGAGCCCTCCCGGGCCTGGGCGCAGGGCACTTGACGGGGCGCCACGCTCCCGGCGCCGCCGCGGCCCGGGACGGCCCGACTTGACACCCACCCACCCATGAGCAATCTTAGGCAAGCCTTACCTAAGCATTGATCTCGTGCGGTGCACGCCCGGGCCCGACCGTCCCGGCGGCGGCCGGCCACACCCCCGGCTCCGACGGGAACCGAACAAAGGACGAGCATGTCAGCAGGACACGCAGGCGCGGGGCGGTACGCCGACGGAGCGGCCGACGACCTCGTCGGCATCGGCTTCGGCCCGGCCCACCTCGCGCTGGCCCTGGCGGTCGACGAGCACAACGCACACCGCGGCGGGGACCGTGCGCTGCGGACGGCGTTCGTGGAACGGCAACGGGAGTTCGGCTGGCACCGGGGCATGCTGCTGGCCGGGGCGACCATGCAGGTGTCGTTCCTGAAGGACCTGGCCACCCTGCGCGACCCGGGCAGCCGCTTCACCTTCCTGCGCTATCTGCACGAGCGGGGCCGCCTCGCGGACTTCATCAACCAGAAGTCGTTCTTCCCGACCCGCATCGAGTTCCACGACTACCTCCGCTGGTGCGCCGGCATGGTCGCGGACCAGGTGCACTACGGCCGGCAGGCGCACGCCGTCCGGCCGGCCGGGACCGGCGGCCCGGTCACCACGCTGGAGGTGCTCACCCGGCCCGCCGAGGGTGCCCCCGGCGAGGAGTCGGTGCTGCGCGCGCACAACGTCGCCGTGGGCACCGGGCTGACCCCGCGCACCCCGGAGGGCGTCTGCACCGGCCCGCGGGTGTGGCACAGCCGGGACCTGCTGTTCCGTGCCGGATCCCTGACGCACCGCCCGCACCGCCGGTTCGCCGTGGTCGGGGCCGGCCAGTCCGCCGCGGAGATCGCGGACTTCCTGTACCGGGAGTTCCCCGACGCCGAGGTCTGCGCCGTGTTCAGCCGGTACGGCTACAGCCCCGCCGACGACAGCCCGTTCGCCAACCGCATCTTCGACCCGGCCGCGGTGGACGACTTCTACGCCGCTCCCGACGAGGTCAAGCAGTCGCTGCTGGACTACCACGCCAACACCAACTACTCGGTCGTGGACGGCGATCTGATCGACCAGCTGTACCGGACCGTCTACCGGGAGAAGGTGGCCGGCACCGAGCGGCTGCGGATCCTCAACACCACGGCGCTCACGGCGGTCGAGGAGCGGGCGGACGGCGTACGGGCCGTGCTCCGTCCGCTCATCACCGGCGAGACGTACCCGCTCGACTGCGACGCGGTGGTGCTCGCCACCGGCTACCGGCCCACCGACCCGCGCGACCTGCTCGGCCCGCTGGCCGAGGAGTGCCTGACGGACGGCCGGGGACGGCTGCGCGTCGGCCGCGACCACCGGGTCGCCACCACCTCGCGGATCCGTGCCGGCATCTATGTGCAGGGCGCCGTCACCGAGCACTCGCACGGCATCACCTCGTCCCTGCTGTCCACCCTCGCCGTACGGGCCGGCGAACTGCGCGACGCGCTGCTGCTGGACCGCACCGAGCGCACCGCACCGGCCGGGACCGGCGACGTCGCCGTACCGGCAGCCTGACAGCGCCGGAGGGCACCGCACCCCGCCCGGCCGGGCCGCATCCGGCCGCCGTCCCGGCGGGCCGGAGGCGGCACGCCCCGCCCGCCCGGCACACCTCCACCCCACAGACCCACCCCACAGACCCGCTCCACCGGCCCGCTCCACCGGCCCGCTCCACCGGCCCGCTCCACCGGCCCGCTCCGCAGGCCGACCCCGCGAACCGACCCCGCGAACCGACCCCGCGAACCGATCAGACCCGCTTCACCACCCACAGACAGGGAGACCGGACATGGCTGCCACCAACCCCTTCGAGGACGACGACGCCCGCTACCTGGTGCTCGTGAACGAGGAGAACCAGCACTCGCTGTGGCCCGCCTTCGCCGAAGTCCCCGCCGGCTGGCGGGTGGTGCACGGCGAGGACTCCCGCCAGAGCTGCCTCGCCTATGTGGAGGAGCACTGGACCGACATGCGCCCCGCGAGCCTGGTCGCCCGGTCCTGACCCGACGGCCCGGCGCTCCGCGGCCCGGGGGTCCGGCGGCCCGACGGGTCGGGACCCCCGGGCCGCCGCGCGTCAGAGCGCCAGCCGCAGCACCCGGGACCCCTCCCGGGGGTCCAGCGCGGCCGGCCAGGTGGCGGCTGCGCCCTCGACCACGGTGAACCCGTGGCGGAGGAACAGCGCCGCCCCGCCGCTGGTCGCGGTGAACACCGTCCCCACCGCGCGGGCGGCCGCCTCGTCGAGCAGCGCGCCGAGCAGCGCGGTACCGACCCCCCGGCCCTGGCTGGCCGCCGAGACGCAGAAGTTGAAGACGACCGCGTCCCGTGCCCGGCCCGGACCGGCGGACCGCGGATGACAGCGGAGCCCCACACAGCCCTCGACGGCACCCGCCGTCGACTCCGCGACCAGGAAGTCCCCGGCGTCGCGGGCGTACTGCTCCAGGGAGCGCGCCCGCAGTTCCCCGCTGCGGGCGAAGGCGCTGGAGAGGCGGTGCAGCGCCGGCACGTCACCGGGCCCTGCGGCCCGCACGACCACGGCGTGCGAACGGGCGGGGGCGGCGGGCGCGGGACGGAGTCCGGAACGGGGGGTCACCGTGGTCATCGGCCTCTCACTCGGGGGGGGGGGGGGGGGGGGGGGGGGGGGGGGGGAGTCGGCGAAGGTCCGCCGGGAACGGCGGCCCGGACGATCCGACTTGACCCCACCAAGAATAGATTGTTAGGTAAGCCTTACCTAACTCACCTTAGCCGCATCATCGAGCCCCCTCGACCTCCCGATCAGGAGACGACGCACACCATGACCGACACCCCCGGAACGCGGCCCCTCACCCTGGAGCGGCTGCGCCAGGACGTCGCCGCGCTGCTGTACACCGACGCCGAGGACGTCGCGGCCGACGAGAACGTGTTCGACCTGGGGCTGGACTCGATCCGGATGATGACCCTCGTGGAGGGGTGGCGCGCGGCCGGGGCGGCGGAGGCCGGGTTCGCCGAACTGGCGCAGCGTCCGACGCTCCAGGAGTGGGTCGTGCTGCTCAACCCGGCCGGAGCGCCCCGTGCGGACGCGTGACCTTCTCATCGACATCGAACCCCTGCGCACCAGCAGGGACTTCCGGGCCATCTTCCTGGCCCGCGTGGTGTCGCTGTTCGGCCTCGGCATGGCGACCGTGGCACTGTCCGCGCAGGTGTACGACCTGACGGAGTCGACGTTCAGCGTCGCCGTCGCCAGCATGATCATGAGTGTCACGGTGCTGCTGGGGTCGCTGTGGGGCGGATGGATGGCGGACCGCACGGACCGGCGGCGGCTGATCGTCGGCGCCCGCGCGACCGCGGCCCTCGCCTTCGCCGGGCTCGCGGTCAACGCCTTCGCCGCGGAGCCGAGCCTCGGGGCCGTCTACGCGTGCGTCGCGGTGGACGGGCTGGCCACCGGGGTGAGCGTCACCGCCCTGATGGCGGTGGCGCCCACCCTGGTGCGGCCGGACCAGCTGCCGGCGGCCGGCGCGCTGATCTCCCTCACCGGCGAGATCGGTTCGATCTCCGCCCCGCTGCTCGGAGGCGTGCTGCTCGCCGCGTCCGGCCCCGGCCCGGTGTTCGCCTTCACCGCCCTCACCACGGGGGTGACCACCCTGCTCATCCTGCGCGTCCGGCCGCTGCCGCCGGCCGCGTCCGAGACCGGGTACGAGACCGGGCACGGCGAGCACGGGCACGGCGAGCACGGGCACGAGGACCGGAGCGGCCACGGCGGGCACGGCCCGGACAACGGCTCCCCGCTGGTGGCCTTCAGGTTCGCGCTGCGCAACCCGGTCGTCGGCGCGCTGCTCGGACTGGGCGGGGTGACCGTCCTGTTCAGCCTGCCGACGGTGCTCTTCCCGGAGCTGGTCGCCACCCGTTTCGGCGGCAGCGAGGTCGTCCTCGGCCTGCTGTACACCGCTCCGGCGGTGGGCGCCGTGATCGTCTCCTCGACCAGCGGCTGGATCACCCGGGCCGCGCGGCCCGGCCGGCTGCTCCTGACGGCCGGCTTCACCGGCGGCCTGGCGACCGTCGGCTTCGGCCTCAGCGGGCAGGTCTGGGTGGCGGTGCTGATGCTGGCGGTCGGCGGCGCGGCCGGCACGGTGTACGAGATCCTGGAGTACGCCCTCGTCCAGCACAACACTCCGGACCGGCTGCGCGGCCGCGTGGTCAGCGTCATCACCGCCCAGGGCACCACCGGCAACGTGCTGGGCGACGTGGAAGTCGCCCTGGTGGCACGCTGGTTCAACCCGGCCGGCGCGGCCGTGGTCAACGGCGTGGTGTGCGCCGCGGCGGCGGCCCTGGTCGCGGTCCTGGTGCCGGGCCTGCGCAACGCCGCTCTCCCGCGGGACGCCGAGGACGACGCCGACGCCGACGGCCCGCCCGGCCCCGAGACCCCGACCGGCCCGGACACCCCGCGAGGGCCGGACGGGCACGACGGCGCCCATGGGGTCCGCGAGGCCCACGGCGCCCACGGCGCCGCCGAGGACACCGACCGCGAAGCCCCCGGCCCGTCGGCGAAACCCGGCCCCGGACGGGACGTGCCGGCCGGCACCGGCTGAACCGCCCGGCCGCACGAGCCGGACCGCCGGCAACGCGGCCCGCCCCGACGGCGCCGCGCGCCTCCCCGGCCCGCCGCCCCGTCCGGCCCCCTCGCCGTTCCCTCCTGCCCTCCCTGCCCCTCCCTGCCCCTCCCTGCCCCTTCTCCCCTTCTCCCCTCTTCCCCTCTTCCCCCTCCCTTCTCCCCCTCCCCCTCCCTCTCCCTTCACCCCTTTCCTCCCTCTTCTTCCCCCTGTTCCTCCCGCGGCCGGTCTCCCGGCCGCACCGCGCCCCCATCTGGAGCGAGATCCATGTCCGAGCGTGCCCAGCGGCGACTCCCCCTCACCGGGGCCCAGACCGGTGTCTGGTACGGCCAGCGGCTGGCCCCCGACTCCCCGGTCTACAACGTCGGCCAGTACGTCGAGATCAACGGCCCCTTGGACGCCGCGCTCCTCGAGCAGGCCGTGCTGCGGACCGTCGGCGAGTGCGAGGCGCTGACGGTGCGGTTCGAGGAGGACGAGGCGGGCGAGCCCTGGCAGGTGCTCTCCCCGCACCCCGACGCCGCGGCGGGCACCGGGTTCCAGGTCGTCGACCACCGCGAGGCGGCCGACCCGGACGCGGCGGCGCTGGAGCTGATGCGCGCCGACATGGACCGGCCCGCCGACCCCGCCACCGAGCCGCTGTTCACGTACGCGCTGCACCTGGTGGGCCCGAACCGGTCCCTGTGGTACCAGCGCGCCCACCACATCGCGCTGGACGCCTACGCGTTCTCGCTGATCGCCCGCCGCGTCGCCCGGGTGTACACCGCGCTGGCCGCGGGCACGGAGCCCGAGCCGTCGCCGTTCGGCACGCTGGCCGACGTGATCGCCGAGGAGGAGGCCTACCGGAACTCCGAACGGCGCTCCCTCGACCGGGAGTACTGGCTGAACCTGCTCGCCGGCCGGCCCGGCCCGGAACCGCTGGCCGGCGCCGTGCACCCCGCCTCCCACACCTTCCTGCGCGACGGCGCCGTCCTCACCCCCGAGGCGACGGCCGGGCTGCACGCCGTCGGACGGGCCGCGCACGCCAGCTGGGCCGACGCGGTCACGGCGGCCTGGGCCGCGTTCCTGCACCGCTCCACCGGCTCCCGCGACGTGCTGCTGTCCATGCCGGCGATGTCCCGCCTGGGCTCCGCGGCGCTGTGGGTGCCGGCGATGGTGGTGAACGTGCTGCCGCTGCGGGTCCCGGTCCGCCCGGACCGCACCCTGGCGGACCTGACCGCCGACGTGGCGGGCCGGGTGCGCGAGCTGCGCACCCACCACCGCTACCGCGCGGAGGACATCCGCCGCGACCTCCAGGCGGTGGACCGCGGACAGGGCCTCGCGGGCCCGATGGTGAACATCAAGGCGTTCGACTACGCCCTGGACTTCGCGGGCAGCCCCGGCACCACCCGCAACCTCGCCGCGGGCCCCGTCGACGACCTGACGCTCCAGCTGTACTACGACGCCGCCGACGGCCACATCCGCTTCGAGCTGGACGCCAACCCGCGCGCCTACGACGCCGACACGCTCGCCGCGCGGTGCGCCGAGTTCAACCGCTTCCTCACCGAGGCCGCCACCAGCGGCCCGGACACGCCGGTCGGCGGGCCCGAGCTGGTCGACGCCGCCGCCCGGCGCGCCCTGCTGCGCGACGCCGAGGCCACCACCCGTGCGCTCGCGCCCGGCACGGTCGCCGACGCCTTCGCCGAGCAGGCCGCCGCCCACCCCGGACGCACCGCGCTCATCGCCGCCGGACGCGAGGTCCGCTACGCCGAACTCGACGAACGGGCCTGCCGCCTGGCCCGGCTGCTGATCGGCCGGGGCGTGGGGCCCGAGACGTATGTGGGCATCGCGCTGCCCCGCACCGACGACCTGCTGGTCGCCCTGCTCGCCGTGCTGAAGGCGGGCGGCGCCTATCTGCCGCTGGACCTGGACTACCCGGCCGACCGGCTGGAGTTCATGGTCCGCGACGCCCGCCCGGCCTGTGTGCTCACCTCGCTCGCCGCGGCGCCCGCCGCGCCCGACGTGCCGGGCAGCGACCCCCTCGTGCTGGACGCGCCGGACACCCTGGCCGCCCTCGCCGCGCTGCCCTGCGGCCCGGTCGCCGGGGACGAGCTGCGTGCCCCGCTGGACGGCGCCCACCCCGCCTACGTGATCCACACCTCGGGCTCCACCGGCCGCCCCAAGGGCGTGGTGGTGCCGCACTCGGCGCTCGCCAACTTCCTGCGGATGCAGGCCGACGAACTGGCCCTCGCCCCCGGCGACACCCTGGTGGCGGTCACCACGATCTCCTTCGACATCGCCGCGCTGGAGCTGTGGGTGCCGCTGGTCAGCGGTGCGACCGTGGTCCTCGCCGACCGCGACACCGTGCGCGACCCGGCCGCGCTCGCCGCGCTGGTGGACGCCCACCGGCCGGCCGTCATGCAGGCCACGCCCTCGCTGTGGCACGCCCTGCTGGAGGACGGCCGCCCCGCCGCGCTCACCGGCACCTCGGTGCTGGTCGGCGGTGAGGCGGTGCCCGCCGCGCTCGCCGAGCGCCTGGCCCGCACCGCCCGCCGGGTCACCAACGTGTACGGGCCCACCGAGGCCACCGTGTGGGCGACGTCCTCCCGGCTGGAGTCCGGCCACACCGGCACACCCGACATCGGCACCCCGTTCTGGAACACCCGCGCCCACGTCCTGGACGGCGCGCTGCGCCGCACCCCCGTGGGACGGCCGGGCGAGCTGTACCTGGCCGGGGCGCAGCTCGCGCGCGGCTACCTGGGCCGCCACGGGCTGACCGCGGAGCGGTTCGTCGCCGACCCCTACGGTCCCGACGGCAGCCGCATGTACCGCACCGGCGACCTGGTGCGCCGGCACGCCGACGGCCGGATCGAGTTCCTCGGCCGGGCCGACGACCAGGTCAAGGTGCGCGGCTTCCGGATCGAGCCGGGCGAGATCGAGCAAGTGCTGGGGGCCGCGGAGCCGGTCGGCCGCGCGGTGGTGGCGGTCCGGGAGGACACGCCCGGCTCGCAGCACCTGGTCGGCTACGTCACCCCCGCCGGGGACGGCCCCGCACCCGACCCGGCCGCCCTGCGGGCCCTGGCCGCCGAGCGGCTGCCGGAGTACATGGTGCCGTCCGCGGTGGTGGTGCTCGACGCCTTCCCGCTGACCGCCAACGGCAAGGTCGACCGGCGGGCGCTGCCCGCACCCGACCTGTCCGGGCTGACCACGGCCGGCGCCCGCGCCCCGCGCGGCGCCCGCGAGGAGATCCTCACCGGGATCCTCGCCGACGTGCTGGGCCTGCCCTCCGTCGGGCCCGACGACGACTTCTTCTCCCTCGGCGGGCACTCGCTGCTCGCCGCCCGGGTGATCGCCCGGGTGCGCCGGGCGCTGGGCGCGGAGTGCGGCATCCGCGACGTGTTCGAGGCGCGGACCGCCTCGGCGCTCGCCGAACGGCTCGCCGGACGCGGCGCCGGCACACGGCCACGGCTGGCGGCCGCCGCCCGCCCGGAGCCGCTGCCGCTGTCGCACGCCCAGCGACGGCTGTGGTTCCTGCACCAGATGGAGGGCCCGAGCGCCACCTACAACATCCCGTTCACGGCCCGCTTCGCCGAGCCGCTGGACGCCGCCGCGCTCGACGCGGCCCTGGGCGACGTGGTGGCCCGGCACGAGGCGCTGCGCACGGTGTACGCCGAGGCGGACGGAGAGCCGTACCAGCGGGTGCTGGCGCCCGCGGAGGCCGATGTGCGCCTGCGGACCGTGGAGGCGCCCCGGGAGCGCTTCACGGCGGAGGGCGAGCGCACCCTCGGCCACCTCTTCGACCTGGCGGCCGAGCCGCCGATCCGGGTGACCCTGCTGCGCGACGCCGCCACCGGCGCCCAGGCGCTGGTGGTGCTGCTGCACCACATCGCGAGCGACGAGTGGTCGATGGGCCCCTTCCTGCGGGACCTGGAGCAGGCGTACACGGCCCGCACGGCCGGCCAGGCGCCGGGGTTCGCGGAACTGCCCGTGCAGTACGCGGACTTCGCACTGTGGCAGCGCGCCCTGCTCGACGACGCCGGCCCCGAATCACTGACGGCCCGCCAGCAGGAGTACTGGCGGGACGCGCTGGCCGGCCTGCCCGGGGAGCTGCCGCTGCCCGCCGACCGGGCACGGCCGGCCGTCCCGTCCGGTGCGGGCGGCATGGTGCACCGGGAGCTGCCGGCCCCGCTGGCCGCCGGAGTGCGCCGGCTGGCCCGGGAGAGCGGCACCAGTGTGTTCATGGTGGTGCACGCGGCGGTCGCCGCCCTGCTGCACCGCCTCGGCGCGGGCGACGACATCCCCCTCGGCACCCCGGTCGCCGGGCGCTCCGACACCGCGCTCGACGACGTCGTCGGCTTCTTCGTCAACACCCTCGTGCTGCGCACCGACCTGTCCGGCGACCCGGGCTTCGACGAGCTGCTGCGGCGGGTCGCCGCCACCGACCTCGCCGCCCTCGACCACGCCGACCTGCCGTTCGACGCGGTCGTCGAGGCCGTCAACCCGCACCGGACCGTGGGCCGCCACCCGCTGTTCCAGACGATGGTGTCGCACAGCACCGTCACAAGCGACGTGCGCCGTCTGTTCGGCCGGGACACCCGGGTGGACCGCATCGACCCGGGCACCACCAAGTTCGACCTCGACTTCACCTTCTCCGACACCGCGCACCGCGACGAGCTGGACCTGGAGCTGTTCTACTGCGCGGACCTGTTCGAGCGGTCCACGGCAGAGCGGCTGACGGACCGTCTGCTCGCCCTGCTCGCCCAGGCGGTGGCGGACCCGTCCCGCCCGCTGTCCGGGTACGAACTGCTCGACGACGCCGACCGGGACCGCCTCGCCGCGTGGAACGACACGCGCCGCCCGGTCCCGGCGGACGACGTGAGCGCGCTGCTCGCCCGGCGGGCGGCCCGCACCCCGGACGCCACGGCCGTGGTCTGCGGCGAGGACCGGCTGACCTTCGCCGCCCTGGCCGGGCGGGTCGACCGGCTGGCCCGGGTGCTGGCCGCCGAGGGCGTCGGCCCGGACAGCGTGGTCGCGCTCGGCCTGCCCCGGTCGGCGGACTCGGTGGTCGCCGCGTTCGCCGTGCTCCGGGCGGGCGGCGCCTACCTTCCGCTGGACCTGGACCACCCCGCGCACCGGCTGGAGTTCATGCTGCGGGACGCGTCCCCGGTGTGCGTGCTCACCGCGGGCACGGCCACCGGATCGGTGCCCGAACTGCCCGGCGCCGCCCGGCTGGTGCTGGACGAGCCCGCGTTCGCCGCGCGCCTCGCCGCGGCCGGGGAGCTGCCCGAGCCCCGCCGCGCCGGGCCGGACCACCTGGCGTACGTCGTCTACACCTCCGGCTCCACCGGCCGCCCCAAGGGCGTGGGCCTGCACCACGCCGGCCTGACGAACCTCTGCCGCGACCACGAGCGCGAGCTGTACCGGCCTCTCGCCGAACGCCTCGGCCGCCGGGTACGGGCCCTGCACACGGCGTCGTTCGCGTTCGACTCCTCCTGGGAGCAGCTGCTGTGGCTGGTCGCCGGCCACGAACTGCACCTCCTCGACGAGTACGGCCGCCGCGACGCGGACGCGGTGGTGGCGTACGTGCGCGCCCACCGCGTGGACGCTCTCGACGTGACGCCGTCCTACGCCCGGCAGCTGCTGGACGCCGGGCTGCTGGACGGCGCGTGGCGTCCGCCGCTGTTCCTGCTCGGCGGCGAGGCCGTCGGCCAGGACCTGTGGACGCGGCTGCGCGCCGTGCCGGACGTGGAGACGGTGAACTACTACGGGCCGACCGAGTTCACCGTGGACGCGCTGGTGGCGCGGGTGTCGGACGCCGCCGTCCCGGTCGTCGGGCGCCCGCTGGACAACACCCGCGCCCATGTCCTGGACGCCCGGCTGCGTCCGGTGCCGCCGGGGGTGCCCGGGGAGCTGTACCTGTCCGGCGTGCAGAGCGCCCGCGGCTATCTGGGCCGCCACGCGCTGACCGCCGAGCGGTTCGTCGCCGACCCGCAGGGCGCCCCCGGCAGCCGCATGTACCGGACCGGCGACCTCGCCCGGTGGCGGCAGGACGGCCTGCTGGAGTTCCTGGGCCGGGCCGACGACCAGGTCAAGCTGCGCGGCTTCCGGATCGAGCCCGGCGAGGTCGAGGCGGCGTTGACGGCCCGCGCGGACGTGGGCGCGGCGGCCGTGGTGGTGCGCGAGGACACCCCGGGCGCGCCCCGCCTGGTGGCCTACGTCACCGGGACGGCCGACCCCGCCGCGGTACGCCGCGACCTCGCCGGTGAGCTGCCGGAGTACCTGGTCCCGGCCGCGGTCGTGGTGCTGGACGTGCTGCCGACGAACATGAACGGCAAGCTGGACCGGGCCGCGCTGCCCGCGCCCGCCCGCACCGCCGACGAGCCGTCCCGGGCGCCGCGCGGCGCGGCGGAGGAGCGGCTGGCCGCGGTCTTCGCCGACGTCCTGGGGCTGAACGGGGTCGGCGCGGAGGACGACTTCTTCGCTCTCGGCGGGCACTCCCTGCTGGCCACGAAGGTCGTCGCCCGGACGCGCGGCCTCGGTGCCGCCTGCTCGGTGCGGGACGTCTTCGAGACCCGCACGGTCGCGGCGCTCGCCGCCCGGCTGGCGGAGCGCTCCGCTCCGGTGCGTCCCACGCTCACCCGCGCGGGGGTCCGGCCCGCGCTGGTGCCGGTGTCGCACGCCCAGCGCCGGCTGTGGTTCCTGCACCGGGTGGAGGGCCCCAGCAGCACCTACACCGTGCCGGTCGCGGTGCGGCTGCGCGGGGCGGTGGATGCGGAGGCGCTGCGCGCGGCGCTGGCCGACGTGGTGGCCCGCCACGAGGCGCTGCGGACGGTGTTCACCGAGGCCGACGGCGAGCCCTGGCAGCGCGTCCTCGCTCCCGGCGAGGCCGCCGTGCCGTTCACCGTGCGGCGGGTCCCGGCGTCGGACCTGGAGCGTGAGGTGGAGGAGGCCGCGGGCGGCGTCTTCGACCTGGCCGTCGAACTGCCTTTCCGGGCGGCGCTGTTGAGCGCGGCCGAGGACGACCACGTACTGGTGCTGCTGCTGCACCACATCGCCACCGACGAGTGGTCCACCGGCCCGCTGCTGGCCGACCTCGACACCGCCTACCGCGCCCGGCTCGACGGCCGCGACCCCCACCTGCCCGAACCACCCGTGCAGTACGCCGACTTCGCGCTCTGGCAGCGCGACCTGCTCGGCGACCCGGCCGACCCCGGCTCCCTGGCCGCCCGCCAGGCCGGCCACTGGCGCGAGACCCTCACCGGACTGCCGGAGGAACTGCCCCTGCCCACCGACCGGCCCCGCCCCGCCGTCCCCACCCACCGGGGGGAGACGCTGACGGTGGAGCTGCCCGGCGAGGTGCTGTCCGGGCTGGAGCGGCTCGCCGCGGAGTCCGGGGCGACGGTGTTCAACGCGGTGCACGCGGCGGTCGCCGCCCTGCTGCACCGCCTCGGCGCGGGCGACGACATCCCCCTCGGCACCCCGGTCGCCGGGCGCTCCGACACCGCGCTCGACGACGTCGTCGGCTTCTTCGTCAACACCCTCGTGCTGCGCACCGACCTGTCCGGCGAGCCGAGCTTCGACGAGCTGCTGCGGCGGGTGAGCGCCGCCCATCCGGCCGTCCTCGACCACGCCGACCTGCCGTTCGACGCGGTCGTCGAGGCCGTGGACCCGCACCGGACACTGGCCCGGCACCCGCTGTTCCAGACGATGGTGGCGTACGAGGGCGGCGGCCCCGACCTCAGCCGTCTGCTGGGCACGGACGCCGCGGAGCACCCGGTCCGCACGGGTGCGGCCAAGTTCGACCTGGAGATCCTGTTCCGCCGGGTGGCCGGGGCCGACGGCCCGGTGCTGACCTGCGGCATCCGCTACGCGACGGACCTGTTCGAGCGGGCGGGCGCAGAGCGTCTGATGACCCGTCTGGTCCGGTTGCTGACCCGGGCGGTGGCGCAGCCCGGCACACCGCTGGCGGAACTGGACCTGCTGGAGCCGGGTGAGCGGGACCGGGTGCTGCGGGTGTGGAACGACACCGACCACCCCCTGGACGGCCCGGACACCCTCGCCGCCCTCGTCACCGACGGCGCCCACGACCCACACGGCACCGCACTCGTCTTCCAGGGCGAACACCTCACCCGCAGCGCCTTCGAAGACCGCGTCAACCGCCTCGCCCGCCTCCTCATCCACCGCGGCGCCGGCCCCGAGACCGTCGTCGCCGTCGCCCTCCCCCGCTCCCCGGACCTCCTCGTCGCCCTGCACGCCGTCGTCCGCGCAGGCGCCGCCTACCTCCCCCTCGACCCCACCCTCCCCACCGACCGCCTCACCCACATGACCACCACCGCCACACCGGTCACCGTCCTGACGGACAGCGCTTCGGCGGCGCGGCTGGGCACCGGCACGGCCGGCGACGAGGCACGGATCCTGCTGGACTCGGCGGAGGTGACCGCCGAACTGGCACAACTGCCCGCCCACCTCGTCACCGACACCGACCGCACCACCCCTCTCCTGCCCTCCCACCCCGCCTACGTCCTGTTCACCTCCGGCTCCACCGGACGCCCCAAGGGCGTCCAGATCGAACACGCCGCCATCGTCAACCGCCTGCACTGGATGCAGCACACCTACCGCCTCACCCCCCACGACCGCGTCCTGCACAAGACCCCCACCACCTTCGACGTCTCCGTCTGGGAACTCTTCTGGCCCCTCGCCACCGGCACCCCCCTCGTCATCGCCGCCCCCGACACCCACAAAGACCCCCACCACCTCGCCACCCTCATCCGCCGACACAACGTCACCGTCTGCCACTTCGTCCCCTCCATGCTCGCCGCCTTCCTCGCGGACAGCGGCGTCGAGCTGGCGGACTGCCCGAGCCTGCGCTTGGTGGTGTGCAGCGGGGAGGCGCTCCCGGCGTCTCTGGCAGCGCGGTTCCACGCCTCCGCGGGCGACCGCCGGATCGCGTTGGAGAACCTCTACGGCCCCACCGAGGCCGCCGTCGACGTCACCCGCGCCCCCGGCGAACCCGGCACCGCAACCACCGTCCCCATCGGCACCCCCGTCTGGAACACCCAGGCCCACGTCCTCGACCACCACCTCAACCCCTGCCCCATCGGCACCCCCGGCGAGCTCTACCTCGCCGGAACCCAACTCGCCCGCGGCTACCTCACCCAACCCGCCCTCACCGCCGAACGCTTCACCGCCAACCCCCACGGCACCCCCGGCACCCGCATGTACCGCACCGGCGACCTCGCCCGCCGCAACCCCGACGGCACCCTCACCTACCTCGGCCGCACCGACCACCAGATCAAACTCCGCGGACAACGCATCGAACTCGGCGAGATCGAAACCGTCCTCGCACAGGCACCCGACGTCGCACAAGCCGTCGCCCACGTACGCGAGGACCACCCCGGAGTGCAGCAGCTGGTGGCGTACGTCGTCCCGGTGGCCGGCGCCGGAGCCGATCCGGCCGTGCTGCGCGCCCACGCGGCAGAGCGGCTGCCGGAGTACATGGTGCCCGCCGCCTTCGTGACCCTGGCGGAGCTGCCGCTGTCCGCCAACGGCAAGCTGGACCGCCGCGCCCTGCCCGCACCACGGCCGACGGAGGCGGTGGTGTCGCGGGCGCCGCGCAACGCCCGGGAGGAGGTCGTCGCGGGGGTCTTCGCCGCGGTGCTGGAGCGGACGCCGGTCGGCGTGGACGACGACTTCTTCGCGCTGGGCGGCCACTCGCTGCTGGCCGTGCGGGCGGTGAGCCGGCTGCGGGCGGCCCTGGACGCCGAGTGCACGGTGCGCGACCTGTTCGAGGCGCGTACGGCGGCGGCGCTCGCGGCGCGGCTCGCGGAGCGGTCCGCCTCGGGCCGGCCCGCGCTGCGGCGGGCGCCGGAACGCCCCGCCCTGCTGCCGCTGTCCTACGCCCAGCGCAGGCTGTGGCTGATCGACCGCGTGCAGGGGCCGGGGACCTCGTACAACGTGCCGGTCGCGGTGCGGCTGCGCGGGGCGGTGGACGCGGAGGCGCTGCGCGCGGCGCTGGCCGACGTGGTGGCCCGCCACGAGGCGCTGCGGACGGTGTTCACCGAGGCCGACGGCGAGCCCTGGCAGCACGTCCTCGCACCCGGCGAGGCCGCCGTGCCGTTCACCGTGCGGCGGGTCCCGGCCGGCCAACTGGCTTCCCGGGCGGCGGCCGAGAGCCGGCACGTCTTCGACCTGGCCGTCGAACTGCCCTTCCGGGCAGCACTGTTGAGCGCGGCCGAGGACGACCACGTACTGGTGCTGCTGCTGCACCACATCGCCACCGACGAGTGGTCCACCGGCCCGCTGCTGGCCGACCTCGACACCGCCTACCGCGCCCGGCTCGACGGCCGCGACCCCCACCTGCCCGAACCACCCGTGCAGTACGCCGACTTCGCGCTCTGGCAGCGCGACCTGCTCGGCGACCCGGCCGACCCCGGCTCCCTGGCCGCCCGCCAGGCCGGCCACTGGCGCGAGACCCTCACCGGACTGCCGGAGGAACTGCCCCTGCCCACCGACCGGCCCCGCCCCGCCGTCCCCACCCACCGGGGGGACGTGGTGCTGTTCGAGGTGTCGCCGCGGACCGCTGCCGGGCTGGCCCGGATCGCCCGGGAGAACGGGGCGACCCTGTTCATGGTGGTGCACGCGGCGGTCGCGGCCCTGTTGCACCGGCTCGGCGCCGGGGACGACATCCCCCTCGGCACCCCCGTCTCCGGGCGGGAGGACGAGCAGGTGGACCGGCTGGTCGGCTTCTTCCTCAACACGCTGGTGCTCCGGGCCGACCTGTCCGGCGACCCGGGCTTCACGGAGCTGGTCGGCCGGGTCAGGGACGTGGGGCTGGCCGCGTTCTCGCACGGCGATCTGCCGCTGGAGAGCGTGGCGGAGGCGGTCGGGCAGACCCGTACGGACGCGCGCAACCCGCTGTTCCAGGCGATGGTGACGTACCACTCGGTGACCACCGAGGTGTCGGAGCTGTTCGGGGTGCCGGCCGAGGAACTGACCGTGGAGACGGGCGGGTCCAAGTTCGACCTGGAGTTCGCCTTCGGCGGGTCCGCCGCCGACGGCCGGCTCGACTGCGGCGTCCGCTACGCGACGGACCTGTTCGAGCGGGCGGGCGCGGAGCGTCTGGCCGGGCGGCTGGTGCGGCTGCTGGACGCGGTCGCCGAGGACCCGGCGCTGCCGCTGTCGGCGATCGACGTGATGGACGCCGGTGAGCGGGACCGGGTGCTGCGGGTGTGGAACGACACCGACCACCCCCTGGACGGCCCGGACACCCTCGCCGCCCTCGTCACCGACGGCGCCCACGACCCACACGGCACCGCACTCGTCTTCCAGGGCGAACACCTCACCCGCGGCGCCTTCGAAGACCGCGTCAACCGCCTCGCCCGCCTCCTCATCCACCGCGGCGCCGGCCCCGAGACCGTCGTCGCCGTCGCCCTCCCCCGCTCCCCGGACCTCCTCGTCGCCCTGCACGCCGTCGTCCGCGCAGGCGCCGCCTACCTCCCCCTCGACCCCACCCTCCCCACCGACCGCCTCACCCACATGACCACCACCGCCACACCCCGGTGTGTGCTCACCGACCGGGCCACCCTCGCCGCGGCGCCGGGAATCCTCCCGGACGAAACGATCCTGCTGGACTCGGCGGAGGTGACCGCCGAACTGGCACAACTGCCCGCCCACCCCGTCACCGACACCGACCGCACCACCCCTCTCCTGCCCTCCCACCCCGCCTACGTCCTGTTCACCTCCGGCTCCACCGGACGCCCCAAGGGCGTCCAGATCGAACACGCCGCCATCGTCAACCGCCTGCACTGGATGCAGCACACCTACCGCCTCACCTCCCACGACCGCGTCCTGCACAAGACCCCCACCACCTTCGACGTCTCCGTCTGGGAACTCTTCTGGCCCCTCGCCACCGGCACCCCCCTCGTCATCGCCGCCCCCGACACCCACAAAGACCCCCACCACCTCGCCACCCTCATCCGCCGACACAACGTCACCGTCTGCCACTTCGTCCCCTCCATGCTCGCCGCCTTCCTCACCGAGACGGAGCTGACCACCTGCCCCAGCCTGCGGCTGGTGGTGTGCAGCGGGGAGGCCCTGACCACGGACCTCGCGACCCGGTTCCGGGACTCGGCGGCCGGCCGGCCCGTCGTGCTGGAAAACCTCTACGGCCCCACCGAGGCCGCCGTCGACGTCACCCGCGCCCCCGGCGAACCCGGCACCGCAACCACCGTCCCCATCGGCACCCCCGTCTGGAACACCCAGGCCCACGTCCTCGACCACCACCTCAACCCCTGCCCCATCGGCACCCCCGGCGAGCTCTACCTCGCCGGAACCCAACTCGCCCGCGGCTACCTCACCCAACCCGCCCTCACCGCCGAACGCTTCACCGCCAACCCCCACGGCACCCCCGGCACCCGCATGTACCGCACCGGCGACCTCGCCCGCCGCAACCCCGACGGCACCCTCACCTACCTCGGCCGCACCGACCACCAGATCAAACTCCGCGGACAACGCATCGAACTCGGCGAGATCGAAACCGTCCTCGCACAGGCACCCGACGTCGCACAAGCCGTCGCCCACGTACGCGAGGACCACCCCGGAGTGCAGCAGCTGGTCGCCTACACGGTGCCCGCGCCCGAAACGACCCTGGACACCGGGGCGCTGCGCGCCCACGCGGCAGAGCGGCTGCCCGCGTACATGGTCCCGGTGCTGTTCCTGGCCCTGGACGCGCTGCCGCTGACCGCCAACGGCAAGCTGGACCGCCGCGCCCTGCCCGCACCACGGCCGGCGGAGGAGGGCGCGGCCGCCGGGCGGCGCTCCGCTCCGGCCGCGGCCACCACGACCGGGGCCGTGCCGGCCGCGGCCACCACGACCGGGGCCGTGCCGGCCTCCGGGTCCCCTGCCGACGTGCTCGCCCGGCTGATGGGCGAGGTGCTCGACGTGCCCTCGGTGGGCACCGGGGACAACTTCTTCGAGCTGGGCGGCGACAGCATCGTCTCCATCCGGCTGGTGAGCCTGGCCCGCAAGGAGGGGCTGACGGTCACCGCCCGCCAGGTGTTCCAGCACCCCACCCCGGCCGCGCTCGCCGCGGTCGTCGCCCCCGAGGCGGAGGCCGCACCACGCCCCGCGGACGTGGCCACCGGCCCGCTGGTGCTGCCGCCCGCGGCGCACTGGCTGGCCTCCCGGGGCGGCCCGTTCGCCCGGTTCTGCCAGGCGCGGCTGGTGCGGCTGCCCGGGTCCGTCCGCGAGGCGGAGCTGCGGACCGCGCTCCAGGCGGTCCTGGACCGGCACGACGGGCTGCGCCAGGTGCTCACCGTGACCCGGCCGGGCCTGTGGAGCGCCGAGGTGCGGCCGGCGGGCTCGCTCACCGCCGACACGGTGCTGCGCACGGTGGACGCCACGGGCGCGGACGGCGCCGCGCTGCGCGAGCTGGTGGCGCGGGAGTCCGACCGGGCGGCCGGCACGCTCGACCCGGTCACCGGGGCGACCGTACGCGCGGTGTTCCTGGACGCCGGGCCCGGTGCGCCGGGCCGGCTGCTGCTGGTGGCGCACCACCTGGTGGTCGACGAGGTGTCCTGGCAGATCCTGCTGCCCGACCTGAGAGCGGCCTGGGAGGCGGCGGCCGCGGGCCGCACCCCGGAACTCGATCCGGTGCCGACGTCGCTGCGGACCTGGACGGCCGGACTGCTCGCCGAGGCGCACACCGCGCGGCGGCTGGCGGAGCTGGACCACTGGCTGGCCCAGGCGGACGGCGGACGGGTGCTGACGGACCGGGCGCTCGACCCGGAGCGGGACACCGCGGCCACCGCGCGGTGGCTCCAGGTGCGGCTGCCCGCGGAGCGTACGGCGCCGCTGCTGGCCCAGGTCCCGCAGGCGGTGCACGGCACCGTGAACGACGTGCTGCTCACCGCGTTCGCCCTCGCGGTCGGCGACCGGGCGGCCCGCTCCGGGCGGGCCGGCGCCGCCGCCGGGTTCACCGTCGACCTGGAGGGCCACGGCCGCGAGCAGGACCTCGTGGCCGGGGCCGACCTGACCCGCACGGTGGGCTGGCTGACCTCCGTGTACCCGCTCCGGCTGGCCCCCCGCGGCTACGACCCGGCCGCCGTCCTGGCGGGCACCGAGGACGCGGGCGGCGCCCTGAAGGAGGTCAAGGAGCTGCTGCGGGGCGTGCCCGACGGCGGGGTGGGCGCGGGCCTGCTGCGCCGCATGAACGCCGCCGCGGCGGCCCGGTTCGCGGACGGTCCGCGGCCGGAGGTGCTGTGGAACTACCTGGGCCGGCAGACCGCCCGGACCGCCTCCGACTGGGGTCCGGCCGAGGAGTCCGACGCCCTCGCCGTGGGCCCGGACCCGGCGATGCCGCTCTCCCATCCGCTGGAGGTCGTCGCGGAGGTCGCGCACGGCGCCGGGGGCCCGGAGCTGACCGCGCGGTTCCACTGGGCCGGCGAGGCCCTGTCCGAGGACACCGTCCGCGCGCTCGCCGACGGCTGGCTGAACGCCCTGGAGGCGCTCGCCGCCTGGGCGGACGGCGGGACGACCGCCGGGCACACCCCGTCCGACCTCGACCTGCTCGACCTCGACCAGGACCAGATCACGATGCTCGAAGAGATGTGGAGGGCCCAGCAGTGAAGCAGGCTCGTATCGAGGACATGCTCCCGCTGTCCCCCCTGCAGCAGGGCATGCTGTTCCACTCGGTGTACGACGCCGACCGCGGCGGCACCGACGTCTACACCGTGCAGGTGACGGTGTCCCTGGCGGGAGAGATCGACGCGGACCGGCTGGAGCGGGCCGCCGCCGCGCTGCTGCGCCGCCACCCCAACCTGCGGGCCGGGTTCTGGCACGAGGGCGTGCCGCAGCCGGTGCAGTTCGTGCCGGCCGAGGTGTCCCTCGCCGTGGAACGCACCCGGCTGCCGGACGGCCGGGAGCGGGCGGAGGCGCTGGCCGGGCTGCAGCGGGCCGAGCTGGCCCGCCGCTTCGAGCTGCACCGGCCGCCGCTGCTGCGGCTGGTGCTGGCCCGCCTCGGCGAGCACGACCACCGTCTGGTGATCACCGTGCACCACATCCTGGTCGACGGCTGGTCGATGCCGCTGCTGGTGGGCGACCTGCTCGCGCTGTACGGCAGCGACGGCGACCTCTCCGCGCTGCCCCCGGTGCGCCCGTACCGGGAGTACCTGAAGTGGCTCAGGCGGCAGGACGGACCCGCCGCCGAGGCGGCCTGGCGGCAGGCGCTGGCCTCCCTGGAGGAGCCGTGCCTGGTGGCGCCGGCCGATCCGGCGCGGCCGGCGGTGCGGCCCGCCGTGCGCGAGCTGGAGCTGTCGGAGCGGGCCACGGCCGCGCTGACGGCGGCCGCTCGGCGGCTGGGCACCACCCCGAGCACCCTGGTCCAGGCCGCCTGGGGCCTGGTCCTCGCCCAGCTGACGGGCCGCCGGGACGTGGTGTTCGGCCTGACGGTGTCGGGACGCCCGGACGAGATCGCGGGCGTGGAGTCGATGCTCGGGCTGTTCATCACGACGGTGCCGGTGCGGATGGCGCTGCGCCCCGGGGAGAGCGTGGAGGGACTGCTGCGGCGCTTCCGCGACGAGCAGAACGCCCTGCTGGCCCACCATCACCTCGGGCTCGGCGCGATCCAGAAGCAGGCGGGCGGCGGGGAGCTGTTCGACACCCTCGTGGTCATCGAGAACTACCCGGTCGACCCGAACGCCCGGCGGCGCACCGGCGACGGCCCGCGGGTGGCGGGCATCGAGGCCCGGGACGCCACCCACTACCCGCTCACCCTCGCCGTGTCGCTGGAGGAACGGGCCCTGCTGCGCCTGGAGTACCGCCCCGACCTGGTCGGCGCACGGCGTGCGGAGCGGATCGCGGAGCGGCTGGCCCTCGCCCTGGAGCGGCTCACCGAGGCGGACGACAGCCCGGTCGGCCGGCTGGGGCTGCTGCCCGAGGCGGAGCTGCGGCGGCTGCGGGACGGCTGGCGGGGCCCGGTGCGCGAGGTGCCCGCCGGCACGGTCGCGGACCGCTTCGCCGAGCAGGCGGCGCGCACCCCGGACGCGGTCGCGGTGGTCTCCGGCGAGGAGTCGCTGACGTTCGCGGAACTCGACGGGCGGGCCGCGCGGCTGGCCGGGCTGCTCGCCGGGCGGTACGGGGTGGGCCCGGAGTCGGTGGTGGCGCTGGCGGTGCCCCGGTCGGCGGACTCGGTGGTGGCGATCCTGGCCGTGCTGAAGGCGGGCGGCGCCTATCTGCCGCTGGACCTGGACCACCCGGCGGGCCGGCTGGAGCACATGCTCCGCGACGCCGCCCCGGTGTGCGTGCTGACCACCTCGCGGGCGGCCGGCCTGCTGCCGGAGGCGGGCGGGCCGCCGCGGCTGCTGCTCGACGCGCCGGACACCGCGCGCGCCCCGGCCGCCCCCGGGCCGGACGGTGCGCCCCGGGCGACGGCGCCGTACGCAGCCCCGGACACGGCTACGGACACGGCTACGCACACGGCTACGCAGACGACGCCGCACCCGAGCCCGTACGCAGCCCCGGACGTGTCCCCGGAGCATCCCGCGTACGTCATCTACACCTCCGGCTCCACCGGCCGCCCCAAGGGCGTGGTGCTCACCCACGGCGGACTGGCCAGTCTGTACGCCAACCACCTCGCCGAGATCCTCGGCCCGGTGGCCGCCGCGCAGGGGGGCCGCGCCCTGCGCGCCCTGCACACCGCGTCGTTCAGCTTCGACACCTCCTGGGAGCAGCTGTTCTGGCTGGTCGCCGGGCACGAACTGCACGTGCTGGACGAGGTGGGCCGCCGGGACGCGGAGTTCGTCGTCGGCTATGTGCGTGAGCGGCGCGTGGACGCCCTGGACGTCACGCCCACCTACGCGCGGCAGCTGCTCGACTGGGGCCTGCTGGAGTCCGGCCGGCACCGGCCCGCGCTGCTGCTGCTCGGCGGTGAGGCGGTGCCCGAGGCGCTGTGGTCCGAGGTGCGGGCCGCCGACGGCGTGGCGTCGGTGAACCTGTACGGGCCGACGGAGTACACGGTGGACGCGCTGGCCGCCGACCTGTCCGCGGCCTCCTCCCCGGTGGTGGGCCGGCCGATCGGCAACACCGCCGCGTACGTGCTGGACGCGGAGCTGCGCCCGGTGCCGGCCGGCACCACGGGCGAGCTGTACCTGTCCGGGCACGGCACGGCACGCGGCTACCTGGGCCGGTACGGGCTGACCGCGGAGCGGTTCGTCGCCGACCCCTACGGCGCCCCCGGCGGCCGGATGTACCGCACGGGCGACCTGGTGCGGCTGCGCGGCGACGGGGAGCTGGAGTACCTGGGCCGCGCCGACGACCAGGTGAAGATCCGCGGCTTCCGGATCGAGCCGGGCGAGGTGGAGTCGGCGCTCACCGCGCTGGACGGCGTCGCCGCGGCGGCGGTCGTGGTGCGCGAGGACACGCCGGGCGTGCGGCGCCTGGTGGGCTATGTGACGGGTACGGCCGACCCGGTGGCCGTGCGGGAGTCGCTGGCGGCCGTCCTGCCGGACCACCTGGTGCCGGCCGCGGTGGTCGTGCTGGCCGAGCTGCCGACGACGGTCAACGGCAAGCTGGACCGGGCGGCGCTGCCCGCACCGCGGCTCGCCGGGTCCGCGCGGTCCCGGGCACCGCGCGACGCCCGCGAGGAGGCTGTCTGCCGGGTGTTCGCCGAGGTGCTGGGGCTGGAGTCGGCCGGTGTGGACGACGACTTCTTCGCCCTGGGCGGGGACAGCATCGTCTCCATCCGGCTGGTGACGCTGGCCCGCGGCAAGGGCCTGGTCCTCACCCCGCGCGACGTGTTCGAGCAGCGCACCCCGGCCGGGCTGGCCGCCGCGGCCCGCTCCGCGGACCACGCGCCGGACGCGCCGGACGCGCCCGCCGCTGCCGCCGAGGGCCCCCTGGTGGTGCTGGACGAGGCCGGGAAGGCCGCCGTCGGGGCGGCGTTCCGGGGCGTCGCCGAGGTGCTGCCGCTCGCGCCGCTCCAGGAGGGCCTGTACTTCCACGCCGTGTACGACGACCGGGCGCTGGACGTCTATCTGATGCAGAACTTCGTCGAGCTGCGGCACACCGTGGACACGGCCGCGCTGCGGGCGGCGTTCGACGCGATGCTGCGCCGCCACCCCAATCTGCGGTCGGGCTTCTGGCACGAGGGGCTGCCGCAGCCGGTGCAGGTCGTTCCCGAGGAGTGGGAGCTGCCCTGGCGCACGGAGGACCTCACCCACCTCGACGAGGCGGGGCAGCGGGCCGCTCAGCGGGAGTTCTCGCTGGCCGACGCGGCGACCCGGTTCGACCTGGCGGCGCCGCCGCTGATGCGGGTGACGCTGCTGAAGCTGGCCGAGGACCGCTGGATGCTCTGTGTGACGCAGCATCACATCCTCACCGACGGCTGGTCGGAGTCGCTGTTCTTCGAGGAGCTGTTCGCGCTGTACGGGCACGGCGGCGACCTGGACGCGATGCCTGCGGTGACCCCGTACCGGGAGTACCTGCGCCGGCTGGCGGGCACCGACCGGGAGGCGGCGCTGGCGGCCTGGCGGGCGCATCTGTCCGGGCTGGACCAGGCGACCCTGGTCGCTCCGGCCGACCCGGCGCGGCAGCCGGTCACCGCCGAGGTGGTGGACCTGCCGCTGGGCGAGGAACTCAGCGCACGGCTGCGGCGGTTCGCGCGGGGCTGCGGGGTGACCCTGAACACCGTGCTGTCGGCCGCGTGGGCGCTGTCGCTGTCGGCGCTGACCGGCCGGGACGACGTGGTGTTCGGCGCGACCGTGTCCGGCCGCCCCGCGGACCTGCCCGGCGTCGACCACATGATCGGCATGTTCATGAACACGCTGCCGTTCCGGGTGGCGCTGCGCCCCGGCGAGCCGCTGCGCGAGCTGCTGGTGCGGATGCAGCGCGAGCACGCGGGGCTGCTGCCGCACCACCACCTCGGTCTCGGCGCCGTCCAGCAGGCCACCGGGATCGGAACGCTCTTCGACACCCTGTACGTGTTCCGCAACACCCCGCTGGACGACGCCGCCCGCGAGGAGGCCGTCGAGCGGTACGGCATCGGCTGGACGCACAGCGTGGACGGCACCCACTACCCGCTGACGCTGGCCGTCACCCCGGGCCCGTCGCTGGAGCTGAGCGTGGCCTACCGGCCCGACCTGTACGACGCCCCGGCCGCGCGGGCGCTGGCCGCCCGGCTGCGCCGGCTGCTGGAGCAGTTCGCGGCCGGCGGCGCCACCCCGGTGGGCCGGCTGCGGCCGCTGGCCGCCGAGGAGCGGGCGGAACTGCTCGCGCTCGGCGACGACCTGGGCCGCACGGTGCCGGACACCCACCTGGTCGACCTGTTCGCCCGGCAGGCCGCGGACACCCCGGACGCCACGGCGCTGGTCTTCGAGGAGGAGCGGCTGACCTACCGGGAGCTCGACCAGCGGGCCTCCCGGCTGGCCCGGGCCCTGATCGCCCGCGGTGCCGGGCCGGAGCGGGTGGTCGCCCTCGGCCTGCCGCGCTCGGCGGACTTCGTGGTCGCGCTGTTCGCGGTGCTGAAGACCGGCGCCGCGTATCTTCCGCTGGACCTGGACCACCCGGTGGACCGGCTGGCGGCCATGGTCGAGGACGCCGTGCCGCTGTGCCTGGTGACCTCCTCGCCGGTGGCCGGCCGGGTGCCCGAGGTGGCGGGCGTGCCGCGGCTGGTGCTGGACGCGCCGGACACCGCCACCGAGCTGGCGGGCCGTTCGGGCGCGCCGGTCGCCGAGGCGGAGCTGACCGCGCCGCGCGACGGCCGCCACCCCGCCTACCTGATCTACACCTCCGGCTCCACCGGCCGCCCCAAGGGCGTCGTGGTGCCGTACGCGGGCCTGGTCAACATGCTGGCCAACCACCGGGAGCGGATCTTCGAGCCGGCGGTGAAGCTGGCCGGCGGGCGCCGCATGCGGGTGGCGCACACGGTGTCGTTCGCCTTCGACATGTCGTGGGAGGAGTTCTTCTGGCTGGTCGACGGGCACGAGGTGCACGTCATCGGCGAGGAGCTGAGGCTGGACCCGGCGGCCCTCACCGCGCACTACGACCGGGTCGGCATCGACGTCGTCAACGTCACCCCGTCGTACGGGCAGCAGCTCGTCGACGCGGGCCTGCTGGACGCCGGCCGGCACCGCCCGACGCTGGTCCTGCTCGGCGGTGAGGCGGTGCCCGACCCGCTGTGGACCCTGCTGAGGGACACCGGCGGCATCATGGGCTACAACCTGTACGGGCCGACGGAGTACACCATCAACGCGCTCGGCGCGGACACCGCCGACAGCGCCACCTCCTGCGTGGGCCGGCCCGTCTTCAACACCCGCGCCTACGTGCTGGACGGCGCGCTGCGCCCGGTGCCGCACGGGGTGCCCGGCGAGCTGTACCTGGCGGGCGCCGGACTGGCCCGCGGCTACTTCGGGCGGCCGGACCTGACGGCCGAGCGGTTCGTGGCCGACCCGTTCGGGGTGCCCGGCACGCTGATGTACCGCACCGGGGACCTGGTGCGGTGGCGGGCCGACGGCCGGATCGACTACCTGGGCCGCACCGACCACCAGGTGAAGATCCGCGGCTTCCGGATCGAGCCGGGCGAGATCGAGTCGGCGCTCACCGCCGACCCGGCCGTGGCCGCGGCCACGGTCACGGTGCACACCGGCCCGAACGGCGTGCAGCGCCTGGTGGCCTACACCGTCGCCGCGCCGGACACCGGGAACGCCGAGGCCGCCGAGGCCGCCGGGGACACCGGGAACGCCGGGAACGCCGGGAACGCCGGGAACGCCGGGAACGCCGAGGACACCGGGAACATCAGGGACGCCGGGAGCACCGGCGGCACCGAGGCGCTGCGTGCCCGGCTGGCGGCGGTGCTGCCGGAGTTCATGGTGCCGTCGGTGTTCGTGCCGCTGGACGCGCTGCCGCTGACGGTGAACGGCAAGGTGGACCGGGCCGCGCTGCCCGTGCCCGCGTTCGGCGCGGAGGCGGCCGGCCGGCCGCCCAAGGACGCCCGCGAGGAGCTGCTGTGCCGGCTGTTCGCGGAGGTGCTGGGGCTGGAGCGGGTCGGCGTGGAGGACAACTTCTTCGATCTGGGCGGGCATTCGCTGCTGGCGATGCGGCTGGCTGGCCGGATCCGCGCCGAGCTGGGCGTGCCGGTGCAGGTCGGCACGGTGATGACGGCGCCGACGGTGGCCCAGGTGGCCGCCCGGATCGGCACCGACGCCCGCCGGGACGCGCTGCGGGTGCTGCTGCCGCTGCGGGAGAAGGGCGGCCGGCCGCCGCTGTTCTGCTTCCACCCGGCGTCCGGATTCGCCTGGCAGTACACCGGTCTGCTGCGCCACCTCGATCCGGACCGGCCGGTGTACGGCGTGCAGTCGCCGGGACTGTCCGGGCCGCTGCCCGAGGCCGCCGACGTGGCCGCGCTGTGCGAGTCGTACCTGGCGGAGATCCGCGCCGTGCAGCCCGAGGGGCCGTACCACTTCGCCGGCTACTCCTTCGGCGGCACGGTGGCGCAGACGCTGGCCGCGCTGCTCCAGGAACGCGGCGAGGAGGTGGCGTTCCTGGCGCTGCTGGACGCCTACCCGCCGGAGCGCGAGGACTGGTCGTACGCCGGATCGGCGGAGTTCCGGCAGCGGCTGGAGCGCGAGGAGGGCGGCTTCCTGCTGTCGGTGGCCGGCCTCGACGGCGAGGCCGGCCGGGTGACGGACCGGGCCGAGGCGGTCCGGGCGATCCGGGACAGCCGGGGCCTGCTCGCCGGCTTCGACGAGTCGCTGCTGCACGCGGTGGTGGACACCAACGTGCACTGCGTGCGCCTGCTGTCCCGCAGCCGCACCCGCCGCTTCCGGGGCGAGGTGCTGTTCTTCACCGCCGCGCGCTCCACGCCCGACGGGGACGCCCCGGGCGTCGTGTGGCCGCCGTACCTCGACGGCGCCCTCACCGAGCACGTCCTGGACTGCTCCCACGACGAGCTGATGTCCCCCCACGCCCTGGAGGAGATCGGTCCGCTGCTCGACAAGGCGCTGCGGGCCGCCGCGGACGGCAGCTGACCGGCCCGGGGCGCCCGTCGTCCGCGGCGGGCGCCCCACCACCCGGCCGTGTCACCACCCGGCGCCCGCACCCCGCGCACGGCACCCCGCGTCCCGCACCCCGGCACGGCGATCCATCGCACGCCCGCCCGCAACCCGAACCCGGCGACACCGCCTCACCGACCCACTCCCCCTGGAGCCCCTCATGCCGACAGTCCGTCAGTCCGCAACGCCCGCGACGGCCTCCGCCACGCCCTCGGGGTCCACGACGTCCACGGCCTCCGCCGCACCCCGCACACCCGCCGTCCCGGCCCCGTCCGGAGCCGCCGGGGACGCCGGTTCCGCGCCCCCGTTCCCGGTGGGCGCCGCGACCGCCCTGCTGGACGCCTACCGCCCCGGCGACCGCTTCCTGGCCACCCCCACCCGTACGCTGCTCGCCCACGGCACCCTGGACGAGGTGCCGCACGGCCCCGAACCGGTCTCCGAGCGCGTCGCGGCCACCCTCCGCGAGGTGCGCTCCCGGCGTGCGGCCGCGCCCGTCGTGATCGGCGCCATCCCCTTCGACCAGTCCGCCCCGGCCGCCCTCGTCGTACCGGAGGCCGCCCGCAGCGGGCCGGCCCTCGCCGCCGACCCGCTGGTCGCGCTGCCCGCCGCACGGCCGGCCGCGCCCACCGCCTGGAGAGTGCGCCCGGAACCCGAGCCCGAGGTGTACGGCAAGAGCGTCACCACGGCCGTGGACCGCATGTGGCAGGGCGAGTTCAGCAAGGTGGTGCTGGCCCGCACCCTGGAGCTGACCGCCGAGTCCGGCGAGGTGGACATACGGGGCATGCTCCAGCGCCTGGCCCGCGCGGACGCCACCGGCTACACCTTCGCGCTGCCCACCGCCTACGGCCGGACCCTGCTCGGCGCCAGCCCGGAACTGCTGGTCTCCCGCCACGGCGACCGGCTGGTGTCCAACCCGCTGGCCGGCTCCACCCCGCGCAGCGACGACCTCGCCGAGGACGTACGGCGCGCCGCCGCCCTGCTGGAGTCGGCGAAGGACCGGCACGAGCACGCGGTGGTCGTCGACGCCGTGCACCAGGCGATGGCCCCCTTCTGCTCCGGCATCGACGTGCCCGCCCAGCCCTCGCTGATCCGCACCGCCACCATGTGGCACCTGTCCACCACGGTCACGGGTACCCTCGCCCGCCCCGCGACCTCGGCCCTTGAGGTCGCCTGCGCGCTGCACCCCACCCCGGCGGTCTGCGGCACCCCGACCGGCCTGGCCCGCGAGGTGATCCGCGAGTCCGAGCCCTTCGACCGCGGCTTCTACACCGGCATGGTCGGCTGGGGCGACGCCGACGGCAACGGCGAGTGGGTGATCACGCTGCGCTGCGCCGAGGCCGAGGAGCGGGCCCTGCGCCTGTACGCGGGCGCCGGCGTGGTCGCGGCGTCCGACCCGGAGGCCGAGACCGCCGAGACCGCGGCGAAGTTCCGCACCTTCCTCAACGCCGTCGGAGCCACCGCCTGACCCGTCCCGGCCCGCGGGCCCGGCCCCGCGGCAGCCGCCGTACGAAGGGCCCTCGCGGCACCCGCCGAGTCGGGTGGGACGCCGACCCGGGCCGGGTACGACCCCTGGCCCAGGACGAGTTGCCGAGCGCGCTGCTCCGCGACGTCGACGCACGCAGCCGCGGACGGAGGTCCGAGGACGCGGGCGCCCGTGCGTGAGGGCGTTGGCCGCCGGCTCCGCCGTCACGACGCAGGCGGCGTCCGGCGCCTCGGTGCCGTAGGGGACTGCCCAGGCCTCCGGTTGCTGCGCCACGAAACGCCGGGCGAGGCGCGCGCCGCGTCTGCCGGCGCTGAGGCGGATGGTGAACTGGGGGACGCGCGTGGGTGGTTCCGCGACGACTTCCGTCGACTCCATGGTGTGACGATCCCGTCACGCGTATAGCCTGACCAGGTCGGGCGCACGTACCTGATGCCGTGGTACGGGCGCGGTACGGGTCGGTACGGAACCGGTACGGGTCTTTGGCCGGTACCGGGGCGGCGGACCGCTCGTTACCGACGGACGAGGAACCGTGCCAGGCAGGGGGCGTGATGAGCGGGAGCCAGGAGAGTACGTGCCGGGCGGCCGGGCGGCGCAGGGCGGATCGGGAGCACCCGTCGGTGTGGGTGGCGTACGGCAAGCTGGTCCGCCTCTTCCGCGAACGGGCCGGGCTCACCCAGCAGGCGCTGGCCGACGCCATCGGCTACTCACTGGAGCAGGTGGCCTCGGTCGAGCGGGGCCGCCGCCCGGCCAAGGCCGCCTTCACGGATGCCGCGGAGCGGGTGCTGGAGGCAGGCGGGGCACTGAGGGTCCTCCAGGAGGATGTCGACCGGGCGAAGTTGCCGCAGTTCTTCCAGGACTTCGCCTCCATCGAGGTCGACGCAGTCAGTCGCTTCTCGTACGACCCACTCCTCGTTCCCGGGCTCCTGCAGACCGAGGCGTACGCCCGTTCCTTGTTCAGTGCACACTGCCCAGCGCTGGATGACGAGGTGATCGAGCTCCATACCGAAGCTCGTCTGAACCGACAGCAACTGCTGACCCGCAGGCCCGTCGTCGAGTTGTCGTTCGTGATCGGCGAAGCCGCACTCACCAATCCCATCGGAGCGGATGGCGTCATGCGCGATCAGCTTCGCCACCTGGGGCTGCTGGCGGAGCGGCGCAATGTGAGCGTCCAGGTCATGCCCGGTGCCCACGGCTTCCATCCGGGTCTCAACGGTGGCTTCGTGGTGCTTGAGACGGCGGAACACCGTCAGATCGGATACGTCGAAACACAGGAGGTAGGGTCTGTTGTGGCCGACCCCGCCCAGGTCAGCGCGTTCAACCTGCGGTATGGCAAGCTGCGCTCGCAGGCGCTGACTCCGGAGGAGTCCGCGCGATTGCTCGGGAGACTGGCAGGAGAGGCCGCAGCATGAACGTCGATCGGGACCCCGGCCACGGCGAAGCGCACCTCACTTGGCGCAAGAGCAGCTACAGCGGGTCGGGAGGAGGCGACTGCGTGGAGGTGGCCTGCTCCGCGGGCACCGTCCATGTCCGGGACTCCAAGGTGCGAGCACGGGCGGTGCTGGCGTTCTCCCTGGAGCAGTGGAGCGCTTTCGCCGCCTTCCTGGGGGGAGAGGCCGACCGGTCCCGGGGCTGAACAGCGAACGCCGTAGCTCCTCTTGGGGGCGGGGCGTGGCTCACCGGGCCTGTTCCGCCAGGTCCCGGAGGAGGTTGTCAAGGACCGCCTCCTCCTCCACGCGGACGCCGTGTTCGGTGAGGGCGGCGGCCAGGGCCGGGTCCCACGGCGTCGGGACGGGGGCACCGGTCAGACGCTGGGGGTGGCTCAGCCCGGCTGCGGCCGCCCGGTAGTCGGGAGCCGCGTACCGCCAGGGGTGCCAGGGGACGCCGCGGCCCAGGACGGTGGCGATCCGTATCCCGCCCCAGTCGAAGTCGCCGTGGTAGCGGATCCGCGCTCCTCGCGCGGAGAGGTCGCGCAGCAGGGTGAGTGCGGCGGCCGAGGGCTGCCCCTGAAGGCACACCATGGGCGGGCAGGACGAGCCGAGGGAGTCGGCGGCGGCGGACAGGACGGCCGGGTTCTCGCAGACGTGGACGGTGCCGCCGGCGGCGGTGACGCCGGGGCGGTCGCGGCGGGTGAGCGAGCGCAGGGTCAGGACCGCGGGCTCGCCCGTCCCGGCCATCCAGTCGAGGGCCGGTGTGCCCCGCAGGTTGAGGGTCAGCACGGTGGACGAGACGTCGTCCCGGAGCAGGCCTCCCGCCGCCCAGGCGGCCCGCCGCCACTCGGCGCCGTCGCCCTCGGGGAAGCCGGTCAGGACACGCAGGCCGGACAGTACGAGGCCGGCCAGCGGGGTTCCCTCGTCCAGCGCGTGGGCGCCGGAGAGGTGGCGTGCCGCGAAGGCCGCCCGCGGCATCGGCGGGTCCGCGGGCAGTTCGCGCAGCGCCTGCACCGCGGCGGTCACCAGGGGCGCGGCGGCCTCCGGCGTCCGCGCGAGCCTGCGGACGAGGCCGCTGCCGCGCAGGTGTCCGGACCAGTCGGCCAGTTCGGGGCCCAGGCGGTCGAGCGGTGCCAGAGCCTCCGCCCAGGCTCGCTCCTCCCTCTCGCGCGTCCGGGACCGGAGTTGGACGGGCCCGGTGAGGGCGAGCACGGCGGCCTCCAGCCCGTCCGGGCTGACACCCGAGCGGCGCAGGACCACGTCCACGGCGTCGAGGCGGACCGTCAGTGAGCGGCCGGCACCCGGGGCGCGCCCCAGCAGGTGTTCCGCGGCCCGGCGCTGGACGTCGTCGGGCCGCGCCAGGCTGACCGTGCCGGACAGCGGCCGCCCGTGGGCGAGGCGTTCACGCACCCGTTCCAGCAGCCAGGCCGCGCCGGGATTCCCGAGCAGTCGTGCCAGGCGTTCGGTGTCGATCCCGGCGCCGCCGGCCGGGGGCGCGCCGGTCGGCTCTCCCGTCACGGCACCGACCGGTACGGTGCGCTCCCCCGGTGCCCTCGGTGTCGCCGGCGCTGCCGGTGCCCTCGGTGCCGCCGGTGTCGCCGCCGCCCCGGGTACGGGGTTCATGTCCACAGTGACTCCTGTGCCTGGTCGCCGGACGGCTCCCGCCCCCGCCCCTGCGTACCGGCGGCCCCCGCCGCGTCAGCGACCGGTGCCGACGCGTACGCGCCGCCCGCTGCGGGGCCGCCGGCCTGGGCGGGCACGGCGGCAGGGCGTGCCGTGGAACCCGGTGTGCGGCCCCGGCGCCGCTCGCTGCCGTCCCACTCCCACCGGGTCACCAGGACGGCGGCGATGTCGTCGACCCGGGACAGCTGGGCGATGGCGATGCCCGGCACCTGGGGGTAGCAGGCCCACTCGCGCTCGCTGGTCATGACGACGTCGAGGTCGAAGGCCCGCAGCAGGCCCAGGCACTTGGCGCGCGAGTCGTCGTCGACACCGGCGAACGCCTCGTCCAGGGTGACCAGGCGCGGCGCGTGCGCGCCGCCCGCGCTCGCGTAGTGCGAGGAGGCGGCGGCGAACAGCGGGACGGACGCGGCCAGGACCCGCTCCCCGCCCGAGGCGGGCCCGGTGGCCGACACCCACTTGCCGTGCTGGTGGCGTTCCACGCCGAACTCGTGCCAGGACCGGTAGTCCAGAGCCGCGGTGAGGTCCTCCAGCCAGCTGCCGACGCTGTCGCCGGCCTGCCGTCGGGCGATCTGCTCCTGCAGGAACGCGCCGACCGCGGCCCGGTCCTCGGCCGACCAGGCGTCGGCGGACTGGCGCAGCCGCTCCCGGGCCTGGGCCAGTCCCTGCGGGGCCTGGCGGGACGCCCTCCAGACCAGCCGCAGCTTCATCCCCGTGGACGTCGGACGCTCCTCCAGCTCCCTGTTCATGGCGGCCACCTGCCGCTCGGCCGTCCCGATCAGTTCCTGGAGCGTCCCGGCGACCTCGGTGATCAGATGGGTCTGGAGGATCTCACGCTCGTGGGCGGACAGGATGCGGGTCAGTTCCGCGACCTCCACCGCGAGGGCCTCGGCGAGTTCGGGCACGGCCCGTTCCCGGCCCTGGTAGACGATGTCGACCCGCATGCCGTCCTCGCCGGGACGGGCGGTGGCGGTGTGGCCGTGCCGCGACAGCGCGTCCTGGAGCCTGCCGAACTCCTCGCTCAGGCGTTTCTGCACCCGCTCCCAGGCCGCGTCGGTGTCGTCGACGGAGGAGAGCCGGGACTCCACGGCCCGTGCGAGGGTGATCGCGGGGGACGCCGCCCAGGTCCCGGTGTCGTCGTCCGGTACGGGGAGGTCGGGCAGCGCGACGGTGAGCAGGCCCGTCGCGGCGAACCGCTGGAGCGCCGCGACGGCCTCCTCCCGGGCGCCGGTCGCCTCGGTGACGTCCTCGGCGAGCCGCTCGATGCGTCCCTCCGCGCGGCTCGCTCTCCGGTCGGCGTCACCGTACTGCGTCCGGGTGCGCTCCTGTTCGTGCCCGCACTCCCGGGCCGCCGCGGCCGTCTCCTCCAGCTGCCGCTGGAGTTCGTCCACGGCCGCCCCGACGGTGGAGCGGAGCGTCGTCAGGTGCTCGTCCGCCGCCGCGGCCAGCCGGGCCGCCTCCGTCGCGCGATGGGCGAGTTCGGACACGAGGAGTTCGGCCCGGCGGGTCTCCTCCTGCTCTCCGGTCACCGCGCGTGCGGCGTCCGCGCGCTCGCGCAAGGCGGGCCACAGGGCCGCGAGGAGGGTGGTGTGGTCGGCGAGCGCCCGGCGTACGGCGTCCAGTGCCGCGCGGTCGGCGGGGAGGTTCAGGGCGGCGGCGGTGTCGGCGGCCTCCGCGGCCGTGCGCTCGGCCTCCCGCGCGGCCGGGGCCAGCTCCGCGGCGCGTTCGTCCCGTCGGGCGCGGGCGCGGCGGGCGGCCTCGGCCGCGGCGGTGACGCGGGCGTGGGCGTGCCGCAGGTCGTCGTCGCCCGGCAGCGCGCCGAGTTCGGCGTCCAGGACGGCGCGGCGGCCGGCCACGGCGCGGGACTCGCCGGCCAGCCGCTCCCGCTCCGCCGTCAGTTTGTCGATCTCCGAGCGGAGTTCTGCGGCCCGGACGCGCCGGGCCTGCTCCCGCGCCGCTTCCCCCACGTACTGGGCGGTGTCCTTGGCCCAGCTTCCGGTGAGCGCCCCGACGCGGAACCGGCCGTCCGCGCGGATCCAGGTGTCGCGGCCGCCTGCCTCCGGGGCGGTCTCCGCGGGCTCCTCGCCGTCCGCGGCCAGTCCGATCGACGCGAGCAGGCGCGCCACCGTCTCCTCCGCCACCGCGGCGGCTCCCGGGTCCGCCGGGCCGGCCGACGGGCACAGCACCCGGTCGAGGCCGGTCCCGCCGTGCGGCCCGGCGGGGTCGAGCGGCCCGGTACCGCCGTGCGGCCCGGCCGGGTCGAGCAGCACGTCGTGGCCGTCCGCCGCGACCGCGGAGCCGTCCGGCCGCACCCAGGCGTCGAGGAGTCCCGACGCCTCCAGCGCGGCTTCCAGCCCCGCGCGGTCGGCCTCGGTGACGTGCGGCCGGAAGTCGACCAGCCGCCACAGCGGGGCGCCCGGGCTCCCGTCCCGTACGCCGGGGGTGCGAGTGCGCGGGGTGGAGGGGCCGCGCTCTCCGCCCGTTTCGAGGGCGGCCAGTTCCTCGGCTGCCAGCCGCTGCCGCTCCGCCGCCGCCTCCTCACGGTGGGCCAGCAGGGCCGCCCGGTCGGCCAGGCGGGAGGCCGCGGCGCGGTGCGCCCCGGTCGCGGCCGTGCGGGCCGGCGGCGGTCCGTCCAGGGACCCCGCCCAGGCCTGTACCGCGTCCAGCACCCCCGCCAGTGCGGGCACCCGCAGCTCGGCGCAGCCCGAGAGGTGCTCGCGCACGGCCGCGACCAGCGCCCGCCCCTCCCGGAGGGCCCCCTCCTCGGTCTCGGCCAGCAGTTCCCCGGCGTGCACGGCCTCCTCGTCGGCCTCGTCGGCGCGCAGCCGGGCGGCCCGGTGCTGCTCCCCGGCCCGCTCGGCCTGCGCGGCGAGTTCCGCCACGTGCTCGACGGCGCGCCGCCTGCTCGCCGTGGCCTCCTCCGCCTCCCGGCGCAGGACCGCGTCGGAGGCGCCCTCCGTCCTGGGGACGTCGAGCCGGGCGGCCGCGGCGCTCTCGGCCACCCGGTCCAGGAGGCCGTCCAGGGCCTCCCGGGCGGCCGCGAGCCGGTTGTCGGCGGTGGCGAGCCGTCCCAGGGCCCTGGTGTGCGCCTCGGCCGCCGTGCGCCGGTCCGCCTCCGTCCGCTGCAGTTCCCCGGCGGTGCGGGCGGCGTCGTCCGCCGCCCGGTCGAGCGCGTGGGCGTCGCGCATCTCGGGCCGGGACCGCAGCGCGGCGTCCTGGGCAGCCAGCCGTGCGGCCCGCTCGTCGAGGGCCACGCCCCTCGCCCGCGCCTCCTCGCGCTCCCGCACGGCCTGGTCCCGCTCCGCCTGCGCCTTGGCCAGCTCCCGCTGGAGGTTCTCGTAGCGGGCGTGTTCGCGGCGGGGCAGGCGGGCGCGGCGCCGGGAGGCGAGGCGGGCGTAGCGCCGGTAGTGGTCGAGGAACGCGGAGGACGCCTGCTCGGCCTCGCGGGCCGCCCGCAGCTCCTCCTTCTCCTCGTCCAGCGAGCGGAACGCCTCGGCCGCGTCGGCGACGACCGCCTGGTCCATCGGCGGCAGCGCCTCGGTCAGCGCCCGAGACAGGGCGGCCTCGCTGGGCCGCTTGGACAGCTGGGGCTGACGCAGTTGGATCAGGAGGTCGACGAGGGCGCCGTAGCGCCGCTCCCCGAGCCCGAACAGGGCCTCGTCGACCGCCCTGCGGTAGGCCTTCGCCGTGTCGTACACCATGCCGCGGTCGCCGACGGCCTCGGCGAGCCGGTCCCGGGACAGCGCGGTCCCGGTCGCGTCCAGCAGGTCCAGGCCGGCGCCGATCCGCTGGTCGGTGACGGCGAACCAGTGGCGGGCGACACCGCGTCCGGCGACCGCCTTCAGCCCGCACAGCAGCGTGCGGAAGTGCGCCCGGCCCGTGGTGGCGTCGAGCCGTCCGAACTCGATCCAGGTGTAGCCGAGCCGTTCGGGGTGCGGGTGCGCTCCGCCCAGGAGCAGGTTCCACTCCATGCGCTTGCCCGGGTCGCCGTCGGGCTCGACGCGGCGGGCGGAGAGGTCGCCGTCCAGGAGGAACGGCAGGGTCAGGGCGAGCACCTTCGACTTGCCGGTGCCGTTGTTGCCGCGCAGCAGCAGCCGGCCGTCGCGGAACCAGAACTCCTCCACGTCGTAGTGGAAGAGGTCGACGAGTCCGATGCGCAGGGGCCGCCACCGGCCGGGGGCGGGAGCGGGGAGGCCGGGGAACTCGGGGCCGGGGAACTCGGGGCCGGGGAACTCGGGGCCGGGGAGCGCGGTCACGGGGTGCTTCGCCTTTCGTCCTGCGAGGTCTGCGGCGTATGCGGCGCATGCGGCGTCCGCGCGGTACGCACGGGCTGGGCGGTGGGGGCGGGCTGGACCGCCGGAGCAGCCTGCGTCACCGGTGCGGGCGGCGTCACCGGTGCGGGCTGCTCCGGCGGTGCGGGCTGCTCCGGCGGTGCGGGCTGCTCCGGCGGTGCGGGCTGCTCCGGCGGTGCGGGCCGGCCGGCCTGCGCCGCCTGGGCGGTGGTGACGGGCCGGCGGCCCCGGCCGGATTCCCTGACGACGGGGTCACCGACGGCGTACCGCGCGAGGGCCGGCCGCGGGACGACGCCCCGCTCGGTGGACTCGGCGAGTCCCAGCGCCACCAGCTTGGCCACCGCCTTCTCCACGAGTTCGGGCTCCGCTCCCGGCTCCCTCGCCGACTTGGACCAGAACCCGCCGTGCTCCACGGCGAGTTCCCGTACCCGGGCCGCCAGCTCCGCCGGTGCGACGGGCCCGGCGGCCCGCGCCAGGTGCCCCGCCAGCAGCAGGGTGAGGTGACCGTGGGTGCCCTGTTCCGGCATGCGTACGTCCGTGAGGTCGTCCAGCGGGTCGACCATGGCGATGCCCTCGGCCCTGATCTCCGGGACGAGCCCGGTCAGTTCGTGGATCCGCGCGGTGATGAAGCCGCGCTGCCGGGTGAGGTAGGCGAGTTCGGCTTCGGTGAGGTCGTCGTAGTAGAGCACCGGGTCGTCCAGCAGGATCCGGGTCAGCTTCCAGCGGACCGCCCGGAACCTCAGCTCGTCGCTGTCGAGCGCGGTACGCGCGGTCATCTCCGTCAGGCGCTCCTCGAAGTCCCCGGCCTCGACCATGGAGGGGCCGCGCAGGGACGCCGGCATCCCGGCCAGCACGCGCCGCCGCACGTCGTACAGCGCGTCGCCCGATCCGCTGACGTAGGCGTCCTCGTCGCCGGCCACCCGGCGCAGCACGCCGAGCCGCAGCAGCAGCCGCACGACGGCCGCGAGGTCGAGGCGCTCGTCGCGCCGCTCCAGGGTGAACGTGATCCCGGCGGCCACGAGTTCGGGGTCCGCGGCGGCCAGCACGACGTGCTCGGCCAGGCGTCCGAGCGCCACCTGCGGCTCGCCCCGTTCCAGCGCGGCCAGGGCCAGGCAGAACAGGACGTAGCGGCGGCGGGTGAAGGGCAGGGCGCTGCGGGCGGCCTCGCGCGCCGGGTGTGTGGTGTCGGTGAGCGTACCCGGCGTCTTGCGCAGCCGCGCGGCGTCGGCGTCGGTGCGCAGCGACCAGCCGACGTTGCGCTCGAACCACTCACGCAGTTCGACGGTGTGCCGGCGCACCAGCCGGAACTCGTCGGCGTACGGCCCGTCGGCGGTGAGCAGCGGCTCCTTCAGCAGGGCGCGTGCCGCCTTCTGCAGGTCGGCCTGGCGCTGGCCGTCCAGGACCTCGGCGAGGGGGCCGCTCATCGGTCCTCCGTCGGCCGGGCCGGGCCGCCCTCTCGCGGCGCGGGAACCGGGACGGGAGCGGAGGCTGGGACGGGAGCGGAGGCTGGGACCGGAACGGGGCCGGGGGCAGAAGCGGGCACGGCGGGAACGGGCACGGCGGAAGCGGGCACGGCGGGAACGGGCACGGCGGAAGCGGGCACGGCGGGAACGGCGGAAACAGCGGCGGGAGCGGCGGGAGCGGCGGGGACGTCAGGACCAGTGGCGGGGACGGCGGGGACGGCGGGGACGGGTGCGTCGCGGTGGCCGTGGCCCGCCGTGAGGTCGACGATGTCGATGAGGTGGTCGGGGCCGCTGAACACGCCGTCAGGGGTGTGCACTTCGGCCGTCGATCCGTCGTCGAGGGCGGTCAGCCGGACCTCCATCGAGCCGTCTCCGCTGGTGGCCGCGGTGGTAGTGGTGCCCGGCCGCCAGGTGGCGAGCGCGTCGCCGAGCAGCCGCAGGAACAGACGGAAGGCGAGCGGGTCGAGTTCGCCGAGCCGGGACAGCCGCACCGGCCCGCTCGTGACGAGCCGTTCCCGTGCCCGCCTGGTCTCCTCCGTCTGGCGGGCGGCGATCTCGGCGAGCAGGCGCTTCGCCTCGGACCGGTCGGCCACCCGGCGGGGCCTGCCGCGCCGTTCGTAGCTGCCGGTACGGCGCAGCTGCGGGCTGATCCGCAGGGGGCGTGCCTCGCTCCAGGGGGTGGCGGCCGGCTCCGGGGAGGCCGTCCGTTCGGCGAGGGTGTCGGCGTCGACGGTGAGGTGCCGCGAGGGGTGCAGTCCGAACGCCACCCGCCACAGCCGGTGCCGTGCCGCGTCGTCCGGTGCCTGGGCGAACCAGCGGGCCAGGGTGCGGAAGTCGGCCGACCGGTCCGAGCGCCCGGCCCGCCGCTCGTTGAGCTGCCGTACGACGGCCAGGAGCTGCGGGATCGCGCCGAGCGCCCGGCCGCGCAGCAGCCGGGCCTGCGCCTGACGGCCCTCCTCGGACACGAACCACCGGGCGAGCCCGGTCCAGCGGGCGGCCCACCGCTCGTACGCCGCCGCCTCCGCGCGCCCGGCGTCCTCGGGAGCGGCGTCGGCGGCCTCCCGGGCGGCGGCCAGCGAGAGGAGCGGCGCCACCTTCCCCTGCTCCTCCAGTTCCCCGATGAGCAGGGCGATGCGCCCGCCGAGGGTGATGAGGTCCTGGATGAACCGCTCCAGGTACTGGATCAGCCGGTCCTTGTACGCGAGGAACGCCTCGACCTCGATGTCGTGCAGGTCGATGGTGCGCTGGAGCGACCCCATGAAGGCGCGGGCGTTGTCCGCGAGGTCGGTGAACCGGGCCGTCAGCACGGACAGGGCGACGTACGTCTTGGCCGGGTCGGGCTGGTCCTCGGCGGCGATCACCAGGAGCGCCCGCAGCTGCGTGACGATGTCGTGCAGCGCGACCGCCTGGAGCTCCCCGCGCCGCCCCAGCACCTCGTCGTACGTCCCCAGTGCCGCCTCGGCCGCCTCGCCGGCCCGGGTGAGCTGGTAGATGAACCGCCTGCGGTAGAAGTCCTCGACCGCGGTCACCCGCGCGTGGTCCGGGTCGGCCCGCAGGTTGCCCCATTCGACGAGTTTGTCGAGCGCCTGCGACACCGCGTCGGGGTCGGCGGGCCGGCTGCCCGCGTCCAGGGCCGCGTACACGTCCTCGGGCCGCAGATGCACCGCGAACCGCTCCTTGGCGGCGAGGAAGGCCCGCATCACCTGGCGGTAGAGGGGTGCGTTGGGGGCGGCGAGGTGGGCGAAGGGGGTGTAGTCGGCCGGGGACGCGGCGGACGCGTCGGGGGCCGCGGACATCGGCCGGGGTGTCTGGAACGTCATCGTCGGCCCATTCTTCCGGACCGCCGGCCGCCCCCGTGCACGGTGTCCGGATTTCACCCCGGACGGCAGGTGCGGGCGGGCGCCCGGCCCGGGGGCGCACCGCCCCCGGGCCCACGCGCCACATGCCGGGCGCCACGCGCCACAGACCGCGGGACGACGGGCGCCGGACGTCGGATGCCGGACGCCGGACGCCGAACTCGGCGCGCTGCCGAGCGACGACGACCTGCGGCACGCCGCACGGCGGACGGCGCACGGCGCACGGCGCACGACGGACAGCGGACGACGGACAGCGGACGGCGCACGGCGCACGGCGCACGGCGGACGGCGCACGGCGGACGGCGCACAGCGCACAGCGCACAGCGCACAGCGCACGACGGACAGCGGACAGCGGACAGCGGACAGCGGACAGCGGACGGCGGACGGCGGACACCAGCGACGGACACGGAACGAAGGACGCCGGAAGGCCGGTGCCCCGCCCTTCCCGCGCCGCCGCCCGCCGCGCCGCCGTTCCCGCCGCACGCCGTCCGGCGCGTCGCCGCCCGAGCCGCCGCGCCCGCGGCGCTACTCCTGCACGGCTCCCCCCGGCTCCTCCTCGGACAGGCCCTCCGGGCGCCGGCCCCGGGGCTGCTGGGGCTCCGGGCGGGCGGGCACCTGGGGCACCGGGAGGTCCACCGGGGCGTCGGTGGTGACGGTCGTCTGCTCGCCGTGGTGCAGCACGGCCAGCGGTTCGCCCTCCAGCAGGACGTACCGCGCGCCGGTGTGGCCGATGTCCACCTTCAGCCTGCGCCCGCGCAGCGTCACGGTGAACACCACCCGGGACAGCGCCTCGGGCAGCCGCGGCGCGAAGCCCAGCCGGTCCGGCTCGCCGTCCCGGCCGGTGTGGCGGCGCATCCCCCCGAAGCCGACGACCAGGGCGATCCACGTCCCGGCGAGCGAGGCGATGTGCAGCCCGTCGCGGGTGTTGTGCTCCAGGTCCTCCAGATCCATCAGCCCGGCCTCGCGGAGGTAGGCGTAGGCCAGCCTCAGGTGCCCGGTCTCGGCGGCCAGGACCGCCTGGCAGCACGCCGACAGGGAGGAGTCGCGGACGGTCAGGGCGTCGTAGTAGGCGAAGTTGCGCGCCTTCTCCTCGTCGGTGAACTCGTCCGGGCACTCCATCATCGCCAGCACCATGTCGGCCTGCTTGACGACCTGCTTGCGGTACAGGTCGAAGTAGGGGTAGTGGAGCAGCAGGGGGTAGTGCTCGGGCGGGGTGGCGTCGAAGTCCCAGTGCTGGAGGCGGGTGAACCCGGCCGCCTGCTCGTGCACGCCGAGGGACTCGTTGTACGGCACCGCCATCCGGTCCGCGGCGTCCCGCCAGGACGCCGCCTCCTCGTCGTCGACGTCGAGTTCCCCGGCCCGGTCCGGATGCCGGGTCGCCGCGTCCGCCGCGGCCAGCAGGTTCTGCCGGGCCATCAGGTTGGTGTAGAGGTTGTCCCGGACCACGGCGCTGTACTCGTCGGGGCCGGTGACGCCGTCGATGTGGAAGACGCCCTCGGTGTCGTGGTGGCCGAGGGACCGCCACAGCCGGGCGGTCTCCACCAGCAGCTCCAGCCCCTCACCGCGTTCGAACTCCTCGTCGCCGGTCACCCTCACGTACCGGACGACGGCCAGGGCGATGGCGGCGTTCACATGGAAGGCCGCCGTCCCGGCCGGCCAGTACGCCGAGCACTCCGCGCCGTCGATGGTCCGCCAGGGGAAGGCCGCCCCCGCCAGGCCGAGCTGACGGGCCCGCTCCCGGGCGGCGGGCAGGGTGCCGTGCCGCCACCGCAGCACCGGGGCGACGGTGCGCGGGGCGGTGCAGGTGAGCACCGGCAGCACGAAGGACTCGGTGTCCCAGAAGGAGTGCCCGTCGTAGCCGGTTCCGGTGAGGCCCTTGGCGGGGATCGCGCGCTCCTCGCCGCGGGCGGCGGCCTGGAGCACGTGGAACAGGGCGAACCGCACCGCCTGCTGGATCTGGGCGTCGCCCTCCACCTCGACGTCCGCGCCCGCCCAGAAACGGTCCAGGAAGGAACGCTGTTCGGCGACCAGCCCGTCCCAGCCGGTACTGACGGCCGCCGCGACCGCGCCGTCCACCTGGTCGTGCACCGCCGGCAGGGAGCGCTGCCGGGACCAGCCGTAGGCGACGAACTTGACCAGCCGCAGCCGCTGCCCGGGGAGCAGGTCCGCGGTCACCGTGAAGCGGCTGACGTCCGGCTCGCTCTGGGACGTCCACCGGGTGCTCTCCGGGCCCTCGACGAGGTGGTCGGCGGCCGCCCCCACCCGCTGCCCGCTCCGCTCGGTGCGGTGCACCAGCCGCAGCCGGGTGTCCTGAGCGAAGTCCTCCTCCGGCACGAGGGGGGAGTCGGTCACGGCGGCGACGCGCGGGTCCCCCTCGGTGCGCGGGAGCTGTTCGTTGGCGACGAGTTCGGACTGCACGGCCACCGTGGCCGGGCCGTCGACCGGCTCCACCTCGTACACCAGCGCGGCCACCGCCCGCTGGGTGAAGGACACCAGGCGCCGCGAGGTGATGCGGACCGTCCGGCCGCCGGGCGTGGTCCACCGCGCGGTGCGGCCGAGCACACCGGAGCGGAAGTCCAGCACCCGCTCGTGCTCCAGCAGCCGGCCGTAGCGCAGATCGCACGGGTGGTCGTCGACCAGCAGCCGGACGACCTTGCCGTCGGTGACGTTGATCACCGTCTGCCCGGATTCCGGATAGCCGTACCCGGCCTCCGCGTACGGCAGCGGATGCTGCTCGTAGACGCCGTTGAGGTAGGCGCCGGGCAGCCCGTGGGGCTCGCCCTCGTCGAGGTTGCCGCGCCATCCGATGTGCCCGTTGGACAGGGCGAACACCGATTCGCTCTGGGCGAGCAGGTCCGGGTTCAGCTCGGTCTCGCGCAGGCACCACGGCTCGACCGTGAAGCAGGAATGGGTGATCACCGCGGCTCCAGGAGTTCGGACAGGTCGCGGACCACCAGGTCCGCCCCGTGGGCTCTCAGCGCTTCGGCCTGCCCCACCCGGTCGACCCCCACGACCAGCCCGAACGCTCCGGCCCGCCCGGCCTCGACCCCCGCCAGCGCGTCCTCGAACACCGCCGCCCCGCCCGGTTCGGCGCCGAGGACGCGAGCCCCCTCCAGATAGGTGTCGGGTGCGGGCTTGCCCCGCAGTCCGCGGTCGCGCGCCACCACACCGTCGACCCGGTCGTCGAACAGGTCCTCGATACCGGCCGCCGCCAGCACGTCCCGGCAGTTCGCACTGGAGGACACCACGGCGGACCGCAGCCCGGCGTCCCGCACGGCGCGGGCGTAGGCAACCGAGCCGTCGTAGGGCTCCACCCCGTCCTCCCGGATCCGGCGCAGTACCAGCGCGTTCTTGCGGGTGCCGAGGCCGTTCACGGTCTCCGCCTCCGGCGGGTCGTCCGGCGTGCCCTCGGGCAGGCGGATGCCGCGCGCCGCCAGGAAGGTGCGCACCCCGTCCGCACGCGGCCGGCCGTCGACGTACTCGTCGTAGTCGCCGACCGCGTCGAACGGCACGAACGCGGTGCCCTCGCGCTCCGCGCGCTCGCGGAGATAGCCGTCGAACATCTCCTTCCAGGCGGCCGCGTGCACCTTCGCGGTCCGGGTGAGCACCCCGTCGAGGTCGAACAGGCAGACACGTACGTGGTCAGGAAGCCCCAGCATGCGGTCGAGGCTAGGAGAGCCCGCAGGGCCCCCGGGGGAACGGGGCCACGCGCCGCGCGGGAAGGGAACCCGCTCGGTGGAGGCTCGGGCGGCATCCGGAGCAACGCGGCCGGGTGAGCCCGCCCGACCGCCGCCCGCGGTGTTTGGGTGAGCGCCGACGGCGCACCTCACTGGGAGGACCTCACGGTGGACGTTCTGGCAGGGCATGCGACCACTCAGCCCGCACCCCCCGGGTGCGGCCGGGCCGGAGCCGGGCGGCGCCGGTGACGGGGGCGGTGCAGCTGCTGGCGCAGGACCCTCCGCAGATGCTGCCCGCCCGGGAGCTGATGGCGTTCAGCCTGGGCACGCACATCCTGCTGGTGCCGCTCGGTGTCGCCCTGCCCTTCATCACCGTGCTCATGCACTACCGGGCGCTGCGCACCGACGACCCGGTGGCCTGGCTGCTGGCCCGCCGCTGGTCGGCGGTGATGGCCGTGCAGTTCGCGGTGGGAGTGGTGACCGGCACGGTGCTCTCCTTCGAGCTCGGTCTGCTGTGGCCGGGGCTGATGGGGCGTTGGGGCGATGTCTTCGGTCTCGGGTTCGGGGTCGAGGCGTGGGCCTTCTTCCTGGAGGCGGTGCTGATCGCCGTGTACCTCTACGGGTGGCGGCGGCTGGGACGGCGCGCCCACTTCGCGCTCGGTGTGCCGCTGCCGCTGGTCGCGCTGATGGGGGCGTTCGGGATTCTGGCCGCGAACTCCTGGATGAACACCCCCCAGGGGTTCCGGCTCGGCGCCGGCGGCGATCCGGTGGGCGTGGACGTGCGCACCGCGGTGTTCACCCCCATGTTCGGCCCGGAGTACTGGCACTTCGTGGTGGCGATGTTCATGACCGCGGGGTTCGTCGTGGCCGGCGTGTACGCCACCGGGATGCTGCGCGGGCGCCGCGACCGCTACCACCGGCTGGGCTTCACCGTCCCCTTCACCGCGGCCGCGGTGCTCACGCCGGTGCAGATGTTCCTGGGGGACTTCATCGCCCGGGCCGTCTTCCACCAGCAGCCGGTGAAGTTCGCCGCGATGGAGCTGGTGTGGAAGACCGACACGCACGTCCCCGAGTACCTCTTCGGCCGGCTGAACCCGGACGGTTCGGTGTCCGGGGGCATCAGGATCCCCCAACTGGACTCGATCCTCGCCGGGTTCAGCCCCGACACCGAGGTGACGGGGCTGACCTCGGTGCCGCCGCAGGACCGGCCGACGCCGGTCCAGGCGACCATCGCGCACACCGCGTTCGACCTGATGGTCGGCATCGGCAGCCTGCTGCTGCTGCTCGCGCTCTGGTACGCCTGGGCGTGGTGGCGCCGCCGCGACCTGCCCCGGTCGCGCTGGTTCCTGCGGGCGGCCGCCGGGTCCGGCGTGGCGTGCCTGGCCGCCGTCGAGGCCGGCTGGGTCACCACCGAGGTGGGCCGCCAGCCCTGGATCGTGTACGGGTACATGCGGGTCTCGGAGGCGGTCACCGACACCTCCGCCGGCGTCCTGTGGGGGGTCTTCGGCGTGGTCGTCGTCGGCTATGTCGCGGTGCTGGCGGTGTTCGTCGCCGTCCTGCTGCGGATGCGCACCCGCTGGCGTCTGGAGGACGAGGGCAGCGGGGTGCGCGAGGGCGCGAGGCCGTCGGCCGCCGAGCCGCCGGAGCACGGCACACCGTACGGGCCGCGTCCCCCGCACGCCCCGTCCCCGGGAGGCCGCCGGTGACCGCCGACCTCGTCGCCTGGGTGATGGTGCTGGCCGTGGTCGCGTACGCCTGCGGGGGCGGCGCCGACTACGGCGCCGGGTTCTGGGACCTGGTGGCCGGCGGGGCGCGGCGCGGGCGGCGTCCGCGCTGGCTGATCGACCACTCCATGGCGCCGGTGTGGGAGGTCAACAACGTCTGGCTGATCTTCGTCCTGGTGGTCATGTGGACCGGGTTCCCGGTCATGTTCCAGGCGGTGTTCACCGTGCTCTGGGCACCGCTGACGCTGGCCGCGGCGGGGCTGCTGCTCCGGGGCGCGGGGTTCGCCTTCCGCAAGCCGACCCGCCGGCTCGCCGAACGCCGCGTGTACGGGGCCGCGTTCGCCGTCGCCTCGGTGCTGACCCCGTACTTCTTCGGCGCGGCGGTGGGCGGGGTCGCCTCGGGGCGGGTCGCGCCGGGCGGTTCCGCCTCGGTGTCGGCGTGGACCAACCCGACCTCGGTGCTGGCCGGGCTGATGACGGTGGCGGCCGCGGCCTTCCTGGGCGCGGTCTTCCTGTCCGGCGACGCCCGCGCCTACGGGGCCCCGGACCTGGTCGGCTACTTCCGCAGGCGTGCCCTGGGCACGCTGGCGGCGCTGGCGGTGCTGGCCGGTGCGGGGATCGGGCTGACCCGCGACGACGCGCGCTACGTCCACGAGCGGCTGACGAGCGGATGGGGGCTGGCGCTGGTGTGCGGGGCGGCGGTGTGCGCCCTGGCCGCCGCCTGGCTGCTGGTCCGCGGCGCGCCCACCCAGCTCACCCGGGCCGCCGCCGTCGGCGCCGTGGGCGCGGTGGTCGTCGCCTGGGGTCTGGCCCAGCGGCCGTATCTGCTGCCGACCTCGCTCACCGTCGCCGAGGGGGCGGGCGCCGCGTCCACGCTGGACTGGCTGGTGATCGTCTCGCTGGTGGCGGTGGTGCTGGTCGGGCCGGCCCTGGTGCTGCTCTACCGGCTGGACTCCCGGGGCGAGCTGGTGCCGGATCCGCTGCTCAGCGGTCCGGAAGACTCCAGTGGTACGGAGTGATGAGCCGGTGGATCCGCTCGGGCCCCCAGGAGCCGGGCGGATAGGGCTCGGCCGGCGGCGGGTCGTCGAGCAGCGGCGTGGCCACCTCCCACAGCCGCTCGATGCCGTCGGAGCGGGTGAACAGGGACTGGTCGCCCAGCATGGCGTCCAGGATCAGCCGCTCGTAGCCCTCCAGCGCGTGCGCCTCGTTGAACGAGCCGGCGTAGCCGAAGACCATCTCGGCCTGCTCCAGCCGCATCGCGGGTCCCGGCTGCTTGGTGAGGAAGCGGGCGGTGATGCTCCCGGGGTCGTCGAAGTCGATCGCCAGTTCGTTGGTGCGCGGCCGGCGGGCGCCGGCGGCCTGCGGGAACATCCGCAGCACCGGTTCGCGGAAGCCGAGGGTGACCATGTGCCGGCCCTGGGCGAGGGACTTGCCGGTGCGGAGGAAGAACGGCACCCCGGCCCACCGCCAGTTGTCCAGTTCGACGCGCAACGCCACGAACGTCTCGGTGTCGGACTGCGGGTCCACCCCCGGCTCGTCGCGGTAGCCGGTGTACTGGCCGCGGACGACGTGGGCGGGGTCCACCGGCCGCAGGGACTGGAAGACCTTCTCCTTCTCGTCCCGCAGCACGTGGGCGGTCAGGGCGGTCGGGGGCTCCATCGCCACGAAGCCCATGAGCTGGAAGAGGTGGGTGACGACCATGTCCCGGAAGGTGCCGGTGCCTTCGAAGAACCCGGCCCGGCCCTCGATCCCGATCCTCTCCGGCACGTCGATCTGCACATGGCTGATGTGGTCCCGGTTCCAGACGGGTTCGAGCATGCCGTTGGCGAACCTCAGGGCCAGGATGTTGTCCACCGACTCCTTGCCCAGGAAGTGGTCGATGCGGAAGATCCGCGACTCGTCGAAGACGGCGTGGAGCAGGCCGTCGAGGGCGCGGGCGGACGCCAGGTCGGTGCCGAACGGCTTCTCCACGATCACGCGCGTGTCCTCGGCGAGCCCGGTGTCGCCGAGGGTCCCGACGACGGAGGCGAACGCGGCCGGCGGCACCGCCAGGTGGCAGAGCCGGCGTGGCCGGCCGCCGAGCGCCTGCTCGGCCCGCCGCACGGCGGCGATCAGCGGCTGCGGGTCCTCGGGGTCGGCGGCGCCGAAGCCGAGCGCCGCCTCGAACGCCTGCCAGGCCTCGCCCTCCGGCTTGCTCCGGCCGAACTCCGTCACCGCCTCGCGCGCGTGGGCGCGGAACGCGTCGTCGCCGAGGGCGACGGCGGCGGGGGCGGACCCGACGATCCGGTAGTGCTCGGGCATCAGTCCTGCGTGGGCCAGGTGGAACAGCCCGGGCAGCAGCTTGCGGCGGGCCAGGTCGCCGGTCGCGCCGAAGAGCACGATCACATGGTCGTCCGGGCGCGGCCCGCGGCCCGTCGTCGACGTCGGCCGGGGCACCGTTCAGCCCGCCTTCTCGGCGTGGCCGCCGAACTCGCCGCGCATCGCGGACAGCAGTTTGCCGGTGAACTCGCCCAGCCCGCGCGAGGCGAACCGCTCGTACAGCGCTGCGGTGATCACCGGTGCGGGCACGCTCTCGTCGACCGCCGCCAGCACCGTCCAGCGGCCCTCCCCGGAGTCGGACACCCGGCCGGCGAAGCCGTCGAGTCCGGGGGACCGGGCCAGCGCGTCGGCGACCAGGTCGACCAGCCAGGAGCCGACGACCGAGCCGCGCCGCCACACCTCGGCGACCTCGGCCACGTCGATCTCGTAGGCGTAGGCACCGGGGTCGCGCAGCGGGGCCGTCTCCGCGTCGACCGTCCGCCCGCGCAGCCCGGCGTCGGCGTGTCTGATGATGCTCAGGCCCTCGGCGATGGCGGCCATCATCCCGTACTCGACGCCGTTGTGGACCATCTTCACGAAGTGGCCGGCGCCGCTGGGCCCGCAGTGCAGATAGCCCTCGGGTGCGGTGCCGGTGGTCGCGGTCCGGCCCGGGGTGGGCTCCGCGCCGCCGGCTCCCGGGGCGATGGTGCGCAGCAGCGGGTCGAGGCGCCGGACCGCGCCCTCGTCGCCGCCGACCATCAGGCAGTAGCCGCGCTCCAGGCCCCACACGCCTCCGGAGGTGCCGCAGTCGACGTAGTGCACGCCCTGCGGGGCGAGTTGACGCGAGCGGGCGATGTCGTCGCGGTAGTAGGAGTTGCCTCCGTCGATCACGGCGTCGTCGGCGGCGAGCAGGCCGGCCAGTTCGTCGACCGTCCGCTGGACGACGCCCGCGGGCAGCATCAGCCAGATGTTCCGCGGCCGGTCGAGCCGGCCCACGAAGTCCTGCAGGGAGGACGCCCCGACGGCGCCCTCCTGCTCCAGCCTGCCGACGGCGTCGGTGTCGAGGTCGTACACCACGCAGGTGTGGCCGTCGCGCATGAGGCGGCGCACCAGGTTGGCGCCCATGCGTCCGAGCCCGACCATGCCGAGTTGCATGGGGGTGTTGGTGGTCACGGTGTGCCTCCCCGTCGCTTCATGGTGGCGTTCCTCCGTACGCTCTGCGCTGTGCGCCGGGCGGGTGCGGTCAGGCGGCGGACCGGGGGCGCCGGCCGGCCGCGAGCACCTCGCGCGCGACCTGGGCGACCCGCTCCGGGGTGAACCCGAACTTCGTGGTCAGGCTCTTCAGCGGGGCCGAGGCGCCGTAGGTGTGCATGCCGACGACCGCTCCCCGGTCGCCGACGTAGCGGTCCCAGCCGAAGGTCGACGCCTGTTCCACCCCGACGCGGGCGGTGACGTCCGGCGGCAGCACCGCGTCGCGGTACTCCCGCGGCTGCCGGTCGAACAGTTCCCAGCACGGCATGCTCACCACGCGGGCGGCGACGCCGTCGGCGGCGAGTTCCTCCCGGGCCGACAGGGCGAGGGCCACCTCGGATCCGGTGGCCAGCAGCAGGACCTGCGGCGGGCCGTCGGGCGGGTCGGCGAGCACGTAGGCGCCGCGGGCCACGCCGGAGGCCGGTGCCAGGACGGTCCGGTCGAGGGTGGGCAGGGCCTGCCGGGAGAGCACCAGGGCGGCCGGCTCGTGGCGCAGTGCGGCCACCGCCCGCCAGGTCTCCACCACCTCGGTCGCGTCGGCCGGGCGGAAGACCAGCAGACCGGGCATGGCCCGCAGTCCGGCGAGCTGTTCGACGGGCTGGTGGGTGGGGCCGTCCTCGCCCACCCCGATGGAGTCGTGCGTGAAGATGTGCACCACCGGGATCTCCATCAGGGCGGACAGCCGGATGGCCGCCTTGGCGTAGTCCGAGAAGATGAGGAAGCCCGACCAGTAGGGCCGCAGTTTGGTCAGCGCCATGCCGTTGGCGATCGCCGCGGAGGCGTGTTCGCGCACCCCGAGGTGCAGGTTGCGTCCGCCCGGCTCGTCCGGACGGCAGTCCCCCGCCCCGTCGAAGGTCAGCCGCGTCTTGGTGGACGGCGACAGGTCGGCGGAGCCGCCGAGCAGCCAGGGCACGCGTTCGGCCAGCGCGTTGAGGACACGGCCCGAGGAGTCCCGGCTCGCCAGGCCCCCGGTGTCCGGGGGGAACTCGGGCAGGGCCGCCTCCCAGCCCTCGGGCAGGTCCCGGCGCTGCATGCGGACGACCTCGTCGGCGTACGACGGCCAGGCCTCGCGGTAGGCCGCGAAGGTCTCCTCCCAGGCCGTGCGCAGCCGCTGTCCGCGGGCCCCGATGCCGCGGGCGAAGTCCTCGCGGACCACGTCGGGGACCAGGAACCGCTCGTCGGGCGGCAGGCCGAGGAAGCGCTTGGTGCTACGGACCCCCTCCTCGCCGAACGGGGCGCCGTGCGCGCGGGGCGAGTCCTCCACCGGTGAGCCGTAGCCGATGTGACTGTGCACCACCACCAGGGTGGGCCGCTCGGTCTCGGCGCGGAAGGTGTGGAAGGCGCGGGACACCGCGTCCAGGTCGTTGGCGTCGGCGACGGTGGTGACGTTCCAGCCGTAGGCGAGGAACCGGGCCGCCACGTCCTCGGTGAAGGCGATGTCGGTGTGCCCCTCGATGGTGACCCGGTTGGAGTCGTAGATCCAGCACAGGTTCGCCAGTCCCTGGTGCGCGGCGAGGGAGGCCGCCTCGGAGGCGACGCCCTCCATCATGCAGCCGTCCCCGGCGAGCGCGTAGACGTCGAAGTCGAACAGGTCGAAGCCGTCCCGGTTGTACCGGGCGGCCAGCCAGCGGCCGGCCAGCGCCATGCCGACCGAGGTGGCGACGCCCTGGCCGAGCGGGCCGGTGGTCGTCTCCACGCCGCTGGTCCACCGGTATTCGGGGTGGCCGGGGCAGCGGGAGTCGAGCTGCCGGAAGCTCCTGAGGTCGTCGAGGGTGACCGAGGGGCGTCCGAGCACCTCGTAGTCCGGGTCCACCGCCCGCACGCCCGACAGGTGCAGCAGCGACCACAGGAGCGCGGAGGCGTGTCCCTCGGAGAGGACGAAGCGGTCCCGGTTGGGCCAGACGGGGTTCTGCGGGTCGAAGCGCAGGAACCTCTGCCACAGGGTGTACGCCACGGGGGCGATGCCCATGGGGGTGCCGGGGTGTCCCGACTCCGCCTGCTGGACGGCGTCCATGCACAGGCCGCGAATGGTGTTCACCGACAGCGTGTCCTGACCGGTCATGGGCAGCGGTCCGATCTCTTCGAGACTCCTGCCCTCCCAGTACACGCCAGATCCCCGGCGGCCGCATGCCCGCACCGCTCGCCCGGGGCACGCTGGCCGGCGCCCGGGCAGGCCGGGCAGGCCCGGCAGGGCAGGCGTACGGACGGCGTCGGACGGCGTCGGACGGCGTCGGACGGACCGTCCGGCACACGGCACACGGCAACGCCGCCGTCCGGACCGCCCGGTGCACGGCAGGTGCCGGGACCCGCCCGGCCGACGGCGGCCCCCGTGGGGACCGGCCGGGTCTGCAGGGCGCCGCCGGCCGGGTGGCCCGGCGGGTGGCCGGGCGGGTGGCCCGGCGGGCCGACGACCGGGCCGCCGGATGTCCGCATCCTGCCCGGCCGGGCAGGTCAGGCGTGCGGGACGACGGCGACCGGGCAGGCGGCGTGGTGGATCACCGCGTGGGCGACCGCCCCGAGGTGGCCGCCGTGCGGGGACCGGCGCCGGCCCACGGCCACGATCCCGGCTCCGGCCGCGGCCTCGATGAGCCGCTCGGCCGCCCACCCGGTGGCGGCCTCCTCCTCCACGTCCACCTGCGGGAACCGCTCGCGGTAGGGGCGCACCACCTCGGCGAGCGCCTGCCTGGCCGCGTCCGTGCTCCGCTCCGCGTGCGGGTGCAGGGCGTGGTGCACGGGCGTCAGGTGCCAGGTGTGGACGACGTGGACGGGCACGGAGCGGCGCGCGGCGAAGTCGAAGGCGAAGCCCAGCAGTTCCTCGCCGGTGGAGCGGATGTCCAGGCCCACGACGACGCGGCCGTCCCCGTCCCGGCCGGTCCCGCGGGCCAGGACGACCGGGCTGTGCGCCTCGGCGGCGACCTCCTGGCCCACGGAGCCGGCCGTGAAGCCCACGGCGGCGCCGAAGCCGTGCGAGCCGAGCACCACGAGGTCGGCGTCGGCGGAGGCGGACACGAGCACGGTGGCCGGCGCGTCCTCGACCTCCTCGCCGCTGGTGGTGAGGCCGCCGTGCCGGGACCGGGCCCGGTCCGTCATGGCGTCGAGCAGGGTCTGCGCGCGTTCGGCCTGGACGTCCCGGGCCGGGCGGACCGCCACGAGGGCGTGTTCCTGCCAGAGCGAGGCGTTCACCAGGCGCAGTTCGGCGCCCCGTAGCGCGGCTTCGTCCGCGGCCCAGTCCACCGCCGCCGCGCTCTCCTCGGAGCCGTCCACTCCCACCGCGATGCGTCCCGACATGCCTGCCTCTCCTCGTGTAGGGGTCGCGCCCCGACGGCCGCCTCGCCCTCTGGCCCGGTGAGGCCGGTCGGAGGAGCCCTGACGCATGACAAATCATGCTATTCCGGCCGTAACGAGTGAGGCATCTCGGACCGGTGTGGCTCCACGAGGCCACGCGGCGGAGTGAGCGGGCGGCCCATTGCCTTCTTCGTGGAGCCCGGTTCCCCTCCGCCGGGCGGCGACCGGCGGTCCCGGCCGGCCTCCCGGCGCCGCGCCGCAGTGGGCGCGCGGCGCCGGGCGGCCGCTCCGTCAGGTGAGGGTGAGGACGAGCGGGCCGGCGAGGGGCGTGTACCCGTCGTCGTGGAGGTACCAGGCGCGGTAGCCGCCGGGGGCGAGGCCGCCTCCTGCGGTGAGGTCGAGACGGCCGTCGGCGTCCGGGGCGTACTCCCACGCGGCTGCCTCGCCGCTGCCCGGGGCGGTGCCGTCCCGGTAGAGGCCGATCCAGTTCCTGGCGGCGAGGGTGGCGGCCGGCGTGGAGTAACGCAGGGTGATGGTTTGGCCGGCGGCGACGGTGGGGGTGGTCGTGGTCAGGGTGCTGACCGGGGCGGGTTCCGGGGGCGGCGCCGGGACCGCGCCGGCCGGGACGAGCGCCGCTGCGGCGTCGGCGGGGAGGTTGTAGTAGGCGGTGACGCGTTCGGTGATGGAGTCGGTGTACGGGGCCAGGGCCGGGAACCGGGTGGCGATGGTGGTCCTGGCGGCGGCGACGAGTGCGGCGCGGTCCGCGGTGGCGCCGGCCAGATGCGGTTCGAGCTGCTTCATCAGGTGGTAGTCGCTGGTGATGCCGAGCGTTCCCATGGCTCTGGCCAGGGACGGGGTCGTGGTGGCGGTGTCCTGCACACGGCTGACGAAGGTGACGCGGTGCAGGACGCGCCAGCACGGGGGCTTGCGGTCGCCCTGCCGGGTCTGCCGCAGGGCGCGGGCGTCCGGGCCGGTGCTGCGGTCGAGCCACTCGGGGTCGACGACCTTGCCGTAGAAGTCCTCGTAGTTGTCGGTGGAGCTGTCGAGGTAGAAGGTCATGAACCGGTAGGCGTCGACGCGGCCGGGCACCAGGACGGGATTGCGGGCGATGTCGAAGACGGGCTTGTCACCTTCGCGCTTCTGCAGATCGCGGCCGGGTTCGGCGCTGACCTCCAGACTGAACGTGCGCCTGGCCTCCTTGGTCCTGCTCCGGGTCACGGCGTAGCCGCCGCCGAGCGAGACGCTGCCGGAGATGTTGACGCCGACCGGGCCCGCCTCGATGTTGGCGTAGCCGCCGACGGTGACGCTGCCGCTGACCGAGTAGTCACCGGTGGTGACCTGGGTGACCTGGTCGGTGGTGGACATCGTCTCGGAGAACAGGCCGCCCGCCGCGGTCCACACGTAGGTGTTGGCCATGTGACGGCGGGAGGCGCCGGACGCGGCCCTGCGGACGTCGGCCGGGTCCGGCCGGTCCGCGGCGAGGCCGGTGCCGACGCCGCCCATCATGCCGCCGAGGACCCGGTCGGCCTGGTCCCGGACGGGGTTGTGCGCCGCGAACGTGGCGCTCTCGGTGGACACCGATTCGTAGAAGCTCTGCAGTTGCTGCTCCTCGCGCTGGATGCGCCGTTTGATGGCGTAGGCCTCCCGGGGCCGGTAGTAGCTGTACTCACCGCCGTCCCCGGCGTGCGGGAACGCCGGGTCGGGGAAGGGCTGCAGCGCGCCGGACGTGCCCGTGGGGGCGAAGCCGATCACGCCGTCGAGGGTGCCCTGCTTGGTGTAGCGGGGGTTGATGGGGAACGCGATGACGTTCCAGTCCCGGGGGACGTCGGCGTTGGGGATCATCCGGTAGGCGACCAGGACGCCGCTGTGGGCCAGGCGCAGCGCGTACAGGTCGGCGGTCGCGGACTGGACGATCGCGAAGCCGGTGTTGGCGGGTACCCAGCGCCGGCCGGTGCCGGGGCTGACCTGACCGGTCTCCGCGTCCTCCTCCCACTGGCCGGTCAGCACCACACCGCTGGTGCGGGTGGTCTCGCTGCTCTGCGACACCCCGAGGTTGGTGGCCCAGCCGTTGGAGAACTTGACCTGCGCCTCGACCGTCATCCCCACCTTGGCCTTGACGGCGGCCTTGGCCGTGCCGACGCCGAGGGGGGCGGCGACGATCGAGGTGTCGTCGTTCACCGAGAAGTCCACCTTGGCGGTTCCGGACGCGTCCAGGCTCCGCCTCTCGTCGTTGGAGATGGTGTTGCTGACGGAGTCGGCCTGGACGAAGGACACGGACGCCTTCTCCGCGTAGCTGTCCGCGGTGCCCCAGACCATGTTCTCCGACGGCATCGGCGGGGCGCCCTCCAGGTAGCCGATCAGCTGGGGGTCGAACTGCGCCTGCCCGACCCAGGTGGTCGTCAGCTCACCGGTCTTGAACCCGGTGAGCAGTTCCCACCGGCCGTGCCGCACGAAGGCGTACGCGCGCTTCATGACGCCGAAGGCGCGGCCGTCGGCGTCGGCCTGCAGATCGCCGTACTCGGACGCGGCGGGGGTGGCGTCGACCCTGGCGTTGAAGGTGCTGCCGACCCCGGTCAGCGCGGAGCGCACCTCTGCGGCGTCGGCGGAGATCGGCGCGCCGGAGATCGTGTTGCGGGGCGCGTCGGGCGAGGGCCGCAGATCGTTGCCGCGCGGCCCGAAGTCCCTGACCGTGGCGCCCTCCTGGGTGGAGGCGCCGTCGAAGGGGAAGTAGGCGACCAGGTCCTTCGCCTCACCGCGCAGCCGGGCGAACATGTTGTCCAGGATCTGCTCGCGCGTACGGCAGGACCGCCAGATCCGCACCTCGTCCACGGTCCCGGTGTAGCCGTCGGTCAGCGCCCCGGCGTGCCACCGGCCCCCCAGGGTGGCGTGCGCCTCGCCGGTGTACGACGGCTGGGCGTGGACGGGGGCGGTGGACGCGGGCTGCGGGGTGCCGTCGGTGTAGAAGGTGACCAGGTTGCCTTCCGGGTCGGGGGTGGGCACGCGCCGGGCGCCGCGCACCTTCGCGGGGAAGGTGTCGCAGGCGTCCGCGGTGACGGCGCCCTCCTTCTCGGGGAAGGCCCACCACGCCGTGAGCCCCGGCGCCTTGGGGGTGACCGCGGCGTGGAGCTGCTTCTCGTCGCGGGCGACGCTCCAGATCCGCACCTCGGTCAGCAGGCCGCGCAGGTGATGCGCGGTCCGGCCCCGGCGGTTCCGGCCCAGGTCGCAGTTCTCGTCGTTGCCCACCGGCGCGGCCCCCTCGAACACGTACGGCTGCGGCCCCACCGGGGCGCCGTCGACGTAGAGGCGGACAGCCACACCGCCCCGGGCGTTGTGGCCTCCCTTGCGGGTGACCGCGACCCGGGTGAACACGCCCGCCTTCAGCTTCGTCCCCGAGCGGACGGTGACCAGGCCGTCCTTGCCCCCGCCGCCCTTCTCGAACGAGAAGGCGAGCTGGCCGTCGGCCTCCACGGACAGCGCGTAGGGCACCGACGTGCCCGCCGCTCCGCCTTCCAGTACGCCCTTGCCCACCAGGCCGTGCACGACGCCGAGGGTGTCCAGGCACACGCCGGCCTCGATGGTCAGGTCGCCGAGCAGGTTCAGCCCGTCGGGTCCGCCCGCGTCCAGGTGGCCGCCGCCGTCCATGGCCATCGCCCAGTGCTGCCTGAAGGCCAGCGCGATGTGGCTCCAGTCGCCCAGCGGGACGCCCTCCGCGAGGGTGAAGGTCTGCGAACCGACCGTGGCCACGGGCGCGTAGCCGTCCAGCGGGGAGATGGCACGCCGGTAGGGGCCGACCAGGGTCCCGTCGTGCCCGTGGCCCGACCGGTCGGCGGTCGACCCGTTGCTGAACTGCCAGTAGGCCAGCAGGCCGTCCTCCCGGCCGCGCAGCCGCCTGAGCATCGACTCGCCGATCTGTTCCGCGGTGCGCGCTCCGGTCCACACCCGCACTTCGTCGAGGCAGACCCGTGAGCCGACGCCGCCGCCCTGGGCCCGGCGGCCGAGCCTGAGCGTGGGGGTGTCGGCCGCGCCGGCGAAGCTCATACCACCGAAGGTGCCCGCCGCGACCGCATCGCCGGTTTCGGAGGTGCAGGCCAGCTCGACGCCGTCCCGGTACACGCGGCGGGTCCCGGCGGTGGCGTCGTGGACCACCGCCCAGTGGTGCCACTCCTGGGCGGGGACCGTGGCGGTCGTGACCGCCCAGGTCAGCTCCGCCTGGCCGGGGCTGCCGAAGTCGCCGCCGAAGCAGAGGCGGTCGGTCCGGTCGATGCCGACGACCAGGCCGGCCCCCATGGTCAGCAGAGGGTCGTCGCGGCCGGCGGCCTGCCGGTAGGCCCACATCTCGATGGTGAAGCCGGTCCCGGTCAGTGAGAGCCGGTCGCCGCACTCGACCTCGCCGTCCTCCTCCAGCGCGAGTCCGCTGAGCACCGGGACGCCGCGCAGGGCGAGGCCGTAGGGCGTGGCCGGCCCGGCGGCGTGCAGCACGGTGCCGGCCGCGGCGGCGGGGTTGAGCCACGCCTCCAGCGTCAGGTCGCCGCCGGTGGCGAAGTCCGCGCCGTCGGCGGCGGCGAGGTACCGGGTGGTGCCGTCGAAGACCGGAGCGCGGCCGGGGGCGTGGCCGCGCCAGTGGGGCCCGACCCCGTCGCCGGCGTCCTGCGCGACGCCGTCGGGGACGGCCGTGGTGGCGGCGCCCACCCGGGTGACCGCGACGATCTGCGATCCCGAGGACAGTTCGACGCCCGGGACGCTGCCGACGGCCTCGGCGTAGTCGTAGGGCACCGTGGTCACCTGCGAACCGGTTGCCGCGGTGACCGTCTCACCGGCGACCGTGAAGGTGGTCGCGCCGGCCGGCGCCGCGGCGTCGGCCTCCCGCACCCGGCCGCCGACCAGGACCCGGCTGCCGGCCGCCAGCGGTTCGGGGAGCGGCGCGGCGAGCTCGACGAGCCGGTCCTTGACCGACAGCACGGTGCCCAGCAGAGCGCCGGGCGGCAGGCTGCCGTTGAGGACCGCGGCCACGGAGGCGGCGGCGCGGGGTACCCGCGCATACGTCTCGGTGCGCGAACCGCAGGTCACGGTCACCGTGCAGTGGTCCGCGGCCGCGGCGGAGCCGGGCTCGCGGGCGACGTCCGCGGAGATCCCTACCGAGAAGTCCTGCACGCGGACGGCGGTGTCCCGGGCGACGAACTCCAGCCTGTCACCGCCCAGGTCGAGGCTCCGGGTCGCACGGGTGACGAGTGTGGAGTAGTACGCGGAGAAGAGCTGCCCGGCCGCCCCGCGGAAGTACAGCACCACGTCGCCGGTCGCTCCGTCCAGCACGAACGGCGCGTTCTCGGTCCAGGCGAACGCCAGCAGCGCGCCGTAGGCGGTCAGCCCCTGCCGGTCCGTCGAGACCAGCGGCATCGCCACCACGGTGTCGCCGCCGCCGCGGGTACCGCCCGACAGCGTCATCAGCGCGTCCTCCGCGGCGTCCACGGCGGCCTGACGCGCACCCAGCCGCCGCTGTGCGGCCTCCTGTTCCTGAAGCCGCTCACGCAGGCGGAAGAACATCACGTAGGTCGGACCGAACCACTGCTCGTAGGTGTCGATGCTCGCCTGGGTCTGCGGGATCTGGGCGGCGAGCCGGCGGTCCGCGTCCAGGGCCGCCTGGGCGGCGTCCAGCGTCGCCTGCGCGGCGGCGACCGCGGCCGGATCGCCCACCACGCCGGGTCTGCCCGCCTCGGCGAGGGAGATGACGGACGGGACCGTCGCGAGCCGGCCGTCCCGGGCGACCGCCAGGTCCACCGCCGCGATGTAGCTGCGGTCCGCCGAGCCGCCCGCCGGCGCGGGGCCTGAGGTCCCGCACGCCAGCAGCAGCCGGGTCTGCCGCTTCTCGTGCCCCACGGCCGCGCCGTACCCGGACGTGGCGGGCTCCTGCTGGGAGTACACGGCCGCGGCCAGCCCGGTGGACACGGTGCGGCCGTCGAACCCGAACACGTCCCGCGACAGACCCGGTCCGTCACCGGCCGGCGCGTCCGAGGCCACCCACACCGGACCGTTGTGCGCCGTGCCGTCGCGCAGCGCCCGGGTGTGGTCGCCCACCGCCGTGCCGGCTCCCTCGTCGAAGCGGCAGTAGAGCGCCAGCCCCGGTTCGATTCCCGAGAGCCGCAGCCCGCGGTCGCCGAACTCGGCCTCGGTGCGGGCCCGTTCCCAGATCCTCACCTCGTCGACGTCGCCCGTGAACCCCGCCTGCGGCGCACCCGACACCAGTCTCGCGCCCACGCTCGCCGCCGACCACGCGTCGGGGACCGCGGTCACCGCCCGCGTGCCCGTCCGCACGCCGCCCACGTGGACGGTCGCGTTGACGCCGTCGAACACCGCCGCCACATGGGTGTACGTCCCCAGCGGAACCCCGGCGTCCGACACCACCCGGGTCCCTCCGAGGTCGGCCACCAGCTTCCGCTCCGCGTCCAGTTCCAGCGAGAACGTGCTGCTCGGCGAGGTCCCGGCGTGGTGCGCCACGATCGTCCCGGACGCGGCGGCGGGACGCACCCACGCCTCCACCGTGTAGCCCGACGGAGCCGCCGGGGAGGGGGCCGCGACGGACGGCAGCAGCACGTGTGCGCCCGTCCCGGGGCCGAACCGCAGTGCGGTGCCGGCCCGGTCGCGCGAGGCCGGCACCGGCACCAGGGGCCGCTTGGTGTGCGGGCAGGTTCCGGGCCCGCGCTCCAGCACGGCCGAGGCGTACCTCGGGTCCGGACTGGTGTACAGCTGCGCGCCGGCCACGTCGAACAGCCCGTCCGCCCCCTGGGCGCAGTTGTACCCCTCCACCCGGCCGGTCGTCCTGTTCGCCGCGAACACCTGCCAGCGGGACCGGCCGGCGACCGCGGTCGGCAGCAGGAGTGCCGTGAACGCGCCGTCCTGGACGGGCGCGACGAACGACAGCTTCGCGGTGGGCTCGAAGAAGGGGTTGCCCTCCATGTCCCGCGTCCCCAGGGTGTCGCTCTCGGACGCGCCCCGCAGTTTCGACCGCGAGCGCTGGTAGCGCACCTCCACCACAGGCTTCAGTACGGACCCCACCAGCACGAACCGGTCGCACAGCAGCGATCCGTCCACCACGGGGACCGCCGTCGCGGCCGTCCCCGAGGACGCCGTGGCCCGGTCTGCGGAGACGACGCCGCCGTCGGCGTGGAACACCGCGTCCTCGTGGCCGGCGTCCACCCCCTGGCGCAGCACCAGGATGTAGCGTCCGTCCGACACGACCTGCAACGGCGCGAGCGCGCTGAGCCGCGCCGTCGTCGACAGGAACGGATCGCGCTCCTCCACCGGCAGCGGCACGCCCGCCGCAGCCTCGGTGCGTCCCCCGTTGCGCACCCGGGGCATCCGCAGCACGCCCGACACGGGGGCGGCGCCCGGGGCCGGCACCTCCACCAGTTCGCCGGGGAACGGCACCGGCGCCGGCTCCTCGTTCCAGTAGCGCGAGTCCAGCGGGCCGCGCTGCGCCGACGCCTGTTCCAGGTCCAGCACCGTGTAGAAGACCCTGCGGCCGGCGTCCATCGCGAACGCCACCGTCGTACCGGAGTGCCGCACCATCGTCGTCGTCACGTATGTGCGGTCGCTGTAGACCCGCGTCAAGTTCTCGTCGTGCACCGTGCCCCCCAGACACCTCGTGCCCGCGTCGTCGCGAGCGCGTGAACGGTTGCGTGCGGGCGGTCCCGCACCGATGCCGTGCGGGCGCGCGGCGCGGACCGGTCTCGCATGGGTCCTGGCAGACGCGACCGGACGCAGGGTGCGGTCCCACCTCGATCGGGAAGGAGAACGAAGAAGGAAGAGAGAAAGAAGAAGAGCGAGGAGAAGCGAGAGGAGAAGAGAGGAAGCGAGGAAGCGAGGAAGCTAGGAAGCTAGGAAGAGAGGACACAGCCGTCGGCTGCCGCACCTGAGCAACGGCGGGAGGAGACCCGGCGCCTCCGAACCCGCGACGGACCCGGCGTCGGCGACGACGGGCAGGACCTTTGCACAGCACAACGGTTGGCTCACGCAGCGTACCAAGACCGCCGGGGCCAGCCGGTCGTTTCATCGGATTCGGGCTCGGCGGCCGGGACGGACCGGCGGGTCCTCACGGCGGGGTGCGTGCGGCGCGTGAGGAGACTCGTCGGTTCCCAGGGCTCTCCCGGCCCCGCGCGCCCTCCGGGGGGTGCCGGAGGGACCCGGCCGCTTCCTCCCGGGGCGGCGCCGCGGGGTGTCTCACCGCAGCAGCGGACCCTCCGCCAGCGCGAGGACCGCCTCCCCGCCGAGGCCGAGCGCCAGGGAGAGCACGGCCGCCGTGTAGGCGGTGGCGGCGGACCAGCGCCCCAGGGCCGCCTGCGCCTGGGCGGGGGCGGCGTCGGCGGTGCGGAACAGGGGGCCGAGCCAGCGGAGGTAGTAGAAGAGGGAGGCGACGGTGTTGGCGACGGCCAGGGCGGCCAGCCAGGTGTAGCCGCCGTCGATGGTCGCGCTGAAGACCTCCAGCTTGCCGAGGAAGACTCCGCTGGGCGGGGTGCCGACCAGACCGAGCAGGCAGACGACGAGGACGGCGGCGAGGCCGGGGCGGCGTCGGGCGAGACCGCGGTGGTCCGACAGCGTCCGGGCCCGGGGGAGTTCGGTCACGACGGCGAAGGCCCCGAGGTTGGTGACCGCGTAGGCGGCCAGGTAGACCAGCAGGCCCCGCTGGGCCAGGCCGGTACGGGTGGCCACGGACAGGGCCATCAGGAGGTAGCCGACCTGGCTGATGGTGGAGTAGGCCAGCAGGCGTGTGACCGAGGTCTGGAAGAACGCCGCCAGGTTCCCCAGGGTCATGGTGACGGCGGCGGTGATCGCCAGCAGCAGCGGCCAGTTGACGTCGCTGCCGGGCAGTGCCTGGTGGACGAGGCGGTAGCCGGCGATCAGGGCGCCGATCTTGGGGAGGGTGGTGACGTAGGCGGCGACGGGCACGGAGGCGCCCTCGGTGACGTCCGGCACCCAGAAGTGGGCCGGTACCGCGCCCGACTTGAACAGCAGGCCCGCGAGGACGCCGATGAGTCCGACCGCGACCAGGCCGTAGGGGGCGGTGGGCAGGGCGGCGCCCAGTGCCCGGTAGCCGGTGGCGCGGCCGGCCCCGTACAGCAGCGCGACGCCGGCCAGCATGGTGGTGCCGAGCAGGGCGCCCATGAGGTAGTACTTCAGGGCGGCTTCGGTGCCCCGGGCGTCCTTGGCGAAGGCGGCCAGCGCGTACGCGGGGATGCCGGCCAGCAGATAGGCGGCGAACAGCGTCAGGAGGTCGTTCGCGCCGACGAGGGCGAGCGTGCCTCCTCCGGTGAGCAGCAGCAGGACCCAGTACTCGGTCTCGCGTCGGTGGTGGCGGACGGTCTCGACGGACATGCCGATGATCAGCAGCAGGGCGACGAGGACGGTGATCCGGCCGGCGTCGGTGGCGGTGTCGACGGCGAACGCGTCCGCGAACACGGTCTGTTCGCGGTCCGTGGCCATGGTGACGGCCGTGGCGGCCAGTCCGGCGACGCAGGCGGCGGCGGCGAGCGCGGCGACGGTCCACTGGCGGCGGCGGGGCAGCCAGGAGCCTGCCAGGAGGCCGGTGACGGCGGCGCCCAGAAGGGCCAGTTCGGGCAGGAGGGCGGTCAGGTTCTGGTTCACCGCGCCACCAGGCCGGTCAGGGTGCGGCCGGCCGGGTCGATGACGTCCAGCAGCCAGCGCGGCGCGACGCCGATGACGAGGGCCACGGCGAGCAGGGCGACGGTGGACAGCGTCTCGCTGGCCCCGAGGTCCGCGATGCCGCCCGCGGGGAGGGTCCGCGGCAGCCGCGGAGCGCCGAGGAACACGCGTCGCAGGGCCGTCAGGAACACGGCGGCGGTGAGGACGATGCCGGTGAGGGCGATGGCGGTGGCGGTCGTCCGGGAGCCCAGGCTGCCGGTGAAGATCTGGAACTCGGCGATGAAGCCGGAGAATCCGGGGATGCCGAGGCTGGCGAACGCGGCGACGGCGGTGACGGCCGCGAACCGCGGGGTGTGGGCGGCCAGGCCGGAGTAGGCGTCCATCGTGTAGGTGCCCCCGCGGTCCCACAGCACTCCGGCGAGCAGGAACAGGGCCGCGGTGATCAGGCCGTGGCTGACCATCTGGGTGACCGCGCCCGTCACCGCGAGGGAGCGGGCCCGGGCGTCGCTCCCGGCGAGCGTCCCGGCGGCGCCGACGGCCAGCACCACATAGCCCATGTGGTTGACCGACGTGTAGGCGATCATGCGTTTGAAGTCCGTCTGCGCCAGCGCCACCAGAGCCCCGTGGACCACGGACGCGGCGCCGACGATCACGATGACCAGCGCGTAGTGGCGCCAGCTGCCCGGCAGCATCGGCATGGCGATGCGCACGAACCCGTAGGTGCCCATCTTCAGCAGGATCCCGGCCAGGATCGCCGAACCGGCGGCAGGGGCTTCGGTGTGGGCCGGGGGCAGCCAGGTGTGGAAGGGCACGGTGGGGGTCTTGACCGCCAGCCCGGCGCCGACGGCGAGCAGCACCAGGCCCGCGTACAGGCCGTGTCCGGACAGCGGGTCGGCACGGGTGAGGTCGACGATGTCGAAGGTGTGCGGGTCCGCGGCCAGGTACAGGCCGATGAAGCCCAGCAGCAGGGCGAGGGAGCCGACGAAGGTGTAGAGGAAGAACTTCAGCGCCGCGGCGCGGGCGCGCTCGCCGTGCCCCCAGCCCGCGATGACGAAGAACATGCCGACGATCGACAGGTCGAAGAACACGAAGAACAGGATCAGGTCGAGGGCGACGAACAGGCCCAGACTGACGGTCTGCAGGAAGAGGAACAGGCAGACGTAGGAGCGCACCCGCCGCCGCTCGCGCAGCGAGTAGACGGCGACGGCCAGGAACAGCAGGGACGTCAGCGCCACCAGGGGCAGGGAGAACCCGTCCACGCCCACGTGGTAGCCGACGCCGGCACTGGGAATCCAGCGCACGCGCTGCTGGTACTGCATCCCGCCGCCGGCGTCGAAGCCCGCCCAGAGCGCGACGACCAGAGCGAGGTCGGCGGCCGCGGCCGCGACCCACACCCGGACGTACACCCGGTCGGGAAGGGTGCGCGGCAGGAGCAGCAGCACCGCGCACGTCAGCAGCGGCAGGAAGGTGACGACGCTCAGCACAGGGTCTACCTCACCAACAGGATGATCAGGACGAGCACGGCGAAGCCCACCGCGGCCTGGGCGTAGTACTGGTGCAGCAGGCCGGTCTGCGGCCGGCGCGCCCAGCGGCCCAGGCTCCGTGCGCCGGCGGCGACCGCGCGGACGGCGCCGTCGACGCCCCGGTCGTCCAGGCGGCGGGCGAGGCGGGCCGTCGCGAGGGCGCCGCGGGCCGTCTGCCGTACGGCGCCGTCGACGACGCGGTCGTCGAAGACCGCCAGCGCCCTGGCCAGCGCCTGCACGGGGCGGACCACGGCGAGTTGCGCGGCCCGCTCCAGTCCGAGCCATGCGTGCGCCCACCGCATCCCGGCGCGCGGTGCGGGCTCCGAGCGGGACACCCACCACCGGGCGAGCCCCGCGGCGGCGAGCGCGACGGCGGCCGACAGGCCGAACTCCCACGGTTCGGGGGTCGGTTCTCCCTCGGCGCCGAGCAGCCGCCTCAGCCAGGACGCCGGGCCGGGCAGGGCGAGCACCCCCAGGACCGCGGCGGCGAGTGTGAGGGTGAGCAGCGGAAGCGGCGTGGTGCGGGCGGTGCGCCGGGTGCCCTGCTGCTCCCTGTCGTAGCCGGACTGCGCGTCCGGCGGGAGGGGGCGGGTGACGTACCAGACGGCCTTGACGCTGTAGACGGCGGCGACGGCCGCCGCCGCCAGGCCCACCGCGTACAGCCCGGTTCCCTCGGCGCGGGCGGCGGCGAGGACCTCGTCCTTGGCCGCCCACAGGGACAGCGGCGGCAGCCCGGCCAGGGTCAGGGCGCAGACGGTGAAGGCCGCGCCGACGAGCCGGTAGGCGCGTGCCGCGCCGCGCAGGGCGGTCAGCCGCTTCGTGCCCAGTGCCGTCAGCCACGCCCCGGCGGCCAGGAACAGTCCCGATTTCGTGGCGGCGTGCGCGACGAGCTGGGTGGTGCCCGCGGCGACGCCGTGGCTGCCCGCGGCCAGCACCATGAAGCCGATCTGCGCGGCGGTGGAGGCGGCGAGGAGTTGCTTGAGGTCGGTCTGGGCCACGGCGACCAGGCCCAGGGCGAGGGCGGTGGCCGCGCCGGTCCAGGCGACCAGCGGTCCGGCCCAGCCGGTCGCCGCCGTCAGCGGGTCGAGCCGCAGGAGCAGGTAGGCGCCGGCGGCGACCATGGTCGCCGAGTGCAGCAGGGCGGACACCGGGCTGGGGCCCTGCATGGCGCGTGACAGCCAGAAGGAGAAGGGCAGTTGCGCCGACTTGCCGAGGGCTGCCGCGACCACGCCCGCGACGACGACGTGCAGCCACGGCGCGGCCGCCGCCGGCAGGGCGTCGAGCCGGAGCGTGCCCACGCCCCCCGCCACGGCGGCACCGGCCGCCAGGTACAGGCCGAGGTCGGCGGTGCGGGTGGCCAGGAACGCGACGTCGGCGGCGGCCGCCCGCTCCGGCTGCCGCCACCAGTAGCCGATGAGGGCCCAGCTGGTGGCGCCCATCAGCTCCCACGCCATCAGCAGCAGCGGCAGCGTGGTCGCCGTGACCGTGACGAGCATGGCACCGGCGAAGAGGAGCATCAGCCCGAAGAACCGTCCCCGGTTCTCCTCGGCCCCCAGTTCCCCCGCCGCGAACACCAGGACGGCGGCGGTGACCGCGGCGACGGTGACGACCATGACCGCGGACAGGCCGTCCACCGCCATTCCCGCCTCGATGCCCGCGAAGAGGGGCGCGCCGGCCGCCGGGCGGGTCACCGCGGCGGCCAGCGCCGCGCCGAGCGTCGCGAGCGCGACCGCCGCACCGGCGGCGGGAACATACGGGTCGATGCGGGTCCCGGCCACCGCGAGCAGGGCCCCTCCGCCGAGCGGCAGGGCGACCAGCAGCCAGAGCAGGGCGCTCATCCCCTCAGGTCCCCGGCCATGTCGGTCATGTCGACCTGCCGGACGCGGTAGAGGGCGGTGGTGACGGCGAAGCCCATCGCCATCTCCACCGCCATCGCCACCACGGCCGCCACGATCACCACCTGTCCGCTGCCGGCCGTCGGCGCCAGGAAGTGCCAGAAGTCCGCGGCGGCGACGACGATCCCGCCGATCATCAGCTCGATGCCCATCATGATCATGACGATGGACTGCTGGGAGAGCGCGCCGAACAGCCCTGTGCTGAACAGTCCCGCCGCGAGGACCAGGAGCAGTTCGAAGGTCACCGGCCCACACCCCCGCGGACCGGGTCCTTCGCGGGCCGCCGACCGAGGTCGTCGCCGAAGCGGTCGTAGCGGCCCCGCCCGGTGGCCAGGACGGTGGCGCCGACCATGGTGGCCAGCAGCACGAAGCCGAGCACGACCATGGTCAGCATCTGGTCCCCCATGAGCGACAGGCCGACCTGGACCGTGCTGTCCCCCGGCCGCGCTGCCGAGCGGTCGGGCCAGGGCACCAGCAGGACCCCGGCGACCAGGGCGGCGAACACCGCGCCGCTGACCGCCAGGGCGCCGCGGGTGTTGTGCCGCATCGACATCGGCATCAGCCCTGCCGGATTCATCATGTAGGCGATCATGAACACGGCCATGATCACCATCTCCATGACCATCATCAGCGCGATCACCACGCCGAGGTACGTCAGCCCGAGCACCGCCACCACCACGCCGGTGCACACCAGGGACCCCAGCAGCGCGAAGGTCACCCGGGCCATCGAGTTCAGGGTGAACACCAGAACACCTCCGGCCAGGGCGAGCACGCCCGCCACCCACAGCAGCACCGTGCTCGTCACGTCCACGGCTCACTCCTCTCCACGGGTCCGGCCCGCCGCGTGGGGCCGGTCCGCCACGTAAGGTCCGGTCCCGTCACGGACCGAGCGCGACCAGGGCCGGCACCAGCGTCTGCAGGACGGACAGGGGGAGCAGCACCACCCAGGCCAGCTCCACGTACCGGTCGGCGCGCAGGACCGGAACCCGGCGCGCCAGCCCCACCAGCAGCCCCAGCACCAGCAGCGTCTTGACCGCCTGCCAGGCCCAGGCCGGCAGCCCCGGACCGGCGCCGCCGCCCAGGAACAGCGGCACCGCCATCGCCGCCCCGGCCGCCAGCCACAGCCACCGGCCGGCCTGCAGCAGCAGCCGGTCCGCTCCCGACGTCTCCCCCAGCACGCCGTCGGCGACGTCCCGCCCGGCCGGGTAGGCGAACGGGCCCAGGAAGCTGAACGCGAGCACTCCCGCCAGGTGGACCAGGAAGGCGAACGGCATCCACACCGCGTACCACAGCCCGTGCTGAGCGGCGACGATGTCGCCCACCCGCAGGGACTGCGCCCCGGTCGCGGCAGAGATCAGCGCGAACATCAGCGGCAGCTCGTACGCCAGGCCCTGGGCCAGGAACCGGTAGCCGCCGATCAGGGAGAACGCCGCGTTCGGGCCCCACCCGGCCAGCCACAGCCCGGCCCAGGTCAGCACCTCCATCGCGTTGAACCACACCACCCCGACCGACGGGTCGGCCACCGCCACGCCCCCGAACGGGATCACCAGCGTGGACAGGACCGCGGCCACCGGCACGGTGGCCGCACCGGCCCGCCACAGAAGCGTGTCGGGGGCCGGCAGCCGCCGCGGCTGCGCCACCAGCGCCCGCGCCACGCCGAGGAACGGCCGCCCCAGAGCGGCGGGGCCGACGGTCCGGCCCGCGTCGCGGGCGTCGAGCACCGCGTCGCCGGCCACCGCCAGGCAGGCCAGGGCGGCCAGCAGTGCGGGCGCCGCCGGCAGGGTCCACCATGCCCCCGCCTCAACCACGGACCACCGCCGTGGCCTGCGCGGCGGTGAACTCGTCGAGGTCCGGGTCGAGGCTGGCCACGACGAGACGGGCCGCGGCCAGCTCCGCTCCCGTCAGCAGACCGGGCAGCAGCGCGAGCAGCGCGGCCGACGGCGGGGCGGTCTCCCGCCAGCGCCCGCGGGGGCTCTCCTCCACGGACGGCCGAAGTGCCGACGCCTCCTCCATCCGCCCCACATCACGCCGGATCTCGGCGATCCACTGCCGGTAGCGGTCGGTCACGTCCCCGGCGGCACGCGCCGCCGGCCCGCTCACGCCCGCCGCGCGTGCGTCCTCGCTGCCCAGCCTGCCGATCCCTCGGGTCACCCAGGCCAGCGTCCGCGACCGGCCGACCCGGTGGGCCCAGCGCTCCAGCCGGGGTGCGACCGCCGTGCCGGGCGCGCCGCCCAGCAGGTCGTCGCGCAGCCGCCCGGCCGCGACCGCCTCGGCGGGCCAGCCGGCCACCGACAGCAGCCGGGTCAGACTGTCCAGATGCGCGGCCGCCCGCCTCCGCGCCGCCTCCCCCGTGCGCACCGGCTCACCCGCCGCCGCGCGCAGCCACGGTTCCGCCCAGAAGGCCACCGGTCCGGCCGGGCCGGGCCGGGCGGGCTCCTCGACCCGCGCCTCCTGCACGACGTCGCCCTGCAGGGTCACCCGGACGGTCAGTCCGGCGGGCCAGTCGGCGAGCAGCGGCCCCAGCGGCACATGCAGCTGATCGAGCGTCAGTCCGTCCCGGTCCCGGCCCTGCCCGGCCTGCGGCAGCCCGCCCGGCATCTCCATGCCGCCGCCCCCGTGGCCGCCGTGCTCCCCCTGCCCGCCGTGGCCGTCCGGGACGCGGTCGCCGCCGGTGCCGCGGTGCTCGTCCTGCGTGCCGGCCCGGCCGGCACCGCGCCGCCCCTCCGCCCCGTGGTGGTGACCACCTGTGCCGTGCCCGCCGCCCGGACCGCCGGCCTCGCCGCCCTTGCGGTCCCGGTCGCCGCCGCCGGAGTTCTCCCGGTGGCGGCCGTGGTCACCGCTCCCGGCCGCGCCCCCGGGGGCTCCGGCCTGAGGGCGCTGTCCGGGGAGCGAGCCGAGCCGGGCCCGTCCGGTCTCCAGCGCGGCCTCGACGTCGGCGGCGCCCGGCGCGTGGACGCGGGCGCGGGGCGCCGGCAGGTCCTGCCAGAGCCGGTCCACCGCCGCGCGCAGGTCCGGGCAGGCGGGACCGGCGACGAGCAGCAGATCCGCCTGGGCCGGAGTGGCGGCCGGTGGCCAGTCCCGCAGCCGCAGCAGACGCTCGGCCTCCAGCCGTGCGGCCGTTCCGCCCGGCAGGGTGGCGAGCAGGACGTGCGGCCTGGCGGCGGCGGCGCGCAGGGCGAGAGCGGTCACGTCCATCGCAGTGCGCCCTCCCGCCAGGCGTGGACGACCCCGGCCAGCAGCACCGCCAGGAAGACGAACATCTCGATCACCGCAGCGGGCCCCATGAGGGAGATCACCCGCGTCCACGGGTACATGAACACCATCTCCATGTCGAAGGCCAGGAACAGCATCGTCACGGTGTACCAGCGCACGTGGAAGCGGCTGACCGCGTGCTCGGCCGGTTCCAGCCCCGACCCGAACGGCGCGGCGGCCACCGGATCGGAGGACAACCGCGCGGCCAGGGCCGCCCCGTGGACGCCGACGACGGCCAGCACGGCCACGCCCAGCAGCGACAGCGCCGCCGTCGTGCCGCTCACCGCGCCCCGCCCTCCCGGCGGCCGGCCGGCGGGCACCGGTGCTCTCGCCCGTCCGGGGGCCCGGGGCGTACCGCGTCGTCCGGGTCGGCGGTGTGCGCGGCCATCTCCGTGTTCCTCTCTGCTGCTGTCCCGAGCCGGTCGCGTACCCCTCGGGGATCTGCTCAACCGGCAGTGGACCGGACGTCCCCTCCGAGGATTTCCGACCGCGGGCCGCGAGGCCGGTGCGGCGCGCCGCACCGGCCGGGGTTTCCGTCCCGCCGCGGGGAACCGACCGCGCGGAGGGTGACGGCGGGCCGGAGCGGGACGGGGTGGAAGCGGACGTCGGCGGCGGCGCCCGACGTCGCCCGGTGCGGCCCGGTGCGGCCCGGTGCCGCGACGGGCCGCCGTCCGCCCCGTCCGGACCCGCGCGGCCCGGGAGCACTCCTCGCACGGGCGCCGAGCGGATGCGCCGGAGCGCGCGACGCGTCGGGGCCGGCGAGGCGCACGACGGACGCCCGGTCGCGCCGCGAGGACGCGGCACCCGGGCGCCCCGCCCTCACGCCCTCGTGCGCCAGGAGAACGGAAACCGGTCCGCCGGGCGCTCGGCGGCGGCCGGTACGTCGATGCCGCCCCGGGCGGCTCCTCGGCGAGCGGGCCGGCCACGGGGACCGGCGCCGGGGCGGCGCCGACGCCATGGCCCCCACCCGCCTCTCCGGCATCCGGCACGGCCGACTGGCCGGCCGGCCGCAGACTCGCGGAGCCGGAGCCCTTCCCCCGAAGCCAATACCCCCAGGGGTATTTGACGCCACCCTCGGAGCCGCCGTACGCTCGCCAGGAGAGATACCCCAGGGGGTAATTGAGGAGGCAACGAAGTGGCTCGTGAAGTGACACCGGAGGCGTTCGCGGCGGCCTGGGCCGACGGCGCACTCGTGGTCGACGTCCGGGAGGCGGACGAGTACGCCGCCGGACACGTACCCGGCGCCCGCCTGATGCCGCTGCACACCGTGCCGGCTCGCTGCGGCGAACTGCCCACCGGCCGACCGGTGTTCGTGATCTGCGCCGGCGGCAACCGCAGCACCGCCGCCGCCGGCTGGATGAACTCCCGCGGCATCGACGCCCGCTCCGTGACCGGCGGCACCGCCGCCTGGGCCCGCGCCGGACGTCCGGTCACGGCCGGCTCGCACGAGCACGCCGCCTGACCCCGGCCCGCCCCCCCCCCGCACAACGGCCAGCCGGAAAGGAGCCCCGCCTTGGCCAGTCCCTCCCCCACCGACGCCCCGATCTCCGGCCGACACCGCGTCGCCGTCGTCGGCGGCGGCAGCGCCGGCATCAGCGTCGCCGCCCGCCTGCGCCGCGCCGGCGTCAGCGACATCACACTGATCGAACCGTCCGGCACCCACTGGTACCAGCCGCTGTGGACCCTGGTCGGCGGCGGCCAGGCCGCTCTGCGCACGACCCGCCGCCCCGAAGCGTCCGTCATCCCCGACGGCGTGCGCTGGGTCCGACGGCCCGCCCGGGCCGTCGACCCCGACGCCCGCACGGTGACCCTGTCCGGCGGGGCCGAACTCACCTACGAGTACCTGGTCGTGGCGCCCGGACTCCAACTCGACTGGGACGGCGTGCCGGGCCTGGCCGAGGCCGTCGGCCACGACCGGGTGAGCAGCAACTACGCCCCCGAGCACGCCCCCCGCACCTGGGAGCTGATCAGGCGGATGCGCTCGGGCACCGCGGTCTTCACCCACCCGGCGACACCCCTGAAGTGCGGCGGCGCCCCGCAGAAGATCGCCTACCTGGCCGCCGACCACTGGCGCAGGCGGAAGGTCCTCGACGACATCCGTGTCGTCCTCGTCCTCCCGGACCCGGCGATGTTCAAGGTGGCCGCCTGGTCACGGACCCTGGAGAAGGTGGCCGCCCGCTACGGCATCGAGGTGCGGCTGCGGTCCGAGATGACCGCCGTCGACGGCGGCGCCCGCACCGTGACGGTCACCGACCACGCGAACGGCACGGAGGAGACCCTCGGCTACGACCTCCTGCACGCCGTGCCGCCGCAGAGCGCTCCCGACTGGATCAAGACAGGTCCGCTCGCCGATCCCGCGAGCCCCCACGGCTTCGTCGCCGCGGACAAGCACACGCTCCGGCACCCGCACCACGACAACGTCTTCGCCCTCGGCGACGTGGCGCACCTGCCCACGTCCAAGACCGGCGCCGCCGTACGCAAGCAGGCCCCGGTGGTGGCCGCCAACCTGCTCGACGTCATGAACGGCCGCTCCCCCTCGCACCGGTACGACGGCTACACCTCCTGCCCGCTGGTGACCGCCCGCGACCGGATGCTGCTCGCCGAGTTCGACTACGACCTGAACCCCACCCCGTCGTTCCCGCTGCTCGATCCCTTCAAGGAGCGGCGCACGATGTGGCTGTTCAAGCGGTACGGCCTGCCGCCGGTGTACTGGCACGGCATGCTCACCGGCCGCCTCTGACGGGCCGGCCCGGGGCGTCCCCGGCCCGGGCCGGGGACGCCCCGCCCTCTCCGCCGCGACGACCGGCCGCGGTCGCCTCCATGGTCGAGGCGGAGCGGGACCGCAGCGTCCGGCCGCCCCGGCACCCGGGGCGATTCAAGTGGTACGGCACGAGACCCACGCCGAGGTGCGGCGCCGGCCCGGTCCCGTCCCCGCGACCCCAGTCCCGCCACGCCCGCATCGCCCCGGACCCCGGCAGCCGTGCCCACCCGTATCTGCTCGCCGGGGACCTGGACCGGCGCAGGCTCCGCGGCGCCGGGCAGGGTCCGCCCGGCGCCGCGGAGCCCGCGCGACTCGTCGGCGGGAGGGGCGACCACGACCGGGCACCCGCCGCACCTCGCCCCGCGGACCGTGCCCCGCGCCGGTACCGGCCGTCTCAGGTGTAGACGATCTGACCACCGGCCGCGTGTTCGTAGAACTCGCCGACCGTGATGACGCCCTGCACCTGCTCGACCAGGTCGTCCTTGTCGAGTTCGAAGAGGTCCACGGACGCCTTGCAGGCGTAGACGCCCGCCCCGGTGTCGGCGATCATCTCGATGAACTCGGGGATGGACGGGATGTCGAGCTTGTCCATCTTGCGTTCCATGTACCGGGTGACCAGGTCCGGCACGCCCGGCATGCCGCCCAGCAGGGTGGGCAGGTGCAGGCCCGGGTTGCCTACCGTGGCCAGCTTGATGTGCTCCCAGCGCTTCTTCGTGATGGCGTCGAGGCCGAAGAAGGTGAAGAACAGGTCGGCCTCGATGCCCTCGGCGCGGGCGCCGTTGGCCATGATCAGGGCCGGGTAGATCCCTTCCAGGGACCCCTTGGAGACGATGATCGAGACCTTCTCGATCGTGGCGGTGTCGTTCATGGCGGTTCGTGCTCCTCAGATGCAGCCGCGCGGCTTCGGGATACCGGCGATCTTCGCGGCGGTCTTGGCAGGGCCCTTGGGGAAGAGCTGGTAGAGCTCCTTGACGCTCACCCCGGACGTCTTGCCGAGGACACGGACCGTGGGGCCGGTGCCCTTGGCGGCGTACTGGGCGCGCAGGAAGTGGATGACCGTCCAGTGCCGGTCGGTCAGCGCCTCGATGCCGCTCTCGCGGGCGATCTGTTCGGCCATGGGCTCGGTCCACCGGCCGGGGTCGGTGAAGAAGCCCTCGTCGTCGACGGGGACGACGCTGTCGCCGTAGGTGGCTGTGGGCATGGCTGCTCTCCTTCGTTCAGGCGTGGACGTGTCGCTTGCCGCGCTCGGGCATCGCCGAGCCGATGCCGGGCAGTTCCCGGCCGGGCAGCAGGCTGTGCCAGTAGACCCACTCGAAGGCGAGCTTGCCGAGGTGGGCCGCGTGCGACTCCTTCAGCAGCGGCAGGCCGACGGGGCCCGGGAAGTGGCCGGGCAGTGGCTCGGTCTCGTAGTTGAAGTCGATGAGCAGCGCCTTGTGGAAGCCCGTCTCGACGAAGCAGTTGGCATGCCCGTCGAAGGAGGCGTCGAGCGGCTGCCCGGCGAGGAAGCGGGCGATGTTGCGCACCAGCACCTCACCCTCGAAGTGGGCCACCGAACCGGCCTTGGAGGCGGGCAGGCCCGCCGCGTCACCGATCGCGAACACCTCGGGGAAGTCCGGGTGTTGGAGGGTGTGGGGGTCGGCGGGGACGAAGCCCAGCTCGTCGCCGAGGCCCGGGGAGCGCTCGACGTACCCGGCGCCGCCGTGCAGCGGCACGACCACCGCCAGGTCGAAGGGCACCTCGCGTTCGTCGTACGACACCAGCCGGCCGCCTGCACCGTCGACTTCGCCGAGCGTGAACTCGGTGACCAGCTCGATGCCCTTGTCCGCCAGCAGACCGCCCAGCGCCTTGGCGGCGACCGGCTTGGTGAAGGCGCCGTCCAGCGGGGTGGCGTACGTCAGGCGGACCCTGTCGCGGATGCCGCAGCGCTGGAAGTACCAGTCGGCCAGGAAGGCGAACTCCAGAGGTGCGACGGGGCACTTGAGCGGCAGGTCCGCCACGTCGACCACGACGCGGCCGCCGTCGAAACGCTCCAGGGCGCGGTGCAGGCCCACGGCGCCCGGCAGGTCGTAGAAGGTGAAGACGTTCTCGCCCCAGCCGGGACCGGTGAGGCCTGCGGTCTCCTCCGGCAGCAGCCTCGCGCCGGTGGCGACCACGAGGACGTCGTAGCCCAGCCGGATGCCGCCGTCGAGGTGCACCGTCCGCGCGCCCAGGTCGACCCGCTCGATCCGTGCCCGCGTGAAGTCGACGGCGGCGTTCAGCTGCCGCGGACGGGGCCGGACGAGGTGGTGCGGCTGGGCGAGCCCGAACGGCACGAACAGCAGCCCCGGCTGGTAGAGGTGGTCCTCGTCCTGATCGACGACCGTGATCCGGTACTCACCCTCGTCGTACCTGCGGCGCAGGCGGTTGGCCGTCATGGTGCCGGCGGTTCCGCCGCCGAGAATCACGATGTGTGTGCCCATGTCGCCACTGTCGTGCGGGAGATGACGGCGGGGCATGGGCCGCAGGTCCCCATCCGGGTACCCACCCGGGTATGTCTTCGACCCGCTCCGTCACCCCCTGCGGCCCCCTCATCCGCCACGAACACCCTGGTAAAATACCTGGCAGGGTATATCACCATGCCTGCTCCCGCGAGGGCCGAACGGCCTCGGGCGCACCCCGTCGGCCTCTCGATCCGTCGTACGGTGCGCGGTCGACTGGGATCCGTCAGCAGTCGACACCGGCGAGAAGGGCCCGGCCATGACCGGCAGCACACCACACACCCTGAGCACGAACCGGCCACAGACCGTGGACGCGCACGGTTGCGAGGTCGTTCACGTCGAGCGGGACGTCTACACCGTGGACATCCGCGGGCACCGCCTCCAGGTCGACCAGCCCGTCGAGGCCGGCGGTACGGACACCGCGCCCACCCCCACCGAGATGTTCGCCGCATCCCTGGCCACCTGCGTCGCCTTCTACGCGGGCCGCTATCTCCACCGGCACGGCCTGAACCGGACGGGACTGCGCGTCCGTACGGAGTTCACCATGGCCGGCGACCGCCCCGCCCGGGTCGCCTCCCTGCGCCTCGTGGTCGTGCCGCCGCCGGGGCTGCCCGAGCAGCGCCGGGCGGCCCTGCTGGCCGTGGCCTCGCACTGCACGGTGCACAACACCCTCCACCAGCCGCCCGAGATCGAGATCGGGCTGGAGCCGTGAGCACGGCCCCGGCACCAGCCGCGTCCGCGAGGAGCTCGCCGCCCGTTCCGGCCCGCCTCGACGACGGCCCCACCGGACTGCCGGCGCGCCCGCCGCCTGCGACGCCCCGGCCGGGCCGGCCCGCCCCGTGCGAGCGGCCGCCGCCCGACTTCGAGCGCCTGCGCTGGTTCCCGCTGCCGCCCGTCCGCCGGGAACACCTCCGGACCGGCACCGGTCGAACCGCACACCTGACCACCCCATCGGGTGTACGAGAGGAGAGCGGAAACCGTGCCGGCCGTGGCACCGGAAGGGGTGACCGAGGGCGCCGCGGAGCTCCGGCGCCGACCGGACTCCTTCGCTGCCGTGACGGAGATCCGCGAGACGGCGCTCCGCACGTCCCCGGCGAACCGCGGACCGCCGACGCGATCGCCCGTAACCGGGCCGCCTGTCACACCAGACGCCTGATCTCCCCGCGCACCCGGTAGAAGCCACCCGAGGAGGAGTGCACCGCGTCCACCACATAGCGTGCGCCGGGCTGGCGTATCGTACGCGGGAACTGGACGTTCCAGCTCGGGTCGTAGCCCTCGGAGACGACCCGCACGCGCACGCGGCCTCCCTGTTCGAAGCACTCCACCACGACCCCGCTCCCCGCTGCGGGGACGGCGCTGACCGTGGCGACGGAGGCGGCGGTCGTCAGCGGTGCGTACGTCGGCAGGGCAGCCGCCAGTTTGATGTCCGCGGCGACGGGGACGTCGCCCGACTGGGCGGCGTTGATGGCGGCCTCGCTCGCGTCGATGCAGGCGAGTGAGCCGTCGGTGGAGACGATGTACAGCCTTGCGTCGTGGTACTGCATGGAGAGCGCCGAGCCGCCACCGGTGCCGAGCTTCCACAGCCGGGTGCCATCGGCGGTGAAGCAGTAGACCGAGGAGGCGGAGTCGCCCGCGAAGACGTACCGCCCGCCGGGGGACGTGGCGCACGAGTACACCGCGGCGTCGCACCGGTAGGAAGCCTCGACGGTCCCGGAGGACTTGGCGAGCCGCTGGACGACCCGGCGCCCGGTCCCCGCGTAGACCGCGTTCTCCTCCTGCCAGCCGAAGAGCACGTTGCCGCTGGTCGAGGTGTGCCAGAGCTGACGGCTGCCGTCCGCCGCGTAGGCGGTCACACCGCCGCTGTGCCCGTGGTACACGGCGCGGTCGTCGGCCCGCACCATCCACCCGTGTTCTCCGGCCGAGTTGCGGGACCACTGGAGTTCGTCCTCGTGGTCGATGACCGTCAGACCGCCATTGCGGTCGGAGACGTCCAGCACGCCGTCGTGAATGTCCAGCCAGAAGATGTCCACTTCGGCGGCGATCTCGTAGGCAGCGAAGGGCATCTTCGCCGAGAGGTCGTAGACCCGGCCGTCGTCACAGCCGGCGTAGATCCAGAAGTCGTCCGCCACCAGGCACTTCACACCGTCCGGCAGGGAGTAGTGAGCCAGCACCTCACCGTCGTGGCTCAGGTTGTAGACGTCTCCCTTCTGGTTGCCGACCCAGCAGCGGTCCTCGTCCACGTGGATACCGAACGCCGCGGCGCCCGTACGGAACCGCCACAGTACCGGCGCGGTCGCCCGGGCCGTCGACGGAGCGGACGTCACCTGACGGTGCGTCACCGGCCGGGCCGCGCGCTGCCCCTGGACGGCGGGCGCATACCCCTTCCGCACCTTCTCCGCTATCTTCTTCGCCGCCGCGGCCTCGGCCTTCCCGGCGGTCGGAAAGGAGGTGACCTGACGCTGCCCGTCTGCACCGATCCGCCCGTACCGCACGGAGACGGTGGCCCCCTCGACGGTCACCTCATAGAACTTGTGGGCACCCCCGCCGTCCTGGGACAGCTCCAGATACGTCGTGTTCCCCGACTCCCGCGTCTGCGCAGCGGACACAGCACACCCCTCCCCGAAGGCCCGGTCGGCCGACGGCCGATCTCCAGTGACTCCAAGCTAGCGGTCACCACTGACATCGCCGCTGCGTCAGGCCACGGGGACACTCATCCCCAGTGTTCCTCCTGGTAGCGCAGGAGGTCGTCGCCGTGGAGCTGCTTGGTGGCGTTGCCGACCCGGACCCAGAAGTCGGTGGCGCTGCTACCGCCCTTGGCTGGCTTGGCGAACACCGGCCTGCCTGCCGCGGCAACGCTGATCTGACAGACGACGTTCCCGGAAACCTCGGGGAAGCGTACGCGGACGGTGGCCGCTGTCGGGGTCGACAGGCTGCTGTCGAGGAGTTGGCGTACGAAGAGCTCGTACCCGTCGACGTCGGCCTGCGACTCCAGAGTGGTGAGGTCGTTCTCGATGCCGAGGGCGGTTCCGTCGTCGGCGACACCGATGAACAGGTTTCCGCCCTCGCCGTTCAGGAAGCCGCAGACGGCCTTGACGATGTTGTGCCGTAGGGACTTGTCGGCCTGCCGGGTGTGCACGTTCCAGCGGGCGCTGGCCTTGAACTCGGTGCCCTGGGACTCGCCGGCGGCGATCATGTCGGCCGGGGTGGTCGGGACGTACGCAGGGCGTTCCCCCGCGAGGGTCTCGAACGCTTCCCGCACGACCTTGGCGATCAGCTGGCGCCGCCGTTCCAGGAAGGTGAAGTAGTCGAGCTGCTCCCAGCCGACCGGGAGCGCGTGCCACCGCACCTGCCGCTCCAGCACCTCCGGGTCCATCGCGTCCGTGATTCTCGGCCAGTAGTCATGTGGTGCACCGGTGTGGGACTGCTCGTCCGCCGGCCACGTCACGTAGGCCATGTTGGCGATGGCATTGACCTGGCGCCGGTCGGTGACACCCAGTCCGGCGAGCGCCTTGCGGTGGAACAGGTTGTCCCGGTCGACGGCCTTGGCGGGTTTGACCGAGGGGTCCAGCAGATCACGGATCCGTTGGTCGCCGAAGAGCATTTCGGCGTCGAGGATGGTGAGCGCCGCCTGGTAGGCGAACAGCACCGGTGAACGCGACGAGGACGTGTCCAGTCGGTTCGGCAGGGAGATGTCCCAGTAGTCGCCGGTGAAGTTCGCCGCGATGATCCGGTCGAGTTCCGCGGTGAAGGCTCGGCCGTCGCCCAGCGGCAGACTACCGATCCGTCCCAGGTCGAACTCCATCTGCGACTCCGGCGAGTTGGAGTACCGGCCGGTGGTGTGCGCCATGAAGAACCACCGGCCGATCACGGGACGGAGTTCATCGGCCGTCAGCCCGAAGTCGTGGCGCCCGATCAGCCAGAGCGTGTAGCTGTACAGCAGGGCGTTGTCAGAGGTGATCATCTTGCGGCTGCGGAAGCCGGCCGCCGTGACGCACTGGAAGAACTCGTGCCAGCTGGTCAGGTCCAGGACCTTCGTGTGTGCTCGGGCGAGCCGGTCGAACTGCTCCTGCCGTCGAGCGGGGGTGACCTTGCCGGTCTCGAGGTCCTTTCCTCGCAGGATGCTATAGACGTGCTGCAGCCGGGCGCGCCGGAAGGCGACAGCGACGGCTACGCGCAGCAGTTGGTCCGGGCTGGGGTCCAGAAAGGCGTTCCGCGGGCTCGGACCGGGAAGTCCTGCGACCACCGCGCTCCGGCTGAAGTCTTCGAGCTGGCGGCGCCCCTTCTCCCAGTGCACCGACATCAGGGTGAGGATGAAGTCGGACTGGTTGAGCTTCACGCCCTCGGAGTTGATGCGCACGAAGATGTCGGCGACCTGCTCCTCGTCGGCCGAAGCACCCAGCTCCACAACCTGGAAGCGGAACTCGTGCAGGTCCCGTACCCTGTCGATGCGTTCTTCGAGCTCATCCTTGGCGGCGTCCGACAAGGGCTCGCCGCCCGTCTGTTCGAGCCGTTGGAAGAACTGCCGGACGGTGGGCTTGTAACCACCCCGGGCCCAGAGCGCGGTGATGTCCGGAATGAAGTGGGCGTTGCGCTCGATCGCCGCGTCCGTGACCTCGAACGTCTGGTCCTGCGGGTGGAACGCGATGCGAACGTTGATCTCGTCGAAGGCCTTGGTGACGATCTGGCGCCCGGTGAGGACGGCGAACAGGGCGGTGAGCCGCTGCTGCCCGTCGACGACCAACAGCTGGGGTGCCCGATCGCCGGCCTCCGTTCCGATCTGCCGCGTCCCCACCTCAGCGCCGGTCTCCCAGAACATCAGGGTGCCGATCGGGTAGCCCCGATACATCGAGTCGAAGAGATCGCGGGTCTTCGCCGCAGACCAGACGAACGGGCGTTGGATGTCCGGTAATCCGATACGACCGCCTTCGATGTTCTCGATCAGGTGCCGGAGTGTGTAACCGGTGTCTCGATACAACGTGGGTGGCACAGCCGAAAGCTCCAAATGTCCGCGGGCAACTGGTCGGGGAGGCGGTCAGAGCGTGGGAACCGCATCGGATTTCTACCACGCGGACACGCCACCGCGCAGGGCACCCATGGTGCCCGCCAGGGGCGCCGCAGACGGGGCTCCAGAATCGCCACGCACTCCACAAGAGCCCCCTTGCCTCGTCGAACGTCAGGAAAGGGGGAACCATGTCGAGAGGAGCTTGGCGGTCGCCGGTACATCGACGTTGTCCTGGGCGACTTCCTCGACGAACGGGCCGGCCACGGAAACGGGCGGCGGGACGGCACTCGCGCCGGCGCCGTTGAACCGCAGGAAGACACGCATGGCGAGCCAGGCGGTGCGTTTGTTCCCATCGATCAGCGCGTGATTGCGGGCGACGGAGTGCAGCAGCGCTGCAGCCTTCTCGTGCAGCGTGGGATACAACTCGGCCCCGAACACGTTCGTCCGGGGTCGCTCGATCGCCGACACCAGAAGGCCCATGTCACGCACGCTGTGCTCGGTACCGTTGACCGCACGGGCGATGGCCAGGATTTCGTCGATCTGGAGGTAGCGCGCGCCCGTCACTTCAGGTAGTCCAGGATCTCCGCATCGCTGTCCATCAGCTCGGCCAGGACGTCATCGACCTTCAGCTCGGCCCGGTCCTGGGCGTCACGGATGGCCTCGATGGCAAGTTCCTGCTTGCTGCGGCCCTCCCGACGGGCCCGCTCGGTGAGCTTCGCGTCAAGGTCGTCGGGGAGTCGAAGTGTCATCGCCATACAGAGATGATACCAGGCCGGTATCAAATGGCGCGGTCGGGACGCTCTCCCGGCTCCGCGGAGCGTGGGACCAGGCGGCCGTGCGCATCGCGGCCGCGGAGGCCCGTGGAGTCTTCCATTTCGAGCGTCGTCCGAGCGTCAGGAATCCCGCAAGAGCCACGTGAAGGCGTCGCCCTTGCCCGCGCCTCGTTCGCGAACTTCCAGGTCGGAGAGCTCCTGAAAGATCGATCCGTCCGCTTGGACCGCTGCACGGAGGGACCCAGGCCAAGGAACCCACCAGAACAACTAAACCGCAGGTCAGCGGCCCTTTTCGGCAGGCTCCAGAATGGCCACGCACTCCACGTGGTGGGTCATCGGAAACAGGTCGAACGCCCGCAGCGTCCGCACCCGGTAGCCGCCCTCGCGGAAGTACGCGATGTCGCGGGCGAGGGCGGCCGGGTCGCAGGCGACGTAGGCGATCCGGCGGGGGCGCAGGTCCGTGAGGTGGGCCACCGTCCTGCGGCCGGCGCCCGCGCGGGGCGGGTCCAGGACGACGAGGTCGACCTCGGTGATGCCGGTGCGCGGCAGGACCGCCTCGACCTTGCCCTGTTCCACCCGGACCCGGGGGAACCCGGCCAGGTTGTGGCGGGCGTCCTCCACGGCCCGCTTGCCGGACTCGACACCGAGGACGGCGCCCTTCTCGCCGATGCGGTCCGCGAGGGCGCCCGCGAAGAGACCGACGCCGCAGTACAGGTCGAGGCACATGTCGCCCTTGCGCGGCAGCAGGCCCTGCATGACCGCGGTGACCAGGGTGTCGGCGGCCTTCGGGTGCACCTGCCAGAAGCCCCCGCTGCCCACCCGGTGGGTGCGGCCGTCCGCGCGTTCGCGGACGAACGGGCGCCCGTGCACCCGGTGTACGCCGCCGTCCTTCTCGTCGACCCGCATCACCGACACCGGCCGGTCCAGCTCCACCAGCGGCAGGCGGGCGCCCGGTCGCGGCGTCAGGATCACCTGGCGGTCCTGCGAGCCGGTCGCCGCGATCGCCTCCACCGACTCCATGCCGGTCCAGTCCCGCTGCTCCACACCGAGTTCGCTCACGCCCTCGGCGGCGATCATGCAGTGCTCGACGCGCTCGACGTCGTGCGAGCGGTGGCGGCGCAGACCGGCGTGGCCCTCGGCGTCCACGGCGTACTGCACGCGGGTGCGCCACTGCGGCACCTGCCCGGCGGGCAGCTTGTCGCCCTCGGCCGGCATCACCGTACCGTCCCAGCCGGCCTCCTTTGGGGTGAGGCCGGCGAGCCGCTCCAGCTGCTCGGCGACGACCTCGCCCTTGAGGCGGCGCTGGGCGCCCGGCTTGGCATGCTGCCAGTCGCAGCCGCCGCAGCGGCCGGGTCCCGCGTAGGGGCAGGGCGCCTCGACGCGGTCCTTGGACGCCGTGAGGATCTCGACGGCGTCCGCGCGCAGGAAGCGGTCCTGCTCCTCGCCCTCGGTGACCCGGGCCACGACCCGCTCACCGGGCAGCGTGTGCCGCACGAACAGCACCTGTCCCTGCCCGGTCCGGGCGATGCAGTGCCCACCGTGCGCGACGGGGCCGACCTCCACCTCGTACTCCTCGCCCACCAGCGACTTCTTCGGTTCTGTCTGCATGGCGGGTGACTCCAGATCGGGAGAGGGTTCGGGACATCGAGAGGGACGTCAGGACGACTCGGAGGGCCTCGACGGGGAAGCAGGCTCCGTGCGGGGCGGGACGGGTACGGCAGACCGGCTACGGCAGACCGGCTGCGGCCGGTCGGCCACGACAGGTCGGCCACGGCGGCCCGCGGACGCGGGACAACAGCCGACCAGTCTACGTCGTGCACAGGGGCGGTCGGACCGCCCCGGACCCCGTCCCGCACGGGGGCGGCCGGCCGCCGCCGGTCCCTGTCCCGGGCCCGGAGGTGCTCGCACCGCCGTCGGTGCGCGTCCTGTCCCGGGACGGCTGCGCCGCCTCCCGCCGCGTCACTGCTCTGCGCTCGGCTCCTTGTCCCGCTCCTCGGCGGGCCCGCGCCGCACCGAGCCGGGCGCGCTCCACTCGGACCGCTTGCGGGCACGCTGCTTGGCGGCCTCGGACGACTCCAGCTGGTAGGGCACGGAGGTCACCATGATCCCGGGGGTGAACAGCAGCCGGCCCTTCAGCCTCAGCGCGCTCTGGTTGTGCAGCAGGTGCTCGTACCAGTGTCCGACGACGTACTCGGGGATGATCACGGAGACGGCGTCCCGCGGCGACTCGCGGCGCAGGCTCTTGACGTACTCGATGACCGGCCGGGTCACCTCGCGGTACGGGGAGTCGAGGACCTTCAGCGGTACGTCGATGCCGCGCCGCTCCCACTCGTCGCGCAGCGCCTTGGTCTCGTTCGGGTCGACGTTGACGGTGAGCGCCTCCAGGGAGTCGGAGCGCATCAGCCGGGCGTAGGCGAGGGCACGCAGGGTCGGCCGGTGGATCTTGGAGATCAGCACCACGGAGCGCACCCGGGAGGGGCGCACGGTGTCGTCGCTGGGGCCCTCGGGGGCGGCGAGTTCCTTGGAGACATGGTCGTAGTGGCGGCGGATCGCGCTCATGGTGACGTAGAAGATCACCATGCCGAGCAGGGCGACCCAGGCGCCGTGGCTGAACTTGGTGACCAGCACGACCACCAGCACCACGGCGGTGAAGAACGCACCGAAAGCGTTGATCGCGCGGGAGCGGATCATGTGGCGGCGCCTGCCGCGGTCGCGCTCACCGGCCAGGTGGCGGTTCCAGTGCCGGACCATGCCGGTCTGGCTGAGCGTGAAGGAGACGAAGACGCCGACGATGTACAGCTGGATCAGGCGCGTGGAGTCGGCGGCGTAGATCCACACCAGCAGCGTGGCCGCGCCGGCCAGCAGCACGATGCCGTTGGAGAAGGCGAGCCGGTCGCCGCGGGTGTGCAGCTGGCGGGGCAGGTAGCGGTCCTGGGCGAGGATCGAGCCGAGCACCGGGAAGCCGTTGTAGGCGGTGTTGGCGGCCAGGAACAGCACCAGGGCGGTGGCGGCGGCGAGCACGACGAAGAGGAAGCTGTCCTTGCCGAAGACGGCCTCGGCGACCTGCGAGATGACCGGGTGCTGGATGTAGTCGCCGCCGACCGGCACACCGTCGGCGTACAGGTCCTTGGCCGGGTTCTCGGCCATCCGCACCTTGGACGCCATGGCGAGCGCGATGATCCCGCAGAACATGGTCACGGCGAGCAGGCCCATCAGGGCGAGGGTGTTCGCCGCGTTCTTCGACTTGGGCTTGCGGAAGGCGGGCACGCCGTTGGAGATGGCCTCCACGCCGGTGAGGGCGGCACAGCCGGAGGAGAAGGCGCGCAGCAGCAGGAAGACCAGGGCGAAGCCGGCCAGGCCCTCGTGCTCGGGCTTGATCTCGTACCCGGCGGTCGGCGCCCGCAGGGTGTCGTCCAGCACCAGGCCGCGGAAGGCGCCCCACGCGATCAGGACGAACACGCCCGAGACGAACACGTACGTCGGGATGGCGAAGAGCTTCCCCGACTCCTTCACTCCGCGCAGGTTCATCAGCGTCAGCAGCACGATCACGGCGATCGCGCAGGACGTCTTGTGCTCGACGACGAAGGGGACGGCCGAGCCGAGGTTCTCGATGCCGGAGGAGATGGACACCGCGACGGTCAGCACGTAGTCGACGAGCAGGGCGCTGGCGACGGTCAGCCCGGCCTTGGGGCCGAGGTTGGTGTTGGCCACCTCGTAGTCGCCGCCGCCGCTGGGGTACGCGTGCACGTTCTGCCGGTAGGAGGCGACCACGGTGAACATCAGCACCACGACCGCGGCGGCGATCCAGGGGCTGAAGTGGTAGGCCGACACGCCCGCGATGGACAGGACCAGCAGTACCTCCCCGGGGGCGTAGGCCACGGAGGACAGCGGGTCGGAAGCGAAGACGGGGAGGGCGATGCGCTTCGGCAGGAGCGTTTCTCCGAGCCGGTCACTGCGCAGAGCGCGCCCGATCAGAATCCGTTTGGGCACGTCGGTCAGTTTGGACACAACAGAACATCGTAAAGGCTCGAACAGCCACTCGCCCACCGCCCCACCCCGGGCCGCATCCCGATCTGCCTCCTGGGTGAAATCGGCCGCCGCCCCCGCCGGGCGTTCCGGTGCGCGAGACGCCTCCGTGCCTATATGACAAGCCCATCCCCGCTGTCGTACCCGTGTCGTACCCCTGTCGTACCCGTGTCTTACCCCTGTCGTACCCGCTGATGAACCCCACCCCGGAGCCGCCATGTCCACCACCACGGCAGAGCTGATCGGCGCCACCGCCGCCCTTGTCGCACTCATCGCCCTCACCCTCGCGAGCGTCCGCAGCATCGGCCGCCGCTGAGCGCCTGCGCGCAGGCACCGTCGCGAGGACCGGCCGGCCGTGGGGACGCCCGTGTCCCTCCCGCACCGGACGTCGCAGGCAAGACGGACCGTGCACGGGGGTTGTCGTCCGCGGACCGTGCGTGTGTAGCTTGGTCGGCGGTCTGAGACCCTGTTCAAGCCAAGTCAAGAACTCGTGACCCCGGAAGGACGGTCGTGCACATCGTCATCATGGGCTGCGGCAGAGTGGGTTCCGCTCTCGCCCAGACCCTGGAGCAGCAGGGGCACACGGTCGCGGTGATCGACCAGGACCCCACCGCCTTCCGTCGCCTGGGTTCCGCGTTCGGCGGACGCCGGGTCACCGGCGTCGGCTTCGACCAGGACACCCTGCGCGAAGCGGGCATCGAGGAGGCCGGAGCGTTCGCCGCGGTCTCCAGCGGCGACAACTCCAACATCATCGCCGCCCGGGTCGCGCGCGAGATGTTCGGCATCGAGAACGTCGCGGCCCGCATCTACGACCCCCGCCGTGCGGAGGTCTACCAGCGTCTGGGCATTCCGACGGTGGCCACCGTCCGCTGGACCGCGGACCAGATGCTGCGCCGTCTGCTGCCGTCCGGGTCCGAACCGCTGTGGCGTGACCCGACCGGCGGGGTCCAGCTCGCCGAGGTGCACGCGTCGGCGGCCTGGGTCGGCCACAAGATCAGCCGCCTCCACGAGGAGACGGGGGTCCGGGTGGCGTTCCTGACCCGGCTCGGCGAGGCGATGCTGCCGACGTCGCAGACGGTGCTGCAGGAGGGCGACCTGGTGCACGTGATGATGCGGACCGACGAGGTCGAGAAGGTCGAGGCGGCGTTCGCCGAGGGTCCGAAGGAGGGCGGCAACTGATGAGGGTCGCCATTGCCGGTGCCGGCGCGGTCGGCCGGTCGATCGCCGGTGAACTGCTGGAGAACGGCCACGAGGTCCTGCTGATCGACAAGGCGCCGACCGCCATCTCGGTGGAGCGCGTCCCCCAGGCCGAGTGGCTGCTCGCCGACGCCTGCGAGATCACGTCCCTGGACGAGGCCGCGCTGCAGCGCTGCAACGTCGTGATCGCCGCCACCGGCGACGACAAGGTGAACCTGGTCGTCTCCCTGCTGGCGAAGACGGAGTACGGCGTCCCACGGGTCGTGGCCCGGGTGAACAACCCCAAGAACGAGTGGCTGTTCAACGAGTCCTGGGGCGTGGACGTGGCCGTCTCCACACCACGCCTGATGTCGGCCCTGGTGGAGGAGGCGGTGAGCGTCGGCGACCTGGTCCGGCTGCTGCGCTTCAGCCACGGCGACGCCAACCTGGTGGAGCTGACCCTGCCGGAGGAGTCGGCGCTGGCCGGTACGCAGGTCGGTGACGTTCAGTGGCCGCAGGACACCTCCCTGGTCACCATCATCCGCGGTACGCGGGTGCTGACGCCGACCAAGGACGACTCGCTGGAGGCCGGTGACGAGCTGCTGTTCGTCGCCGCGCAGGCCCGCGAGGAGCAGCTGGAGGATCTGCTGTCGGTGCGGCGCGACGACGCCGCGAGCTGACCCGCGCAGGACGGTGCGAGGCGCCCTGCGCGGACGGGGCGCCTCGTGTCCCTCATGGGCGCCCCCGTGGGCGGCGGCGCGCCAGGTTCACCTGAAGGCCTGACGGGACGGCCTGACGGCCGAAGTCGCCCGCCCGGGCGACACTGCCCGGGGCAGGCCGAAGGCGGCTGCCCGGCCCGGGGAGGGGACCGGCCCGGGTGGCAGCGCCGGGGCTACTCCGTCGAGCGCGCGGCCGCCTGCCGCTCCTGTTCCGCCTTCTCCGCCTGCTCGGCCGCCTCCATCTCCGCGAACACGTCGATCGGCGCCGGCGCCTTCGCCAGGAACACCCAGGTCAGCCAGACCGCGAGCAGGAACGGCGGGATCTTCAGTGCGACGAGGACCCAGCCGAGCTGGGTGGTGTCGGCCCACCAGTAGAGCGGGAAGAGGATCGCGCACTTGGCGAGAAGGATCAGCCCCCACGCCCAGCTGGCCTTGGTGTAGGCCTTCTTGCGGCCGGGATTGCGGGTGCGCCAGGAGAGGTTCTCCTTGAAGACCGGGCCCAGGATCAGACCGATCAGCGGGACGCCGCACAGGGCGGTGATGATGTAGGCGAGCGCCAGGCCCAGGGTGTAGAGCATGCCGGGCAGGTAGAAGTCCTTGGCGTTGCCGGTCATCATCGCGAACACGACGCCGAAGGCCACGCCGAAGACGCCGCTGAACGCGTGCTTGACGGTGTCCTTCATCGCGAGGCGGACCACCACCAGGACCAGCGACACCGCGAGCGCGGCGATCGCGGACATGTGGAGGTCTTTGTTGAGCGTGTAGATGGTGACGAAGAGAAGGCCGGGAAGCACCGTCTCGACCATGCCCCGCACCCCGCCGAACGCCTCGAACAGCGCGGCTTCCGTCACCGTCCGGGTGTCGTCCTGCCGGGTGTCCCGGGTCGGCTTGTCGAGTGACGTCACCGGCTACTCCCTACCGAGGGGTCTCAGTTCGTACTTCGGGTTGAACAGCACTCTGCGGCCCCGGCTCATCGAGATCCGGCCGGACGCGATCAGTCTGCGTCCCGGCTCGATCCCGACGATCTGGCGCCGGCCCAGCCACACCACGTCCAGCGCCGCGGAGCCGTCGAACAGCTCGGCCTCCAGAGCGGGCACGCCCGCCCGCGGGCGCAGGGTGACCGTGCGCAAGGTACCAGTAACGGTGACGACCTCGCGGTCGTGACAGTCGCCGATGCGGGTGCACCCCGCGGTCTCGGCGTCCTCTCGCAGCTCCTCGGACTCCAGGTCCTCCTGCGACGAGGAGAGCCGGTCGAGCATGCGCCGGAACCGGCCCACCGGCTTGTCGGATCGAGGAACAGCACTCATATCAGAAGCGTACCGGGGCACACCGACACGCCAGTACCCCTGCCCGCCGGGAGATCCCTCACTCCGCAGGACACGTGTCCGCCGAAAAGCCCGCGGACGTACCGTCCCGATGCCGTACGGGGGCTCGGCGCGGCCGTACGTCCTGCTCGCCCCGGGCGCCGGGTGGACGCCGTCCGCCCGGGACGGGGGCGGCCCCGCGGTGCGGGCCGTACCCGGGGCTGCGCGTGCCCACCCACGCTGCACGGCGGCCGCCGGGCGACCCGGACGCGGCGGACGAGCCGCGCCGGCGGCCGTGTGTACCGGACGGAAGTCCGGACGTAGGGCACGCAGGACACGTACGGCGTGTACGGCGCATACCGCACGGCAGGTGCGCGCGGTGCACCCGAGACGGCCGGTGTCGGCATGCATCGGCACCGGTCCATGCCCGTCCATGCTCGTCCATGCCCGTCCACACCCGTCGGGACGGATCGCGGCGGGTCGACTCTCCGCGACCGGCCGGTCACCCGGCCCCGCGCCCGGCCGGCCCGGTCGGCCGGCCCGCCCGGGGGCGACCCGGTCGCGGCCTGAGCCGGTCTCCGGTCTCGGCGGCGAGCAGCCCGGGCGACGCCCACTGCGGCCCGGCAACGTCCCAAGGGGCGCGGGGAACTGCGCGACCAGCGACGACGGCGACGCGGTCGAACGACGTCACACCCCGGCCCCTCCGGCGGAGCGCTCAGCGGACCTCGGTGATCTCCGGGCCGCGCTGGAGCTGGCCCATGCCGCCCGAGAAGCGGGAGCCCTCCTCCTGCTGGACGCCCTCGGGCACCATCTGGGCGTCGTTGGGGAGCTTGAGGACGATCGGGTCGCGGGGCGCCATCGGGCCCTCGCCGCGGACCACGACCGTGTCCCGGAAGATCTGCTCCAGCAGCCCTGCGGCCTGCGGCTGGACCGCGCCCTGGCCGGAGATGACGCCACGCAGGAACCAGCGCGGGCCGTCCACGCCCACGAACCGCACGACCTGGAAGCCGCCCGTGCCGTCCGGGAGCTGTACCGGGACCTGGGCGCGCAGCTCCCAGCCGAGAGGACCCTCGACCTCGTCGATGATGCCGCCCTGCTGGGTGATGCCGGTGGCGATCTCCTCGCGCACCTCGCCCCAGATGCCCTCGCGCTTGGGTGCGGCGAAGGCCTGCAACTGGACAGCGCTGTCACGCAGGACGACGGTGGCGGCCACGATGGCGTCACCGGCGACCTCGACCCGCAGCTCCATGCCGTCGACGCCGGGCACCAGGATGCCGCCCAGGTCGACCCGGCCCTCGCCGGGCTCGCGCACCTCACTGCTGTCCCACGGCCCGTCGGGGCGGGGCTCGGGGTCGAGCCTCACCCGGTCACGACCGGTGTCCTCGTCCGCCTCGGTGTCGACGCCCTCGACGACCTGCTCGGCCTCGCCGGCCGCGCCCTCGGCGGCATCCTTCTTCTTGCGACGTCCGAACACGTCACTGTCCTTCCCGGTCGGATACGACCGCTGCGTATCGATTCCCACCCGTCGTGCCGCTCTCGGCGGCCCTTCCGCTTGTGCCGCTCCCGTCGCCCACGGCGGCATGACCACCGGTGGACCCGAAGCCCCCCTCGGCCCGCGCCGAGCCGGGAAGCTCCGCGACCTGCCGGAAGCGGACCCTCTCGACCTGTTGGACGACCAGTTGGGCAATCCGGTCGAAGCGCTCGAACCGCACGGCCTCGCGCGGGTCGAGATTCACCACGATCACCTTGATCTCCCCACGGTACCCGGCATCAACCGTCCCCGGGGCATTCACGAGGGCGACGCCGCACCGGGCGGCCAGCCCGGAGCGGGGGTGCACGAAGGCCGCGTACCCCTCGGGGAGGGCGACGGCGACGCCGGTGGGCAGCACCGCGCGTTCGCCGGGGGCGAGCTCGCAGGCCTCGGTGGTGCGCAGATCGGCGCCCGCGTCGCCGGGATGCCCGTACGCCGGAAGGGGTACCTCCGGGTCGACGCGCCGGATGAGGACGTCCAGCGGGGCGCGGCTCACGGGTTCACCTCGAAGGCGCGGGTCCGGCGGACCTGGTCCGGGTCGTTCATGGCGGCCTGGATCTCGTCCGGGCGCCCGTTGTCGATGAAGTGGTCGACCTTCACCTCGATGAACAGCGCCTTGGCGCGGACCGCGACCGGGCCGTCGGGACCGCCGACCCGCCCGGTGGCCGTGGAGTAGATCTTCCGGCCGGCGACGGCGGTGACCTCGGCGTCCAGGTGGAGCGTGGCGCCGACCGGCACCGGCTGCCGGAAGTCCGTCTCCAGACGTCCGGTGACCGCGATGGTGCGCAGCAGCCAGTTCAGCGATCCCAGGGTCTCGTCCAGTGCGGTGGCGAGGACGCCGCCGTGCGCGAGCCCGGGAGCGCCCTGGTGGGCGGGCTGCACCGTGAACTCGGCCGTGATGCGGACGCCGTCACCGGCCCGCGCCTGGAGGTGCAGGCCGTGCGACTGTCCGCCGCCGCAGCCGAAGCACTGCTCGTAGTGCGCGCCGAGGAGCTCTCCGGGAGCGGGCGCGTCGGGGTGCCGGACCGGTTTCACGGCGTCGGCCGGCGGCTGAAGGCTTGCGGAAGTACCACTCACAGGCGCAGACCTTACCCGCGCGTCGGCCCTTCCCGGACACCGTGCCAAGCTTGGCGGCATGCAGCTCTCCACGGCCCCGTACGAAGAACGCCTCACGGTCCCCCGCTCGTGGTGGCTGGTGTGCTTCCTGACCGGCGTCTCGCTGGCGCTGATCCTGCTGCCGTTCGGCACGCTGCCGATGCTCGGCGGTCTGGCCGGCGGCACCGCGGTGGCGGCGGTGGTGGCCAGCGCCTACGGCGCGGTGCGGATCCGCGTGGTGAGCGGCACCCTGGTGGCCGGGGACGCGCGGATCCCGGTGGCGGCGCTGGGCGAGGCGGTGGTGCTGGACCGCGAGGAAGCGCGCGCCTGGCGCACGTACAAGGCGGACACGCGCGCCTTCCTGCTGCTGCGCGCCTACATCCCCACGGCACTCAAGGTCGAGGTCACCGACCCGGCGGACCCGACCCCGTACCTGTACCTGTCGACGCGGGAGCCGGAGCGGCTGGCGGAGGCGCTCCGGGCGGCCCGCACGGACGGCGTCTGACCCCCACGGGGGCGCTGTGTCCGATTGCCGGCCGGTCACGCGGCGCGGGCAGAGCGCCCGGCCGGCGCGGTCCGGCTCCGCGGAGCGGGCTCAGCCCTCGAGTTCCTTGGCGATGTCGCCGACCTCGATCGGCCGGTCCGGCTGCTCCAGCGGCGGCAGGTCGGGCAGCGCGTCCCACGGCACCTGCATGGTGCGCAGATCGGCCCGGATGCGGGCGGCGAGCTTCTTGGTGTCGCGGCGGTTCATGACCGCGCCCACGGCGGCGCCGACCATGAAGGGCATCAGGTTCGGCAGGTCGCGCACCATGCGCTTCATGATCTGCTGGCGCAGTTCGCGCTTCATCGGACCGCCGAGGGCCGAGCTGACGGACGCGGGCTTCATCACGTCGATGCCGCGCTCACCGGACCACGACCGGAGGCAGGCGGTGCTGCGCTCCCTGAGCGTGCCGGGCGGTCTCAGGCCGTAGACCTCGTGGAGTTCGGCGATCAGCTTGAGTTCGATCGCGGCGACGCCGGTGATCTCCGCGGCGAGCTCCGCGGGCATCGCGGGCGGTACGGGCAGCATGGCGGCCGCGCCGACTCCCGCGCCGACCGTCGCGGACGCGTTCGCGGCGCCCGCCACCAGCTTGTCGGCGATCTGCTCGGGTCCCAGGCCCGGGAACTGCCGACGCAGCGCGGCGAGGTCGCGTACGGGGATTCTGGGGGCGGTCTCGATGATCCGGTCGGCGAGGTGGCCGAGGCCCGCCCGGGCCCGGCTGCCGCCCCGGCGGGCGCCTTCCCGGGCCAGTTCTCTGGCCCGGTCGCGGATCACGGCTGCCCGTCGCCTGGCGACGGGCGCGGGTGCGTCCGCCGGAGCCGGCGGACCGCCGCGGTCGTCGACCGGTTCGAGCGAGGCCGATCCCGGGGTGTACTGCGCCGGAAGAACCGTTCCCGTGGGCTCGGGTCCCGCTGCAGCCGTGCCCGTGGGAGACGGTTCCGCCGGAACCGGTCCCGTCGTGGATGAGCCTCGCTCGTCGTCATGCGCGCCGTGCGGGCCGTGGAACGGCCCGGAGTCCGCCTTCCCGAAGGACAGACGGCGCTTCCGAGGAGGGGTCGAGCCAGTCACGGCCGACCCGCCCTCAGTCGCAGTCGCGGCAGATCGGCTGGCCGTTCTTCTCGCGGGCCAGCTGGCTGCGGTGATGAACCAGGAAGCAGCTCATGCACGTGAACTCGTCCTGCTGCTTGGGCAGCACCCGGACAGCCAGCTCCTCGTTGGAGAGGTCTGCGCCGGGCAGTTCCAGGCCTTCGGCGGCCTCGAACTCGTCGACGTCCACGGATGACGCGGACTTGTCGTTCCTCCTGGCCTTCAGCTCTTCCAGGCTGTCCGAGTCGACGTCGTCGTCGGTCTTGCGTGGGGTGTCGTAATCGGTTGCCATGTCGCTCTCCCCCTCCGGGTGTCTGCGGTGTCTCCAGCGCACGTAACGCGTGAGAGGCCGGTCTTGTGCCCGACCTGAGGCGGAGATTTTGCCTCACATCAAGGTCTGTTACTCAATCGACACCCAACCGGACTCCTCATGAGTGATCGGTTTGGGTGGCGATCGGGACCGTACACGGCCCCATCACTGCACCTCAAAGGCGCCTCCCCGTGTACTTCCCGTGATCAGGACCCCGGAAAACACGGATTTTCCCGACTTTCCGACGGTCTACATGATCACGGAGAGTGGATGGCCGGAAAATCGCCCCTGTGATCGATCGCACATCGGAGATGTCGCTCGGCGTCCGGAAAATTCCGCGCAAAGCGAACATCCCCGTAGGTGTCGGCGGCATGATCTCAGATCGGGAAGGTGACACGCATCACGAGCCCTCCGCCCTCCCTCGGCCGGGCCTCGATGTGCCCGCCGTGCGCCCGTGCCACGGACCGCACGATGGACAGTCCCAGCCCGACGCCCTTGTCACTGCCGGTCCGCTCGGTGCGCAGCCGCCGGAAGGGCTCGAAGATGTTGTCCACCTCGTACGCGGGGACGACCGGCCCCGTGTTCGACACGACCAGCACCGCCTGGGCCTGCTCCGACTCGGTGGTGACCTCGACCCAGCCGTCCTCCGGGACGTTGTACCGCACCGCGTTCTGCACCAGGTTCAGGGCGATCCGCTCCAGGAGCACGCCGTTGCCCTGCACCACCGCGGGCGCGCGCGTGCCCCGGATCTGCACGCCCTTGGACTCCGCCTCGGCGTGCACCTGGTCGATGGCCTGGGAGGCGACCTCGGCGAGGTCGACCGGTTTGCGCTCGACGATCTGGTTGTCACTGCGGGCGAGCAGCAGCAGGCCCTCCACGAGCTGCTCGCTGCGTTCGTTGGTGGCGAGCAGGGTCTTGCCGAGCTGCTGGAGCTCCACCGGCGCGTGCGGATCGGACAGGTGCACCTCCAGCAGGGTGCGGTTGATCGCGAGCGGGGTGCGCAGCTCGTGCGAGGCGTTGCCGACGAATCTCTGCTGGGCGGTGAAGGCCCTCTGGAGGCGCTCCAGCATGTCGTCGAAGGTGTCGGCGAGCTCCTTCAGCTCGTCGTCCGGGCCGTCCAGCTCGATGCGGCGCGACAGGTCCGAGCCGGCCACGGCGCGCGCGGTGCGGGTGATCCGGCCGAGGGGGGACAGCACCCGGCCGGCCATCGCGTAGCCGAACGCGAACGCGATCACGGCCAGGCCCAGCAGGGCCAGCAGCGAGCGGCTGAGGAGGTTGTCGAGGGCCACGCGGCGCTGGTGGTCGGTGCACTCGCTGATCGCCTCGTTGAACACGCTCAGCGGCAGGTTGTCGGTGTTGATCGCGGGGCAGCTGGCGCTGGTGACCTCGATGTCGGTACCGCCGACGATCTTGAACAGGGGTTCGTTGCCCGAGTTCAGGGCCTGTGCCGCCAGCAGGTAGATGATCGACAGCAGCATGATGCCGGCGATCAGGAACATCCCGCCGTACAGCAGCGTGAGCCGTATCCGGATGGTCGGGCGCAGCCAGGGGAAGGTCGGCTCGGGCCTTCTGGGATCCCAGGTGGGCTTCGGGGGCGCCTGGGGCGGCGCCGGGGTCGCGGCCACGGCGGATCAGATCCGGTAGCCGGAGCCGGGCACGGTGACGATGACGGGCGGCTCGCCCAGTTTGCGGCGGAGCGTCATGACGGTCACCCGGACCACGTTGGTGAACGGATCGGTGTTCTCGTCCCAGGCCTTCTCCAGCAGCTGCTCGGCGGAGACGACCGCGCCCTCGCTGCGCATCAGCACCTCCAGGACGGCGAACTCCTTGGGCGCCAGCTGGACCTCCTTGCCGTCGCGGAAGACCTCGCGGCGGTTGGGGTCGAGCTTGATGCCGGCCCGCTCCAGCACGGGCGGCAGCGGCACGCTGGTGCGCCGGCCGAGGGCGCGCACGCGGGCGGTCAGCTCGCTGAAGGCGAACGGCTTGGGCAGGTAGTCGTCGGCCCCGAGCTCAAGGCCCTCGACCCGGTCGCTGACGTCGCCGGAGGCGGTGAGCATCAGCACGCGCATGGGCATGCCCAGCTCGACGATCTTGCGGCATACGTCGTCGCCGTGCACCAGGGGCAGGTCGCGGTCGAGGACGACCACGTCGTAGTCGTTGACTCCGATGCGTTCCAGGGCGGCCGCACCGTCGTACACGACGTCGACGGCCATGGCCTCCCGGCGCAGTCCGGTGGCCACCGCATCGGCGAGCAGTTGCTCGTCCTCGACGACGAGTACGCGCACGTCGGTTGTCCTTCCTGTGTTCCCTCGGTCCACCCGCGTAGCGGAGCGCGCGCGGGCAGGGGGTGATGGGGTGTGTTGACCTCCATCCTGCCCTTTTCGGCCGTAAGTCGGAGGTAAGGCGAGGTGAGCGGGAGGTGGCGCGGCCGCGGACGGCGGTCGGCCGGGCCGGGAATGCCAGATTTTCTCGCGCGGTTGAGGTTTCCGCGGAAGAAACCGGGGGGAGGACGGTCTACACCCCGCGATCACGCTCTGCTTGTGCCGCAACACCATGCGGTACACATCGATCCGCTTGCCGCAGAGTGGGCGCGGAGGTCCGGCACCGTAGCCGCCCGGCGCGGAAGGCCGGGCATCCGCCGGAGACGTGATCGCGCCTTCCCATCCGGCACACCCCCGTGCCACCGACCCACGACCCAGGACGAGGGGGCGCAGCATGGACGCATTCACCGCAGGACTTCTGCAGCGCATAAAGGCGACCGAGTCCGACCTGACGCGGGCCCTTGACGAGGGCGACGACTTCCTCGTCGAGGTGGAGCAGGGCGAGCTCGACGACCTGCGCCGCCTGGCGGCCGAACACGGTGTGGAGGTCGGCGCCCAGAGCGCCTGACGCGCGCACCCGGTACGACGGCAGGCCCCCGGTGAATCCAGCACCGGGGGCCTGCCGCTGTCGCGTGGGGGCCGGGGTCCGCGCGGGTCCGTCGCCCGGGGCGGCGGCGCGGGCGCCCGTCAGTCGTGCCAGGCGCCGAAGTCCTCCAGGAGGCGCTGGAGGGGCTCGAAGACGCCCGGCGTACCGGCGACGGTGAGGTCGCGTGAGGGGCGCTCTCCGGGCCGTCCACCGGTCAGCGCGCCCGCCTCCCGGGCGATCAGGTCGCCCGCGGCGTAGTCCCAGGCGTTGAGGCCGCGCTCGTAGTAGCCGTCGAGGCGTCCGGCGGCCACGTCACACAGGTCCACCGCGGCCGATCCGCCGCGCCGGATGTCCCGCAGCAGGGGGATCAGCCGGTGGGCGACCTCGGCCTGGTGGGCGCGGACCTCGGCGACGTAGTTGAAGCCGGTGGAGACCAGCGCCTCGGCCAGCGGCGGCGCCGGACGGCAGACGAGGGCCCGCTCGCCCTCCCGGGGCCCGGTGGCGAAGGCGCCCCGGCCGCGCACCGCACTGTGGGTCTCGCCGCGCATCGGGACGGCGACGACGCCGACGACGGTCTCGCCGTCCTGCTCGGCGGCGACCGACACGGACCAGGTGGGAAGCCCGTACAGGTAGTTGACGGTGCCGTCCAGGGGGTCGATCACCCAGCGGACGCCGGAGCTGCCCCGGCTGGAGGCACCCTCCTCGCCGAGGAACCCGTCCTCGGGGCGGTGCTCGGAGAGGTAGCCGGTGATCAGCTTCTCCGCCGCGATGTCCATCTCGGTGACGACGTCGATCGGGCTGGACTTGGTGGCGGCCACCGCGAGCTCGGCGGGGCGGCCGTCGCGCAGCAGGGCGCCGGCCCGGCGCGCGGCCTCCTGGGCGAGCCGCAGCAGGTCGGTGTGCAGGGGGTCGGTCACGTCGCTCCTCAGGCGTAGGGGCTGTCGGCGCCCGCGGCCGCCGGACGGGGGGTGCGGGCCGGGCAGCAGCCGACCGGGCACAGGTGGTGGCCGGGGCCCAGGGTGCCGAGGACGCAGGGCGTGGCGTCCTGGCCGCGCTCGACGGCGGCGCGTTCGAGCACCAGGTCGCGGACGGCGGCGGCGAACCGCGGGTCGGCGCCCACGGTCGCCGAGCGGCGTACCGGAAGCCCCAGCTCGGCGGCCTTGGCCAGGGCCTCGGTGTCGAGGTCGTAGAGGACCTCCATGTGGTCGGAGACGAAGCCGATGGGGGCCATGACGACGGCCGGCACCCCGGCGGCGTGCCGCTCCTGGAGGTGGTCGCAGATGTCCGGTTCCAGCCACGGGATGTGCGGGGCGCCCGAGCGGGACTGGTACACGAGCTGCCAGGGGTGGTCGACGCCGGTGCGCTCCCGGACGGCGTCCGCGATCAGCCGGGCGACGTCCAGGTGCTGCCGGACGTACGCGCCGCCGTCGCCGTGCCCCTCGGCGGGGCCGGAGGTGTCCGCCGCGGCCGTGGGGATCGAGTGGGTGGTGAACGCGAGGTGGGCGCCGTCCCGGACGTCCGGCCCGAGCTCGTCCAGGGAGCGCAGCACACCCTCGGTCATGGGCTCGACGAAGCCGGGGTGGTTGAAGTAGTGGCGCAGCTTGTCGACGCGGGGCGGCTCGATGCCCTCGCCCTCCAGCGCGGCCAGCGCGTCGGCGAGGTTCTCCCGGTACTGGCGGCAGCCGGAGTACGAGGCGTAGGCGCTGGTGGCGAGGACGAGGACGCGGCGCCGGCCGTCGGCGGCCATCTCGCGCAGGGTGTCGGTCAGGTACGGGGCCCAGTTGCGGTTGCCCCAGTACACCGGCAGGTCCAGGCCGTGGTCGGCGAAGTCCTTGCGCAGCGCGTCGAGCAGGGCGCGGTTCTGGTCGTTGATCGGGCTGACGCCGCCGAAGAGGAAGTAGTGCTGCCCGACCTCCTTGAGGCGTTCCTTGGGGATGCCCCGTCCCCGGGTCACGTTCTCCAGGAACGGGACCACGTCGTCCGGTCCTTCGGGGCCGCCGAAGGAGAGCAGGAGCAGGGCGTCGTACGGGCTGGCATCACGCGCGTCTGGCATGACTCCGATCCTGCCACCCGGTGCGGGCAACCGGGGAAACGGCCGGGACGGACGGCCCGGCCGCGAAGACGGACGGCCCGGCCCGCGGAGGCGGACGGCCCGGCCCGCGGAGGCGGACGGCCCGGCCCGCGGAGGCACCGGAATCGAGGTGCGCGGCGCCGCCGCGGCTCGTAATCTGTATCGGCTGCTTTCGCGCCTTACCGGCTTCACACACTCCGCGGCGCGCGCGGTCCGGGGCCGGCGGCCGGCCCCGAGCCCTGCCCCGAGTCCCGCCCCGAGTCCCGCCCCCCCCCTGAGCCCCGCCCCGCGTTCGTCCCAGCCGTCGTCCCGCCCCGCCCCGAGCCCGACCGAGCCCTCCCGGAGTGCCCCGTGCCCAGCCCCTATCGCGCCCTGTTCGCCGCCCCCGGCACCAAGGGCTTCGCCGCGGCGGGCTTCCTGGGCCGCATGCCCGTGTCGATGATGGGCATCGGCGTGGTGACCATGGTGTCCCAGCTGACCGGGAGGTACGGCCTGGCCGGAGCGCTGTCGGCGACCATCGCGCTGTCCGCGGCGGTCGCCGGGCCCCAGGTCTCCCGCCTGGTGGACCGGCACGGCCAGCGACGGGTGCTGCGCCCGGCGACGCTGCTGTCGCTCGCGGCGGCGGCCGTCCTGCTGTGCGCGGCCCACTACGGGTGGCCGGACCAGGTGCTGTTCGCGGCGTGTGTCGGCATCGGCTGCGTACCGAGCGTCGGCGCGATGGTGCGGGCCCGCTGGGCGGCGCTGTACCGGGGCACCGAGCGGCTGCACACCGCGTACTCCTTCGAGTCGGTGGTGGACGAGGTCTGCTTCGTCTTCGGGCCGATCGTCTCGATCGGGCTGTCCACCGTGTGGTTCCCGGAGGCGGGGCCGCTGCTGGCCGGGGCGTTCCTGGCGGCCGGGGTGTTCTGGCTGACCGCGCAGCGCGCGACGGAGCCCGCTCCGCATCCGCGCGGGCACCGGGGCGGCGGGACGGCCCTGCGCTCGGCCGGACTGCGGGTGCTGGCCGCCACGTTCACGGCCACCGGCACGATCTTCGGCGCGGTCGACGTCGTGACCGTGGCCTTCGCGGAGGAGCACGGCCACAAGGCGGCGGCGAGTGTCGTCCTCGCGCTGTACGCGGCGGGATCCTGTGCCGCGGGGGCGGTCTTCGGGCTGCTGCGGCCGGTGGGGGCCCCGGAGCTCCGGTGGCTGCTGGGCGTGTGTGCGATGGCCGTGAGTATGATCCCCCTCCTACTGGTCGGAAACTTGCCGTTTCTGGCCGTGGCGCTGTTCGCGGCGGGTCTGGCGGTCGCTCCCACGATGATCACCACCATGTCCCTGATCGAGCAGCACGTACCCCGTGCGCAGCTGACCGAGGGCATGACCTGGGTGAGCACCGGCCTCGCGGTCGGGATCGCGCTGGGCTCGTCGGCCGCCGGCTGGGTGATCGACGCCTCGGGCGCACGCGCCGGGTACGGGGTCCCGGTCCTCGCCGGGGCCGTCGCGGTCACGGTGGGTTTCCTTGGCTACCGCCGGCTCGGCAGGCCGGCTCCGGGTCGGGGAGGCACCGTTGAGCAGCACAGCGAGCGGGAAGAACGGCACATGGCGTAACTGGGGCGGCAATGTGAGCGCACGCCCCGCGCGGGAGGCGGCACCCGCCTCGGTCGAGGAAGTGGCCGCCGTGGTGCGCTCGGCGGCGCGGCAGGGGCTGAAGGTGAAACCCGTCGGCACCGGGCACTCCTTCACGTCGATCGCCGCCACCGACGGCGTGTTGATCCGCCCTCACCTGTTGACGGGCATCCGCGCCATCGACCGTGCCGCCATGACGGTCACGGTGGAGGCGGGCACTCCGCTCAGGAGACTCAACCTGGCGCTGGCGCGGGAGGGGCTGTCCCTCACCAACATGGGCGACATCATGGAGCAGACGGTGTCCGGCGCCACCGGCACCGGCACCCACGGCACGGGCCGCACCTCGGCCTCCATAGCCGCCCAGATCAGGGGGCTGGAACTGGTCCTGGCCGACGGCTCGGTGCTCACCTGCTCGCAGACGGAGAACCCGGACGTCTTCGCCGCCGCCCGGATCGGTCTGGGCGCCCTCGGCGTCGTCACCGCCATCACCTTCGCCGTGGAGCCGCTCTTCCTGCTCGACGCCCGCGAGGAGCCGATGCCGCTGGACCGTGTGCTCGCCGAGTTCGACCAGCTGTGGGCGGAGAACGAGCACTTCGAGTTCTACTGGTTCCCGCACACCGGCAACACCAACACCAAGCGGAACAACCGCGGCGTGGGCCCGGAGCGGCCGGTGGGTCCGCTCGCGGGCTGGTTCGAGGACGAGTTCCTGTCCAACGGGGTCTTCCAGGCCGCCCAGTGGATCGGCCGGGCCGCGCCGCGCGCCGTGCCCGCGATCGCCCGGATCTCCAGCACCGCGCTGTCGTCGCGCACCTACACCGACATCCCCTACAAGGTCTTCACGTCCCCGCGCCGGGTGCGGTTCGTGGAGATGGAGTACGCCGTCCCGCGCGAGGCACTGGTGGACACGCTGCGCGAACTGAGGGCCATGGTGGAGCGTTCGGCGCTGCGGGTCAGCTTCCCCGTCGAGGTGCGCACGGCGCCGGCCGACGACATCACGCTGTCCACGGCCTCGGGCCGGGACAGCGCGTACATCGCCGTCCACATGTTCCGCGGCACGCCCTACCAGGCGTACTTCACCGCCGCCGAGCGCGTCTTCACCGCGCACGAGGGCCGGCCCCACTGGGGCAAGGTGCACACGCGTGACGCGGAGTACCTCGCGCGGGTGTACCCGCGCTTCGCGGAGTTCACCGCGCTGCGGGACCGGCTGGATCCGCAGCGGCTGTTCCAGAACGGCTATCTGCGCCGGGTTCTGGGGTCGTAGAGCTCCCGGGAGCGGTGCCGGGGGTCCCGCCGCCGTCGCCACCGCCGTCGCCACCGCCGCCGTCGCCACCGCCGTCGCCGCTACCGCCGTCGGCACCGCCGTCGCCGCTGCCGTCGCCACTGCCGTCGCCACCGGTGCTCTCGCCCGGTGCGGGTGTCGGCTCGCCGGAGCTGCCGCCGTCGCCGCCGGAGCCGGGGGTGCCGCCGCCGTCCGGGGCGGACGGGTCCGACGGACCGTCCGAGGGGGTACCGCCGGACCCGGGGGTGGCGGTGCCGTCGCCGGATCCCCCGCCGCTCCCGCCGGATCCGGCACCGTCTCCGGGGCCGGCCGGCCCGTCCGGGGTGTCCGAGGAGCCCGCGCCGTGTCCGGTGAACGCGTCGCCGACGGTGGTGCCCGTGCCGCCGCTGAAGCTGCTGCCGGACATCGCCTCGTACACGGTGATGCCGGCCATGGTGACGCCGAAGACCACCGCCGCGGCGATCACGGGCCGCCGCCAGCTGCGGATCCGGGCGCGGTGCACGGTCGCCGCGCCGTACTCGCCCGGGGCGGGGGGCGTCTGCGGCTCAGGGCCGCGCCCGCCCGCCGTCGCGCCGCGGAACTGCTCACCCGTACGCGTGAAGAAGTGCTGGAAGACGCTGCCGCCGCAGGTGGCGACGACGCTCACGACACCGGCGCCCAGGATCGTGCCGTACACCCCGAAGGAGGAGGCCAGTTTGGCCGCGACCACCGCGGCCACCGCACTGCCCGCGACCTGCGGCACGCTCAGGTCGAGGCGCCGGCGTCCCGCCTCCTCCCCGGCACTCGGTGGGCCTGCCTCCCCGGCCGTCGGCCGGACTCCGCCGCCGGAGCCCACGGGCACGCCGGAGCTGCCGGAGCCGCCAGGGCTGTCGGAGCCTTCGGGGCTGTCGGGCCTTTCACGCATTCCTGGATCCCGCCTCCCATTCCCGCACTTGACCGACGGACTGTACGAGAGGGGGACGTACGGACGAAACGGATGGTTCCGTTTCTGTCGATGACGTGAAGTACGCCACGCACAAGATCAGGAAATCCGGTCAAGGCGCCCCGCCACCCCTCTCCAGGGGGAAGTCGGGCGGCGTGCCCATCCACGGAGATGGCCCGAATGGAGTACTGTTGCGAACCCTGGGCCCGGCCTCCTGCCAGCATGTCCGGAACCTTCAAGAACCGCCGGGAGGAGGCTTGTTGCACAGGGTGACGGAGTTGGTCACTTAGCGTTGCGAACAGGTAACCGTGCCATAACGGCGGCCCAGGGCCCGCGCCCGACACGCCGGGCAACTCGGCAAGGTTGTGGCAGGCTGCACCCGGGCAGGCCACACTCGACTAGCGGAAGCAGCGACGCACGTGACGTCGGCAGGCACCACCCGGGAGGTCCCCATGCCCGAACTGCGTGTCGTGGCCGTCTCCAATGACGGCACACGGCTGGTGCTGAAGGCTGCGGACAGTACGGAGTACACGCTTCCGATCGACGAACGGCTCCGCGCCGCCGTGCGCGGCGACCGTCCCCGCCTCGGCCAGATCGAGATCGAGGTGGAGAGCCACCTCCGCCCCCGCGACATCCAGGCGCGGATACGCGCCGGTGCGACCGCGGAAGAGGTCGCCCAGATGGCCGGCATCCCCGTCGACCGCGTGCGGCGGTTCGAGGGCCCGGTGCTCGCCGAGCGCGCCTTCATGGCCGAACGAGCCCGGAAGACCCCCGTACGCCGCCCCGGCGAGAACTCCGGCCCGCCGCTCGGCGAGGCCGTCCAGGAGCGGCTGCTGCTGCGCGGCGCCGAGAAGGACACCGTCCAGTGGGACTCCTGGCGCCGCGACGACGGCACCTGGGAGGTGCTGCTGGTCTACCGGGTCGCCGGCGAGCCCCACTCGGCGAGCTGGACCTACGACCCGCCCCGGCGGCTCGTGCAGGCCGTCGACTCCGAGGCGCGCTCACTGATCGGCGAGTCCGACGACCTCGGCGCGCCGGAGCCCAGTTTCCCGTTCGTGCCGCGGATCGCCCGGCTGCCCCGCGACCGTGCGCTGGAGCGCACCCCCGACCGCGAGCGGCCGAGCCTGCCCGCGGCGGCGGAGTCCGCCGAGGAGAGCACGGGCGAACGGGACTCGCTGACCAGCCTGCTGGAGGCGGTGCCGAGCTTCCGCGGCGACCTGGTGGTGCCCGAGCGTCCGGCGGAACCCGCCGAGGAACCGGTCGACGAGCCCGTCGCGGAGGAGCCGCCCGCCCCCGCGGCCTCGGCCGGGTCCGCGTACGCCGACGTCCTCATGCCCCGCTCCGTCGGCAGCCACCGGGACCGCCTCGTCGGCGCCACCGACCGGCAGGCCGAAGCCGACGGCGTCCGCCCGGGCCGCCGCGCCGCGGTCCCCAGCTGGGACGAGATCGTCTTCGGCACACGCCGCAAGAAGCAGGAGTAGCGCCCGCGCGCAACCGGCCCGGGACGCGTGGCGGAAGCCCGCGACCGACGGTCCGGACCCGTGCGGCCGGGGGCCGCGGCGACCGCACGCGACGCGGGCCTGCCGAAGGCGGGCAGGCCCGAAGCGGGGCCGGCCGGACGGGGTGCCGCGCCCGGCTACTGCGGGTCCGGACCCACCGCCACCGGCCGGGACGGGTCGGCCGACCACTCCGACCACGAACCGACGTACAGGGACGCCGGGATGCCGGCCACGGCGAGGGCGAGCACCTCGTGGGCCCCGGAGACCCCCGAACCGCAGTAGACGCCGACCCGGGTGCCGTCCGTGGCGCCGAGCGACTCGAAGCGCCGCCGGAGGACCTCCGCGGGCAGGAACCGGCCGTCCTGCGCGACGTTGTCGTCGGTCGGGGCGGACACGGCGCCGGGGATGTGTCCCCCGACCGGGTCGATCGGCTCGCTCTCGCCCCGGTAGCGTTCACCGGCCCGGGCGTCGAACAGCACACCGGAGCGGGCGAGTTCGGCGGCCGTGTCCGCGTCGAGCAGGCCCACGCCGCCGGTGTCCGGCCGGAAGTCGCCCGCTGCGGGCGTGTGCTCACCCGTCGACAGCGGCCCCGCCCAGGCAGGCAACCCGCCGTCCAGGACACGCACGTCGGGGTGACCGGTCCACCGCAGCAGCCACCAGGCCCGGGCGGCTCCCCAGCCGCGCCCGCCGTCGTACACCACCACCGGCCGCGCGGACGACACGCCCGCCCGGCGCATCGCGGCACCGAAGTCCCCCACGTCCGGGAGCGGATGACGGCCGCCCGGGCCCGGCTCGGAGGCCAGCTCCCGGTCCAGGTCGACGTACACGGCACCGGGGATGTGCCCGGCGGCGTACGCGGCGCGGCCGTCGAAGGGCGGTTCGCCCGCGGCCTTGGCCGTGCTGAGCTGCCAGCGGACGTCGAGCACGGCCGGCGGGTTCCCGCCCGTCAGTGCGCTGCCGAGTTCGGGTGCGGAGATGATGGCGTTCATGGCCACCATCCTCGCGCACGGGGTGGCCGCGGCGTCCAGGTCCGGCTACTCTGCTCCGCCGGGCCTGCTCGGTCACCGGACGTACGGGACCGGGCACATGCTGTACAGCCGATCTCCACCCGTCGGCCATCGCACCGTAACGGCCGGGAAACGTCACGCCGGGCACTCTCCGGCGTGGCGGCGGCTCCCCGGCCCGCAGCGCGGCGGCGCGCCCGAGGCGCACCGCACCACGGGTGGTGCGAGCATCGGCACCGGGACACCGCAGAGCGAAGGCGACACGGCCACCGCGAAGGGGCCGAGGAGAGAGTGACGATGACCGAGGCACGGGGTTCGGCCGGCCGGCACGGCGCAGCACACGCCCGGTACACGCCCGGCACGCCCTGCTGGGTGAGCCTGATGGCGCACGGGCTGCCCTCGACCCAGGAGTTCTACGGGGCCCTGTTCGGCTGGGAGTTCCAGCCGGGACCGCAGCAACTCGGACCGTACGTACGGGCCGTGCTGGACGGTCAGGAGGTGGCCGGCATCGGGCAGCTGCCCCCGGACCGGCAGCTGCCCATCGCCTGGACGCCGTATCTGGCCTCGGACGACGCGGACCAGACGGCCGACACCGTCCGGCTGTGCGGCGGCACCGTGGGGGTGGGCCCGCTGGACGCGGCGGAGGCCGGGCGCCTCGCCATCGGTTCGGACCCGGCGGGCGCGGTGTTCGGCATCTGGCAGGCGGCCGCGCACCTCGGTATGACGGCCACCGGCCTGCCGGGCACCCCTGCCTGGAACGAGCTGCTGACCTTCGAGTCCGCGGGCGTCCTCAAGTTCTACGAGAACGTCTTCGGCTTCGAGCGCCGCCCCGCGGACCCGGCGGCCGCGGACGACGACGTGACCCTGCTGCTGGAGGGCCGCCCGGTCGTCAACATCCGCGGCCTCGGCCCGGCACTGCCCAGGGACCGCGGCCCGCACTGGCTGACGTACTTCGAGGTCGCCGACGTCGACGAGGCCCTCACCCGGCTCGCCGCCCTCGGCGGACAGGTTCTCGCCCCGGCGCACGACGGACCGTGGGGCCGGGTGGCGACGGTGACCGACCCGGAGGGTGCCCGCTTCGCCCTGATCCACAGCAGCAGCGCCTGAGCCCGGGCTCCTGCGCGGCGGTCGGCCGGGCGGGCGGGACAGCCGGCGCCGTCGGGGCGCCAGCAGGCCGGGCCGCCAGCAGGCCGGGGCGCCGGAGGAGGCGGCCCGGACGGCCGCCGGTCAGACCGACTGCACCGGGAGCACGTCCGGGGAGAGCGCGGCCGCGCGGGCGGCGGCCGCCGTCATACGGCGGCGGTGGTGGCGGCGGCACAGGACCTCGTAGCCGATCTCGTCGGCGGACCGGTTGACGTCGCCGACGACCACCTGGGCGCCTTCCACGACCATCTCCCCGCCGACGGTGCGGGCGTTGTGCGTGGCGCGGGCGCCGCACCAGCACAGCGCCTCCACCTGGAGGACCTCGACCCGGTCGGCGAGTTCGACGAGCCGCTGCGAGCCGGGGAACAGCTTGGAGCGGAAGTCGGTGGTGATACCGAAGGCGTACACGTCCAGGCCCAGGTCGTCGACCACGCGGGCGAGCTGGTCGATCTGCTCCTCCGCCAGGAACTGCGCCTCGTCGGCGATCACGTAGTCCGCGCGGCCGCTCTGCGAGAGCACGTCGACGAGGTACCCGTAGAGGTCCATGCCGTCGGTGACCTCCACCGCGTCCGTCACCAGGCCCAGGCGCGAGGACAGCCTGCCCTTGCCCGCCCGGTCGTCGCGGCTGAGGATGACGCCCCGGAGGCCGCGCGCGGAGCGGTTGTGCTCGATCTGCAGAGCGAGTGTCGACTTCCCGCAGTCCATGGTTCCGGAGAAGAACACCAGCTCGGGCATGGGGAGATGAGCGCCTTTCGGTGGGGCCGGTGTGGGGCAGGGGACGGCGGCGGGTCAGGAGCGGCGACGGATCGGAAACGGCGCCGGGAACGGCGCCGGGAACGGCGCCGGGAACGGCGCTGGGAACGGCGCTGGGAACGGCGCTGGGAACAGTGACGGGGACGGTGAGGGCGACGGTGACGGGGACGGTGACGGGAACACGGTCGGGTGCGGCAGGGGTCAGGTGCGGACTTCGAGGAGGGGCACGAGCTGCTCGGCCGGGGTCATCGAGCCGTGGTTGCCGACCATCGCGGACTCTTTCGGCTCCCGCTCGGAGGCGATGATCAGGACGTCGTCCCGGGCCGCCGCGACGACGTCGCCGATCCGGGCGTACACCCGCTCGTCGATCCGCGGGCCGAACCAGCCCGCCGCGATCGCCTCGTCCCGCGAGGCCACCCAGAACTGCTCGCCGAGCACCTCGCGCCAGCAGGTGAGGACGTCGTTCTCGGCGCCGGGCAGCGCGTAGACATGCCGGGCGCGGCCTTCGCCGCCGAGCAGGGTGACGCCGGCCTGGAGCTCCCAGTCCTCGTCGAAGTCGATGCGGTGCGGCTCGCCGAAGGGCACGTCGATCATGCCGTGGTCGGCGGTGACGTAGAGCGTGCTGCGCGACGGGAGCTGCTCGGCGAGGCGCTGCACGAGCCGGTCGACGTACATCAGCTGGCCGCGCCAGGTGTCGGAGGCGACGCCGTAGCGGTGCCCGGCGCCGTCGAGTTCGGCGTAGTACGTGTAGACCAGGGCGCGGTCGGCGGCGGCCAGCTGCTCGGCCGCGCAGTCGACCCGCTCCTCACCGGTGAGCCGCCCGTGGAAGGTGCCGCCGCTCAACGCGACCTGGGTGAGCGGGGTGTTCCGGAAGGCCGGGGACGACACCTGCGCGGCGTGCACACCGGCGTCGTGGGCGAGCTGGAACACGGTGGGGTACGGCTGCCAGGGGCCCGGCGCGGTCCACGGCTGCCAGCGGAGCTGGTTCATCAGCTCGCCGGTGTCCGGGTTGCGCACGGTGTAGCCGGGCAGGCCGTGCGCGCCGGGCGGCAGGCCGGTGCCGACGGAGGCGAGCGAGGTGGCGGTGGTGGCCGGGTAGCCGGCCGTGATCGGGCGCCCGGTGCCGCCGCGGGAGCGGGCCAGCAGCGACGCCATGAAGGGGGCTTCACCGGGGTGCGCCGCCAGCTGCTCCCAGCCGAGGCCGTCGATCAGGAACACGCAGGCGCGGTCGGCGGGGGCCAGCTCGGGGATGGCGGCGGTCGTGCCGGGCACGCCCATGCCCGCCGCGAGCGTGGGCAGCAGGTCGGCGAGGGAGCCGCTGCCGTACGCGGGCACCGGTGCGGAGCCGACGGCCAGGGGCTCCGGATAGGGCCAGGGGGAGCCGGGAGGTACGGAAGCGGACCGGTCGCGGTCGTGGGCGGGAGACGGGTGGGACATCAGCGGGCGGTGTCCGCGGTGGCCTCGGAGATGGCCTGGGCGAAGACGAGCGCCTGGCGCACGGTCTCGGGGCCGTCCCCGGCCTCGCTGACGCGCAGGCTGAGGTCGTCGGCCGTGGAGCTGCCGGTGTAGCCGTGGTCGGCGTCGCAGTTGGGGTCGCCGCAGGCGGCGGGCTCCAGGTCGAGCCGGGCGACGGCGCCCCAGCCGATGGTCAGCACGACCTCGCGCGGCAGGGTGCCCGGGGCGTACTGCTCGGGGTTGGCCACGACGCGGCTGACGACCACCGAGGAGATCCGGTCGAGCTTGACCGACTCGGTGGAGGTGGTGGCGTACGGCGTCGGGGAGGTGCTGTCGGCGGCCTGCTCGTCGGTGTGGCTGACGATGAAGCGGTTGCCGGTCAGGACGAGCACGGTGACGTGCCGGCGGACCTCGTTCTGGTCGAACGTGGTCTCCTGGTGGACCAGGTACGACCGGACGGGCTCGCCGCCCACGGCGGCCTCCACCGCCTCGGCCACGAGGGCCGGGTAGTAGCCGCTGCGTTCGATCGCCGCACGCAGCCCCTGGGTCGTCGTACTGGTCTTGGCCATGCCGTCCATCCTACGGGGGCGCACCGGCTGCGAGGGACCGGTCACGCAGTCATCGGTACGGAAGGGGAGGGTGGGGGTGCTTGTGGGCGGATATGCCTCGGGGCGTGCGGGGCTGCGGGGGCGGCTCGGCGCGGGACACCCCCCCGCCGTGCACCGCCGGGCACCCCTAGCTAGAAGATCACTGAAAATC